>CAVRLA010000004.1:0-547565 GCA_963722055.1 uncultured Actinomycetes bacterium | reverse complement strand
GAATTCCGAGCGGCCTTTGTTTTCCATTGGCCTTCGGTATGTACACTCGGCGGACTGGCAGGGGCTGGAAGGACCGTGCTGTGCGGTGCACCTGCACGGCCAGGTCCATCCTCGCCCGGGCGGTCAGCGCGACCTGCCCGTCTACCCCCGGAGTTCCGCGACCAGCGTTGCGCTGCGTTACCTGCCGCACGCTGACCAGCGTGTTCGACCAGCTCCGCAGCATCATCCTCTGCAGGTTCCTGACCGTGGCCAGATCCTGCTCCTTCGTCGCCTTGAAGATTCTTTGCCGTAGCCGCCGTACGTTCTCCTCATGCACGGGCCACACGATGGCGTCCCAGCCGAGGGTCTCGTCCTCCGGTCCGTTCACCGTCTCGGCGTCCAACTTGCCCTTCGGTTCCGGTGGTTCCAGCACGTTCTTCTTCAAAGGCTCACCCACCACACGTCAGCCCGCTTTCGCGGCCGGGCACCAGGCCCGGTATCCGGCCAGTTATACAGATGCCCGCCGGCTGGAGATACCGGTGACAGATGGCTCCGCTTTCCTGTTTCCTTTCGGCTGCCGGCATTCGCTTCTTGGGTGTCCTGTTCCCGCCCCGGGATTCCGCCTCCCTTGCGGTTGGCCTACCACCACGCCGGTGCGGGCGTGATGGACCTGACGGGGTTTCCACGTTCCACACGCATGAGATACGACCGGGCCGGGTGCCACCTGTACCCCGGGAGCGGCGGTGTCCATACGACCGTCGGACAGTCCGCGGTCGCCGCCTGCCGATTCTCAGCGGCTCGCTCCTTATCATCTCCGCCAGCACGACCCGACGCGGGGAGTTGCCGTAACGAGGCATCCGCGGTGGTTCACTGGTATTCACCCTTTCGGTCTTCCCCTCACCTGTAGCCCCCGGTCGGAGCAATGCCATGGACTTGAGCTTGATCAGCGTTGGTGGCCAGCTTTCCGGGCGCGCGTCATGGTCCGGGTTGGTGGTTGCGGAGCGTTACGGGTATTGGCGTGGCCCGGGTGTCGCTCCCGGGCGGGCGGCCGGTTCCACGTCCGGCTGTTTCGGGCAGGGAATCCGAGAGGGCGGTGGTCAGGCCGCGGCTGGCGCGCAGACGCTAACCTGGGCGGCCGCGGTGCGGGTGGCGACGCCGCGTCCGGCGGCGGGGAATGCCGGGCGGGTTTTGGTCTTGCGGTCGCGGTGCCTGTTCCGGCTGGTGACGATGCGGCGTTTGCCGAGGTCGTGCAGGGCGTTGCGGTGCAGGGCCGCGATGATGGCGGCGGGCAGGCTGGCGGTGGCGGTACCGGACCGGGTGCTGTCCAGGCCGGCGCGGCGGGCGGCGGTGAACGATATCTGCCGGGGCTGCACCGGCTGCCCGGCGCGGCGGCCCTTGCGGGCGGGGCGGCCCGGCGGGCGGCGGCGCGGGCCAGGGCGCGGACGAGCTCGGTGCCGCAGATCCAGGCGGCGTGCTCCTGGTTGATCAGCTCGGGGGTTTTCGAGCGGAGGATCGGCCCGGCGACGGCCCGGCGCCGGCGATGGCGGACTTGGCTTCCTTCAGCGCGGTCTCGACCCGGTCCACCGCCAGGCGTACGCGCCCGCGAGCTGGGCGGCCGGGTAGGCCGCATAGTCATGCAGATCGGTGATCAGGCAGAACATCTCCGGGACATCCTGGCCGTCCACGGTCACGTGGTATTCGATGACGCGGACTTTCAGGCACCACCGGCCGCCTCCGCCGGTGAGGTAGCTGTAGTAGCTGCCGTCGGCAGGAAGGCGCCGGTCCGGGGCAGAGCGAGGTCGCTCTTGACGCGAATGAGCACGTGGGTGCCGGTGGCCAGCATCCGGGCGATCCGGTCCGCGCCGGGGAAATTGCGGTCCAGGACCCAGACCCGGTCGCCGGTGAACACTCCCGGGTACCGGGTGATCATGGTGTCCAGCAGCGTCTGCTCGCCCTCGGCCTTGGCCCCGCCGGAGGGGCCGGAGACCACCGCCAGCGTGGCGCGGGTAGAGGCGTCGCCGGCCAGCAGGTCACGGACCTGCGGGTAGGGCCCGGAGTCATCAGCGGTGCCTGCCGAGCCGAACGCCTGGCGGCAGGCGGGAGTATCGGGGACCCGCGTCACGGACCCGTCGATCGAGCCCAGGCGCAGCTCGCCGACGCGGACGGCCCGGTAGTCGTGGTCGCGGTGCTCGCCGCCGACCGCAGCCAGCAGCCGGGCCTGCAGCCGGGCCAGCGGCGCGAGACCCAGGGCCGCCCGCCAGCTGCCCAGCACCTTGGGGGTGGGCACCTGGAACGGCCGCTGCCAGGGGACCAGCGCCAGGTCACCGAAGACCGCGGCCAGCACCCCGGCGTAGTCCGCGCCGGGCATCACCGCCATCAAGACCGTCGCGCGGATCGCCGCCGCGGCCGTCATCGACCGCCTGGCCTTGCCTTTCACCTTCCCGCCCAGCGTCGCCTGCGCGGCGATCTCATCGATCACCCCGGGACCGGCCAGGTCATCGAGCTGCTGTTCCAGGCGCCCAGCCGGGCATGATCAGCCGGATGCCCGCCAGCCTGCACCTTGCCGTCGCGGCGGACCACCGCCGGCGCGGCCGCGACCACCTTCACGAACACCAGCTGCTCCCCGGCGCGGATCTGCGGTGTGCCGGCCACCACCAGCGCCGTACGGCCGGCTTGCGCCGCCGGGCAGGCCAGGTCCGCCAGCCGGATCGCGATCACCGCGCCGCCCAGCCCAGCCGGATCACCCTGACCTGCCGGAATGGTATTCAGCGGCGCAGCACGGTAAAACTTCACCCGGGGCTCCTGTGCGAAGACTGGCGTCAGATACCACGCCTTCTACAGGAGTCCCGCCATATCACCCGTAACGCCGCGCCGGGCAATGCCCGTTCACCCTGGCCGGTACAGCACAGCCCCCCGTTCCCGGGCCGTCACCGCCAGGCACGCACAACGACGGCCCCGGGTACGGCGTCACACTCCGTTACTAAGAACAGCCTCCCGCCCGCCGTCCGCACCGCTGACCCCAACCACGTCAAAAACGCTTAAGTCCGTGGCATTGGGTCGGAGCGGGCGCCCTTGAGCTTTTCCCCGGGCTTCGCACCCGGTCATTACTGACCACGCACGCCGGGGCGGGGACCGGTCCTGGACACTGACCGGCGTCACGTCTTCGACATCAAGTCGAACCTCCAATCGACGGACTACTCACAACGTGCGACCTCGTGTCGCAGCTGTCCGCGGCATGTGCGGGCGTTCTCCGTACGTGGTAGCGATGCATGGTTATGCGGTCCGGCCGATCGATCGTCGGACCGAAGCTGGTGGCGCGACTGCAGGCTAGGCGAGGCTTCCCTTTGATAACCGAATGCCGAGCCGCCGTTCGGCCGCCAGGTCAGGCGCGGTCGAGCCGGCGACGGCCGGATCATTCGTCCGCAACATCGACGGGCACCTCACCCGACGGCGACCGCGGGAACGATCGCGCCGCACCGGGCTAGGAGCCTGCAGCGGGGCTGCGCCGACAGTTCGCATCACCTTGACCAGTACTGGCCCTCGCAGACGGCGCAAAGAGCATTGCGCCCATCAGCGTGCAGCTCGTGAAATATATGCTGCATCTGCTCAACGGCACCGGCCTGCCCGGGGGCCCGGCGGCCGGATCATTTCGTGCCGGGCGCCGACATCGCCCCCATGTCCGTCTATGGGGAGATCCTTGCCGGATGCGGTGGTGGCCCGGGCAGGAACGGGCGATTTCCCTCGTGGCGTCAACCGGACTACCGGAGAGGCACGCGATATCCAGAACTGCCCGGGCAGCCGATCGGCCTCAAGCAGCAATTGTCAGCTCCTCACGCTCATGCTTAAGCTTCTGCTCACGCTCCTGTTCAGTCCACTGCATGACAAGAGCTCCATCGTCAGCGGTGACCCATTTGCCGGTCAGCATCGTGCACACCTCCCTTCCTGGGTAGTGCCGAGCGGGATGTTCAGCCAGAACCAGGTCATATGTCTGTGCGGGTGACCGGGTTGCCTACGCCAGGCCTTCAGCCTCGCGGCTTGGTGATGAAGATCTGGCAGCGCCGAGTAGGGCGCGCGGCTTGTGTTCTGTTTGCATATTGCTGACCCTACGGACGGGAAGATCAGGGCAAATCCGTTGCGCGCACGGATCTCTCAGGCGCTCTGGCGCGCGCGGAACCCGCCGTATCCGTAGGACTACCGAGCTCGCGGTCCATCAGGAGCCAGATGGGCCGGAAAACCGCCGTTGCCAGCACCGCGCGGGCGCACACGCCCGAACTCGCCTGGAGATACACGCAACGCGCCGGGGGGCAGCACTAACCTGCCATGGAACTAAAGTATGCGATGGCGTAACGCCCTCATTTCACGCAATGTCGGGCGTGTTCGGGGGTCGAGCCGCGCGGTTATGACACTGCAGGCGGCATGCCGATCCAACGCACCTCGCCGTCGTGGACGTCGGTGGATGGTGATAGCCCGGCAGAGGATGTCGCCTCGGGGGCCGGCGATGACCTGCAGGTTCATGCCGTGCTTCTGATGCTTGCCGGAGTAGAAGGGCCGGTCCGCGGCGACCCGGTTGATGGGGATCAGCGTCCCGTCCAGGACGACGTAGGCGTGCCCGGCCCTCGCCGCGTCCCGGGCCGCCTTGCGCAGCCTCGGCGCCCGTGCGGCGGGCAGCGCGACCGTCTCCTTCACGTACCGCCAGGCAGTGGCCGTGCCGACCCCGGACCCGGCCGCGAGGCTGGCGAACGTCCCGCCTTTGCGCAGGCAGGCCAGGACCAGGAGGGCCTGCTGCCCGGGGTTCAGCTTCCGCCGCAGCGCGCCGATCCAGATCCGGTGGCGGCGGATGATCCCGGCCGCGAAGTTCAGGGTCTGACGCGGCAACGGCAGCGAGGCACGGTAGAAAAGCGCGGAAGCCCCTGGTAGTGGTTATGAGGCGAGTTTTGCCGGCTAGCTCATCTGCCGGGGCTTTCTCATTCCCGGCGGCGGCACGCCGCGACGTCGCCAGACCGTGGAGAACCCGTCACGGCCAGGATGAGAAAGGGCTCACTGGTCACTGCCTGCAGCGGGGGCCGGGGTCGCTGGGTATGGCGACGCGCCCTGACCGCCATCATGCGTCCCGGCGGTCCAGCAGCGTCCAGGCGATGGCGTACACGATGGCGACGAACAGGCACATCACGCCGAAGCCGGGCCAGGGCTGGAGGGTGTGGGCGGAGTGGTAGACGCTGGTGAGCTGGCTCCCGGCCTGGGTCGGCCAGAACTCGGTGACCGGGTTCCGCCACGAGTCCGGCAGCGCCTGGGCGATCCCGGGGAGGACGAACAGGACGGCCACCATGGCGGCGATGGCGGCGGCCGGGTGCCGGAGCAAGGTCCCCGCGGCGACGCTGAGCACCGCCAGGGCGGTCAGGTACAGCCCCGCCCCCACCACCGCCCGGGCTACCCCGGGATCGCCGAGCGCCGCGTGGGGGGCATGGCCGCTGATGAGGGCCTGGCCCAGCGAAGAACGCCATGAAGCTGGTGACCTCGCCCACGACGAAGGTCACCGCGGCGAAGACCAGCGACTTGGCCGCCAGTACCCGGCCTCGCTTCGGGACGGCGATCAGGCTGGTGCGGATCATCCCGGACGAGTACTCCGAGCTGATGCAGAGCACCCCGAGCACGGCGATGGCCAGCTGGGCGATGGCCACCCCGGCCAGGCTGACCCCGGTCGGGTCCCAGCTCAGCTTGCCGGAGACGCTGCTCTTGGCGTAGCCGTGGGCGGCGGCCGCGCTGATGACGGCCCCCAGGCCGATGCCGAGCACGACGGTCACGGTCAGCGCCCAGAAGGTCGACCGGACCGAACGGAGCTTGGTCCACTCCGAGCGCAGCACGTCGCCGAAGGTGGCTGCGCGGAAGGCCGCCCGGTGGTCCGGGCCGGCGCGGGCGATCGTGGCGTCGGTCATCGGGTCGCCCCGGCCGCCTGGTACTCCACGCTGTCTCGGGTCAGTTCCATGAACGCCTCCTCCAGTGAGGCCCGGACGGGGATGAGCTCGAACAGGACGATGCCATGGGCGGCGGCCAGCCTTCCCACCTCGGCGCTGTCCATCCCGGTGATCTCGATGACGTCGGGGTCGGTCCCGGCGCCGGACGGTGGCGCCGGCCTCCCGGCAGCGGGCGGCCAGCTCGGCCGCCTGGGGGCTGCGGACGTGCACCGACTGCTGGGAACTGGACCGCACGAACTCGTCCACGCTGGTATCGGCGATCAGCCGGCCCTTGCCGATCACCAGCAGGTGGTCGGCGGTCAGGGCCATCTCGCTCATCAGGTGGCTGGAGACCAGCACGGTGCGGCCCTCGGCGGCGAGCGCCCGCATGAGGGTCCGGACCCAGTGGATGCCGTCGGGGTCGAGGCCGTTCACCGGTTCGTCGAAGATGAGCACGGCCGGGTCCCCGAGGAGCGCCGAGGCGATGCCGAGCCGCTGGCCCATGCCCAGCGAGAAGCCCTTCGCCCGGCGCCTGGCCACGCCCTCCAGACCGACGATGCGGAGCACCTCGTCCACCCGGCTGCGGGGGATGCCGTTACTCTGGGCCAGGCATAGCAGGTGGTCGCAGGCCCGGCGGCCGCCGTGCAGCGCCTTGGCGTCGAGGAGGGCGCCCACCTCGCGCATGGGCGCCGGCAGGTCGCGGTAGCTGCGGCCGCCGACGGTTACCGAGCCCTGCGTCGGCGCGTCCAGGCCCAGGATCATCCGCATGGTGGTGGTCTTCCCGGCGCCGTTCGGGCCGAGGAAGCCGGTGACCATGCCGGGCCGGATGGAGAAAGACAGGTCGTTGACGGCCATGGTGGAGCCGTAGCGCTTGACCAGGTCGTGGGCTTCGATCATCGCTCTACGGCGAACGGGACGGCGAAGTCGCAGTCGGGGACGCTCGTCTCGGTGACGGGCCCGGTCGCGAGATAGGTGATGCGCAGGCCGAGGTCTTCGGGCGTGAGGGCAAGACGCTCACCCTCGTGCTCCTGCTCCTGCTCCTGCCGCCCAGGCCTGCAGTGACTCCATAGCGAGCTGCAAGTGCACCGCTGATGTCCCGCCCGGACCAACTGGCAGCGCGACGAACGCCTCCCGGTGCGCCGGCTCGGTTCGCAACGTCAGCTCGGGATAGTGCGCCGCGAGGGCATGCGCCTCCGCTCGGCGGAACCGGCTTGCACCATTCGACCGGGCCGTCGCTGTCGGCGCTCACCCAGCCCCACTAGATGCAGAACGACCGCGCCTTCTCGTCCTTCGATCTTCGGCAGCGGTCGCTCGCGCAGGATCGCGATGAACTCCTTGCCGAACGCCCACTGCCCCTGCTCGTCGACGTTGCGCTTGAGGCAGAGCAGGCTCCGCTCGGGCATCTCCCGTGTGGCGACTTCGTACATGACGGACCTCTTTCCGCTCAGTCGGTTGACGAGGTAGTCGGCTAGCTCGCGCCGCGCGTCGTGTGCCGCCTCGGCGTCGCGCCAGTGCTCAGCGATGCGCGTCGCCGCATCGGCCGGATCGCACGCGAGCAGCTCCTTGACCGCCGCGAGCGGCAACTGCAACTGGCGCAGCATCACGACAAGGCGTGCCTCGTCGAGCTGGGCTGTGTCGTAGTAGCGATAGCCAGACGCCTGATCGACGCGCGAAGGCACCAGCACCCCGCGCTCGTCGTAGAGGCGGAGTGCCTTCAGCGACAGGCGGGACCGTCGTGCGAACTCTCCGATGCTGATTTCTTTCACGCTGACTCCCTCGTCGCCGGGCCGATCCGGCCCGGCAAGATGAGTGTGCGGGCTCCCCCAAGGTGAGAGTCAAGGCTGTCGGCCGCCAGCCATCTCCCAGTAGCGGACGGGGGTTCTGCAACGGCGGGAACGCTACGCGCCCAGCGACCTTCCGGGACGCTCAACTCACGCTCGGCGGTGGCGAGGCCGGGCTTCGGGTGGGCCGGGACCTTCCGCCCCCGGGCGCGCCGGTCAGCTCGCCAAGGCCATCCACGTACTGCAGCTACGCGAAGCATAACCAGGATGGAAAAGGCTCACTCTTGCCCGACGGAATCTTCGCAGGGCGGCTATTCGAAATCCGTGAAACTGGGCTGACAGTCCAGACATGATCTTCATAGCCGAGAGAAGTCATCGCCTTGCTAGACGGCATGGAGATCTCATGCTCCACGAGACCGAACGTGAGGGCGAGGAATTCAGCGGTCCTAAGCGGTGGCATTCATTCGGCATTCTGGCACGCCAGGCCCTGCCACGTTGACAATCGATGAAAGCTTGCCGAAGTGGTAAATCTTGTCTCACGATCCGAATGCCAACTCCAGATGGACGAGTGTCTTCACTAACTGCAGATAGCATCCGCTCATCGGCAATGCAGGGCGTCTCCCCGGGCTTGAGCCGGGGAGACGCGGGCTGGTCAGGTTGCTGAGGACATGTAGGCGGCCAGGATGTAGTTCGGGTGGCGGTCCAGGTTGGTGCGGGCCCGGTCGTAACGCATCGTGGTGCGCGGATCGGCGTGGCGGGCGGCGATCTGGACGTCCCGGAGGTCCACGCCAGCATCGAGCATCGTGGTGACGAAAGTGTGGCGGAGCATGTGCGGGTGAACCTTCGCCTGCAGGCCGGCGGTGTCGGCCAGGCGCCGAAGCGCCGGGTCGCCGCATGGCGGTCCATCCGGGCGCCGCGGCCGTTGAGCAGGATCGGCCCGCGGTCCCGGAAGCCGGTTGCCCGGTCGATGGCGCGGCCGACCGCTGGTGGCAGCGGGACCTGGACCACCTTGGTGCCCTTGCCGCATACGCGCAGCACCCGGTGACCGTGTTCTTCGCCGAGGTCGGCGATGTTCGCGCTGGTGGCTTCGAAGATCCGCAAGCCGAGCAGGCCGAGCATGGCCACCAGCGCGAAGTCGTAAGGGTTGGGTGATTCCCGGGCGGCGGTGAGCAGGGCCTCGAACTGCAGGTGGGTGAACCCCAGGGTGGGTGATTCGGCGGGCACGGCAGGACGGCGGACGTGCTCGGCGGGCGAGTGCTCGCATGAGGCCGTCGATGACGCAGGTCCGGTAGAACCCGGCCACAACGGAGAACCGGCGGGAGACGGTGGAGGGCTTGAACCGGCGGATCTCCTGCATCCACCGGATGTAGAGCTCCAGGTGCGGCCGCTGGGCGGCCAGCGGGTCCAAGCTGCGCTCGGCGCACCAGGACAGGTAGCAGCGCAGGTCGGATTCGGTGTGCGCGCGGGAGGAGCCCTTGAATCGGGCCAGGTAGGCAGTGACGGCCAGTCGCAGCCGGTCGGTGAACGGCTCAGGAGGATCGCTGGGCGCTGGGGCCAGCTCGGTGAAGGTCATCATGCACCTGAGACTGCAGCGGCTCGCGATCACCGTGAAGATAGCGAGACGTTGCCTCTGTAGCCTGGGTCAGATGAATGGGTCGCTGTTTGCCCGGTTCGTTACCCGGGCGGGTTTGCCAGGCGATGCCTCGCTAGGCCAGGTCGTTAACGCGGTCCAGGCCGTTCCCTATGGCAGGCCGGGGACGCGGACGGCCGAAGGGGTCATCGGCGAGTGGAAGGGGACGTGCTCGACAAAGCACGCACTGCTGGCGGAGCTGCTACGTGAGCGGTGGCCGGAATTGCAGCCCAGGCTCGTCCACCGTGTTTACCGCGTGTCCCGCACCTCGGTGCTCTAGCGGTACGGAGGCGGGGCGGCCAACGCAGTCCCGGAGGACGGGCTGACCGATGTCCACCGTTACCTGGTGATTATCCTCGCCGGCCAGGAGGTGAGGATCGACATTACCTTCCCTGGTGACCAGGCGTGGGACGGGCACCGATCGATGTGCCTGGCCTGCGGCGATGGCCATGACTTTCCGGCGGGGGATGATCCGGATGCCGAGAAGGCCGCGCTCGAAGCCAGCTACTGCGATCCGCAGGTCCGCGAGCCCTTTATCGCTTCCCTCGCGCTCGCATCAAGCCTGGCGGGCCTTATCTGATGCATGCCCGGCGGCATGAGCGGAACATGCGGTGCCCTTCGTCAAGCTCCGGGCAACCTGTCTGGCGTGACGACAGATCTGGTATTCTGTCTGCTGTAACGACAGAAGAAAAGGGAAGCCTCGTGAAGGTCTACGGCATCGCAGAGATCGCCCGCGCACTCGATACTGATCCCGGCCTGGTCGGAAAGTGGCGCGAGCGGCACAAGCTCCCCGCTCCTGACGCCGAACTCGCCACCGGCCCAGTCTGGCTCGCCGACACGATCGAGCCGCTGCTGGCAGCAGGCGGGCCGGAGCCCAGGATTCCCGGCCAGCGGCTGCGCAAGTTCCAGGTCACCGCCCGGATGACCGCCGGGCCCTACCCGGCTCTGACCAACGATCGCCGGTCGAACTTCCAGGCGGCGATCGCCGCCACGCATCGAACCGGTTACCTCAAGCCGCCGGCTACCCGGTGGGACATGCTGGACGAGGCAGTCGTCATGATCGAATGCGAGGCCCATGAGCCGTCGGTTGCGGCCGAAACCGTCCGGTCGATCATCAGACGGAACGCCGAGCTCGTAGCGCATATCGGAGTTCGCGAAATCGAGATCATCAGCATCTCACCAGCCCACTGATGCACAGGGCACGCCGACGGCTGCTGCTCGCCGCCGTGCACGCGCCACTTGCGGCAATTGAGGATGCTCGGACCGTTGCATGAGGCGCCGAACTATTGAGTGCCGAGCGTGGCCCATCCCGGTGACGAGTTCATCCCGGTCACCATTGCCACGATTGCGGATGGTCCCTCACCGCATCGCTGAAGCCGCCCCGCTGTCATCAGTATGGCGAACCGTGCACCAGGCGGCGGGAGCTGCCGCTTGAATAGCGCGACTATGGCTTCCCCTACAACAATCGTATGCACGCCGAATGGCGCAAACCTGCATAGCCGCGCGTAACCGGTTGCACGGAACAGCGTGGGTACGCCTGTTTCACCTCCGATGATCCGGCACAGGGCGGCGGCGTCCACGACCGTTAAGCGCCATAAGGCATTTGTCCTGACGCTGTACCTCGCTGGTGGGAGCTTCGGTCATGACCTCCACGCCCAGGGACCGGCCCCGTGCTTCTTGCACATCATCGGCCTGCATGCGCTGGCTTGTTTGGGCTGCGGGGCGGCGTTACGATCTGCGCACTATGGACAGTGCGCTTCCTGAGGGCTCGGTTTTCGCCGACCGCTACCGAGTCGATCATCTGATCGGCGAAGGCCCGCGTAAACAGACCTATCTGGCCTGGGACTCGAAAGCTCGCCGACAGGTCGCTCTTGCTGTGATGTTGCCCGGAGCCGATCCACTCGCGACCCAGCGAGAGGTGAACATGCTCGGCAGGGTATGTCCCAATGCCATGGGCTTTAGGGCGAAGTGATGCAGGACCTCATCGTGTTTTGATCGCTCTGGGTGATCTTCGCTGGTGAGCGGCTTGTTGTTCGGGTTTCCGGTGGGATGGGCGAGGCTCCTGCTAGAAGAGGGAGTGCTTACGTCGCCCTTCGCCACAGGAGCCTCTGGTGTCTTCATACCCTGCTGGTCCGCGTTCTGTCAGCAGCGTTGCCGGGGACGGGGAGGTTCCGGGCGGCGGATCGCTGATGGTGGCGGTGCGGCTGGAGGACGTGGCATCTCCGCTGCGGAACGGGGTGCCGCTGGCGGCGGGTGACCGGTCGGCGCTGGTGATCGGGGGGACGGAGAAGATCGGCACCGGTGACCAGGTCGTGTTCTTGAAGGTCGTGGCGGTCGCGCCGGCGCGGGTCCGGCGGGACGGGCGGGTGCAGGCGCAGGGCAGCCCGGTTCATCACGCGACGCTGGGGCCGCTGGAGGGGTGGCTGGAGGAGCAGGCCGGGCCGGGCGTGATCGGTCAGGTCGCGGAGCGGGCGGTGCTGCGGGAGGAGTTCGTGAAGGGCGAGCGGGAGCGGCTGCTGGCCAGGGCGTTCATGATCCGTGCTGTCGTGCTGATGACGCTGGTGCCGGACGCGGGCATCCGGGACGCGGTGATCGCGCTGGCCGGGGACCTGGCGGGGGTGCCGTGGGCGCGGGCCTGGGCGCCGGCGTCGGAGCGGGCGCTCGGGGACTGGCGGAACGCGCTCGGCCCGGAGCCGCTGGAGGAACTGCGGGACATCGTGCTGCGCGCTTCCTTCGCCGAGCATGAGGAGCGGGACTGGCGGGCGGTGATCATCGGCAGGAACAGGCCGCTGAAGACCGGGGCGATCGACGGGACGCTGATCCGGGTACCGGACACGCCTGCGAACCGGGCCGTGTTCGGTTCGGTCGGCACCGGGGATGACTCCAGCCCGTATCCGCAGCTGAGAGCTCTGCCGATGACGGACGCCTCCACGCGGGGGCTGCTGGGGATGCCGCACGGCCCGGCCGGCACGGACAAGGCCGCCGCGGAGCAGAAGCTCCTGGACACGGCCCTGCGGGAGTTTCCGCACCTGTTCACCATGGACCGGATCTGGATCCTGGACCGGAACTATCCCGGCGCGGCGCGGATCGCCCGGCTCACGGCCTGCACGCACGTCCTGATCCGGCTGAAAAGCGACATCCCGCTGAAGAGGACCGGCAAGATCCTCGCCGACGGCTCCTATCTCGCGGCGATCTCCGGTGACGGCGTCACCGTGACCGTCCGCGTCATCGAGTACTGGGTGACCGTGGAAGGCCAGCACGTGCCGGAGCTGTTCTGCCTGCTCACCGACCTCATGGACATCATGGAGTACCCCGCGCTGGAACTCGCCGGGCTCTATAAGTGGCGGTGGGACGGGTCGGAGACCGCGCTGCGGGAAGTGAAGGCGAGCCTGGACGGCGCCGGGCCGTCGGCCGGGCCGATGCTCCGCTCGGGCAGCCCGGGCCTGGTCCGGCAGGAACTCGCCGCCTGGGCCGCCGGGAACGAGATGACCCGCGGCGTCGCCCGCGCCGCCGCGCTCGCCGCCGCCCCCGCCCGGAAGGGACGCCGCGCCGGGCAGCGCGTCCAGGCCCGCGAGATCTCCCACGGCCGCACCCGCCGCGCCGTGACTGCCGCGATCCGCGCCGGCAGGACCAGCTGCACGGCGCTGACCAGGGAACTCGCGAAATACCGCACCGTCATCGACCGGAACCGGCACCGCGCCCGCAAGGCCAAGTGCGCCAGCACCTTCCCCCGCGCAGGACGCGCGGACATCGCCACCCGGACCGCCGCCGCCGTCATCACCCTCGCGAACACGCCCGCCTGACCAGCGCAAACACCGCAGAACCGCCCCAGGACACCAGCCCGCCGACCCGTGGAACCGGCCGTCACCCGGCACGACACGCCGGCCGCCGGCATGCCCGCGACCAGGAACTACCCACCGTAACCATAACCGGGAACCTCGCACGAACACCCAAATGCCTAAACCCCATGGCATTGGGGTATGTCCCCACCCCAACATCGTCACCCTGCACGGTGCAGACCTGGATGCGGACCCCCCTTATCTGGTGTTCGAATACATCCCGGGTGGCGAGCTTCGCGACTACTCCCGGAACCTCCAGTCGCGGGGCCGGCAGGTGCGGCTCCGCGACTTCTTCCGCACCGCCCGCGAGCTATGCCGGGCGCTCGCGCAAGTTCATGGGAAGGGCCTCATTCACCGGGACGTCTCGGCGAGCCACGTCTGGCTAGATGAACGTGGTGAGGCACACCTTGGTGATTTCGACAGGGCGATGTCCCTCAATGAGCCGCTGCCCGATCCCGGCGGCCATGCCGCGGCCGAGGGCTACCCTGCTCCCGAGTTGCTCACGGAGGCACGGGACGCCCGCGCTGATCTCTATTCCCTTGGCGGGGTCCTTTATGAGTTCCTGACCGGCACGGAGCCAGCACTGGCAGGGGAGGGCGTGCAGGTCGCGCCCCCATCCAGATGGCGCGGCGACGTTCCGCTTGGCCTTGACAAGCTTGTCCTGTCGATGCTGTCCGCAGACCCGAATGACCGTCCACCCAGCGCGCAGGTGGTGCTGGAGGAGCTCCTGAGCATCGAGAAGACAGTCCCGGACGGAGGGCACCCGGACCTTGAGGCCCGGCAGGACGAATTCCTGCAATCAGCGAAGAAGGCTGCGGAGTCCGGGTCTCCCGACCGGATGAGCGTGCGCGAATTGATCGGTATCTGGGGCGCTCCTGGCCGCGACTTCGGAGTTAACGAGCGGGTGGATGCTGACCTGGGCAATCACGGCATGACCACGAAGCCTGATTTCCGCGCGGTCACCCTGGATGACACGGTTGCCGTCGTCCTTACCACGGAGAGAGCAACCGATGAGACGCCGACGTCGCCCGTAGAGGACGCAATGGACCTCGAGGCAACACCACCGCAGATCATTGCCGCAGTCAGCGAAGGGTCATGGGACCATGGCCTCGCCATCGGCAACCTTCCATCTGCCTCGAAAAAGGTCTGCTCGGTCAAGCCCGACGCAACTTTCGAAGAGGCCATCACGCTGATGCTCACCGAGGACTTCTCGCAACTAGCCGTCATGACCAGTCCCCGGGAGCTCAAAGGAGCCGTGAGCTGGAAGTCAATAGCCAAAGCGCGGAACGCCAATCCTGGCGCTAAGCTGTCGGCAGCGATCGTCAAGGCCGAAGCGGTTCCCTCCACCGCGGACCTCATCAGCATGCTGCCTGTGATCCAGCATCAAGAATTCGTCTTTGTCCACGGTCCGGACAGATCCATCACTGGCATCGTCACTCTCGCAGACGTGGTACAGGCCTACGGTCAGGTGGCCTCTCCATTCTTCATGATTGGCCGGATCGACCAGAGCCTACGGCGCATCATCGAGGACACCTTCACCCTGAAGACTATTACCCCCCTCATCGATCCTGATGACCTGCGCGGCATAAGCTCTTACGGTCGGCTAACAATGGGCGACTACCGGCAAATCCTCGGGAATCCGGAGCTGCTGGGCTAAACTTGGCTGGCCATTGCACCGCAAGGTATTTTGTGACCACGTCGAAAAGATCGCAAAAATTCGCAACAACATCATGCACTTCAATAATGACCCGCTCCCAGGCGACGTCCTCTCAATGCTACAGAACTTCATCAACCTGCTCCAGGATTATGGCAATCAACAGTAGCCAGGACGACATTCTTAAGCTCCACCGTCGATGGTTTCAGCGTCTAGCGCGATTGGCTCTGACTCATGCTTGGATGCGCTGATACGCACTACCTCATCTCGGCATGAGGGTGGGCGGGCCTGCGTCCATCTGTGCCCGGAACAGCCTTAGCAGCGCTCGGCGGTAGTCAGCAGTGCTATATGGGGGTGCTGCCCTGGCGGCGGCTCCGGATGCGAAGGTGATACCGGGGTTTGGCATGCGCATCGGCGCGTGCCTGAGGACGGAAGGCGCTCACAGCCACGACGATGGCGGGTTGCAGATGATTCGGGAAAGCCGTTGCGCTGACCGCTGGCCGGATAGCGATACTGGCAGGTGCAAGAGGTTCCCCCCGGACCGCCGGACCAGGTCTGGAGGCTTGAGCGGTACCGGCAGGAGCACCCGGACGTCGACATACAGCCGCCTGGCACCGACAGTGCCGTATGGCGCGCGTTCCGGGACGGGAACCTTATCGCGTACGGCTTCACCCTCATGGTGTTCCTGGACCGCCTGGAGACCCTGCCGGAGCTGTTAGGCGCAGCACAACATTTCGGTCTTCATCTCCCGGCCAGGAATTCCCCTTGCCCGGTTGAGGAGTCCCAGCGAGGGACGGCCGCGTCGGGCCTGCTGAACCGGCGGGGCTGCGCGCACTCCCGGCGTGCCGGAGCGGCATCCCTGGGGACTGGGTGCGCCGTGTCGTCCCGCCAGGATCGGCCGCCGCCCAGCCGGGTCTCGTCTTGCGGCATCACGCCGTCGTCTCGCCGCCAGGCAATGTCGAACCGGTGAGTAATGCGCGGATCCGCATGGCGGCGCGTCCGATGAGATCCCGCCTGCCCCGCAGTCGCCCGGGCTGCCAGGTGGTTCTTGCAGGCATGGCTGCAGGGCACACAATCGCGATCATCCCGGCCAACCGCCACCTCGAGGTCCGCGTTGGCGACTTGAAGCCGGCCGGGTCAGACCGCGCGATGCGCCTGGACGAGACCGGGCTGCCGGCCCGCTACTACATTCCCGCGAGGACGTGCGCACCGACTTGCTGCGGCCCGCCACCCGCACGACGACCTGCCTGTTCAAGGGCCAGGCGTCGTACTGGCCGGCGCAAGCCGGCGACCAGCTCCATAAGAACCTCGTCTGGAGCTACGAGACGCCGATCCCCGCAGCCGGACAGATCGCCGGCTTGATGTGCTCCTACAACGAGCGGGTCGAGCTAACCATCAGCGATCTCCAGCAGGACCCGACGACAGCGTCCCGCCGGTAGCCGCTGCCGGCATCCTGATAAGCCTTCGGTTTTGGCCGGAAGATACCCTCCAGGCGGCAGAAGCGGACCTGCCAATCAGGCGGCTGCAAGGGAGCAGGGCTGCTGCGCTAGATGCTGACCCCTGCCCCGACCGGTTCGGGCGCGGTGAGGATACCGTTCTCGTTTCCTGGACCGGTGCCCGCGAAGAGGAGGTACGTGGGTTTGTCGGATGCCAGGACCTCAAGGAGGTTCTCGAAGTCCTCCAGGTGGTAGTAGAGGTTGCCTGGCGTGTCGCCGGGCAGTGGCGATCCGTCGGGCATGAAGATCAGCTGGCCGATGAACTTTCCCTGGGATATCAGCCAGATTCTCGGCACGAACGGAGCCGATGAATACATCACTTCGTAGTTGTCGATGGCAGTAAGCGCCATGACCGTCTCCTTCCTTGGAACCGGAGCGCGGGATGGTTGCCCCATTGCTGATGCGGAGGGGCGCCGCAGCGTCCTGATACCCCGATCCCGGCCGGATCGCCGATCCCTGCTGCGGGGCCCGGCCGCCCGTTCACCTCGATACCCGGCAGCTGGGTCAGCCAGCCGGTGGCGGTCGCGTGCCCGCGCGCCGCGCATCGGCGTCTCGTGCGCCGGTCAGCCCGCTGGGCAGGGCGAGCGCCTTGGCGCTGTCAGGGTCTCCTCCGGCCGCAGGTCGTGCGTAGTGAGCGGGAGATAGCAGCCGGGCCGGGACGCGCCGATGCCGTTGATGAGCTCATGGTCGGCGCTCAGCTGGCCGGCGGCACGAAGGGCCAGCGGGCTGCCGTCGTCGAGCAGGTTCTCGGTGGAGGGGTCGGAAGCGATGCCCGCGGTCTTGGTGCCGACCAGGGTGACGAGACGAATATCCTTCACGGCGCCGCTCTCTCTATGCGGCTACTTATGTCTGTAAGACCGCTTAGGTCTTCCAAGACCACCTGAGCCGGCGCAGGCTCGGGTGAGGTGCCCGGCCGGATGCTCTCTTCGCGGCTGCCCGCCCGGATGGTCAGGCGTGGCTCTTTCATGGCATGCGTCTTGGCCGGGCACCGTGGCGAGGCGTGGCTCAAGAAGGGTCTGCTCAGCTCGAAGTAGCGTTGCCCGTCCTCGCTGACAAAGCCAGCGTGAACAAGGAGGCAGGGCAATGGACCGGGTGATCATCGGAGTGGATCCCCGCAAGCTGTCCGTGACGATCGAGGCCAGGGACAATAGGGAGATCCTGCGGGCGACGGGCCGGTTCGGCACTGATACCCGCAGCTACCGCCAGCTGCTGACAGTCGCGCGGCAATGGCCGCAGCGGATCTGGGCGGTAGAAGGCGCGAACGGGATCGGGCGCCCGCTAGCGCAGCGGCTCCTGGCCGGCGGGGAACGTGTCCTGGACGTCCCCGCCAAGCTCGCCGCCCGCGCCCGCGTGTTCGACACCGGCCAGGGACGCAAGACTGACGCCGCCGACGCGCACGCCATCGTGATGGTCGCGCTGCGCGATAAGGGGCTGCGGGTACTGCGCGTCGATCCTGAGCTGACGGTGCTGCGGATGCTGTGCGACCGCCGTGATGAGCTCTCCCGCGCCCGGGCGCAGGCCCTGAACCGGCTGCACCGCCTGTTCCCGGGGCTGCTGGCCGGCGGGGCGCCGGTGAAGAAGTCCGCCAGCCAGTACCGGGCCCTGCTGGCCACGGTCCGGCCCCGTGACCTGGCCGGGAGGACCTGCCGGCGGATGGCCGCGGAGGAACTCGAAGACATCGAGCGGCTGGACGTCAAGCTGAAGGCCATGAAGGCCGAGCTCAAGGCCGCAGTCCTGGCGACCGGGTCGCACCTGATGGACATCCACGGGATCGGGCCCGCAGGCGCCGCCCGGATCCTGGCCGACGTCGGTGACATCGCCCGTTTCCCGGACCGCGGCCATTTCGCCTCCTGGAACGGCACCGCCCCTATTGATGCCTCCAGCGGGCAGCACACCCGGCACCGGCTCTCCCGGGCCGGGAACCGGCGGATCAACGCGTGCTCTACATGGCCGGGATTGTCCAGCTCCGCAACGACACCCCCGGCCGTGCCTGCTACCGGCACAAGCTCCAGCAGTCCAAGACCTCCATGGAAGCGATGCGCGCGCTGCGGCGGCGCCTGTCCGATGCCGTCTACCGCCAGCTCGTCACCGACGCCGCCTGCCGGGCCGCACGGCAGGCCAGCCCGGGAGAGCCCTCCGTGCCGGAACTGCCGTCCAGCGCGGCCGGCCCGATAGCCCCCGCGGCCCCGGCAGCTGCCACATCACGACGGCGCGCCGGAGGTGTCAACGTGGAGCGCCCTACCGGACGAACGACGTTGACACCGACCAGCGCCGGCGCACGCTCGACAGCTCCGGGACCGCGCCCTTGACAAATCCCTTCATAGAAGGGAGCCATGAGAGTGCGGCTCTGGGCGATCGGACGCGATTGCGAATCGAGGCATGTCGTCGTCATCACGTTCGAGGAACCCGCCGGGCGGAATGACTTCGTTGATGGTTCGATACTAACTTGTTGACAATCCGCAAAGCATATACGGACAGTAGTAGAATTTTACCTCTGACAGACCTGTCAAAGGTGGTTGAGACAAATTGTCGCGCAATGATATTGACCGCTGCGACACGTCGTCAATATGCAAGACGACTTTGCTCGTGGTACAATCGAAAGTAATGGGCTGCCATTGATAGTCAAAGACCACCCTGCCGTTTTGCTGCATATAATCCTGAAAGCTCGCCTGCGGGCGGCCGCATTTTCCTGAAGGACTTGGCGAACCAGACGTGGGAGGCACGGTCTCCTCAGTAGAATATACCGTTGCGGTGCCGATCGGCAATGTGCCCGTATATGTATCGGTGTCCTCTGCCCAGCCGTCTACAATGCAGATGAGTCTTATGCGGTAAGACTGAGCGAAAGACCACTCGATGTAATCGGAGCTGCTCAGGTCAGGGTGTCTTGTTACAGGTGTCCAGGGTTGGAGCCAGGATGTGCTCAAATCGCCATCTATGGTATTACTCGCGACGTGAAGCATTCGATAGTTTGGGATTTGATCAAGGTGTTCGTAATAGGCGCTTGCAAACACTTCGCTGTTGGGGACTTGAAGCAGCCATAGCGGGTTAGTGCAGCTTGGGGTGGCAGAGAAATGACGGATTGCAATCCAGGAAGCTTGCCCAGTAGGAGTAAGATAGAATGCGACCACGGCGCCGGAGATAAGGCCGGTAAAAATCCCGGCGAGTCCGCCTTTAAGGACCCCGATCAGCCGCTTGCGAAATCGGCTTAGGCGGTCACTGGAACTCGAGGCGGACTCCCGCGCGGGCTTGCTTTCGTCAGGTACATCTGCGCTTGCAGGTGAGGTGTCACTCATTTCCCGCCCACTTCAGATCCGCCAAACCGTAAGTTCGGCATTTGCAGCTTCTATTCAATAGCGAATTCCAGCAATATAGCCGACCGCAGGTGCTGGATAGCGGTCAGCAACGCTACCACAGCCAAGACCTAGAGTGACCCGAAAATCGCCCTCATCGGCAGAGTAGTCGACTCCGCGACCTCAGGTAATCCATGCTCCGTCGCGCATCAAGGTACGCCCGGGCAGTTCATTGACCTCTCGCCAGGCCTGGATCCGCAGCGGGCGCAGCACCAGGAACTGCATCCGGTCGCCCGCCTTTCGCGGGTCCCAGTCCGCTTGCATCGCGTACTGCCGGGCCAGGTCGTCCGGGACCTCGTCCAGGCGATAGGCCTGTTCCAGTTCGGCGTCGATCATGACCACGTCGCGGGTGGGCCCCAGGCCGAGCCGGGCGTGTCGCTGGCTGATAATGTTCCTGGCCGTGGCCGAGTCCGCCTCGGTAGCCAGCACGACTCGCTCATCGAGCCAGGCCAGGGACAGCGGTACCAGGTGGAGCCGGCACGCCCGTCAGCCTCCGCAGCGGCGGTCGCGACCCACACGTCCATGGCCGGCGCGGACAGCTTGGCCAGCGTGTCCGTCTTGCGCTGCTCCCGGGTCCGCGGCAATCGACCGGTCATGTCAGCGACTCACCCGCCTTCATCCAGTGCACTCCTCCCGCTCACCTGTCCCCCTCGCGGCGCCGCCTCACATCTGTGACCGGCCACGGCGGGACACCGTGACCGGGTGAGTGTACCCGCACCACCGGGCCCTGGCCGGGCTCAAGGCCCCGGAGCCGGACCGGGCCGGAACCATGTGATCCCGGCGGCGCGCCCGTGCCTGCGGCGACGCGCGCCGGCAGGGGTGGTAGAAAAGGCCATGACCGTGCTGACACTGCGGGGCGAGGGACCGGCATTCCCCTACGCAGGCCAGCCGATGCACATCCTGGCGGGCTACGGCGGACAGCCGCCGGGATTCGCCGCCATAGAGATCACCGTCCCGCCTCACTTCGCCGGGCCGATCCCGCACGCGCACGACGACTTCGACGAGGCGATCTACGTACTCAGCGGACGGCTGCTGGTCCTCGGTGACGATGAGCCGCAGGAGGCGCCGCCGGGCTCGATGTTCGTGGCGCCCCGCGGGCACCGGCACGGCTTCAGCAATCCCTCTGGCGAGGTAGCCCAGGTGCTGGGACTGTAGGCCCCGCCAGAGCCCGCCCTTGCCTTCATGCAGGACATCGGCGCCGCGCTCAGCCCTGACACTCCGCCAGACCCAGACCGCATGCGCGAGATCTACGCCCGGCACGCCAGCCGCCTGCTGCCCTGACAACCCCGCAGCTTCTGCACGTGCCCATCTCAGCGGTCACCAGGCAACGCCGCCTACGCGGCAGATGCGGATATTCACCCCAAGGGTGACGATGCATGAATATACAGAACGGACGACCATCCGAGCTGCCATACGGGACTGAGAGGCCCCGTCAACGCTCCAAATAACCGCGCGCCGACCCGCCGTTATGCATGCTTCGGCGACGCGGCCGGCAAGCACTCGCGGCCGTACAGATGAGGCTGATCTGTGCGTATCCGGCGGGGACTCTCAAACAGCTCCATCGCGGTGCCAGAAGCGCCGACGGTTCTGGGACCTCCGCTCACCGCGGGCCCGCGGCAAAGCGAGCGGCGTCGCACGGGTCGCGTTAATGGCCCCGGCCCCGCAACCGGGAACCGGGAACCGCCGGATCTGTGACCACGCTTCGTCACCGTGATCTGCGCAGCCGGAGCGTGTGCAGATCGTCGCGCTCGATGCTGTCAATCTTGTCCAGCAGCGTGTCGAGGTCGTCTGCCGCCGTCAAGTGGCGGCCGGACAACCGATCGCAACGGCCGCTTGCCAGCATCAGGATGAGGCGGACGGCCTTGGCCGGATCGGCGCCACGCCCGGATTCCAGCTGGCCGCGGATCCAGCCGAAGACCAGCCCTTCGGGCGTCTGCGGTCCGGCATGGCTCTTCAGCGCGGCCTCGCCCAGGCCGATGGGCAGCAGGCCGGGGTCGGCGCTGAACACGGATATCCCGAACGGGCGTGTCTCCGCGGCGAGCGTCTCGGTCAGCTTCACCAGGGCGGCCTTGGACGCGGCATAGGCCGACATCAGCGGCCACCGGTACACGCCGGCGTAGCTCGTGATGTTGACGACACGGCCCTTCCCCGCCGCGATCATGTCCGGGAGTACCAGCCGGGTGAGCGCGAACGCGCCGCCGATGTTGATCTCGAACGCCCGCCACCATTCGGTGGCGCTCACGTCCCAGAGCTGCCCGGGCGGCCCGGAGACCCCGGCGTTATTGATGAGCAGGTTCGCTGGTCCGAGCTTGCTGGCCAGCTCCGCGACGGCAGCGGCCGTGCCGCGCTGGTCGGTGACGTCACACGGTGCAGCCGCCGCGGTCCCGCCGGACCGCTCAACATCGCGGACGACCATCGCAAGCTCGGCAGCGGAGCGGGCGATCAGGCCGACGGCTGCCCCGGCGCTGGCGAGCTCGACGGCCAGCAGGCGGCCGACGCCGCGCCCGCCGCCGCTGACGAGCGCAACAGTCCCGCGCAGATCGCGGTCACGATCAGCGTGATCGGCGCCGCCCGGCCCAGCCGCGGCGGCCGGGGCAGTGTTCATGGCTGCCGCACCACAACGGCTTCATCGGCACCTGCCCCCCGCGCGACAAGCAGCCGCCGCAGGATCTTTCCCGACGGAGACTTTGGGATGCTGTCGGTGAACTCGACGAGGCGCACGCGCTTGTATGGCGCCACGCGCTCGGCTACCCAGTCCATCAGCTCCTGCTCAGATGCGGCGTGGCGGAGCACCAGGTAGGCCTTGGGCACTTCCCCGGCGGCCTGGTCCGGATGACGCACGACCGCCGCATCCGCCACCGCCGGGTGGGTGAGCAGGAGTCCCTCCAGCTCGGCTGGCGCGACCGACAGGCCCTTGTACTTGATCAGCTCCTTCACGCGGTCGGCGACGAAGTACCACCCGTCGTCGTCCACCGTGACGATGTCGCCGGTGTGAAGCCAGCCGACGGAGTCGACTGTGGCCGCGGTGGCCTCGGGGTTGCCGAGATAGCCGCGCATGATGCCTGGCGTCCGGATCAGGAGCTCGCCTGGCGCGTCGGTGCCGGCATCGGCGCCAGACTCGGAATCGACCACCCGGCACTCCACGCCCGGCAGCGCCGGGCCGATGGAGTCCGGCCGGTCTGGGCCATCATCAGGCGCGATATGGGATCCGCCGGCAATCTCGGTCAGCCCGTATGCCTGCTTGACGCGGCAGCCGATCCGCTGCGCGCATGCACGCGCCAGGTCGGCGCCCAGCGGTGCCGCGCCGGAGGTCAGCACGCGCAAACTCGACACGTCGTGGCTGTCTATCAGGTCACTGGCCGCGAGGCCGAGCACCATCGGGGGCACGAGCTCGGCCCTGGTGGCCCGGTAGACCTCAACGGCTCGAAGAAAGGCCGCGAGATCGAAGCGCGGCAGGATAACTACGGTGGCACCCTCGAGCAGCGCCAGGTTCAGTGAGATCTGCAGGCCGAAGATGTGAAACAGCGGGAGGGCCGCGATCACCACGTCGTCCGCGGTGACCTTGTGCACGAGCCGCGTCTGGCACAGGCTCGCGACCAGGTTCCGGTGTGTGAGCACGACGATCTTCGGCAGTCCGGTCGTGCCGCTTGAGCTGAGCAGGAACGCTGCGTCCGATACGGACCCGGCCGCAGTCGGTGGTGCCGCAGTCGCCGGGGCTGAGCCGAGCCGAAGCGCGTCAAATGGCGTTGCCTCACCACCACTCTGCGCGCCGATCGCGAATGCCTCGGCTATGCCGGTCTCGCTGACCGGTGCGCGCAGCTTTCCCGCCAGCAGATCTGCAGTGCTCACGAGCCACCGCGCGCCGGACTGGCGAAGCTGGCGGTCGATCTCCGCCTCCGTCCAGAGCGGGTTCACTGTCGTGACCACGGCCCCGGCCGAGGTGGCCGCCAGGTAGGTGAGGACGAAATCGATGCTGTTCGGCGCGCATAGCGCGAGCACATCGCCCGGGCCCACGCCGCGGGCTGCCAGCCCGGCGCTTACTTCCCCGACCGCAGTGGTCAGCTCCGCATACGTCAGCGCCGCTCCGGTGGCCGCGTCAACCAGTGCGCGTTTACTTCCACGCTGGAGTGCCTGACCGAGCACATACTCCGGCAGCGTCACCTCCGGTATGTCCGGCGGAGTCAGCAGCAGATCCGCCTTATCGCCATATTCCCGTATTTCAGCGCCCATGACGCCATGCTCCTGTCGCATCGGCTCGCCTGCTTGGAGCGGACCGTACTGACTCCAGTCTGCAAGCCGGGCCGACCTGTCACATCGGGCAGGCATCCCAATCTTTTCCCCGAGGCGCCTTAGGAAATCGGCGCGCTGCCGAACTCGGACCCGGCGGGTACGGCACCGGCGAGCGCTTCCGCCAGCTGATCACGGCGGGTGATGTGCAGCTTGTGGTAAACCCGGCTGAGGTGAGCCAACGCGGTCTTGGTCGTGATGAACAGGGACTGCGCGATCTCGCGGTTGGTTCGCCCGGCCGCCGCCAGCCGGGCAACGCGTAGCTCACTGGCGGTCAGGGCGTCACGGCCGGTCATCGCGTCACGTCGCGGCTTGGCTCCCGCGGCGACGAGCTCGGCCCTGGCCCGGCTCGCGATCCGGCGTGCTCCCCAGTGATGGGCCAGGTCAAGGCCGCGCTCCAGCTGTGCCCGCGCTTCCGTGCGGCGGCCAGCCCGGCGCAACACCGCGCCGTAATCGGTGATGGCACGAGCCAGCTCAACCGGCGCCTGCGAGCTCTCTAGCACCGTCACCGCCTCTTCAAGGATGGCCAGCCCGTGCGGTCCGTTCTCGGCCGTGCCGCAGAGCAGTCCCTCGACCAGTCCCTCGCAGCGCAGTGCCACGCCCAGTGCGCGGGGGCGCCCGAATGCGCGGGCGATGGCCACCTCTTCGCGAGCGAGACGGCGGGCCTCGTGTGCGTGGCCAAGCCACGCATGCTCGACCGCCGCCCCTGAGCGCCAGTGGTAGACGGCAAGGACTATTCCGAGCAGCGCGCATCGCTCGCCGCACGCCAGGAAATCCTGCAGCCCCTCCTCGTGCCGCTGCTGGGCCGCGCGCAGCTGGCCGCGCGCCATCAGGTACGTCACGGCCATGATCGAGTGCGACGCCACCGGCGGTTCCATCCGCGCCAGCTCGGCTTCCGCGACGTCCAGCGCGTCACGCTCAACCAGGATCTCGACCAGGTGCGCGAGCGAGTCGAACGCGTAGATGCCGGTGGCGCGCTCCAGCGCCCACCGCGCCTGGCTTTCAGCGTCGGCCAGCTCGCCCAGCCGGAACAGAGCCCAGGCGGAGAAACTGGCGATACCGATCATCTCCTGAACCGCGGAGTGCCGCCGCGCGGCCGTCATCATGTCCTCGCACAGCCGCTGCAGCGTGCCAAATGACTCCAGCCCGAGCAGCGTCACGATGATGGAGGTGCACACATTCAGTGGCGGATCGGGCTGGCGTGCAAGCGCCCGCTCGATCATCTGCTCCGCCGCATGGCCGGGCTCGGCGCGCCGCATGGCGACCTGCGCGGCGACCACGAGCAGGCGCACCGGCGGGTCCGGGAACTCAGCAAGGCGTACCCGCAGCAGGTCCACGGTCCGGTTCGCCGCAGGAGCCGTGCGGTCATCCACCACACCCGCCAGCGCCGATGCGCCTTCGAGGCGCAACGCGAGCCACGGATCCATCTGGCCGATCCTTTCAGCCGCTCGCTGCAGTACCCCGACCCCCAGGTCAGTCCGGTCGGAGAGCACATACGCGTTCGCCAGCGCCCCGGCCGCAGCAGCCAGCGTCGACTCCTCACGTGCCTCCGCCGTCGCCGACTCGAGCTGGGCAATGGCGGTCGGCTGCCCTGTGTACCACTCCGCCTCGCCGAGCCGCAGCAGCAGCTCCGGGCGCTCCAGCTCATCGGGGGGCTCGGCCAGGGCCCGCCGCAAGTAGCTCGCCGCGACCTCGGGAGCGCCACGTTCCCGCGCGTCGCGAGCCGCGGCGCTGAGCCGCTGCACCACCCAGTTATCTCCGGCTGGCCCGGTCATCAGTAGGTGGGCCGCAACACTGTCCGTGGCCCCAGCCCGGTCCAGGATCGCTGCTGCGCGGCGGTGCACGAGCCGCCGGGCACCCAGCGCGATACCGGCGTAAACCGCCTCGCTGATCAGCGGATGGAAGTAATCGAGCGGCCGCACCGGGGCGAGGATCTGGGCGGCGGCCAGCTCATCCGCGATGAGCTCCGCATCTGCCGCGTCCAGGCCGGCCAGCTCGGCGGCGACCGCGACCTCGTGCTGAGATCCGAGCACGGCCACCGCCCTAGCCAGCTCGATAGCATCCGGTCCCATTCGCGCCAGCCGCCCGAGTACCGACGCGCCTACCGCAGATGAGGCGAGCGCGCGCAGCGCCGCGACGTTGTCCTCGGCCCCGGTCAGCCGCTCGTTTCGCGCCGCGGCCAGCAGCTCGCGGACATATAGCGGGTTTCCGCCCGTGAGCTCCCAGCACGCTGCGCAGAAGCCGGCGCTGGCGGTCCGCCCGAGATCTCGCCGGACCAGGGCTTCAGCGCTAGCCGGGCTCAGCGCGGACAAGGCGAACCGGTGCGCGGTGACCTCGCTGAGCACAGCCCCGACGGCGGGTACCCGCGCCTGCGGGTCTCCCTCGCGGGCAGTCACCACCACCAGGACGCGCAGCTCGGCGGCGCGCGGCCCGAGGTAGGCCAACCACGACAGTGACGGACCATCTACCCAAAGCACGTCGTCCACCGTTATCAACAGGGGCGTGCGCTCGGCCAGATTCGCGACTAGCCAGTAGAGGCCGTGAATGGCCGCGAATTCAGAATCGGGCGCGGCTCCGCCCGATAGTCCGAGCGCGCCCGCGCCGAATCGAGCCGGGCCAGCCAGCAGCCGGCGGCGGTCCGCCGGGCTTGACGACAGCACCACCGGCTCCAGGAGCTGCCGCATCACCGCGAAGGCCATTCCGGCCTCCAGCACGCGACCGCGCGCTCGCAGCGACCGGACGCCACGATCCGCAGCCTGTCTGCGCAATGCCTCAAGCAGCGCTGTCTTGCCGATCCCGGCGGGCCCCTCGATCGCGGCCACCGCGCCGCTGCCCGCCTGCGCCTGTGCTAGCAGGGCGGTCAAGCGCGCCAGCTCAACGTCCCGCTCAAGCAGGCGCTCGGACCCGGCAACGGCCGCCATGCAGCCGATGGTAACCACATCTGGCGAACCCAGGCGTCGCACAGTATCAGCGTGCCGTCCAAACGGCGCCGCCGGCCAGCATTGATAACCAGCCTGCGCGGCAACGGCAAGCGTCACCGACACGCCGACCCGCCTTACTGGCTAGAATCTGGCCGGTGCTGAGCGGCGGTGGCCCCCATAACCGATCTGGCGCGTAGCGTCGGCCGGTCTTGGTCGACTCCAGGCCGCGCCGAACGACTGATCTGTCACGTCAAACGTCGGCGCGGCGTGCGTCGGCTGGATCCAGCACAGAAGCCATTGCCGTGGGTGGCACGGATGGTTCCTGGCGTTTGCCGTCGGCGGTGATGGATCATGTTGGTGTGGCTCGCCGCGTGCCGCCAACCCTGTATGCCCAGTCGGCTGGGGCCAAGATCGCCTATCAGGTCTCCGGTGAGGGCCCGTGTGACCTGGTGTTCGTGTCTGGGCTGGTATCTCACTTGGAGCTGCAGTGGCAGCAGCTGAGCTACCGGCGGTTCGTGACCGCGCTGGAGCGTGCGTGCCGCGTGATCCGTTTTGATAAACGGGGCACCGGGCTGTCTGATCCGACCGACGCGCTGCCGAGCATGGATCAGCGGGTGGTGGATCTGGCTGCGGTGATGGATGCTGCCGGGTCGCAGGCGGCGGTGGTGTTCGGGGTCTCCGATGGTGGCCGTAGCGCGATCGCGTTCGCAGCTGCCCACCCGCGCCGGGTTCTGGGCCTGGTCCTGTACGGCACCTCCTGCCGGGGTCCGCGGCCCGGCTTGCTGCGCCGGTACCGCTCGATTGTCGGTCACTGGGGCGAGGGGGATCTGCTTGAGCTGGTCGCTCCTAGCCTGGCCGGCCCGGTAAGCCGCGAGGCTGCCGGGGCCTTCGAGCGGGCTGCGGCCAGCCCGGGGATGGCGACGGCGCTGATCGAGTCCATGGGCCGCGCCGACGTGAGCGGCCTGCTTGCTAGGCTACAGATGCCGACGCTTGTCGTGCACCGCGAGCAGGACATGATCCCGCTGGCCGACGCCCGGGTGGTGGCCGGCGCGATCCCCGGCGCCGTTTTGAGGGTCGTTCCCGGCCGGGACCACCTGCCCTGGGCCGGCGACTGGGAGCCGGTCGTGCAGGCGGTCGTCGGCTTCACCGGCGACGTCGCGGCGCCCGGGACCGCCCCGGCGAAGCGGCCCAGGGCCTCGGTGCCCCGCACTGGCCACGTGGGATGGCCTGCGCTCACCGAGGGCGAGTGGCGGGTGGTGGCGCTGGCGGCTCAGGGTCATACCAACGCGGAGATCGCCGACCGGCTGTTCCTGTCCCGCTACACGGTGGAGACTCATCTCAAGCACGTCTTTGCCAAGCTCGGGCTGCGCTCGCGGGCCGAGCTGGCCGCGGTCGCCGCCTCGGCCCCCGCCAAGCCGCCGGATACCTGATTTCAGCGATGCGCGCTGGCCGGAACCGGCGCATAGTCCAAGAAGCGGGCCGTTCATGGCCCGGTCTGGGACTTCCGGACGACCGGTCAGGTGAGGGAGACAGCGATGCCCGAAGCCGTGGTGCAAGGGGCGGGTGCTGCCAGGCTGGTCACACCCATCAGGATCGACGGCGTGTTCGACGATCCCGGCGTCATCCGCCGCCTGGTCCAGCGCAGCGGCCCGTACCGGACGATGGTGAGCTACCTGCCGGCCTCGGCTGTACGTGGCGGCCAGCCCGCAGCCGGCGATGGCGTGCCGGCGCATTTCCGGGCGACCTGGGCAGCGGGCGGCCGCCCGCTGGCAGCCGGGGCCGAGGTCATCCTCCACAACCCCCGCCTGCTGCGCGCCGCCTCGCAACTTCTTGACACCGAAGTGATCCCCAACACCGTGGCCGTCAACGTCACCGCCCCCATGCCCGCCGGCAACATCCACGTCGACGTCCCCTCGTTCCGCGGCGCCGACCGCGACCGCTACCCGATGCAACTTCTCCAGGCCATGGCAGCCTGCGGGCTATTCGAAGACTGGCGGGTCGCCGAAGCGGGCGCCGTGTGGTGGAACTACCAAGGGCCCGGCGGCGCCTACGACTACTGGCCAGACGGGCTCGACGGCCCGATGCGCTCCGAGCACCCCCCGTTTATCAACTCCGCGCTGGTCGCCGACAACAACCGCATGTACCACCGGATCGGCCGGATAGGCGATCCCGCCGCGGCCGCTCCGGCCCTTTCCGCCGCCGCCCAGATCAGCCACCACGCCGACGGCGGCTGGACCATCAGCGACACCGGCAGAGCCCCCGTCCGCTACGACGACCGTGACATACGCATCTCAATACTCTGGAAGGCCCAGGTCCGCCCCCAAACCGACGCGGCTACCCCGCTCACCCCCGACCTGATCACCGGGATCATCTCTGCCGACCTCACCCGCCGCGGCGTCCAAGCGCCCGGACCGGTGCCGTCGCTGGCTGATCAAGGCTGGCTGGACATAGTGCACTCCACCTACTACGCCCCCGTGAGCACCGCGACACCATGAACCGGCCAGACGGCCCCCAGGCTAACCGGGACAAGCGAGGCACGCCGAAACGGACGCCCACACTGTCCGCCGCAGCGAAACCTGGGCCAAACCGGAACTGCGGCATGGCGCCAGGCGACAACGAGGGTGGGAGAGGTGGCTCATGACGGACAATGCGCTCGCCAAGGCACTGGAACAGCAGGACGCCGCCACAGCACCCATGCTGAACGGCGACCCTCGCTCCTACATCGACTCCTGGGCGGTTTCTGACGACGTAACTGTCTTCGGGGCATGGGGTCCCATCGAGAAGGGGCATAAGCGCGTGACCGAGACCTTGGCCTGGGTCGGGAGCCGCTTCACCGGCGCCGATGCCGTAGACGTGGAGCACACTGTCATCGCCTACGGCGGAGATCTGGCCTATACGGTCGGCTTCGAACAAAGCCATGTCAGCGTCGACAGCGGGCCGCTGCGTGACATGGTGATCCGGGTCACCCATATCTACCGGCGGATCGACGGCGACTGGAAGCTCGTCCACCGGCATGCCGACTTCCCGCCCCCGGATCAGCGAAATACCGCTACCGGATAAGCGGCCAGCACCTGCACTTTGCCAGCAGCCCCGGCACCGTCGGCCAGCCCTTCCCGAGCTGGCCTGGCCTGAGCACCAGAATGGCCGATATGAGCGCCGCGCGTAACGCGTTCACCTAATGGTTGCGAAGCGCAGATTCGGCAGGGAGGATGTGGATAGTGCTTCCGGCCCGGCTTCCCCGATCTTGACTGAGTACGGGCGTAGGGTCGGGAGCCTGGGTCCCGGCCTGACCTGCGAATCGGCTGACGCCCTCTCGGGCTGTCCTGCTAACGATTCGTCGGCCGGGTCCCAGGTTTATTTGGCACCCACCGGCGTGCCGTCCCGATCTGCCCGTCCTGTGCAAGAGGCCGGGGTTCACAGGTCCGGCGGCCAGCGGGTGCGTGCCATCCCTCAACCTCAGAAAAGGGATGGCTATGACTATCGTAAAGACACGCGCCATCACTGGTGGCGTGGACACTCACGCCGACGTGCATGTCGCGGCCGCGCTGGACCCCATCGGCGGGCTGCTCGGCGTCCAGGAGTTCCCGGCCACCGCGGCCGGGTACGCCGGCCTGCTTGGCTGGCTGGGCGGGTTCGGGACCGTCGCCTTGGTCGGCATCGAGGGCACGGGCAGCTACGGCGCGGGCCTGGCCCGCCACGTCACCACGGCTGGCATCCGGGTCGTCGAAGTGGACCGCTCCGACCGTCAGGACCGCCGCCGGCAGGGCAAGTCCGACCCGCTGGATGCGGTCAGTGCCGCCCGGGCTGCCCAGTCGGGCCGGGCGGCCGGCGCGCCGAAGGGCCGGGACGGCGCGGTCGAGGCGATCCGGGCGCTGATGGTCGCCAAGCGCAGCGCCCGCTCCGAGCGGGTCCAGACGATCAACCAGGCCAGGGCCCTGGTCCTGACCGGGCCCGATGACCTGCGCACCCGGTTCGCCAGGCACACGGCCGCTGCCCTGGTCAGCGGCCTGGCGTCGCTGCGGCCCCGGCCCGGCAACGTCGTCGGCTACGCCACTCGCATCGCGCTGCGCGAGCTGGGACGGCGCGCCGAGTTCCTCGACGGGCAGCTCGAGCGCCTCGACGAGCTCATCGCCCCGCTCGTCGCCGCTCGTGCCCCAGGCCTGCTCGCCCTGCACGGGGTCGGCCCCGACACCGCCGCCCTGCTCCTGGTCGCGGCCGGGGATCACCCCGAGCGGCTGCGCAGCGAGGCCGCCTGGGCGCACCTGTGCGCGGTCGCCCCGCTCCAGGCATCGTCGGGGAAAGTCACCCGCCACCGCCTCAATCCCGGCGGTGACCGCCAGGCCAACCACGCCCTATGGCGGATCGTGCTCACCCGGATGAGCGCCCATCCGCCGACTCTGATCTACGTCGAGCGGCGCACCAAGGAAGGCCTGTCGAAGAAAGAGATCATCCGCTGCCTGAAGCGCTACGTCGCCCGCGAGGTCTACCGCCACCTCCGCGCCGCCGGCTAACGCTCACTGCCCGGGGACGGCCTGACCCTCAAATCGGCTGCCGCACCCGCTGGCCTGCTAACGATTCGTCGGCCGTCCCCGGATCCTCGCCTTGCTGGGCGTGACCTAATAAGAGCTTTCGCTCACCCGAGTGGACCTTCCCTGTCGTGTCCGCAACCCAGCAAAATACTCCGTTCACCATCCTTCAGAACCCCAGGAATGAGACCAGGAAAATGCCACACGAATCCCTTGACAAGGCATAGGAGCATCGCTCGGTTTGCTCAGCCTCTGGAACAAGAGTTGCGCAGCGTGACGACTGCTGATCACAGCCATCGCGCGATATCCGCTGGTGAGCCCTGGCCGAGGGCCGGCCCGGTTTGAAACACGGTACCGTCCCGGTCATGGCCACCAAAGCCGAGCGGCGCGCCGCGCGCGAACGCGTGAGCGCCTACCACGAATCGCAGCTGGCCGGACTTCTCGGCCACGTCGGGGCAGAGATCGACCGCTACCGCGCCGGCGAGATCGACGTCTATGCCGCGGATGAGACGATCCACCACTACCACCGTGCCGCCGCAGAACTGTGGAAGTTCTGCTTCGCCCGAGGCGGCGGCGCTCACGTCGAGTTCATCGCCGGCCTCCTCGACCGCATGACCGCCGACGCAGAAACCATCGACTGGTGGGAACGCGCCGCATCGCGACGAGACCAATGACCCAGCCGTGCTGCGCTCCCCGTCCGGGGTGCCGGGGTCTGTCACGGACCGTGGCCACGCCTCACGACGGTTGAGCGCGCTAACCGCCGTTCGGTGCAGTATCGGCTCAATGCGGCTTCATGACGCTGGGCGCTCCGATCTGTGCAATCTGTGCTGCAAACCGAAGTGGCACGGTGCGGTCGGAGACGTCCCGGACGCCGATTGCCGTTGGCCTTTCAGCTTGCCGGGCCGGGCGTGACCAGGCCGCTTTCGTAGGCGTAGATGACGGCCTGGACGCGGTCTCTGAGGCCGAGTTTCTGCAAGATCTTGGCCACGTGGGTCTTGGCTGTCGCTTCGCTGATCACTAGCTGGCGGCAGATCTCCGGATTGGACAGCCCGCGGATGAGCAGGTCGAGCACCTCGCGTTCACGCGGTGTCAGCTCGCCGACCTCCCGGGGGATGGCTGGCTGAGCCCGGGCCGGGACGCGGGTGAACTCCTCGATGACCGCGCGGGTGACAGCCGGGGCGAGCAGCGCGTCGCCGCTGGCGACGATCCGGACCGCGCTGGCGATCTCCTCCGGCGGCGCGTCCTTGAGCATGAACCCGCTCGCGCCGGCTCGCAGCGCGTCGTAGACATAATCGTCCAGTCCGAACGTGGTCAGGACCAGCACCCGGGTGGCGGGCTGGGCCCGCACGATCCGCCTGGTGGCCTCGATGCCGTCTAGGACCGGCATCCGGATGTCCATGAGCACGACGTCTGGTCGCAGCCGCCGCGCGGCGGCGACGGCGTCCTGCCCGTCGCTGGCCTCGCCCAGCACGGTGGTGTCCGGCTCGCTCTCCAGGATCTTGCGCAATCCGACCCGGACGAGTGCCTGGTCGTCGGCGATCAGCAGCGTGGTCATGTCGGCGCTCAGCTCAGGGGGAGCAGCACCCGGACGGCGAAACCGCCGTCGCGGCGGGCCGAGGCGTCGAATGTGCCGCCGTACAGGGTGACCCGCTCGCGTATCCCGGCCAGGCCGTGCCCGCCGCCGGGAACGTCGGCCGGGGCCCCGCCGCCGTCGTCGGTGATCTCCAGCTCGAGTGAGTCGGGCCGGTACCGCACGTGCACCGCGGCGTGTGCCTGGCCGGCGTGCTTGAGCGTGTTGGTCAGGGCTTCCTGCACGATCCGGTAGGCGGATAGCTCGATGCCGACGGGCAGCTCGCGGCACTGGCCGTCGACCTGGAACTGGACCGGCAGGCCGGCCTCGCGTACCTGCGTGACCAGTGTCGGAAGGTCAGCCAGCGTCGGCTGCGGCGCGAGCCGGTCGGAGGAGTCGGTCCGCAGCATCCCGACCAGCCGCCGCATCTCAGTCAGCGCGCTCCGCCCGATCTGCTCGATGGTCTGCAGCACCTCGCGGGTCGGGCCGTCACCGGGGCCGAGCACGCGCCGCTCGGCGCCGGCCTGGATCACCATCATCGACACGCTGTGCGCGACCGCGTTGTGCAGCTCCCGGGCGATCCTGGCCCGCTCCTCCACGACCGCCTCGCGGGCGGCGACGTCGCGCTCGCGTTCGGCCAGCCGGGCCCGGCTGTCGCGGTCGCCGACGATGCGGCGGACGAGCAGCATCACGACCACGGTTCCGATGGCGAATCCGAACGCCGTAGCGCTCCAGTTGCCCGGATTGGCGTCCCGTCCCACCGGCAGCAGGTCGGTGAGCCCGACGAAGGCCGCGCCTGCTGCGAACCGCCACGTCGATGACCAGACAGCCAGGCCGTACAGCGAGCAGAACCAGGCGATCGTCCAGCCGCCGGCTTGCAGGTTATGCCAGGTGTAGAAGTCCAGCGCGGCGATTCCCTGCGCGGCCACGCCCGCGGTCGCCGGATACCGCTGCCGGAAGGCCACGGTGGCGCAGATGCCGGTGGCGAACACCGAGCCCAGGACCTGCTGGCGGGTAGTGCCGGGCCCGAGCGACAGCTGCAGCAGCGAGGCGGCGGCGAGGACCCCGGCCACGAGCCAGTCCCGCTGTCGCCGATCGCCGAGCCGCAAGTGCATGCCGTCACCGTATTCCCGCCCGGCCCGCTTGTCATCGGCCAGTCGGATGACGCCGCGGCGGCCGAAGATCAGCCGACTGCCCGAGGCGAAGATCGCCCGCCTCGTCGATGACCTCGGGGCCTGCCCGCGCCTAGCGTCGACGGCGACATCCGCACCACGAGAAGGAAAACCGACATGGACCAGCCAGACTCCCAGCACCATCCAGACACCGGCTCGCCGCCCGCCATCGGCCGCCTCGCCGCCCTGGGAGGCCTCGGCTTCCTGGTGACCTCGCTCGCCGGTGACCTTCTGATCGGCGCCTTCCCCCGGCCCGATACCCCGCCGGCGCAGCTCGTCTCGTTCTACACCGCGCACCATACCCAGCTGCTGGCCGCCGGGATGCTGCTCGCCCTGTCGGGCATCTTCTTCGCCCTGTTCGGCACCGCCGTCTGGGCGCGGATCCGGCAGGCGGCCTCCAATCCCATGCTGGCCGGACTGGCCATGATCGGCACCGCCCTGGTCACCGTCACCACGCTGGCCAGCGCGGGAACCTACGGCGTGCTCGGCGACATCGGCGGCCAGCACGCCATCGCTCCAGCCGCCCTGCAGGCCTGGCACATCATGGCCTCAGCAGGCTCGCTGGCCGATGCCGCCAGCACCTTCCTGTTCCTGGTCACGGCCGCGGCAGCCGGCCTCCTGGCCCCGGCCCTGCCGCGATGGGCCGCCTGGCCTGCCCTCGCGCTCGCCGTCCTCCAGCTCCTGCCCGGCCAGGTCGGATTCCTCGCCTCCCTGGTCTTCGTGCCCTGGGCGGCGGCCGCCGGAACCTCCATGCTGTTCTCCCGCGCGACCCGCCAGGCACTTCCGTCAGCCGCGTACGCCACCACACAGACAGGAATCGGTCATGCTTAAGCGCCACAAGCTGCTGCTGGCCGCCGCAGCCGCCGCAGCCATCGCCGCGACGAGCGTCACCGCCGCGAGCGCATCCCCGCACGGTCACGCAGTCGTCTCCGGCACCGAATACATCCAGATCATGTCCGCCTCGACGACACCGGGCCCGGCCAGCGCCATCGCCCACGGCGCGTTCACCGCGGCAGGCGAGGCTCTCCTGGGCGACGCCAAGCTCGGCAGGATCGTATTCCCCACCGGCACGATCGTGCTCAGCCATGAGGCCGGTCACAGCACCTCACAATTTAACCCCAGCACCTGCCTGGCCATCATCAGCCAGCCCGGCACCTACACGATCGTCAGCGGCACCGGCAGGTACGCGGGGATCAGGGGGTACGGCAAGTACCAGCTGAGCCTGGAATTCATTGCCGGGCGCTCGAACGGCAAGTGCTCACCGGCCAAGGCACCCGCGGCCCAGCAGAAGCTAATCCGCCTGTACGGGCCAGTCCGGCTGTAACCGGCCGGACTAAACCAATCCCCCGGGAACCAGGCCCCGAAAGCGTGGCCGGGACAGCGCCAGCCGTCCCGGCCACGCAACCCGCCTGCCCGGCACCAGGCACACAGTTACGCCAACCCCGATCCGGCTGATATGTACTCAGCACCTACCTGACACCTATCTGCCGGAAGGCATACCGAGTCGGCGATCTGATTTCCTACCGGAACAGTGGAAAAGGCTGCAACAAGCGCTGATAGGGTCGAGCGAACCGTGAGAAAGTATGCATGGCTGTGCATAAAACGCGCGCATGGTTAACGCTCGCTCATCGGCAGATTCGGGCGTGGGCCAGCCTTCGGACCACGGATAGCGCAGTAGGGATCGTCCGGTCCGGCACAGCACCGGGCGGTCATGGCGGCAGCCAGGTTGCCGGTCATATCAGGCGGATTTCGGGCACCATTTCTTGGCCTGCTGTCACCGTACGTGACATGAGCCGGAGGTGGCCATAGGCCAGCTGGAGTCTGTCACGCCGGGCGTATCGGCGGCAGCGTGAACGTGACGGAGACGCCGCAACGGCAGGGCATGCGGCAACAGGTGCTCACCAGGTACCGCAAGGTGCCTCCGGGGGCGTCCTGCAGCGTTCGGGCGCTGGAACCCGCATATCTGATGCTGGGCTGTGCCCGCAGCGTCAGCGAGTAGGGCCACGCGGCTTGGGTGGTGGTGGCCGTCGCAGTGATGGTCCGCCCGGGGCCGGACCGGGCTGTGCTGTTGCTGGTCGTGTCGCTGGCGGAGGGAACGACTGCCCGGCGAGCTGGGCGGCGGTGTCAGCGCGCTGGGCCGGGCGCGGCTTGGCAGGCGGTGCCGGGTGTGCGGCGGCGTGCAGCCGTTCGGCGGCGGCGCGGGCTGCGGCGGCCTGGGCGGCGTGCTGCTGGGCGTCGCGGAGTTCGGCGACGGCTTCGGCGAGGGCGGCCAGCCGGGTGATGAGCACGATGGGGGTCATGGACCGGTCGCCGGTCAGGCCGGCGAACGCGGACAGCAGCCGGGCGGCCTGGCGGAGCTGGTTCCCGGCCGGGGACGGTGGCGGGATACGGCCGTAGGGTGGGCGGGCGGCGCGGTCGTAGGCGTCGGCGGCCTGGCGCAGGATGCGGCTGCCGAGTACGGCGGCAGCCACGTGCAGGGTGCCGGAGGTGGCCCAGGCGGCGTCGGCGGCGGCTGCCGGGTGGGTCCGGGCCATGGCCCGGATGTGCGCGGCGGCGTCGGCGGCGGCGCGGGTGGCGTGATCCCAGGCCGCGTTCCGCTCCGCGGCGGTCAGCCCGGCAGCACCGGGCGTGATCCGGTGCGGGGTCCATCGCTGCCGCAGTTTGGGCCAGCTCAGATCCGCCGCGAGTTTCCCGCCGCCGTACCAGACCGGTCCGCCCTTCGTGGTGGTGTCGCCGGGCAGGGCGACCGAGTACCCGGTGACCTGACCGGAATTGGTGACGCTGAACCGTTTACGCACCAGCACCCCGGCCTGGTCCAGGCGGGCGAAGAACTCGCCCTCGCTGCCCGCTGCTGCCGCGGCGGTGGTGACCTGCCGCCGCAGCGTGATCCGGGGGGCCTCGGCCAGGCCGCGGCGGGCGGCCTTCTCGCTCTCCGCACGGGTCGGATAGCGGGCAGCGGTGTGGTCGGCGGTGGCGGTGCAGCGCAGCCCGTACCGCTGCTCGGCGGCCAGGCAGGCGGCGCGGACCTTGTACCGCTCCCACGACACGCTGGGCTTACCGCCGTCCTGGCGGGCCAGCATCGCCACCAGATGGATGTGATCGTCGCCGTGGCGGACAGCGACCCAGCGAACGGCCTCGTCTTCCTGGCCGTAGGGGGACAGGCCGGTGCGGTCCATCACGTCGTGCGCTATCTGGGCCCATTCGTCGTCGGACAGCATCCGGTCTTCTGGTGCCGCGCGCATCGAGCAGTGCCACACCGGCCGTGCGTACGCCCGCTTGCCGAGCGCGGCCTGCGGCTGCAGGAGCAGGCCAACCAGCTTGGTAAAGTCACGTTTGCCGTCGGCCCGCAGCGGGGGTTCCAGGTCAGCGGGGTGACGCCACCCGGCGACGATGTGGGGATCGGTATGTTCTTCCTGGCGGCCGGGGCCAAAGAGGTAATAGAGCAACGGCTGGACGTGTTCCCCGCGCGGGGTGCTGATCTTCCCGATCACCGGTCACCGTCGCCGTGACCGTCACCGCAGGGCTTTGCGTACCGCGTCGGCGACGGCGTTGATGTGGTCGGCGTGGCGCGTGCTCTCGGCGGCGTGGCGGGGCAGTTCTCCGGCAGGCTGCCCGGTGGCGGTCAGCTTGGCGATTGCCTGGTTCAAGTTGGTGGTGATGCGGCGGACGAGCCCAGCGGCGCGCATCAGCTCGATCAGGATCAGTTCCAGCGGGTCCCGGCAGCTGGTTGTGGTGCCGTTCGCGGCGCCGTCCAGCACCACCGTCGCGACGTAGGCTCGCCGGGCCATCCCTGCCTGCCTGGCCGCCTCCACCAGGAGGGCGTACTCCTGGGCGTTCAGGGTGAATTCCACCGTCCGGGTGCGCGGGACCGGCTGCCGTGCCCGCCGCCGGCCCTGCCTGCCTGGGACGGCCGGGCTGCTGCCGTTGATGGTTCCTGCCATTGCTGATGCTCCCGTTAGCCGGTCTAATTCCTGACAACCTTTGTTTTCCTCCCGCTGATTAACCCGGCCGGGAGGCTCCTGGTGGCCCTGCTCGGCTGCCAGTGTATGTATGGACCGCGCCCGGTCCAGACGTAAAGGGGGTATTAGCCCTACATCTTGCTGCCGGTGGTTCCGGGCTGCTTTCATCCAGCACAAAAGGCGCTGGTGAGCGACCGCGCATCTATCCTCCTCGCCGCTGATGTGTCGGTCGCTGGCGCACGCGGGCAGGCGAGATCAAGTCCTGGCTGACCCAGGCTCTCAAGGTCCCCACCAGATACCGGCCGCGCTGAGCCGCAGGCCAGCGGCCTGACACGCGGTGCTCATGAGACTGTCGTGACGCACTACCGCCCAGGTTGGCGATCATCATTCGGGCGTGTTTATGTGAATGCTTGAACACGCCGGACGCGACGTATCCCCGGTTTACGGGTTCAAGCAAGAAAATTCTGCCGTACTAACCAGCACTATTTAGTGAGGCCGGGCGATGCCCATTGAGGCGGAGTGATGCCTGGCGCGGTTTAACGCGGTCTACGTTGGCGCACGTTGATTTGCCGCCCGGCCGCAAATACGTAGCTTTAAATCATGCCAGGGGACCAGCAACGCCGTGAAGGCGGGGACCGGGAATGAGGGACCGGACGGGCCTCCAGACAGCCCCTCCGGGACCAGCCGGGTCATGCTCGCCCCCGGCCGCACACAGCCAGCGAGACCAAGGCCCTGGCCACGACGGCCACCCCGACGATGATGACGGCGAGGCCAGCCTGGATGCCTACATCGCCCGGCTGGCCGCTGCCGCTCCGCCGCTGTCCGGCCAGCAGCGGGACACGCTCGCGCTGCTCCTGCGCCGCCCGCGCCGCAGGTGACCAGCACACCACGCCGCATGTCGGCCAGGGACAGGGCGTGCTGGCCGGGGTCAGGCGGCGTCCGGCTGGTTCCAGGTGACCTGGACCGTGGCCGGGTCGAACGCGCGGGGCGCACCGCGGCCCGGGGAGTACAGCGTGACCGACATCAAGGTCTTGACCACCGCGCGCTTGCGGCTGATATCCAGGCCGGCCCACGCGGCGGCGGCGTTCTCGGCCGCGACCAGCGGGGCCAGCACGTTCTCCCGCGCCGCGGTGTCCAGCTCGGCGCCGATCTGATCGAGCCGGGCGGTCCCCACCTCGGTGGCCTTGAGCATCTGGGCACGGGTAATCTTCCCCAGCGCCCGGTCGCTGGCCATCTCCTCCAGGTTCACACGGATCGCCGTGGCTTCCTCCCGCAGCGCCGCCACGTCCACCCCGCTGTCCTCGGCGGTCACCAGGTCGGCAGCATCCGGCCGCGACAGCCGCGCCACGACGAGCTTCTCGATGAACATCTCCACCGGCCCTGCCTGCCGCGCCACGTGCCCGCCGGGATAACTGCGGTTACGGGTGGCCGGGGTGCACCGGTAGATGTGATGCCCCGTGTGGGACGGCATGCCGGTGACCACGTTCCCGCACGGGCACAACGCCAGCCCGCCCAGCAGCGTCTTGACCCCGCGCGGCGGCTTGCGGGTGGGATCTTCCAGGATGCCCCGCACCGCCCGCCACGTCTCCTCCGCTACCAGCGGCTCCCAGTTCCCCTGCCCGACGATCTCCCCATGGTAGGCCGACAGGCCCGCGATCCTCGGGTTCAGCAGGATCATCCGGATGCTGGTCCGGTTCCAGATCGTGGTGCCACGCCGGCCGTGCTGTGGCGGCGTGAGACCCAGGCTGGTCCACTCCCGCCGGATCCCGCTGATCGTCCCGCCGCCCAGCAGCGACGCGCACGCCTCGGCGACCGCGGGGCCTTCCACCGGGTGGGCGGTCACGTGATCGTCCAGGTAGCCGAACGGGCGCGGGCAGCCGGTGAACCGCTTGCCGTTGATCGCGGCCTGCTCGAAGGCCAGCTTCTGCCGTTCGGCCTTGCGTTCCTGCTCGGCCTTGGCCACCGCGATCATGATCCGGGCATGCAGCCGGCCCGAATCGGTGCCCAGGTCGATGCTCCCGTCCACCTCGGCGAACCGGACCCCGGCCTTATCGAACCGGGGGATCAGGTACTCCAGGTCCAGCGGCTCGCGGATGAACCGGTCCCACTTGAAGCACAGCACCGCATCGACCATGCGGGCGTCGACCAGCCGCATCGCCTCTTCGTACCCGGGCCGGTACTTGCCCGGCCTGGTCGGGTCCTTGCGGGTCACCCCGATGTCATTGTCCGACAGCCGGTAGACGACCGTCCAGCCGCGCTCGTTGGCCTTGTGCTCCAGCTTGGCCATCTGGTTAGCGACGCCGTGGGCGTCGTGTTTGTCGTCCAGGCTGATCCGGACGTATATCAGGCAGCGGATGACACCGTCCGGCGGCCTGGCCGCCTCGATCAGCTGGATGGCGTCGCGTATGGTCATATGTGTTATTATAACGGGTAGGAGCCGCTCTGCCGGCACCATCACAGATGCAAGCAGGCCCAAGGCTGGCAGCTCGAGCAGCCCGAACCAGGGAAGCATGGTTCATATTGCCCTCCGGTTCATGGGTGGGATGGTTTTTCGGGGGTGGTTGCGGTGACGCGGGCGCGGCAGGTGGACTCGGTTTGGGGTGGCAGCGTGATCCACAGGCGGGCTCCTGGTCCGCGCCGGGCCGGCAGGATGCCTTCCTTGATCCAGGCGTAGATGCGGGGTGGTCTGACGCCGAGCAGGTTCGCGGTTTCGGGGACGCTGTGCTCGCCGTCGCGGCGTGGGCCGGTCTGGATGTCTTTGTGCTGGTGGAAGGAGCGGGCGGCGCGCTGCTGGCAGGCGGCCTCGACGTCGGGGCCGAAGGGGATGGCGTAGCGTCCGGCGGGTCCGCGGCGGGCGGTGAGGTAGCCGTGATCGATCCAGTACTTGATGGTCTGGACGGAGACGCCGAGCCGGGCGGCGGCCTGGGGGACGGTGAGCTCGCCGTGGCCGGCTCGCGGGGGGTAGTCGATCTTGTAGTAGGTGCGCAGGTTGCCGGCGGAGTCGAGGTCGAAGGGGCGGCCGTGGGCGGTGCGGTGGCCGGCCGCGTTGAGCGCGGCGGCGAGGGCCTTGTTGTCTATGGCCGGTCCGAGCTGGCGGGCGAGGTCTACGGCAGCGGGGCTGGTGCGGGGGTAGTGCTGGTAGCGCTCGGCGAGCAGTTCCTCGGTGGCGCCGCAGTTCCACCGCAGCCCGATCCGCAGGTGGCCGGGGTCGGGGGCGGGCATGAGGGTGACATCGCCGAGCAGGGTGCGCAGCAGCCGCTTGCGGTCTTTGCTGCTGGTGGTGGGGGCACCCCAGAGTGCGGGGAGGCTGGCGGCGGTGTCCCGGAGCTGGTCCGGCCGGGGCAGCGGCGCGGTGTCGGTGAGCTGGGCGGCCAGGGCGGCCTCGGTTTCGGCCAGCTCGGTGAGGCGCGCTTCCCAGCGGGCTTCCAGGCTGCGGGCCACGAGCCGGTTCTCCGGCTCGCAGGCGCAGAAGGCGCGCTCGGCCCGGTCGGCCTGGTAGCGGGCCCGCTCGACGGCGAGTTCAGCGGCGCGGGTGGCCCGCTGGCGGCGGTCGGTGACCTCCCCGGCGGCGGCGATGGCCAGCTCCAGTTCTGCGGGCGCGATCGCAGCGAACAGCGCCCGGGTCACGGCGGCGTCGATGGTGGCAGCGCTGGCGTGCTGGCAGCCGGGGGTGGCCTGGCGGTCCGAGCGGGCCCGGCAGGCGTAGTAGGCGCGGCCGTCGTCGTGGTAGCGGACGCCCATGTGCCGGCCGCAGCCGCAGTAGATGATGCCCTGGCACAGCGCGCCGCCTTCGCGGGCCGGGCGGGCGCCGCGGCTGGTCTGGTTGGCGGCCATCTTGGCCTCGATGGCCAGGTAGTCCTGCCAGGTGATGTATCCCTGGTGGTGATCGCGGATCAGCACCTGCCACTGGTCGCGGGCCACGGCACGGGTGCGGGTGCGCACGCCGCCGCCGGGGTCGACCTGCTGGCGGGTGCGGTGGCGGCCGAACGCGTAGGCGCCGGCGTAGACGGGGTTATGCAGCAGGTTGACCACCCGGGAGTAGCTCAGCCGTCCCCAGGCGCGCTCGCCGTCCCGCCCGGCCGGGAACCGGCGGCCGGCGAACGCGGTGACGACCCCGTAGGCAGACCCGGTTGCGGTGAACGCGGCGAACATGTCGCTGACCGCGGCGGCGACCTCCTCGTCGGGGTCCTTGACCACCTGCCCGTCCTGGTAGACGTAGCCGACCGGGAGCGGCAGCCGCAGGTCGCCGCGGGCGGCGGCGGCCACCCGGGCACCGTCCAGCCGGGTATGCAACAGGTGCAGCTCGGCCTCGCTCATCTGGCCCTTGAGGCCCAGCAGCAGCCGGTCGTTGATGTCGGCCAGGTCATAAACGCCGTCCGCGTCGATGACCAGCGTGCCGGTGATCCGGGCGATCTCCAGCAGCCGCGACAGGTCGGCATTAGAGCGGGCCAGCCGGGAAATCTCCAGCCCGAAGACCGCGCCTGCCTCGCCGGCGCACACGCGTCCCAGCAGGTCGCGGAAGCCCTCACGGTGGGTGGCCGTGCGGCCGGACAGCCCCAGGTCGCAGTCGATCACCTCGATCCGCCCGGGCGCCCAGCCGAGCCGGGCGGCCTCGCCGGCCAGGCCGTACTGCCGGGCGGTGGACTCGCCGTGCTCGCGGACCTGCGTCAGCGTGGACTGGCGCAGGTAGATCACCGCCCGGCCCAGATGCTCCGGGGTGATCTTCTGCTCGCCCCGCATCACCGCCGGCCTCCCGCTGCCCGGGCGGCGCCTGCCCGGCTGATGCCGGGGCCAGGCCGGCGGCCAGCGCCGCCTCCAGCATGTTCGCCACCGCCGCGGTCATCTCGGCCAGCACATCGCCGGCGGCGGAGATCTCCGTCACCAGCGCCCCGCCGGCCGCTGCCACCGGCTAGTCCAGCTCGCGGCGGGCCAGCAGCTCCAAGTTGATCGCGGAGATCTGCTCCAGCAGGTCCCGCAGCAGCGCCGATACTTCCACGTGCCGGGCCACCGTCTCCGCCAGCCCGGCCGGCACGTAGACCAGACGGCCAGCCACCTGCAGGTACGTATACGGCCCGTGCAACTCGCCCTGAGCGCACCGGCACCCCTCCTTCCCGCATCTGCGGCGCTGCTCGACCAGCGAGCCGGGCAGGAACCCGCCCGGCTGCGGAAGCCGCGAGACCAGCGCAGCGCGCCGGGCCCGCAGCTCGTCAGCGCCAACCCCGGACACATCATCCTTGTGTGAATTCACGACACAAGACAATGCCAGGACCGGCAGCCAGCAGTCAACGAACTCAGCCGGCGCGCCGCCCCGCGACCGCGGTCATCTCCGCGGCCAGGTCCGCCAGCACCCCGGCACTGACCCGCCCCGCCGCCTGCGGCGGCACCCGGTCGGTCCACGCAGCCGGCAGCCGGACACGGCCCAGGCCACCGCCATCGCAATCCAATTCCAGCCCCCGCGGGCCGCGCTGATGCCCCAGCACCCGCAACCGCTGCCCCGCAAGCCGATGAAACGGCAGCGTCACCGTGACAAACGACTCTGAAGCTTCATCCGCCCTGAAAGACCGGGCAGTAACTGACATACGTCGGCATCCTGATCTGGCGGACCCCGGCCGGGCGGACCTACGCCACCACGCCCACCAGATACGCCGGTTAAGCCACGGCCCCGTGGTCGACGATGGCGAAGCGGAACGATGGCCGCCGTAGATGCGGGCGCGTTACGCTGTTCCCGCGTCGCGCGGGAGGTGGTGCCGGTGATGACAGGGCCGGAAGACGAGAGGGCAGCAGCGGTCGGCGGCCGCGGCCACCTGCGGGCGTCCCGTACGGATCGCGAGCGGGTGATCGAGCTGCTCAAGGCCGCGTTCGTAGAGGAGCGACTGGACAAAGACGAGTTCGACGCGCGAGTGGTCCAGGCGCTCGCATCGCGGACTTACGCAGAACTGGCGGCTGTCACCGCCGATATCCCCGCCGACCTGCCCGTCGTCGGGGTGGCTGCCGTCGAGTCGGCCGCTGCCGTCCCGGCCGTTGTCGAGCCGACCAGTACGCCCGGTCGGACGCTCGCGAAGGCGGCCTTCCGGGCGTGCCTATGCGTGCTTGTCGCGGCTGCCCTGGTGGGGGTCGCATTCCTGACCCAGAATCCTGTCTTGGCATTCATCGCTGTCTACGCGGTTCCCGCGGCAGTCATCGCGGTGTCGGGCTTTCTCGGCTACGGGGTCATCGACGCCTGGCAGGAGAGGCGCTCTCGCCCGCAGCTGCGGTCGGGCCCCGGCCAGCCCGGTGGGGGGCTGGGGAACGAAGGGTACAGCCCGATCGGCCGTGGTCAGTCTTCCCCCAGTACCCGCCCGGACCCGGCTCTCCAGGACCGGATCCGCCCCGACCGGACCCGTACTGACCTGCGGATTCGCGGGCCACAGCCGGGTCTGCCGCATCCTTCCGGACGAAACCCCCGGGCACCGCGCGGCATACGGCCGGTACCGGACGGCGTATAGCAGGCCACCTCCGCCCTTGAGCCTCGTCCGACCTGACGTGCCTGATCTGGCGCACCCCCTCCGGACGCCGATACGTCACCACCCCCACCGAATACCCAGCCTGACCGCCCGCGAGTGGCCCGCTGCCGCCGAAGATTACGAAATGGCATCGTGTTGGCCACGAATTATCACTACTTGAGCGGGCAGTACATCGCGCAGGACCAGGGACTGTTTGCCCGGCAGGGGCTGCACGTGACGATCGAGCCGATCGCCAGCAGTCAGGCGGTCATCGCCGACCAGTTGAAGGGTCAGGTCGACGTCAGCGCGGGAAGCTACATTCCCTACATCGCGGCGCAGGCGGCCGGGGCCAGCTTCCGCGTTCTGGCCGAGGCTTCCATGCTGCGGCCGGACACCCGCGTGCTGGTCACGACGGCGCACTCGTCCATCGTGACCGTCGCCCAGCTAGTCGGGGAAAAGATCGCCGTTAACGTGACCAACAGCATTGGCACCTTGCTGATCGGCGTGCTGCTTTCCGACCACGGAATCTCGCCCGCGAAGGTACGTCTGATCACCGATCCGCAAGGCTTCCCGGCGATGCCCGCGCACCTGCAGGAAGGGGCGTGGGCCGCTGCCTTTCTGGCCGAGCCCTACATCACCTTCGCGGGAGAGCAAGCAATACGCCGCCGCGGTCGAGCAGGGCACCCTGGTCGGTTCGATGGTCGGCCCCGCGTCCTGAACCCCCGGGTCAGGTAGCGTCGCTTGAGTGGCGGAACCACTGGGCTCGCGGTTCGCGAAGCTGTGGTCGGCCAGCACGATGTCGGCTCTGGGCAGCGGCCTGGCCACGATCGCGGCACCGCTTTTCGTGGCGGCACATACCAGGAATCCGCTGATCGTATCCGCCACCGCCGGCGTGGCCTGGCTGCCGTGGCTGCTGTTCGCCCTGCCCGGCGGGGTGCTCGTGGACCGGGTTGACCGGCGGCGGCTGATGGTCACGATCGACTGGACCCGGGTCGTGGCCATGGGCGTCCTGGCCACCGCGCTGCTGGCCGGATGGTCCAGCATTGTCCTGCTGGACGTGGTGTTGTTCGTCATCAACACCGGCGAGGTCATCTTCCGCTCCGCGAGCCAGGCCATGATTCCGGCCGTCGTACCCCGGGCGCGGCTGGAGCGCGCGAACGGCTGGCTGGTCGGCGGGACCACGCTGATGCAGGGCATGATCGCCGGGCCGCTGGCCGGCTTCTTGTTCGTGCTGGCGGCCTGCGTGCCGTTCTACGTCAACGCGGGAACGTACGCGGCCAGCGCGGTCCTGATCGGCCTGGTGGCCGGAACGTACCGGGCCTCGCGCGCGCCGGCCGACGGCGATGCGAACCCACGGCCGGCGCGCCGGGTCCGCCAGGAGCTGGCCGAGGGGTTCCGCTGGCTGGCCGGCCAGCGAGTGCTGCGCACGATGACGGTCCTGATCGGGCTGCTGAACCTGACCCTCACCGCGGCGACTGCCGTACTGGTGCTGCTGGCCAAGGAGCGCCTGCACCTGGGCCCGGTCGGCTACGGCGCCCTCTTCACCTGCGAGGCGGTCGGCGCCCTGCTGGGATCCGCCTCAGGTGCCTGGCTCATCCGGCGGGTCACGGCGACCTGGACGATCCGGATCGGCCTGCTGGTCGAGGCGGGTCTGCACCTGGTCCTGGCCACCTCGCGCAACGCCTACCTGGTCGGCGTCATGCTATTTGCGTTCGGGGTGCACGCGGCGCTGTGGACCATCGTGGGCACCTCGTTGCGGCAGCGGCTGACACCGCCGGAGATGCTGGGCCGGGTCGCCAGCACCAGCTTGTTCATCGCGGCCGGCGGTAACTGCGTCGGCGCCGTGCTCGGCGGCGTGGTCGCGGCCAGGTTCGGTATCACGGCACCCTACTGGGCCGGGTTCGTGGTCGCGGTCCTCGTGTCCGCCACGACCTGGCGGGTGTTCAACCGGGCCGCCGTGGCCGCGGCTTACGCCGAGCCCGAGCCCGAACCCGAGCCCAAGCCCAAGCCCACCGATCCGGCGTCGGCGTCCGCGTTGTCCGAAACACCCCGCTGAGCCGCGTAGTCCGATCGCAGCAGTCCCATCAGGATCAGATCTTTCCAGCCGTCAGGATACAGGCAGGCTTCCCGGCGGACCCCTTCCTGCCGGAAACCGCAGGCCAGGTAGCAGTTGATCGCCCGGCGGTTGAAGGCCAGCACCTCCAGCTCGACGCGGTGCACGCCCAGCTCCCCGAACGCCCAGGACAGGACGAGCCGGGTGACCTCACGGCCCAGCCCCCGGCCGCGCAGCTCGGCGACGAACAAGCCGACCGTGTAGGTCGCGCCGTGCTGGTCAGCGTCGACGCGGAGCCCGGCGTGCCCGACGCAGTGCCGGTCGTACTCGACCGCCCACTCGTAGGTCCCGGGCGCGGGCGCCGTGCCGATAGCGAGCAGGTGCTCGCGAGTGTGATAGCGCGCGCCGTCCCACTCCCGCCGCCACGACGAGCCGTAGCCGTCCTCTTCCTCGGGATCGATGGGATGGCGCAGCCGGTCATCGACATCGGACTCGGTAGAGCCGCGCAGGATCACTCGTTCACCCGGCAAGACGGGCAACGCCGGCAGGGTCAGCCGATCCAGCATGGTCCTCAAGCGTACGCAATCCCCGCCGGTGACGATGGCCTCGGAACGGCGGCCGGATTAGGCTGTGGATACAGGTGGGAGGCGCCGGTGAAACCAGAACCGGGAGCCCAAGCGGCAGCGGCGGGCCTAAGGGCCTCGCGGGCCGACCGCGAGCGGGTGATCGACCTGCTCAAAGCCGCGTTCGTGCAGGGTCGGCTGAACCGGGACGAATTTGACGCGCGGGTCGGCCAGGTGCTCGCGTCGCGCACTCATTGGGAGCTGGCCGCGGTCACCTTCGACATCCCGGCCGAGCTGATCGGAGCCCTGCCGCGCCGCCCGCCGGTCCAGGCGCGGCGCCGGATTTCCATGAACACCGCGGTCAGTGCGGGCGGCTGCGTGGTCGGGGTGGCGAACGTGGCCATGATCTTCGCTCTCCTCGTCGGCAGCGCGGTGGGGGTGATCGCGGTCGCCGTGTTCACCGTCATCGGCGTGGCCCTGGCCATCGGGGCCATGATCGTCGCGCCCTAGGCCCGGAGCAGCCAGCTCAGCGCGACCGGAAGCTGCTGCTCCCACCACACCTGGTCGTGACCGCCGATCCATTCCTCGTGACGGCATTCGAGCCCGGCCTTCGTCAGCCGCTCCGCCCACCGCCCGGTGGACCGCCGGAAGCCGGGCTCGAGCATGCCCGCCGCGAGGTAGTGCCGGACGCCCGCCGAACGGGCCGCGCCGCTGATCCGCTGCGGGACGACGCCGGCGCTTAGCGCGGCCACCGCGCCGATCAGGTCCGGGCGCCGCTGCGCGGCGGCGACGGCCCAGGCCGCGCCGTTGGAGAAGCCGGCCGCGACCCACGGCGTGGCCACCGGGCCGAACCGCTCATCCGTCCACGGGATCACCTCGTCGGTGACGAAGCGAAGGTGGGCGTCGAAGCGCCTGCGGTTATGCCCGGGCAGGTACTCCTGGGCGCGCAGGTCGGACCGGGAGCTGAAGGCCCCGGGGGCATTGTGCAGGCCGACGAGCAGGACAGGCGGGACGGCGCCGGCCACCATGGCCGACTCCAGGGTCGGGGCGAACCTGCTCACCGCCTCGCCGTCGGCGAGTAGGCAGCCCGGCACCGGCCGCGCCCGGCCCGGTGGCCGGTAGACCGTCACCTGCCGCGGGGTGCGCAGGGCCGCGCTGTCAAGCGTGTGCTCCTGCAGCGTCCCGCGCAGCGGCCGCGCTTCGGGAACCGCGGGAGCCTGCGGGCCGCGCCAGACCCGGATGTCCGGTATCTGGGTGGGCCAGTCACCGTCGGCCAGCCGGGACGCCACCACCAGGCTGATCACCGCCTCGTCCAGGCGGCGGATCCGGAGCGACACCTCCCACAGGTCATCGGTTCCCGCGACCGGCCACAGCCGGGGCTGCACCCCGCCGTACAGCTGGACCTCGGCCGCCTGGCCCTGCCACAGCACGTGCAGGACGTCGGCTTCTGTCCACACGGCCAGCGGCGGCTCGGTCAGCCGGGTGCGCAGCTCGGCCTCCTCGCGCGGCCGCCAGACGCGCGCCATGTCCTGTCCGTCGGGCAGCCCGCCCGCCTCGTACTGTGCGGCCGCGCGGTTCCGGTTACCGGGCAGCAGCGCCGCGAAGCGCTCGGCGAGGGTCTCCCGGCCGGCCGCCGCCCGCTCGGCGTCGGTGACCGACGGGTCGCCGTTGGGGATCTCCTCGCCCGCCTCCTCGTAGGTGGAGACGGCGAGCCGGTCGCAGCCGGGCCTGGCGCGCATACGCGGCACTATAAGCGCAACGGGCTCAACGGCCGCTGTCCCCCCGCGCGGGCCTCGTTCGTCATGGCTGCGAGAAGAGCGAGATGAGCGAGATGAGCGAGAAGAGCGAGAAGAGCGAGAAGAGCGAGAAGAGCGACAAAAGCGAGAAGATAAGCCACGCAGGAAGGGAGCCGGACATGCAGTACGCCTTGCTGATTTACGCCAAGCCGGGCGCGACCGAGGCGCTCGGCGACGACGAGGCCGAAGCCGTGCACCGCGAGTACCTGGAGTTGAAGAAACTGCCTGGGATGCTCGGCGGCGCCGCACTGCACCCGGTCGAGACCGCGACCACCGTCCGCGTCCACGATGACGCGGTGCTCATCACCGACGGCCCGTTCGCCGACACCAAGGAGATCTTCGCCGGCTTCTACCTGGTCGAGGCCGACGACCTCGACCAGGCAACCGAGATCGCGGCGCGGATTCCCGCGGCCCGCCTCGGCGGCTCGGTGGAGATCCGCCCGGTCGTGACCGGGCCGTCTTAACCAGCGCGGGGGAGCAGCCCTGATAGAACAGGTCTTCCGCGACGAGTGGGGCCGGGTGCTAGCCGCGCTGATCGGCTACTTCGGCGATTTCGACCTCGCCGAGGACGCCGCCGCGGAGGCGTTCGCGATCGCGGCGCAGCGCTGGCCGTCCGACGGCGTGCCCGATAACCCCGCCGCCTGGCTGGTCACCACGGCCCGGCACCGGGCTATCGACCGGCTGCGCCGCGACCGCGTCCTGGCCGCCAAGCTGCGCCTGCTCGCGGCGCAACCCGATACCGGGGACCACATGGACACCACCGCGATCCCGGACGAGCGACTCGAGCTCGTCTTCATGTGCTGCCATCCGGCCCTGGCCGTCGAGGCGCAGGTCGCGCTGACCCTGCGCGCCGTGGGCGGTCTGTCCACCGAGGAGATCGCGCGGGCTTTCCTGGTCCCGCCCGAGACCATGAAGCGGCGTCTGACCCGGGCCAAGTCCAAGATCAAGCTGGCGGGTATCCCGTTCAGCGTGCCGTCCGGCCGGCGGCTTCCCGAACGCCTCGGCGCGGTCCTGGCCGTGGTGTACCTCATCTTCAACGAAGGCTACGGGGACCCGGATCGGCCGGGCCTGGCCGCCGAGGCGATCCGGCTCGGCGGTGTGCTGGCCGTCCTGCTCCCGGCCCAGCCCGAGGTGCTCGGCCTGCTGGCGCTGATGATGCTGCACGACGCGCGCCGGGACGCGAGGTTCGACGGCCAGGACCTAGTGCTGCTGCCCGATCAGGACCGGTCGCGGTGGGACTGGCGGCAGATCGCCGCGGGCCGCGCCCTGCTCGACCGGGCCCTGGCTGACGCGGGCGCCGCCAGCGGACCGTACGTGATCCAGGCGGCGATCGCCTCGCTGCAGGCCGAAGAGCAGCTCGACTGGCCGCAGATCGCGGTCCTGTACGGCACGCTCGCCGAGCGGACCGGCTCCCCGGTGGTCCGGCTGAACCGTGCCGTCGCGGTCGCGGAGGCCGACGGCCCGGCCGCGGCGCTGGCCATCGTGGACCAGCTTGACCTGCCGGACTACCAGTACTGGCACTCGACCCGGGCCGAGCTGCTACGCCGCCTCGGTCGCCAGGCTGAGGCCAGGGCCGAATACCAGCGCGCGCTGGACCTGGCCCGCACCGTACCCGAACGCCGGTTCCTGCAGCGGCGGATCGCCGAATCCTGAGCCGGAGCCGCCCACGTGACCGCGGGTCAAGGAGCGTCTGCCCGCGGGTCAAGCCGCGCCAGCCGGCAAGTCAAGCCGCGCCGCGCCGCGCCCGTCCCGGCACCACGCGGTCACCAGTCGGCCGGGCGATGTTAAGGTCACCGTCAGTATGCCAAAATAGGCGGCCTGACCAGAAAAGCGTGGCCGGAACGGAGCAACCAATGGCTGACGCGGAGATCGAACCGCAGCCCCTCGATGAGGACACGCTGGTGGCGGACATCGACCGCACCCGCACGGACCTGGCGCGCACCATCGACGCCATCTCCGACCGGGTGAGCCCGAAGCGGAACGTCCAGCGGACAGCGGACCGATTGCGCGCGCTGGTCAGCCAGATCGATCCGGTCAAAGCCGGTGCCGCCGCGGCCGCGGTCGCCATCGGCCTGACCGTCCTGATCGCGCTGCGCCGCCGTAGGCGCTAACCCCCCGCCGCCCAGCGACAACGCGCCTAGCCGGCGCTCTTGGTCAGTTCCCCGTACTCCGTCGCGGACAGCATGTCGGGCGGCAGGGCCGCGTCCCCGTTGCCATCCTGGGCCACCCGGACCCGGAACATCCACCCGGCCGTGTAGGGCTCGGCGTTGACCAGCGACGGGTCATCCTCCAGTTCGGTGTTGACCTCGGTCACCTCGCCGTCTACCGGGGCGTACAGGTCGCTGACCGACTTGACCGATTCGACCTCACCGCAGGGCTCGCCGGCCGTGACGGCCGTGCCGACCGACGGCAGGGACACGTAGACCACGTTGCCAAGCTGCTGCGCCGCGTACTCGGTGATGCCGACCGACGCCACGGTGCCCTCGACGGACACCCATTCGTGCTCGGTTGTGTAGCGCAGTTCGGCTGGGATGCTCATCGTTATCGACTCCTGGAGTAAAACGGCAAGTCCGTCAGCTGGGCCGGGACGACTTCGCCCCTGATGCCGACGGTAAGTACAGCATCGCGCGCGTTGGCGTCGGTGGTCAGGTAGGCCATAGCGATCGGCTGGCCCAGGGTGGGAGACGGGGCGCCGCTCGTGACGGTGCCGGCCGGGATGCCGTCGGCGAATACCGGGTAGCCGTGCCTGGCTACCCGGCGGGACTGGAGCGTCAGGCCGACCAGTTCCCGGTCCGGGCCAGCCAGGGAACGGGTCAGCAGCGCGGGGCGCCCGACGAAATCATCCGGCTTGTCGAACTTCACCACCCGCCCCAAGCCCGCCTCGAACGGTGTCATGTCCGGGCCGAGCTCGTTGCCGTACAGCGGCATGCCGGCCTTGAGCCGGAGCGTATCGCGGGCGGCCAGGCCCGCCGGGATCAGGCCGGCCTGCCCGCCGCGGTCAGCGCTTCCCAGAGGCGCACGGCGTCAGCGGGCCGGCAGAACAGCTCGAAGCCGTCCTCGCCGGTGTACCCGGTCCGGGCCACCCAGGCCGGAACGCCCGCCACGTCGCCGAACGCCCCGGCGTAATACTTCATGGCGTCTAGGTCCAGCCCGGTCAGCGGGGCCAGGATCGAGGCCGCGGCGGGCCCCTGGATGGCGATCAGCGCGTAGTCGTCGGTCGCGTCGGTGACCGCCGCGTCGAAACCGGCGGCCCGGGACAGCAACTCGCCGAACACCACCGCCGTGTTCGCGGCGTTGGCGATGACCAGGAACTCCTGCTCGCCCTGCCGGTACACGACCAGGTTGTCGAGCACGCCGCCGCCCGCCGCGCAGATCATTGTGTACCGGGCCCGGCCGGGCCGCAGCCCGGACAAGAACCCGGTCAGCGCGTAGTCCAGCGCCTGCCCGGCGCCGGGCCCGCTCACCATGATCTCGCCCATGTGCGAAAGGTCGAACAGCCCGGCCGCGTGCCGCACCGCCTGGTGCTCGGCCGTCTCGCTGCCGTAGCGCAGTGGCATCTGCCAGCCGGCGAAGGAGGTCATGACCGCCCCGAGCCGCGCGTGCTCTGCCGCCAGAGGAGTCTGCCTCGATGACGTCACCCTGGGAATGGTATGCCGGAACCATGGAACTTCTGACCGAGGCCGAAATAACGGCCGAACTCGCCGCCGTCCCGGCCTGGACCCGCGACGGCAACTCGATCACCACGGTGACCACGCGCAAAGATTTCCGCGACGCCCTGCTGTACCTCGGGGCCGTCGCCTATCTGGCCGAGACCGCCAACCATCATCCCGACATCGCGATCTCGTGGAACAAGGTGACGCTGACGCTGAGCACGCACAGCGCGGGCGGCCTGACCGCGAACGACTTCGCGCTGGCCCGCCGGATCTCGGCCCTGTCCTGACGGCCCGGCCCCGCGCCGGGCGTGCGACGCCGACGTCAGGCGCGGGGTGCCGCCGGGGCGGCCGGTAGCGGACAATGGGGCGGTGACCCTCTCCGGCCCGCGCGACGTGGTGATCCTGGGCTCGACCGGCTCGATCGGGACCCAGGCGCTCGACATCATCAGGCGCAACCCCGGCCGCTTCCGGGTCGCCGCGCTCGCGGCCGGCGGCGGGAACGTGGACCTGCTGGCCCGGCAGGCGGCCGAGTTCGGGGCGGCGGCGGTCGCCGTGGCCGCCCCGGCCGCCGCGGCGCAGCTACAGGCCGCCCTACGCCATTTTTTGGATGGAACGGATCGTGGTGCACCCGCCGCGCTACCCGACGTGCTGGCCGGGCCGGACGCGATCTGCGAGGTGGCCGCCTGGCCGTGTGATGTGGTGCTCAACGGCGTGACCGGGGCCGCGGGGCTGCAGGCGACCCTGGCCGCGCTCGACGCCGGCCGGACCCTGGCCCTGGCTAACAAGGAGTCGCTGATCATCGGCGGGCCTTTGGTCACGCGAGCGGCCAAGCCCGGGCAGATCGTGCCGGTGGACTCCGAGCACTCCACCATCGCCCAGTGCCTGCGGGCCGGCTGGCCGCCGAGGTGCGGCGGCTGGTGCTGACCGCCAGCGGCGGGCCGTTCCGCGGCTGGGACCGGGACCGGCTCGCGGACGTCACGCCGGAGCAAGCCCTGGCCCACCCGACCTGGAAGATGGGGCCGCTGGTCACGGTGAACTCCGCCACGCTGGTGAACAAGGGCCTGGAAGTGATTGAGGCGCACCTGCTGTTCGGCTTCGGGCTGGACCGCATCGACGTGGTGGTGCACCCGCAGTCGATCGTGCACTCGATGGTGGAGTACGCCGACGGCGCGACGGTCATCATGGCCTCCCCGCCGGACATGCGGCTGCCGATCTCGCTGAGCCTGGCCTGGCCCGAACGGGTCCCCGACGCCGCGCCGGGGCTGGACTGGTCGTCGGCGGCGGCCTGGACCTTCGAGCCGCTCGATGACCACGCGTTCCCCGCGGTCGCGCTGGCCCGGGAGGCGGCCGCGGCCGGCGGCACCATGCCGGCCGCCTACAACGCCGCCAACGAGGCCTGCGTGGCCGCCTTCCTGGCGGGAAGCATTGGCTTCACCCGGATTGTTGACACCGTGGCCCGGATACTCTCGGAGCATGACGCCGCGCGCGCGGAGGTCACGTCCGTGGCGGACGTGCTGGCCGTCGACCAGTGGGCCCGGCGGCGGGCACATGAGCTGAACTGCTAGGAGGACGATCGGATGGACCTGATCGGCTGGGTCATCTTCATCGTCGCCCTGCTCTTCTCCGTCATGCTGCACGAGACCGGGCACTTCGTGCTGGCCAAGAAGTTCGGCATGAAGGTCACCCGCTACTTCGTCGGGTTCGGGCCGACGATCTGGTCCACCTGGCGCGGCGAGACCGAGTACGGGATCAAGGCCCTGCCCCTCGGGGGGTTCGTCAAGATCGTCGGCATGCACTCGCTGGACGATCCCGATGACCCGGCCGACGAGGCCCGGTCGTTCCGCAGCCACCCGGCATGGCAGCGGATCGCGGTCCTGTGCGCGGGCTCGGCCATGCACTTCCTGCTGGCCCTGGCGCTGATCTTCGGACTGGCGCTCGGCGTCGGCATCGCCAACGACAACACCACCCAGCTGGGCACGGTCAGCCCCTGCGTGCCCAAGAACGTCACCCAGCTGGACAACGGCACGTGCACTGCATCGGACGCGGCCTCCCCGTCCAAGCTGGCCGGGCTGCGGGTGGGCGATACGGTGACCGCCTTCGACGGCCAGCCGGTGAGCAACTTCACCCAGCTCGGCAACGTGATCCGCGCCGCACCCGTCGGGTCGCCGGCCACCATTACCGTCCGCCGCGACGGGAAGCTGGTCACGCTGCACACCACGCTGGCCAACGTCCGCGGCCGCAGCGGCTCGTACCTGGGCATCGCGCCCGCCGTGGTGTTCCAGGTAGCCAGCCCGCTGGGCGCCATCGATTACGCGGGCACGACCTTCGGCCAGGTGATAGTCGGCTCGGCGCAGGCCGTTGCGCAACTGCCCGGCGCGCTGCCGAAACTGTTCGCCAAGGACCGCGCCAGCACGGCGGCGGGCCAGGTCGGCAGCGTGGTCGGTGCGGCCGAGGCGACCGGGGCCGCGGTGGCCGCCAACGTGGGCTGGCAGTACAAGGTCAGCTTCGTCATCCTGCTCATCGCCTCGCTGAACATCTTCGTCGGCGCCTTCAACATGCTCCCGCTGCTGCCGCTGGACGGCGGCCACGTCGCGGTGATCGTCTACGAGCGGATTCGCGCCTGGCTGGCCCGCCTGCGCGGGCGCCCCGACCCCGGCCTGGTCGACATGGCCAAGCTGCTGCCGGTCAGCTTCAGCCTGTTCGCCGTGCTGATCTTCTTCAGCCTCATCCTGATCCTGGCCGACATCGTCAACCCCATCAACGTCGGCGTCGGCTAACCGTGCGGCCCCTAGCCGTGCGCCTCGCGACCCCCGCTCTCCGCCCCCTGCCGCCCCTGCCACCCCCGCCCCTGCCACCCCCGCCCCCGCCACCCCCGCCCCCGCCACCCTGCCCCGCGACCCGAGCCAGCAACGCCAACCCGACGCGCCTGTCAGCGTCGGTAACCTCCCGTTACCCGGGTGGTGGTTCAATGGGCGGGTCGAGGGATTCGGGGATGCGCCAAGTGAACGGATGGGCTCATGAGCATTGACCTCGGTATGCCATCCACGCCGCCCGCGCCGCTGGCCGAGCGTCGGGTGTCCCGCCAGATCATGGTGGGCTCGGTACCGGTGGGCGGGGGAGCGCCGGTGACGGTGCAGTCGATGACCACCACGCTGACCGCCGACGTGAACGCCACCCTGCAGCAGATCGCCGAGCTGACCGCCTCCGGCTGCCAGATCGTGCGGGTCGCGGTCCCGTCCCAGGACGACGCGGACGCGCTGCCCGCCATCGCGCGCAAGTCCCAGATCCCGGTCATCGCCGACATCCACTTCCAGCCCAAGTACGTATTCGCGGCGATCGAGGCCGGCTGCGCCGCGGTCCGGGTCAACCCGGGCAACATCAAGCAGTTCGACGACAAGGTGGCCGAGATCGCCAAGGCCGCCTCCGACGCCGGGACCCCGATCCGGATCGGCGTCAACGCGGGCTCGCTGGACAAGCGACTGCTGGCCAAGTACGGCAAGGCCACCCCTGAGGCGCTGGTCGAGTCCGCGCTGTGGGAGTGCTCGCTGTTCGAGGAGCACGGATTCCGGGACATCAAGATTTCGGTCAAGCACCACGACCCGGTGGTAATGATCAACGCCTACCGGCTGCTCGCGCGCCAGTGCGACTACCCGCTGCACCTCGGCGTGACCGAGGCCGGGCCGACCTTCCAGGGGACGATCAAATCCGCGGTGGCGTTCGGCGCCCTGCTGGCCGAAGGCATCGGCGACACGATCCGGGTCTCGCTGTCCGCCCCTCCGGTGGAGGAGGTCAAGGTCGGCATCTCGATCCTGGAATCGCTTGGCCTGCGGGAGCGTCGGCTGGAGATCGTGTCCTGCCCGTCCTGCGGCCGGGCCCAGGTAGACGTGTACAAGCTGGCCGAGGAGGTGACCGCCGGGCTGGACGGCCTGGAGGTCCCGCTGCGGGTCGCGGTCATGGGCTGCGTGGTCAACGGCCCCGGCGAGGCCCGCGAGGCGGACCTCGGCGTGGCCTCGGGCAACGGCAAGGGCCAGATCTTCGTCCGCGGCCAGGTCATCGCGACCGTCCCGGAGTCGGCCATCGTGGAGACCCTGATCGAGGAGGCCATGCGCCTGGCCGAGCAGGGCGCCGCCGAAGGCGACGACGCGGGCTCAGGCAAGCCCGTCGTCACCGCCTACTGACACCCATCCCGGTCCGGGCCGGCTCCCCAATGAGATGAACCCCGGGTTTCACTATGCCCTAGCGCAGTGAAACCCGGGTTTCATGTCGTAAGCCCGCGGTCGCCTATCCGGCCTGCCGGTGGGTGTGGCTGGCCATCATGTTGTCGGCGAAGACCACCTCGCCAACCTGCTCGGCGGCTACGGCCCGCGCGTCGGCGGGCAGCATGTCGTCGGTGATGAGCACGTCGACCTCGTTCAGCCGCGCGAACGAACTCAGGCTCACCAGGCCCCACTTGGTGTGGTCGGCGAGCACCACGACCCTGCGCGCGACCCGGATGAAGGTCCGGTTGGTCTCGGCCTCGGCCAGGTTGGGCGTCGTGAGTCCGGCGTCGGCGTCGAAGCCGTGGCAGCCGAGGAAGAGCAGGTCGAAGTGGAGCGAGCGGATGGTCAGGTCGGCGATCGGGCCGACCAGCGCGTCGGACGGGGTGCGGACGCCTCCGGTCAGTACCACCGAGTCGGCCGTGCCGTCCAGCCCTCCTCGCATCCCGTTGAACACGTTCGTCACGCGCAGCGAGTTGGTCACGATGGTGAGCCCCGGCACGTCGAGCAGGCACTGCGCCAGCGCGAACGTGGTGGTCCCGGCGGCCAGGGCGATCGCGTTGCCGGGCGTGACCATTTTCGCCGCCGCGCGCGCGATCGCGGTCTTCTCCGGCCGCTCGAGCACGAGCTTCGCCTCGAAGCCCGGCTCATGACTCGAGGGCGTGCCCGGCAGCACGGCGCCGCCGTGCACCTTCTCCACCAGCCCGTCGCGGGCGAGCACCTCAAGGTCTCTGCGGATGGTCATGTCCGAGACGCCGAGTCGCTGCGTGAGATCACTGACCCGGGCGCTGCCATCGCTCCTGACGGCCTGCAGGATGAGCGACTGGCGGTGTCTGGCTAGCATCCGTCCTTTCCCTCCTTGTTGCGAGGGATGGCACTAGGACCCGTGCGGTGGTCCTCGATAGCGTCATCCGTTCCCCATGAGACGTTTCCCGCCGGTGTTCGGTTCCGGGGATGGATGTCGGAAGCGGACGGATTTGTACCCCGCGCAGGGCCGCCCCGCCCGACGCGGCCCGCGAAATCTAAGTCCTCGCCCCCGTCCGGGGCCGCAAGGCCGATCGTGGGGCACGCTAGGCCGTTCCAGCCCCGTCCGCCTCACCGGCCCCAGCCCAACCTGCTCCTTCGTCCCCTCATCTCCTGATAACTGATCACACCTCGTGCCCCAGCCGTGCGTCGTCAGGTCAGCGCTACCGGTGATAACTGGTCGCACCTTCTGTCCCCGGCCGTGCGCGTCGTCAGGTCAGCGCTACCAGTAGCGTGCGCGCCCGCCTGCGTCTCGCCCGGGTCGGCAGATTCAGGGCAGCGTATCGATGGTGTTTCGCGTTCGTTGCCGTACAGTGACTTGTTAGCGTTAACATCGTCGGGGCGGCGAGGGGAGGGCGGGTCAGACCGGAGCTCATGGAAGCGATTGCGAAGTTGGCGAATCGGGTATGTAGATGTTCGCGCCGAGCCCGATATCGAAACGTGTTCAGTCCGCTATCGGGCCTGCGTGGTGCCTTGACAGGTAATCATGAGCAGATTTAGCGTCTACGGCGGTTCGTCCGTATGCGCTGAATATTCGGTCGCATCCGAGATGCTATTGGTTTACGTCACATGAACCGCCGGAACAGACATCGGAATAGGTTTTTCTTAGCGTTATCTCTGCGCGCGACGAAGTTGACGGGTCTCGCCGCGACCGGGGCTCGGCCCGGGAGAGTATCCCGTCCCGGGAAATTCCATGGAGGTCCTTAGATGAAGAAAAAGGTCGACCCGGTAGTCGACGAAGCGATCGAGACCCTGAACATGAAGGACGGGCCCTCGCGCCGTAGGCTGCTCGAGGGGGCCGGGCTGTTTAGCGCCACGGCGGCCGCCTCCGCACTGATCGCGGCCTGCACCTCGTCCAGCTCGAGCAGCGCGTCGTCGTCATCGACGACGGCGGCGGCGAAGGCGGCCGCGGGCAACTTCCCCACCACTCCCAAGTGGAAGTTCACCTTCGTCAACCACGTCACTGACAACGCCTTCTTCACCCCGACCCAGTACGGCTTCCAGGACGCCTCCGCGCTGCTCGGCCTGCCGACGCCGGCCTGGACCGGCGCGCTGTCCACTCAGCCGACGGTGCCCACCATGCTGTCGGCCTTCAACGCCGCTGTCGCCGCCGGCTCCCCGGGCATCGCGACCACCGTGGTCTCGGCCACCTCGTTCACCAGCCCCATCAACAGCGCGCTGGGCGCGGGCATCCCCGTGATCACCTACAACGCGAACGGTGCCACCACGAGCCCCACCAACGGCCTGGCTTACGTCGGCCAGGACCTGTACGTGTCGGGCCAGGCGGTCGGCGCGCGGCTCGCCTCGCTGCTGACCAAGGGCGACACGACGGTCGGTTTCATCGCCCAGCCTGGCGCGCTGAACATCCAGCCCCGTATGGACGGCGCGACGCAGGCCCTGCAGGCGGCCGGCATGACCGTCATGTTCGGCAGCACGGGCGTCGACGCGGGCGCCTCGGCGACGCAGGAAGCACAGACGCTGCCCGCGTTCCTGCAGTCGCACGGGTCCAAGCTGCAGGGCGTCTTCGCCGTCGACGGCGGCGACACCGCCCTGCTCGGCACTTCGCTGGAGAAGTATGGTCTGGTTGGCAAGGTGAAAGCGGGCGGCTTCGACCTGGAGCCGCAGACGCTGACGGCGATCAAGGCCAACCAGATCGACTTCACCGTCGATCAGTCGCCCTACCTGCAGGGCTTCCTGCCCACGCTGTACCTCTACCTCTTCCAGCTCTCCGGCGGCCTGGTGGCACCGCCGGCCACGGACACCGGCCTGAAGTTCGTGACCAGTGCCAACGTGGGCCCGTACACCGCGACGCCGACCCGGTTCGAGGGCTCGACCTCGGCACAGGTGTACGTCAAGCACACCGGGGCGATCTCGACCTGATTGCCCGGGCGCGCGACACTGGGAAGTGCAGGTTCGCGGCGGCTCATCCGGCGGCCACGCCGCGGTGAGCCGCCGCGGTGCCTGGGTATGACACAAGGACACAGGCATCCGGTGGGTAGCAGGATTGGGATGAACGACGTGAGTGACACCGCTGAACGCAGTCCGGAGACCATCGGCGACGCGCCTGCAGGACAAAAACGCGGCCCAAGCGTCCTCAGCCGCGCCGCCGCCGTCTTCCTGAAACAGCGCGAGGCCAGCGTCCTGGCGATCGCCGTGATCCTGTTCATCTACTTCGCGTTGACCACCACAGCCTTCGTCGGCCACGGCAGCTTCGTCGTCATCGCTCAGTTCATGGCCCCGTACACGATCATCGGCATCGGCCTGGTGCTGTTGATGGTCTGCGGCGAGATCGACCTGTCGGTCGGGTTCGTCTGGACGCTGTCGCCGTTCGTCATGCGGTTCTTCGTCGACTCCGGCATCCCGACCCTCCTCGCCATCGTGATCACGGTGCTGCTCCTCGGGATCGTCATCGGCGGGATCAACGGGATCGTCACCACCGTCTTCGGCGTCCCGTCGCTGATTACCACGCTCGCCACCGGCTACATCATCTTCGGCTACGCGCTGACGATCTCCGCCGCGCAGCAGGTGAACATTCCGCAGGCCTCGCTGGGGCTCAGTCACTGGTTCGGTTTCGAGGCGTGGTCGGAGATCATCTGGGCCACCGTCCTGGTCCTGATCTTCCACGTCATCCTGACCCGGACCCGGTGGGGCCTGTACACGATCTCGGTCGGCGGCAACCTGCTCGGCGCCCGCGAGGCGGGCATCAGGGTCAACCGGATCAAGATCGGCAACTTCATGATGTGCAGCGCGCTCGGCGCGCTGACCGGGATCATCGAGGCCTTCAAGAACGACATCATCGACCCGAGCGCCGGCCAGCTGAACGTGCTGCTGATCGCCCTGGCCGGGGTGGTCATCGGCGGCACCGCCATGGCCGGTGGCTCCGGCACGATGATCGGGCTCTGGCTCGGCATGCTCGTGCTCGGCATCCTGCAGGACGGCTTCAACCTGCGCGGCATTCCCTCGAATAAGTACCTGATCATCCTGGGCGCGGCGATCCTGGTCGCGATGATCGGCAACACTCAGCTCACCCGGCTGCGCAGCGCGGGCCGGCTGCAATCCAAGTCATGACGCGACCCAGCCCGGAGGCGGATAAGTGAGCACCGAGACACCCGCGCAGACCGACGACATCCTGCGGGTCGAGCACATCTCCAAGCGGTACGGCGCGGTGACGGCGCTGATCGACGTGAACCTGCGGCTGGCCCGCGGCGAGGTGCTCGCCCTGGTCGGCGACAACGGCGCGGGCAAATCCACCCTGCTGAAGATCATCTGCGGCTTCCAGCAGCCGACCAGCGGGCGGATCCTGTTCAACGGCGAGCAGGTCACGTTCGGCTCGGTGAAGCAGGCCCGCTCGATGGGCATCGACATCGTCTACCAGGACCTCGCGCTGATCAACCAGCTCACCGTGTACGAGAACATGTTCCTGAACCGTGAGCCGGTGCGCTGGCCGCTGCTGCGCAAGAGGCAGATGCGCAAGGAGGCCCAGGAGCACCTGGACTCGATGGGGATCAAGACCCTGAAGTCGGTGGACCTCGAGGTGGCCAGCCTGTCCGGCGGCCAGCGGCAGGCCATTGCCGTGGCCCGTTCGGTGTTCTCCGACGCCAAGGTCCTGCTGCTCGACGAGCCGCTGGCCGCCATGGGCGTCAAGGAAGGCGCGATGATCCTGGACCTGGTGCACGATCTCAAGGCGCAGGGCATGTCGATCATCATCATCGCGCACAACTACGGCCAGGTGTTCCCGGTGGTCGACCGGGTGAACCTGCTGCAGGGCGGCCAGATCACCTTCGACAAGTACAGCCGCGACACCTCGGTCGAGGAGCTGACCGAGATCGTCGTGGCCGAGTACCGCAAGGCGCTCGAGGAGCGCCACCGTGCCGCGTCCTGACTGGTTACCGCGAGCTGACGGCTCCGCGCCCGCGAGGCCGGGGTACCGGATCACGTCGGGCATGATGGGGGACATGTCGATCTCGCGCGTGGTCGGCCGCGGGGCTGAGGGTGGTCAAGGGGGCCGAACGGGCTGGGCTCTCGCGGCTGTGCTCGCGGTGACCGCCCTGCTCGGGATCGGCGCTTGTTCCGGAGCCCCGCCGCCCTCCGGGTCGCCCGCCGGAAGCCCGTCAGCCGGGAGCACGCCGACCGGAAACGGGAGCGCGCGGCAGGCCGCCGGGCCGATCGTCCCGACGAGCAGCACGCTGCGGTGGCACTCGTGCACCGGGCTGATCGGCAAGATCGGCATCCGCGACTGCACGATGCTGAGCGTGCCGCTGAACTATGCCGACCCCGGCGGCAGGCACATCAGCCTCGCGCTCGACATGATCCCCGCCACCGCCCCGGCCGACCAGCAGCAGGGGGTCATGCTGGTCAACCCGGGCGGTCCGGGGGCCAGCGGGCTGTCCCTGGCCGCCGTCGTGGCGGAGGGGCTCAACCGGAGCGTGGCCCGGGACTACGACATCGTGGGCTTCGACATGCGCGGCGCGGGATCGTCGGTGCCCCGGCTGAGCTGCGAGCCGGGCTTCTTCGCCGGCCCGCGCCCGAACTACATTCCGGCCAGCGCCGCCGCCGAGCAGGTCATGATAACGCGGGCGAAAACGTACGCCGCTGACTGCGAGCAGAAGTTCGGCTGGCTGCTTCCGTATATGACCACCGAGAACGCGGCCCGTGACCTGGACTCCATCCGCGCGGCGTTCGGCGTGGCGCAGATCAACTACCTCGGGTTCTCCTGGGGCACCTATCTCGGCCAGGTCTACGCCACGCTCTTCGGATCGCACGTGCGGCGCATGGTCCTGGACAGCACCGTCGATCCCACCGGGACCTGGTACATCGACAACGTCGACCAGGATTACGCCTTCCAGGGCCGCATGGACGCGTTCTACGCCTGGGTGGCCCGCTACGACAGCACCTACAACCTCGGCAGCACCGCCGCGCAGGTGCGCGCGGCCTGGTACCGGGCCCGTAACCAGCTGCTAGCCCACCCGGTCGACGGGGTAATCGGGGCCGACGAGTTCGACGACACCTACCTGGCGGGCGGCTACCTTGACGAACTTTGGCCGGGCCTGGCGCAGGCCCTGTCGTCCTACCTGAACTCCGGGCAGACCGGCGGCCTGATCGACCAGTACGAGGCGTACGGCACCCAGAACGAGAACGAGAGCGAGTTCGCCGTCTACAACGCGGTGGAGTGCGCCGATGTCGGCTGGCCGCGCAGCTTCGCCTACTGGACGTCCGACACCGAGATGATCTACAAGACCGCCCCGTTCTACGCCTGGGGTAACGCCTGGTTCAACGCGGCGTGCGCGTTCTGGCCGGTGCGCGGGCCGGCCAAGCCGCTGCAGATCAACGGGGCCGGGCTGCCCGGCATCTTGATGGTGCAGGGCACGCTGGACCCGGCGACCCCGTACGCGGGCGCCCAGAACGCGCACAAGCTGCTGCCCTCGGCCCGGATGGTGGTCGTGGCGGGCGGCGGCAACCACGGGCAGTCCTTCTCCCAGCCCTCGAACGCCTGCGTCCAGGGGTACGTGAACGCCTATCTGGCCAGCGGGGTCCTGCCGCAGGGGGCCGGGCTGGTCAATGCCACCTGCCCGGCCGGGCCGGATCCGGTACCGCGCGGCTAGAACGAGCGATTTACCGCGCGTTCGAAAGGAGAATTCCGGCGCTAATGCCCCGTGTAGGCTGGTCCTATGTTGCGGGTGAAGCCGCCGTCGTCCGCGGTGCGGTTGCTCGATGAACGGGATCGGGGCGCGGTGCTTGCCATCTGCGATCGTGATCCGGTGACGAACGTATTCGTCAGCTCGCGCGTCCACGCCCTCGGCCTTGAGCCCGCCAGGCTCGGCGCCCAGATGTGGGGTCACGGGACCGGCGGCCGGCTGGAGTCGCTGTGCTATTCCGGCGCCAACCTGGTCCCGGTCGCGGCCACGCCGGACGCGGTGGTGGCCTTCGCGGACCGGGCGCTGAAGCAGGGCCGGCGGTGCTCATCGCTGGTCGGGCCGGCTGATGAGGTCCAGGCGCTGTGGGCCCTGCTGCGGCCGCGGTGGGGACCGGCCCGGGACGTCCGCCCCGTGCAGCCGGTCATGGTCATCAGCGGACCGCCGCTGGTGCGGCCCGATCCGCACGTCCGCCGGGTCTCCATGGCGGACTTCGATGCCCTGTGGCCCGCCTGCGTGGCGATGTTCACCGAGGAGGTGGGCGTCTCGCCCACCTCCGGAGACGGCGGCGCCGCGTACCGGGCCCGCGTGGAGCAGTTGATCCGGGCCGGCCGGGCCTTCGCCCGGATCGACGATGGCCAGGTGATCTTCAAGGCCGAGATCGGGGCGGTGACCCCGCAGGCCTGTCAGGTCCAGGGCGTGTGGGTCCGGCCGGAGTGCCGCGGCCAGGGCCTGGCCGCCCCCGGCATGGCCGCGGTCGTGGTCGAGGCCACCCGGTCGATCGCCCCGCTGGTCTCGCTCTACGTCAACGACTACAACCAGCCGGCCCGCGCGGCGTACCGCCGGGCCGGCTTCACCGACACCGGCCGGTTCATGTCCGTGCTGTTCTAGCCCGGGGGACGACCCCCGGAACCCCCGCAAGCCCGCTGCGGTTCTCGCCGTAGTATCGCGCGGCTGGGGGGCTCTGCTTTACCCCACGGCCCCACCCTTGACCCCCGCAGGCCGCGCGATTAGTCGCGGTCGCGGATCTTGCGCAGGTAGTCGACGATCGGCTGGAAGGCGGACCGGATCTCCTCCAGCTGCTCCGCCGTCAGCCGGTCGATGAAGTGGCGGCGGACCTGCTCCACGTGGTGCGGCGCAACGCGCTCGATGGTCTCGAACCCCGCCTTGGTCAGCACGGCGAACGTGCCGCGCTTGTCGCCCTCGCACTCGTCGCGCCGGACCAGGCCGCGCTTTTCCATCCGCGAGATCTGGTGCGACAGTCGGCTCCGGGACTGGCTGGTGGCATCGGCGAGATCGGTCATCCGCAGCCGGTGTTCTGGCGCCTCGGACAACTCGACCAAGATCTCGTAATCGCGGCCGTTCAGGTTGTACGGGGTCAGGTCTCGGTCGAGTTGGCGCATGAGCAGCTGACTCAGCTGGACCGTGGCTCGCCAGGCCTGCTGTTCCTCGTCGGACAGCCACTCGGGCGGTCCGTCTGTACCGGGCATACGTCGAATTTACCTCCTTCTCGGCGTCGTCGGGTGCTGACCTGGCCGAACGGGCCGGCCGCGCTCGGTCGCGGCGCTGGCCGACCCGTCGCTCCCCAAGTAAGTGCGCCCGCGCCAGCTCGATCTGACAGGCGGCCAGCTGGTCCTGCGCCAGGCTCTCGTGCCTGACCAGGCCCAGCTCACGCAGGAGCGGCAGGCACGCCTCCAGGTAGCCGATGGCGTGCCACGGCTCGTCCAGCGACAGGTAGCTGTCGGCGATCTTGAGCAGGCACAGAGCGTATGAGCATGGCGCTCCCTGTGCCTCGAATTCCTGCGCGGCCTGCCGGTAGGCCTCGATGGCCGCCTCGTGGCCGCCGAGGCCGGTGTGGCTGTCGCCGAGCAGGTCAAGGAAGTAAGCCCGGTTGTGCAGCTGCCGGGCGGCAGTCCCCAACCCCAGGGCCGCGAGGCCCTCCTGCATAGTCATGGCAGCCCTTCTGCCTGTGGCGATGATCCCCTTCATCCGGCGGTGTATGTCATTAATTCCCCACCCATCGCGAACTCGCCCCGTCCGCGAGATCAGTCGTACGATAGCTGACGAATGTCGCGCTTAGTTCTCACGGACGAGGAGACCGTGACCGAGGTGATGCCTCCAGATTCTGCCCTGCCCACAGGCGTGCAGGCCGCCGCGTCATACATACGCGAGTTGCTACTGCGCCCGGGCCGGTATCGGCGGAAGTGGGAGCAGTACGCCGAGCGCAGCCGGGCCGGACAGGTCAACCAGCTCGCGGTGGCCGAGGTGCTCGCCCATTACCTGTGGCAGCATCCGCGGGCGAAAGGCGACGCCGACGTGCTGCCCCGCCAGCTTAAGGACACCGCCTCCCGCGCCCTATCGGGCAAGCTGCTCAGCAAGGCCACGCTCTTTCTTTTCATGGACGCTTTCGGGCTCGGCGCTCCCGAGCGAGAGCAACTTCTCAAGCTGTGGGAAGGGTCCGCGCACGTCCGCGTGCTGTCCGGCCCGCGGGCGATCCGGGACGACCAGGCGAGCATGCTCGGGAGCCGCCGGGTCAAAACGCTCGCGCTGCACGATCATCATTACCTCGGTGCCGACGGAATGCCGGTCAAGCACCGCGTTATCCATGTGATCGAAGCGATCACCGATGACGTAGATCGTATTCCGATTCGCGCGGATACGAATGCCGTCACGATAGAGGTCGGGCAGGGATTCAGCGGGCTGGCCTGCCCGGTATACCAGCCCATTGAGGAACTGTTCGTCGTCGATATGCTCCTGGCCAAGCCGCTGGCGGCCGGGGAAACGGCGACCCTGGAATACTGGGTGAGCTTCCATTACGCTCAGGCGCCGCCGCCGGAGTTCCGGCGGGTGGTGCAATTCTTCGTCGAGAACCTTGATATACGCGTCGAGTTTCATCCGGAGAAGGTGCCGGGTAACGTCGAATGGGCGATCTGGGACGGGCTGGACGGGCCTATCGTGGAGCGGGAGCGCGTCGACCTGGACAGCCAGTTCGCGGTGCATCGCTACCTGCGCCTGGCGGAGCAGACGGCGGTCGGCTTTCATTGGGACTGGTAGCGGGACGGGTAACCGGCGGTCCGCACGCGGGAAAGGGCGTGGCACGATCGTAGGTGTGCGGAAGGACGAGGGCGCGGCGACCACGAGTGCCGAGTTGCGCGCACACAATCTCGCGCGGCTGCTGCGCGCCATCCATGACTGCGGCGGCCAGCTCACCAGGGCCGAACTCACCAGGCAGCTCAGCCTGGCTCGCGGGACCGCGACCGTGCTGGTCCGGGATCTGGCCGGGCGTCGGCTGATCGAGGAACTGGCCGGCCCGGTCGACGCGTCCGTGCAGCGCGCCCGGGGCCGCCCGACCGGCGTGCCGTCGGCGCACGCCGAGGGCCCCGTGGCGCTCGCTGTCGACCTGCGGGACGACTCCTTTACCGTGGCCGTCTTCGAGCTGACCGGGCGCTGCACGGTCCTCGACCGCCAGGAGCGGGGCGCCGGTTCGGGCACCGGGATGCTGACCGATGTCGCGGAGCGGCTGAAGATCCGCAGCCGCCAGTTCGGCGACCGGGTGGTCGGCGTGGGCATCGCGGTCCCGTCTCCGGTCCGGGGCGGCACGATGGTCCAGCCCACCCTGACCGAATGGCAGGACGTCGACGTGACCGGGGTGCTCGGGTCCCGGCTGGCCGCCGGCCCGGTGCTGGCCGGCAACGACGCGACGCTGGCCGGGCTGGCCGAGGCCCGCCGGGGCGTGCTCCGGGGCGTGCCGGTGGCCCTGCACCTGCACGTCGCGACCGGCATCGGCGGGGTCCTGCTGGCCGACGGCCAGCCGGTGACCGGGGCGAACGGTTCGGCGGGCGAGTTCGGGCACATGCCGCTGACCGGCGGCGACGAGCCATGCCGGTGCGGATCGATCGGCTGCTGGGAGCTCGACGCCGGGGCTCGCGGGCTCCTCCGCGCGGTCGGCAGGCCGGAGCGGGGAGACCGGATGCTCCAGGCCGAGCAGGTCATCGCGGCGGCGGGCATCGATCCGGACAGCGGCCGGGCCCTGGACCTGGTGGCCAGGGCGCTCGGCCGGGGCATCGGCGCGCTGGTCAACGCGCAGGATCCCGCGGCCGTCGGCCTGTCCGGCCTGGCCGCCTCGCTGTACCTGGCCGACCCGGACGCGGTGCAGGCCGGCTACCTGGCCACCCTGATGCGGTTCCGGCGGGCCGATCCGCCCGCCCTGCTGCCGTCCACGCTGGGCGACCTGGGCGCCCTCACCGGCGCGTCGGAGCTCATCTTCGACGCCTTCCTCACCCCGCGCGGCCTGTCCGGCTGGCCCGCTCAGCAGGAGAAGGCAGAGCAGAAAACCGCGTGACTTCGGCGCTGTCAGCTGGTAACTTTTCGTCCTTGTGCCCGAAGATCTTCCTACTGAACGGACCGTGGCTGACCCGGTCCTGACCACGGAACGCGAGCAGTTGCGGCGCTCGCGGGACTATCTGCGCCTGATGCGCGAGGACGTCCTCTCGCTCAAGGCCATGGCCGGCGACCGGGTCTCCCAGGAGTACCTCAAGGCCGAGCTGTACCACCGGGCCGAAGCCCTCAAGGACATCCCCGACACCCCCCTGTTCTTCGGCCGACTCGACTACGCCGGCCAGCCCGAAACCGGAATATCCGACGACGGTGTAGCCGGCGATAGCTTCCACATCGGCCGCAGGCACGTGCACGCCCCGGACGGCACGCCCGCGGTGATCGACTGGCGGGCCCCGGTGTCCCGGCCGTTCTACCGGGCCAGCGGGGCGGACCCGATGAACCTCGAGCTGCGGCGCCGCTTCGGCTTCTCCGGCGGCGAGCTGACCGCGTATGAGGATGAGCTGTTCACCACGGACCGTTCCATCCACAGTGTTAGCCCGGGGGGACGACCCCCCGGAACCCCCCGCGATGAACACCAGCCCAGCCAGATCCTGATCAATGAGATCGAGCGGCCGCGGTCCGGGCCGATGCGGGACATCGTCGCGACCATCCAGCCCGACCAGGACGACATCGTGCGGGCCGATGCCGCGCAGACCGTCTGCGTGCAGGGCGCGCCCGGTACCGGGAAGACCGCCGTCGGGCTGCACCGGGTCGCGTACCTGCTCTACGCGCACCGGGAGCAGGTCCGGCGGCGCGGCGTGGTCATGATCGGGCCGAACCAGGCCTTCCTGTCCTACATCCGCAATGTCCTGCCCGCCCTCGGCGAGCTCGACGTCACCCAGACCACGGTGGGCGAGCTCGTCAAAGCTTCGGGGTCCGTCGCGGTACGCGGATCGGACTCCGAGGCCGTCGCGATCATCAAGGGCGATGCGCGGATGGCCGAGGTGCTGCGCCAGGCCCTGTGGTCATCCCTGCGGCGGCCCGAGCAGACCGTGGTCCTGGCCCGCGGGGCCCGGCGCTGGCGGGTGGCTGCCTGGGAGCTCGAGGAGCTCACCCACGAGCTGCGGCACCGCGGCGTCCGCTACGGCGCGGCCCGCGAGCTGCTCGAGCACCGGATCGCGCACGTGATCCTGACTCAGATGGAGGCGGCCGGGGAGGCCTGCGACGACCGCACGCACGAGGCGGTGCGGCGGTCCCGGCCGGTGCGTTCGGCGGTCGAGGCGGTCTGGCCCAAGGTGGATCCGGTGCGGCTGGTATTCGGGCTGCTGTCCTCGGCGGAGGCGCTGGCCGAGGCGGCCGGGGACCTGCTGACCGCGGACGAGCGGGCCGCGATCGTATGGTCGCCGGCGCCCCGCGCGCCCGGCTCGGCGCGCTGGTCGCCGGCCGACGCGGTGCTCATCGACGAGGCGCGCGACCTGATCACGCGCACCCCTAGCCTGGCCCATGTGGTGGTCGACGAGGCGCAGGACCTGTCGCCGATGGAGTGCCGGGCCCTGGGCCGCCGGTGCTCCACCGGCTCCGCCACGGTGCTCGGCGACCTGGCCCAGGGCACCACGCCGTGGGCGGCCTCTTCCTGGACCGCGCTGCTGGCCAACCTGGGCAAGCCGGGCACGGACGTGCGGGAGCTGTCCGTTGGGTACCGCGTCCCGCGGCAGATCCTGGACTATGCCTCCTCGTTGCTGGCCGTCATCGCCCCCGAACTGCGGCCGGCCTCCTCGCTGCGGGCGGACCCCGGCGCGCTGGATGTCGACCAGGTGCCGTCCGCCGCGCTGGCCCGCGAGGTAGTGCAGGCCTGCGAGCAGGCCTGCGCGCGGCCCGGGTCGGTCGCGGTCATCGCCGCCGACCCGCAGGTCAGGTCCCTGGCCGGCGCGCTGGACGCGGCCGGGGTGGAGCACGGCGTGCCCGGCTCGGATGCCCGGCTGACGCTGGTGCCGGTCACCCTGGCCAAGGGCCTGGAGTTCGATCACGTGATCGTGGTCGAGCCGGCCCGGATCGCCCGGGCCGAGGCCAGGGGCCTGCAGCGGCTCTACGTGGCGCTCACCCGGGCCGTGTCGCGGCTAACCGTCCTGTACACCGAGCCGCTGCCCGCCCCGCTGCCGCCGCGTTAAAGGCCTGGTAAAGCCCGGCCATGTCGGGGGCGTTCGTCCGGTTTAATGGATCAATCGTGAACCGATATCCGGGCCGGCGCGTCTGCAGGGGTAGGGGAAGGTGCGGTCGCGCCCGCCGATTCCTCCAGGTGCGACTTTCCCGATGTGCGTTGCGCGAGGCCCAGCGCGGCGGCATCCTGGGGAAGCGGCAACATTTTGTTTTCGGTTGATTCCTAAAGGTTACGACGGTGATGACGATGGAAGCCAACAGGACCCGCGATCCGGACCAGATGCAGGCTGTCTATCTTGAGAAGCTCGCCGACGAGCTGTCCCATCGGGGGCTTGAGGCGTGGCTGATGGCGCCGCCGGGGCGCGTCCCCAGCTTGTATGTGGTGAATCCGGCCGCGCGGGCGCTCGAGGAGAACGTCTACGTGGGCTGCGGTAAGGACGGCATGTGGTGGTTCTGGTGGTCCTGGGCGGAGCGGATCGCCGTGGCCGACGACCTTGACCTGGCGGCCAGCACGATCGTTCGGGTGCTCGCCTCGCTGCGCCGCGCCGACTGAGCGCTGATCACGGTCCCGCGATGGACCTGTGCGCCACCCCGGCGGTGGATCTGGCCCGGATGATCCGGTCCGGGGAGCTGTCCGCCACCGAGTTGCTCGCGGCCGTGCTGGCCCGGATCGAGGCCGTCAATCCGCCGGTCAACGCGATCGTCACGCTCGCTCCCGAACCGGCCCGGGCCGTAGCGGCCGACCTAGACGCGCGAGCGGCCCGCGGCTCGTTCGCCGGCCCGCTGCACGGGTTGCCGATCGCAATCAAGGACGTGGCCGAGACGGCCGGGATCAGGACCACGTTCGGGTCGCCGATCTTCGCTTCCTACGTACCGGACTTCGACGCGCCGCACGTCGCGCTGCTCAAGCAGGCCGGCGCGGTGGTGATCGGCAAGACCAACGTCCCGGAGTTCGGCGCCGGGTCGCAGACGTTCAATCCGGTCTTCGGCCCAACCCGTAACCCGTACGACACCCGGCTGACTCCGGGGGGCAGCAGTGGCGGCGCCGCGGCGGCCGTCGCCACCGGGATGATCCCGTTCGCGGACGGCAGCGACGTCGCGTCGAGCATCAGAAACCCGGCGGCCTTCTGCGGGCTGGTCGGGCTGCGGACCACACCCGGGCTGGTGCCCTGCGACCCCTTCGACCCGCTGCCCGTGGTCGGCCCGATCGCGCGCACCGCGGAAGACGCCGCGCTGCTGCTGGCCGGGATGTGCGGGCCGGATGCCGGCCTGCCGCTGGCCCGGCCCGACCGGGCCGGCTCTTTCCTTGACCTGCGGCCGGCGTCCCTGCGCGGGCTGCGCGTAGCGTGGACGTTCGACCTGGGCGATCTCCCGGTGCAGCCCGAGGTACGGGCCGTACTCGGCGCGGCCCGGGACCGGCTCGAGCAGGCCGGATGCGAGGTCGCTGACCGGGCGCCGGACCTGTCCGACGCCGACGAGGTCTTCCAGGTGCTGCGGGCCGCCCGGATGGCCGGGATGGCGCCGCTGCTGCGCGCTCACCGCGACCAGATCAAGGCCACCCTGGCCTGGAACATCGAGAAGGGAATCGCGCTGACCGGCGAGCAGATCGCCGCCGCGCGGACCGGGCGCGACGCGATCTTCGGCCGGGTCCGGTCGTTCCTCCGCGACGGCCGCTACGACGTGCTCGCCCTGCCCACCGTGCAGGTGGTCCCGTTCGACGTGCAGACCGAGTGGGTCCGCGAGATCAACGGCGTGCCGATGGCCACCTACATCGACTGGATGCGCTCCTGCTCCCGGATCACGGTGAGCGCCCATCCGGCCGTCTCCGTCCCGGCCGGCCTGACCCCGGCCGGCCTCCCCGTCGGCCTTCAGCTGGTCGCTCCCTACGGCGCCGACCGCCGCCTCCTGGAAATCGCCGCCGCCGTCACCCCTTGCTCGTCCCCAGCGTCTCCCCAATCGCCATCCCCGTAACACCAGCCTTCCCAGCACCAGCGCCATCCGCCTCGCCCGCCGCGCCGAACCAATGAGCGTGGCGCTCTGCCGGATAGAGCCGTTACTACGCCACGTTCACTGAGTCGGGCGGGCTACCCGTCCGGGGCAGGCTAGATGGGGGAGAGGCCGGGGAAGGCTTCGGTGGTGCCGCGCCAGAAGGCGGCCCGCTCGGCTGAGCTCTGCATGGCCAGCGCGCCGAAGGTGCGCAACCGCTGGTCGCTGACCGCCACCATCCCGAGATACGCGCGGGTCACCCCCTCTTCCAGGTAGGCCGCGAGCTTCGCCGCGCTGGCCGCGTCGTTCACCTGGAACGGCAGCCGGTAGAACGCCTGCCCGGCGGTCGGCGTCGCGCCGAGCGCGGAGATCATCGCGGTCAGGGTGTCGCGGGCCTCGTTGTGCCCGGTCCAGTCCTGCTCGGCGGCCGATTTGCGGTTCCCGGACAGGTGGGCGCCCGCCACCCCGTAGCCGAAGATGGCCGCGTCCTCGGCCGCGAGCGCGGCCTGCAGGGCCTGCACCGCCGAGACCGAGCCCGAGCCCGAGCCCGGACCCGAGCCTGAGCCTGAGCCCGGGCCTGAGCCCGGACCTGAGCCGGGGCCTGAGACCGGGCCTGAAGCTGGGGCTGACGCTGCCATGACCCGCGTCATCCGCCTAGTGCCACCACGTGCGTGGCGTCGCAGGCTGCGATGCTGGCGAACAGCTGGGCCAGGGCGGGCGGCATGCTGACCAGCCACCGGACCAGGTCCGTAGCCGAGGCGCTCTCGGCCGCGCGCAGCCGTGCGATCGTCACCCGGGCGGGAGCCGCGCCGGGTGAGGCACTTGAGGACGCCTGCGCGCTCGGTGAGCCCGCGGGCAGGACCAGCCTGGCCTGGAGCTGCCCGAGATGCTGCCGGTGCTGGGCCAGCAGCTCTTCCAGGACACCGGCCCGGCCGGTAGCAGGCCGGGTGGTCGGCCCGCTAGTAGGCCTGGTGGTGGACAGAGCCAGGTGGCTGGCCACGGCGCTCTGGTACAGCGTGATCATGGCCTGTTCCGCCGCGATGACCGCCTGCAGCGTGACCACGTCGGGTGACAGGGTGGGCCGGCCGGCCAGCGGATCGGGCCCGGCGAACGCGTCCGAGGACCGGCAGCCGGCCGTGGCCAGCAGCACGGGCACCGCGGCCGCCGAGGCGGCCAGCACGCGGCGCCTCGGCAGGAGGTCTGGCACACCGGCAAGCTACCGTAATTTCACACGTTGGGGTTATTCAGGTTCTCGCTACCCTCAGCGGGATCTCCGTCGGCCTCACCACGCGTCCTATCTGCGCCAGTGCCCGGCGGCAGCTACGCTAGGAGCTAATCCCGCAGGTCGTGGACGAGGAGGTCGTGATGCCCGGTGGTTCGCGTCACGCGCCGAAGCCCCGTGGTGCGGCGGCGGGGGGACGATCCTCCCAAACCGCCCCGCGCGGTGCGGTCCCGGGGGGACGATCCTCCCAAACCCCGCCGCGTCGGGTCGCGAAGGGGGCGGAGGAGCCGCGCAAGCCAGCTGCGACGGGTTCGGTCGACGAGGACAGGATCGCGGCTGTCATCCAGCCCGTCGTCGCCGCGGCCGGAATGGACCTGGAATCGGTGCGGGTGACCGCCGCGGGCCGGCGCAGGCTGCTGCGCGTGGTAGTCGACAGCGACGGGGGCGTGAGCTTGGACGACGCCGCGGCGGTCAGCCGCGAGCTGTCCGCCGCGCTCGACACGGTGGCCGTGATGGGTGACTTCCCGTACACCCTCGAGGTCTCCTCGCCTGGCGTGGATCGGCCGCTGGCCGATCCACGGCACTGGCGGCGCGCGGTGGGACGACTGGTCAAGGTCACGGTCACGGATTCAGGGGGCGCCCGGGCCGTGTCCGGCAGGATTTCCGCTGCCGACGCTGACGGGGTGACCCTGGACGTCGAGGGTGACCCGAAAACCCGCCGCCGCTTCCCCTACGCCCTGCTCGGCCCGGGAGCGATCCAGGTGGAGTTCGGGCATCCGCCTAGCGAGCTTGGAGCGACCGGCGATGGACATTGACCTGAGCGTGCTGCGCAGTCTGGAGAGCGAGAAGGACATCTCACTCGACCTGGCGATCAAGGCCATCGAGGACGCGCTGCTCGTCGCGTACCACAAGTCCGAGGGCGCGTCGCAGGCCGCGCGCGTCGAGGTGGACCGCAAGAGCGGCCACGTCACGGTCTGGGCTATCCAGACCGGACCCGACGGCGGGGTGGTCCGGGAGTACGACGACACGCCGGCCGGGTTCGGCCGGATCGCGGCCACCACCGCCCGGCAGGTCATCCTGCAGCGCCTGCGCGACGTCGAGGACGAGCTGACCTTCGGCGAGTACGCCGGCCGCGAGGGCGACATCGTGGCCGGGGTGATCCAGCAGGGCAAGGACCCCCGGACCGTGCTGGTCGACCTGGGCAAGCTCGAGGCGGTGCTGCCGCCCGCGGAGCAGGTGCCGGGCGAGCGGTATATCCACGGCGAGCGGATCCGATGCTACGTGCTGCGTGTGCACAAGGGGCACCGCGGACCCTCGGTCACCTTGTCCCGCACGCATCCGGGCCTGGTGAAGAAGCTGTTCGCCCTGGAGGTGCCGGAGATCGCCGAAGGCGCGGTGGAGATCGTCGCGATCGCCCGTGAGGCAGGCCACCGGACCAAGATCGCGGTCCGGTCCCACCAGAGCGGGGTCAACGCCAAGGGCGCCTGCATCGGCCCGATGGGCAGCCGGGTGCGGAACGTGATGAACGAGCTGCACGGCGAGAAGATCGATATCGTCGACTACGCCGACGACCCGGCCAACTTCGTGGCCAACGCGCTGTCCCCGGCCCGGGTGAGCCGCGTGCACGTGGTCGACGCGGCCGCCCGGGAAGCCCAGGTCATCGTGCCCGATTACCAGCTGTCGCTGGCCATCGGCAAGGAAGGGCAGAACGCCAGGCTGGCCGCCCGGCTCACCGGCTGGCGCATCGACATCAGGTCGGACGCCGCGGTCCCAGCCACCCCGGAAGACTCATCCACCCCGGAAGACCCAGCCACCCCGGAAGACTCCTCCGCCCCGAAAGACTCACTCACCCCGGGCGAACCATCCGTCGCGCAGGAGTCGTCTGCCCCGCAGGATTCATCTGTCCCGGATGCAGCACAAGAAGCAGCGGAACCAGCAGACCCGCCGGCACAGGTTTCGCCGGGTGTCGGGGACGTGCGGACACGGTAGACTTGGTGACTGGAAAGGCCGTACGAACCAAGCGGCCCGCTTCGGGTATGCCCATTATGCGTACCTGTGTAGGCTGCAAGGAGCGTGCGGAGAAGTCCAGCCTGCTTCGCCTCGTGGCGGTTGGGGACGTCATCCAGCCCGACCCGCAAGCCCGGCTCCCCGGCCGGGGTGCGTACCTGCACCCCAGCCAGGCGTGTCTGGACCTTGCGCGGCGGCGCCGGGCGTTCCCCCGGGCACTGCGCACCGCGGGATCGCTCAGCTTCGCACCGCTGGCTGAGTATCTTTGCGGGGCGGATGGCCCGGCATAGCATTGCTCGCGGCGGAACAACCTAGCTGGATAGCACGCTGTACTGGCAAGAAGTAACACCTGTCGGAAAGCAGGTCGAGAAGCTGATGAGCGCTCGATGAGCACGCGGCGATGATGACCATAGGCTGAGGCCCACCCGGAGCACGCTCTGCCCGGGCCAGGGCCCGGTAAAGGGCCCAGGGACTGGGCCGAGAAGGAGCGTAGTGGCGAAGGTCCGGGTTTACGAACTCGCGAAGGAGTTCGGTGTCGAGAGCAAGGCCGTCATGGACCAGCTCAAGGAAATGGGCGAGTTCGTACGATCGGCCTCTTCGACGATAGAGGCACCTGTGGTCCGGCGGCTCAAGGAGTCGTTTGCCGCTACGGCGGCCCCGCAGGATCAACGAGCAGGGCAAGATCAGCAAGCAGCACGGCCCAGGTCCGCGCCTCGTGACGGCGCGGGAACCGCGGATGGCGGCCGCCCGCAGGGCGGGCCGCGATCCGGTGGTACGGCCGTCCGCGACGACGGCCGTACAGGCGGAGCGGCACCAGCCCCGCGGGTCGCGCCGGATGGCGCGGCGGACGTGACCGGCCGAGCCGCGGACCAGGCGGGCGCGGTCGCGCCGGACGGGGCCAGCTCCGAGGCTCCGGCGCAGACCACAGGCGCCAACGGGGCCCCCGCCGACGGCGCCGCGCGACGGCTGCCGCCGGTACCGCCGTCTCCGGTATCCCAGCCCGGGCCGGCCGAATCGAGGACTCCGGGCGGCACCGCGCCGCGCGTCCCGGGACCACCGCGGACTCCGGCCACCCCGGCGGAATTCCGGGGGCCAGGGAGCGGGCCGGGGAGCGGTCCAGGGACCGGCCAGGCTCGTCCCCAGGCGCCCCGTCCCAGCGGCCCAGGCGCACCGCGCCCGGGCGCACCAGGCAGCCAGGGCACCCGGCCGGCCGCGCCGCGCACGTCCGGTCCGGGTGGTCAGGGCGGTCCGGGCTCACCCCGCCCCGGGGCGCCCCGCCCCGGCGCCCCGCGCCCGGGTGCCCCGCGTCCCGGCCCCCGGCCGGGTAACAACCCGTTCAGCTCGACCGCGACCGGCATGGGTTCGGCGCCCCCGGCCCGGACCCAGGGTCCCGTGCCCGGCCAGCCGAGTCGTCCCGGCCAGCCGCCGCGCGATGGCGCGGGTACCGGAGCTCCCGGTGGCCCGCGTCCCAGCGGGCGTGGCCCGGGCGGTCCCGGCCGGCCCGGCTCGGACGGCGGACCGCGCCCCGGCGGCTTCGGGGGTTCACGTCCGGGCGGCCCCCGGCCGAGCCCGATGAACATGCCGTCCCGGCCGCAGCCGTCCGGCGCGGGCCGTGGCGGACCCGGCGGACCCGGCGGCCGTGGTGGCCCGGGAGGAGCCGGGGCAGGCACCCGGCCCGGCGGCGGCCCTGGCCGCGGCGCCGGTACGGGCCCGCGCAGCAGCGGCGCTCCCGGCGGTGCGGGCGCTCCGCCGCGCGCCGGCGCTGGCGCCGGTGGCGGCCCGCCTCGTCCGGGCGGTGGCCGCGGGCGCAGCGGCACCCAGGGTGCCTTCGGGCGCCCCGGCGGGCGTCCCTCGCGCGGCCGGAAGTCGAAGAAGCAGCGGCGTCAAGAGTTCGACAACATGCAGGCGCCGTCGATCGGCGGCGTCCAGGTCCCGCGCGGCAACGGCCAGGTGGTCCGGCTGAGCCGGGGCGCCAGCCTGGCCGACTTCGCGGACAAGATTGGGGCCAACCCGGCGTCGCTGGTCCAGGTGCTGCTGGTCCTCGGCGAGATGGTGACCGCGACCCAGTCGGTCAACGACGAGACCCTGCAGCTGCTCGGCGCCGAGCTGAACTACACCGTCCAGGTCGTCTCCCCGGAGGAAGAGGACCGGGAGCTGCTGGAGTCCTTCGACATCGAGTTCGGCGAGGACGAGGGCGACGAGGGCGACCTGGTGGCCCGGCCGCCGGTGGTCACGGTGATGGGTCACGTCGACCACGGCAAGACCAAGCTGCTGGACGCGATCAGGCACACCAACGTGGTGGCCCGCGAGGCCGGCGGTATCACCCAGCACATCGGCGCCTACCAGGTCACCACCGAGGTGGACGGCGAGGAACGGAAGATCACCTTCATCGACACCCCGGGCCACGAGGCGTTTACCGCCATGCGGGCCCGCGGGGCCGAGACCACCGACCTCGTGGTGCTCGTGGTGGCCGCTGACGACGGCGTGAAGCCGCAGACCACCGAGGCGCTGAACCATGCTCAGGCGGCCGGCGTGCCGATCGTGGTGGCCGTCAACAAGATCGACAAGGAGGGCGCCGATCCGCAGCGGGTGCGGGCCCAGCTAACCGAGTACGGGCTCGTCGCGGAGGAGTTCGGCGGCGACACGCAGTTCGTGGACGTGTCCGCCACCCAGCGGACCGGCATCCCCAGCCTGCTCGAGGCGATCATCTTGACCGCCGACGCCTCGCTCGACCTGCGGGCCAACCCGGACCAGGACGGCCAGGGCGTGGCCCTGGAGGCGCACCTGGACAAGGGCCGGGGCCCGGTGGCCACGGTGCTGGTGCAGCGCGGCACGCTGCACGTCGGCGACTCGATCGTCTCCGGCGATGCGTTCGGCCGGGTGCGCGCCATGATCGACGAGAACGGCGACACGATCACCGAGGCGCTGCCGTCCCGGCCGGTCATGGTGCTCGGCCTGACCGCCGTCCCCGGGGCGGGCGACAACTTCCTGGTCGTTTCCGACGACCGGATCGCCCGGCAGATCGCCGAACGCCGTGAGGCTCGCGAGCGCAATGCCCAGTTCGCTCAGCCGCGGCGGGTCACGCTCGAGGGTCTGGAGTCGGCGTTCAAGGCCGGCGAGCGCGAGGAACTGCTGCTCATCATCAAGGGTGACGTGTCCGGCTCGGTCGAGGCCCTGGAGGACGCGCTGCTCAAGCTGGATGTCGGCGAGGAAGTCAGCCTGCGCGTGATCGGCCGCGGCGTCGGCGCGATCACCCAGGACGACGTGAACCTGGCCATCGCCTCGGACGCGGTGATCATCGGCTTCAACGTCCGGCCGGCCGGACGGGCGGGCGAACTGGCCCAGCGCGAGGGCGTGGACATCCGCTACTACTCGATCATCTACCAGGCGATCGAGGAGGTCGAGGCCGCGCTCAAGGGCTTGCTCAAGCCCGAGTTCGAGGAGATCCAGCTCGGCACGGCGGAGATCCGGGAGGTCTTCCGGGTCCCGCGGGTCGGCAACATCGCCGGGTGCATCGTCCGCACCGGATCGATCCACCGCAACAGCAAGGCGCGGCTGATCCGGGACGGCGTGGTCATCTCCGACAACCTCACGGTGGACTCGCTGCGCCGGTTCAAGGACGACGCGACCGAAGTCCGCGAGGGCTACGAGTGCGGCATCGGCATCGGCTACAACGACGTCAGGATCGAGGACACGATCGAGACGTTCGAGATGAGGGAGAAGCCGAGGGTCTAGCGGACCGCGGGGACCAGGCCGGATCGGACCAAGCACCGTGTATGTCGCGGCGCTGACGCTCGACGTGCTGCTGGGCGACGTGCACTCGCTGAAAGGCAAACGTGCCGTCGTCCGGCCGCTCGTCGCCGAGCTGCGCCGGTGCTATCCCGGGGTCGCGGTGGCCGAGACCGGCCACCTGGACCTGCACCGGCGGGCCGAGATCGGCGTGGCCGTGGTGTCCGCGACGGCTGCCAACGCGATGAGCGTGCTCACCGAGTGCGAGCGCCGGGTGGCCGCGCACCCTGAGATCGAGCTGCTGTCGGCTCGGCAGCGGTTGTACAACGAGGAGGAGTGACAGCATGGATGCCGCGAGGGCGCGCAAGCTGGCCGATCGGATCAGCCAGATCGTCGCGGAAATGCTGGAACGACGGATCAAGGATCCGCGGCTCGGCTTCGCGACCGTCACCGAGGCCAGGCTCACCAATGACCTGCGCGAGGCCACCGTGTACTACACGGTGCTCGGCACCGACGCCGAACGCGCCGACACCGCCATGGCCCTGGCCAGCGCGACCGGCATCATCCGGTCCGAGGTCGGTCGGCAGCTCGGCCTGCGGCATACCCCGTCGCTGGCCTTCGTGGCCGACGTCCTGCCCGACACCGCCCAGCGGATCGAGGAACTGGTCACCCAGGCCAGGAACGCCGACGCCGAGCTGGCTCGCAGCCGCGAGGGCGCCGTCCCGGCCGGTGACGCCGATCCCTACCGCAAGCCCGCCGAGCCGGCGGACGACGACCCGCTGGACGACGATCCGCGGGACGACGGCCCGCAGGACGGCCTCGCAGACGACCGGGACGACCTCGACGGATGACGGCGACGGCCAGCAAAGACGGCCTGGTCATCGTGGACAAGCCCGGCGGCATGACCTCGCATGACGTCGTGGCGCGCATCCGGCGGCTGGCCGGGACCAGGCGGGTGGGGCACGCCGGCACCCTGGATCCCATGGCGACCGGGGTCCTGGTGGTCGGGGTCGAGAAGGCCACCCGGCTGCTCGGCTACCTGACCCTGACCGAGAAGCAGTACGACGCCACGATCAGGCTCGGCCAGTCCACCAGCACCGACGACGCGGAGGGCGAGATCACGTTCGCCGCCTCGGCGAAAGACGTCTCCGCGGAGACGCTGGCCACGGCGGTAACGAGCCTGACCGGCGAGATTGCGCAGGTGCCGCCCGCGGTCAGCGCGATCAAGGTCGACGGTCAGCGCGCCTACCGGCTGACCCGGGCGGGTTCCGCGCCCGAGCTCAAGCCTAGGCCGGTGACCGTCTACGAGTTCACGGTCACGGCCATCCGGCCCGCCGCAGACGGTGACCTGCTGGACGTCGACGCCACCGTGCGCTGCTCGAGCGGCACGTATATCCGGGCCCTGGCCCGTGATCTCGGCGCCCAGTTCGGCACCGGCGGGCACCTGACCCGGCTGCGCCGGACCCGGGTCGGCGGGTACGGCCTGGAGGCCGCGAAGACCCTGGAGCAGCTGGCCGAGCGGTTCGAGGTCATGCCGCTCGCCCAGGCCGCCGCGGCGGCGTTCCCGCGCCGGGACCTGTCCGCCGACGAGGCGCGCCGCCTGGCCCACGGCGGCCGCCTGGCCCCGGGCCTGCACGCGGAAACTAAAGACCGCCCGACCGCCGCCTATGCGCCCGACGGCACCCTCGTCGCCCTGCTGGCCGAGCAGGACGGCCAGGCGCGCCCGCTGGTGGTGTTCGCCGGAAGCTAGGCTGGTGCTCGCCGCCGCCGAAGCGACGAAGGAGGAACGGGGATCGTGTACCGCTGGTACGGCATGGACGATGTGCCGGCCGACTGGGCCGGATGCGTGGCCACGATCGGCGTATTCGACGGCGTCCACCTCGGTCACCAGCGGGTCGTGGCGCGCGCCCGGCAGGTCGCGCGGGAAAGAAACCTGCCGCTGGTCGTGATCACCTTCGATCCGCACCCGGACGAGGTCATCAGGCCGGGATCGCACCCGCCGTTCCTTACCACCCCCCGCCGCCAGGCGGAGTTGCTGACTGGCCTGGGGGCCGACGCCGTGTTCGTGCTCCCGTTCAACCTGGAATTCTCCCGGCTGAGCCCGGATGAGTTCGTCCGGATCGTGCTGGCCGAGCGGCTGCACGCCGCGGTCGTCGTGGTCGGGGACGACTTCCGGTTCGGCCACAAGGCCGCAGGCGACGTGCCGCTGCTTGCGCAGCTGGGGGAGAAGTACGACTTCACCGCCGAAGGCGTGCCGCTGTTGGTGGCCGACGGCGTGACGATCTCCTCGACCTACATCAGGGAGCGGCTGGCCGCCGGGGACGTGGCCGCCGCGGCCGCCGCCCTCGGCCGCCCGCACCGGGTCGACGGCGTGGTCGTCCGCGGTCACATGCGGGGCCGTGCCCTGGGTTTCCCGACCGCCAACCTGGAGACCCCGCCGCACACCGCGACCCCCGCCGACGGCGTCTACGCGGGCGCTCTGATCAGCCTGGACCTGGACGGGACCGAGGTCACCCGCTGGCCGGCCGCGATCTCGGTCGGTACCAACCCGACCTTCGGCGGCACCGACCGCACCGTGGAGGCGTACGCGCTCGACCGTGACGACCTGGACTTGTACGGCACCCACGCCGCCATCGAATTCACCGCCCGGCTCCGCGGCAACACCAAGTTCGACTCCGTCGCGGCCCTGGTCGCCCAGATGCGCGAGGATGTCGAGGCCGCCCGCGCCCTGACCGCCGGCTGACCTCAGTCCCCGCGGCGGTCCTTTTTGGATCGAACGGGCCGTGGTGCACGCTCCCCGAACCTGTCACGACCTCTGCCGGGAATGGTCCGGCGCTTCATGCTTGGCCCACCCCGCGCACTAGCCACCCGCACGAGGCATCCAGCCTCTCACGTGTCGGTCAGAACGGCCTCCAGGGCGTGCCGCAGCGGAGCCAGGCGCCGGGCGGCCGACCCGCGGGCCGCCGGGAGCGAACGCCCGGCCAGGGGCTCGGTGATCTCGATGTAGCACTTGATCTTCGGCTCGGTGCCGCTCGGGCGCAACACGACCCGGGCGCCCGCTAGCCGGAAGATCAGGACATCCGCCGCGGGCACGCGGCGTTCTTCTCCGGCGTCCCGCGGGCCGGCGCCCAGGTCGGTCAGGGCGGTCACCGGCGCTCCGCCGAACTCGGCCGGGGGATCGGCCCGGAGCCGGCGCATGACCTGAGCCTGGTCGGCGGTGCGCAGCGTCACTTGGGAGGTCAGGTGCACGCCGTGCGCGGTCTCCAGCTCGTCGTAGCGGTCGAGCACCGAACGCCCCGCGATCTTAGCCTCGGCGGCCAGCCGAAGGATGGCCAGGGCGGCGCCGATGCCGTCCTTGTCCCGCACCACGTCACCAACCGCGTAGCCCAGCGCCTCCTCGTAGCCGAATATGAACCGCGCGCCTGGCACGCCGTCGCCGGCCCGGACGATCCACTTGAACCCGGTCAGCGTCTCGGCGTACCGAGCCCCCGCCGCCGCCGCGATCTTGGACAGCAGCGTCGAGGAGACGATCGTGGACGCCACCAGCCGGTGCCCGGGGTCAGCGTCACCCGCCGTCCGGTCCAGCAGGCTGGCGCCGATCAGGGCGCCGACCTGATCCCCGGTGAGCACCACCCAGCCGGCCAGCCCCTCGCCCGGGCGCCGGGTGGCCACGGCCAGCCGGTCACCGTCCGGGTCGCTGGCCACCACCAGGTCAGCGCCGAGCCGCAGCGCGTCGGCCAGCGCCAGGTCCAGCGCCCCGGGTTCCTCCGGGTTGGGGAAAGCCACGGTCGGGAAGTCGGGATCGGGCCGGGCCTGGGCCGCCACCACGTGCGGCGCGGCGAAGCCGGCCTGGGCGATGGCCCGCAGCATCAGGTCCCCAGCCACCCCGTGCATCGGGGTGTAGACCACGTTCAGCTTCGGCCGGTCGGAGCCCGGGCCGGCGCCGACCGCCACCACCGCGTCCAGGTAGGCCTGGGCGATCTCGTCGCCGTGCCAGGTGATGAGCGGGCTGGCCGCGTCCGCCACCGGGACCTGCGACAGCGGTCCGAGGCGGGCGATGCGACCCTCGATCTCGGCGTCCACGGGCGGGATGACCTGGGCGCCGTCACTCAGGTACAGCTTGTACCCGTTGTCCGCCGCCGGATTGTGGCTCGCGGTGATCATCACCCCGGCCGAGGCGGCCAGGTGGCGGACCGCGAAGGCCAGCAGGGGAGTGGGGCCGGGCTGCGGCAGCATGTGCACCGCGACCCCCGCCCCGGCCAGCACCCGCGCCGCCTCGTCCGCGAACTCCGCCGACCCGTGCCGCGCGTCGCACCCGACCACCACCCGCACGCCCTCGCTCGCCATCCCGCCACCCGCCGACCCGCCGTCCGCCGCGCCCGCACCGGTCGAGCCCGCACCGGTCGAGCCCGCACCGGTCGAGCCCGCACCGGTCGAGCCGCCACCCGCCGCCGAGCCCAGCAGCCAGCCCGCTACCGCGGCCGTCGCGGCCCGCACCACCGCGCGGTTCATCCGGTTCGGGCCGGCCGCGACCACGCCGCGCAACCCGGCCGTCCCGAACTCCAGTCGCCCCGCGAACCGGTCCCGCAGTTCCGCCAGCGCCCCGGTATCCGACCCGTCTGACGCGCCGAAAGCCCGCTCGAGCAGCCCTTGCAGCTCGGCCCGGTCTCCCGCGCCGGGGTCATCCGTGATCCAGCCCTCGACCGCCGCCCGAAACTCCGCCTCACTCGCCACTTGCCTCACTCATCCCTCACCCCTATCCGTCCGGGCGCCCACCCAATGAGGTCGATGGACCGTTGTACCAGCAAGAGCATGCTCGATGGCCCATCGACCCGGTAACTAGGCCGCGATCACGCCTTGATGTAAGGGATGCCCTCGGCCTTGGGGCCGCGGACCTTGCCCACCAGCCCGGCCAGCACGATGATCGTGACGATGTACGGGGCCATCAGCAGCAGGTTGGACTGGATCGGTGTGTTCAGCGTGGACAAGATCGACTGCAGCTGCGTGGCGAAGCCGAACAGCAGGGCCGCCGAGACCGCGCCGATCGGGTTGTACCGGCCGAAGATCATCGCGGCCAGCGCGATGTAACCCTCGCCGGAGGACATGTCCTTGCCGAACGAGCCGACCGAACCGATCGTGAAGTAGGCACCGCCGATGCCCGCGATCACGCCGGCCGCGATGACGTTGCGGTACCTCATCGCAGTCACCCGGATGCCCACGGTGTCGGCCGCGACCGGGTGCTCGCCGATGGCCCGGGTCCTCAGCCCCCACCGGGTGGAGAATAGGCCCACCTGGACGCCCGCGATCGCGAGGTAGGTGAGGTACAGGAAGATCGTCGAGTCGAAGAAGACCGGGCCGACGATCGGGATATCGCCGAGCAGCGGGATCTTGATGGCCGAGAACGTGGCCGGCGAGTTCAGCGTGTTCTGGTACGGGATCATCAGCCCGTCGTACAGGTATCCGGTCAGGCCGAGGATCAGGGCGTTGATGACCACCCCCAGCACCACCTGGTCGACCCGGTAGCCGATGGCGAACGCGGCGAGCAGCGCGCCGACCAGGGAGCCGGCCAGGGCCCCGCTGATCAGGCCCAGCCACAGCGACCCGGTGCCGCTGGCCACGATCGCCGCGGTGAACGCGCCGAGCAGCAGCTGGCCCTCGATGGCGATGTTGATCACCCCGGACCGGGAGCAGATGACGCCGGTCAGCGCGCCGAGCATGATCGGGATCGACCCGGCCAGGGTGCCCTGCAACAGGTTCACGACGTTGAACGCGGTGCTCTGCCCGGCGTCGGCCCAGCACAGCAGCGACAGCACGAGCAGGAACGCGACCACCGCGATGGCTACCCGCTTCAGCGCCTTGTTGAGCGGCAGGAACGCGCGCGCCACCGCGATCGCGATCGATATTGCGCCGGACACGTAGCAGGTGAGGCGGGCGGGCAGGGTCAGGTTCGGCACGGTGACCTTGGCGAACGGCTGGGAGAACGCGAACGTCGCGTCGCCGGAGTGCGCGAAGTGCCCGAGCACGAAGATGTCGATGAGCCCGAACAGCAGGAACGTCGCGGGGGCTAGCCAGCGCCGGACGGTGCCGCCCAGCGCGACGCCGGTGTAGAGCACGGTGGGGTTCTGGTCGCGGACCGTCATGCCCCCCACCCCCTGGCCAGCGCCTGGAGGCCGCCGCCCCCGCCGCGCAGCCGGAATATGCTCCGGATCAGCGGCGGCGCGGCGATCATCAACACGATGATCGCCGCCAGCACCTGCACCATGTCCACCGGGGTGCCGGTGGCGGCCTGCATGAGCGGCGCCCCGGCCTTCAGCGCCCCGAACAGCAGGCCGGCCCACACCACGCCGACCGGCCGGCCCCGGCCGAGTAGCGCTACGGTGATGGCGTCGATGCCGTAGGTCCCGAAGCTCTGGTCGTTGAGGGTGAAGTCGGTGCCCTGGATGACCGTCGAGGCGGCCAGGCCGGCCAGGCCGCCCGCGATCAGCATGACCAGGACCCAGTTGCGTTCCACGTTCATGCCCGCCACCCGCGCCGCGCTGGGGTTCTTGCCGACGCTGCGGAACTCGAACCCGACCGTGGTGCGCGCCAGCAGCCACCAGACGCCCGCCGCGCAGGCCAGCGCGACCAGGAAGCCCGCGTTGATCCGCAGGTGCGTGCCGAACAGCAGGGGCAGGTGCGCGTCGGAGGCGATGGGCGAGGTGATCGGGTTGACCGTTCCCGGCGCCTGCATCAGGTAGTGGTAAGAGAGCAGGTAGGACAGGAAGTACGCCATGATGTAGTTCAGCATGATGGTGACGATCACCTCGTGCGCGCCGGTCCGGGCCTTGAGTTCGCCGACCACCCAGCCGAGCGCCGCCCCGCCGGCGAACGAGCCGAGCACGCACACGATCACGTGGATCACCGGCGGCAGGCTGACGCCATAGCCGAGGTAGGTGGCCACGATGGCGCCGCCGATGAACTGGCTCTGCCCGCCGATGTTGAACAGGCCCGCCTGGTACGGCAGCGCGACCGCGAGCCCGGTCAGGATCAGCGGCGTGGCCTGTACGCACGTCTCGGACAGCGGGTAGAACACCGCGGACACGAAGCCGTCGTGGAAGGCCGCCGCGATCGAGGCCTGCTGGAACAGCGCCGAGACCGTGTGCGGGTTGAAGATCGAGCCCTCGAACAGCGCCACGTAGGCGCCGGACGCGGTGTCCCAGGCCGCGGCGATCGCGTGGCCCGGGGCCGAGAAGAAGTTGCCCCAGGCGTGCAGCACGGTGGTGTTGCTGAACGCGTTGATCAGTCCGCCCACCACCAGCGCGGCCACCAGGGCCAGCAGCGTGATGGTGAACGCGCGGCCTTCCACGATCGAGTCCAGGACGAGCCGGGCCCGCCCGCCCGCGGCCAACTGCTCGCCCGGCGGGGCCTCCGGCTGCTCCGGGTCCTCCGGGGAGGACGCGGCGACCTCGGCCAGCGCCGCCTCCGGCTCCGGGCCGACGGGTTCCGGTCCGGGTGAAACCGTAGGTCCTTCGGGCCCGCGCGGCGAGTCCGGCGAGTCTGGCGAGTCCGGTGGGGGCGTCTGCTCGCTCATGTTCCTGCTCCCGATGCTGGCGCGGAGGCCGTCGTGCCGGTGCCGGCATCCGGCGCCAGGGCAGAGGCCTCGCTTCCGCCCGCCATCAGCCGCCCGAGTTCCTCGACGGGCACGGTCGGCGGCCGGAAGCCGGTGATCTTGCCCTCGTACATGACCGCGATCCGGTCGGCGAGCGCGTAGATCTCGTCAAGTTCCGCGGAGACGATGAGCACCGCCACGCCGTGGTCGCGCTGCTCGACGATGCGGCGGTGTACGAACTCGATCGAGCCCACGTCCAGCCCGCGGGTCGGCTGGCTGGCGATCAGCGCCTTGTGCTCGCGACCGAGTTCCCGGGCCAGGATCACCTTCTGCTGGTTGCCGCCGGACAGCGTGCCCACCGGCGTGTCCGCCGAGGTGGTGCGGACGTCGAATTCCTGGACCAGTTCGGCCCCGTTGCGGGCGATCGCGCCGAGGTTCAGGTTGATGCCGGAGGCGAACGGCGGCCCGCGGTACTGGTCGAGGACCATGTTGTCGGCCACGGAAAAGTCGCTGATCAGCCCGTCTTCCTGCCGGTCCTCCGGGACGTACGCCAGCCCCGCCCGCAACCGCTGGGCTGGGCTGGCGTGGGTTAGGTCCTTGCCACCCAGCGTGACCCGGCCCGCGGCGGTGGGCCGCAGGCCCATCAGCGCCTCGCACAGCTCAGTCTGCCCGTTGCCCTGCACTCCGGCCACGCCGAGGATCTCGCCCGCCCGGACCTGGAGGGACAAGCCGTCCACCCAGACCCGGCCGCCCTCGTCGGCCACCGTCAGGTCGGCCATGTCGAGCACTACCTCGCCCGGCTTGGCCGCCTCCTTGCTGACCCGCAGCTGTACGTTCCGGCCGACCATCAGGGCGGCGAGTTCGTCCTCGGTGGCCGACGGAGGCCGCTCGCCGACCACGGCGCCCCGGCGCAGCACGGTGATGGTGTCGGCGATGGCCTGGACTTCCTTGAGCTTGTGCGAGATGAAGACGATGGACGTGCCGCCGTCCTTGAGCTGGCGGATGATCCGGAACAGGTCCTCGGTCTCGGCCGGGGTCAGCACCGCGGTCGGCTCGTCGAGGATCAGCACGGTCGCCTCCCGGACCAGCGCCTTGACGATCTCGACCCGCTGCTGGATGCCGACCGGCAGGTTCTCCACCAGGGCGTCGGGGTCGATCTCCAGCCCGTAACGGCGGGACAGTTCGCGCACGTCCTTACGCGTCTTGCGCCGGTCCAGCAGGCCGGTCCGGTTGGTCTCCTCGATGCCGAGGGTCACGTTTTCCGCCACCGTGAACACGGGCACCAGCATGAAGTGCTGGTGGACCATCCCGATACCCGCCGCGATGGCGTCTTTCGGGGAGTGGAAGCGGACTGCCTTGCCGTCGAGCAGGATCTCGCCCTGGTCCGGCTGCAACAGCCCGTACAGCACGTTCATCAGCGTGGTCTTGCCGGCGCCGTTCTCGCCGAGCAGGGCGTGCACCTGGCCGGGGGCCACCGCGAGGTCGATCTGGTCGTTGGCCACCAGCGGACCGAACCGCTTGGTGATGCCCTTCAGCTCAAGTTCCACGTCGACCCCTAAGACCTCTTCAACGTCCCTTGGTTCGGAGCGCCAATGTGGCAGCGGTGCAAGACGATTTTGCACCGCTGCCACATTGTGTGTCGCGCCTTGGTGTCAGGTCACCGGGCTCTTGGTTGCCGTCGGGATCGAGCCGTCCGAGATGCCCGTTGCTATCTGCGTGAGTTCGCGCTGCAGCGAGCCCGGGATCTTGGCCGCGAAGTCGTGGAACGGAGCGAGCACGGCCCCGCCGTTGGCCAGCGTGCCGATGTAGGTGCCACCGGCGAACGTGCCGTTGGCCGCGCTCAGCACGACGGCCTTCACTGACGCCACGATGCCCTTCTCGACGCTGGTGATGAAGTACTGGCAGTACTGCGCCGCGCTGACGCAGCCGTCGACGTCGACCCACTCCATGTTCACCTTGTCGCTGCCCGCCGCCTGGTCCGCGCTCTGGACGGCCTTGGCCGCGCCGAGCCCGACGTTGCCCGCGACCGGGAAGATGACGTCCGCGCCCTCGCTGATGAACGTCTGGGTCAGCGTCTGGCCCTTGGTCTGGTTGGTGAAGTCACCGGTGAAGGAGCCCTTCTGGGTCTGCTCGTTCCAGCCGAGCACCTGCACGTGCGTGCCGTGCTTGCTGTTGTAGTACTGCACGCCGTCCCAGAAGCCGTCCATGTAGATCGTCACGGTCGGCAGCTCGATCCCGCCGAACGTGGCCACCTTGCCGGTCTTGCTCACGCCCGCGGCCAGGTATCCGCCGAGGAAGCCGTCCTGCACGGTGTTGTACGTCAGCTGGTCGATGTTGGGTTCCTTGGTGCCGGTCAGGCAGCCCGTCGCGTAGGAGCAGTCCACGATCGCGAACTTCTGGGTCGGGTTGGCCTTGGCCGCGGCCTCGGTCGCGGCGCCCATCAGGAAGCCGACGGTGACGATGATGTTGCACTTCTCGCCGATGAACGTGTTGATGTTCGGCGTGTAGTCACTCTGCGTTGTCGACTGCAGGTACTTGACCGTGATGTTGGAGTTCGCGGCCGCGGCTGCCTGCATGCCCGCCCACGACGAGGCGTTGAACGACCGGTCGTTGATCCCGCCGGTGTCGGTGACCATGCAGCCGAGGGTCTTGGCGCCGGTGCCGGCCGCCGCGGAGCTGGTGGCCGTGCTGGATGAGCTGCTGCTGCTGCTGCTCGACGAGGCCGAACTGGTGCTGCTGCCGCACGCGGCGACGACCAGCGTCGCTGACACGGCCAGCGCCGCCGTGGCCCATGCGCTGTGTTTCACGCTTACCTCCACTGGGCCAGGCACTAGCAGCGCCTGACCTCGCATTCGTCCTGGGTTGTCCCGCAGGCTATGCCCGGTTGTCTCGCCAGGGAAGAGGACATGCGTCGATCTGGCCTGCTCGTTGCCGAATCGGAACCCGAACATGATGAGATTCCTGGCCTGCCAGACATACATCCGCGATTCCGGCCGGGTGTCTTCGTGCTTTCCTACAGGCTGATAACGTCCTGGACCGGAGCGCTGGCAGCCGGGGCATTGCCATTGGGCGCCTGGACGCGGGGGAAGTCAAGCGTCACGGTCAGGCCGCCGCCGGACGTTTCGTCCAGGCTGGCGGTGCCGCCGTTGGAGATGACCAGCCGGTGCACGATGGCCAGGCCGAGCCCGGTGCCGCCCGGGCTCGAGGTGGTGAACCGCAGGAAGGCCCGCTCGCGGTCCTCGGCGCTCATGCCCGGGCCGTTGTCGCTGACCATGATCCGCGCCGCTGTCGCGGTGGCCGTCGTGGTAAGCCGCACCAGGTTGCCCGGGTTCACCGCTTCCAGGGCGTTGGCGATCAGGTTGTCCAGGATCTGCTCCAGGTGCCCCTCGCCGATCCAGGCCTGCACCGGCGCGCCCGAGGACCGGCCCGCCCCCCGCGCGCTGCCCAGCCCGCCGCCGCTGCCCGCCGTGGTGGCGACCAGGACGATGCTGCGGTCATCGGCTACCGGATGCCAGGCCACCACCCGCTCGCCGGTCACCTCGGTGATGTCCACCGCCACCGGCACCGGCACCACGTTCTCCGCCCGGGCCACGGCCAGCAGGCCGTCGACCAGCCGGGACAGCCGGGCCAGCTCGTCCAGCGCCCCGGCCAGCTCGTGGCCGGTGTCCGGGTCGGTGTCGGCGGCCAGCAGGTCGAGCCGCAGCCGCAGCGCGGCCAGCGGGGTGCGCAGCTGGTGCGACACATCCGCAATGACCGCCCGGTTCCCGTACACCAGCGCCTCGAGCCGTCCGGCCATCCGGTTGAACGTCGTGCCCAGGCGGCGCAGCTCAGGCGGGCCCGAATCGACCCTGGCCCGGATCGCAAGGTCGCCGTCGGCCAGCAGGCGGGCCGCCGTGTCCAGGCTCTTCAGCGGCCTGTTCACCCAGCGCGCCAGGCCGAACGCCAGCACCGCCGCGGCGATCATGGCCGCGGCGGCGACCGACCCCAGGATGACCCACAGCGCGAGGATCTCGTTGTCCAGCGACACCGACGACCTGGCCAGAATCACGGTGCCCACCGGCGGACCAGGAACGCCGCGCTGATAGACGGGCATCGCCGCGATGACCCGCGATCCGGTCGTCTCGACGAGGGGCTGGCCCGCCTTCTTCGCCTGCTGGCCCTGTTCATCCGCTTCGGTGGCCAGCTGGTCCCAGTTGCCCGGCGGCATCGTCGTACTGGCCACCAGCGTCTGCTGATAGCCGAGCTGCCCGTTCACGATGCTGATCCGGCTGGAGAGGATCAGCAGGCCGTCGCCTACCTGCCGCGCGGCCTGGAGAATCGTGAGCAGAGGGACATAGGTCTGTGGCGTCTCGGTGGAAACGCCGGGCTGAGCGATGCTGTCCAGCCGGGCCTGGGCGACCGCCGCGTCGGTGCGCGCCATGCCCTCCGTGACCTGGATGAATGAGTTCCGGTCGTGCGACGTGGCGTTGAGGGTGAGCGGGACCACCGCGCCGACCAGCACGATGGCGGTGAAGGCGAGCAGCATGAGCAGGATGCGCCTGGTCACGGGGACCCTCCTGGGTCGGCACCGTCCGGGTCCGCGAGCCGGAAGCCGTGACCGTACACGGTCTCGATCAGGCCCGGGTCGCCCAGCTTGCGCCGCAGCGCCGCCATGTGTACGTCGAGGACCTTGGTGGGGCCGTACCAATGCTCGTCCCAGGCCCGCTCGAGCATCTCCCGGCGGCTGACCACGCGTCCGGGATCGCTGGCTAGACACTCCAGGATGGCGAACTCCTTCGGTGTGACGGCGATCTGCTGCCCGGACACGGTGACCCGGTGCGTGCGTAGGTCCACGGCGAGCGCGCCGTGCTGCAGCACCTGGCCGGCGGGCTGGCGGCTGCGGCGCAGCACGGCCCGGATCCTGGCCAGCAGCTCCTCCAGCCCGAACGGCTTGACCAGGTAATCGTCGGCCCCCTCGTCCAGGGCCAGCACCCGGTCGGATTGCTCGCCGCGCGCGGTCACCACGATGATCGCCGCGTCGCAGGCCTGGCGGAGCCGGCGGCAGACCTCGACGCCGTCGATGTCCGGCAGCCCGAGATCGAGCAGCACCACGTCCGGCACCGGCCAGTCCAGCGCCGCCTGACCGGTGGTGACGCTGCCCGCTACGTAGCCGGCTCGGGTCAACCCGCGGACCAGCGGAGTCGCTATACCGGGATCGTCCTCTACCACCAGGACCCGGCCCAGACTTGCGTTCACGACCACCACGCTAAGCACGAAAGCGGCGTACGACTAATCGGTCCAAGATCTTAACCAAACCTGAACTTCTTACAGGGTGGGTACTTAGAAGTCGTTGGGCATGATGATGAACAGAGTTCCTTGCTCCAGCGCGAACAGCTTCCCTGCCGCTGCCGCGCGGATGATGCGGGAGGTCCGAGTGGATAAGGCAACCCTGCAGCCTTATCCACTCGGACCGCAAGATCCCAAGGACTCCTCCGACCCAGAACCCAGCGGTTCCTAGGCACCCCGTGGGCAGTGCTGGCCCGGGGGGACGACCCCCCCAGACCCCCCCGCGAGGGCCTGACCCGGGGGGACGCCCCCCCCAGACCCCCCCGCCAGGGCATGTCCCGGGGGGACGCCCCCCCCAGACCCCCCAGACCCCCCCGATCATCGACTGGCCGGCGTTGCGCGCGGCCGCGACCGCGGCTGCGGGCCGTGCCTATGCTCCCTATTCCGGGCTGCGGGTCGGCGCGGCGGGCCAGACCTCCGACGGGCGGATCATCGTCGGGTGCAATGTGGAGAACGCGTCGTTCGGCCTGACCTTGTGCGCCGAGTGCGGCCTGGTCAGCGCGCTGCACGCGGCAGCCCCCGCGGACGACGCCGCCGTCTTGGAGGCCGTGGCCGTGGTCGCCGGCGACGGCGAGCCGCTGCTGCCGTGCGGCCGCTGCCGTCAGCTCCTGCTCGAAGCCGGCGGCGGCGGCCTGCTGGTCGACACCGCGGACGGCCCGGTGGAGCTGAAGGTCCTGCTGCCCGCCGCCTTCACCACCTCCGACCTGGCCGAACGGCGAGAACGGGAGCCATCGTGACCGATGCCGTCACGCTGATCAGGACCAAACGCGACGGGCACCGGCTCTCCGACGACGACATCCGCTGGCTGTTCGAGGCGTACGCCCGGGGCGAGGTCGCCGACGAGCAGATGTCCGCGCTGTTGATGGCGATCTACTTCCAGGGCCTGGACGGCGCCGAGCTGCGGACGTGGACCGCGGCCATGATCGCGTCCGGTGACCGCCTGGACCTGTCCTCGATACCGCGGCCGACCGTCGACAAGCACTCGACCGGCGGGGTGGGGGACAAGGTCAGCCTGATCCTCGCGCCGTTGGTCGCGGCCTGCGGGGCCGCCGTCCCGCAGCTGTCCGGCCGCGGCCTCGGCCACACCGGCGGCACGCTGGACAAACTGGAGTCGATTCCCGGCTTCCGCACCGCCCTAACCCCGGCTGAGACGATCGACACCCTGAAGACCGCCGGCTGCGTGATCTGCGCCGCGGGCTCAGGCCTGGCCCCGGCCGACCGCCGGCTGTACGCGCTGCGGGACGTGACCGGAACGGTCGAGTCCATCCCGCTCATCGCCAGCTCGATCATGTCGAAGAAGATCGCCGAGGGGACCGGCGCGCTGGTCCTGGACGTCAAGGTCGGCACCGGCGCGTTCATGACGAGTGTGGACCGGGCCCGGGAGCTGGCCCGGACCATGGTCGCGCTGGGCGAGGAGCACGGCGTCCGGACCCGGGCCTTGCTGACCGCGATGGACACTCCGCTGGGCCGCGCGGCGGGCAACGCCGTCGAGGTCGAAGAATCCGTCGCGGCGCTGGCCGGGCAGGGCCCGGCCGACCTGATGGAGGTCACGCTCGCCCTAGCCCGCCAGATGCTGTCCCTGGCCCGCATCGACGAAGACCCGGCGGCCGCGATTGCCGACGGCCGCGCCCTGGCCGCCTACCGGACCATGGTCATCGCGCAAGGTGGCGATCCGGACGCCCCGCTGCCCCAGGCCGCCTACGTGACCCAGGCCCTCCCGGCACCCGCCGGCGGCTGGCTGACCCGCCTGGACGCGCTGGCCGTGGGCATCGCGGCCTGGCGGCTGGGCGCGGGCCGGGCCAGGAAGGAAGACGCGGTCAGTGCCGCCGCGGGCGTGATCTGCCTGGCCAAGCCCGGCGATCAGGTGCGCCAGGGGCAGCCGCTGCTCGAGTTGCGGGCCGACGACCCGGAGCGCTTCGGCCCGGCCTTGGCAGCCCTGGCCGCCGCCGCGACGGTCAGCGAACAGCCACCGCCGCCGCCCCCGTCACCTGTCATCGAGCACATTTAGTCCCGAGCGGGACCCATCCCCCGGACCCCCTGGGCCCGCGGGGCCACAATGGTGGGATGCCGACCCTTGCTGAGATCCGGGCCGTCCCGAAGGTCCTGCTGCACGACCACCTGGACGGCGGCCTGCGCCCGCAGACCGTGCTCGAACTGGCCCGCGAGACCGGTTACCGGGACCTGCCCGGCGATAACGTCGAGGAGCTGACCCAGCGGCTGACCGAGGGCGCGCACCGCGGTCACCTCGAGATCTACCTGGACGCGTTCCGGCACACGGTCGCGGTCATGCAGACCCCGGACGCGCTGCGGCGGGTCGCGGCCGAGTGCGCCGAAGACCTGGCCGCCGACGGGGTGGTCTACGCCGAGGTCAGGTTCGCGCCGGAACTGCACACCGAGCGCGGGCTGAGCCTGGACGAGGTGGTCGAGGCGGTGCTCGACGGCTTCCGCCTCGGCTCTGCCAACTCGGCCCGGGCCGGGCGCGGGATCAGGGTCTACGCCCTGCTCACCGCGATGCGCACCGCGGCCAGGTCGCTGGAGATCGCCGAGCTGGCCGTCCGTCACCGGGACGAGGGTGTGGTCGGCTTCGACATCGCGGGCGCCGAGGCGGGCTGGCCGCCGAGCAGGCACCTGGACGCGTTCCAGTACCTCAAGCGGGAGAACTTCCACATCACGATCCACGCGGGCGAGGCGTTCGGGCTGCCGTCGATCTGGGAAGCGGTGCAGTGGTGCGGCACCGAACGGCTCGGCCACGGCGTCCGCATCGTGGACGACATCGAGATCAGCCCGGAGGGCAGTGTCCAGCTCGGCCGACTGGCCGCCTACATCCGGGACCGCCGGATCCCGCTCGAGATGTGCCCGACCTCGAACGTCCAGACCGGCGCCGCGCGGTCGATCGCCGAGCACCCGATCCGGATCTTGCGCCAGCTCTCGTTCCGGGTCACGGTGAATACCGACAACCGGCTGATGAGCCAGGTCACGCTGAGCTCGGAGTTCCACCGCCTGGCCGAGGTATTCGGCTACGGCTGGTCGGACGTCGAATGGCTGACGATCAACGCGATGAAGAGCGCGTTCGCCGGCTTCGACGAGCGACTGCGCCTGATCAACACGGTCATCAAGCCGGGCTTCGCCACCGCCCGGGCCCTGTCCGATGCTGTAGTCCCCGTCAGCGTGCTGGGTCCCCGTCCCCCCGCTTAATTTATTTTTATCGAACGGGCCGTGGTTTCCCTACTCCCTCACCTGCAACACTCCCGGCCGAGGCGCTGCACGTGCATCCAGGATTCGGCATGATAGGGGAGGGAGGGACACCGATGACCGAACCGCAAGCGGGGGGAGTGCCGCTGCGCCGATGGGACCCGGAACGGATCGGACCGTACGCGATCCTGGGCCGCCTCGGGGCCGGGGCGATGGGCCAGGTGTACCTGGGCCGCTCGGCGGCCGGGCTGGTCGCGGTTAAGACGATCAAGGTGGACCTGGCCGAGGAGGCCGGGTTCCGGACCCGGTTTGCCCAGGAGGTGGCGGCCGCGCGCCGGGTGAGCGGGTTCTTCACCGCCGCCGTGGCCGATGCCGATCCGGACGCCGACCTGCCCTGGCTGGCCACGGCCTACGTGCCGGCCCCGTCGCTGAGCCGCCTGGTCGCCGCGTGCGGCCCGCTGCCGGCCGGCTCGGTCCGCTGGCTCGCCGCGGGGTGCGCGGAGGCGCTGGCCTCGATCCACGGCGTGGGCCTGGTGCACCGGGATCTCAAGCCGTCGAACGTGCTAGTGGCGCCGGACGGGCCGCGGGTGATCGACTTCGGCGTGGCCCGGGCGGCCGAGCGGATGGGCGTGACGACCTCACGCGGGGCGGTCGGGACGCCCGCGTACATGGCGCCGGAGCAGGCCCGTGACACCCACCAGGCCTCGGCCGCGAGCGACGTGTACGCGCTGGGGGCCACGCTGCTGTTCGCGGCGACCGGGCACCCGCCCTACCGGGGCGACTCGGTCATGGACGTGCTGGCCCGGCTGGCCACCGAGGAGCCCGACCTGTCCGGCCTGCCGGACGAGCTCACCGAACTGATCACGGCCTGCCTGCACCGCGTCCCGCGGGAGCGGCCGACCTCGACGGTGATGCTGGCCCAGCTCGGGCAGTTCACCGAGACCCGGCCCGGCGCGGCCGGGGAACACTCCTACCTGCCCGACGCGGCCATGGCCCTGGTCGCGCAGTACCAGCGGAACCCCCTGCTGGCCAGCGGGCCCGCCTCATCGGCCGGCCAGGAGGACGGCGGGGACGCCACCTCCGCTTCTTACACGGAGCTGCCCGCGGCCTACCAGCCCAAGAAGTCCCCGCGTCGGCCGGCGAGCTGGCGGGGGTGGGTGCGAACGCACCTGGCCTGGGTCGGCTGGGTCTCGGTCGGCGCCGCTCTGGTGGTGGGCGGCGTCATCCTCGGTGCGTCCCTCACCAGTTCGAGCGACCAGCTGCCCGCACCGCTGGCGCCGGATACCGTATGCGGCACCCAGGACGTGGCCAGCCACACGCTGTGCATGAACCAGAGCCAGGGCGACCCGAGCGCTGCGTTCGTCGTCGAGGGCCACGGCTTCCCGCCGGGCCAGCCCGTGCTGGTCATGCTGTCCGAGATCGGCCCGCCGCCGGGCAACAAGCCGCTGCTCGACGTCACCTCGGAGTTCCGGCCGGTCGCTGCCGCGGACGGCGCGTTCCGGGTCCCGGTCCGCCAGCTCTACTCCGGGGCGTTGCCGCCGGGGCTGGCCACGGTCCACGTGACCGCGTCCGACGGCAGTCAGGCGCAGACGGAGTTCATGGTGCTCCCGCCCGGCGCGCCGCCCGCCGGCGCGCCACCCGCGCCGTGATCAACTCTCGGTCCACCACAGGTCTTCCTGGCGGGAGCGCCACGCCGGGTCGGCCAGTCGGCTGAGGTCGGCCGAGGTGATGATGCCGTAATCGATCAGGATCCGGACCGCCACCTCGTCCGAGAGCCGGACGTCCGAGCCTGCCAGGCCGCGATCGCTGATCTTGCGCCGCAGCACCTTGATATGTTCGGCCACCCGGGCCGAGAGCAGGTCGCGGAACTCGGCATCGGTCTCGAACCGCTCCAGTTCGTGATAGGCGCCGGTCACCTGCAGGGCCCCGCGGGCGATTTCCGGGGTGCGCGGCAGCGGCGTGGTGGCGCTCGGATCGAGCAGCCAGGGCCGGCACCACAGCAGCGCGACGAGGAAGAGCTTGGTCATCGGGTCCAGGTACAGCGGCAGGATCGTGCCTTCTCCGTCCGGCTGCGGAGCGGTCGAGGAATGGGGGTCCCCGTCTTCGGCCCGCTGGCCGATGATCGTCACCTCGAGCGGGAAACCCTCGTCGAGCATGGCGCGCGAGCCGACCAGCGCGGTACCCGAGTGCAGCAGCCAGCCGCCGACGGGCTCGCTGCCGTCCTCGAGCCGCGGCAGCCTGATCCGGTATCCCTCGCCCTCCACGTACAGCGCGTGCGTGCGGCTGACGTTGGTGATCCACGCTCCGGCCGCCAGCGCGGTCACGATGCCGGCCCGCCGGGACAGCCCCCGTCCGGCCGGCACGGCCAAGTCGACCTCCGGACCCCGGCCGAAGACGAGCCGGCCCCCCTCGGTCATCCGTATTTCCTGGCCCGTGGCCGTGCACACGCGCGCGCTCACCGCCATGGCGGGGTCCCGGGGATACGGCTCAGCATCGATGTCCTGCCTGAAAAACGCGGTCTGGTACGTCTGTGTTTCTATTAATAGCTCGCGTTGCCCAGGCTCGCATCCGGGTTCCTCTTACCTCGCCCCGGCCGCTGGTACGGGACCCAAGGCCCGTCGTGGCCAGCCGGTCCCGGCGATCCGGGCGGGGCGCCGGGCCTGCTACGACCAGTCCGGGGGTTGAGCCCCCCCATACCCTCGGCTGGACGGTATTACCGAGAGCAGAACCCGGCACCCTGCCGCATGTAGCCAATCAGGACGATTCACGCAGCGGTATCCCCGAATCCGGGGGTTCTGGCCGGCTAGATCCGGCCGAACAGGCGGTCGCCCGCGTCGCCCAGCCCGGGCACGATGTACCCGCGCTCGTTCAGCCGCTCGTCCACGGCCGCGGTGACGGTGACCACCGGCACCCCCGGGTCCCCGTCGCCGGCGAAGGCCTCTTCCACCCGGCGCAGCCCCTCCGGAGCGGCCAGCAGGCAGATCGCGGTTACCGACGCGGCGCCCCGGTTCACCAGCATGCTGATCACGGTGGCCAGGGTGCCGCCGGTGGCCAGCATGGGATCGAGCACGAACGTGTCCCGGTCGGTCAGATCGGCGGGCAGCCGGTCCGCGTAGGTCTCGGCGATGAGCGACTCCTCGTCCCGGCGCAGCCCGACGAAGCCGACGTCGGCCATGGGCAGGAGCCGGGTCATGCCGTCCAGCATGCCGATGCCGGCCCGCAGCACGGGCACGATGAGCGGGACCGGCCGGGCCAGCTTGACGCCACGGGCCACCCCGACCGGCGTGGTGACGGAGGTCGGCTGCACCCGTATCTCGCGGGTCGCCTCGTAGGCCAGCAGCGTCACCAGCTCGGCGGTCAGGCTGCGGAAGGTCGCGGTGTCGCTGGCGACGTCGCGCAGCGCGGTGAGCTTGTGGGTGACCAGGGGATGATCGACGACGAGCGTGCGCATAGCAAGCTAGTGTGGCAGGACGGTGCGCCTGAGGGCTACCGGGCCTCCTAGACCTGAGGACGGGCCCGGGCGGTGGCGCGGGAGGAACGGGCCAGGTCCAGCTCGATCCGGCGGGCGGTCGTGAGCAGGGGCTGCAGGAACTCCTCCACGATGGTGTTCAGGGTGCGTCGGCCGGCGTGCGTGGAGATGTTGACGGCGGCGATGACCTGGCCGTCCGCGTCCCGGATGGGGGTCGCGATGGACCGCAGCCCCTCCTCGAGCTCCTGGTCGACCAGCGCCCAGCCCTGGGTCCTGATCTTGCGCAGTTCCCGGCGCAGCGCGGTGGCGCTGGTGATGGTGTGCCCGGTCAGGCCGCGCAGGCTGGTCGACTCCAGGTACTCATCCAGCCGCTCATCGGACTGCGCGGCCAGCATCACTCGGCCCATCGAGGTGGCGTAGGCGGGGAACCGAGTTCCGACGCTGATCGTCACGGTCATGATCCGCTTGGTCGGAACCCGGGCGATGTAGACCACGTCGTCCCCGTCCAGCTCGGAGACCGAGGAGGATTCGTGCACCTGCTCGACCAACTGCTCCAGGTGCGGCATCGCGACCTCGGGCAGGGTCAGGCTGGACAGGTACGCGTAGCCGAGTTCGAGGATCTTCGGCCGCAGGGCGAACCGGCTGCCGTCGCTGCGCATGTAGCCGAGCTGGACCAGCGTACGCAGGAACCGGCGGGCGGCGGCCCGGCTCAGGCCGGTGCTCGTCGCTACCTCGCTCAGGGTCAGCTTCGGGTGTTCCGCGTCGAAGGCGCGGATGACGGACAAGCCGCGCTCGAGTGACTGCACGAAGTCCCCGTCATGACCCTGTTCCTGGCTGTCAGTCAATCGGGCCTCCTGCTCGGTCGATGACATCATAGACCTGGGCACCGCCCGTTCGCTTTCTGAACTATCGTTCGTCTTACGTACGGTCGACGCAAGGAGCTGGCATGGCACTCATGGACGAGGCGGTCTGGCGCGGCAAGATCTACTCCGGCGGCTGGGTCGACGGGGGCGGCGGCGACGCCGCGGTGATCGAGCCCGCGACCGGTGCCGAACTCGGCCGGACCGGGATCGCGACCCCGGCCGACGTCGCCCGTGCGGCCCAGCTCGCGGCGGCCGCGCAGCCGGCCTGGGCGGCCACGCCGCACACCGAGCGGTCGGCGCTGCTACGCCGGGCCGCCGATCTGTGGCTGGCTAACGCCGCCGACATCGAGTGGTGGGGGATCAGGGAGAGCGGCAAGATCCCGCCCGCCATGGGATTCGAGACCCACGTGGCGACCCAGGAGATCTACGAGGCCGCCACGCTGCCCTCGCGCGCCTATGGTGAGCTGCTGCCCAGCGAGCAGCCCCGGCTGAGCTTCGCCGAACGGATCCCGGTCGGCGTGGTCGGCGTGATCGCGCCGTTCAACTTCCCGCAGATCCTGGCCATCCGCTCGGTAGCGCCCGCGCTGGCCCTGGGCAACGCCGTGGTGCTCAAGCCCGATCCGCGCACCGCGGTATGCGGCGGCCTGGCGCTGGCCCGGGTCTTCGAGGAGGCCGGGCTGCCCGCGGGCCTGCTGCACGTGCTGCCCGGCGGGGTGGACGTCGGCGAGGCGGTCGTCACCGAGCCGCTCGTGCGGCTGGTCTCCTTCACCGGATCCACGGCGGCCGGCCGCCGGGTTGGTGAGCTGGCCGCGCGCCACCTCAAGCGCGTGCACCTGGAGCTCGGCGGCAACTCGGCCCTCATCGTGCTCGACGACGTGGACCTGGACCGCGCGGTCTCGGCCGGTGCCTGGGGCTCGTTCCTGCACCAGGGCCAGATCTGCATGACCACCGGCCGGCACCTGGTGCACGAGGCGATCTACGACGACTACGTGGCCCGGCTGGCCGACAAGGCCGGCCACCTCCCGGTCGGCAATCCGGCCACCGAGCAGGTGGCCCTCGGCCCGGTCATCGACGAACGCCAGCGGGATAAGGTCCACGGCCTGGTCCGTGACAGCGTGGCCGCCGGGGCCCGGCTGGCCGCAGGCGGCAGCTACGACCGGCTGTTCTACCGTCCGACCGTGCTGGCCGACGTGGCGGCTCAGATGCCCGCCTACGCCAGCGAGGTATTCGGCCCGGTCGCCCCGGTCATCCGCTTCGCCACCGCCGAGGACGCGGCCAAGCTCGCCGCCGACAGCGAGTACGGGCTGTCGCTCGGCATCTTGACCCGGGACGTCATGCGCGGCCTGGACCTGGCCCGGCAGATCCCGACCGGGATCGTGCACATCAACGAGCAGACCGTGGACGACGAGCCGAACATCCCGTTCGGCGGGCTGGGTGCCTCCGGCACCGGCGCCCGGTTCGGAGGCACGGCGAACCTGGACGCGTTCACCGATACCCGCTGGGTCACCATCCGCGGCGACATCGCCCCGTACCCGTTCTAGCCTGATGACCATGACCGCCAGGACCCAGGTCGGCATCGTCGGAGCCGGGCCAGCCGGCCTGCTGCTGTCGCACCTGCTGGCGCTGCGCGGCATCGACTCGATCGTGGTGGAGAACCGCAGCCGGGCCTACTGCGAGGCCCGGCAGCGGGCCGGCCTGCTGGAGGCCGGCACCGTCGAGCTGCTCCGCAAGGTCGGCCTGGGCCAGCGGATGGACGCCGAGGGGCTCGAGCACGGCGGGATCTACCTGCAGTTCGCGGGGGAGCGGCACCACCTCGATTTCCGCGACCTGACCGGCGGCCGCTGGGTGACGATCTGGGCGCAGACCGAGATCGTCAAGGACCTGATCCAGGCCCGGCTGGCCGCCGGAGCTCAGGTCGAGTTCGAGGTCTCCGGCACTGAGGTCGCGGATCTGGACGAGGACCGGCCTCTGCTTCGCTACACCGACGCCGCGGGAACCCGGCACGATGTCCGCTGCGACGTGATCGCCGGCTGCGACGGCTTCCACGGCATCTGCCGCGATTCCATGCCGCCCGGCCTGGTCCGGGTGGCCGAGCGCGGCTACCCGTATTCCTGGCTCGGCATCCTGGCCACCGTGCCGCCGTCCACCGACGAGCTCATCTACTCGCGGCACGAGGACGGGTTCGCGCTGCACACCATGCGTACCCCGCAGGTCAGCCGGCTGTACCTGCAGGTCAGCGAGGACGAGGAGATCGAGCACTGGCCGGACGACCGGATCTGGGCTGAGCTGCGGCACCGGCTGGTCATCCCGGGCTGGGCACTGGCGGACGGCCCGATCACCGAGAAGGCCATCTCGCCGATGCGCAGCTTCGTCGCCTCGCCCATGCGCTACCGGCGGCTGTTCCTGGCCGGGGACGCCGCGCACATCGTGCCGCCTACCGGGGCCAAGGGCCTCAACCTGGCCATGGCCGACGTGACCGTGCTAGCCGAAGCCCTGACCAGCCTGCTGCGTGACGGGGACCCCGGCCCGGCCGACGCCTACTCTGACGCCAGCCTGCACCGGGTCTGGCGGGCCACGCATTTCTCCTGGTGGATGACGTCCATGCTGCACGTCGACCCGGGCCTGGACCCGTTCGACGCCGAGCTTCAGCTCGCCCAGCTGCGCTACGTCACCTCTTCCCGTGCGGCCGCCACCACGCTGGCCGAGAACTACACCGGCTACTTCCCGCTGCACTGGTCCTAGCTGCGGCTAGCCGAGGCCCAGGTGATGGCGGGGGCGCAGGGCACGGGCGAGCAAGGCGGACAGGGCCGCGGCGACGCCGGTCTCGGTGAGCGAGAGCGGCGCGCTGAAGCTGCGCTCGCTGCCCAGTAGATGCAGCGCCCACAGCCGGTGCCGGAGGGTGTAGAGCTCGGTGCGCACGGCGCTGGCCAGGCCGGTGCTGCTGCCCGCGGCCCAGCCCTCCACGCCGTGGATGTCGGTCAGCAGTCTGGTCAGGTCGTCGTATCCGGTCGGCCCGCTGGCCAGGATGACCAGCAGCGCGGCCTCGCGCACCGCGACCGAGAAATCGGGCTGCGGCCCGTCATCCGGGCCGATCAGCGCGGCCGTGCCGATGTGCCACCTGGCCGCTGGATCGACCGCCATCAGCTTGCCCGTCTTGGTCAGGACCAGGCTGGTACGGCTGCGGCGGATGGCGCCCATCTCGGTTTGCGCCATGCCGCGCAGGGTGTGCAGCGGGAACACGTCCAGCTCCTGGCGCAGGGTACCGACGAGCTGGTCGCGCCAGCCGAACGTGTCGACCGCCTCGGTGACCAGCGCGGGCGCGATGTAGTAGCGGGCGGTGAGCCTGAGTCCCTCGTCCGCGTGACCGAGCAGCCAGCGCAGCGTGGGCAACGGATCGTCGGGCAGCGCGGGCGGCTCGAGCATGCGCGAGATGAGCGCGCGGGCCAGCCGCGACCGCTCGCCGGGGCGGCCGTGCGCCCACGCGTCGATGCGCTCGGCGCTGATGCGGCCGAGCCAGGTGTCCGTGCCCAAGGAAGGTCTGGAGGGATGGGTCCCGCCGGGATCAGGGAGGGCCTGCGGGGGGTGGTTCCCCCCGGAGTAAGCCCCGGAATAAGCACTGCCCTCGGCCCGGCCGGTCAGCCAGCGGTTGACCAGATCCGCGTGCTTGGTCCGCCAGCCGCGTGTCCCCACGCACAGTTCGCCGGACGCAAAGGCCAGCTCGAGCGCGGCCGCGCAGGCGTCGTACGCCGCACGCTCCTGCGGTCCCATCACCGATCCCCAGGCCAGCAGGTCGGTGTCCGGCGGCGCCGCGTTCGAGGCCTCGATGGCTTCGGTATACGCAGTGATTCCGTCCTCGTGCCGGCCGGCGTAGGCCGTGATGATTCGCTCGGTCCCGGCCGACGAGCAGACCCCGGCGTAACGGTCCAGGCCCGCCAGCAGGAACAGGCGGCCGAGCGCCTTGGCCACCCCGACCCGCCCCGGCGTGGACATCGGCCACTTGACCGGGAGCGCGTACCACAGGAACTCCTGCAGGCGCAGCAGCGAGATGGCCTCCAGGCCCTCGTCGCCGGTCAGCCAGGCCAGGGCTGCCTTCGCGTCACCGGCTGCCTCCGGATCCTCGCGCGTCAGGGTCTCCAGCGCCTGGCTCTCTGTCATCATGACGGACAGTCTGCCGCAGCCCCGTTGCGTGCGGCTAGTGCGCGTACCACAGTGCTCATCGCGGATTGCGATGGCTCAGGGGCGGGCCCCCGGTGGTCGGCTCAGATGCCGGCGCCGGTCGGGCATCATGGTCGGGTGTCTGGAATCTATGACGAACCCGAGCTGTACGAGGCCGCATGCGCCTACCGTGACGTTCGGGGCGAGGTTGACGCGCTGCTCCGGTGGTCCGGCCGGCACCGGCACCCGGATAGCGGTCCGCCGCGCTCGGTCCTGGAGCTCGCGGCCGGACCGGCCGAGCACTCCCGCGAGCTGGCCCGCCGTGGCCTGGACGCCACCACGCTGGATCTGTCCGCGGCGATGTGCGCGCGGGTCAGGGACCTGGCGGCGGCGGATAACGCCCGCCTGACCGTCATCCAGGCCGACATGCGGGACTTCAGTCTGGGCCGCCAGTTCGATCTCGCCATCACCATGCTCAACTCGCTGTGCCACCTGCTCACGCTCGACGACCTGCTCCAGCACCTGGCCTCGGTGGCGCGTCATCTGGCCCCCGGCAGCCTCTACATCACCGAGCTCGCGCATCCGGCGGACTTCTTCGCCGCCGAGCGCAGGACCAGCAGCGAGTGGAGCAGCGAGGTCGACGGCGGCACGGTCCGCGTCCGCTGGGGCGGCGGAACGGACGAAATCGACCCGGTCACGCAGATCACCAGGGAACACGTCACCGTCACCTACCACAAGCGAGGCGGCTCCTTGCGGACGGTCAGCGACGTGGTACCCAACCGGTTCTGGACCGCCACCGAGCTGACCGCCGCGATCCGCCTGGCCGGCGGATTCGCCGTGGTCGCCAGCTACGGGGATTTCGACGCCGACACCTCGGTGGAGGCGGCGGACGCCTGGCGGATGATCCTGGTGCTGCGCCGCGAAGAAGCGGCCGGGGGCGACGCGGGCGAGCGCAGCTGATCCTCCCCGGCCAGGCCGTGCCGGAGATAGCGATCCAGGATGGTCTCCACCACCTGGCTGAGCGAACTGCCGTCGTGCGCGGCCGCCTGATGTGCGGCCGCCCGCAGCGTACGGTCGATCTTGATCGTCAGGTGCGGGCGAAACCCGTTCGCGCTGGCCTCGCGTCGGTGCGGGAACGGCGGCGGGGGCTCGCAGTTCGTCACGTGGCCTCGCAGCTCGGCCGGGACCCGGCGGCGGATACGCCCCTGCACGGCCTGCTTGCTGACGCCGAGCGCCTCGGCCAGCGGGCGCAGCGGCCAGCCCTGCTCGCTCAGGGCGGCCAGCGTCGCCGACAGCAGCTCGCTGCGCCCCGACGAGCGGAGCTCGCGCAGCCAGGCCGCGACGCGATCGGGCAGCACCAGGCCGCCAGGGTCTGACGCCGGTGGCTTGGTGCCCGGCAGGCCCGCACCGTCGGGGTGCCGTGTGCGCTGCACGTACTGCCGCAGGCCGTGCGTCACCACCTCGGACATGGTGCGCCCCTCGCGGGCCAGGCGGGCCCGCAGGCGCTGTCGTTGCTCTTGGTCCAGCCGGAAGGTCAGCAGCAGGCGCCGGGAACCCGAAAGCCCCGACGGCTCCTGGTCCGCGCTCATCCCGCCGTGGCGCGGGCCAGCATCGGACCCGGCACCGAATCTGGCCCAAGGGCCGTCACCGTCTGCTCGGCGGCCACCAGGTCCAGGTACCGCCGCGTCTCGGCGGCGCGCTTGCGCCGGCTCCAGCCCAGCAGGCGGCCCATGATCGTGCTCACCGCGTCCGCCACCCCGGTGCCCGCGTCGGCCGACTCGATGAACAGGCGCATCCGCCGCATCAGCACGTCCTCGACGTGCAGCGCGTTCTCGTGGATGACCGCGTAGACGACCTCGGCGCGCAGGTACGGGTGACCGTCGGCCAGCGGCTGGGCCAGCCCGGGATCGGCCCGGACCAGGTCGAGGACCTCGCCTGCGAGCGCCCCGTACCGGTCCAGCAGGTGCTCTACTGTCGCGCGGGGCACCTGGTAGTCCTCGGCGAGCCGTCCCGCGCCCGCCCGGACGGCAGCCAGGCCGTCCGCGCCGAGCAGCGGCACCTGGTCGGTGACCGAGGCCGGCACCGCCTGGCCGAAGTCGGCCACCGCGGCGTCCACGACGTCCCGGGCCATCAGCCGGTAGGTGGTGAACTTGCCGCCCGCGATGCTGGTCAGGCCCGGCAGCGGGACGTCGACCACGTGTTCCCGGGACACCTTGGTGGTGGGCTTGGGCCCCTTGGCCCCGTTGCTCGGCGGGGCCGCCACCAGCGGCCGCAGGCCCGCGTACACGGCGATGACGTCGGCGCGGGTGAGCGGGCGCACCAGCACCCGGTTCGCGGCGGTCAGGATGTAGTCGACGTCTTCCTCGGTCGCCACGGGCTCGGCCCGGTCGCCGGAGAAGTCGGTGTCGGTCGTGCCGACGATCCAGTGTTCCCCCCACGGGATGAAGAACAGCACACTCTTGTCCGTGCGCACGATCACGCCGGTCTCGGCCTGCACCGCCTCCCGCGGCACCACGATGTGTACGCCCTTGGACATCCGGACCTGGTATCCGGCCCGGACCCCGGCCATCTCGTGCACCAGGTCGGTCCACACCCCGGCGCAGACCACCACGGCCTCCGCGGTCACCGTGACCTCGTGCCCGGTCTCCTCGTTGCGCACCCGCGCGCCGGTCACCCGTTCCCCGTCCGGGGAACGCAGCAGCCCGACCGCGCTGACCCGGGTCGCGATCACCGCGCCGTGTGCCGCCGCGGTGCGGGCTACGGTGAGCGTGTGCCGGGCGTCGTCGACCTGAGCGTCGTAGTAGAGCATCGCGCCCGCCAGCCGTTCCGGGGACAGGGCGGGGGCCAGCTTCAGTGCGCCGCGGGCGGTCATGTGCCGGTGGTGCGGTACCGGCCTGCGGGTTCCCTCCATCGCGTCGTACAGGGCCAGGCCCGCCCCGACGTACGGCCGCTCGACCACCTTCTTGTACAGCGGATACAGGAACGACACGGGCTTGACCAGGTGCGGCGCGAGCTTGGACACGAGCAGGTCGCGTTCCCGCAGCGCCTCGTAGACCAGCTTGAAGTCAAGCTGTTCCAGGTACCGCAGGCCGCCGTGGATGAGCTTGCTCGATCGGCTCGAGGTGCCCGAGGCCAGGTCGCGCGCCTCGACCAGGGCCACCCGCAGGCCGCGGGAGGCGGCGTCCAGGGCGGCCCCGGCCCCGGTGATGCCGCCGCCGATGACCAGCACGTCGAACCGCTCGGTCGCCAGCCGGCTGAGCATCGCGCTCCGCTCGCGGGCGTCCAGAACGCCGTTATTCCCCATCACCCATCCCCCATCGGACGGAGCTTCTTTGCCAAATCCGCGTCATCAGGTTCGTGCGTACCTGGCCAGCACCGGCCCGGCGAGCCTGGACTCGCTGACCGGTCCTGCCGGATACTCACGGGCTGCTTAGTTCTAGGGTATGTACATCGTCAATCTAGTCGCAAACCGCGACACGCCGGTGAACAGCCGTTTATCCGCCGATGTCCGGATCGCAGCGAAACAGCCGGAAATGGAAGGAGCAGAGCGTGGCCGATTTCGTCGGGGCGGTGGATCAGGGCACTACGAGTACCCGCTTCATGGTCTTCGATCACTCTGGCTCCGAGGTCGCCCGCCATCAGCTCGAGCACACCCAGGTGCTGCCCCGCCCCGGCTGGGTGGAGCACAACCCGGTGGAGATCTGGGAACGGACCTGCGCGGTCATCAAGACCGTGCTGAACGCCAGCAACCTGGGCCTCGCCGACCTCGCGGCGCTGGGCCTGACCAACCAGCGGGAGACCACGGTGGTGTGGAACCGGCGGACCGGGCGTCCGTACGGCAACGCGATCGTCTGGCAAGACACCAGGACCGACACGATCGCCGCGACCCTGGAGCGCCAGGGGCACGGGGAAACGATCCGGCACAAGGCGGGCCTGCCGCCCGCCACCTACTTCTCCGGCGGCAAGCTGCGCTGGCTGCTCGACACCGTTGACGGCCTGCGCGCCGACGCCGAGCGGGGCGTGGCGATCTTCGGCACCGTCGACACCTGGCTGCTGTGGAACCTCACCGGCGGCACCGAAGGCGGCGTCCACGTCACCGACGTCACCAACGCCAGCCGCACCATGCTGATGAACCTGGCCACCCTGGACTGGGACGACGAGCTGCTGGAGCTGTTCACCGTCCCGCGCCCCATGCTGCCCGAGATCAAGCCGTCGGCGACTCCCGAGCCCTACGGGACCACGACCGCCCAGGGTCCGTTCGGCGGCGAGCTGCCGGTCACGGGCATGCTGGGCGACCAGCAGGCCGCCATGGTGGGGCAGGTGTGTTTCGCCGCCGGCGAGGCCAAGAACACGTACGGCACCGGCAACTTCCTGCTGCTGAACACCGGGACGGATATCGTCCGCTCCGCCAGCGGCCTGTTGACCACCGTGTGCTTCAAGTTCGGCGCCGAGCCCGCCGTCTTCGCGCTCGAGGGCTCGATCGCCGTAACCGGTGCCGCGGTGCAGTGGCTGCGTGACCAGCTCGGCATCATCACCGGCGCGGCGCAGAGCGAGACCCTCGCCGCGCAGGTCACCGACACCGACGGGGTCTATTTCGTGCCGGCCTTCTCCGGTCTGTTCGCGCCGTACTGGCGCGCCGACGCGCGCGGCGCGATCGTCGGCCTGTCCCGGTTCCACACCAGCGCGCACCTGGCCCGCGCGACGCTGGAAGCCATCGCCTATCAGACCAGGGACGTGGCCGAGGCGATGGAGCGGGATTCCGGGGTCCGGCTCGAGGTGCTCAAGGTGGACGGCGGGGTGACCGCCAACGAGCTAGCCATGCAGTTGCAGGCCGACATTCTCGACGTGCCGGTCAGCCGCCCGGTGGTGGCCGAGACCACCGCGCTCGGCGCCGCCTACGCGGCCGGGCTGGCCGCCGGGTTCTGGCGGGACACGAGCGAGCTGCGCGCCAACTGGCACGAGTCAAAGCGCTGGCTGCCGTCCTGGACCGAGGACCGGCGCGCGGCCGGTTACGTCGGCTGGCGCAAGGCCGTCCAGCGCACCCTGGACTGGGTGGTGGTCGACTAAAACCATCAGTCTGAACGGGCCGTCGTGCCCGCCCCCAGCCCGGGTCCTGCATGCCACCGAGCCAGGTAACGTCATGCTCTTCAGCATCACCGGCCTCTTGCGCCACGCAACCTTGACGCTCAGGGCCCGGGGCAACCGGGTCAATGGCCCATCGGGTCGGTTATAACCGGGCCGATGGGCCATCGGGTCGGTTAGCCCAGATGGCCGATGGGGCCGTGCCGTGACGGCTGAGACCGGTAGTGCTGGCGAGCAGCGGCCGACGGCGGACGCCGCCGCTCCGCGGCGCGTGGTGCGACGGAGAGGAGGGGCGACGGCGGACGCCGCCGCGCCGCGGAGGAGGGGCGACGAGGAGGAGGGGCGACGAGGAGGAGGGGCGACGAGGAGGAGGGGCGACGAGGAGGAGGGGCGACGAGGAGGAGGGGCGACGAGGAGGAGGGGCGACGAGGAGGAGGGGCGACGAGGAGGAGGGGCGACGAGGAGGAGGGGCGACGCGGCCGGGCGGTCGCCAGCGGCTAGGGACGCAAGCCCGCCCAGGGGTCGTAGTCCACTTCCAGCGGTTCCTGGGACGGGCGCTCGGCCTGCGGGACGTGCTGGAGGTTGACCCGGATCCGGTACCACAGGGAGCTGCGCCCGCGCATCGCGTCGACCAGGACGTCCCGCGGCTCGAGCAGCGGCCATACCGATGGATGCCTGGCCTTCCAGCGCTCCAGCCCCGCCATCGCCTCGTCCTTGGTCTCCGCGCGGGCGATCTCGATCAGCGGCATCGTGCTGCGCCGACGCCCCGTCGGCCCGCTCGACTTCCCCGGCGCCGGTGCCGGGACCGCGACATCGGAACGCCGCTTGGACGGCTGCACCCGCGGCGCTTCGCCGGATTGCTTCTCGTAGTGCGGCGGCCACGGCGCATCGGGCAGGCCCGCCGCCTCGTCCCTGGCCGCCTGCTCGAGCAGCGCGTCCAGCGACCCGGCCGCCTCGTCCATCCCGGCCCAGGGATCGCCCAGCGCAGCGAATCGGTCCGGCACGGTAAACAGCGTGTACGCCGCCGGATCGCATTCCGGCACCTCGTCCCAGGTCAGCGGGGCCGATACCCGGACGTCGGGGACCGGGCGGACCGAATACGCCGACGCGACCGTCCGGTCCTTGGCGTTCTGGTTGTAGTCCACGAAGACGCCGTGCCGCTCCTCCTTCCACCACTTGGAGGTGGCGATGTCCGGCGCCCGCCGCTCGATCTCCCGGGCCACCGCGACCGCCGCGCGGCGCACCTCCCCGAATGACCAGCTCGGCTCGATCCGGGCGTAGATGTGCATGCCGCGTGACCCGGAGGTCTTGGGCCAGCCGGTCAGCCCGAAATCGGCCAGCACGCCGGCCGCCACTATGGCCACATCCCTGATCTGCGGCCACTCCACGCCGGGGACCGGGTCCAGGTCGACCCGCAGCTCGTCGGGGTGCTCGAGGTCGGATGACCGGACCGGATGCGGGTTCAGGTCGATGCAGCCGAGGTTGATCACCCAGGCCAGCGCGGCCTCGTCGCTGACCACCACCTCGTCCGCGGTGCGCCCGGAGGGAAAGCGCAGCTCGACGGTCTCGACCCAGTCCGGGCGCTTGTCCGGGGCCCGCTTCTGGAAGAACGGCTCGCTCTCGGCCCCGTTCACGAACCGCTTCAGCGCCATCGGCCGCTCCCGGACCCCGCCCAGGGCCCCGTCTGCGACCGAAAGGTAGTAGCGCACCATGTCCAGCTTGGTGACCCCGGCCCGCGGAAAGAACACCTTGCTCGGGTTGCTGATCGCCACCTCGCGGCTGGCCAGTTCCAGCACGAGTTTCGGCTCGGCCATCAGGCGCCGCCCCCTCGCAGGATCTCAGCCAGGTTGAAGCTGACCGGCTCCTCCAGCTGCTCATACGTGCACGAGCGGGGCTCGCGGTCCGGCCGCCACCGGACGAACTGGGCCGTGTGCCGGAACCGCGGTCCTTCCATGTGGTCGTAGCGGACCTCGAGCACGCGCTCGGGGCGCAGCGGGACGAAGGACAGGTCCTTGTCCGCGTTCCACCGGCTGGCCATGGCCGCCCGCGGGGTCCGCTGCCCGGCCACGTGCGCCCCCCAGTCCCACGGGTGCCCTTCAAACCCCGTGACCAGCGGCTGCAGCTCCGCGAACAGCGAGATGCGCTGCTCCATCGGGAGCGCGCCGACCACTCCCACGCTGGCCAGGCGGCCGTCATCCTTGTACAGCCCGAGCAGCAGCGACCCGATCCGGTCCTCGCCGCTCTTGTGCACCCGGTAGCCCGCCACCACGCAGTCCGCGGTGCGCTCGTGCTTGATCTTCTTCATCACCCGCCGATCCGGCTCGTACACGCCGCAGGCCGGCTTGGCGATCAGCCCGTCCAGCCCGGCCCCCTCGAACCGGCCGAACCAGCCGGACGCCACCGAACGGTCCGTGGTAGCCAGGGTCAGGTGAATGGGGGAGCGGACCCCGGCTAGGGCGTCCTCGAGCAGAGCTCGTCGCTCGGCGAACGGCCGCTCCATGTAGTCCGAGTCGCCCAAAGCGAGCAGGTCGAACGCGATGAAGTGGCCGGGCGTCTGCTCCGCCAGCAGCGAAACCCGGCTAGCCGCCGGATGGATGCGCAGCTGCAGCGCCTCGAAGTCCAGCCTCCGGCCGGCCGCGTCGGGGACCACGATTTCCCCGTCGATCACGCAGCGCTCCGGCAGCTGCGCGCGGATCGCCGCGACCAGCTCCGGGAAGTAGCGCGTCATCGGCCGCTCGTTCCGGCTGCCGATCTCGACCTCGTCGCCGTCGCGGAACACGATCGACCGGAAGCCGTCCCACTTCGGCTCGAATACGTAGTCCCCGTCCGGGATCTTGTCCACCGGCTTGGCCAGCATCGGCGCCACCGGCGGATTGACAGGAAGATCCATGCCCCCAGCTTCCCCTGATCAATGCGGCCTAGGAAGGGTTACTGCCCGCTTCACCAGACGATCATGCCGTGACCAGACGATCATGCCGTGTCCGCCGCGTAAGCGGCAGTCCACGCCTGGCTGCGCTGCCACAGCTCGGCGGCGAGCTCCGGGGTCGCCACCGGGCTGGCCGGCCGCGGCGCGCTCTTGTCGTAGAACAGGCCGCTCTCCGAGGCCACCGCCGGCGAGGTCGCACAGTACAGCGACGTCGCGGCGCCCTGGTCCACCGACAGCATGCGCCGGGTGACCAAGGGCCGCACCGGCCACGGCACCCGCCGCCAGATGTCCGAGGCCACCACGCCCGGGTGCAGCGCGTACGTGGTCACCCCGGTGCCCGCCGTGCGGCGCGCCAGCTCCTGCGAGAACAGCACGTTGCACAGCTTGGAGACCGCGTACTCGCCCAGCCCGGTGATGCCCCGCGCGGGGCGCCGCAGCGCCTCCCAGTCGATGCCGCGCGCCTGGTAGTGCGCGTCGCTGGCCACCGTCACCACCCGCGCCGGCGCGGTCGAGGTCAGCCGCTCCAGCAGCAACTGAGTCAGCAGGAAGTGCCCGAGGTGATTCACCCCGAACATCAGCTCGAACCCCTGCCTGGTCAGCCCCCGCGCGCCCCCGACCCCGGCGTTGTTCACCAGCACGTGCAGCGGCTCCCCCCGGGCCAGGAACCCCTCCGCGCACGACCGCACCGACTCCAGGTCCGCGAGGTCCAAAGCCAGGAAAAACACCGAATCGGAGCCAGCGGCAGCCTTGATCGAAGCCACCGCCGCCTCACCCTTAGCCGCGGACCGAGCAGCCACCTAAACCCGCCAGCCCTCCCGCGCCAGCGCCACCGCCGTGGCCTTCCCGATCCCAGTATTGGCGCCCGTCACCACCACCGTCCGCCCGCTCAGCGCTCACGCAACTCCCCGGGAACTGATCGTGGGCCGTTACAGGTGCCATGACACCGGTAACGGCCCACGATAACGAAAACTGCTACTCGACCGGGATTTCCTTGTTGATGAGGCTGACAGGTCGATGCCCTGGCGGTTACGGATGATGCGGGCGGTCACGAAGATGACGATGGCCAGCACGTAGTTCGCGCCCATGTAGATGAGGGAGGACACATTGTTCACGAAGTACAGCTTGTTAGACAGCCACTCGATGAGGCAGAACACGAGCAGCGCGATCGTCACCACCCCGGCCACCGGCACGATCGGCACGCCGAACAGCTTGATCTTGCTGGCCGGAGAGGCGTACCACAGGTCCGGTTTGCGCAGCGGGAGGATGACCACCGCGATCGCGCTGAACAGGTACGTCACCGCGATGACCAGCGTGGCGTCCAGGGTGTAGTTGTGGAATGTGCTGTTGTACGCGTACAGCGCAGCCAGCCCGACGGCAGGCAGCAGCATCAGAATCAGCGAATAGAACGGCACCCTGCGCTTCTCCGAGACCTCAGCCGCCCGGTCCGGGAGCACGCGGTCGAACGCGGCGGCGAAGATGACCCGGGTCGAGGACAGGAACAGCGTTCCCACCCAGCCGAAGAACCACAGGCTGAGCACCAGGATCAGGATTACCTGGAGCGCGGTGTTGTTCACCAGCCAGCTCGCGAACATGAACGGGTACGGCCAGATGCCGAACTGCGGGGTGCCGTTGTAGTCCAGCGAGTTGAGGTTCTGGTAGAAGCCCCAGCCGACGGTCTTGGCCATCAGCAGCAGGAAGATGACCGTGCAGATAACCGTGATCCACAGGCCGATGAACATGCCGCTGAACACCCGCCTGAAGTCGCTCGCGCCGCGGACCTCGCCGTACAGGGTGGTACCCCAGTTCGGCCACAGGAGGAAGAACATCAGCGCCGGGACGAGCAGCATCGTCGGCCCGAGCGGGCCGAAGCCGATCGGCGACGTAGTGTAGCCCGCCTTGACCGCCGCCACGTTGGCCTGGCCGCGTAGGCGTTCTTGACGCCGAACAGGTTCTGTCCTTCCCGGTTGAACGCGGCGACGAAGTTGGCGTGCGAGTTGAAGAGCAGCAGGATCACGATGACGGCGAAGCCGATCAGGCCGCCGACGAAGCACCAGCGCTGAACCTTCGCGTACCCGGCCATGCCGATGGAGACCAGGACGCCGGCCAGCGCGATCGTGATCAGGGTCACGATGAAGACTCCCGTTGTGCGTTCCGAACCACGCCGCCCCGCCGCCCGGCCAGGTCCACTTGAGCGTCGCCCAGATCGGCTGGAACAGCTGCACCGCCAAGATGTTGCCGTAGATCGGCGCCCACAGCCAGAGAATGAACCACCAGCCGGTCACGGCCATCACGAAGCCGATGCCGCTGGTCAGGATCCGGGTCTGCCAAACATAGTCGCCGCCGGCCCGCGGGATCGTGACGACGAGACCGGTGTAGGCGACCACCAGGAAGGAAACCCAGATTCCCCCGATGATCGTCGCCGTTATCAGCTGGCCCTTCGGGAACGTGGCCCGGCGAAGGTGAACTCGTAGATGCCGAGCGTCACGAAGTTGGTGGCCAGGCATGCGTAGATCAGCGAGTCCCTGACCGACCAGCCTCGGACCAGGCCCGTCGCGTTGCGAAGGAAGAGAGTCGGTCTCTCTTCACCGAGAGCTCCTGCCGTCATGTGTATCCTCCGGTTATCCAGGTTTCCTTCAGTAAGGATTTGAGCGGGTTTACGAAGGTAAGAGCGCTATATCTGGGGTATTTGGGTTTATCTAGCGCCAATATAGGGCTTTAGGGGCATCCGGGAGCTGCGGTCTGCGAAGTTGGCGGGTTACGGAATGACATCCTCGCTGGCATGGAGCCTCACTTCGTGAGAACGCGCGCCGCCGGGCACAGCGCGCCGACTGCGGTTCAGGCCCGGACCTCACCGACTGCACGGCAGCCCAAAAGGCCCTGATCTCAACCGTTCACCATTATGTATCTCGCAACCTTCCCCTTCTTCTCGTTCAGGTCCAGAACGGCGCCCTGCAACACGCCGTCGGTGTAGGAGCTGCCGGGGTTCATCGCGAGGGTCCGGCCGAGTTTCTTGACGCCCTTGCTCTCGTGGATGTGCCCGTGCACCGACAGCATCGGCTGGTACTTCATGATGGCGGCCCGCACCGCCGTCGAACCTACCGGCTTCATCACCGCGCCGCCATGCGTCGGCCGCAGGGTGTCGTCCAGCGCGGGCGCCTCGTCCAGCCCGGTGCCGTACGGCGGCGCGTGGAAGTTGAAGATCGCCCGCTCCATGTCGGGGATCTGCGAGACCACGGCGTCGATCTTGGTGGCGAGCACGTCCTCCGGAGCCTCGCGGAACGTGTTCCACGGTGTCGGGTTGGTCCAGCCCATCGAGGCGAGGTAGAAGCCGCCGATGTCGATCACCTTGGCCTCGCCGAAGCTGACGTTCGGGGACTGCTCGATGATGTCGTCGATCTCCCAGATGTCGTCGTTCCCGCCGTTCAGGATGCACGGGATCTCGCCGCCGCGCAGCTTGCTGTCCGCCATGTCGAGCCACATTTCCAGGCCCTTGGTCATCTCCTGGGTGAACCGGCGGTCTATCGAGCCGTCCGCCTCGTTGAGAGAGTCGAGCTCGTCGCCCGACATCACGGCTGGGTAGTACCCGCGGTCGCGGATCTTGCGCTTGATGTCGTCCAGTTCGGCCTGGGTACTCAGCTGGATCCGCCCGCCGCCGAACGTGACCTCCCAATGGCCGGGGGAGGGGCTGACGATCGGCACCATGACCTTGCCGGTGACGTCCCCGCCGAGGATGACCATGTCGGCCTTGTAGAAGGCGGCGGCGTTCAGGAATTTGCGCCAGCAGATCTCAGAGCCATGGATGTCTGTGGCGAAGAAGACTTTCATCGTGATGCCCGCGCTTTCCAGTTAGAACTATGTGCCCACCGCTCCTGGTCGGGGATCAGTGGCCGACTTCTTCAGGTAGCTCGTACCAGCGGACCCGGTCGCCCATCTTGGCCCTGGTCTTCCACTTCAGGCCCTTCGGCACCGTCTCCGCGATCTCGAGCAGCTGCTTGGCCTGGGTCAGCGGGTCGAACTTCGGGTACGGCGGCGCCAGGCCCGGCTGTTCCGAAAGCAGGCCGGGCAGCTTGTTCAGGCTGCCGGTCACGGTGCGCCACCAGCCCCAGTCGCCGGCCAGCACCGAGCCGAACCGGTCTGGTGTCGATGAACGGCCGGGTCGCGTCGCGTCCGACCCGCACCCCGGACAGCAGGTGGAAGATGTCGTGCGCGTCCTTGGCGTTCAGCTCGACGATCTGCAGCTTGGACAGCAGCAGGTCGGCCGGGTCGAGGGTCGGCGACGCCGACCCGAACGACGGCCGCAGGTCCAGCGTGTGGCACATCGACAGCTTGTCCACCATGACGTCGATCGGCCGCCCGGACGGGGCGTTGAAGTACATCTGCTGGTGACCGTTCAGGCTGTTGAACCGCTTGTCGGGCGCGCAGCCCGCCCGCTCGAGATGGTCGGCCACCTTGCGCCAGTTCTTGCCCAGGCAGGCCAGGTCGATGTCCTGGCCGGCGCGCTGCCGGGGCGGGAAGTCGGGGCAGAGCACCCGCACCCCGAGGCCGCCCAGGATCTTGAGCTGGTAGCCCGCTTCCGACGCGCCCTGTACCAGCATCATGGCCTCGGGCAGCGGATCGTCCGCAGGACCGCCCGCAGGGCCGTTCGGTGTGGTCATGCCCGCTTCGCTCCTCGCTCTGCACGCACCGATGTCGCATGCCACCGGTGCAATTCGATCATGGTGACGTGATAGCCGGTCTGTCTAGTTTCCGGGTCAAGAATCCCACGTTGTGGTGCTGGCCGTACACCACGGTCCGTACTGTGTTTCCCCCGGGGGACGACCCCCCGGGATCCCCCGCTCTTGGAGGGCTGCCCGCCCCCCACAAACCCCCCTGGCCCCACTGTGCAGCTCCGTTCCATGAAGAGATCTTTCAATCTTCCGAACGGACCTGAGTTCGTGCGGCCTGGCCACCTGCGTGCTCGCGACGGTAGAACGCGACCGGCTCGGGCGGCAGCGAGGTATAGCCCAGGATCAGGTCGGCGGCCTTTTCCGCGGTCATCATGACCGGCGCGTAGATGTTGCCGTTGGTGACGTACGGCATGACCGACGCGTCGACCACCCGCAGCCCGTCCAGGCCGTGCACCCGCAGCGAGGCGGGGTCGGTCACCGCCATCGCGTCGGTGCCCATCTTGGCCGTGCACGAGGGGTGCAGCGCGGTCTCGGCGTCGCGCGCCACCCAGGCCAGGATCTCCTCGTCGCTCTGGACCTTGGGGCCGGGCGACAGCTCGCCCGCGCTGTAGTCGTCGAAGGCCGGCTGGGTCAGGATCGTCCGGGCGATCCGGACCGCCTCGACCCATTCCCGCCGGTCGGTCGGCGTCGACAGGTAGTTGAACAGCAGCGCCGGGTGCACCTTCGGGTCCCGCGAGGTGATCTTCACCGTGCCGCGCGCGTCGGAGTACATAGGCCCGATGTGCACCTGGTAGCCGTGCCCGCCCGCGGGCTGCGAGCCGTCGTACCGGATCGCGATGGGCAGGAAGTGGAACATCAGGTTGGGGTAGGCGACCTCGTCGTTGCTGCACGCGAAGCCGCCGCCCTCGAAGTGGTTGGTGGCGCCGGGCCCGGTCCGGCCGAACAGCCACTTCGCCCCGACGATCGGGCGGTTGCGCATCTTCAGCGCGGGTGCGACCGATACCGGTTGGGTCGAGCCGTACTGGATGTAGACCTCGAGGTGATCCTGCAGGTTCTCGCCCACGCCGGGCAGGTCGGCCACCACGTCGATGCCGAGGGCGCCCAGCTCGGCGGCGTTGCCGACGCCGGATAGCTGCAGCAGCTGCGGCGAGTTGATCGCGCCCCCGCACAAGATGATGTCGTTGGCCCGGACCTTCTTGACCTTGCCCTGGTGGACGAACTCGACTCCGACCGCGCGCTGGCCGCGGAAGATGATTCTGGTCACGAACGCCCGGCAGGCCACGGTGAGGTTGGCCCGGCTCATCACCGGATACAGGTAGGCCCGGGCCGCGGACAGCCGCCTGCCCCGGTGGATGTTCCGGTCGAAGGCGGCGAAGCCCTCCTGCCGGTAGCCGTTCACGTCCTGGGTGAGCACGTACCCGGCCTGCTGCACCGCGCCGAAGAAGGCCTGGAACAGCGGGCTGGTCGCGGGGCCGCGCTCGAGCACCAGCGGCCCGTGCTTGCCGCGGTATTCGTCGGTGTCGTCCGCGGCCAGGCACGTCTCCATCCGCTTGAAGTAGGGCAGGCAGTGCGCGTAGTCCCAGTCGGCCATTCCCGGGTCGGCGGCCCAGCGCTCGTAGTCCAGCGGGTTGCCGCGCTGGAAGATCATCCCGTTGATGCTGCTCGACCCGCCCAGGACCTTGCCCCGGGCGTGATAGATCCGCCGTCCGTTCATGAACGGCTCGGGCTCGCTTTCGTACTTCCAGTCGTAGAACCGGTTACCGATCGGGAAGGTCAGCGCGGCCGGCATGTGGATGTACGCGTCCCAGATGTAGTCGGGCCGTCCCGCTTCGAGCACCAGCACCCGCGCGCCGGGGTCGGCGGACAGCCGGTTGGCCAGCGCGCTGCCCGCGGATCCGCCGCCCACGATGACGAAGTCGTACATTTCTTTCCTCTCGCTCGCCTCCGGCGCTCTTGACGCGCTGCCTTCCCTCGTCGCTCTGTGTTTTCCCCGCTCGCCTCCGGCGCCTCTTGACGCGTCGCCTTCCCTCGTCGCTCCTTCGTCGCTCCTCAGTCCAGGCGACGCCGGCGCCTTTGGCTCGCGAGGGGGTCGCTCCTCGGTCAGGCGGTCCCGCCCACCTTCCACGCCCTACACCTTTGTCCCATTCGGGTCAAGCCTGGGTGGCGGCGTCCAGGTTTTGGCGCACGGTCTGCGTCATCTGGTGATCGGGTCCCAGGTAGCGCTCGCAGTCGCTCAGGGCGCGCTGCAGGATCGCGACGACGTCGGACAGGCGGCCCGCGGTGTAGTACGCGGAGGCCAGGTTGCACCGGGTGGTCAGGGTTTCCATGTCCCCGGCCCCGAGCATCCGCTCGCTGTCGGCCAGCGCCCGCTCGTAGTGCGGGATAGCGTCGGTCAGACGGCGGGCCTGCTGGTAGCAGGCGGCCAGGTTGGAGCGTGCGGTCAGGGTGTCCCGGTGATCCCGTCCCTGCACCCGTTCCCGGTCGGCGAGCGTGCGCTCGTACTGCGGGATCGCCTCCCGGAACCGTCCCGCGCTGCGGTACGCGAAGGCCAGGTTGGCGCGGGCCGCGATCGTGTCCGGGTGATCGGCGCCCTCGACCCGTTCCCGGTCGCCGAGCACCCGCTCGTACTGCGCGATGGCGTCCTTCAGCTTCCCGGCGGCGCGGTACGCCGAGGCCAGGCTGGCCCGGGCCGCGATGGCGTCCGGATGGTCGCGCCCGTGCATCCGCTCCTGGTCGGCCAGCACCCGCTCGTACTGCTCGAGCGCGGGCTTGGCCTGCCCGTTGGCCGCGTAGGCGCCGGCCAGGCTGGCCCGCGCGCTCAACGTGGTCGGGTGACCCGCGCCGAGTACGCGCTCGGCGTCGGCCAGCAACTTCTCGTAGCCGGTGACAGCCTCCCGGAGCTGGCCCGCCGTCTGGTACGCGTCCGCCAGGCTGGCGCGGGAGGCGAGCGTGACCGGATGGCCGGAGCCGAGCAGCCGGTCGGAGTCGGCTACCGTGCGCTCGTACAGGCCGACGGCGTCCCCGGGCCGCCCGGCGCTCTGGTAGGCGTGCGCCAGGTGGCCCCGGGCCGCGATGGTCTCCGGGTGCTCGGGTCCCTGGTTCCGCTCCCGGTCGGCCAGCGCGGTCTGGAACACCGAGATGGCCTCGCCGGACCGCCCCGCCGATTCGTAGGCCGCGGCGAGCCGGTCCCTGGCCACCACGGCGTTCGCGTGCGCGGAGCCGAGCAGATGGGTGCTAGTGGTCAGCACGGACTGCCAGTACGCGATGGCGGCGTCGGACAGCCTGCTGTTCTCCAGGGACAGCCCGGCGCGGAACAGCAGCGGATGGGCCTCGGTCTTCCACAGCATTCCGCCGTCGTTGGCCCGCAGCGCCTCGGCGCAGTCCCGCAGGGCCTGGTCGAGCTGCGGCCCGCCGTCGCCCTCCGGCCAGGTCTCCAGCAGCGCGTCGGCGGCGGCCAGCGCGACCTGCTCGAGGTCGGCCGGCGGCAGGTAGGACCGCACGGCGGCCTGGACGCTGGAGTGCATCTGCACGGTGCGCACCGGGCTGACCGGATCGATGGTGACCAGGCCGACCGCGGCCAGGTTGTTGATGGCGGCCCGGACCATATTCTGGTCCGCCCCGCCCGCCGTGCTCGGGCGGCCGGCGATGTAGCCGCAGGCGGCGGGGCTGGTCAGCACGGCGCCGGGGATCCCGTGGTGATCCATCATGGCGGCCAGCACGAGCGTCGGCCAGGCTAGGCCGGACGGCGGCAACTCGTGCGCGCACTCGGCGGCCAGCGACCAGGTGGCCAGTACCGTGGCCGACGCCCCGTCCACCGCGGTCATGTGCTTGCGGCGCTCGGCCAGCGCGACCCGATACTCCCGGCAGCCCTGCTGGCGGGCGTTGATCACCGCGGTGGCCTGGCCTAGGGCGAGCGGGAGGCCGTCGACGTCCTCGCCGAGGTCCAGCGCCTCGATCCGCTGGTCGGGATGGTCGGTGAGCCGGGCGGACAGGAAGGACAGCGCCTCCCGCCGCTCAGCCCGGGCACCGGGACGATCACGACGTCCCGGGTGTCAAATGACTCGGCCGGCAGCCGGGTGGTGATCAGGATCCGGCCGGACGCGCCGCCCGGCCACAAGTTCTCCAGATCGGCCACGTCGTTAAGGTCGTCGATGATCAGCGCCCACGGGCGCTTGGTGTGCGCCAGCCAGGAGACAAACCGGGCCGCGGCCGCCTCGGCGCCCTCGCCGGGGTTGGCCGCGTCGACCGTGTTCGCCGCCTGCGCGAAGCCGGTGATGATCGATTCAGCGTTGGTCGCGGTGACCCAGACCAGGACCTCGACCAGCCGGCCGTTCCACATGGCGTGGGTGAACTCCACCGCGAGCTGGGTCTTGCCGGTGCCGCCCTGGGCGGTCGGCACGGCGTCGCTCTCGTCGCCGTGCACCAGCACGGCGGTCTCCCCGGGCTGCAGGCTGCCGGCCAGATCCGTCCCGGTCTCCGTCCGCGTGTAGTGGGTGTCCGCCAGCGGGGGCACGATCCCGGACAGCAGGACCCCCGGTTGCGTGGACGTTCCGGGTTGCTGCGCGACCACTTGAGACAACCTCTCTTAACCGCTTTCACATCCGCGTTACACGGACTCATGAGCACCAGCTCACCCATGCGACGCAAGCGGGTGTCCCATATCGCATGATAATAAGGATTTTCGCGGCGTGATCATAAGTCGCGATAAGTCACGTTACGGCCCGCCAAACCGAGCCGTGTCCTCCTGGGCGCCCTTCCGTACCTGCCTGTTCGGGCCGGGTCTAGCGACTTCCGCTGGGCCGCACGGGCCGTTGACGCCTGTCAGCCGTCTTAAGGACCCTTTTAAAGGGTTCTTAGCCGACGCGACGGCCTGGCGTTTCACCGTGAATCTCTCCGGTCCCACTGGTTCTTACCTGTTCCTTTCAATTTCAAGGATCTAAGGCCGATCTCAGAACTGATAAGCGCGTGGTCGGCGGTCCCTGGTTCAGGTCCGCGTCGCCGCCTCGAGGTTGTCCCGCACGGTCTTGGTCATCGGATGATCGGGGCCGAGGTAGCGCTCGCTGTCGGCCAGCGCGCGCTGCAGCACCGCGACGACCTCCATCAGCCGGCCGCCGTCGTACAGGGCCGAGGCCAGGCCGGCCCGGGTGGTCAGCGTCTCCAGGTCTCCGGGGCCGACCATGCGCTCGCTGTCGGCTAGTGCGCGCTCGTACTGCTGGACCGCCTCGCTGAGCCGGTCGGCCTGCTGGTAGGCGGCGGCCAGGTTGCCGCGCGCGGTACGGGTGTCCAGGTGATCGGGTCCCTGCAGCCGCTCCCGGTCGGCGAGCGTGCGCTCGTATTCGCGGATCGCCTCGCGCAACTGCCCGGCGCTGCGGTAGGCGAAGGCCAGGTTGGCCCGGGCGGCGATCGTGTCCGGGTGATCGGGCCCGGCGGTCCGCTCGCGATCCTCGAGCACCCGCTTGTACTGCGCGATGGCGTCCTTGGACTTCCCGCCCTGACGGTACGCCGAGGCCAGGCTGGCCCGGGCCAAGATCGCGTCGGGATGATCCCGGCCGCTCAGCGCCTCGTAGTCGGCCACCAGGCTCTTGTAGCGGTCCACCGCCTCCTTGGCCTGGCCGTGGGCCAAGAAGGCGGCGGCCAGGTTGTCCCGCGCGGCCAGCGTGGTCGGGTGCCGCGGGCCGAGGAGCCGTTCGGCGTCGGCGCTGAGCGTTTGGTAGGCGGTGAGCGACTCTCCGGTCCGGCCGGCCTCGGCGTAGGCGTCGGCCAGGCCGGCCCGCGCGGTCAGGGTGAGCGGATGCCCGAGGCCGAGCTGCCGGCTGGCGTCTGCCACCATGCGCTCGTAGAACGCCACCGCCTCGGCCGGCAGTCCCGCGCTGGCGTACGCGTGCGCGAGCCGGCCGCGGGCCGCGATGGTGTCGGGGAATTCGGATCCCTGGCTGCGCTCCCGGTCGCTCAGGGCGCCGGCGAACATCGCGATGGCGTCACCGAGGCGGCCCGCCGCTTCGTAGGCGACGGCGAGCCGCTCTTTGGCCGCCAGCGAGTCGGCGTGCGCCGACCCGAGCCGCCCGGTGCTGGTGGCCACCATGGACTGCCAGTACACCATCGCGGATTCGCCGAGCCGGTTGTCCTCCAGGCTCCGGCCCAGGCGGAACAGCAGCGGATGGGCCCCTGGCTGCCACAGCGCGTCGTGCGCCGGCGCGAGGTGTTGGCCTTCCGGCGGGCCCGGCTGGACACTGCCCGGCAGCCCCGGCTGGACACTGCCCGGCAGCCCCGGCTGGACACTGCCCGGCGGCCCGGACGGAGCCTCTCGCGGGACATCGCGCAGCACGTCCCCGGCCAGCGGCGTCCCGGCCTCGGCCGGGATCGGCAGGGCGGCCCGCAGGCTGATCGCGCAGTCGCGCAGGGCCTGGTCGAGCGCGGCTGAGCCGTTTCGGCCGCTGCCCGGTTCCGGCCACGCCTGTACCAGGGCATCCGCGGCGGCCAGGAGGACCTGATCGATGTCCGCGGGCGGCAGGTAGGCGCGCACCGCCGCCTGCACGCAGCGGTGCATCCGCACGGTCCGGATCGCGTTGGCGGGGTCGATGCTGACCAGGCCGGCCCGAGCCAGGTTGGTGACGGCCGTCCGCGCCAGGTTCTGATCCGGGCCCGTGGCGCTGCTCGGCCGGCCCGCGATAAAGCCGCACGCGGCCGGGCTGGTCAGCACGGCCCCGGGGATCCCGTGCAGATCGAGCACGGCGGTCAGGGCCAGGCTCGGCCAGGCCAGGCCCGGGGGCGCGAGCTGGTGCGCGCACTCGGCGGCCAGCGACCAGGTGGCCAGGATCGCCGGGGAGACGCCGTCGACCGGCCGGCCGGACATGTACGCGCGCCGCTCCCTGAACTGCGCCCGGTACTCCTGGCAGTTCAGCCGGTTCGCGTTCATCACGGCGGCCGCCTGGGCCAGGCCGAGCGGCAGGCCGTCGAGGTCCCCGGCCAGATCGAGGGCCTCGATCCGCTGGTCGGCATAGTCGGCCAGTCTGGAACTGAGGTAGGACAGGGCCTCTCGCCGGCTGAACCCGCCGACCGGGGCGATCCGCAGGCCGCTGGCCGCCGCGTGCGCGCCGACGCCGAAGGCCGCGGCGGGTAGCCGGGTCGTGATGACGATCTGGCCGTTCGGGCCGGCGACCACAGTCCCTCCAGGTCGGCCAGGTCGGCCAGGTCGGTCAGGTCGTCGAGAATCAGGGCCCACCGCCGCTCGGTCCGGGCCAGCCAGCCGGTGAAGCGGGCCGCGGCGGCCTGTGCGTCGCCGTCCGGATCGCCCGCGCCGACCGCGCCGGCCGCCTGCGCGAACCCGGCCACGAGCGCCTCGCGGCTGGCCGCGATGACCCAGACCAGGACGTCAACGGCGCGGGCGATCCGCAGGGCGTGGGTAAACTCCACGGCGAGCTGCGTCTTGCCGGTGCCGCCCTGGGCCGCCGGAGCCGCCTGGGTTTCCTCGCCGTGGGTGAGCACCACGGTCTCGCCCGGAAACAGGCCCGCTTTCAGGTCGACCCCGGTCTCCAGACGCTGGAGGTAGGCGTCGGCCAGCGGCGGGATGATGCCCGACACCAGCATCTCCGCGGGCGGCGGCGCTCCGGCATTCTGCGCGACCACGTCTGACAGCCTCTCCCGCGATACCCCGGCGGCCGGCAGGCGTACCCTTGCCCCGGCCGCGGCCGACTCCTCCAGGTGCGAGCGGCCGCTCTCCCCGGTCATGGCCGTCCGTGACGCTCGTTCCCGGCCCGCCTGGCCCTCGTGGTGTCAACCAGGAGTTGCTGCGGGCCACCATTCCGCACGTGCGCGCAGTCCGGTCCCAAGGGCATGCTAGTGGCGATTACCGGGTTGGGCCATCTGTTGCGAAAAGTTTAGATAAGGCCGCGGATAAAGCCGGGAATAGCCTTTCTGCAATCGATTTCCAGAGCCACTCGGCAAGAAAACCTGACCCACCCTCACGCCCCTACCGCCGAGTCCGCGCCCGGTCTCCCGTCGAGTCCGCGCCCGGTCTCCCGTCGAGTCCGCGCCTAGCTCCCGCCAGCTCCGTCCGGCAGCTCTGCCCGGTTTCCTACCGGACCAGCCCGGTTTCCTACCAGACCCCGCCCAGTCTCCTACCGGACCAGCCCGATCTCTTACCGGACCCACCCGATCTCTTAGCGGAGCCGTCCCCATCCCTTACCGGACCCGCCCTGCCTCCCGGAGGCCGTATTAGGCCAGTCCCCGGGCGGTCCAGATCTGGCCGTAACTCCGCGATCTGGACGGGAATTCGGCGCAATCGATTGCGAAGGGACCCGCGAGAGCCGCGCTTAGTTTGGCGTCGAAAATACCGCGGTCCCAATAGCATGGATTGCTTTTTACCCATTCAACCCGGCCGCGGGTGATCTGTAGCGAAACGGCTGCATTCCGTGGCCCGTACCGCCCCGCGGCCGTCCGGGCCCCCGATGCTCCTGACCTGGCCCTTTGTGTCATCACAGCTAGCTGACGTGGGCTTTCTGACGAAAATCAGCGACCCGCGGATAAGGCCGGGACACATCTGTTCATTACGAGATCGAAACCGTATGTTTACGGGGGACGTGCATGATCGTACCGCAAGCCCTTTTCCCCGAACCCCAGCCCATGGAGTGAACGATGAGTGGCGACCTCGTCGCAGGCAGGCATGGCAAACGGCGGCAGCCCCTGGAGGAGATCCCTCAGGAATACGCCGCGTTCAAGATCGAGCAGCGTGGAATCGACCTGATCCCGGACGCCGAGCGGAAGATGCGCCCGTCCGGACTGTTCTGGCTGTGGTCCGGCGCGGTGTTCAACGTGGAGTTCTTCTTCTACGGCACGTTCATCATGACCTTCGGCCTGAGCGTGCTGCAGGCGGTGGCCGTCATTCTCATCGGCAACCTGTTCTACGCGCTGCTCGGGTTCGCCAGCCTGCAGGGACCGAAGACGGGCACCACCACGTTCATGGTGAGCAGGGCGCCCTTCGGCCAGAACGGCAACCGGATGGTGGCCTTGTTCAACTGGGTCACCCAGGTCGGCTTCGAGATCGAGGGCATCTACTTCGTCGTCGCCACGGTCATCCTGCTGTTCACCCTGCACGGGAGCCACCTCAACGGGCCAGAGAAGATCATCGTGATCATCATCGCTGCCCTGGTCCAGATGATCCTGCCGCTGCTGGGCCACGCCACGATCAGCAAGATCTTGCGCTGGCTGGCCTACCTGTTCATCGTGTTCTTCGCCGTGCTGGCCGGGTTCACCTTCAACAAGCTGCACCTGTCCACGTTCCACGCCAAGCCGGTGTCGTTCGCGGTGTGGACGACCGCGCTGGTGCTGATCATCTCCGTCGGCGGCCTGGGCTGGACCGAGAACGGCAACGACTATTCTCGCTACCTGCCGCGGACGACGCCTGGGTCAAAGACGTTCTGGTCGGCGACGCTGGGCGGGGGGATCCCGTCGATCATCCTGGAGCTCCTGGGCGTGCTCGCCTTTACCGTCACGACCAAGACGGTCGGTATCGCGCAGCTCGGGGTGCCGCAGTCGTTCCCGAGCTGGTTCGTGACCCCGTTCCTGATCTTCGCCATCTTCCAGCTGCTGTCGATCAACACCATCGACATGTACTCCTCCGGTGTCACGCTGCAGGCCTTGGGCGTGCCGGTCCGGCGGTGGGGCGCGGTCATCATCGACACCGTGGTGTGCGCGGCGGTCACCGGCATCATCTTGTTCCACGGGAACTTCTACGCCGACTTCGCCGGCTTCCTGCTGTACATCGTGGTGTGGCTGGCGCCGTGGTTCGGCATCTTGATGACCGACTACGTGCTGCGCGGCCGTGAGTACGACTCACTGTCGCTGCGCTCGGCGCGGGACGGCCTGTACTGGCGCAACGGCGGCATCCACTGGCCGGCCGTCATCGCTCAGGTGGTCGGCATGGTCGCCGCGCTGATGTGGATCAACGCCGACTTCGCTCAGCCGCCCTATATCGGCCCGATCTCCAACCACTTCCCCGGCCTGGCCGGCGGGGACTTCAGCTGGGCCATCGGCATCATCGTCGGCGCCCTGCTCTACTGGGTGCTCGGCGGGCGCGGCGTACGGCGGGAGGCAGCGGCTCAGGTCGCCCGCGGATGACCGGTATCGCGGCCTTCATCGACCAGCTCCCCAAGGCGGAGCTGCACCTGCACCTCGAGGGCACCTTGGAACCCGAGCTGAAGTTCGAGCTGGCCGCGCGGAACGGCGTCAGCCTGCCCTACGCCTCGGCCGGGCAGATGCGCGCCGGGTACGCTTTCCGCGACCTAACCTCGTTCCTGGCCGCGTACTACGAGGGCATGTCGGTGCTCCGCGCCGAGCAGGACTTCTACGACCTGGCCATGGCCTACTTCCGGACCGCCAGCGCGCAGAACGTCGTTTACGCCGAGGTCTTCTTCGACCCCCAGGCACACACCAGCCGCGGGATCGCGTTCGAGACCGTCATCGGCGGCCTGCACCGGGCCCGGCTGGACGCGCAGGCCGAGCTCGGCCTGCGCGTCCAGCTCATCATGTGCTTCCTGCGGGACATGTCCGCGGATTCCGCGCTGGCCACCCTCGAGCAGTCCATGCCGTATCGGGACCAGATCATCGGCGTGGGGCTCGACTCCGACGAGAGGGGCAACCCGCCGGTGAAGTTCGCGTCGGTCTTCGTGCGGGCCCGCGCCGAGGGCTACCGCCTCACCATGCACTGCGACGTCGACCAGGCCGACTCGGTTCGCCATATCTGGCAGTGCCTGGACGATATCGGGGTCGAGCGGATCGATCACGGCGTCAACTGCCTGGAGGACGACGCGCTGGTGGCCAGGCTGGGCCGGGACGGCATCGGGCTGACCGTGTGCCCGGTCTCCAACCGGTGGGTGACCGACGGCCTGAAGGCCGCCGAGCTGAAGACCATGCTGGACCGGTCGCTGCGGGCCACGGTGAACTCTGACGACCCGGCCTACTTCGGCGCCTACGTGAACCAGAACCTGACCGCCGCGGCCGAAGCCGCCGACCTGACCGTGGCCGAGCTGGCCCAGCTGGCCCGCAACTCCTTCCAGATCGCCTGGATCACCCCCGCCGACCGAGATCGCTACCTCGCCGATCTCGACGCCTACGTGCGCCAGGCCGCCCCCTAGCCCGCCGCCCCCCAACCCAACCCAACCCAACCCAATGAAACTGGACTTTCACTTCGCTAGAACGTGGTGAAAGTCCAGTTTCACTCCGCTTCCCAGGCCAGGGCCAGGGTCAGGGTCAGGGTCAGGTCACGCAGAACTCGTTGCCCTCCGGGTCGTACAGCGTGACGGAGCTGCTGCGGACGTCGTCGGTCCGCCAGGCCAGGGAGGCACCCGCCTGGACCAGCCGCTCCACGTGCTCGCTGACCAGCCGCTTGCGCTCCTCGCCCCGGACCTCCCGCCCGGCCACCCGGACGTCGAGGTGCAAGCGGTTCTTGGCCGTCTTGCCCTCGGGCACGCGCTGGAAATACAGCCGCGGACCCTCGCCCGCCGGGTCGACCCGGGAGGCCACGTCGCCCCACTCCTGTTCCGGTATCCCGGCCGACCCGGCGAAGACCTCCCAGCTCTCGAAGCCTTCCGGTGGCGGCTCGGTGACGTAGCCCAGGGCCAGCCCCCAGAATTCAGCCAGCTTCTCCGGCTCGGCGGCGTCGAAGGTCACCTGGATCTTGGTGTACATGCTCACGCTCCAGAGGCGGGAACGGCCGGGTCCGCCCTGTCATCCTGCCACAGCAGGCCCGAGCTTCCCCGTCGCCTGCTCACCGTCGTCCGCCGGAACGCCACAGCCGCCCGCGTCGGCCAGGTCGCCGGCCGTTTCCGGAACTATTCTGCGGGCCGGTCATCCACATGGGTGGAACGGTTCTCCACAGCCGGAGTTGCCGTCCCGGCAAGGCTCCCGCGGGTCGGTGTCCACAGCCGCCGCGGCCGTTTCCCAGCCGTCGTCCACAGGTTCGCCCGCCTTGTGCACATGGCGATCCACAACCCGCCGGAGGTAGCGTGCTCTTTCCTGGGCAGTGCGTATGAAGTGCCTATGCGCCGGGCAGGGGCTCAGGTCTGGGTACTGGGTGGGCGCGGCGAGGCGATCACTATGGGCAGAGCGGGCGCGGATTCGATCGCCGCCGACGTATCGCCACGTCGCCGGGTCGTGGTGGATGTCGTCCTCCTGCTCATGCGCAACGGGCGCATCCTGCTGCGGGAGCGGGCCAACACCGGTTACGGCGACGGCGCCTATGAGCCGCCGTCGGGTGAGCTCGCCGACCGGGAGACGATCGTCGAGACGGCGATCCGGGTGGCCCTGGCGGCCGGCATCGTGATCGGCGGCGAGCACGTGTCTCTCGCCCACGTTATGCACGACGTCTCCGGCGGCGGGCGCATCGCGTTCTTCTTGTCCGTATCGGGCTGGACAGGCCAGCCCACGTCGCCCGACGTGCGCTGGTTCCCGGTCGGGGACCTGCCGACGAACATGCTCGACCGCGCCCGGGTGGCGCTGCGCAACTATGCCGACGGCATGCGCTTTTCCACCTACCCGGCGTTCGTGCTCGCGGGGACCGGCGGACCCGACGGGGTTCACGCGGTCAACGGCTTCGTTAGGTCTGACGGACCTTCCGGGGCTGACGAGTCCAACTCTGTTAATGGGCTATTTGGGTCTGGTGAGTCACATGGGGCTAATGAGGTTTCTCAGGCTAAGGGACGCTCGTCGCGGAGCCGATCTCCAGCGCGACGCAAGGAAGCCTGCGGCGGACGCCTTCTGGGCTGACGGACCGGCGGCCCCCGCCCCGGCGGCCTCCGCCGCGGCGGATCTGGCCGCCCAGGATCGTCGGCGCGCTGGCCGGCACGCGCGGCGCAACCCCGGGCATCATCACAGCCCCGGCCAGCACGCTCGGGCCAGCTTAGCGGCCCTCGCGTTCGGATAGGCTGGCCGGCGATGGCAGAGATCCTGAACGCGCACGGCTCGCAGAACGACATCTTCGTTACCGCGCTGACGCCCGGTGATTTCGCCTCCGAGACGGACCTGCGCTCGTTCGTCCGGAACCTGTGCGACCGCAGCGGCCCGTTCGGCGGCGACGGCGTGTACTTCTACGACGCCACCGGGCTCGTGCCCGAGGCCTGGTTTTTCAACCCGGACGGTTCGGCCGCCGAGTTCTGCGGCAACGGCATGCGCTGCCTGGGCCGGGTCATCCTCGACCGGCGCGGGATCGAGACGGCCGAGATCCGCAGCGGCCCGCGCGAGTACACGGTGCACCGCGGCCCGACCACCCCCGAGGGCGTGCGCCAGGTCAGGCTCGAGCACCCAGCGGTCGACTTCGACCCGGACGTTCCCGTGGTGGCCGCCCGCAGCCCGGCGATCCAGGCCCGCCTGCCCGAACTCGACCCCTCCCTGGCCTTCACCGCCGTGACCATCCCGAACCCCCACCTGGTCGCGGTGGTCGACAAGTACCTCGAATCCGACCTAGTCGCCATGGGCGAGTTGATCGCGATCCGGCGCGAGACATTTCCCGCCGGGGCCAACCTGTCGGTCCTGCTCCCACTCACCCCGGCCGAGGTCTTCGTCCGTACCTTCGAGCGCGGCGCCGGGCTGACCGCCTCATGCGGTTCTGGCATGGCCGCGGCCCGCGCGGTCTACTCCCGCATCGGCCAGGCCGACCCCGAATCCGACGTCCTCATCCGCAACGCCGGCGGGACGGCCGCCGCGTCCCTGCGGGTCCGAGATAGCCGGTGGTTCCCCGTCCTGGAGGGCAACGCCACGTTCGTATACCGCGCCGACGTCGACCCCGTCGCGCTGACCCGAGCCCAGCCCGGCCGCGCCCGCGAGCCCGGCGACGGCCGTGAACCCTACCCCGACGAGATCCGCGCCTACGCCGCCCTCGACGAGCAGAACGCGGCCCGCCTGCGCGCTGTCGGCATCGAGACCGCCAGCACCGCGACCGCCGGCACCGAGATCTCCGGCACCGAGATCGCCGGCACCGCGACCGCTAGCACGGCGACCGGCGGCACTGCGACCGCCTGAGCCTCGTATCAGCGTGCGCTCTAGTCCCACACGTTCATCACGTCACGCGCGTAGCACCCAACCAACCGATGAACGCGGCGTAGTAACGGCTCTATCCGGTAGAACGCCGCGTTCACTGGTTGCGGCGTGGCCTGCGGGCGCGGCCGGGCAGCTGAGCCGCCGGCACCGAGACCGCACCGAGACCGCACCGAGACCGCCGGGCTGCTGTGATTACGGCGGCAGCGATCCGCCCGCGAACGCGATAACTAGGCCCACCGCGGCGGCGCTGAGCAGCGTAAGGACCACCCCGCGCCGCGCCACCAGCAACAGCGCCGCCGCCCCGGCCAGCACCGCGTACTGCCAGCCCACGCTCAGCGCGCGGGCCAGCAGGATCGCCGCGCCGAAGATCGCGCCGATCGCGGCGGGCCCGGCGCCGTCGAGGAACGCCTGCGCGGCCCGGTTCTCCCGCAAGGCGCTGAAGTGCCGCCCGCCGCCGAGCACGAAGGCGAACGACGGCGAGAACGCGACGGCCGCGGCCAGCAGCCCGCCGGGCAGTCCCGCGGCGGCGTAGCCCACCGCGGCCACCGTCTGCACGATCGGGCCGGGGGTGATCTGGCCCAGTGCGACCGCGTTGAGGAACTGGCCGTTGGTCATCCAACCCCGCCCTACCGCATCGCCCCGCATCAGCGGGATGATCACGAACCCGCCGCCGAAGGACAGCGCGCCCACCTTGAACGCCACCCAGGCCACCGAGGCCAGGATCCCTCCGCTCAGTACCGCCGGGAACAGCGGCGCAATCCCCGGCACGGCCGAAGGCCGCCACGAAACCCGCCGCAGGGCCACCTCGAGCGCGCCGCAGCCCAGCAGCACCAGCACCAGCCAGGGCCCGATGGTGGCCGACGCGGCCCCGCCCGCGACGAAGTACAAAACCCACCGCAGCCGGGACACCCGGACCGGCTCCCGGGCCGAGGCGCGTTTCCAGCTAGGCCCGAGCAGGCTCCACCCGGCCTGGACCGCGACCGCGGCGACCGCGGCGCCCGCGCCCGCTCCCGCGCCCCGGACCCACAGCGGGGGCACGCCCGCCAGGAACAGGGCCGACAGGACCAAGATGATGATTAGTCCCGGCACGATGAACGCCAGGCCGCCGACCACGGCGCCGAGCCGGCCGCGCACCCGCCACGCGCAAAAGATCGCCAGCTCGGTCGACGCCGGCCCGGGCAGCAGGTTGCAGGCCGCGATCGCGTCCTCGAACTCGGCCGCGTCGAGCCAGCCCCGGGTATCGACGCACAGCCGCCGGAGCAGCGCGATGTGGGCCGGCGGTCCGCCGAACCCGGTGATCCCGATCCGTCCCCATTCGCGCAGCACGGTGCCGAGGCTGGCGGACCACGCCCCCGTACCGTCGTCAGTCGCCACTCAGATCACGTAAGCCTCACGCGTCCTGGCCGCGAACATCCGTAATCCCCGCAGGCCAGGCTCCGCGGCGCGGGTATCGGCACGGAACTTAATTATCCTGAACGGGCCGTGGCTCGTGCCTCCCGGCCCGGCCACGCCGACACCGGAATCCGCCCAGGCCCGCGAGCCTAGCGATGGGGCAGGTGCCAGTGGTAGGGCGCGATCAGCTGCTTGACCGACTCCGGACCGTACGACCCGACCGGGTACGGCTCGACCGGCGGCGGGTCCTCCAGCAGCGGTTCGGAGATCTGCCACACCCGCTCGATCCCGTCGGACCGGGTGAAGAGCGACTGGTCGCCGACCATGGCCAGCAAGATCAGGTGCTCGTATCCCTCGAGTGCATGCGACGCGGCGAACGAGTTCTTGTAGTAGAACCCCATCTCGGCGTTGCCCAGGCTCAGCTCTGCTCCGGGGACCTTGGCCAGGAAGTAGGTCTTGATGGCGCCGGGGTCGGCGAAATCAATCTCGATTTCGTTCTGCAGGCCGTACGGCGTGTCCTTGCGATGCGCGGGGAACATCCGCAGCGGCGGCGGCTGGAAGCCGAGGACGATGATCTGACGGGAGGCGCCCATGGCCTTCCCCGAACGCAGGAAGAACGGCACGCCGTGCCAGCGCCAGTTATCCACCTCGGCGCGCACCGCGACCATCGTCTCGGTCTGCGAGTCGGGCGCCACGCCGGGCTCGGACCGGTACCCCTCGTACTGGCCGCGCACCACGTGCCGGACGTCGATCGGCTTCAGCGCCTCGAACACCTTCTCCTTCTCGTCCTGTATGTGCTTGGCCGACAGCGATACCGGCGGTTCCATGGCCACGAACGCCAGGACCTGGAACAGGTGGGTGACGACCATGTCCCGGTAGGCGCCGGTCGCGTCGTAGAACGCGGCCCGCCCCTCGATCGACAGCGTTTCCGGTACGTCGATCTCCACGTAGCGGAGGTGGGAGCGGTTCCAGATCGGTTCGTAGAGCCCGTTCGCGAACCGGAAGGCCAGGATGTTGTCGACCGATTCCTTGCCCAGGAAGTGGTCGATGCGGAACACCTGCGACTCGTCGAACACCGCGTGCACGGCCTGGTTCAGCGCCCGCGCCGAGGCCAGGTCGGTACCGAACGGCTTCTCGATGATGACCCGGGTCCGGTCGGTGGCCAGCCCCGAGGCGCCGAGCATGGCCACCACCGAGGTGAACGCGACCGGCGGTATGGCCAGGTGGTACAAGCGTCTTGGGGTGCCGCCGATCTCCTTCTCGGCCCGCTGGACGGCGGCGACGAGGTCCCCGGCGTTGCCAGGCTCCGCGGCCGCGAACGACAGGTGCGCCGCGAATTCCGCCCAGGGCCCGTCATCGGGCTTGGTGATGCAGAAGTCCGCGCACGACTGCTCGGCGTGCTCGCGGAACTGCTCGTCGGTCATGGCCGTGTTCGGCGGCGCCGAGCCGATCAGGCGGAACTCCTTGGGCAGCAGGCCCGCCGCGTACAGATGGAACCACCCGGGCAGCAGCTTGCGCTTGGCCAGGTCGCCGGTCGCGCCGAACAGCACGACGACGTGATCGTCCGGCCGCGGAAGTCCGTTCTTGCTCATCCGGGATCAGGCCTTACCGGTCTGGCCGCCTGCGGCGGCGGGCTTCTCGGCGTGCCCGCCGAACTCCGAGCGCAGCGCGGACAGGACCTTCCAGGTGAACTCGCCGTTGTCGCGGGAGTCGAACCGCTCGTACAGCGACGCGGCGATCACCGATGCGGGCACGCCCTCGTCCACCGCGGCCAGTACAGTCCACCGGCCCTCGCCGGAGTCGGACACGCGCCCGCTGAATCCCGCCAGGTCGGGTGACTTGGCGAAGGCGGCGGCGGTCAGGTCGATCAGCCAGGAGCTGATCACCGAGCCCCGGCGCCATACCTCGGCCACGTCGCTGACGTCGATCTCGTACTGGTAGGCCCAGGGGTCGCGCAGCGGCGCGGTCTCCGCGTCGACTTCGTCCATGTGCAGGCCCGCGTCCGCGCCCCTGATGACCGACAGGCCCTCGGCGATCGCGGCCATCATGCCGTACTCGATGCCGTTGTGCACCATCTTGACGAAGTGGCCCGCCCCGGACGGCCCGCAGTGCAGGTAGCCCTGCTCGGCGGTGCCGCCCGGCGACAAGCCCGGGGTGGGCTCGGCGGTGCCCTTGCCGGGCGCGATGGTCAGGAAGATGGGGTTCAGCCGCCGGACCGGCTCGTCCTCGCCGCCGATCATCAGGCAGTAGCCCCGGTCCAGGCCCCAGACGCCGCCGCTGGTGCCGACGTCGATGAAGTGGATGCCGTCGCGCTTGAGGTCCTTGGCCCGGGGGATGTCGTCCCGGTAGTAGGAGTTCCCGCCGTCGATCACGATGTCGTCCGCGTCGAGCAGCGGCCGCAGTTGGTCCAGGGTCTGCTCGACGATGCCGGCCGGGATCATGATCCAGATGTTGCGCGGCTTGGTCAGCTTGGCCACGAAATCGGCGAAGCTCTCCGAGCCCACCATGCCCTCGGCTTCCAGCGCCTTGACCACATCCGGGCTGCGGTCGTAGCCGACGCAGTGGTGGCCGTCGCGCATGAGCCGGCGCACGAGGTTCGCGCCCATCCGGCCGAGTCCGATCATCCCGAGCTGCATCGGCGTGTCAGTTGGCATCGTTAATCCAATCCGTTCAGCGGGCCTTGAGCTCGCGGTACTTGCGGATGAGCGTGTTGGTGGACGAGTCATGGTCGAGCGCGGGTTCGGTGGCGCTGGTCAGCTCGGGGATGATCTTCACCGCGAGCACCTTGCCCAGCTCCACGCCCCACTGGTCGAACGAGTCGATGTCCCAGATCGTCCCTTGCGTGAACACGCTGTGCTCGTACAGGGCGACCAGGGTGCCGAGGATCCGCGGCGTGAGGACCTCAGCCAGCAGGACGTTGGAAGGCCGGTTGCCCTCCATCACCCGGTGCGGCACCACGTTTTCTGGCGTCCCCTCGGCCCGGACCTCGGCCGCAGTCTTGCCGAACGCCAGCGCCTGCGCCTGCGCGAACACGTTGGAGGACAGAATGTCGTGGTGGTCCCGCAGCGGATTAAGCGTCTTGCCGAAGCCGATCAGGTCGACCGGGATCATCGTCGTGCCCTGGTGGATGAGCTGGTAGAAGCTGTGCTGACCGTTGGTGCCCGGCTCGCCCCAGAAGACCGCGCCGGTGTCGTAATCGACGTGATCCCCGGCCAGCGTGACGTGCTTGCCGTTGGACTCCATGGTGAGCTGCTGCAGGTAGGCGGGGAACCGCTTAAGGTACTGCTCGTACGGCATGACGCCGTGGCTCTGCAGGCCGAAGAAGTCGCGGTACCACAGCGCGAGCAGGCCCATCAGCACCGGCAGGTTCCGCTCCAGCGGTGCGGTCCGGAAGTGCTCGTCCATCTCGTGGAACCCGGCCAGCATCTCGCCGAACCCCTCGGGTCCGAGCGCCACCATGGTGGACAGCCCGATCGCCGAGTCCATCGAATACCGGCCGCCCACCCAGTCCCAGAATCCGAACATGTTCGCGGTGTCGATGCCGAACGTGGCCACCCGCTCGGCATTCGTCGATACCGCGACGAAGTGCCTGGCCACGGCGTCTTCGCTGCCCAGCGAGGACACCACCCAGTCCCGGGCCGAGGTCGCGTTGGTCAGGGTTTCCAGCGTGCCGAACGTCTTGGAGGAGATGATGAACAGCGTCTCGTCCGCGCTCAGGTCCCGGGTGGCCTCGACGAAGTCGGTGGAGTCCACGTTGGACACGAACCGGAACGTGATGTCCCGCGTCGTGTAGTGCCGCAGCGCCTCGTAGGCCATCACCGGGCCGAGGTCCGAGCCGCCGATGCCGACGTTGACGACGTTCCTGATCGGCTTGCCGGTGTAGCCCTTCCATTCCCCGGACCTGACCCGGTTCGCGAAGTCCGCCATCCGGTCCAGCACCTCGTGTACCTGCCGCACCACGTCCGTGCCGTCCACGACCAGCGACGCGCTCCGCGGCATCCGCAGCGCCACGTGCAGCACGGCCCGGTCTTCGGACACGTTGATGTGCACGCCGCGGAACATGGCGTCCCGCCATTCCGGCACGCCGGACTCGACGGCCAGGTCGACCAGCAGCCGCATGGTCTCGTCGGTGACCCGGTTCTTGGAGTAGTCCAGGTACAGCCCGGCCGCCTCGGCGGACATCCGCTCGCCTCGTCCCGGATCGGCGGCGAACAGTTCCCGCAGATGCTGGCCGGCGACCTCGGCGTGATGCCGTTTGAGTGCCTGCCACGCCTTCCGCTCAAGCAGAGGTGTCACCGCCATGTGCTGCCTCCTCGCTGCTACCTTCCCCACGGCATAGTTTCATGCCCCTTTTGCGACCTGCTTCCGGCCCGTCGATAACAGTTCCTGAACTCCCGGCGATCGCCGATGAAGGGAAGCCGCCCCGCTCGTTATAGCGGTCATGAGGAACGAGAAACTGAGCGGCCTGGACCCGCTGGTGGGCGAGTGGGTCATGGCGGCCTCGGTCGCGGGCCAGCCGATGGCGCGGTCCCGCGCGGTATTCGAGTGGACTGAGGGCGGTGCGTTCCTGGTCCAGCACGCGCGGGCCGAGGCGCTGGACGTCACCGCGTCGCCGCAGTGGCAGGCCAACAACCCGCTGCCCCTGGTCACGATGTTCGGGCTGGACGAGAATTCCGGCACGTTCACCATGCTCTACGCCGACGCGCGCGGCGTGTTCCGGGTCTACGCGTGCACGATCACGGACCAGGAGTGGAAGATCTGGGGTCAGGCCGGACCGGACTTCCACCAGCGCTTCAGCGCCACGATCGGTGGCACCGTCATCGAAGGCGCCTGGGAGAGCTCCCGCGACGGCGTCGCCTGGGAGCACGACTTCGCGGTCCGGTACACCAAGGCCGGTTAGCGCCCGTTCCCGGCGATCAGCTCGGCGGCGTGGTCGGGCACATAGGCCTGCATGTCCCGCGGCGTGCGGACGTACCCGCGGGACGGCGGCCGGGGCGGGAGCTTCAGCGACGGCGGCTCGACGTCCCGGTAGGGGACGCTGCTGAGCAGGTGCGCGATCATGTTGATCCGGGCCCTGCGCTTGTCGTCGCTCTCCAGCACGTGCCACGGCGCTTCGGGGATGTCGGTGTGCACGAACATCTCGTCCTTGGCCCGCGAGTAGTCCTCCCAGTGGGTGATCGACTCCAGGTCCATCGGGGACAGCTTCCAGCGGCGCATCGGATCAGCGAGCCGGTCCCGGAAGCGGCGCTGCTGCTCCTCGTCGCTGACCGAGAACCAGTACTTGCGCAGGAGGATGCCGTCCTCGACCAGCAGTCGCTCGAAGATCGGGCACTGGTGCATGAACCGGATGTACTCCTGCTGCGTGCAGAACCCCATGACGTGCTCCACGCCCGCCCGGTTGTACCAGCTGCGGTCGAACAAGACCAGCTCACCCGTGGTCGGCAGGTGATCGATGTAGCGCTGGAAGTACCACTGCCCGCGTTCGCGCTCGGTCGGGGCGGGCAAGGCCACGGTGGGGGCGCTGCGGGGGTTGAGGTACTCGGCGACCCGCTTGATCGTGCCGCCCTTGCCGGCCGCGTCGCGGCCCTCGAAGATCACCACCATCCGGGCGCCCGTGGCCCGCATCCAGCCCTGCATCTTGACCAGCTCGCCCTGCAGCCGGTACAGCTCCCGTTCGTACATCTCCCGGGGCAGCTTCACGGGAGTGCTGACCGGCTTCTTGACCTTGCCTGCCATCGCGGTGTTCTCCCTCTGCTAGTCTCGCGGCCGTCCTGTTAGCATGACCGGCGTGGGCGACGATGAGCTTTACCGCCAGTATGAGACCGTCAACCTGTACCGCCGGGGGCCGGGGGCGAAGGTTGAGCTGAACCGGCCCGAGCGACTGAACGCCTGGAGCAATCAGTTCTCCCTCGACCTGCTCGCGGCGATCCGGGAGATCACCGACGACCCGGACATCCGGGCCGTGGCCGTCACCGGGGCCGGGCGGGCCTTCTCCAGCGGCGCCGACCTGAAGGAGGCCGCCGAACGGTCCGGCGGCGAGACGCTGGACGTATACCGGCGGCTCACCGAGCGATATCACCCGATCATCACCGGCCTGCGCCTCATGCCCAAGCCGGTCATCGCCGCCGTCAACGGCCCCGCGGCCGGGATCGGCCTGTCTCTGGCGCTGGCCTGCGATCTCATCGTCGCGGCCGAGTCGGCGTTTTTCCAGCTCGCCTTCGTCAACATCGGCCTGGTCCCGGACGGCGGCTCGTCGCTGTTCGTGCCGTCCCGGGTCGGCTTCACCCGCGCCGCGGAGCTGGCCATGCTGGGGGAGCGGCTCGACGCGCCGACCGCGCTGGACTGGGGCCTGATCAACCGGGTCTGGCCGGACGACGAGTTCGCCGCGCAGGCCGACGCCCTGCTGGACCGCCTGGCCTCGGGCGCCACCCGGTCCTACGCCGGCACCAAGCGGCAGCTGAACCGGTGGCTGTACGAGCAGATGGACGCCCAGCTGGAGTTCGAGGCCCAGATCCAGCGGGAGATGTCCGCCTCCGGCGACTTCGCCGAGGGGATCGCGGCGTTCGCGGCCAAGCGCCCGCCCCGGTTCAGCGGAGCCTAGGGTGGGGTCGGGGGAGAAATAGAGCCCGCCGCCACCTTGGATGAGGCGCAGCTCGAGCGGGTCTACCACGAGGAGGCGACCCGGATCAGGGCTGCGCTGGCCGCGCGGCTCGGCGACGTAGGGCTCGCCGAGGACGCCGTGCAGGACGCCTTCATCGAGGCCATCGAGCACTGGCGGGACGGCGAGATCCCAGCAAACTGCGGCGGCTGGCTGGCCACCACGGCCCGCCGCAAGGCCATCGACCGGCTGCGCCGGGCCCGGGCCGGCCAGGAAAAGCTCGCGCTGCTCGCGGCGACCATGACCGACACCTGGGACGGCACCGACACCGCCGATGACGAACTGCTCGGCATGATCTTCGCCTGCTGCCACCCCGCGCTGCCCCGCGAGTCGCAGGTCGAGCTCACCCTGCGCGCCGTCTGCGGCCTGACCACGGCCCAGATCGCCGCCGCGTTCCTGGTCGCTGAGCCCGCGATGACCCAGCGGCTGCTGCGGGCCCGCAAGACGCTGCGGTCGGCGCGCGCGGACGTGCGCGTCCCGGACCCCGACCACCTCGCCGAACGGCTGGCCGGGGTGCTAGCCGTGGTCTACCTGGTCTTCAACGAGGGATACCTGGCCAGCGCGGGCCGCCAGCCCGCCCGGCGCGACCTGGCCGCCCAGGCCGTGACCCTGACCAGGCTGCTGCACCGGCTGATGCCCCGCGAGCCGGAGGTCCTCGGCCTGCTTGCGCTGGAACTGCTGCACGAGTCCCGGGCCTTGACCCGGTTCGACGGCTGGGGGCGGCTGGTCCGGCTCGCCGAACAGGACCGGACCCGTTGGGACCAGCCGCTGATCGCCGAGGCCACCCGGCTGCTCGACCAGGCCCTGGCCATGCGCGCGTCCGGTCCCTACCAGGTCCAGGCGGCCATCGCCGCGCTGCACGCCGAAGCCCTCGACTACACCCGCACGGACTGGCGCCAGATCCGGCTGCTCTACGACCGACTGCAGGAGCTGACCCCGTCTCCGGTGGTGCTGCTCAACCGGGCCGTGGCCACCCGGTACGTCACCGGTCCCCAGGCCGCGCTGACGGAAATCGAGCCGCTCGCCACCGAGCTTGACGGCTACCGGCTGTTCCACGCGCTGCGGGCCGGCCTGCTGACCAGGCTCGGTCGCCATAACGAGGCCCGCGCGGCCAGCGAGCGGGCGCTCGCACTGGCCGGTAACCCGGCCGAGCGCGAGCTCCTCGCCCGTCGCCTGTCGTTCTTAGCTGCCGCCGGCGCTACATCTCCACTACGGCGCGGACCTCGACCGTCATCCAGCCCTTGTCCACCCCGGGCCAGGTCTTGGCGATCTCGACGGCCTCCTCGATGGTGTCGGTCTCGAGTACCGAGTACCCGCCGAGCGCCTCCTTGGTCTCCATGAACGGGCCGTCGGTCACGCCGCTGGCGCGGACCGTCTTGGCCGTGGCCGGCGGCGTGAGCTGGTGCCCGCCCTCGACCAGCTTGCCCGAGCCGCCGCCGCCCTTCTCGTACCAGGCGCCGATCTCGGCGTACCACTGCTGGCCTTCGGCCTCGGACATGGTCCGGGCTGCCTCGGTGTCCAGCAGGAGGATGACGTACTTCACGGTTGCCTCCAGTAATCCCCAAGAGATGCCACGATGGCATCCCCGCACTCGTTCCACGAACGGGCCGAACCCGTTTCCGACATGGTCGGCCTAAATCTTCTGTGCCCCGCGCTCCGCGTCCCGCGCTCCGCAACCCCGCGCTCCGCGCTCCGCGTCCCGCGTCCCACCCGTCGCGCCCGCGCCTACGCGTTCTGCCCGCTCGCGGTCAGCCTCGACTCCATCGTCAACATCGCCTCATAGCGCCGCCGGATGTCGGCCCGGTCGGCGGCCTCGGGCACGGATCGCTCGCTGGCCCGGTCGATCATGGCCGCCTGGTCCAGCAGCACCCGGCGCTGCCCGTCGCTGGTCGTCTCGGTCATGATCCGGGTCAGCGCCTCCAGCTCGCGGATCATGACCGCGGGCATGCCCAGGCTGGACTGCCGGATCTTCTCGAACGAGCGCTGGACCAGCCGGTCGTAGGACGGCTCGGCCGCGATGACCCGGATGTAGCCTTGCGCGTCCCGGTGCACCCGCGCCGGATGCCACCCGGCCACGATCTTGCACAAGTTCTCGCCCAGCCAGTCGATGCAGGTCAGCGCTGTGAACGTGTCGTTGACCGCGGCGGACAGGGCGCGGATCGCGATCTCGACCAGCTGGTCGAAGCCGAACGACACGTCCTGGGTCAGCGTCCGTTGCGGGCCGATGATGTGCGCCCGGCTCATCGCCTGCCGTACCAGCGGCGCGGCCTCCGGCGGCCAGACCGTGCCGAACCGGTGCCCGCGCACGATGAAGTGCCCGGGCCGGTGCTCCAGGTTGATCACCGCGTCGGCCTCGGTCGCCAGCCGGACCAAGTTCTGGTGCTTGATGAACTGCACGTACCCGCTGACCGGGGCGAGCAGCACGGCCCCGCCGGCCTCGGTCTTGTTCAGCAACTCGACCGCGGCCGGGCCGTTCTCCGGTCCGGTCCGGTCCGGCCCGCTGCCCTGCTCCCGGATCGCCTCGGCCAGGTCAGCCGCGATGCTCGCGATCACTTGCGGCAGCTGGATGGAGACCGCCGTGTGGTGGATGAAGTAGATGAGCACGGCCAAGTCGATGACCGTTAGGCCGAGCGTCACGGTCACGCTGATGTGCGGCACGAAGTCGCCGTGCGAACCGGTCCCGATCGCGGCCAATACCAGCACCGCGTAGACGAACGTGGCCACGAACGTGCCGAGCGTCAGCTGCGTGCCCCGGTCGCGGATGAAGTTGCGCAGCATCCGCGGCCCGAACTGGGTCGAGGCCAGGGTCAGGGTGACCAGGATGATGGAGAACACCACGCCGACCACGGTGATAATGGCGGCGGCGATGGTGGTCAGGATCTGCCGCGCCGCGTCCGCGCTGCCGCTGATCACCCAGCCCGGCAGCCCGAAATCTCCGCGGTAGGCGGCCCGGTCGGCGGCGAGCGTGCCGATGAACAGCCCGATCGCGGCCACGACCTCCAGTGAGGGCACGAACCACAGGCTGGTGCTGAGCACCTCGCGCCGCCAGTGCGACGAGAGGGCCGACGAGAAAAGACTGCGGTACATGGCCGGCTCCCGAGCGTGATCCATGGCCGACCAGGCTTCCCGGCTCACCCTTTAGGTATCCAGGCCCATTATGCCGTCTCCGCCCCGTGAGCGGCATGCAAGCCCCCGCGCCTGGACAGGTACGCCCACCAGCCGCCCCACCGCGCCGCCGCACTGCTCGCCAGGCCCGCCGAGGAGCTGACCCTAGCCGGGTTCGCCGAGGACGGCCGACCCACCGTCTACCCGCCCTGATTCCCCGGGTGCGGTACCTGCGGATCCGGTCGTCGTTCCGGCCGTCGCCAGTCCGGGGTCAGAACCGGCGGAAGTCAGGGTGGCCGTTGTGCCAGAAGGTCAGCACCACCTTGCCGACGATGCTCGAGCCCTCGATCGGCCCCCAGTATCTGCTGTCACATGAGTCGGCCCGGTTGTCGCCGAGCACGTAGAACTCGCCGGGCGGTACCCGGTAGGGGTGCTGGCGGCTCGCGCCGGGGATCGACGGGCCGAGCGGGTCGTAGGACGGCAGGTAGGGTTCAGCCAGCCGCCGCCCGTCGATGTAGATGCTGTTGCCGGACGAATAGATTGTCTGCCCGGGCAGCGCGATGACCCGTTTGACCAGGTTGCCTTCTTCCTGCGGCCCGCCGCATTGGTCGAGCGGCGGGTGGCTGAACACCACGATGTCGCCCTCGCGTACGTCATGCCAGCTGAAGAACGCCTTCTGGACCAGGACCCGGTCGTACACGCTAAGCGTCGGCACCATGGACGCCGAGGGGATCCAGAACGCCTGGTACGCGAACGCCCGCAACAGGCTGGTCAGCAGCACCACCAGCACGATCATGACGCCCGCCTCAGCCAGCACCCGCCTCCGCCGACGCCGCCGACGCCGCCGACGCCGCCGCCGTGGCTCCGCCTCGATCGGGTCCTCCCCGGTCGGCTGGGCCCTGATCGGCTCTGCCCCGGCCTGGTCCTCCCCGGTCGGCTCGGCGCTGATCGACTCTGCCCTGATCGACTCTGCCCCTGTCGACTCTGCCCCTGTCGACTCTGCCCCGGTCGGGTCCGCCCCGGTCTGGTCCGTCCCGGTCGGCTCGGCTCCGTTCGGCTCGGCGTCAGCAGGACCGGACATGCCCGACCTCCTGGATGATCACCCGCGGTCGGCCCAGGGCCGAGATCATGCCCGGTCCGGGCTCTGGCGGGCCGGGTCGGCAATGCGCGGGTCCGTGTGGCCGGCTGGCGATGGCTGCCCTCAGCCGGCGTCGTCGTGGGCAGTAGCCCCGCCGAGACGGCTAGCGAACCGGCCGCGACCAGCAGCGCGCAGGCCACCGTGCTCAGACGGCGGCCGGGGCGCGGGGTAAGCCACGCGCGTGCCGCGCCGATCAGGTAATTCCAGGCGATCGAGCCCGCGGGGGTCCCGTCGCTGATGAGCAGCGCGGCCAGCTCGGCGGCCTCGTCCCCGTGCCGCCGCCGCCAGCGGGCCGGGTAGCACCGCAGCACGGCCTCGACCAGCCGGGTCGTCCGGGGCTCGTTCATCAGATGCCGCCCAGCTGCAGCCGCAGCCGCCCGGCCGCGCTGACCCGTTCGAGCGAATCGAGGTGCACGCGAAGCGCCGCCGCCCCCGCCGCGGTAATCCGGTAGGGATGGCGCCGGTCGTCGGCGGGCAGCGGCTCGATCAGGCCGAGCCGCTCGAGCCGGTCCAGCGCGCCGTAGAGCGTGCCGGGCCCGAGCTCGACACCGGCCAGCTCCTTGATGTCCTGAATCAGCGCGTAACCGTGCTTGGGCCCGTCGGCCAGGCTGATCAGGATCAGCACCGACGCCTCGCCGACCCGGCGCAGCACGTCCTGCCCAGCCCTGCCGTCCCGTCCGCTCACGGCCACCCGCCCCTCCTGCTACGCCGACCAATATATCAGCCAACGTAGTAGTCGCGTACCGCTTAACCACGGAATCAGCGGGCCGGTCTCGGGTCCCCGGGAGCGGCGCAGCTTCGTTCGTCTAGCGTCGTAGCCAGTCTCCTACGGAAGGGGTCCGCCTTGTCCGCACCTGTGCGCATCGGCCTGGCCGGCTACGGCCTGGGCGGCCGGTACTTTCACGCGCCGCTGATCGCCTCCGGCGCGAACTGCGAGTTCCTTGGCGTGGTCACCACCTCACCCGAGCGCCGCCGCCAGGTCGCCGACGATCTCGGCCGCCCAGCCTTCGCCTCGCTGGAGGAGCTGGCCCGCGCCGGAGCCGAAGCAGTGGCGATCTCCACGCCCGCTGCCACCCATGTCACGCTCACCCAGCAGGCCCTGCGCCTGGGCCTGGCCGTGGTGTGCGACAAGCCGTTCGCGCTGGATGCCGAGACCGCCCGCGCCACCGTCCAGCTGGCCGAGCAGCTCAAGGTCCCCCTCACCGTGTACCAGAACCGCCGCTGGGATTCGGACTTCCTGACCCTGCGCGAGCTCCTGGCCCAGGGCTCGCTGGGCCCGCTGACCGTCTTCGAGTCGCGGTTCGAGCGGTTCAGGCCGCAGTCCGGTCCGTCCGCGGCCGGCGGTGGCACCCTGCTCGACCTCGGCAGCCACCTGGCCGACCAGGCCCTGGTGCTCGCGGGCCCGGTCCGCGGCGTGTACGCCGAGTTGCACTACCGCGCCGACGCGGACGGGCTCGACGACGACGTGTTCGTCGCCCTGACCCACGAAAGCGGCGTGCGGTCGCACCTGTGGGCCAGCCGGCGGCAGGGGGCGCCCGGTCCTCGGATCCGCGCTGCCGGCACCGAGGGCGCCTATGTCATGCAGGACATCGACGGCCAGGAGGCTAAGCTGCGAAGCGGATCATCGCCGGCGGCAGCGGAACAGACGGGCGAGCCGTGGGGTGTCGAGCCGCCGGAGCGCTGGGGGCACGTGCTGCGCGGCGACACCGGGCAACCCGTGCCCTCCGCCCGCGGCGCCTGGGACCTGTTCTATCCCGCGTTCGCAGCAGCGGTCCGCGGTATCGCGCCGGTACCAGTAGACCCGTGGGACGCCGTTGCGACTGCGGCCGTGCTGGACGCCGCCCGCGCCAGCGCGCGCATCGGCCAGGTCGTGAGCCCGGTCGGGTCGTGAGCCCGGCTAAGTCGTGAGCCCGGTCGGGTCGTGAGCCCGGCTAGGTCGTGAGCCCGGTCGGGTCGTGAGCCCGGCTAGGTCGTGAGCCCGGTCGGGTCGTGAGCCCGGTCGGGTCGTGAGCCCGGTCGGGTCGTGAGCCCGGCTAGGGCCCAGCCCGGCCCGGGCCGCCTGACCTGCCGCGGAATAACCCGCAGGCCTACGGCGCTAGAAATACATGCAAACGCATATATCTGACCCGCTGCGCCCGCCGCGGCGGGCCGCCCAGGAGGCACGCCATGCAGTTCGGGATCTTCTCGGTCAGCGACATCACCCGGGATCCGGTGTCGGGTGAGACGCCGAGCGAGGCGGAGCGGATCGACGCGATCGTGCAGATCGCGCAGAAGACCGAGGAGGTCGGGCTTGATGTGTTCGCGATCGGTGAGCACCACAACCCGCCGTTCTTCTCGTCCTCGCCGACCACGCTGCTGGCGTACATCGCGGCGACCACCAAGCGCCTGATCGTCACCACCAGCACCACCCTGATCACCACGAACGACCCGGTGCGCATCGCGGAGGAGTACGCCATGCTGCAGCACCTGAGCAAGGGCCGGATGGACCTGATGCTCGGGCGCGGCAACACCGCCCCGGTCTATCCGTGGTTCGGCCAGGACATCCGGCAGAGCCTGCCGCTGGCCCTGGAGAACTACAACCTGCTGCACCGGCTGTGGCGCGAGGACGTCGTGGACTGGGAAGGCAAGTACCGCACCTCGCTGCAGGGGTTCACGTCGATCCCGCGGCCCCTGGATGACGTGCCGCCGTTCGTGTGGCACGGCTCGATCCGCACCCCGGAGATCGCCGAGCAGGCCGCGTACTACGGCGACGGCTACTTCGCCAACAACATCTTCTGGCCGAAGGAGCATTACATGCGCCTGATCCGGTTCTACCGGCAGCGCTATGCCCACTACGGCCACGGCAGCGAGAAGCAGGCCATCATCGGCCTGGGCGGCCAGGCCTACATCGCCAGGAACAGCCAGGACGCCAAGCGCGAGTTCCGGCCCTACTTCAACGAGGCGCCGGTCTACGGGCACGGCCCGAGCCTGGAGGACTTCTCCGACCTCACCCCGCTCAGCGTGGGCAGCCCGCAGGAGGTCATCGACAAGACCCTGACCTTCGGCGAGCACTTCGGCGACTACCAGCGCCAGCTGTTCCTGATGGACCACGCCGGCCTGCCGCTGAAGATGGTCCTCGACCAGCTCGACCTGCTCGGCGAGGAGGTCGTGCCGGTGCTGCGCCGGGAGATCGCCGCCCGCCAGGACCCGGAGACGCCCCAGCCGCCCACTCACGCCAGCCTGGTCCGGGCCAAGTACGGCGACCTGCCCGCGCGCCAGCCGCGCCCGAACGCCAACCGCGGCGATAACACCGCGGGCTCGTCTCCCTATCAGGACGACGACCTCGCCGAGGATCTGGACCCCTGATGCCGACCCAGACCCATCGCGCCAACGACGCGTGGGAGGCGCTGCTGTCCGCCCACGCGGTCCTGATGAAGCAGTTCGCCGCCGAAGACATCTGGGCCGACGTCTCCATGCGGGAGTACGACGTGCTGTACACGCTGTCCAAGTACCGCGAGCCGCTTCGCCTCTGCGACCTGAACCGTCACGTCCTGCTCAGCCACCGGCCCTGTCCCGCCTGGTGGACCGGCTGGCCGACCGCGGCTTCGTCGAGCGCCGCCCCGACCCCGCCGACGGGCGCAGCGTCCTGCTCTCGCTCACCGAGGTCGGCCGGGTCGCGCAGCGCCAGATCGGGCGCCAGCACGCCCGCGACGTCGCCCGGGCCATGACGGCCGGGCTGGACCCCGCCGAACTCCGCCAGCTGGAAACGATCTGCCTGAAACTAGCCCACCAGAACGAGGCCACGCCCGTATGAACAGCCCGCAGCACACCCAGGCCTTCAGGCTCGCCATGGTCAGCGCCGGTACCAGCGATCCGTCGTCGACGCGGCTGCTGGCCGACCGCGCCGCCGAACGCGCCGTGGCCCTGGCGGCCCAGCGCGGGCACCCGGTGACGGTCAGCGTCATCGAGTTGCGCGAGATCGCCGCCGACATCTCCACCGCGCTGACCTCCCCGCTGGTCACGCCGAAGCTGCAGCAGGCCATCACGGTCCTCGGCGAGGCCGACGGCATCGTCGCCGCCGCCCCGGTCTACAAGGCCGGTCCCAGCGGCCTGTTCACCTCGTTCTTCGACGTCCTGGACAACGACCTGCTGATCGCCAAGCCGGTCGTGCTCGCCGCCACGGCCGGAACCGCCCGGCACGCCCTGGTCGCGGACGAGGCGATGCGCCCGATGTTCGCCTACCTACGCACGATGACCACGCCGACCTCCCTGTTCGCCGCCCCCGAGGACTGGAGTGACCCGGCCCTGGCCACCCGCATCGACCGGGCCGCGGTCGAGCTCGTGCTGCTGATGGAGAGCGGCTTCGCCCGCGCGATCAAGGACCAGTCCTGGTCGAGTTACCAGCACGAGTACGGCAGCGCGGGCGGCAGCGAGGTCGCCATCGACCTCGACACTGACCTCATGCGGCTCGCGACCGGAGGATCCGCCGGATAACCGGGCGGCTACCCTGAGGGCCTGTGAACAAGGCACACCTGGAGTTCTGCTCCAGCCCGGAATGGGCCCGCCTGGTGGAGGACGAGCTGCTGCCTTGGGTCCTGGACGGCTACGAGCTCGGCGAAGACCTGCTGGAGGTCGGGCCCGGACCCGGGCTGACCACCGACGTCCTGCGGCGCCAGGCCGCCCGCGTCACGGCGGTCGAACTGGACCTGGATCTGGCCGCGAAGCTGGCCTCGCGCCTGGCCGGAAGCAACGTCTCGGTCGTCGCCGGGGACGTGACCCGGTTGCCGTTCTCCGCGGGCCGGTTCTCGTCCGCGGCCTGCCTCACGATGCTGCATCACATACCGTCCCCCGCGCTACAGGACGCTGCCCTGGCCGAGCTGGCCCGGGTCCTGCGGCCCGGCGGGCTGCTGGTGGGCTCCGATGGGCTGGACACGCCCGCCCGGCGCGAGATTCACGACGGCGACGTGTTCATCCCGGTCGACCCGGGCACGCTGGCGGGCAGGCTGCACGCGGCCGGGTTCGCCCGCGCTCACGTCCACCAATCGGGCGACCGCCTGAAGTTCTCCGCCACGAGCGGGCGTTAATGCCGCATGCCCTGACCGAGCTGAAACTCGCCGAGGTCACCCGGCCCAGGGATGCAGGGTCCGAGCAGACCGGGCGCCCTGGAGAACTCCGCCCTCTCCCGTCTTGAGGCCCGGCCCCTCTCCACGGGCGGGCTTAGAGCGGGAGGCCGGCTTCCAGCAGGCCGAGCGCCTCGTCGATGCGCCCGAACGTGTCCTCGACGCTGTTCCGCTCGGTCCAGCCCTCCCACGGCATCGTGACCGACATGATCACGCCGACGACCGCGCCCGCCGCGGCGCGGACGGCCAGGTCGTCCGGGGAGCGCCCGGCCCGCTTGGCCACCGCCTCGGCCACCACCGTGATCGTCCGGGCGAACTCATCCATCGCCCGCGCCCGGATCTCCGGCACGGTCAGGGTGAGCCTGATGGTCTCATGAAGGATGTCCATGTCGGCGGCGGTGTAGGAGTCGAACATCTGCCGGCTGGCCGCGCGGACGGCGGCGACCGGGCCCAGGTCCGGTGGCTGCTGCTCGAGCGCCTCGATCATCCGGACGTCCATGTCGTCCTGCAGGACCAGGTCTTCCTTGGTCGGGAAGTACCGAAAGAACGTGCTCGGCGACACCTCGGCCGCCGCGGCGATCTGCTCCACGGTGGTGTTCTGGTAGCCCTTTTCGCGGAACAGCCGGAGCGCGTGCTCCCGGAGGGAAGCACGCGTCCTGGCCTTCTTCCGCTCGCGCAAGCCGGCTTGCGGGGGGGACAGGGGGGTCGTCCCCCCGGTCATGCTGCGCAGCAGGCGCAGACGGCGCCGCAGCCTGGCTTGAGTCGAGTATGTCCGTCACACCTCCAATTGTGCCCGCTCCGTGCCGCTTTCACCGGCTGCGGCGGCCGCGCCGGCCCGAGGAGCCCCTGTCATCCCGTCGGGACGGCGCGGCAGGAAGATCAAGGCCAGGATGGCGCTGGCCAGTGCGATACCGCCGCAGACCCACAGCATGGTGTCCAGGCCATGGACGAACGCGGTCTGCACCGAGTCGAGCAGGGCCGCCGACCCCAGCGCGTGCGCCACGCCGACGCCCGCCACCACGCCGCTCTTCGCGACCGCCGCCGCCGCCGCGGGCAGGCCGGTCACGTCGAGGTGGGCGCGGTAGACCGAGGCGAGCACGGTGCCGAGCACGGCCACCCCGATGGTCGCCCCGACCTGCCGCATCGCGGAGATGAGCGCGGAGCCCGAGCCGCTGCGCTCGGCCGACAGCGCGGACAGCGCCGCGTTCATCGTCTGCGGCATGGCCAGCCCCAGCCCGAGGCCGAACGTCGCTAGCCACGCCGCCGCGAACCCGGTCCCGCTCCCCGCCCCCGTCGTGGCCCCGAACGCGAGCGCGATGGTCATGATCGTGAAGCCCACCGTGACCAAGGCCTTCGCATCGGCGAGCGGCGCGCGCCCCGCGCGCGGCGTAGCCAGACGGGTGCTGCCGATCATGCCGACGACCAGGCCGCCGATCATCGGCAGCAGCCGCAGCCCGCTCCCCAGGGCGTTCGCGCCCTGTACTTCCTGGAAGTACTGCGGCATCGCGAAGAAGATGCCGAACATCGCGAACGAGGTCAGCGTGGCTAGCGTCGTGCCCCAGGTGAACCCGGCCGACCGGAACAGCCGCAGCTCGATCAGCGGGCGGACGGTCCCGGCGCGCCCGGTCAGCCAGCGCTCCCAGGCCACGAATGCGCCCAGCACCACGGCCCCGGCCGCGATGGCGGCCAGCGCTCCGGTGTCCGTCCAGCCGTCCTGACCGGCCCGGATGAACCCGTAGGTCAGCCCGGTCAGTCCCGCGCTGGACAGGATCACGCCGCCGACGTCGACGCCAGGCCGCTGCTCGCTGCGCGACTCCGGCAGCAGGACCGCCACGGCGATCAGGGCCAGCACGACCACGGGCACGTTGATCAGGAAGACCGAACCCCACCAGAAGTGGTCGAGCAGATAGCCGCCCACGATCGGGCCGATCGGGAAGCTGATGAAGGTCGCGGACGCCATCAGCGCGATCGCCTTCTGCCGCTCCTCGGGGGCGAACAGCACCGGGATTACCGCCAGGGACAACGGGAAGATGGCCGCCGCGCCGATACCGAGCACCGCCCGGGCCGCGATCAGCTCGCCCACGCTGCCCGCGTAGGCACACGCCGCCGAACTGGCCCCGAACAGGACGAGGGCCACGAGCAGGACCTTCTTCCGGCCGAACCGGTCGCCGAGCAGGCCCGCGGGCAGCATCGCGGCCGCCAGCACCAGGCTGTACGCGTCCGAGATCCACTGCAGGTCGCTGGTCGAGGCGTGCAGGTCGGTGGCGATCGTGGGCAGGGCCAGGTTGAGTACGGTCAGGTCCAGCCCGACCACGAGCACGCTCGCCGCGATAGCGATCAGTGCCCACCACTTGCGAGCCGGGTTGTCCGCCATGACACTCACATCCCTTCGGCAGCGACACTTAAATGGAAGTCACTATCAAAAGTATGCGTCACCCATTTGGTGGTGTCAACCGAAAATAGGCAGGGAGCCCGGAGAACCGGGCTCCCTGCCTGACGCAGGCTCCGTGTCGGCTACGAGCCCTGCAGCCTGCTCAGCAGTGCCGTGCCGTCCGGGACGCCGAGGCCGGTGCAGGAATCCCAGCCCGGCCCGGCCGCGTAGGCGCCGTTGTTGCCGCTGGTGATGTCGCGGAAGCCGGGCACGTCCGTGCCGGGCGACACGCCCGCGTACAGCAGCGGCTGGGTCAGGCCGAACCGCTTGCCGGTGGCCTGCGCGAGCCGGGCGATCAGCGCCGACCACAGCGGCGCGACCGCGCTGGTCCCGCCCACCACCTGGGCCTGGCCGCCCTGGTAGATCTGGTACCCGGTGACCGGGTCGGCGTTGCCCGCCACGTCGGGCACGCCGCGCCCGCCCGTACCGGACGCGCCGGTGGACGGGTTGTGCCCGCGGTGCTCGCTGGCCATCGGGTCAACGGTCGCAGCCGCGGGCGCCGGCGCGGGCGCGGCCGCGGCAGGCTGCGATGCCGCCCGCGGCCCGACCCCGGCGTTGGCCTGCCAGGAGGGCAGGGCGAACTGATCACTGACCCCGCCGCCGCCCGCTCCCTCGTTGGAGGCCAGCTCGTTCCAGACCACCTCCGAGCTCACCACGCCGGTGGCCGGGTCGGCCACCAGCTTGGTCCCGCCGCAACCCAGCGCGTACGGGCTGGACGCGGGGAAGTCGACATGCACCTGGCCGTCGTTGACACCGTCGCTGCTGCCGCTGTCGCCCGCGGCCGCCAGCACGGTGATGCCGAGCGCCGCCGCGTCGGACATCGCCTGGTTCATGGCCGACAGGCCCTGCGCGGTCCAGGAGTCCTCGGACTGCCCCCAGCTGATCGAGATGGCGATCGGCGCCGGGCTGGCCTCCGCGGCCGCGGAGATCGCGTCGACGAAGCCCTGGTCGCCGTTGTTCGGCGCGAAGTACACCACCTGCGCCGCGCCGGGCGCGGCGGCCCCGATGACGTCGATGTCCAGGTTGACCTCGACCGAGGCCCCGCTGGTGTCCCCGGGGTTGTTGGACGCGCCGTCCACGCTGGCCGCGGTGATCGACGGAGTGGCGATGCCGAGCCCGCCGAAGTACGCGTCAAGGTCGCTGGTCGTGAACCCGCCGCCGAGCTCGATGACCGCGACCGTCTGGCCGGCCCCGGTGGTGCCGGCCGGGAAGCTGTAGATGTCCGCTACCTGGTTCGGCGCGTACGAGGTGCCCTGGGCGGCTGCGGCGTGGCTTTGGGTCCGGAAGCGCGGCTGGGCCTGCGGCCGGGTGTCCAGGCCGAGCACCGCGGTCACCACGCCGTCCAGCGCGGCCGGCAGGAACAGCGGTCCCTCGCGGTAGCGGTGAGTGACCCGTCCCTGCCCGCGCGGGTCCGGACTGCTGACCTGCCGCAGCGTCGTGCCGAACGCGCTGGACAGGTCGCCCAGGGTGCCCGCCACCTTGACCCGGCGGGTGACCGCGTGCACGGCGGTGACCTCCAAGCCCCGGCTGCCCAGTTCCCGGCGGACCAGGTCCACGTCGGCGGGGTCGGCGCCGTACCCCTCGGCCAGCTGGTCGGCGGTCAGCACGGTGGGCCCGACGACGATCTCCTCCGGAAGCTCGGCCCGCCGCCGCAGCACCAGGGTGATCTCGGCCCGCTCCTGCGGGTCCAGCGGCGCGGTGTCCGTGGCGTCCGGCAGCGACGCGCGATCGCTTCCGGCCAGTCGCACCAACGATCCAGATTCATCCGGCATGGTTAAGCTCCGCTCAAGTAGGTACGGAGGGCAGCTCGATCGACCCCCCCGGGCGAATTCTTCCGCTCCGGGCGGTGAACCACGGCCCGTTCAGAAAGAATCATTTTGACCTAACGGAACGTGGTGATGGCGGTCGTGATACACGCGGAAATGATCCTTAGAAAAACGCGTGCACTATATCGATCACCCGGTCGTCGTCGTTCAGCACCACCAGGACACGCCACTTGTCGAGCGTGGTGCAGGGGTGCGAGATGCCCAGGGCCACCAGGTCACCCGGCCGGAGCGCGGCGTCGGCGTCGAGCCGCAGGTAGGCGTGCTGGTCATTGAGGTCCGTGACCTGCCAGCCCACCGTGCTCGCCGCACTCCCGATCACGCGCAGCGGGACCGGCCATCCCTTGTCGAAGCCGACGTCGCGTCGGCCCGCGCCGAGCAGGGCCAGGCCCGGCTCGGGCCGCGACAGCACCTGCGCCCACAGCTCGATGGCGGGCCGCAGCGCTGGCGCGCCTGCCGCGCCCCGCCCGGCCGGGGAGATCGTGCCGTAGAACCCGTGGTCGTGGGTGAGGTACGCGCCGCTGCGCAGGATGACCTGCGCTGGGGCAGTGCCGTCGGCGGTCAGCTCGCGGGTGACCACGTTGAAGTACGCGCTGCCGCCGGCGGTCACGATGGGCGCGCCGCCCTCCTCGCCCAGAGCGTCGCCCAGCGCGTCGGCCAGGGCGCGCAGCCGCCGGCAGAACGCCGCGACCTCCGGCTCCCCGCCCGCGATCGTCCCCTCGTACCCGGCCACGCCCGCCACGGTGAGCGTGCCGGTGGCCTGCGCCGCCTTGGCTACCGCGAGCGCCGCCTCGTCGGTGCGGCAGCCGGTACGGCCGTCGGCGTGGCCGATCTCCACCAGCACCGGTAGCGGCCGCCCGGCCGGATGCTGGCCCAGGACCCGGTTCAGGATGGCCACCCCGTCCGGGCTGTCGACGTAGCAGTAGGCCTCGAAGCCGGGATCGGCGGCGAGCTCGGCGGCCAGCGCGGCGATGCCGGCGGCGTCGGTGAGCTCGTTGGCCAGCAGCAGCCGCGGAAAGCCGAACGCCCGGTAGGTCTGCAGCTGGCCGATGCTGGCTACGGTGATCCCCCAGGCGCCGTGGGCCAGCTGCCGGGTGGCCAGCTCCGGGGACATGGCCGTCTTGCCGTGCGGGGCCAGGGCGACGCCGGCCCGGGCGCAGTAGCCGGCCATCGCCGCGAGGTTGTTCGCCAGCGCGCTCTCGCGCAGGGTCAGCAGCGGGTAGACCAGGCCCGCTTCGGTTAGCAGGGGCCGGTCCGCCGCCAGGCTCGCCGCGCTGGCGCGGCCCCGCAGCGGCCCGAAGCCCTTCTCGGTCGCCTCGATGGGGCGCTCGCGGAGCGCACCGAGCCGCTCTGCGACCCGCGGCGGCAGCGGCCGCAGCACCGGCTCCGTCACATCAGCCTCCTGTCCCCGGCCCGGTCACGCTAGCCTCCCCCGCGGCCCGCCCGCGCTCTGCCCGGCTCGCAACCCGGTGAACCTGGACTTTCATCTGTTCTAGCGCAGCTTAAGTTCATCATGGGAGGGTCAGCCCGCCGCTGAACGAGGTGGAACCGGGCTTTCACCTCGTCAGAGCAAGGTGGAACCGGGGTTTCATCAGGTTCCGGCGGATCTGGAGCCTGCGGACTGCGTTGCTGGCGGTACCAGCGTGACTGAAGTCCAATTTCTGGTCCCGTAGAGCTGACCGCGACCATCAAGCTAAGCAGCATTGCGTTCTAGCGTAGCGAAAATGGGGTTGCACTCCGTTTGCTGTACCCGCTGCGGCGGCCTCGCGCGACCGGTATATGGCTTTTGTTCGGATATAGCAGAAAATGGCTGCTGCGTTTTAGCGGCGAACTTCTCAATAGCTTCTATTTCCCGGTTTCGTCTGGCGATCTTGTGTCATCTCTCTAATGTGTCATGGGGACGCCAGCTGCCCGTTTGTCGCTGGGTGGCTGCCTCCCTGGCCCTCTTCCCCCAGGCGGAGTTGGGCCGGGCTGTGGGCGCGGGGCCGCCCGGAACAGCCGTGGGTGACCGGTTCCGTACGACTTGTTGCGATATACGCCGTCACTAGGTAATGATGAAACGACGTTCACGAACGAGGACCGCGGACCCTGATGGCCGGTACGAAAGCGTCGCTGTGACGGATGCCGTGCGGCCGCGTGCCACCTTCCGTGACGTGTTCGGGGTCCGGGAGTTCCGGTTCCTGTGGTCCTCGGTGATCCTGTCCACCGCGGGTGACCGGCTGGCGCTGGTCGCTCTCACCCTGCTGGTCTACGACCGCACCGGATCGCCGCTGCTAGCGGCCCTGGTGTTCGCCGCCGGCTACCTGCCGTTTGTGATCGGCGGCTTGTTCCTGGCCGAGCTGGCCGACCGGTACCCGCGGCGCTCGGTGATGGTGGCCTGCGACGTGGTCCGCGCGGTCCTCATCGGGGCCATGGTGCTGCCGCACATGCCGATCGGAGCGCTGATCGCGCTGCTGTTCGTGGCCACCATGTTCGCGCCGCCGTTCGACTCCGCCAAGGCCTCGGTCACCCCTGAGATCCTGCATGGCGAGCGGTATGTGCTCGGGACCGCGGTGCTGGTAACGACCCTGCTGGCCGGTGAGGTACTCGGCGCGGTCGGCGGGGGAGTTGCGGTTGCCTTCATCGGCGTCCGGCGCTCGCTGGCCATCGACGCCGTCACGTTCGTGCTGTCGGGCCTGCTCATAGGTCTGGGCACGCGGGCCAGGCCGGCTGCGGCCAAGCCGGAATCCGTCCGGCCGTCGCCGCTGGCCCGGATGCGGGACGGATTCCGGCTCGTCTTTGGTGACCAGGCGCTCAGCACGCTGCTGCTGTTCGGCTGGCTCATTGCCTTCTATGCGGTTCCCGCGGGAATCGCCGCTCCCTACGCGGAACGGCTGGGCGGGGGGCCGATCGTCACCGGCCTGATCATAGCGTCGACAGCATTCGGCACGATGGTCACCATGCCGCTGTTTACCCGGTTCGTCCGGCCGCGCCAGCGGATCAACCTGATGGGCCCGCTAGCCATCTTGACCTGCGGCTCGCTCGTCCTTACCGTCCTGCACCCGGGTCTTGCCGCGTCGTTGGTGATCTTTACGCTCTCGGCCGCGTTCGGCGTGTACCAGATCGCAGCCAACACCGAGTTTGTCGTCAGGGTGCCGAGCGAACGGCGGGCGCAGGCCTTCGGCATTGCCAACATGGGGGTGATCGTCGGCCAAGGGGCCGGCTTCGTGGCGGCCGGCGCCGCTGCGGAGGTAATCACCCCGGCGGCGGTCATCGCGGTGAGTGGGGCTATTGGTGCGGTAGTTGCGTTCGTACTGGCGCTGAGGTGGCGCCACGTGTCACCACCCGGCGGGCGTCATGCGGCCGGCCGGCGTCCCGGGCACGCCCCGGCCTCTAGCTCGGTGCCGCTGCGCGGGTCTGGCTGACAGCGGCGGAGGGGCTTACCGTCAACTCCACGTGTCGCGCATTGCGCATTCCCCTTTCGGCCCGAGATGGCGATGTCAGGTGCACGTCTTCAGCTCCACGCCAAACGCATGGTCCGGCCTCCCTCCGGCAGCGATTACATGCGCCCGTGAAACTCCCGGGGGGCCAGTACGCCCGGTAATCGGGGCATGTCAATCACCATTTAGCGCCTCTTTATGACGAGATGTCGGAGAACCGGACGTAATAGTGCCTAAGATGGCCCGGATGAGTTAAGGTAGCTATACGGAGCTAGTCCTTTACGGTGAGCTGCCGACTAGACAAGAGCCTGTCGCGTCCCATCAGGAACGGTGGAGCATGGAAGCCTCGTCCGTCACGCGCCGCCTGCTGGCGCGCGCCGACGTCCGGGGCTGGGCGTGGTGGCAGCTGCCCTGGGTGCTCCGGTGCTACGTCGGCGTGGTGCCGCTCGCCGCGGCCGTGCTTACCTGCGTCGCGGCCGCCCGGACGACCTGGTCCGCCGCGGACGCGTGGAAGTTCGCCCTGCTGCTGGGCTGCAGCCTGATCTCGGTCGCGGCGACGCCCAGGGTCGTCTACCGCCAGAACGGGGTCACCCGGGATTTCATCACGGTGTGGGTGTTGCCGATCGCGATCTTGCTACCGCCCGTCTACGCCATGGTGACCCCTATCCCGATCTACGTGCTCACCCAGTTCTGGGTAGCTCGGGGCGTCGCCTACCGCCGGGTGTTCACCGTCGGCGCGATCGCCCTGGCCTTCGGCGGGGTGTCGCTGCTGTTTCGCGCCTTCCCGGCATCGTTCGCCGGCCCGTCGATCGGCACCGGCCTGCACGCCTTGACCTGGGCCGTGGCGGTCGCGATCTGCGAGCAGGTCGGCCGGCGGGGTAATCAGCTCCTGATCGCGGTCGGAATCAAGCTCACCGATCCGTCGGTGAAGTTTGCGGAGCAGGAGCTGAACCGCGAGGCGCTGGTCGCCGACTTCGCCGAGTTCGACCTCAGCATCCTGATCACCATCGTGGTCGCGGTGAGCGCGGTACTGGCCATCTTCGCGGTGCCCACGGTGCTGCTGGTCCGGCGCTTCATGATGCACGGGCAGCTGCTCGCCCAGTCCAGGATCGACACCAAGACCGGCCTGCTCAACGCGTCGACCTGGGAGCGGGAGGCCACCGCGGAGATCGCCCGAGCCGTCCGGACCGGGGTCCCGCTGGCCCTCGCGCTGGTCGACATCGACCACTTCAAGTCGGTCAACGACACCCACGGTCACCTGGTGGGCGACAAGGCGCTGCGCGCGGTCACCGACGCGCTGCGCAGCCAGCTGCGCGCCTACGACCTGGCCGGGCGGTTCGGTGGTGAGGAGTTCGCCATCCTGCTCCCGCACGCGCGCGAGGCGGACGCGCTCAACGTCGCCGAACGCCTGCGGGTCCACATCGCCGGCCTGTCCATCCCGATCCGCGACAACGACGAGTCCGGTCCTTACGTCAAGGTCACCATCTCGGTCGGGGTCGCGGCCCTGGACAGCGCGAGCCGAGAGCTGAACGACATGCTCGCCGCGGCCGACGCCGCCCTCTACCACGCCAAGGAAACCGGCCGCAACAAGACCCACGTGGTCACCGCCAGCGTCCGGGCTTGATAGCGCCCCGTACAACCTCGTTGACCGCCGCCCCGCGCGCGGGCTCCGGAACCGCAAGTTCCCTGCCCGGAAACGGGCAGGGAACTTGCCCGAACCGGGCCTCAGCGCGTATGAAGTGATGCATGCCTGACCCGGTCCCGCAGGACCTTGCGCGCTACCTGGCCGCCTCCACCGGCCTGCCGCCGTCCACCGCGGTCCGGGTCATCGCAGACGTCACCAGCTACTTCAGCGAAACGATCGAGGACTTCGTCCGCCGACGGCACGCCGAGCTGCGGCGAGGTCAGCGCAAGAACGACGAGATCTGGCCGGTGATCGCGGCCGAGCTCAGCCAGCGCCGGTTCGCCGCGCCCGGCTTGTCCGAGCGGCAGCTCCGCCGCCTGGTCTACGGATAGCCCCAGAGCAATCGAACAGGAGAATCTGCGTGTGCGGAATCGTTGGCTACATCGGCCGCAGGGATGCCATCCCGGTTCTGCTTGAGGGCCTGAGGAGCCTAGAGTACCGAGGCTACGACTCGGCCGGCCTGGCCGTCATCCACCGAAACAAGCTGCAGATCACCAAGACCGCGGGCCGGGTCCAGGACCTCAGGGACCGGGTTGGGGACCGGGCCAAGGCCACGATCGGCATCGGCCACACCCGGTGGGCCACCCACGGCGAGCCGACCGACGTCAACGCCCACCCGCACACCGACTCCGCCGGCCGCATCGCGGTCGTGCACAACGGCATCATCGAGAACGCCGAGCAGCTCAGGGAGGCCCTCATCCACCGCGGCGTGGATCTGGTCAGCGACACCGACACCGAGGCGCTCGCTCACATGATCGCCGCCGAGGCAACCGGCGAGGTCGGCCTGGAGGACGCCGTGCGCCGCGTGCTGCGCCACGTAGAAGGCACCTACGGACTGGTCGTGATGGACGCCAGCCATCCGAACGAGCTCGTGGTGGCCCGCAACGGCAGCCCTATCGTGCTGGGCATCGGCGCGTCGGAGATGTTCGTGGCCTCCGACGTGGCCGCCCTGGTGCGCTACACCAAGCAGGTGGTCTACCTCGACGACGCCGAGGTGGCCACGGTGCACGCCAGCGACTACCGTGTCGTGTCCCTCGACGAGGGCGGCCGTCGCGGCCCGGACGGTGGCAAGGTGCCCACCACCGTGGAGGCCGAGGCGGACGACTACGAGCTCGGCCCGTACGAGGACTTCATGCGCAAGGAAATCCACGAGCAGCCCGAGGCCCTGCGCCGCGCCTTGCGCGGTCGGCTCGACGACCGGTTCTCCACCGCGAGGCTAGGCGGGATCAACCTGGACGCGCGCCAGCTCAGGTCGATCAGGCAGGTCAAGTTCCTCGGCTGCGGCTCGGCCTACTACGCCGGCCAGATGGGCGCGGTCCTGGTCGAGGAACTGGCCCGCATCCCCTCCGACGCCGAGCCCGCGTCGGAGTTCAGGTACCGCAATCCGGTGGTGGACCCGGACACCCTCTACGTGGCGGTCAGCCAGTCCGGCGAGACCCTGGACACGCTGGTGGCGGTGCAGGAACTGCGGCGCAAGGGCGGTCAGGTCATCGGGGCCGTCAACGTGGTGGGCAGCGCGATCGGGCGCGAGTGCGGCCACGGCGTGTTCCTGCACGCGGGCCCGGAGATCGCGGTCTGCTCGACCAAGGCGCTGACCAACATGGCGGCCACGTTCGCCATGGTCGCGCTGCTGCTCGGCCGGGTCCGCGACCTGTCCGCGGCGTCCGGCCAGCGGATCGTGGCCGGCCTGCGCGCGCTGCCCGGGCAGCTGGAGGCGATCCTGGCCGGCGAGGAGCAGATCGCCGAGGTCGCCCGGAGGTTCGCCAGCGCCGAGCACATGTTCTTCATCGGCCGGGTCCGTGGCTGGCCGGTGGCTCGCGAGGGCGCCCAGAAGCTCAAGGAGGTCTCCTACGTGCACGCCGAGGCCTACCAGGCCTCCGAGCTGAAGCACGGCCCGCTGGCCCTGATCGACGCCTCGATGCCGAGCTTGGTCGTGGTCCCGGACGATGAGCTGCTGGCCAAGAACATCTCCACCATCGAGCAGATCAAGGCCCGCGGCGGACCGGTGATCGTGGTCACCAGCGCGGAGCTGCCCGCCTCGCTCGCCGACGCGGTGATCCGGATCCCGCGCGCCGAGCCAGAGCTGGAGCCGGTACTGCTCAATGTGCCCCTTCAGTTGCTGGCCTATAACATCGCCGCCAAACTAGGCCGCGACATCGACAAGCCCCGCAATCTAGCCAAGAGCGTCACCGTCGAATAGCCCTATTACCGCGAATTCCGCTTTCCGGACTTATCCGGTTTATGCTGCTTTTCCGGTTTTCCGCCTTTTCCGGGTACCGCGATTTCCGACGCCGGATAATGATTATCTGGCGCTAGTCAAGTAACAATGCTCTCTCCGGCACCACCGCAACCTGAGATCACACCGAGACTTGCCGTTCCGCACCGCTCGAACAATTGTCTGGGAGTATTCGGGCTTCTGGGAGCATTCTAGGCACTATAGTGCACAAAAATCTCCCGCAGGCCACAACCCTCCCAGATAAACCGGAGTCGCCTACGCGGAAGTGACGTAGCATCACCGATGAGACACGTGTAACCGATCGGCGCACTGCGCAAATAACGCAAACGTCCTTCCGGTCGGCCGATGACGCAGCACTACTTGACGGCGCCCTAATGCAGGCTCATCCAGTCGGCCTCGGGACCGGGGCCGCCGGGCAGCGGCTGCTCGCACCAGACGACCTTGCCGGTCGGCGTGCGGCGCGCGCCCCAGCGCTGGGAGAGCTGGCGGACCACCTGTAGGCCGCGGCCGTTCTCGTCCTCGCCGTTGGCCTGGCGGAGCCTGGGCAGCGCCGCCGAGTTGTCCAGCACCTCGCAGACCAGTGCCTTCTCGTTGACTAGGCGCAGCGTGACGTCGCCACGGGAGTACCTGACCGCGTTGGTCACCAGCTCGGAGACGAGCAACTCGGTGGTGGGGATGAGGTCCTCCAGCCCCCAGCGCTTCATCGGCTCGGCGATCATCGACCGCGCTTCGCGCACCGCGGTCAGCTTGGGCGAGAACGTCCACGCGCAGTAGTTCTCCTCGGGCAGTCGCCGCAGCCGTGCGATCAGCAGCGCGATGTCGTCGCGCTGATGATCGGAGTACACCCCGTCCAGCGTGGCCTTGCAGAGGTCCTCGAGCGGCCGGGTGGGCGAGCCGGGACCGAAGATGCCACGCAGCCGGGCCAGCCCGTCGCTGATGTCCTGGCCCTTGTTCTCCACCAGGCCGTCGGTGTACAGCACGAACAGGCTGCCGTCCTCCACCTTGAACTGGCGGCTCTCCACCTCGCCGTCTCCGATGCCCAGCGGCGGCGCGGGCGGCACGTCGAGCAGCTCGTTACGGCCGTCCGGGTGCACCAGCAGCGGCGGCAGGTGGCCGGCCACCGCGACCTCGCACTCGCCGCTCACCGCGTCGTAGACGGCGTAGGCACACGTCGCGAAGTGCGGCTCGCGCTCGCCGAGGGTGTGCATGAGCTCGTCGAGCTGCTGCAGCGATTCGGCCGGCGGCAGCTCCAGCATGGCCAGAGTATGAATGGCGGTGCGCAGGCGGCCCATGGTAACGGCGGCGCGCACGCCGTGCCCGGCCACGTCCCCGACCACGAGCGCGACCCGGCCCCCGGGCAGCGCGATGGACTCGTACCAGTCGCCGCCGACCTCGATGAGCTTACTGCCGGGCAGGTAGCGGTGCCGGACCTCGACCGAAGACGGCGCGGAGAGCCCGGTCGGGAGCATGCTCCGCTGCAGGGTCAGCGCGGTCGCGTGCTCTCGGCTGTAGCGGCGGGCGTTGTCGATGAACACCGAGGCCCGGGACGCGAAGTCCATGCCGATGTCCATGTCGTAGGCGTCAAAGCGGCGGAACCCCTCCTGCCGGGTGCAGGCGAAGAACCCCAGCATGGTGCCCCGGGCGACCAGCGGCAGCATCAGCATGGAGGCGCCGGACAACAGCTTGCCCACCGGTCGGCGCCGCCAGGCCCTGGCGATCTTTCCCGCCTGGCCTTCGCTGATCGTCGTCTCGAGCACCGGCTTGGCCGTGTCCATGCAGTCGTAGTACGGCGTGTTCGCCGGGTAGCGCAGGATCTCACCGATCGGGAGCGCCGCCTCCCAGGCAGGGTCCTTCCGGTCGTGCGAGAGGGCGATCCGCCGCAGCGGCAGCCGCCCCTCCGGCCCGTGTGCGGGCAACTCGTCGTTGCCCATCAGGCTCTCCAGCAGCAGCAGGTCGGCCGCGTTGCAGAAGTGCGGGACCAGCGCGTCGATCAGTTCGCGGGCCAGGTGATCGATGTCGAGCGTGTCGCCGATCCTGGTGAAGGTGTCGTCCAGCATCTGCTTGCGCATGACCGCGGGATCGACGAACCGCTCGGCCCGCGGCACGGGGATGCGGAGCAGGGCGAGCGCGGCCAGGTTGGTGCCGCCCGCACGCATCGGGTGGACCGTCACCACCGCCTCGGCCGGATGGCCGTCGCGGGTCTGGATGGTCAGCATCGCGCTGCCCTCGCGATCGGACCGGATCGCCTCGAGCAGCCCGCTTATCGCGGTCACGCCGTCCGCCGACCGTGTGGCGGACGAATTCGGCTGGGCACCGCGGACGGTCAGGTCGCTCAGCTGGGCACCGAGCAACTCGTCGGGCTCGCGGGCGAGAACCCGCGGCACGTTGCGGTCGTACTGCACAATGCGCCCGTCATAATCGATGCCGAGAATGAGGGTGCGCACCGACGAGGAGAGCACGGATGCCCCGCTCTCGGCGCCGATGCTTTCAGCGAACGTCCCCTCGGTTTCGGCTATGCCATCCTCCTGGGCGTCCACGGGGTCGGTAGCAATCTGGGCTTCGTGGCCTGGCCCGGCGCCGTTGCCTGTGCTTTCCGAGGCCCGCGGGGCCGGGGCGCGCTTCGACGGGGCATCGCTCTCGGGGACGTTCCCCCCGACAGCGCTGCCCTTCGCCGACATGCCCGATGTCATGTGCTGTCTCCTGATGGCACGGCTGGCTGCGCTCTTGTCAATTATGGGCCACGGACGGCACGTTCAGACAGGAGTTCCGATGACTCACCTTAATCCGTAAAAGTAATGTTTATGCCCGATTGCCGTAATTCGTCGGAGACGTAGGGAAACATGACTGCTAGGCTGAGAACCTCAAGTAACGTTGAGGTCAAGCCGATGACACAGATCCCCTCCGCCACTCGTGAGATCACCGTCGGCCAGCTGGCCGAGCGCAGCGGCGTGACGATCTCAGCGCTGCACTTCTACGAGGCCAAGGGTCTGATCTCCGCCCGCCGCACGGCAGGCAACCAGCGGCGCTACCCGCGGGCCATGCTGCGCCGGGTGGCGTTCATCCGCGCCTCGCAGCGCGTCGGCATCCCGCTGGCCACGATCAAGGCGGCCCTGGACACGCTACCCGCCCGCCGGACGCCCACCGCGCGGGACTGGGCCCGCCTGTCCGCGGCCTGGTACCGCGATCTCGACGACCGGATCAGCGCACTCCAGGACCTGCGGGACCGCCTGACCGGGTGCATCGGCTGCGGCTGCCTGTCGCTGACCGACTGCCAGCTGGCCAACCCGGACGACCTGCTCGGTGCCTCCGGCGCCGGGCCCAGGAGGCTGTCGGCCCAGCCGCCATCAGCTCAGCCGCCATCCACCCCGCCGCTGTCAGCTCAGCCGGGCCACGGCCAGGGCGGCGGCCAGCAGGACGATGGCCCATGACGCGGCCCGCAGGGCCTGTTCCAGCGGCCTGAGCAGGCTGTCGGCCGTGATCGGCGTGATCCGACCGTCGCCGAAGGTAATGCTGCCCTGTACCCGTACCGCCCGGCGCCGGATGTTGCGGGCCGGAGTGCTGAGCTGCCGCTGGGCCGCGGACAGGGCGAACGCGCCGACCGCGGCCAGCACGGGCGCCAGGGCCAGGGTTCCGGTCTGCGCCACGTAGCCGACCAGCACCGGGAACGCTCCCCAGGCGGCGGCGAAGCCGAAGTCGGTGTGCATCGCGCCGCCGAACAGCTCCGCGTTGTACGCGATGACCAGGACGGGGCCGGCCACCATGAACGGGATCAGGGTCCAGCCGACTTGGTATACCCCGACCACGCCCAGGGCCAGCGCACCGGCCAGGCCCCCGATGACCACCGCGACCAGGACAGGCGACGGGATCCGGGTCCGCAGCGGCCGGTCACGGAGTTCGTCCAGCGCATGCGCGGCGAGCCCTACCGCGAGGAAGAACGCCAGCACGGTAGCGATCAGGCGGCTGGTCAGCACCTGCGGCGCGAGCGCCGCGCCGATGACCGCGTAGGACAGGTGCCAGGCGGTGTACGGCGGATGCAGCAGCGTCCACCAGTCCCGCCATCCCCCGGGCCGGGCCGCGTAGTACGCCGGCCGCGCGGCGTCCCCGTCCTCCGCATCGTCAGCTGTCGGCACGGGTACCCCACATGACCAGGCCGCCACCCAGGCTCATGATGCGGGTGCTCACCTCGGTGAACCCGGCCTTCTGCCAGGCCTGCACGGTCCAGGGAACCGGGTACCGACGGTAGTGGGCCGAGATGTTAGGGCCGAGGAAACGTCCGACCCGGTACCACTCCGGCCCGCCCAGCAGCAGGCCTCCGGCCGGCAGCAGCAGCCGGGTGTACGCCCACCACGCCGGTCCCCACAGTGCCCCGGTCGGCACGCCGAATTCGAGGCTGGCCATGGTCCCGCCGGGCTTGAGCACGCGGGCCAGCTCGGCCAGCGTGGCCTGCGGATCCCGCACGTACCTGAGCAGGTAGGTGAACGTCAGCGCGTCGAAGTAGGCATCGGGGAAGGGCAGCTGCTCGGCCCGCCCGGCGACCAGCTCGACCCGGTCGCTCCTCCCGGCCGCCGCCACCCGGCGCTGGCCCTGGCGCAGCATCTGCTCGGTCAGGTCCACGCCCACCACCCGGGCCTGGCTGCGCGCCGCGAGCTGCAGCGCGACGCCCGCGGTGCCGGACGCGACGTCGAGGATCACGCCGGGCTCATTTCCGGGCTCATCTCCGGCCGCCGGCACGACGCGGCCGACCATGGCCGCCCGCCACTGCCCGTTCTGGCCGAACGACAGGAGCTCGGCCAGCCGGTCATACCGGGCGGGCAACGGAGCGAACAGGTCACGCGCAAAGCGGTTGGGCCCCGAAACGTCGTCGGGCATGAGGGTCTCCCGGTTCTCCTCGGCTTCAGCGTGACACGACGCCTTCCACAACCGTAACGCCAGGCGCAGGTGCCCGGTTCAGGCCGCCGGGAGCACGGCCCTGATCTTCTCCGCGTAGGCCTCGGCCGGGTGGGCCGCGTCGTACCGCTGCCGCGGGCCGAGCCAGAACCGCAGGCCGTCCCGCTTGTTCCGCGGAATGACGTGCAGGTGCAGGTGCGGTACCGACTGGCTGACCACGTTGTTGACCAGGATCATCGAGCCGTCGGAGGGCAGGCCGTCCTCGACCGCGCGCTCCAGCCGCTGAGCCGTGCCGAAGAACTCCGGCACTTGATCGGCGGGCAGGTCGCTGAGCAGGACAATGTGCTGCTTCGGCGCGAGCAGGATGTGACCGTAGAACAGCGGGCGGTGGTCCAGGAACGCAATCAGGCGTTCGGTCTGCAGGATGATTACTGCCTTCTCTTCGCCGCGGATGATGGCGCAGAAGGCACACGTTGCTGGCATCAGCCGTGAGCCTATCCGGTACCGGTCATCCGGACCGATTCACTGCTGCGGGCGCGGTCCGGGTTAGGAGTTCTGGCTCAGCGTGGTGTTCTGGCCGGTGATAGTGACCATGACGCCCTGCTGGGTGACGCTCACGCTCTGGATCGACACGCCCGGGGGCAGTTTCGGGATGGTGATAGTGAAGTCGCCGAAGTTCCCGAGCGCGTCCGTCGGCATCCCGCGGAAGTTGGTGACATGGACGTGGATCTGGTTGGGCCCGGTCTGGGTGACCTGGGCCGTGGCCGAGACGCTGCCTAGCACGGGGAGGCTGAGCGTGGCCGTGACCTGGTTCGGCCCGTCGGCGGTGATGGTGACGCCCTGCGGGACGCCGCCAATGTTCCCCAGGGCGGCGAACGTGACTAGCGCCGTGGCGTTGAGCTGATCGACGGTCGCGCTGTTGCTGCTGAACCCCTGGAAGTGCAGCCCGTGCAGCGTGGCGTTCAGGCTGGCGATCTCCAGCGCCCCGCCGCCCGCGCTGGCCGAGTTGATGGTCTCGTTGCTGGCCGTGATGTTCACGGTCTTGAAGTCTTTCGCGATCAGCTGGGTCCAGAACGGGAACCCCTGGATGGTGACCTGCGGCTTGCCCGACAGGCCCAGGGACGACTGGAACTGGCTGGCCATCTGGTTCTCGGCGTACGCGTTGGCCACCCGGTCGCTGACCACAAACAGCACGATGAGCACGATCACGGTGATCAGCGCGATGAGCGGCCCCTTCCGGCGCCGCCGGCGGACAACGGTCGGCGGTTCGGTCGGACCCTGCCTCTGCCACTGCGGCGTCTGCTGCCACTCGGGCCTCCGCTGCCACTCGGGCAGGGGCTGGGTGGGATCGGCGCTCACGGCCGGCCGGCCAGCGTCGAGGCTACGGCCGCCACGTCCTCAGAATGCGTATCCACGAGGATCATTTTCCCAACCCCTGCAAATGTCGTTGAGCGCCGGTGGATAACGGGGAGTCACAAGTCGCGCTGAGCCGACGTGTGGCAAGTACGAGATTGCGGATGTTCCAGTATCAAGGGTGTCCGCGACCCAATATGCCAAAACACAGCCCCGGCCCGAAAGGTCCATCCGATTCCCGTTTACGGCCTGCGCCTCTACACTCTGAGACATGCCACCCGAGCACTCTGATTGGCCCGGTCAACAGCAGCCTCAGGCGGGGTCGATGGGCCCAGGTCCCGCCGGGTTTGCTCAGGCCGGACTCGCCGAGGCGCCTGCGTCGGCCGGACCCGTCGGCGCCTCCGCCGTGCCCGCCCTCGTGGTGCGGACCCGGAGCGCGGAGCAAACGCTGCGCGGCGGGAAGACCTACCGCATCGGCCGCGACCCCAAGTCCGACATCGTGGTGGACGACTCGCGCGTCTCATGGCGGCATGGCGTGCTGCGGCTCGAAGGTAACGGGTGGCTCCTGGAGGACGTCGGCAGCACCAACGGAACGTTCGTCGGGACGCAGCGGATCGACCGGGTCCCGATCGCCGCCGACTGCGTGGTGCGCCTGGGCAACTCCGACGACGGGCCGATCCTGCGCTGCGTACCCCAGGCTCCCCCGGTGGAGCGGCAGGCCGAGCGGGCCGCCCCCGTGGCGGCCGCGGCGGCCTTCACTCCGGCCGCCCCCGTCGAGCCCGTGGCCCCGTTCGAGGCCGCCCCGCCGTTCGAGGCTGCCCCGCCGTTCGAGGCTGCCCCGCCGTTCGACGGCCCCGCCCCGCCAGGCTCCGCCGCCCCAGGCCGCGGCTCCGGCTCCCGCCCCGCCCCGCCCCTTCCCGCCGCCGCCAGCCCCGCCGGCCCGGCGGCTCGTCCGGCGGCCGCGGCGGCGGCCGGCGCCGTCGCCCCCGATCTGCTGCCCAGCGTCGACCGCCGTCCGACCTCGCGGATGCCGCTGCCGGCCAAGGCCCTGCGCATCGGCCGCATCCCCGACAACGACCTGGTCATCCCCGACCTCGACGTCTCGCGACATCACGCCGAGCTACGCAAGTCGCCCACTGGCAGCTACGAGATCGTCGACCTCGGCAGTCACAATGGCACCTACGTCAATGGCCGCCGGGTCTCCTCCGCGGTGATCGGCGAGGCGGACATCGTCAGCATCGGACGCTCCACGTTCCGGCTGGCCGGCGGCGAGCTGCGGCAGTACGTCGACGACGGCCTGATCAGCTTCAACGCGCAGGACCTGGTGGTGAAGGTCGGCGGCGGCAAGATCCTGCTGAACCACGTCACGTTCCCGATCCCGGAGAAGAGCCTGGTCGGCGTCATCGGCCCGAGCGGCGCGGGCAAGTCGACCCTGCTCGGCGCCCTGACCGGCATGCGCCCCGCGGACACCGGCACCGTGCTGTACGACAACCGTGACCTGTACCGCAACTACGCCGAGCTGCGCTACCGCATCGGCCTGGTCCCGCAGGAGAGCGTCCTGCACACCCAGCTCACCGCTCGGCGTGCGCTGCAGTACTCGGCCGAACTCCGGTTCCCCGCCGACACCAGCGCCCACGAGCGCGACGCCCGGGTCGACGAGGTCATGGATGAGCTCGGCCTGACCAAGCACGCCAACACCCGCGCGGACCGCCTGTCCGGCGGCCAGCTCAAGCGGGTCAACGTCGCGCAGGAGCTGATGACCAAGCCGTCCCTTCTCTTCCTCGACGAGCCGACCTCGGGCCTGGACCCCGGCCTGGACAAGTCGGTCATGGAGCAGATGCGCGACCTGGCCCACGAGGGGCGCACGGTCATCGTGGTCACGCACAGCGTCGCGAACCTGGACACCTGCGACCGGCTGCTGGTCCTGGTCCCCGGCGGCCAGATCGCCTACTACGGGCCGCCCGACGAGGGGTTGACGTACTTCGGCCTGACCGGCTGGGCCGAGGTGTTCCAGGCCTTCGAGGCCTACCCGGACCGCGACTGGGCCGCTGAGTACGACGCGTCCCCGGCCCACGCCCAGTACGTGCTCGGCCAGCGCCCGAAGCAGGCCCTCCGGCCCCAGGGCCGGGACGACATGCCCGACGCGGTGCCCGAGCCGAGCGGCGCGCTACGGCAGTTCAGCACGCTGACCCGGCGATACGTACGGGTGATCGCATCGGATCGCGGCTACCTGATCTTCATGGGGCTGCTGCCCATCATCCTCGGCATCCTGATCTACTTCGTCGGCAACAAGCAGGGCCTGCGGGGCCCGGCGGGCCCCAATTCGGACGGGAGCACGGTGCTCCTGATGCTGGTCATCTGCGCCTGCCTGGCCGGAGCCGCGCTCTCGGTCAGGGAGCTGGTCAAGGAACGCGCGATCTACACCAGGGAACGGGCGGCAGGCCTGTCCTCAGGCGCCTACCTGTCCTCCAAGCTGGTGGTGCTTGGCGTCATTGCCGTCGTGCAGGCCTTCATCCTGGTCCTGCTGGGCGTGGCGCTCTGGCCGGTGCCGAAGACCGGGTCCTTCCTGACCAGCGCGCCGCTGGCCGAGCTGCTGGTCGGCATCGCCGTGCTCTGTGTCACCTCGATGTGCCTCGGGCTGCTGGTGTCGGCCCTGGTGACCACGTCGGAGAAGGCGATGCCCTTCCTGGTCATCCTCACCATGGTCCAGGTCATCTTGTCCGGCGCCGTCCCGGTGGCACTGTACTTCCCGATCACGGCCATCGCGCCGGCCCGCTGGGGGTTCGGCGCGGTCGCCTCGACCGCGGACCTCAACCACACCAGCCCGATCCAGATCGGCAAAACAGACCTGCTGTGGGTCCATACTGCATCGCAGTGGCTGACCGACATCGCGGTCACGATCGGGCTGGGCCTGCTCTTCGTGCTGATCACCTATGTCATCCTGCGCCGCATGGGCCCCCGCCGCCGCAAGGGCTGACCCGAGGCCAGAAGCGTAACGACACCGGCTCGGGCGGCACGGGTTCTGCATAACGCTCCTGGTCGCCGAGCATGGCGCGCCGCAGCTCGCTCACCATCGCGTCGCTGACCTCCAGTCCGTACGCCACGAACCGGCCGAACGAGGAGTACCTCCGCTCCGCCTCCTCGAAGGCCGTGCCCAGGTAAGTGGCGCACTGTTCCATGATCGGCCGCAGCAGCTCGGGATCGGCCACGATCCCGGTCTTGACCAGGTTGTACCGGAGCTTCTGGTAATCCGTCCGGTGGAAGTCGTTGGATAGCAGGTAGTCCCGCAGCACGAGCTCGCGCGGCACGCCGAGCGAGGTGAGCACGATGGCGGTCATCCACCCGGTCCGGTCCTTCCCGCCCGAGCAGTGGTACAGCAACGGCAGCCGCCCGGCCGAGCACACCAGCCGGAACGCGGCGCCGAACGCCTCACGCTGCCGCTGATCCGTCACGAACCCGCGGTTGATCTCCACCATGAGCTCGGCCGCGCGCCCGTCGCCGAGTTCGTGCCGCTGTCGCGCGTGGTCGCCGCTGGCGATCAACTCGTAGATCGAGCCGAGGTCGCCACCGCCCACCGGCAGGCTGACGAACTCGGTACCGAACGGCAGCCGGTCCGCGCCGGTCAGCAGGACCTCGCCCGGCGTCCGGAAGTCGATCACCGTGCGCAGCCCCAGCCGGTCGAGTCGTTCCACGTCAAGGCCGGTCAGCTGGCTGAGGGCGTCGCCGCGGAACAGCCGCCCGCGCGCGACCTGGAGCCCGTCGCTGGTCCGGTAGCCGCCGATGTCCCGCACGTTCACCGCGCCGTCGAGCACGACATGGCGAGATGGGGCCCAGTGTGCCGTCATCGGACCAGGCTCATCGCGTACCGCCCATCGTCCTCGCCACCATAAGCGTAAACTCGGCAGCCCGTTAACCAGCATGAATAGGAAAAATTCATTAATTCAACGGAACGGATCGTGGTACCTGCTCCCGGTCTGTCCGCACGCTCAGCGGTGCTGGGCCCGGGGGACGAGCCCGTACCCCCCTGGCGCCCCCGTTAGGCTGACGGGATGAGCCAGCCAACGATCGCGGCCCGGGACCTACTGCGCCGGTTCCCGCTGATCGACGGGCACAACGACCTGCCCTGGGTGCTGCGCGAGCGGGGCGAGCTCAACCTGGCCCAGCCGGTCGCGGGCACCCACACCGACCTGCCGCGGCTGCGGGCCGGCGGCGTCGGCGCCCAGTTCTGGTCGGTCTTCGTGCCGGCCTTGATCGCCGGGGACGCCGCCGTCACCACGGTGCTCGAGCAGATCGACCGCGCCCGCGGGATGATCGCGGCGTACCCCCAGGCCCTGGGGCTCGCGCTGACCGCCGCCGACGTGGAGCGGATCTTCGCCTCCGGGCGGGTGGCCTCGCTGCTCGGCGCCGAAGGCGGCCACGCGATCGCCTCCTCACTCGGCGTGCTGCGCATGCTGTACGCGCTCGGCGTGCGGTACATGACCCTGACCCATAACCGCAACGTCGGCTGGGCCGACTCGGCCACCGACCAGAAGGAGGCCGGCGGTCTGACCGATTTCGGCCGGGACGTGGTCCGCGAGATGCAGCGGCTGGGCATGCTGGTCGACCTGTCGCACGTGTCCCCGGACACCATGCATGACGCGCTGGACGCCGCGGCGGCTCCGGTGATCTTCTCGCACTCCAGCGCCCGCGCGCTCTGCGACAACCCGCGCAACGTGCCCGACGAGGTGCTGGCCCGGCTGCCCGGCAACGGCGGCGTGTGCATGGTGACGTTCGTGCCCGGCTTCGTCTCGCAGGAGTGCTCGGACTGGCTGGCCGGGCTCAAGGCTGAGGCCGCCCGCCGTGGCCTGGATCCGCGGGACTTCGATCAGCTGGACCGCCTCACGCCCGAGTGGGAGGCCACCCATCCCAAACCCCGGGCCGTCCTGGCCCAGGTCGCCAACCATATCGACCACATCCGCCAGGTGGCCGGCGTCGAACACGTCGGCCTCGGCGGCGACTTCGACGGCACGCCCGACGTCACCGTCGGCCTGGAGGACGTGTCCGCCTACCCGGCCCTCTTCGCCGAGCTCCTGGCCCGCGGCTGGACGGAGCCCGACTGCGCCGCCCTGGCCGGCGGCAACCTCCTGCGCGCCCTGCGCGCCGCCGAGTCCGCCGCCGCCCGGGCGCGATCCTGATCGGTCGACTTGGCACCCACGACGAGGGAGTAGGTAGGCGTTCAGAGTGATTTTCGGCCGGGCACGGGTGAAACTGCCCCCGTGGCTTGGGTCTCGCCAGTCGGGGGCAGCCTCAATTATCCGCAAAGAAGTCCTGGCCCAGGACCACTCTGTGCTGTGCTTCCCAGCGTCGCCCGTCCCAGGGCGGGGCCGCTAAGATCGCACCCGTTGACATCCTCCGCTGCCCCGAAGGACAAGGATTTCAGTCGCGACCTGCGGTCGCGCTGTTGGTTCGCGGTTCACCGGCCCGGCATTCCGGAAGCCTCCCCGCGCAGCCACGGCGTGCCCCGCCGCGGTAGTACCTATGTCCGATTTGGCTATCTCGGACATGCTGAAAGTAGCACGCCATACTGACATTTCAGAGGAGATGTTTGATGAAGGCCCGTCTAGAGGCCTGTCAATGAGCGCCATGCCTGCCGCCCCGTGCGGGCTCCGCGCGGCCGGGCCGCTGCGGCTGCTGACCTGGCCCGTGCTGGAGGCGTCCGAAGCGGACGCGGCGGTTACGGCTCGCAGCGGAGGCGTGTCGTCTGGGCCGTACGCCACGCTCAACCTTAGCCTGAGCGTCGGTGACGATCCGGTCCTGGTCCTGGAGAACCGGCGTCGGCTCGCGGCCGCCCTCGGCGCCCGCCCCGGCGACTTCGTCTTCGCCCGCCAGATCCACGGGGCCGCCGTGCGGATCGTCGGCGACGCGGACCGGGGGAGCGGCGCGTTCAGGATGGATGACGCGATCGCCGACACGGACGCGCTGGTCACCACGTCCCCCGGCGTGGTGCTGGCCATCTTGACGGCGGACTGCCTGCCGATCGTGCTGCATGACCCGGTGGCCGGCGTGCTGGCCTGCGTGCATGCGGGCTGGCGCGGCACCGTGGCCCGCGTGTCCGCCGCGGCCGTCGCCGTTATGACTTCCCTCGGCTCCCGCCCGTCAGACGTGATCGCCGGCCTCGGCCCCGCCGCGGCGCCCGCCCGCTACCAGGTCGGCCCCGACGTCCACCACGCTGTCACCCAGGCCTTCGGCCCCGCCGCGGCGAGCTTCATCCGCCCGGACCCCCGGGCCCCCGACCGCTGGCTCCTCGACCTGTGGACCGCGAACCGCCACGTCCTCCGCGAGGCCGGCCTCCCCGACCCCCAGATCCACATCACCGACCTCCCCACCGGCTCCGCAGATCCCACCCCCGCGGCTCCCAGCCGCGCAGATCCCCCTCTCGCGGATCCCAACCCCACGGATCCCACCCGTCACGGCTACTTCTTCAGTGACCGTGCGGCACGCCCGTGCGGGCGCCTGGCCTTGGTGGCACGTCTCCGGCAACCAGTGGATGTGACAACCTAATGGCTCTTCCGGGTACGTTGTCACAACCACTGGTTCGCGGACACCTCTTCCGCTACGAGTCCTTTACGGCGGACCCCGAGCTCGGCACCCTGACCTGCCATTACTCGCTGGACGGGCGGGAGTTCATCGAGCGGGTCACGCTGGCCCCCGGTCCGCGGTGGCACACCGAGGCGGCCCGGGCCGCCGAGCGGCTGGTGTTCCTGCTGGCCGGCGTGTCCTACTACAAGACCGCGGCGCCGCCGGTCATCGACCTCGGCCCGACCGCGCTGACCGAGGCCGAGCTGGCTTTCCTGCGCGAGTTCTACCTCCAGGGCCTGGGCGAGTTCGCCTACCGCAACACCCTGGACCTGGCCCCGCTGCGCATCGAAGCACGTCAGGCCGACGCTCCGCACCACACCCACCCGGCGGCGCCGGGCCAGCGAGCCCTCGTGCCCTTCGGCGGCGGGATCGATTCGATCGTGGTGGTGGAGCGGGTCCGGCGGCTGGCCGATGCCGCGCTGTTCGTGGTGAGCAGGCCGGCCGACCGGTTCGCGGCGATCGAGGCGCCGGCCGCGGTCACCGGCCTGCCGGTGGTGCGGGCCGAGCGGGAGATCGATCCGCAGCTGCTGCGCTCCGCGGAGCTCGGGTTCCTCAACGGACACGTGCCGGTCACCGGGATCCTGTCGGCCATCGCGGTGCTGGCCGCCGTCCTGGACCACCGGGACGCGGTCGTCATGTCCAACGAGTGGTCGGCGTCCGTCCCGACGCTGCGGCACCAGGGCCGCCCGGTGAACCACCAGTACTCCAAGAGCGCCGGCTTCGAGGCGGCCTTCCGCGGCGTGCTCGCCGAACCCGAGCTGCCGGAGTATTTCTCCTGGCTGCGGGACCGGACCGAGCTGTGGGTCGGCCGGGAATTCGCCGCCCTCACGCCGTACCACGGCTCGTTCCGCAGCTGTAACAAGGCGTTCTACACCGATCCGGCCCGCCGCTTGGATCACTGGTGCGGCCAGTGCGACAAGTGCTGTTTCATCGACCTGATCCTGGCCCCGTTCCTGTCCGCCGAAACGCTGCGGCAGATCTTCGGGCCGGTCGGCGAGCCGCTGGATCAGCCGGGCCTGGCGGGCAAGTTCCGGGCCCTGCTCGGCGCGGGCGCCAAGCCGTGGGAGTGCGTCGGCGAGGTCAGCGAGTGCCGGGCCGCGATCCTGCTGGCCGCGCGGCGGGCCGACCGGGCCGGCTGCGGCTTGCTGCAGGAGCTGGCCGCCGAGGTCGCCGGCTGGCCCGACGCGCCCACGGACGCGGACGCGGCCGCCATGCTGGCGCCCCCCGGGAATGAGCAGGGCGAGAACTTCATCCCGGCCGGGTACCGATGACCGATCCCCGGCCGAAGCTGTCCTGGTCCGACCTGGCCGGCGCCCGGGTCGGCGTCTGGGGCCTGGGCCGCGAGGGTCGCGCCAACCTGCGCAAGCTACGCGCTCTCGGGGTCGAGCCCGTCCTAGTCGACGACCAGGACGGGCTCGAGCCGGACGTGCTCGCCACCGGCCAGGGCGGCCTGGCCGCCCTGGAACGGTGCGACGTGGTGGTCAAGACGCCGGGCCTGAGCCGGTACCGGCCCGAGGTGGCCCGGCTGGCCGGGCTGGGCGTGCCGGTGGTAGGCGGCCTGGGCCTATGGCTCGCCGAACAGGACCTGCGCCGGGTGCTGTGCGTGACCGGCACCAAGGGCAAGAGCACCACCGCGTCCCTCACCGGGCACCTGCTCACCGGGCTGGGCTACACGTGCCTGGTCGGGGGCAACATCGGCGTGGTGCCCTACGACCCGGCCGAGCCCGCCGACGTGGACTACTGGGTTATCGAGGTGTCCAGCTACCAGGCCACCGACCTGCCCTGCACGCCGCCCGTGACCGCGGTCACCTCGCTGCACCCGGATCATCTCGACTGGCACGGGGGAGTGGAGCAGTACTACCGGGACAAGCTGTCCATGTGCACCCAGCCGGGCGCCGACCTGACCGTGGCCAACGGCGACAGCGAAGCGCTCAGGCACCGCGAGAACCTGCTCGGGCCCCGGGTGGAATGGGTGTCGCAGGACGACGACCCGGGCGCGGACTGGATGGATCCGCTCTCGCTGCTCGGTCGGCACAACCGGCGCAACGCGCTGATCGCCCGCCGGTGCCTGGCCGCCCTCGGCGTGCCCGGGGCCGGCGACGACCGGGCCATGCGCGCGGCCGCCGCGGGCTACCACCCGCTGCCCAGCCGGCTTGCGCCGATCGCGACGGTCGCCGGGGTCACGTTCGTCGACGACAGCCTGTCCACCAACGTGCTGCCCACCCTGGCCGCGCTGGACGCGTTCCCCGGCCGGAAGATCGTCCTGATCGTAGGCGGCCACGACCGGGGCATCGACTACGCGCCGCTCGCCGCGGCCGTACAAACCCGGGACGCGCCGACGTTTGTGCTGGCCCTGCCGGACAGCGGGCCCCGTATCCGGGCCGAGATCGAACGGGCCGCCGGGAGCGTCAGCGTGACCGACTGCCCCGGCCTGGACGAGGCCGTGGCCGCGGGCTTCGGCTGGGCCCGGCCCGACGGGGTGGTGCTGCTGTCCCCGGCCGCGCCGAGCTTCGGGCGGTTCCGCGACTACCGCGACCGCAGCGAGGCCTTCGCCCAAGCCGTGCACGCGCTCGGCTAGACCGTGCACGCGCTCGGCTAGATCCGGTCCCAACCAAACCTCCGCTGCTTCGTCTCAGTGCATAGCAGCGAGGAGATGGTAGGCATGCTGACGTCTCGTTGGGTGGGCGTGCTGGCGGCGGCGGCCGTCCTGGGCGTCGCGGGGTGCGGCACGGTACGCGTACCGGCCGGGGCGCCCCCCGCTGGTCCCGGCACGAGCACCCCGGACCGTTCCATATCAAGCGCACCCCCGCCAACCTCAGGCGGCCCCACCGGCCGGACCCCCGTCGGCCCGGTGCCCGCCGGGTTCGCGGCCACGTCGGTCACCTGGGTGTCGCCGGACGAGGCGTTCGTCCTCGGCACCGCGCCGTGCGCGCACGCGCCGTGCACCTCGATCGTCCGCACCCTGAACCGGGGCGCGAGCTGGGCCGGCCTGCCCGCCCCGGCGGTGCCGGTCGGGACGCCGGGGCTGAGCCGCGCGCCCGTCGTGTGGGGCATCCGCTTCGCCACGCCCGAGCACGGGTTCGTGTTCGGCGACGGACTGTGGGAGACCACCGACGGCGGCGAGCGGTGGAGCCGCGTCACGGCGCCGTTCGGCTCGGTGCTGTCCCTGGCCATCGTGCCGGGCCAGGTGCTCGTGCTCGCCGCGCGGTGTACGCCGGGCGGCGGCTGCGATCAGCGCGGCGTCCTGGCCAGCCGGCCGCTGCGCGGCGGCATCTGGACCGGCGTCGCGAACGGCGCCGTCACCAGCTTGCTCGACCCTGACGACCTGATCGCCACCCAGGCGGGGGTCGCCGCCGCCGTGGTCGGCACCGACGTGATCGTCCTGCGCCCGGACCAGCCCGGCTTCCACCTGTATCCGATCCCGTGCCCGCCGCCCGCCCCGCCGCCATCGGTGGCGGTGATCTCCGCGACCAGGCTGGCGATGTTGTGTACCGGCGAGGGGTACACCGGGCACACGATCAAGCACGTGTACGTCAGCGACGACGCCGGGGCGCACTGGACGCTGGCCGGTGCGCCCAGCCCCGCCGGCGACGGCGGTACCGTCGCCGCCACCGCGACCGGTCAGCTGGCCATCGCCACCGCGAGCGCGGCGAGCTGGCTGTTCTACTCGCCGAACGCCGGGGTCAGCTGGCAGATCGTGAACGAGCAGGGCGACGGCGGGATGGGCTGGGCCGACCTCGGCTTCACCACCGCCACCGACGGGGTGGTGGTGCACGGACCCGCCGACAGCGACGGCAACGCCAGCCAGCGGCCCGGCCAGCTGCTGCTGACCGACGATGCCGGACTCACCTGGTACCGGGTCAGCTTCTGACCCCGGTCACGGCCCGCAGCCCGGGCGGCAGCTCGGCGGTGCCGAACGCGGACGTCACCGTCGCGGTCACGCCGCACGAAGCCAGCAGCACCGGGATCGACGAGGTGTCGACGAGCACATACTCGTGCCGCTCGCGGCCGCGCCGCCACGCGCCCGCCGCGTCCGGCACGAACGTGGTGATGTCGCGGACCACCCGGTCCGGGGCCGGGGCCGAGAACTCGGCGATGACGGCCCAGTCCGGACCGGCCTGGCCGATCGGCAGTTCGCCTGCGCGGATCCGGCCGAGCTCCAGGTCGCAGACGTCGAGGGCCAGCACCCCGCCCGGCCGCAGCGCCCCGGCCATAGCGACCAGGGCCAGGTCGACGGCCGCGGCGTCCGGCAGGTAGCTGATCACGTGACCGACCGACACGATCGCGTCCGCGGCCGGCAGCGGATCGTCGGGCAGGACCAGCTGGCGCACGTCCACGTCCGCGCCGAGCGCCGCCCGGGCCAGCTCGACCATGGCGGCCGACGCGTCGGTCGCGATGACCCGGTGACCGGCGGCCAGCAGGTGCCGGGTCATCGCCCCGGCACCGCAGCCCAGCTCGAGGACCAGCCCGTCTCGCACCGGGGCCAGGTGGTCCAGCAGGCCGGGCGCGCAGCGGTCGGCGTACTCGCCGAAGCCGCGCGCGTGGATCAGGGCCAGGTCGTGCTGGTAGTACTCCATCTCAGTCGGCCACGGTCAGGCCGAGGTGGCGGGCCAGGTACGGGGCGAGCGCCACCAGTTGGACGCTGTCGATGGTGACGCCGCGCAGCGAGTCGTACCCGGCGGTGATGCCGAGCCGGGCGCCACGCATGTCGACCTCCGTGCAGGCCGCCTTCGTGAAGTCCGCCCCGGTCAGGGTGCAGCCGGCGAAGCTGACCCGCAGCAGGGTGGCGCCGCCGAAGTCCACGTCGCGCAGCACGCAGTCCTCGAAGGTCACGTCGGTGAGCACGGCGCCGCGGAAGTTCACCGAATCGAGCTTGCCGTCGCGGAACACCACGCGGCGCAGCGCGGCCGAGTAGGCCTGTACGCCCGCCAGCGCGCAGCCGGTCACGGTGGCGTCCTGCCAGCCGGTTTCGGCCAGGTCGGTGGCCACGAACCGGACCTCCCGCAGCGTGTCGTCGGTGAACCTGCTCTTGCGCAGCAGGCCGCCACTGAACGAGATGCTGACGAACGAGCAGTCCAGGAAGTGGCAGCCGCCCGCGGCGGCCTCGTCGAACGTGGCCTCGGCGAAGCGCAGGCCCTCGTAGTCCTCGTCTGGCTCCAGATCGCCCTTGAACGGGGTGAGCTCACGTCGGCCGCCGGTCATGCGGTTGACTGTACCCCGCGACTCCCGGACAAGCCGGAAGCACGAGACAAGGGTGCGCCCATGGACGTAACCGAGCCCGTCGTCCGCACGGCTAGCGGCCCGGTCCGCGGTCGGCGCGAGGCCGGCGAACCTGGCATTGCCGCCTTCCGGGGGATCCCGTTCGCCCAGCCGCCCGTGGGCGACCTGCGGTTCGCCGCGCCGCACCCGGCGCGGGGATGGGACGGGGTGCGGGATGCGGCGGAGTTCGGCCCGCCACCGCCGCAGTCCGCCTATGCGGTGACGCCGGCCCCGCCGCCGCCGCCGGGCGCCGACCCGGACGACTGGCTGACCGTCAACGTGTTTACGCCCGACCCGGGCGCGGCCGGGCTGCCGGTCATGGTGTGGATCTACGGCGGCGCCTACCGCGCCGGCTCGTCCAGCCTGCCCGGCTACGACGGGACGCCGCTGGCCCGGCAGAACGTGGTCCTGGTCACCTTCAACCACCGGATCGGCGTGGAGGGCTTCGCCCACCTGCCCGGAGCGCCGGCCAACCGGGGGCTGCTGGACCAGGTCGCGGCGCTGCGCTGGGTCCGGGAGAACATCGCCGCGTTCGGCGGCGACCCGGACCGCGTGACCGTCTTCGGCGAGTCAGCCGGCGCAGGCTCGATCGCCGCCCTGCTGGTCATGCCGGACGCGGCCGGCCTGTTCCGAAGGGCGATCGCGCAGAGCGTGCCCGGCACGTTCTTCTCGCCCGCGCTGGCTGCCGACGTCACCGCCGCGATCGCCGCCCAGGCCGGGCTGCCGCCGACCGCGGAAGCGTTCGCCGCGGCCGACCCGGCCCGGCTGACCGCCGCCGCCGACGCCGTGCGACCAGCCGACCACTTCGGACGCTGGGGACCGGTCGCCTACACTCCCACGCCGTTCTCGCCGGTGGTCGACGGCGAGGTGCTGCCGGTCGCGCCGTGGCAGGCCGTAGCCGCCGGGACGGCCCGGGACATCGACCTGATCACCGGGCACACCCGCGACGAATACCGGCTGTTCATGCACGTCTTCGGGCTGCGTGGCCAGGTGAGCGCCGAGCTGGCCAGCGACGCGCTCACCGCGCTGGCCTCGGGCGGCCGAACGGGCGGCGCGGCCGCCTACCGGGCCGCCTACCCAGACGCGGACCCGGAGACGCTGTTCGAGCTGGTCCACTCCGACTGGCTGTTCCGGATGCCGACCCTGCACCTGGCCCAGGCGCACTCCGCCTCCGGCGGCCGGACCTTCCTGTACGAGCTCCGCTACCCAGCGCCGGTCAACCACTTCGGCGCCTGCCACGCGATCGACGTGCCGCTGGTGTTCGGGAACTTCGAGGCGCTCGGGCAGATGCTGTTCGGTCCCGAGCCGCCCGCGGGCGCCGTGGCCCTCGGCGACCTAATGCGCCAGCAGTGGACGGCGTTCGCCGCCGATGGCGACCCCGGTTGGCCGGCCTACTCGCCCGGCCACCGCTTGACCCGCATCTTCGACGACCCGGCGGACGTGGCCAGCTATCCGGAGAAGGCGTCGCTGCACCTGTGGGACCAGCACCGCTTCGGTGTCATCGATCTGGCCGCCGAACCCGCACGGTAGGGTTTGCTGGTGCCGATCTACGCCCTGGGCGAGCACGAGCCGGACATCGACGCAGCCGCGTTCGTCCACCCCGACGCCGTGGTCATCGGGCGGGTGCGGATCGGCCCGGAGGCCTCGGTGTGGCCCGGCGCGGTGCTGCGCGGCGATCACGGCCGGATCGAGATCGGGGCGCGGACCTCGGTGCAGGACGGGACCGTGATCCACTGCACGCATGACTGGCCGACGCTGATCGGGGCCGAGTGCGTGGTCGGCCACCTCGCGCATCTGGAAGGCTGCGTGGTGGCGGACCGGTGCCTGATCGGCTCCGGCTCCGTCACCTTGAACCGGGCCCGGGTCGGGACCGGCGCGATCGTGGCCGCCGCCGCCTTGATCCCCGAGGGCTTCGAGGTGCCGCCCGGCGCCCTGGCCGCGGGCGTCCCGGCCACGATCAAGCGGACCGGCGTGTCCGGCGACTGGGTGGACGGCGCGGTGCAGCAGTACGTCTCCTCCGCCCGCCGGTACCGCGCCGAGCTGCGGCGCCTGGACCGCTGATCCGGACGCAGGCGCGATGATCGACGGCCTGGCGGTGGTGGACGCCCATATGCACGTGCCGAGGCTGAGCACCGTGTCGTCCGCGTGGCTGGAGTGGGCGGTCAGGTACGGCCAGGATTCCGGCTGGCGGGACGCCTTCGACGCCGACGGCGACCCGGACCCGGCCCGGCTCGACGCGCTGCTCGACGCCGAGGGCGTGGACGCCGCGCTGCTGTTCGCCGAGTACAGCCCCGGAGCGACCGGCATCCAGCCGATCGAGGACCTGCTGCCGATAACCGCGCACAACCCGCGGCGGTACTGCCTGGTGGCCAACGTGAACCCGCGGCTGCATCACCCGCCCGCCGCCGAGGCCGAACGCCAGCTCGCCCTGGGCGCCGTCGCGGTCAAGGTGCACCCGGTGCACGGCGCCTTCCGGGTTGACCGCGACGACATGTACCCGGTCTACGACCTGTGCGCCGAGCGCGGCGTGCCGGTGATCGTGCACACCGGGCCGAGCATCTTCCCCGGGTCGCAGGCTGACGCGGGGGACCCCGCGCTGATGGACCCGATCGCCGCCGCCTACCCGAGCGTCCCGTTCGTGCTGGCCCACGGCGGCCGCGGCCACTGGTACGCCGACGCCGCCGGGATGGCGCTGGCCCGGGACAACGTCTGGATCGACCTGGCCGGGCTGCCGCCCAAGCGGCTGCCTGACTACTACGCCGGCTTCGACCTGCCCGCGTTGGCCCGCAAGTGGATCTTCGGTACCGACTGGCCCGGCGTCCCCGGCGTGGCCAGGAACGCGCGCGCCGTGGCCGCCCTCGGCCTTCCCGACGACACCCTCGCCGCCGTCCTCGCCTGCAACGCCTACGCCACCATCTACCCCGCCCTCACCATCCCGTAGCGGGGCTCATAGGATCATGGTCTAGCACATCGGTCGCGGCTCACTTCAGTCGGTGCGAAGAGGAGAAGCGACGGAGGCGGAGGCTGTTCCAGACGACAAAGACCGAGGATAGGGTCATGGCAGCGGCCGCGACCAGCGGGTTGAGGAAGCCGAGGGCGGCCAGCGGGATGGCCAGCAGGTTATAGCAGAAGGCCCAGCCCAGGTTGCGCCGGATGGTCCGGAACGTGGCGCGGGCCAGGCTGATGGCTTCGGGGACGGCCGTCAGGTCGTCGCGGAGCAGGATCATGTCGGCGGCGCAGATAGCGACGTCGGTGCCAGAACCGAGGGCCAGCCCGAGCTGGGCGGCGGCCAGGGCGGGGGCGTCATTGACCCCGTCCCCGACCATGGCGACCGGGCGGCCAGATGTCTGCAGGTCGGTGATGACTTGGGCCTTGGCCGCGGGGAGGGCGCCGCTGATGACCTCGTCAATGTCGGCGGCGGCGGCGACGGCCTGGGCGGTGGCGGCGTTGTCGCCGGTGAGCAGAATCGGGCGCAGGCCCAGGTTACGCAAGCGGCTGATGGCGGCGGGGGCGGAGGGCTTGATTGTATCGGTCACGGCCAGGGCGCCACGGATCTCGTCGTCCCAGCTCACGAGCACCGTGGTGCAGCCGGCTTCCTCCTGGGAGCTGCACCAGGAGGCGAGGCCGGGAGGGATCTCGACGCCGCGGTCGGCGAACAACCGAGCGCGACCGAGAGTTACCTCGTGGCCCTCGACGGTGCCGCGCGCCCCCAGGCCGGGGAGGGCAGCGAAGCCGTCGGCTGGCGTTAGCGGAGCGTCCTCTGTCTGGGCTAGGGCGGTGATGGCGGCGGCCACGGCGTGCTCGGAGGCCTGCTCGACCGAGCCGGCGTAGCGGAGCAGATCGGCCCGCGAGGCCCCGGGGATAGCCTCGACTCCGGTCACCATCATGCGGCCGGTGGTGACAGTGCCGGTCTTGTCTAGGACGACTGTGTCGATGGCGCGGGAGGACTCCAGGGCCCGGTAGCTCTTGATGAAGATGCCGAGCTGGGCGCCTCTGCCCGAGGCGACCACCAGGGCCGCCGGGGTGGCCAGGCCCAGCGCGCAAGGGCAGGCGATGATCAGCACGGCCAGCGCGGCGCTGAAGGCGTGGCTCGCTGGGCCGCCGGCCACCAGCCAGCCGGCCAGGGTCAGGGCCGAGCAGGTCAGGACGGCGGGGACGAAGACGGCGCAGATGCGGTCGGCCAGGCGCTGGATGTTGGCCTTGCCGGCCTGGGCCTGTTCGACCATGCGGATCAGATGGGCGAGCTGGGTGTCAGCACCGACCTTGTTGGCGCGGACGACCAGCCGCCCGGTCAAGGTGATGGTTCCGCCGGTCACAGTGTCGCCCGTGGCGACGTCGACCGGAACTGACTCGCCGGTCATCATGCTGCGGTCCACGGCGGACTGGCCGGACAGCACCTCGCCGTCGGCGGCGATCCGCTCCCCCGGCCGGACGACGAAGCGCTGGCCAGGCTGGAGCAGGCGGGCCGGGATCCGCCGTTCGCCGCCGTCGGGGTCAAGCAGGCAGACTTCCTTGGCCCCGGCGGCGGCCAGATCGCGCATGGCCTGGCCCGCGGTCCGCCGGGCCCGGGCCTCGTAGAGCCTGCCGGCCAGGAGGAATGTAGTCACAGAAGCCGCGACCTCGAGGTAGATGCCCCCGCCCGAGCCATGCAGGATCAGCTGCAGGCCGCTCACGCCGGTTCGGCTGCGGTCCAGGACGAACATCGCGTACACCGACCAGCTGCAAGCGGCCACGATGCCGAGCGATACCAGGGTGTCCATCGACGACGACAAATGCCGGGCCTGCTTCAGCGCGGCCTGGTGGAACGGCCACGCGGCCCAGATCGCGACCGGCGCGGCCAGCACGACCAGGAACCACTGCCAGCCAGGAAACCTGGTCCACGGGAGGATCGACAGAATCAGGGAAAGGTCGGTCAGCGGGACGAAGAAGACCAGCGCCAGGATCAGCCGGCGGCGCAGTCGCCGTACCGCGGCCTCGTCGGCTGCGGCGCCGGCATCGGCCTCGGCCGGGGCGGCCAGCGCGGCCGAATAGCCGGCCGCCTCGACCACGCCGATCAGGTCCCGCACGGAGACCTGGGCCGGGGCCGCGACGTAGGCGCGTTCGGTCGAAAGATTGACCGCTGCGGTAACACCGTCGACCTTGTTCAGCCTGGCCTGGACCCGGGCCGCGCAGGCGGCGCAGGTCATCCCGCCGATGACCAGCTCGACCTCCGTTCTCTGGGGAGCGGTGGAAGCGAGCACGCCCGCAGTGGCACCCTGTCCCATCACGGAGTGCCCGGGGCCGTGACGGTGGCGTCGATGGTGACGGTCCCGGCGTGCCGGAACGTCAGGGTGAGAGGTACGGCCGCGCTGGTCTCGAACGGTGCCGGGTCCCGGAGGATCAGATCATCACCGAGCGGGCTCAGGGTGAGCGTCCCGTGAGCCGGGATGACCAGATCGGCGATCACGGTCCTGGGCGCGGTGGGGCTGTTGCGCTCGGTCAAGATCACGCGCCCGGCAAAGGGGCTGCTGGCGGCGACGAGCTCGTCGGGAGCGCCGCTCAGGTTGTTGATGGTCAGAAAGGTCGTCGCGGCGCCGACGGCGGCCGCGGCCTGCGGAGTGAACGCGCGCATGGGGACGGCCGCCAGGGTGACCTGGAGCCGGACCCGGGTGAGGGTGCCGGCCCCGCCGGTGGCGACCCAAGCGGCGAGCAGACCGGTCAATACGACGGCGCAGATGACCGGGCCCGCGACGGCCCGGAGCAGGTCACGCGCCCAGGTCCGGCCCGACGGATTCGGCCCGGGCGGGGTGAGCGGGGAAGCCGCGTCGGTCATTGTACGACCTCAGCCCGGGCCGGCCGGGGTTGCGGTTCTGGGCAGACCTGCGGCGGCATGCCCGGCGGGCGCCGGGCGTGGAAGTGGCGCAGCCGCAGGCTGTTGCCGACGACGATCAGCGAGCTGGCCGACATCGCGATCCCCGCGAACAGCGGGTTGAGGTAGCCGAGAGCGGCGAGCGGAATTGCGATCACGTTATAGCCGGACGCCCAGGCCAGGTTGCCGCGGATCACAGTCATGGTGGCGCGAGCCAACTCGATGGCCGAGACGATGCTCAGCGGGTCGCCGCTGACCAGCGTCAGGTCGGCGGCGCCGATAGCGGCGTCGGTACCGGCGCCTACGGCCATGCCGAGGTCGGCCTGGGCCAGCGCGGCAGCGTCATTGACCCCGTCGCCGACCAGGGCGACTGTTTCCCCCTCTGACTGCAGGCCCCGGACGGCTTCGACCTTCCCGGCCGGGCGGACCTCGGCGCAAACGTCGCCGGCCGGGATACCGAGCTGGGCCGCGACCGACTGAGCGGCGCGGGCGTTGTCGCCGGTGAGCAAGACCGGCGGCAGGCCCAGGTGGCGGAGGCGGGCCACGGCGTCGGCCGCGTGCGGCTTGAGCTGGTCGGCGACCACGAGCGCGGCCCGCGCCTCGCCGTCCCAGCCGACCAGGACCGCGGTCCGGCCCGCCTCCTCGGCGGCCCGCGCGGCCTGCCGCAGCGTGGCGGGCACGGTGAACGACAGCTCGGCGAACAGGCGCGGGCTGCCGACGGTGACCAGGCGGCCGTCGACTATGCCGCGCACTCCGGCGCCCGGCAGGGTGGTGAAGTCCGCCACCGGGGGCAGCGCGCCCAGGCGGGCGGCGGCCCGGGCGATGGCCTGGCCGACCGGGTGCTCAGAGGCATCCTCGACCCCCCCGGCCAGCCGGAGAGCTTCGCCGGCCGGGCCGGGCCACCGGGCATCCGGGAAAACGGTGGCCGGGAGGACATCCTGCACGGTCATGGTGCCGGTCGTCAGCGTGCCGGTCTTGTCCAGCACCAGGCGGCGGATTCGGCCCGCCGACTCCAGTGCCTGGGCGCTCTTGACCAGGATGCCCAGCTCCGCTCCCCGGCCCACGGCGGCCAGCAGGGCAGTCGGCGTGGCCAGCCCGAGCGCGCATGGGCACGCGACGACCAGGACGGCGACCGCCGCGCTCCACGCCGCCGCGGCAGGCAGCCCCGCGCCCAGCCAGAAGCCGAGGGTGGCCACGGCCAGGGCGATCACGCACGGCACGAACACGGCGGCGATCCGGTCTGCCAGCCGCTGCGAGCTGGCCTTAGTGGCCTGCGCCTGGCTGACCAGCCGGGTGATCTGCGCCAGCAGCGTGCCGGATCCCACCTGGGTGGCCCGCACCACCAGCCGCCCGCTCATGTTCACCGTGGCCCCCGTCACCGGGTCGCCCGGGCCGACCTCAGCAGGCATCGACTCGCCGGTGACCAGCGACGTGTCGACCGCCGAACTGCCCTCGACCACAACCCCGTCGGTGGCGATCTTCTCCCCTGGGCGGACCACGAACAGGTCCCCAGCGCCGAGCTCGTCGACCGCGACCCGCTGCTCGGCGCCGTCGTGCAGTACCGCGACCGTCTTGGCGCCCAGGGCAGCCAGCGCGGTCAGGGCCGAACCCGAGCGGTCCCGTGCGCGGGCCTCCAGGTACCGCCCAGCCAGCACCGCCGTGGTCACCCCGGCGGCAGCCTCCAGGTACAGGGTCTGCCGGCTGGCCTGCCCGAAGGTGAAGGCGAACGACATCTTCATCCCGGCCATATCCGCGCCGCCGAACAGCAGCGCGTAGACCGACCAGCCGAAAGAGGCCGTGACTCCGAGGCTGACCAGGGTGTCCATGGTCGCGGCCCCGTGGCCAAGCCCGTACCACGCGGCCCGGTACAGCGGCCATGCCCCCCATGTCGCGACCGGCGCGGCTAGCAGCAGGCTCACCCACTGCCAGCCGGGGAACTGCGCGGCAGGCACCATGGCCAGCACGATGACCGCCAGGGCCAGTGGGACGCAGACCATGAGCCGCCGGGCCAGCGCCCTGGTCGCCGGATCGGTACCCCCTGTGTTCTCCGGTGTCGGCGGGGCCGGCCGGGCAGCGGCGTAACCGGCCGACTCGATGACACCGATGAGCTCGTCGGCGTCGCGTCCGCCGGTACTGGTGAAGTAAGCCCGCCCGGTCGCGTAATTGACGATGGCCGTCACGCCGTCGAGCCGGTTCAGCCGTCGCTCGATCCGGGCGGCGCACGATCCGCACGTCATCCCGTCGACGACAAGCTCGGTCTCGACCACAGTCCCGGTATCACTGGTCTCGGTGCCGCTCACGTATGGCCGCCCCGCAGCCGGACCGCCGGCGGCAGCTGCTGACCGCCGCCGGGACCTCCCATGTTCATTCCGCCCATGCCGCCGCCGCTCATGCCCGGGTAGCTGACCTGAGAATGGTTAGCCGTGACCGGGCCGAGGTGAGATCCGACCACGTGGGCGCCGAGGAAGATCGCCGCGAGCAGGAGCGCGAACCCCACGAGCTTGGCCTCGCGAATCACCGGATCACCTCGCGGGCCAGCTGGTCGCCACGATGACCGAATGTTACCGGGATGACACTAGCGGACGCGAGGCACCAGCCGGAACATGAGCCAAATGTCATCTCGCCTCTTCGGGGGACGATCATCAGGGCTACAACATACTCCGGGCGCTTGGCCCCAGCGGACGCCGGGCCGCAGGCCGGTATACGATCACGATCGTGTCAACTCGCTCCATTGCGATCAACGGGATGACCTGCGACCACTGCGCCAGCGCCGTCCGCGCTGAGATCAGCAAGCTCCCCGGCATCGTCGATGTCGACGTCGACGTCGCAGCGGGCATCGTCCGCATCACCGGCGAACTGCTTCCCGGCGACACTCCGCTGCGCGAGGCCGTTGAGGAAGCTGGATACGAATTTGCCGGCTAGGCCGGGCACCACGCGGCATACCACAGCAGGCCGCAGCAGCGGTGTCCGCGGGCGGCGGAGGCCCGACGTCCTAGCCTGGATCCGGGCCGCGGCGCTGCCGCTGGCCTGCGTATGCGTGGCGGCGTGCGGTTCAGGGTCTCCGGCTGCAGCCAGCCCGGCCTGGGAGGTGCGATCTGGCGTGGTCCGGGGGCTGGGAACGATCGTCACCGACAGCCGCGGGTTCACCCTCTACATTTACGTGCCTGATCGCCAGGGGCCGTCGGTCTGCACCGGGGTGTGCGCGGTCCAGTGGCCTCCGCTGGTCCTGCCGCGCGGAATCCGCCGCCCGGTCGCCGGTCCCGGCGTGAACCCGGCGCTGCTAGGCACGACCCAGCGGGCCGGCGGCGTGCTGCAGGTCACCTACAATCGGTGGCCGCTGTACCTGTGGCAGGGCGACCTCGCGCCCGGGCAGGCTGCTGGTCAGGCTGAGGACATGGGTGCGTGGTACACGCTGTCGGTCGGCGGGAGCGTCGACCGACAGCCGCTGCCCTGAACCCGGCCTGGTAGCCCTGCCATCGCCCGAACGGCGACAACTCCTGACGCTGTGCACGTCGGATCGCGGCGGGCTGTTGGCGATTCGCCCGTCGTAAGTCACTGTTAGTCGTAAGTCACTGTTAAGGGTGAGTTTGCGGTTTACGCAGGTGCACGGATCACAGGCGCACGCCGGGTTCTCGCAGGTGGTGGCCGTGCTCATGATTGGATCCCCTCTCTCGTCAGCTCGTCCCATGGCTATCGGCAACGCCTGGCCCGGCATGGTACGACGGCAAGTCGACCACCTGCGCCTGCGCTAATACAGTCACCTTGTGTGACGACCTCCTTTCTTAGATCGTGGCCAAAATACCCCGGCGGGGTTCTCTTAATACCCTCCCTGGGTTTATAAAATACCTCTGAGGGGTTTCCGCTTCCCAGCAGGATATGTCAATCACAACGGATCCTACCTGCAAGTTGTCCGTGACAGAGTAAAGCGGAATTCTTTCTTGCCGCTAGCTCTTGAACGACGGAAAACGGGCCATTAGTATTTGCGGCATTCCCGGGTGGCCAGCACCGGCGGCCCTGGTGCCTGATACCTGTTCCGAGGATGTCGACAGCCCGGGCCTGGGCGACCCGGCCGGGCAAGCGAGGAGAACTGGATGAGCGAGGTCGCCGCCGCGGGAGCGCGTCCCGCGTGGCGGAGCAGGCTGGGCGCCGGAGCCCAGGCGGCCAGGGGGGGGCCTGACATCCGGCGGGTGCTGCAGCTGGCTCTGGCCGGGATATGGCTGCTCGTCGGGCTGCTGCAGTACCAGTCCTTCATGTTCTCCACGGGGTTCAGCCAGATGCTAGGGGGGACGGCGTCCGGCAACCCCAGTGTCGTGGCCAGCCCGATCAACTGGAATGCCACGCTCGTCGATCATCACACCGTGCTCCTGAACTCGATCTTCGCCACGGTCCAGGTGCTGCTGGGGATCGGGATCGCGTGGCGGCCGACGGTGCGGCTGGCGCTGGCCGCCTCGATCGCCTGGGCGCTCGGCGTGTGGTGGTTCGGCGAGGGGCTGGGGATGGTGCTGACCGCCAGCGCGAGCCCGGTCAACGGCGCCCCCGGCGCGGTGATTATCTACGCGCTGCTCGCGGTGCTGCTGTGGCCGGCCGACCGCGCCGGGAGGCCGGCGCCGTTTACCGCGGCGCGCGCCGTGGGGGCCCCGGTCGCGCAGGCGCTGTGGCTGGTGCTGTGGCTCAGCCTGGCCTACTTCGCGCTGCTGCCGGGAAACCGGGCGCCGCAGGCGCTGAACGGCATGATCGCGGGCATGGAAAGCGGGGAGCCCGGCTGGCTGGCCGCCCTGGACCGGGGCGCCGCGTCGCTCGTCGCCCACCAGGGCCTGGCCGCCTCGATCGTGCTGGCCGTCTTGCTGGTGGTCATCGCCGTCGGCGTGTACCTGCCTACGGGCGCCGCTAAGGCCACCCTGGTACTGGCCATCGTGGTGGCCGCGGTGATCTGGGTCTTCGGCGAGGCCTTGGGCGCCATCCTGGCCGGCGGGGCCACGGATCCCAACTCCGGGCCGCTGCTCATCCTGCTGGCGCTCGCCTACTGGCCGGTCCGGACCACGGTCGCGGCGCCAGCGCGCACCAGCCCGGCCCCGGCCGGCGTCGGCGAAGGGACGGTCGCATCATGATTCCCAGCTGGATCCTGGACATCTTCGCCGCGATCATGCTCGTGGTCGCGGCGGTGAGCGCGGCCCGCCTGGTCGCGGTACGGCCGTGGCGGCACGGGGCGCGGGCTGCCCTGACCGACATCGACATCGCGCACCTGCTGATGGCTCTCGCGATGGCGGGCATGCTGGTCGCGAGCCTGCAGACCCTGCCCAACGGCGCGTGGTCGGTCATCTTCGCCGTGATGACGGTCTGGTTCGGCTACCGGGTGTTCCGGGACGCCCAGGTCAGCGGCGTCCGCGCGCTGGCGGGCGGGCACTGCGCGCCGCACCTGATCCACGCCGCGGCGATGCTGTACATGTTCATGGCCTTCACGGCGCCCGCGGCACATGGATCCGGCGGCATCGGTGGCATGGCCGGCGGCATGAGCGGCATGGGAACCCTGCAGCTGCCGATCCTGGCGTTCGTCTTCGCGCTGCTGCTGATCGGCTACAGCATCTGGGACTTGGACCAGCTCTCCGGCCCCGGCGCCAGCGGGCACTACAGCTTCGCGGCCACCCGGATGGCGCCGATGGGCCCGGTCCTGGTCGGGGCCATGGCTGGCCCGGGTGCCGCCGCCGTGTCCGCGCCGGTCGGCCCCCCGGTCGGTTCTGCCGTGGCGGCCGAGGCCGAGCACGCCGAGGCCAGCGCTCCGGCGAGCCGCGCCGACCGGGGTGTCCTCGCGCCGTGGGTGGCGACCAGCTGCCGGATCGCTATGGGCGTCACCATGGCGTTCATGCTGCTGATCATGATCTAGCGGTCAACCGTCGCTCGGCGCCGCCGCGGCGCACCACGATCTCGCTATCCTGCACGACGATCTTGACTTCGCTGCCGCCGCCCAGTACGTGCTCGATCTGCCGGAACGCTCCGTCTACGACACGCCAGAAGCGCGCGAGCCCTAGGCGCACCGGCCACGCCGGTCAACGGGTGATGCCAAGCGCGTGGGACGGCCGTTATGATGATCGCCCCTGGCGGCGCGGCGGCCAGAGTAGGGAGCAGGGCTGACGTACGCTCGAAGCGTCCGCCGGCCCTCGCTCCGCAGAAACTAGTCGTCAGCAGCACACGTTGTAGTTGATAACCGCATAACTTTGCCCCCGAGGTGAAGATAGAGCACCGTGGACCTGGACCTGGATGTGGACTACGCGACCACCCTTCTGGCTGCCGTGCTGCTCGGGGTCGGGTTCGTGCTCCAGCAGTACGCCGCGGAGCAGGAGCCCGAGTCGCGGTTCCTGCACCTGCGCATCCTGACCGACCTGCTGCGCAAGCCCCGGTGGCTGCTCGGCATCGGCTGCATGGTGGCGGGCTACGGGCTTACGGCCTGGTCGATCGACCACCTCGAGCTGACGCTGGTCGAGCCGCTGCTGGCCACCTACCTGGTCTGGGCCCTGGTCCTGGCCGTCCCGCTGTCCCGGCAGCGCCTCAAGGTTACCGAGGTGATCGGCGCCCTCATCTTGATCACCGGCGTCGGCCTGGTGTCGGTGTCCCGGTCGATCACGCCCATCGGCCTGGACTTCGGCTCGCTCTCGCACTGGTACGCGGCGGCCATCATCGCGGGCGTCGCGCTCGTGGCCGTGATGATCGGGCACCGCCGGACCGGACAGGTCCGGGCCACCCTCACCGGCCTGGCCGCCGGCCTGGTGTTCGGCATCCAGGACGCGCTGACCCGGCAGACGCTGACCGGCCTGCAGGGCAACTCGTGGACCGTGCTGTTCACCACGTGGTCGGCCTACGCCCTGATCGCCGCCGGGATCGTCGGCATCTGGCTGATGCAGAACGCGTTCAGCGCGGCCCCGCTGCACGCCTCGCTGCCCGCCATCGCGGCCGGCGAGCCGCTGGCCGGGATCGCGCTCGGGATTCTCGTGTTCGGCGACCGGGTCCAGGTCACGCCGGGCCTGCTGGCCATCGAGGCGGGCGGGATCGCCGCGCTGATCATCGGGGTGATCGCGGTGGCACGCTCGTCTGCCTTCAGCGGCCTGCGGAAGATCACCGACGTGATCACGCCCGGGTCGCACGGTACGGGCGCCCACACCCCGGACGTGCCGTCCGTCCGTCCGTCTCGTCACGGCTCGCTTGGCCGCTCATCGCCCCGCAGGTCACCGGGCGGTTCGGTGGACGGAACCGCGTTCTCCGCCACCCCGGTGAACGGGGCGCTCCACGACGGCCCGGCGGCCCGGAAGTTCTCCCGGCCCGCCCACCAGCGCCAGGCTCACGACTCCACGTCCGGCGGCGACGGCCGCTGACTGGTCAGCGCGCCCGCGCGCGGCCGCCCCCACGCCGTCCAGGTGTTGCGGGACGCGCCCCGGTTTAGCACCTTGTCCAGCGCCGCAGTGAGGCTCCCGTCGGCCACGATCAGCTGGCGCACGATCATGATCATCGCGGGCAGCGCCCAGAAGTCGCCGCACACCCACAGAATCGCCGCGCCGATCTGCTGGTCGGCGAACGGGGGCAGGGTAACGCCGGGCACGTGGTCGTAGACCGAGTACACCGAGGCGTTGACGAAGATGCTCAACGACATCGCGATCCCGATCATGACCGCGTTGGTCACCAGCAGCGCGGCGGCCTGGGACACCAGCGGCATCCGGCGGCGGAACGGCGGCGACGGGATGAACTGCAGCCAGAACAGCACCCCGGCCGCGAAGAAGCTCCCGTGCATCAGCCAGATGTGCACCGCCTGGTTGTTCTCGGCCAGGTCGAAGGGCGGGGGCAGGTGCCAGAAGAGCATCACCGCGTTGAACAGCCCGACCGCCACCCACGGCCGCAGGAAGAACCCGCCTACGGCGCGCAGCGGCCGGGACCAGCCGCCCGCCAGCACGCCCCGGGTCACGCTGCGGCCCGAGTGCCCGGGCAGCGCGGCGAGCAGCGGCAGCCACGGCGCGCCCGCCACGATCAGCGACGGCGCGGCGAACATCAGCAGCAGGTGCTGGATCATGTGCACGAGGAAGTAGCTGTCGGCCCAGTAGTCAACCGGCGACTCCACGGCGAGCAGCAGCACAACCAGTCCGGCGTAGAACCACAGCGAGCGCAGCCGCCGCTCATGCGTCCGCTCGGGCCGGGACCGCCGGGCCAGCCGCCACAGCCCGACCTCATGCCACCCGGCGATCGCCACGGCCAGGATGAGGAACGGGTCGAAGGACCAGTGTTGCGTGATGTAGTTCATGGGCCTTCCTACCCGGAGGAGCCGTACTCGATCGGCACGTTGATCACCTGGGCCCGGGCCCAGGCCGCGCCGGTGAGCTGCCAGACGGTGAGCCGGGAGCCCGACACCGCCAGCGCGTCGTAGCCACCCGATCCAGGGGCTAGCGTCGCGGTGCCCGCCGGTACGAGTACCTGGGTGCCTGCCGGCACGGGGGGCAGCGCCTGCCAGGAGGCCCCGGGCCCGCTGACCGTCTCTGCGCGGCCCCCGCCGAGCAGCACCCAGAGGCTCCCGTCGACCCCGAACCCCGCCGCGCGCACGCCGTGCTCATCTCCGGGCCCATCTCCGGGCTCATCTCCGGCGGCCGCCGCCACCGGGGCCGAGACCGTCCAGCGGCCCCCGTCCGACCAGGCCGCCAGCAGGTCGTTCCCGGCCAGCAACAGCGCCGCGTTGGCACCCGACATATGGGCCAGCCCCAGCACCTGGATCTGATCCCCGCCGAACCCGGCGGGCAGCACCGGCCCGGCCGCCTGCCACGTACCGCCGGTATCGGCGAAAACCCCCGCCACACCCCGCCGTACGCAGCTGCCCGCCGCCATCGGGACATTATTTTGACTGAACGAAACGGCGTTCACCGCCACCAGCCCGCAGCTGCGTCCCGGGGCCGACGCCGCGAGGGTAGCCAGCGTGGCCAGCCGCGACCACTGTCCGGCGGCCGCCGCCCCGGTGGTCGCCGCCGCCTCGATGCCGCCGTCGTGCAGCAGGGCCAGGGTCTGTCCGGACGGGGCGACGGCCATCGCGTCCGGGACGTCGGCCAGGCCCGCGTCGAGCAGGCCCGGCGTCCAGCTCCGGCCCGTGTCGCTGCTCGTGGCCAGCGGCGAGAAGGTCAGCCCCTGGCTGGGCCGGAACCCGACCAGCAGCGAACTGCCGCCCGCGCCGCTCGTGGCGACCAGCCCGCCGTTGTCCGCCACCCCCTCCGGGGTGGCCAGGGACCAGCGGCTGGCCCCCGCGGGCCGGACGAACAGCTGCCAGAAGTTGTTCTCCGCTGCGGCGGACCCGCCCATGACCGTGACCGCCCAGGTGCCCTGCGGGGTGACCAGCGAGGTGGACAGCGGCGCGGTCTGCACCTGCAGGGCCGGGGTGGTGGCCGGCGCGACCTGCGACCCGCAGCCCGCGGCCAGGCTGGCCCAGAGCAACGCGAGGGCAATGCCTCCCGCTGGGCCCCGGCTGCGCGCGCTGCCCCTCACGAGCCGCTCAGCGCCTGGCGGGCGTACTGGCTGAGCAGCACGGAGAACGAGGACTGGGTGCTGGCCGTGCCGGGCCCGGGGTCGGCGCCCAGCTCCTCGCGGATGTGCCCGGTCCGATCGATGACCACGGCCAGGTCGTTGTGGGCGGACATCGCGCCCGCGGGCAGGTTCTCCACCGTGATCCCGTACTGCCGCCAGACCTGGCCGAGCTGGCTGAGCGAACCGGTCAGGTACAGCCAGTTCGGCACGGTGTTCAGCCCCTCTTCCCGGTCGAAGGCCTGGGTGAACGCGACCGACCGGTAGGTCGGGTTGGCCACTACGGCGACCAGTTCCACGTGTTTGTCCGCGGCGCCGAGCAGCACCCCCGCCTCCTTGAACTCGGCCCCGATGATCGGGCAGTCGCTGGTGCACACCGGGTCCAGGAAGGTCATCAGCACGACCCTGCCGCGCAGGCTGGCCAGCGAGACCGGCTGGCCGTTCTGGTCGGTCAGCTGGAAGGCTGGGGCCGGGACGTTCATCGCGGAGCTGTCGCCCGCGATGGCCAGGGCCAGGATCGGGTCCGCGGTCCGGTTCGCCGCCGCGGCGGCCATCGGCGCGGCCCCGAGGGCGATGATCGCCAGCGCCGCCACCGCCCCGACCGACCGGGCGCTGGCCGTCGTCACCGCGGCGCCCAGCGCCCGCGGCGTCAGCGGCCGCCGACCCTCTGCCGCAACGGCCGGCGCTGTATCCGTCTCCGGCACGCTGGAGACGGATACAGCGGGCTTGAGCGCGAGGTACCCGGCCGAGAACAGCAGAATGAGGGGAATCATGCTGTTCGGGTCGGTGCCCAGCCCGCCGAGGAAGCCGAAGTCCTGGACCAGCACCCAGTCCGCCAGGCACAACACGATGCCGAACCACACCGCGTACCGGACCAGCCGGGGCTTACCCGTCAGGAAGATCGCGCCCATGGCCGCGAGCGCGATCACCACCACCAGGTTCACCGCGAAGCCGTTGCTGGCCACGAACGAGCCGAACCGGGCCAGCAGGGCGGACAGTACGTGCGGCTGGGGGGTCCCGGACATCTGCTGGACCATGCCTGCCAGGGTGCCCGGCTTGCCGTCGATCGTTCCTGACCAGAAACCCCGGCCCGGCCAGGCCTGCAGCACCGCCATGCCGATGAAGAACAGCCCGATCCCGCCCAGCAGCAGCCGCCCTAGCTGCCGGAGATGAGCAGGGCTCCGCCAGGCCTGCTCGGGCAGGGCGACCAGCGCTCCGGCGACCACGTAGAGCAGCACGGCCCCGGGCGCCCCGGTCAGCCAGCTCAGCCCCGGCGCGAAGATCCCGCCGAACGACTCCCCGAACACCCACACCACCAGGCCCCAGGCCACGGCGGCCAGCCCGGCCAGCCTGGACCACGGCCCGCTCTTGGCCACCAGGAGCCAGAGGCCGATCCCGACCTGGATCCACACCGAGGCCGCGCCGGACTGGATGGGGTGGAAGGACCAGATCGTCCCGCCCCAGTTGACCACGTGCTGGACCCAGACCGGCGAGGCGGCCGCCGCTGGCTCGATGACCTGCGCGGCCAGCCCGCCCGCCATCTTGGGCTGGGCCTGCAAGATCCCGTCCAGGATCCACAGCAGCCCGAACCCGACGCGCAGCAGCCGCCGCCCCCGCGCCTCCCCGGACCCGCCGCGCTCACTCGCGCCGGCCTCCGCTGCCACGCGTCCCAACGCCCAGGTCCCGCGCGCAGCCCGGCCCCCGCCCGTCTGCGCCGGTTCGTCCGTCTTCGGGGTCTTCGCGCCGGACGCGGTGAGCCGCCAGGTCCAGGCGGTCGCCCACAGCAGCCCTAGGAACACGATGACGAGCAGCGCGATCGCGCCCTGATGCAGCAGTGCGGACCTGAACGCGGCAACCAGTGTCGGGTCGGCCGGATTCAGGCCTGAGTTCATGCCCGGCACGGAAGCCGCTCCTCTCTTAGCCCGCCTCGATTGCCCGTCGGCACAGCCGACCCAGGCTGCCCCGCCGGCACAGCCGACCCGCGCTGTACTGCGCGTCCTTCCGCCGTTCGGGCGTGACGGGATCACGTGCGGCCAGGCCCAGGGTGCCTTCAGGGTAATCCGTACGGCCGCGCCCGGACCCCGCCGCACGCGAACATGAGGAAGATGTAATGACCAGCCGGTTCGCCGGCCCCGACGAATCGTCGAGCCGATCCGCAACCCTGCCGGCTGCCTGCCCGCCCGCCTCGCACGCCACGGCTTCCCGATGCGGGTCGGTGGACCATCGTGCTTGTAAGAGCTGGTACAACGGTCCATCCACCCGGTAACGAGGGCGCCCTCAGCGGGCCGCCGAGCTAGCCGCGCTGGCGCTCGGGTATACCCCAGGCCGCGGCGGCGAAGACGGTCAGCCCGAACAGCAGGAACGTGATCACGTGCACGCTGGTGCAGTACAGGCAGATGCTGCCGATGATGAACAGCTCGGCGTACAGCAGGTAGAGCACGAAGCCGATGGCGACCACCAGCGACGCCAGCCGGATCAGGTAGATCTCGCGCCGGTACCGGGGCGCCTGCCAGGCCCACGGGCTCATCAGCGCCACCGCGGCCACGAAGAAGGCCAGCCCGAGCACGGCCACCGGGATCCCGAACACGTATGACTGCGCGCTGGTCGTCACCTTGGTGCAGTTCACCAGCCCCGCCTTTTCCGAGCACCCGAGCAGGGTCGACTCGGTGAAGTGCGCGATGGTCAGGTAGATCGACACGCCCAGGCCGGCCAGGGCCAGGGCGAAGGTGACCAACTGCATCCACAGCGGGACCATCGCGCTAGACGGCCCCTCGGCGGCGACCTCAGGCGTGAGGGCCGCACCGCGCGGACCACGCCGATCCGGAGCGCCGCCGCGCACCGCCACGACCCGTGGCTGGCTCCCCGCCCTGACCGCCGTGCCGCCGTCCTTGACCGGAGCGCTCGCCTTGACCGGAGCGTCCGCCTTGACGGCGGCGTCGGGCTTCACCGCGGCGCCAGTCCCGTTGGCGCGGCCCGCCGCGCTGCCGTTCCTGGCCGCATTGGCCTGGGCCGTTTGGGTTCGCTGGGCCCGGGCGTTACGGGCGCGGCTCGACTTTGACGCTGTCATCCGGGCTTCGCCTCCGGTGGTGTCACGGCTGCTGGCGGGATTGTACCGCGCGGGTCCTAAGCCAGCCTTAGAGCGTGGCCTCTATGGACTGGACGGCCGAGGTACATGCGCTGGCCGGCTGGTTGCCGGTCATCTTGCAGATCGCGGCCGTGATGTAGTTCGCCGTCCCGTCGATGGCCTGGGCGACCATGCTGCTCGGGTTTTTGAGGTCCGTCGCGACCTGGCTCCAGCTCAGCCCGGCCAGCACGCCCGGGTCGTAGGGACTGCCGATGCTCACGTACTTGTTGCCGAAGTCCATGAACGGGATCGCGCCGTTCTGGGTGGTGTAGGGCGCGACGTCGTACTTGTTCATCAACGCCTGCTGAGCAGCGCTGGGGGTCTGAAGCGTGACATAGCCCGAGGGGGAGCTGGAGTCCGGGACGTTCGTCGTCATCTCGACGGGGGTGAAGGTCAGGTACTTGCTCGTGTAGGTGGACTTGTAAAAGGTCCACGTGGGCGTGTTGGGGTCGACGTCGGTGCTCGACGAGTGAACGGTGCTCAGGCCCGAGAACGTGCCGAACCGGCTCAACGCCACGATCATGGCCCAGCGCGCGGCTCCGCAGTAGGGACAGTACTCGGCGCCCATGTACAGCATCTCGGGCTTGCCGTTCGCCGTCAGGGCCGCCGGCGACCCCGTGATGGGCTGAATCTTCCCGGTGAACCCGCCGGCTCCAACCTTGTCCAGGGTGCTCGCGGGCACCGACGTGACGTTGTCCACTACGGCGCTCAGCGCCGCGCCAGTGGGGCCGTTCGACGCCGCCGACGAGCCCGACGGGCTCTTGCTGTTCAGCTTGACGATGACGAAGACCAGCACGATCGCCAGCACGACGACAACGCTGCCCGTGGCGAGGAGGATCCGCCGGCGTTTCTCGGCCCGGCGCTCCGCCGCCCGCTGGGCGGCGATCTTCTCCCGGCGGGTGGATTCCACCTTTGTTCTGCTTGCCTTGCCCATGCTCGCTTCGTCCAACCCTTTGTCAGCCCGCGGCGGTCAGGTCCGCGCCCGCTGTTCTCGTACCTGCGCGACCGCGCAAGGGTAGCCGCCATCCCGGATACCGCGCTCTATCGTAGGCGGTTTGGGGCGCGGACGCGGCCCCTGCGCCGTGACTCAGAGCCAACCCACAGCCAGCCGCGAGCAAAGGGTCAGCGAGTGGCCGGACGCGGGCCATTCCCACGGGCCGCCGCGAGCCTGCCCCGCACGCCGAGGTAGACCATCACCACGATGGCCAGGTACGCGACGTAGATAAGCAGTTGCAGCGGCGTGGGGGCGTCGCTGTAGCCGAAGAAGCTGTGTAGCACGTCCCCGAGCGCGCTCTCCTCCGACAGCAGCCGGGCCGAGTGCCACATCGGCGCGTCGAGCACCGGCAGCCAGCCCAGTTGCTGGAGGTTCTCCACCGCATCGGCCAGCAGGCCCGCGGCAAAGACCATCAGCAGCACGCCGATCACGGTGAAGAACCGGGCCAGGTTCAGCTTGTGACCCAGCCGGTAGATGACGAACGCGATGGCCAGCGATCCGGCCAGCCCGATCACCGCTCCGGTCAGGGCACCCGCCGCGGAGGTGGAGAAGATGATGGCCAGAGTGAAGACGACCGTTTCCAGGCCCTCGCGGCCGACGGCCTGAAAGGCCAGCAGGCCCAGGCCCCACCGGGCCCGCCCGTCCAGCGCGGCGTCGGCCCGGGCTCGCAGTTCCTTGGACAGCGACCGGGCGTGCTTGCGCATCCAGAACGTCATGTACGTCAGTACGGTCGCGGCGACCAGGTAGGTGACGGTTTCGAAGATCGTCTGCACCCGCGAGCCGTCATAGCTGCGGATGGTCTCGTAGGCCGCGACCCCGCCCCCCGTGGCGAGCACGAGCGCGGCCCCCACCCCGAGGAAGACGTCACGGAAGTGCTCGCGCCGCCCGATGCGGTTCAGGTAGGCCAGCAGGATCGCGATGATCATGCTCGCTTCCACACCCTCGCGCAGGAAGATGACGAGCGTAGCGAGCACGCACGGCCTCCATTCGTAGCGGCCTGAATTGTCGGATCAAACTTAGCTTAGGCAAACCTTACCTGGTGAACCCCCCGGCGCCGCAGGTGGTCTTCTGCGCACCGTCTCGTTGTCCCCGGCCTCGGGCGGAACGCGCGAAGTGACGTAATGAGCAACATAACCCGACGATTCAGGAAAGCTCTCCTGCCGGGCGGGCCCGGTCAGGTACGGCTTAGAGAGAGGGTGCCGACCCTCACGGCAGGTAGTGAGGGGGGGTGCCGTGAGGGTCGGCTACTCCGGGCCGCGTCAGGGCCCGGAGGCTTCAGGGCTCGGCCGTCGCCGGCTCGCCGCCTGATAGATCACGGGGAACGCGGGTGAAGTCTGGGGTGTCACGGCCTTCCGCCGTCATCTCATGACCTCCCCTGTCACTGAGCCGCCCGCGCGCCAAGCCCGGGAATACCGATCGCCGCGCAGGCCCGGCGCCGATCAACTATTAACGTGAAGTCTCTAGGCAATCTAGATTTTTTCTGGAGGAGAGGTCCCGGATCACGGTAACCTTCTCCGAGACGCTTCTGCCCGGGGTGGGGCGGGGTTCGGCCGGAGAGACGAAAGGGTCAGCGAAACCGTGGTATTGCGTGTCGGCGTGCTCGGCCCGGTAGCGGTCTGGAACGGCTCCGAGGAACTGCGTGTGGGCCAGCCCAGGCAGCAGGCCGTCCTCGGCATCCTCGCGATGCGCGCCAACCGGGTAATCTCTCGTGGCGAGCTGGTCGACGCGGTCTGGGGGCAGGATCCGCCTGCCAGCGCCGAGGGCGGCATCTATACCTACGTGGCCGGGCTGCGCCGCATCATCGAGCCCACCAGGTCGGTCCGCGGGCCAGGGCGCGTGCTGGTCTCCTCCGGAGCCGGATACGTCCTGCACCTGGTGCCGGGCCAGCCCGACGCCGTCGCGTTCGAGCAGCATCTGGCCCGGGCCCGGCAGGTGCGCAAGAGCGGTGACCCGGTCGGCGCGGTCGACGCGCTGGAGAGCGCGCTCGGACTGTGGCGCGGCGTCGCGTTCGCCGGGGTGCCGGGCCCGTTCGCGGAGACCGAACGGGTACGGCTGGCCGAACTGCGCTCCGGCGCGGCCGAAGAACGGGCCGATGTCCTGCTCGCGCTGGGCCGCCATGAGGAGGTCATACCGGACCTGACCGCCCTGGTCACGGACCATCCGCTGCGGGAGCGCGTGCGCGGGCTGCTGATGATCGCGCTGTACCGCAGCGGGCGGCACGCCGAGGCACTGCGGGTGTTCCAGGACGGACGGCGCGTGCTGGCTGAGGAACTCGGCATCGATCCCGGCGCCGACCTGTCCCGCATTCACCAGCAGGTGCTCACCTCCGATCCCGCGCTGGACCTGATCGCCGACGGCGAGGTCCGCCGGCCGAGCGCTCCCGGCGCGGCCGGCGGATCGGCCGACCCGCGGCGCCCGGAGATGAACCCGGAAATGAACCCGGAAATGAACAGAGCCACGACGGCACCGCGCGGGTCCGACGGGTCGGTCCTACCCAGTGGGACCGCCGGTCCGGCCGGCTCGGCCCTGCTGACCGGCGCCGGCGCCGGGATCGGCCCGATAGGCCCGAGGATGGGCACAGCGCCGTGGGCCGCCGGACCGCCTGGCGTGCCCGTCCCGGCGCAGTTGCCGCTGGACGCCCAGGGCTTCTCCGGCCGCCACGACGAGCTTCGCGCGCTGCACGCCCTGCTGCCGTCGGCCCGGCCCGCCGGGACCGGCGAGTCGGTGCCGGTCGTGGTCATCACGGGCACGGCGGGGGTAGGCAAGACCGCGCTGGCCATCCGGTTCGGGCGCCAGGTGGCCAAGCGGTTCCCCGACGGCCAGCTGTACGTCAACCTGCGCGGCCTGGATCCGGGCGCGCCGCCCATGGAACCGACCGGAGCACTGCGGTTCTTCCTGGACGCCTTCGGCGTCCCGCCGCACCGGATCGTTGCTCCCCTGGAGGAACGCGCCGCCCTGTTCCGCAGCCTGGTGGCCGGCAAGCGGGTGCTGATCGTGCTTGACAACGCGAGCAACGCGGCCCAGGTGCGACCGCTGCTGCCCGGCTCACCGGAATGCCTGGTCGTCGTGACCAGCCGCAACCAGATGGCCGGGCTGGTCGCCGCGGAGGGGGCTACGCTCATCACTCTCGACGTGCTCGGCGACGGCGAGGCCCACGAGATGCTGGCCCGCAGGCTCGGCCAGGAGCGCGTGGCGGCTGAGGCGGAGGCGGTGGACGAGATCGTCGCGGCCTGCGCGCGCCTGCCGCTGGCCCTGTCCATCGCGGTCGGCCGGGCCGCCGGGCGGGCCAAGCGCCCGCTGGCGGAACTGGCGGCCGAGCTGCGCGACGCCCGGGTCCGGCTGGACGCCCTAGAGGCCGGGGACGCGGCCACCGACGTGCGGGCCGTGCTGTCCTGGTCCTACGACCAGCTCAGCCCGGCGGCCGCCCGGATGTTCCGCCTGCTCGGCCTGCACCCGGGTCCGGACATCTCCCTGTCGGCCGCCGCCAGCCTGGCCGGGATCTCCCGGGCCGAGGCGGGCACCGCGCTGCGCGAGCTCACCCGGACCCACATGGCCGTCGAGCACCTGCCCGGCCGGTTCGCGTTCCACGACCTGCTGCGCGCCTACGCGACCGATCAGGCCGAGCGCACCGACTCCCCGGCCGAGCGCGCCCTGGCCCCCCAGCGCATGCTCGACCACTACCTGCACACGGCCATGGCGGCCTCGCAGCGGTTCAGCCCGTTCCGGTCGCCGCTGCGGCTGCCCGCGCCGCAGCCCGGCGTGCTGCCCGCCGAAATGACCGACAAGGACCAGGCCATGGCGTGGTTCGACGCCGAGGTCCCGGTGCTGCTCACGCTGATCGGCTACGCCGAGGCCCAGGAGTTCGATACCTACGCCTGGCAGCTCCCGTGGGCGCTCGGCCCGTTCTTCCACCGGCGCGGGCGGCTGCGGGCCTACGCGGTCATCCAGCAGACCGCGCTGGCCGCCGCGCGGCGGCTGGACGACACCCTGGCCCTCGCGCACGCGCATCACCTGCTGGGCCACGCCCAGCTGCAGATGAGCGACTACGAGGAGGCCGAGCCGAACTTCCGGCGCGCGCTGGACCTGTTCCGGGAGCTGGGCGACCGGGCCAACGAGGCCGTGGTGCTCAACGGCCTGGGTGGCATGCTGGAGAAGCAGGAGCGCTACCCGGAGGCGCTGGCCGTGGCGCTGGACGCGCTGCGGATGCTCAAGGCCGCCGGGCACTGGTGGACGCAGGCCACGCTGGAGAACGGCGTCGGCTGGCTCTACGCTCACCTGGGCCAGTACGAGGACGCGCTGACCCACTGCCAGCGGGCGCTGAGCCTGCACCGGGAGTCGGGCCACCGCGGCGGCGCGGCCGACACCCTGGACAGCCTGGGCTACATCTACCAGCACCTCGGCGATCCGGTCCAGGCGCAGGCCTACTACCAGCAGGCCATCGACGCCTACCGCGAGATCGGCGCGCCGTACGGCGAGGGCAACTCGCTGGCCGGGCTGGGCGACGTCCTGCTGCACGAGGGCCAGCCCGACCAGGCCCGCGCGCTGTACCTGCAGGCCGCCGCCATCCTCGACAGCCTGCCCCACCCGCGCGCGGACGAAATCCGCCTCAAGCTCCACGACCTGGACGAGGACCCCGATGGCGACCGGCTGGCCGCCGGGGACTACCCGGACCCCTCGCCGGGGGCAGCCACCACGGGCCGTTCGGTATAAAGGAAGGGACTACGGGGCCTCATCTGTGCCCGCCTACGGACCTGGGGGAGTGCGCGCGCTTGGCGACGACTAGGGCCCTGCTGGCCGAAAACATCCACCCGGACGCGTCGGCGCGGCTGGCCAAGGAGGGCTACGAGGTCTCCTCGCTGCCACGCGCCCTCGCCGAGGACGAGCTCATCGACGCCCTGCGCGGCGTGCGGCTGCTCGGCATCAGGTCCGGCACCCAGGTCACCGCCCGCGTCCTGGACGCCGCCCCGGACCTGGTCGCGATCGGCGCGTTCTGCATCGGCGTCAACCAGATCGACCTGGCCGCGGCCAGCAGCCACGGGGTTGCGGTGTTCAACGCGCCGTTCTCCAACACGCGCAGCGTCGTCGAGCTCGCGCTGGCCGAGATCATCGCCATGGCCCGGCGGCTACCGGAGAAGAACACCCAGATGCACGAGGGTCACTGGGACAAATCCGCGGCCGGCAGCCACGAGGTGCGCGGGCGCAAGCTCGGCATCGTGGGCTACGGCAACATCGGCACCCAGCTGTCCGTGCTGGCCGAGAACCTCGGCATGTCCGTCTACTTCTACGACATCGCGGACAAGCTGGCGCTCGGGAACGCGCGGCGCTGCTCGACCCTGACCGAGCTGCTCGAGTCGGTGGAAACCGTCACCCTGCACGTGGACGGGCGCGACGGCAACCGCGGCTTCTTCGGCGAGGCCGAGTTCGCCGCGATGCGCCCGCGGTCGCTGTTCCTCAACCTGTCCCGCGGGTTCGTGGTGGACCACGCCGCGCTGCGGCGCCAGATCGAATCCGGGCACATCGCCGGGGCGGCCATCGACGTCTTCCCAGACGAGCCCAAGGGCCGCGGCGATGAGTTCGTCTCCGAGCTACGCGGGCTGCCGAACGTCATCCTCACCCCGCACATCGGCGGCTCGACGGAGGAGGCCCAGCAGGACATCGGCGAGTTCGTCGCCGGGAAGCTGGCCGACTACATGGCCTCCGGCGCCACCTCGCTCAGCGTCAACCTGCCGGAGATCGCGCTGGGCGTGACCAGCGGCGCGCACCGGCTGGCGCACCTGCACCAGAACGTCCCCGGCGTGCTGGCCTCGATCAACGGGGTGCTCGCCCAGCACGGCGTCAACGTCGAAGGGCAGCTGCTGCGGACCCGGGACGAGCTCGGCTACGTGCTGACCGACATCGGCTCGGAATACAGCGAGGACGTCCTGGCCGAGCTCTGCGCCATGCCCGTCACCATCCGCCTGCGCACCCTCCGCTCCCCCTGAGCCTGCGCTCCTGGCCCCAGCCCCCTCGCCGGACCCCGTTTTCATGATCATGAACACTTTTGGGCAATATTTGCCTCTTTCTGCTCATGATCATGGCGCCACGCTCACAGCGGCGTCACGTACGCGCCACTGATGCCGCCGTCGACCAGGAAGCTCGACGCGGTGATGAACGAGGCGTCGTCGCTGGCCAGGAACGCCACCGCCGCCGCGATCTCCTCGGCCTCGGCGAACCGGCCCATCGGGATGTGCACCAGCCGGCGCGCTGCACGCTCCGGGTCGGAAGCGAACAGCTCGCGCAGTAGCGGGGTGTTCACCGGGCCGGGGCATAGCGCGTTGACCCGGATCCCCTCCCGCGCGAACTGCACGCCGAGCTCGCGGCTCATAGCCAGCACCCCGCCCTTGGACGCGGTGTAGGAGATCTGCGAGGTCGCCGCGCCGAGCACGGCCACGAACGAAGCGGTGTTGATGATCGAGCCCTTGCCCTGCCGCTGCATGTGCGGGATCACGTGCTTGCAGCAGAGGTAGACCGAGGTCAGGTTGACCTGCTGGACCCGGTGCCAGGCCTCCAAGCCGGTGGTCAGGATCGAGTCGTCGTCGGGCGGCGAGATGCCCGCGTTGTGGAATGCGATGTCCACCCGCCCGTGCTGGGCTACCACCGTCTCGTACAGCCGCTGGACGTCGTCCTCGCTGGCCACGTCAGCCGCGATGTACTCGCCGCCGACCGCGGCCGCGGCCGCCTTGCCGGCCGCCTCGTCGATGTCGACCGCCACCACCAGGGCCCCCTCGGCGGCGAGCCTGCGGGCACTGGCCAGGCCGATCCCGCTGCCCGCCCCGGTGATGACCGCGACCCGGTCCTGCAAGCGCAAGCTCATGAGCTGTACCTTCCCGTTCGCCTCCGGGGCGCCCTTGAGGCGCCTTCTTCCCTCGTCGCTTCGCTCCTCAGTCCAGGCGGCGCCGCGGCCCTTTGGCTCACTCAGGCCTCCGTCGAGATGAAGACGTTCTTGGTCTCGGTGAACGCGTCCGGGGCGTCCGGCCCGAGTTCGCGGCCGAGGCCGGACTGCTTGAAGCCGCCGAACGGCGTCCAGTACCGCACCGACGAGTGCGAGTTCACCGACAGGTTGCCGGTCTCCACCGCGCGCGCCACCCGGATGGCCCGGCCCACGTCGGAGGTCCAGATCGAGCCCGACAGCCCGTACGGCGTGTCATTGGCGATGGCAACCGCCTCCGCCTCATCGGAGAACGGCGTCACGGTCACCACCGGACCGAACACCTCCTCGGTGTAGGCCGGATCGTCGGGGCGCACCGGGGCCAGCACGGTCGGCGGGTACCAGAACCCCTTCCCGGACGGCGCGCTACCCCGGAATGCGACCGGGGCATCCGACGGCACGAACGACGCCACGTGGGCGCGGTGCGCCGCCGAGATCAGCGGTCCCATCTCGGTCGCCGCCGAGGCCGGATCGCCGACCGTGACCCCCTGCACGGCGCGCTCGAACAGGGCCATAAACCTATCCAGCACCGAGCGCTGGACCAGGATCCGGGACCGGGCGCAGCAGTCCTGCCCCGCGTTGTCGAACACCGCGTACGGCGCGGTCGCGGCGGCCCGCTCCAGGTTGCAGTCGGCGAAGACGACGTTGGCGCTCTTGCCGCCCAGTTCCAGGGTCAGCCGTTTCACCTGGCGTGCGCACCCCGCCATGATCGACTGGCCCACCTCGGTGGACCCGGTGAACACGATCTTGCGCACCGCGGGATGGTCGACCAGCCGCTGCCCGACCACGCTGCCCTTGCCCGGCAGCACGGTGAACACCCCTTCCGGCAGGCCTGCCTCGAGCGCCAGCTCACCCAGACGTATCGCGGTCAGGGGAGTGGCCTCCGCGGGTTTGGCCACGACGGTACAACCAGCGGCCAGGGCGGGCGCCATGCCCCAGGACAGGATCGGCATCGGGAAGTTCCACGGCACGATCAGGCCCACCACGCCGACCGGTTCGTGGAAGGTGACGTTCAGCCCGCCGGGCACCGGGATCTGCTTGCCGATGAGCCGTTCCGGCGCCGCCGAGTAGTACAGCAGCACGTCGCGGACCTGCCCGGCCTCCCAGCGGGCCGCGCCGACCGGGTGCCCGGAGCCCGCTACTTCCAGGTTTGCGAGCTCCTCGACGTGGGCGTCCACCAAGGCGGCGAACGCGCGCAGCAACCGGGCCCGGTCGCCGGGCGCCATGGCGCGCCACGACGGCCACGCCGCCTCGGCCCGGGCGATCGCGAAATCGGCTTCCTCCGCAGAGACCTGCGTCACGGTGGTGACCGGCTCCTCCGTGGCCGGGTTGAGCACGGTAAAGACGGACATGCCCCTCCTCGGGTTGCTAGAGGCGTTCGAAGCCGCGCCGCAGCTCCCAGTCGGTCACCGCAGCGTCGTAGGCGGCCAGCTCGACCCGGGCGTAGTTGGCGTAGTGCTCGACCACCTCCGCGCCGAACGCCTGGCGGGCCAGCCCGCTCTTCTCCCACAGCTCCAGCGCATCCCGCAGCGTGTGCGGCACGCGCACATCAGTGTCGTTGTACGCGTTTCCGGTCACCGGGGGCTCGAGCGGCAGCTCGTGGTCGATGCCGTGCAGGCCCGCGGCGATCATCGCCGCCACGGCCAGGTACGGGTTCACGTCGCCGCCCGGCGTCCGGTTCTCCACCCGCAGCGAGGGACCGTGCCCGACCAGCCGCAGCGCGCAGGTCCGGTTGTCCGGGCCCCAGCGGACCGAGGTCGGCGCGAAGCTGCCCGGCACGTACCGCTTGTAAGAGTTGATGTTCGGCGCGTAGCACAGCGTCAACTCGCGCATCGCGTCCAGCAGGCCGGCCAGGAAGTGCTCGCCCAGCCGGGACATGCCGTAGGCTCCGTCCCCGGCCATCACCGGCGCCCCGTCCGAAGCCGAACGTACCGACAGGTGGATGTGGCAGGAGTTGCCCTCGCGAGCGTTCGGCTTGGCCATGAACGTGATGCTCATGCCGTCCTGGGCGGCGATCTCCTTGGCCCCGGTCTTGTAGATCGAGTGGTTGTCGCAGGTGGTCACCGCCTCGGCGTAGCGGAACGCGATCTCGTGCTGGCCCAGGTTGCACTCGCCCTTGGCCGACTCCACGTACAAGCCAGCTCCCGCCATCCCCAGCCGGATCCGGCGCAGCAGCGGCTCGATCCGTGCCGTGCCCAGGATCGAGTAGTCCACGTTGTAAGTGTTGGCCGGGATCAGGTCGCGGTACTCCTTCGCCGCCGCTTCCTCGTAGGTGTCCCGGTACACGATGAACTCCAGCTCGGTCCCGGCCAGCGCCACCAGGCCGCGCTCGGCCAGCCGGTCGGTCTGCGCCTTGAGGATCTGCCGCGGCGAGGCGGCCACCGGCGTGCCGTCCAGCCAGGTCAGGTCCGCGGTGACCATGACCGTGCCCTGCTGCCACGGCACATGGCGCAGCGTGCTCATGTCGGGCACCAGGACGAAGTTGCCGTAGCCGCGGTCCCAGGACGACATCGCGTACCCGTCGACCGTGTTCATGTCCACGTCCACGGCGAGCAGGTAGTTGCAGCCCTCGGAGTAGTGCTCGGCCACCTCCTCCAGGAAGAACTCCGCCGACAGCCGCTTGCCCGCCAGCCGGCCCTGCATGTCGGTGAAGGCGAGTACGACGGTATCGATCTCGCCCGCACCGACTGCAGACCGCAGCTGCTCCAGGGTCAGCAGGCCACGCCGCGGCGCGCCGGCGCCGTCCCCGGCCGTCATCAGGACGACAGCTCGTGCTCGATCGCGGCCAGTTCCTCAGGCGTGCCCTGAACCTTGGGCCCGGTGAACCAGTTCTTCGCCGAGACCGCCCAGTAGATGCCCGCGAAGCCGATCACGGCCAGCACGGCGATCACGGTGTAGTTGAAGTTGCCCCAGCCGATCGGGCTGGCGGTGGGCAGCATGAACAGGATCGTGATGAAGACCACCCAGGCGACCGCGATCCAGCCGACCAGGTAGCTCCACCGGCCCAGGTGCCAGGGCCCGCGCCTGAAGCTCTCGCCCTGTCGCAGCCGCAGGAAGGTCGGCGCGACGTAGGCGATGTACAGGCCGATGGTCGCGATCGCGGTGACCGCGGCGTAGGCCGCGCCGTTCCACAGGTACGGCAGGCCCAGGATCAGCGCCCCGCCGGCGGCCAGCCAGATCGCGTTGGTGGGCGTCCTGGTCCGCTTGTTCACCTGGTGCCAGAGGTTCGAGCCGGGCAGCGCCCCGTCCCGGGAGAACGCGTAGATCATCCGCGAGTTCGCGGTGACCGAACTCATCCCGCAGAACAGCTGGGCGCCGATGATGACCAGCAGCAGCAGCTTGGCCCCGGTGCCGCCGATCGCGGTGATGAAGATCTGGGCCGGCGGGACCAGCGCGCCGGTGTAGAGCGAGTAGTGCTGCGACTGGATCGCGAACGTGATCCCGATCAGCAGCACCCAGCCGGCGATCAGCGAGACCAGGATCGACATCACGATGCCGCGGGGCCCGCTGCGTGACGCTTCGCGGGTCTCCTCGGTCATGTGCGCCGACGCGTCGTACCCGGTGAAGGTGTACTGCGCCAGCAGCAGGCCGAGCAGCAGCACGTAGAACGTGCTGTGCCAGCCGGTGTTGTTGACGATGTTGGTGAACACGTAGGTGGTCGAAGCGTGCTTGGAGGGGACGAAGGCGAGCACGGCCACGATGATCAGCACGCCGAGGATGTGCCACCAGACGCTCACGTTGTTCAGCAGCGCGACCAGCCGGATGCCGAACTGGTTCATCACACCGTGCAGCAGCAGCACACCGGCGAAGATCAGGATCGTGACCCAGTGCGCGGTGCTGACCCCCCAGACCAGGTTCAGGAACGCGTTGATGAAGAACGCGGCGCCGAAGTCGATGCCGGCGGTGATCGCCACCTGGCCCAGGAAGTTGAACCAGCCGGTGAACCAGGCCCAGGCCGCCCCGTTCCTGGGGGCCAGCTTGGCCGCCCAGTAGTACAGGCCGCCCGCCGTGGGGAAGCTGGAGCACACCTCGGCCATGGACAGCCCGACCATTAGCGTCATGATCCCGACGATCGGCCAGCCCCAGACGATGATGGCGGGCCCGCCGGTGTTCATGCCGTACCCGTACAGGGTGAGGCAGCCGGACAGGATCGAGATGATCGTGAACGACACGGCGAAGTTCGAGAATCCCGACATCCGCCTGCGAAGCTCCTGCGCGTAGCCGAGCTCGTGCAGGCGGCGCTCGTCATCGGTTGCCGTCTGCGCGGCGGCTATGTCGTCGGCCATGCGATCTCCCCGGGAGAGCAGATATGGCTGGAACTAGTCCATTGAATGAACGTATTCATGCACCGAGCCAGGGAGCCTGTCAAGGGCCGACGATCAACCGTGTCGTGGCGGCTACCACCTGTTAAGGTGCGCGACGCCGCGGCCACCAGGGTTAAGAATCCAGGACGTCGCCCAGGAATCCGCGTAGCAGCGCCGCGGTCCCCGCCACGTGCTCTTCCATCGTGCGCCGGGCCCGCTCGGGGTCGCCGGCCAAGATGGCCCGCACGATGCCCGTATGCTGGACGTTCGCGTGCTCGAGGTTGCGTTCCAGCATGGGGATGGCGTTGAGCAGGTCGACCAGCCGGACCCGGGCCTCGACCACGCTGGCGGTCAGCAGCGGCGACCCCGCCGCGTCCGCGATGGCCAGGTGCAGCCGGGTGTCCGCCTGCCGGTAGCCGAAGGAGCCGGCGTCATGCATGGCGGCCAGGCACTCGGCCAGCCTCTCCCGCTGCTGCCTGCTCAGGCTCGCCCGGGCCGCCGTCTCGGCCGCACCGGTCTCCACCACCCGCCGGAACGTCAGCGCGTCGTCGAGGCCGCTCGCCATGTCGCGCGCGGCGGCGGTGAGCTCGTCCGGCACGAGCGGCTCGGGCTGCCGGAGGATGAACGTGCCGCCGAACCGGCCGCGCTTGGTCTCCACGTAACCGGCCGCGGCCAGCTCGCGCAGCGCCTCCCGCAGCGTGATCCGGCTGACCCCGAGCCTGCGGGTCAGTTCCCGCTCCGGCGGCAGCCGGTCACCGGGTGCGTAGACGCCCAGCTTGACGCCCTCCAGCAGCCGCTCGACGGTTTCCTCGAACGCGTTGCCCGTCCGCACCGCGCGGAATACCGCGGCGACAATGGCGGGCGAGCCTCCCGGCACGTGCTAACTCCTGATCACCAAGGCTGAGCACTGCGCATTCAGCACTACTGAAATTAGATCATAGGCGCCAGGACGGGCGTGCGGGCGGCGGCCCGCTCGGTCGCGGCGCTGACCAGGGCGCCGAACAACCGGACATCATCACCCTGCTCCGGGTGCCACTGGACGCCCAGGACGAAGCCGGACAACCCGCCGAGCTGCGAGGGGCCAGGCTCGACCGCCTCGACCGTGCCATCCTCCGCCCAGGCGACCGCCCGCAGTCCTTCGCCGAGCAGGTCCACGGCCTGGTGGTGGTAGGTGGGCACCGCGAAGTAGCCCGGCTCGGGCACGACGCCGGCCAGCGCGCTGTCGGCGCTGATCCGCACCGGGTGCCGCGCGTAGACGCCCGGCGTGCCCTCGTGCCGCTCGTGGCCGACCAGGTCCGGCACGTGCTGGTGCAGCGTGCCGCCCCGGCACACGTTCAGCACCTGCATGCCGCGGCAGATGGCCAGCAGCGGCACGCCCTGCGTCAGCGCGGCGCCGGTGACGGCCAGGTCCCATGCGTCGCGGACCGGCACGGAGGGCTGCGTCTTCGGATGGCGGGCCTGGCCGTACCGGACTGGGTCGACGTCCGGTCCGCCCGCCACGATCAGGCCGTCCAGGCCCGCGACGGTCTCGCTGGCCTCGTTCGCGTCCCCGCCCGGTGGCAGCAGCACCGGCCTGCCGCCGGCCCGCCGCACCGCGTTGACGTACGCGTACGGAAGGACCGCGGCCCGCACCTTCCACCTGCGCCAGGCCGCCTCTTCGTCGTATGCGGTTATGCCAATGACCGGCGTCATAGTTCCCCTTTGAACTGATCCTCCGCCGCTACCCTGGAAAAGCTTTTTTACGCCGAACGAACCGTGGTTCGTCGTCACCATCCGTGTTCACGGACCCCGCTGGCGACGTGGCGATGGGCGGCAGTTGCCGAAAGCCAGATTAGCAATGTTTCATCCGGTGCCCCAGAACATAATTTCAGGTCACGTCCTGTGGTTACCGGATCATCCATTGTATCGCCCACCTCGCTGCTGCGCAGACGAAACGCAAAATCCGTCACGCACCGTGTTTTGCGCTGGTCGGACCCGGCCCAGGGGCTGCGCCGGCCCGCTCGGGTACATTCGGCTGCGGAGAGGAGTGACATGGCGATCGTGGTGCTGGTGCTGTGGCTATTCACCGCCGGGGCCGGGTTCTATCTCCTGACCACCAGCAGCCTCAGCCGCACCCGCTCGGCCGCGTCCGCCGCCCGCGGCCCGCAGCCAGCGCCGGGTCCGCAGCCAGCCGTCGTCCCTCAGCCGGCCGCCGTGACCCAGCCCGTGACCGCCCCGGCCACGGCGACCCCGCCGACCACAGCCGCGCGCGAGGCGCAGGCCGCCGCGCCCTCGCAGCGCGCGGCCCGGCGGGCCGCGCGGGAGCGGTGGGATCCGCCCTCGCTGGTGGCGGCCAGGCAGGCGCCGATCCTGCCGGGCGCGCGGTCGCTGGTAGAGTTCGCGCACCCGGCCGGGGGCATCATCGGGCTCGCCTTCTGGCTGGGCTTCACGCTGATCCACAACCGCGCGCTGGGCTGGATCGCATTCGGCCTGATCGCCGTCACGGCCTGCGTGGGACTGGGGTGGTTCACGGCCAACACCCGGGCCGCCCGGCGGGCCGGCTCGGCCGCCCGGCGCCGTCCTTCGCCGGCCGCCTTGTCGCGCTGCACGGCAGCGCCGCGGCCCTCACCGTCACGCTGGCCGCGCTCACCGCGCTCCTCTTCCGGGGCTAGCCCCGGAAGAGGAGCACGGCCCGGGCAGGCCGGTGGCCAGTGCCTGCGGCGCCTGCACGGATAGGAGGAGACGAGTGATCACTGAGCCCGGGAGCGTTCGCGAGTATTAAAGGCTCATTGATCAGCGGCTGCCGCGAGCACTGGCCACTACCTAGAACTACGATCGGCCGTCAGTTCCGGCTCACCGATCGCCGGGCCCGTAATCGGGTGGTAATAACTAGCCCTCAGCATCCGGCCCCGCCGCACCCCACGGCTCGGGGTCGTTATCACCCGGGGCGTTGCTGGGTACGATCGTCTCCGGGGCGCTGACCGACCGCAAAGGATCGCCGATTTGAGCAAGGCGGACGGCTCGACCGGCCCGGCAGGCGCGAAGGGCCTGACCCGGCGGGAAGCGCTGATCCTGCTCGGCGTCGGGGCCCTCGTCACCGAGCAGGCCCTGCTGGACGGCCCCTCGTTCGGCAGCACTGCTGGCGCGGCGCTGGCCAGCGTGCCTGACGCCACGCCGATCCCGGGCGGCTACGCGCCGGACGGCACCGCGGGGCGTGCCGCCGCGCTGCCGTTGGGCGACGTGGAACTGCTCGCCAGCCCGTTCCTGGACAATCAGGGCCGGAACACCGCGTACCTGCTGTTCCTCGATCCCGACCGCATGCTCCGCCCGTTCCGGCTGAACTACGGCCTGCCGTCTTCGGCGCTGCCGTGCGGTGGCTGGGAGCAGCCCAACTCCCAGGTACGCGGGCACACCACCGGGCACCTGATGTCCGCGCTCGCGCTGACCTACGCGAACACCGGCAACAACGAGGCGCTGGCCCGCGGGCGCTACCTGGTCAGCCAGCTCGCCGCCTTGCAGGCCCGGGCGCGCCAGGCGGGATTCCACCCGGGCTACCTGTCCGCGTTCCCTGAGGTCTTCTTCGACTGGCTGGAGGCGGGCCAGTACGTCTGGTCGCCGTACTACATGATCCACAAGTACCTGGCCGGGCTGATCGATCAGTACCAGCTGGCCGGCGACGACCAGGCCCTCGACGTGGCGGCCAAGCTCGGCGACTGGGTCGACTGGCGCACCGCGCGCCTGCCGTACGCGCAGATGCAGATGGTGCTGCAGATCGAATTCGGCGGCCTGCCCGAGGCGCTGGCCAACCTCTACACGATCACCGGGCGGGAGCGGTACCTGGCCACCGCCCAGCGGTTCTACCATGCGCAGGTGCTCGACCCGCTGGCGGACGGAGCCGACCAGCTGGCCGGGCTGCAGGCGAACATCACCACGCCGAAGATCGTCGCGTGCGTCCGGATGTGGGAGGAGACCGGCAACGCCAAGTACCGTGACATCGCGCAGAACTTCTGGGACCTCGTGACCGCGCACCACGTGTACGTCATCGGCGGGGCCGGCAACTACGAGCACTTCCAGCAGGCCGACGTGGTGGCCGGGCAGCTGTCGAACTTCACCTGTGAGAACTGCGTCAGCTACAACCTGCTCAAGCTGACCAGGCTGCTGCACTTCCACCAGCTGACCCGTACCGACCTGATCGACTACTACGAGCGCACGCTGTTCAATCAGATGCTGGGGGAGCAGGATCCCACCTCACCGCACGGCTTCAACTGCTACTACACGGGCCTGTCCGCGGGTGCGTTCAAGCGCCAGCCGCTGAACTACTTTCCCGGCGGCAACCCCGACATCTACGCCACCGACTACGACACTTTCACCTGTGACACCGCCACCGGGCTGGAGACGCAGGCCAAGTTCGCCGACACCATCTACACCCGGGACGCGGACGGCCTGTACGTCAACCTGTTCATCCCCTCGCGGGTCCGGCTCGCTGGGCTGGTGCTGCAGCAGGCCACCGGGTTCCCCGACGACCCGGTGATCAGCCTGTCCGTGCTGTCCGGCGCGGCCACGATGACCCTCCGGGTCCGCGTGCCGGCCTGGGTGGACGGGCCGCCGACCGTGATGCTGAACGGCGTGCTGATCCCGGCCGCGTCGACTGTGCCCATTTCCGGGCCCGTTTCCGGGGGATGGGTCGCGATCCGGCGGCGCTGGCAGAGCGGCGACGTGCTGGCGGTCACGCTGCCGATGCAGCTGGCCTTCGAGCCCACGCCTGACCAGCCCGCGGTGCAGGCGGTCACGTACGGGCCGGTCGTGCTGAGCGGCGTGTACCCCGCCAACCCCGGCCTCCGGACGCCCGCCATCGAGGTCAGCTCCGTGCAGCAGACGGCCACCCAGCCGATGGCGTTCGGGGCCATCTCCGGCGGCAAGCCGGTCACGCTGGTCCCGGTCAGCCGCGCCGCCCACGAGTACTACTCCGTCTACTGGCAAACCACCTGAGCAAACCGCCCTGGCCGCAGCCGGCCGTCGTCTCAGCCGCGGGCGGCGCCAGCCGGTTCCCGCGGGCCCCCGCTGACAGAGACGGTCATCGAGGCGGTCGACCGCATTCTCGCCGGCGCGCGGCCACCGGCCGCGCCGGCTTAGCATCCCGATCGTCACCAAAGCCGCCGTCCCCGCCCCCAGACCGGGGCGGAGACGGCGACGCCTCACCTAAGTGGCGGTCACTGCTCCCGGGCTCGCCGGGGCAGCCCGAAGGCCACCGCGAACGAGCAGGCCAGCAGGCCCACGGTGGCGAGCGCGGTCCACTGCGCGGCGGACAGGTACACCGGGACGTGACGGCCGTGCCCGCCGGCCAGGGCGAAGAAGATGGCGCCGATCCCGGCGATGCCGAGCGACATGCCCAGGGCGTTCACGGTCTGCAGGACACCGGAGGCCGAGCCCATCTCCTGCGGCCGAACGCCGGCCATCACGATGTCGAACAGCGGCACGAACACCATGCCCATCCCGATCCCGCCGACCACCATCGGAGCCAGCAGGTCGACCGTGCCCACGCCCGCGCCCGCGCCGCGCAGCACCGCGTAGACCCCGAGCAGCCCGGCCGCCTCGACCACCAGCCCGGCGTGCAGGACCCGCCGCCCCAGCTTGCTCATCGCGATGCCGCCGATCGCGGACCCGACGAACGCGCCCGCCGCCCACGGCGCCGTGGTCAGGGCCGAATGCCACGGGGTGAAGCCAAGCCCGTTCTGCAGGAACACGTTGAAGATCATCACGATCCCGCCCAGCGAGCCGACGAACACGATCGAGAACACGATCCCGGCCCGGTACGACCGGTGCCCGAAGATGGACGGCTCGACGAGCGGGGTGCGGCCCGCGCGCTGGCGGCGGATCTGGTAGACCGCGAAGGCGGCCAGCACCAGCACCGACGCGGCCAGCATGGCGTACAGCCAGGCCGGCCAGCCCAGCGCGTGCCCCTGCGCCAGCGGGAAGACCAGGCCGAACATGGCCACCGCGGCCAGCGCCGCGCCCAGCAGGTCCAGCCGCCCGCGCCCGATCCCGCCCCCGGACCGCCCGGACCCGTCCGCAGCCGCCGCTACGCCCGCCGGGAGCAGTCGCGCGCCGAGCACCAGCGCTGCCAGCCCGACCGGCACGTTCACCAGGAAGATCATCCGCCAGCCGGTACCGAACACGTCGGCCCCGATCAGTCCGCCCGCCGCGATCGGCCCGAGCATGGCCGACAGGCCCATCACCGGCCCGTAGGCGCCGAACGCCTTGCCCATCTCGTGCGCCTCGAACAGGTCCCTGATCAGCCCGAACACCTGCGGCAGCATGATCGCGCCCAGGGCCCCCTGCGCCGCCCGGGCCGCGATGAGCTCGCCCGCGCTGCCCGCCGCCGCGCACAGTGCCGAGGCCGCCACGAACCCGGCCATCCCGATCAGCAGCATCCGCCGCCGGCCGAACAGGTCGCCCAGGCGCCCGCCGGTCAGCAGTCCTGCCGCCATGGCCAGGGCGTACGCGGCGGTCACCCACTCGATGACGGCGTAGGAGCCGCCGAGCTCGCGCCGGATGGTCGGCGCCGCGACCTGCGTGATGGTCGAGTCGAGCAGGTCCATCACCGCCGCCGCGATCACCACCGCGAAGGCCAGCCACCGCCACCGCCGCCCGCGCTCCGTCCCTGCGCCGGCTCGAGAGGCTTGCTCGGCCCCCGCCCTGCTCGGCGCTGCGGTGGTGGTCGTGGTCTCGAGTGCTGATGACATCCGATCCTCCCGTGGACTATCGGAACGATATCTTCTGTTCCAAGATTATCAGAACGGAATGCTTCGTTCCAGTCCTCTGCTACACTTTTTCCATGACCGAGACCAAGCCGGGCCGCCCGCACCGCGACGGCGCGCACCGCGACGGCCCGCTCAGCGGCCGCCAGGCCGAGGCGGCCCGCAACGACCAGCGCATCCTCGAATCGGCCCGGGCGGTGTTCGTGGCCGACCCCGGCGCGCCGATCACCGCTGTGGCCAAGCACGCCGGCGTCGGCATCAGCGCGCTATATACCCGCTACGGCAGCAAGGAGGAACTCCTCCGCACCCTGTGCACGGACGGCCTGCTCATCGTGATCGACGAGACCGAGGCGGCCCTGGAACGCATTCGCCAGGGCGAGGACCACTGGCTAGTCTTCGCCGACTTCATGCGCCGTCTCACCGACGCGGACACCAGCTCGATGACCCGTGCGTTCGCCGGCAAGTTCGCCCCCACCCCGGAGATGTTCGCGCTGGCCAACCGTTCAAGCCAGCTCTTCGACGAGTTCTTCGACTTGATCCGCGACATCCTGCGACCCGGAGTAGTCCAGCACGATCTGTCCCTGGTCTTCGAGCTCGTGGCCGCGATCAGATTTTCCAGCGCCGAACGCACCACCGAACTCCGCCGCCGCTACCTGGCCGTCATCCTCGACGGCCTGCGCGCCGCAAACCGCGAGGACCTGCCCGGCCCGCCCCCCGCGTGGCAGGAGCTCAGCGAACGGTGGGTCCCGGCGAGCTAGCGCCGATCCAGAACGACACCAATGATCCATCGGTGCTGCCATAGCGATACCGGTGTTCCATCGGTGCCGCAACGAGCCCTGACCGGAGCCCGGTAGGCCGCCCTTCCTCTTGGGTCGGCGGTCCAGCGCCACAGGCTACTGACCGTCACGACTCCGAGCGACCGGCCCGCTTCCGCCGCTTGCCCTCGTGCATCGCCTGGACCCGCGCGATCGGGATCTCGTGGCCCTCCGCCACCAGGTCCGGGCTCAGCGCCTGGGGCGAGGGCAATGCGCCCCCCCAGGGCCGCTGGTCGGCCACCAGCGCCGGGACGGTGTGCACGGTGAAGTCGGCCGGGGTGATGGCGTCCAGGTCATCCCACGGCACCGGGAACGAGACCGTTGTCCCGGGCCGGGCCCGCGGGCTGTATGCCGCCACCACGCTGGCGCCGTGCGCCCTGGTCGAGTCCAGGAAGACCTTGCCCGCCCGGTCCTCCTTGATGAACGCGGTGGTGGTCAGGTCCGGATCGAGCCGTTCGGCGCGCACCGCGATGGCCCGGGTGGCCGCGGCCGCGTCATCTCCGCTCGCCTGGATCGGCACGTATACGTGCACGCCCTTGGCGCCGCTGGTCTTGACCGCGCCGGCCAGGCCGAGGTCGGTCAGCGCCTGCCGGACCAGCTTCGCGGCCGCCACCGCCTGCCTGAACTCGCCGGACGGCGGGTCGATGTCCAGCACCAGGTACGTGGGCCGGTCCATGTGGTCGGCCCGGAACAAGGTGGGGTGGTACTCCACCGCACGCTGGTTGGCGAACCACAGCAGCGTGCGCCGGTCATTGCAGAGTGCGTAGCGGACCTCGCGCTTGGACGACTCGGCCCACAGGGTCACCGTCTGTATCCACGGCGGCGCGTAGTCGGGCACGTTCTTCTGCATGAACGGCTGCTGGCCGCCGCGGACCCTGATCACCGACAGCGGCCGGTCTCTGAGCTCGGGCAGAATGAACTCGGCCGCCGCGTCCAGGTAGTCCACCAGGTCCCGCTTGGTCGCTCCCGCCCCGTCGAACAGCGGCTCGTCCAGGTGGGTCAGCGCGACCCCGTCCCGTTCCGGCGATGTCATGGAATCCGTATACCCGGTTGCGCCGGGAAACACCAAGGCCCGCGTTACGGTGAGAACTCACCAGGCAATGACGGGAGGGACCGAATCATGGCGTTCAGCGGCTGGCCTGAAGAGGCGCTGGATTTCTACGACGGGCTCGCGGCCGACAACTCCAAGTCCTACTGGACCGAGCACAAGGCCGTCTACGAGGACAAGATCCTGCGCCCGATGATCGAGCTGACCGAGGAACTGGCCGCCGAGTTCGGAGAGCCGAAGATCTTCCGGCCGTACCGGGACGTCAGGTTCAGCAGCGACAAGTCGCCGTATAAGACCCACATCGGAGCCGTGGTCGGCGGTACCGGCTACGTCCAGTTGTCCGCTGAGGGGCTGGGGGCCGGGGCCGGCATGTGGGAGATGGGGCCGGACCGCCTCGGCCGCTACCGGGAGGCCGTCGCCGGCGACAAGCCCGGTGCCGAGCTCGAGCAGGTCATCGCCGCGATCGAGGAGGCCGACGTCACCGTGCACGGTCACGGCGTGCTCAAGTCCGCGCCCCGCGGCTACCCCGCCGACCACCCCCGGATCGCGCTGCTCCGCTACAAGGGGCTGACCGCCTGGAAGCAATGGCCCGTAGAACCCTGGCTGGAAACGGAGGCGGCCAGGGACCGCGTCATTTCATTTTTCCGAACGACCCTGCCCTTGTGTTCCTGGCTCACCGATCACGTCGGCCGTTGACGGCGCTTGCGTCGGCTAGCTCGCCCCGGTCAACCGGGATAAGCGGCGCTAGGGCCGACGCTGGGACGGATGGGGACGGAACAGGCTGCCCGGCTGCGCCGCGCCCGGCTGCGCCGGGTCCGGATTCGCCGAGTTAGCGGGCGAAGTCTGCCGGCCGGACCCGACCGAGGGCTCGTACCGTGAGGTCCGGGCGATCCTGGCCATCAGCTCACCTTCCTCCATGATCTCCGCCGCGGTGGGGGACAGGGCGATCACGGTCGAGAAGATGAACCCGACCATGGACAGGCCGAGAATGAGCGGCAGCAGGAAGGCGAGCGCGCTGGCCGTCGTCGACGTGTTCACGGTCAGGCCGGGCGCGGGATAGACTCGCAGCGCCGCCATGCCCGTATAGTGCATGCCGCTGACCGCGACGCCCATGATCAGGGACGCGACGATCGTGGACAGCAGGCTGTGCAGCCGCAGCGCCGCCCACAGCGCGGCGGTCCCCGCGATGATGGCGATGATCACCGAAGCCGCGACGAGCATCGGGTTGTAGGACAGCGAGTCCTGCACCCGGATGGCGCTCATGCCGATGTAGTGCATGCTGGCCACGCCGAGGCCGATGATCACGCCGCCGAGCACCAGCGCCCCGGTGCCCTCCCGGAAGCCGACGATGAAGGTCCCGATCCCGACCACCACCACCGCGATCACCATGGACAAGATGGTCACAGGCACGTTGTAGCGGATGGACTGGCCCGGGATCGAGAAGCCGAGCATGGCGATGAAGTGCATCACCCAGATCCCGGTAGAGCCGATGGCCACGGCGGCCATGGTCAGCCAGCGGGCTCGTGCCGCGCCCTGGTAGGCCCGGGCCCGGGTGGTGCACCGCAGGCCGAGGAAGCAGCCCATGCAGGACATCAGGTAGGCGAGCACCGGGTTCAGCGCACCACTAGAGAAGTTGTTGACATGAATCATGGAGCCCCGCCTGCTTGATGATTAAGGCGCGCTTATGCTATCGGCTTCGATAGCCTTTGCTGGCGCATATCTCGCAATACGGTAATCGCGTAGCTTGCCGGTTACCAGCCGAAATCGGAGGCCCGGTGCAGAGCGTGTCCGCGTTGTCGGCGGCCGGCAACGGTTTTTCGGCTGTGCAAAATATCGAGCTGTCAATCGACGGAATGACCTGCACGGCCTGCGCGGCGCGGATCGAGAAGAAACTCAGCGCGATCGGCCCTGAGGTCATCGCCGCGGTCAACTTCGCCACGGGCCGGGCGACGATCACGGCCCCGGCGCAGATCCCGGCCCATGCGCTGATCGCGGCGGTGCAGGGCGCGGGATACGCGGCCGAGGTGATCGTGCCCGCCGCGCCGGGGCCGGCCGACCAAGCCGGGCCCGGGACGGATGATCGACAGGTCCGGTACCTGCGGCGACGGCTCTTGCTCGCGCTCGTCTTCTTCGTCCCGCTCAGCGATACCTCGATCATGCTGTCGCTGTTTCCCGCTTACCGGTTCGCCGGATGGCAGTGGGCCCTGGTCGTCTTGGCCGCGCCCGTGGCGCTGTGGGCCGCCTGGCCCTTTCACCGCGCGGCCCTGGTGAACGCCCGGCACGGAGCGTGCTCGATGGACACGCTGGTGTCCCTCGGCGTGGTGGCCGCCTGCGGCTGGTCCGTATACGCGATGTTCCACTTGGATCGAACGTCCGGGGCGAGCGCGCTGCAGGAACTGGCACATGCCTCGGGCGGCGGCATCTACCTGGAGGTGGCCGCCGCGGTGACCACGTTCCTGCTCGCCGGGCGGTTCTACGAGGCCCGGGCCCGCAGTTCGGCCGGGCAGGCGATGCAGAAGCTGGCGGCGGCGGCCGCCAAGGACGTCTGCGTGCTCGGCGCCGACGGCGTGGAGCGGCGCGTCCCGGTCGGCAAACTGCGGCGCGGCGACACGTTCGTGGTGCGGCCGGGGGAGAAGATCGCGGCGGACGGCGAGGTGCTGTCCGGCGAGTCGGCCGTGGACCGGAGCATGATGACGGGCGAGTCGGTCCCGGCCGAGGCCGTCGCGGATGAGGTCGTGCTCGCCGGGACCATCGCGCTGGACGGCCGCCTGGTCATCAGGGCGGTCGAGGTCGGCGAGCGCACCCAGCTGGCCCACCTGATCGCGCTGGTGGACCGCGCGCAGGCCGACAAGGCCGCCATCCAGCGGCTCGCCGACCGGATCTCCGGCGTCTTCGTCCCGCTGATGCTCGTCGCCGCGGCGGCGACCCTGGCCGGCTGGTTGCTCGCCGGTGCCGCCGTCGAGCAGGCGTTCAGCGCGGGGCTCGCCGTGCTGATCATCGCGTGCCCCTGCGCGCTGGGCCTGGCCACGCCCGCGGCGCTGGTGGCGGCCTGCGGCCGCGGCGCGCAGCTGGGCATCTTCATCAAGGGGCACCATGCGCTCGAGTCGTCCGGCCTGATCGACACCGTGGTGTTCGACAAGACGGGCACCATCACCCAGGGCCGGATGGCGGTGACCGACGTGGCGGCCGCGCCGGGGACCGAGCCAGCCGACCTGCTCCGTTACGCGGGCGCGGTGGAGCGGGCCTCCGAGCACCCGATCGCCGCCGCAATCAGCGAGGCCGCCGCGGCCCGGACCGGTCCGCTGCCCGCGGTCGAGGGTTTCCAGGCGCTGCCCGGCCTCGGTGCGCGCGCCGTCGTGGACGGTCGCCAGGTGGTCGTCGGGCGCGAGAGGCTGCTGCGCGATCAGGGGGTCGCGATCCCGCCCGCGCTGGCGGGCCAGTGGGCGGCCTGGGAGCAGGAAGGCCGGACCGCCGTCCTGGTTGGCTGGGACGGCCGGCTCCGGGGCGCGTTCGCCGTCGCGGACACGATCAAGCCCTCGGCCCCGGCCGCCGTGACCGAGTTGCGCCGCCTCGGCCTGCGGCCCGTGCTACTCACCGGCGACAACGAGGCGACCGCGCGGGCTGTAGCCGACGCCGTTGGCATCGACGACGCAATCGCCGGCGTCTTGCCTGCGGACAAGGCCGCCGCCGTCAAGGACCTGCAAGCCCGAGGGCACCGGGTCGCGATGGTGGGCGACGGGGTGAACGACGGACCCGCGCTGGCCGCGGCCGACCTGGGCCTGGCCATTGGCACGGGTACCGACGTGGCGATCTCCGCCGCTGACCTGATCCTGCTCCGCGACGACCTGAGCGTGGTGCCCGCCGCGATCGCCCTGGCCCGCGCCGCCCTCAAGACGATCAGGCGCAATCTCGCCTGGGCGTTCGGCTACAACATCGTGGCGGTGCCGCTCGCCGCCCTGGGCTTCCTCAACCCGCTTATCGCGGCCGCCGCCATGACCATGTCCTCGGTCCTGGTGGTGGCCAACAGCCTCCGCCTGCGCCGCTTCCGCGCGGGACCAGACGCGGCTTGGACGGCGGTCCGGACCAGGCGTACCCTGGCTGACCGGTAGGCCAGTCCGCACGGGGCCGGGGAGACACATGACCGAACCTGACGATTCCCTCCGGGTGTCTGACGCCGAGCGTGACGCGGTGCTGCGCACGCTGGGTGACCACGCCGCCGTCGGCCGGCTGACCCTGGACGAGCTCGAGGACCGGTCCGGCCGGGCCTTGACCGCCAAGACGCGCGGTGAGCTGGCCACCCTGACCAGCGACCTGCCCCGGGAGGCGGGTCAGGCGGCCGTGTCGAGCCCGGTACCCGCGCGGCGCAAGCCGGTGCGCTGGATGGTCGCCATCATGGGCGGCTCGCACCGGCGCGGCCGGTTCCGCGCCGTGGGCAGCATCAACGCCGTCGCGATCATGGGCGGCGACGAGATCGACCTGCGCGAGGCCGAGATCGAGGGCGGCGAGCTGACCCTGAACCTTTTCGCGCTCATGGGCGGCTCGAACATCTACGTCCCCGACTCGGTTGAGGTCGAGACCGGCGGTTTCTCCCTGATGGGCGGCCACGAGGAGATCGGCAGCGAGCGCCCGCCGCGGCCGGGCGCGCCGCTGATCCGGATCCGCATCTACACCCTGATGGGCGGCGCGTCGATCTACCGGCTCCCGCCGCAGGCTCGCGGCCTGAGTCTCAAGGAAGCCCGCCGCCTGGCCAAGTCCGCCGGGCGCGGCGAACTCCCCGCCCCGAGCTGACGGATGGACCTCCGCCGTCGGCCAGAATCCGCCCGGCCACCGCGAGCCACGCCGCCCCGATGGTCGCCGCGTGCAGGGTCTGCGGGCCGTCCTCGGCCCGTGGTGTCGTCACCCGAACTCCGCCCGCACCCCGAGCAGCCGCACCGGCCGCCGTCCGGCGAACCGCTCCAGTGCCGACGCCGCGGCCGTCGAGATCACCGCCGCATCCACACTGGGCGCGGCCAGCGTCACCCCGTGCGTCTCGGTGACGAATGGCGCGTACCGCACCTTCACCACCACCCGCACCGCCGGCCTCCCCTCAGCGGCCAGGTCAAGAGCCAGCAGCCCGGCGATCCGCGCCACTTCGGCCTGCACCCGCGACCAGTCCGCGATATTGACCTGGAACGTCTCCTCTTTGCCGTGCCCGCGGGCCACGTACGGCGAGTCGTCCACGTCGGCGTCGCCGCGGCCCCGGCCCAGCAGAACCAGCCACGGCCCCGTCATCGGGCCGAACACCGCGGCCAGCGCGTCCGGGTCGGCCGCGGCCAGGTCGCTGACCGTGCTGATGCCCAGCCCGGCCAGCTTGCGGGCCGTCTTGGCGCCGATGCCCCACAGCGCGTCGGTCGGCCGATCACCCAAAACCGAGAACCAGTTGGCCGACGTCAGCCGGAACACCCCGGCCGGCTTGCCGAACCCGGTGGCGATCTTGGCCTGCAGCTTGTTCTCCCCGATCCCCACCGTGCAGTCAAGCTGGGTCGCTTCCCGGACCCGCGAAGCCAGCGACCGCGCGAACGCTTCCGGGTCGTCGACATCCACGCCCAGGAACGCCTCGTCCCAGCCGAGCACCTCCACCACCGCGCCGGAGGACCGCAGCACGTCCATGACCGAGGCCGATACCTCGTCGTAAGCCTCCCGGTCCACCGGCAGGAAGACGGCATCGGGCAACCGTCGCGCGGCGGTCCGAAGCGGCAGGCCCGAGTGCACGCCGTGCTCCCTGGCCTCGTACGACGCCGTGCTGACCACCCCCCGCTTGGTCGGGTCGCCGTCGCCGCCCACCACGACCGGACGCCCGCGCAGTTCGGGATGGCGCAGCACCTCGACCGCCGCGATGAACTGGTCGAGGTCTACGTGCAGCACCCAACGCCCCACGCTCCACTTTTACCCGACCTGGACCCCGCCGTATATCGCTCGGATAAGCCGGGCCACCTGAGGTACCGTGCGGACCATGTTGTGGTCGAAGTACGGAGAGTTCCTGGCCTTCGCCGTGGTGCTCGTCCTGATCCCCGGGGCTGACTTTGCCGTGGTGACCAAGAACACCCTGGTCGGAGGGCATCGGCGGGGGAGATGGACGGCGCTGGGCGTGTCCAACTCCAACCTGGTCCAGGGCACGGCCGCCGCGTTCGGCCTCAGCGCGCTCATCATGAAGGTCCAGCCGCTGTTCGAGGCGATCAAGTGGGCCGGCGTGGCCTACCTGACCTACCTGGGCGTCCAGGCCATCCGCTCGGCCCGCCGCGGCGAGTACGCGCCGCTCGACGGCGACGACCCCGCCCGCGCGGCGCAGAACGTGGCCAGCTGGCGGCAGGGCTTCCTGTCTAACATCACCAACCCCAAGGTGCTGGTCTTCTACCTCGCGGTGCTGCCCCAGTTCCTCACCCCGGGGGCCGGTCTCGGCTGGCTGCTCGTGCTGGCCTGGAGCCACGCCGCCATCAGCCTGGGCTACCTGCTCGTGCTCGTCACCGGGCTGCACAGCGCGCGGCGCCTGCTGATGCGCCGTAAGGTCCGCCGCGCCCTCGACACGACCACCGGCGTCGTGCTCCTGGGCTTGGGCGCCAGGCTCGCCACCGAGCACGTCTGAGGCCTGGAACAATGACGCTGTGCTGCTGACCATCACCACCACCCGGGCGCCCGCCACGGACCTCGGGTACCTGCTGCACAAGCACCCCGACCGGCTGCAGACTTATCGAACCGCGGCCGGCCCGGCGCATGTGTTCTACCCCGAGGCGACCCCCGAGCGCTGCACCGCCGCGCTGCTGCTCGAGGTCGACCCGGTGGCCCTGGTCCGCGGGTCGGCCGGCCGGAACCGGCCGAGCGACGGCGAACTCGCCGAGTACGTCAACGACCGCCCGTACGCCGCCTCCAGCATGCTTGCCGTGGCGCTGAAAGAAGCCTTCCGCACCGCGCTGACCGGCCGCTGCGACGCGCGCCCCGCACTCGCCCAAGACAAGATCCCGCTCGAAATCCACGTCCCCGCCCTGCGCTGCCGCGGCGGCCAAGACCTGGCCCGCACTTTCTTCGAGCCGCTCGGCTGGACCGTGGCCGCGGAAAGCCAGCCTCTCACGCCGAAGGAATGGGGCCCGTCGGCCTACCTGGACCTGCGGCTGACCGGCGAGGTCCGGCTGGCCGACGCGCTCAACCACCTGTACGTGCTGCTGCCCGTGCTCGACGACGCCAAGCACTACTGGGTGTCCACCGACGAGGTGGACAAGCTGATCCGGGCGGGCGGCGACTGGCTGGCCGGCCACCCGGCCCGGGACCTCATCGCGCGAAGGTACCTGTCGCACCGGACCAAGCTCACCCGGTCCGCGCTGGCCCGGCTGGCCGAAGCCGACGATACCGAGCCGGAGACCCTCGACAACGCCGTCACCGAGGACGACGAGCCACGCCAGCCGCTGGCCATCCAGCGCCGCGAGGCCATCCTCGCGATCCTGCGCGAGCTGGGCGCACAACGGGTTGGCGACTTCGGCTGCGGGTCCGGCGTGCTGACCCGGGCGCTGCTCGGCGAAAAGCAGATCGAGCGCATCGTGGCCGTCGACGTATCCGTCCGGGCCCTGCAACTAGCGGCTCGCGACCTAAACCTGGACCGGATGCCGGACCGCCAGCGCGAACGGCTGCAGATCTTCCAGTCCGCGCTGACCTACCGCGACGACCGCCTGGCCGGACTGGACGCGGCCGTGCTCATGGAGGTGATCGAGCACGTCGATCCCGAGCGCCTGCCCGCCCTGGAGCGCGCCGTGCTCGGCTTCGCCGCGCCTGCCACGGTGCTGGTCACCACGCCCAACGCGGAATACAACCCGCAGTTCGCGACCCTCCCGGCCGGGGCGATGCGGCATCGGGACCACCGCTTCGAGTGGACCCGCGCGCAGTTCCGCAGCTGGGCCGAAAACGCCGCGGACACCCACGGCTACCAGGTCAGCTTCCGGCCGGTCGGCGCCGAACACCCCGACGCCGGCCCGCCCACCCAGCTGGCCGTCTTCACCCGGCAGGACAGACCGTGACCGAGCTGAGCATCCCCGAGCTGAGCCTGGTCGTCCTGGTCGGCGTGACCGGCTCGGGCAAGTCGACCTTCGCCGCCGCGCACTTCAAGCCGACCGAGGTGATCTCCTCGGACTATTGCCGCGGCCTGGTCGCCGACGACGAGAACGACCAGTCGGCCACCCCGGCCGCGTTCGAGGTGCTGCGGTTCATCGTGGGCAAGCGCCTGGAGGCCGGCCGCCTGACCGTGGTCGACGCGACCAACGTACAGCCCGAGGCCCGCCGCGACCTGGTTCTGCTGGCCCGCGAGTACGACGTGCTCCCGGTGGCCATCGTCCTGGACCTGCCGGAGCGGCTGTGCGCCGAGCGCAACGCCCAGCGCCCGGACCGCGACTTCGGCCCGCACGTGATCCGCCGTCAGCGCCAGCAGCTGCGCCGGCACCGCAACGGCCTGCCGCGCGAGGGCTTCCGCACCGTCCACGTGCTGCACACCCCCGACGAGGTACAAGCGGCCACCATCACCCGGGCCGCTCTGTTCAACGACCTGCGCCACGAGACCGGCCCGTTCGACGTCATCGGCGACGTACATGGCTGCCGGGCCGAGCTGGAACAGCTGCTGGACCAGCTCGGCTACGCGATCGACCGCGACGGCGCCGGCCGGCCGGTCAACGCCCGCCACCCCACCCGACGCGCGGTGTTCCTCGGTGACCTGGTCGACCGCGGCCCCGACACCCCGGGCGTGCTGCGCCTGGTCATGGGCATGGTAGCCGCGGGGACCGCGTTCTGCGTGCCCGGCAATCACGAGGCCAAGCTGCTCAAGGCGTTGCGCGGCAAAAACGTCAAGCGCAGCCACGGCCTGGACGCCTCGATGGAGCAGCTCGAGGCCGAGACCGAGGAGTTCCGCGCCCAGGTCGACCGCTTCATCGACGGCCTGATCAGCCACTACGTACTCGACGGCGGGCGCCTGGTGGTGGCCCACGCGGGCCTGATCGAGCGCTACCACGGCCGCGCCTCCGGCCGGGTCCGCGAGTTCTGCCTATACGGCCAGACCACGGGCGAGACCGACGAGTACGGTCTGCCGGTCCGGTACCCGTGGGCTCAGGAGTACCGCGGCCAGGCCCTGGTCCTTTACGGTCACACCCCGGTGCCGGAGACGGAGTGGCTGAACAACACCCTGTGCCTGGACACGGGCTGTGTCTTCGGTGGCCGTCTGACCGCCTTGAATTATCCTGAACGGACCCTGGTCTCAGTCCCCGCCATCCGCATCTACCATCCCCCGGCTAAGCCTTTCCCGGTCTCCGCGCCATCCAGCCCTGCCTCCTGGGGCCCTGCGGGCCCGGGCGGCCCGGCCCGCCGCGAACCCGACGTGCTCGACATCGCCGACGTCTCCGGGTCCCGCGTCATCGAGACCGGCTACCTGCCGCGGGTCGGGCTGCGCGAGGCCCACGCCGCGGCCGCCCTGGAGGTCATGAGCCGGTTCGCCCTCGATCCCCGCTGGCTGGCGTACCTGCCGCCGACCATGAGCCCCGTCGCCACGTCCACTCGGGAGGGCCTGCTCGAGCACCCTGAGCAGGCCTTCACGGCCTACCAGTCCGACGGCGTGGCCGAGGTGCTGTGCGAGGAGAAGCACATGGGCTCGCGCGCGATCCTGCTGGTCTGCCGCACGCCCGCCGCCGCCCGGGCCCGGTTCGGCGTCCCCGTCACCGACGCCTGCGGCGCGATCTGGACCCGGACCGGGCGTCCGTTCTTCCCCCCGGCGCTGACCGCCGACCTGGCCAACCGGGTCCGCGCGGCCGCCGAGCACGCCGGGCTGTTCAGCGAGCTGGAAACCCTCTGGCTGCTGCTGGACGCCGAACTGCTGCCCTGGAACGTCAAGGCCGGTCAGTTGATCCGCGACCAGTACGCCGCGGTCGGCGCCGCCGCTCGGGCCGCGCTGCCCACCGCCGTAGCCGCGCTGGAACAGGCCGCTGGCCGCCCGCTGCCCGCGGACGGCCCGCCGGGTGGGAATACCGTCGACGCCCTGCTGGACCGGACCCGGGCCCGGATGACCAACGCCGACGCGTTTACCGCCGCCTACCTGCGCTACTGCTGGTCCACCGACGGCCTGGCCGGCGTGCGCGTCGCCCCGTTCCAGCTGCTCGCCTCCGAGGGCGCCGTCTACCACGAGCGCCCGCACCGCTGGCACCTCGACGTCGCCGACCGGCTCGCCTCCGCCGCTCCGGACCTGATCGCCACCACCCGTCGGCTCGCCGTCGAGACCGCGGACCCCGCGTCGGTCGAGGCGGCCACCCGATGGTGGGAGGACCTGACCGCCGCCGGGGGAGAAGGCATGGTGGTCAAGCCCGCCGGCAACCTCATCCGTGGCCCGAAGGGCCTCGTGCAGCCAGGCCTGAAGGTCCGCGGCCGGGAGTACCTGCGCCTGATCTACGGCCCCGACTACACCGAGCCGGCTCACCTGGAGCGGCTGCGCCAGCGTGCCCTCAGCCATAAGCGCTCGCTCGCGCTGCGGGAGTACGCGCTCGGCCTGGAGGCGCTGGACCGGGTGGCCCGCGGCGAGCCGCTGTGGCGGGTGCACGAGTGCGTCTTCGCGGTGCTGGCCCTGGAGTCCGAGCCGGTCGACCCCCGGCTTTGACGGTGTTCTATGCAATAGTTCGCATTATGCAAAGAACCCGCTGTGGTGCTGGCCGCTCACCTGCACCGATCGCTCGCCCAGGCCCCAAAGGCCTGCGCTCGCGAGTCGGTATTGCATAACGCTCACAGGCCCGGGTGACACGATGTCCGCATGACCGACCCCGACCAAAAAGCCGATCTGCACCGTTACCTCCAGGACGCCCGCGAGACGCTGCTCTGGAAGCTGGACGGGCTGTCCGAGTACGACGTCCGCCGCCCGCTGGTGCCGACCGGCACCAACCTGCTCGGCCTGGTCAAGCACCTGGCCGGCGTCGAGATGGGCTACCTTGGCGGCACCTTCGGCCGCCCCTGCCCCGACGAGCTGCCCTTTGACGAATCCGATCCGAACTCGGACATGTTCGCGGACCCGTCCGAATCCCGCGAGTTCATCACCGGCCTGTACCGGCTGGCCTGGGCGCACTCCGACGCCACCGTCGACGCGCTGCCGCTCGACGCCGTGGGCCATGTCCCCTGGTGGCCCGCCGACCGGAACGAGGTCACGCTCCACCACGTCCTGGTCCGCGTGGCCACCGAGACCGCCCGGCACGCCGGCCACGCCGACATCGTCCGCGAGCTCATCGACGGCAGGGTCGGCTGGACCCCGCGCCAATCCAACCTGCCGTCCGGCGACGACCCGTCCTGGTCAGCCCACCACGACCGGGTAGAACGCGCCGCCCAGCAAGCAGCGGTGACTGGTCCTTTACGCTACTCGGCGTAGGTGCGCATCAGGCGCAGCGCCGTCGCGCCGCGCGGCCCGCTGGCGGTCAGCCCGGAATCAGCCGGAGCAAGCCGGCGCGCGGCGACCCGGCAGAAGTCTCCCGCCGTCCCGGTGATGGCCGACTCGGCCTCCGCCGGGCCGAACTGCCATACCGACACGCCATCCGGAGCGGTCAGCTCGCACCAGACCTGGGCCGGCGGCTCGCCAGCCAGCGTCATCGCGTACGGCAGGGTGCGGTGCGCTAGCCAGGCCACGTGCCGCAGCCGTTCGGTATCGGGAAACTCCAGGGCGAGTGGCCCGGTGATGTCCAGGCCGTGGGCCCAGTGCTCGGCCAGCCGTGTGGTCGCCAGCGTGGCCGGCTTGACCGGCGCGGCCACCCACGCCAGCGGCTGGTCCGGGTCGGCGGCGCGCAGCGCGTTCAGCGCCTCCTGCCGGGCCCGCTGCCACCGCCCGAACACCACATCCGGCGCGGCGCGCTCCGCGCGCACCATCCAGGCGGCCCGCTCGTCCATCGTGCCGCCCGACGCCTGACCCAGGCCGGTGCGCAGGTCACCGCCGGACCCGGTGACCACCACCGCTTCCTCGGACTGGGCCAGGTGCAGCACGACGTCGGCGATGGTCCAGCCCGCGGCTCCTGACGGCGACATCCACTGCGCCTCGTCCAGGCCGCCCAGGATGCCCGCCAGCCGTTCCTGCTCCGCGGCCAGGTCGTCAAAGACCGTCATGCCTGGACTATCGCACACCGGCGCCGCCGCGGCCCGCACACCGGCCAATCCCTGTCGGGCCCGAATGGGCGCGAGCCAAAGGTCCCCCCATTTGCGTTCCCCTGTGAAATGACCGAAGGCGGCGCCGTTACTTTGTTCCGGCATCTTTATTCTGCATTCGCCGCCGTGTGCCTTGCGTGACCGGGCCGTTCAGGAATTATCATCAAGCTGAGAACAGCTCATCGGCCAAGTGACCTCAAGCTAGGCAGGATATGCCTGAGCCGGTTAGTAATAGCCAGCGTTATCTCCCAGGCCTTGACGGGCTGCGCGCTCTCGCGGTCGGGGCTGTTGTCGCTTACCACATGGATCTGGGCTGGGCCCAGGGCGGACTGCTCGGGGTGGGAGTATTTTTCACGCTGAGTGGCTATTTGATTACCGATCTTCTGCTCGGCCAGTACGAGCGCACCGGCGGGCTGCAGCTGGCGGACTTCTGGCTGCGCCGCGCCCGCCGTCTGCTGCCCGCCTTGTTCGTGATGCTGACCGCGGTCGTCGCGTGGGTCACGCTGCTGGACAGGTCCCTGCTGCCGGCGGTCCGCGGCGCGGTCGGTGCCTCGGCGGTCTATGTGACCAACTGGTGGCTGATCGTGCAGCACAGTTCTTACTTCGCCCAGTTCGCGCCGCCCTCACCACTCGGTCACCTGTGGTCCCTGGCGGTGGAGGAACAGTTCTACTTGATCTGGCCCTGGCTGCTGTGGATCGGGCTGCGCTGGAAGGGAAAGGGAGCTGGCTCCTACAAGCGGCTGGCCGCGGCGTCGCTGCTGCTGGCCGCCACTTCAGCCGTGGCGATGGCGCTGCTCTACCGGCCCGGATACGATCCGACGCGGGTATACGACGGCACGGACACCCGGGCGTTCGCGCTGCTGATCGGTGCGGCGCTCGCCTTCGTGTGGCCGAGCACGAAGCTCCCCGTTCAGGTTGACCGCCGGACCCGGTGGGCCCTCGACGGTGCGGGAGTCGCCGGGCTGGCCATTTTCGCCGTGCTGGTGTGGCGCACGAGCGAGTATTCGCCGTTTCTCTACCGCGGCGGCCTGGTCCTGCTCTCGTTCGCGACCGCGCTGATGGTGGCGTCCGCCGCGTCTCCGGCCAGCAGGTTCGGCCGGATCATGGGCGGGGAGTCACTGCGCTGGCTGGGCGTCCGTTCCTACGGGATCTACCTGTGGCACTTCCCCATCATCGTGCTGACCACCCCGGCGGCCGGCGGTGACACCCCGTCCCGCCGCGTCCTGCAACTGGCGGCGATCATCGGATGCGCGGCCGTGTCATGGCGCTACGTCGAGGAGCCGATCCGCCGGGGCGCCTTGTCGAAGTGGTGGGCGCAGAGACGACGTAACGGCTGGCGCCTGGGCGCCCTCGAACGGCAGGCCCGGATCGCGGTAGCAGCGTTCGTCCCCGTGCTCGTGCTGGCCAGCTGCGGGATGTCCGGTGTCGTGCAGGCCGGTTCGGCCAGCCCGGCTCCGGTCGCCCAGACCGCAACCGCACCGGCCGCGGCCGCCAGCTTGCGGCCGCAGAGCACCGCCGCCGCGGCCAGCCCGCGGCCTGAGCACACGACGGCCAGCGCCGCGGCCAGCACGCCTCGGCAGGCCGCAGCCGACCCGGACCGCACGAGCTGTCGGTCCGTGGTGCACATCGGCGACTCGACCTCGGATGGCCTCATCTCGCCCGAGTACCTGCCCGACCCGCGGGACCGGATTGACGCCCGGTACGCCCAGGTGGGCGTGACCACCTTTATTCCGGAGATCTCGGGCGCCCGGTCGATCGTCGAGACGTACCAGGGCTACCCGAACGCCTACACCGTCGCCCAGCAGCTGATCCAGCAGGGCTACCACGGGTGCTGGGTGCTGGCCCTGGGGACCAACGACACCGCGGATGTCGCCGTCGGCTCGCCGGTCGGCCTGGCCACCCGGATCAAGATGATGATGTCGCTGATCGGCAACCAGCCGGTCATGTGGGTAAACGTCAAGTCACTGGTCGCCTACGGGCCCTATTCGGAAAGCGACATGCTGCTGTGGGACGAGGCGCTGCTCCAGGCCTGCGCCAGTTACCCGAACATGCGGATCTACGACTGGGCCGCGGTGGTCCAGGACAGCTGGTTCATCTCCGACGGTATTCACTTCACCTCGGCGGGCTACGCGGCACGCGCCGACCTGATCGCCCGGGCGCTGGCCGCAGCCTTCCCGGATCAAGGCGGTGCGGGGCAACCGTCGAGTTGCCTGGTCCGCTAGCGAGTGACGGCGGCCACGCTGGCCGGGCCGAGCCCCTTGACCTGGGTGCCCTTCTGGAACCCGCCGAACAGCACCGACAGCACGATGAGCAGCGCGACCAGCAGCACGATCCACAGCAGGCAGCCAGCCGCCCTGGATCTCGGCCCGCGCCGCCGGCGCCTGCCCGCGGACCCGTAATCCGAGCGCCGGCCGGACCGGTACCTGTACATGCTCCTGTGTCTTCCCCGCGTGCGCGCAATATGCGTCACCGCCCCGAATTATCCAAAGGCCTCTGGGTAGAGGAAGCGCAACGCCGCACGATATGGGGAAAGACCATGGCGCGCATGCCGAGAAACCTGCCGCGAATAGGGTCGCCGGCCGGGATCGTAGGCGCGGTCGCCGCCGCGCTCGTCCTGATCGTCGTGCTGTCCGCGGTGCATCTGCTGCCCCACCTGCGGAATCCGTTCGCGGAGACCACCACCGTCAGCACCGAACCGGTCATCCTGAAGTCCATCACCGCGCTCAGCCGCTACGAGGCGGCCAGCGGCACGTTCCAGGTTGTGGTGGACGTGACCCAGCACAGTTCCCTGCCGTCCTTCCTCGAGGGCAGCCAGACGCTGTTCGTGGGGGAGGGCACCGACATCGCGTTCGTCGACTTCTCCCAACTGAAGAGCCAGGCCATCCAGGTGAGCGCGGACCGCACTGCGGTGACGGTCAGCCTGCCGATGCCCCAGCTGGAACCGGCCGTGCTCGACCTCTCCCAGTCGTACGTAGTCGCCGTGCAGCAGGGCTTGTTCAACCGGATCGGGAACCTCTTCGGCGGCAACCCGAACAGCCAGCAGCAGGTCTACGTCCTGGCCCAGCAGAAGCTGCAGGCCGCCGCTCAGCAGAGCCCGCTGCTGAGCGAGGCGCAGAAGAACACCGAGGGCATGCTGGACGGCATGCTCACCTCCCTCGGCTTCAAGCACGTCACCGTCACTTTCGGCGGCGCTCCAGCCAGCTAACGCCGGCGTGGCTACGGCCCGATGCCCCGCTCCCCAGGGATGGCGCCGACGTCGTCCTGGGGAGGCGAACTAGGGAGTTTCTCTAGGGATTTTGCTCTCGGCTCAAGCGACAGTGGAGTCATCCACACCACGTAACTGAGTTGAGACAAGGAGAACCCCGACATGAGCACTCAGTTCTACACCACCGACCAGCAGACCCCCTACCAGCAGACCCCCTACCAGCAGACCCCCTACCAGCAGACCCCCCGCCCGCAGGGCAACGGCCCGTCCCGGTTCCGCGCTTGGGCCCTGGTCATCGGTGCGGCGGTGGCGGCGGCCATCGTTGCGCTGGCCGTGGTTCTGTCGTTCTCGCATTCCACCGCGACCCCGGCCACCACCCCGTCGGCCTCGACGTCCGCCCCGGCTGGCGGCACCACCCCCAACACCCCGGTCAACCCGTCCCACCCCGTCACCCCGGTCCAGCCTTCGGCCGCGATCATGCAGCTGCAGCGTGAGCTGGGCCAGCTGAACTACTACGAGGGCCCGGTCGATGGCCTCGTGGGTCCCCAGACGATCGCCGCGATCAAGGACCTGCAGCGTCAGGCCGGCCTGCCGCAGACCGGCGTGATAAACGCCGCCACCCAGGCCGCCCTGGCCAACTACCTGGCCCACGGCAACAACCAGATGGGCGGTAACAGCTGAATCAGGTACGCATACCCCTCCACCAGCGACCGAAAGGCCGGGACCGTGTTCCCGGCCTTCGGCATGTTCAGGCCGAAAGCATTACCGGCCGGCCCGCCCCGGTCAGACCGGCGCCCCGGTCAGGCCGCGGCGGGCTGGCGCCACTGGGCGACGAAGCGGCGCAGCTCCTGCCTTCCGGTCAGGCCGGACTTGGCGTAGATGTTGCCCAGGTGGTACTCCACGGCCTTGCGGCTGATGAACAGCTCGGTCGCGATCTCCGGGTTGGACAGGCCCTTCCCCACCAGGTGCGCCACCTCGGTCTCCCGGCTGGTCAGCGCCAGCACCGACTGCTTCTTCGCCGGGTCGCTGGGTAGATCACACGCCGCCAGCTCCTCCTCGACCCAGGCGATGAACGGCGCCGCGCGTAGGCCGAGATACAAATCGTGGGCCCCCCGCAGTCGCTCGATGGCCAGGCGGCGCTGGCCCGTGCGCCGCAGCAGCCGTCCGTAGGCCAGGAACAGGCGGGCGGTGTAGACCGGGCTGCCTGCGTCGGCCAGGTCCTCGCCGCGCTGATAGATCTCCCGGGCCCGGTCGGGGCTGCCCAGCTCCTCGGCCAGCCAGCCGTCCAGCCAGGCCAGGGCCGGCGAAGGTAGCTGGCCTGGCCGCTGTCGGCCCGCAGCTGGGCCAGCACGGCCGCGGCCCGCTCGGCCTGGCCGGAGCCGATCAGGCCTTCGACGAGCAGCGGCCGCCACAACACCGCATACGCCCGGCTGCGGCCGTCCAGGACCGTCTCGTCACTCCAGTAGCCCAGCGCGTTGGCCATGCCCAGGTAGTCGCGGGAGGCCTGACCGACCAGGGCCCGGGCCATCGCCGCATACACCCGTTCCTGTCCGTAGTCCAGGGTGCCCGCTGCCTCCTCGGCCAGCCGGGCATGCAGCTCGGCCTCCTCGGATTGGCCCCGGCTGGCCGGCACGCACCCGGCTGCCAGATGCAGCAGCGGCAGCTCGTAGCGGCGGGTATGGATCGCGGCGGCGGAGAACCCCTGTTCGGCGGTGAGCAGCACGTCGTCCCAGGCCCCGGCCAGGTATTGAGCCAGCGCCAGGTAGAAGTAGGCGCGCAGGCCAAGGGTGAGGGTGGCGCCGTTGCGCGCCATCTTCAGGCTCGCGGTCATGTCGTCGACAGCCTGGCCCAGATCCCCGGCCAGCAGCCGGAACACCCCCCGGAACGCCAGGCCGTCGACCTCGACCGGATCGATCCGCGCCGGATCCGCGTCCAGGTGCGCGAGCTCGGCCAGCGCCGGACGCGGCCCGGCCACCTGGCAGGCGCCGATGGCGATCAGGGTGCGCGTCTGGCTGGCGGCCGCGGCGTCCAGGCCACCCGTCTTCAGTGCCCACCGCCCGAGGGTCTGTACCTTTTCCCCGTCTCCCAGCAGCGTGTAGGTGCCCGCCAGCCGGTTGGCCATCATCGCGGCCAGCTGGCGGCTGGCCGGATCGTCCTCCGCCTGCGCCTGGGCCAGCGCCTCGCTGAAGCGCTGTTCGGCCTCGCCGAGCTGGCCGGTGGAGAATGCGATCGTGCCCAGCACGCCGCTGCGCAGCGGGGACGGCGCCGAATCTTCCACCGCGGTGCGCAGGGCCATGCCGCGGGCCTCGTCGGCCAGCATCAGGTGCAGCGCGGCGGTCAGCAGCCGCCGCTCGCGGTCGGCCCGGACCGGGGAGATGTCCGAGGCCCACTGCAGGTGGGTGGCGGCCAGCGCCAGTCGCCCGCGGGCCGCCTCCTCGCCCGCCAGCCGTTCCAGTTCGGCGGCTAGGCTCTCGTCGGGCTGGTCCAGGGCGGCCACCCGGTGCTCCCAGGACGCCGACTCGCTGACCACCGCCGCCGCACGTGCGTGCAGCGTCCGGCGCTGGGCCGCGGTGATGCCGGCGTAGAGCGCGTCCCGGACCAGCGGATGGCGGATCGCCACCGGGCTCGTCGGGTCCTCGGGCCACCAGTCGACCAGGCCAGAGATCACCGCCGGCTCGATCGCCGCGCTCGGCGAGTCCACCTGCGCCGCCTGGCCCAGCTGGGCCAGGGGCGTGCGCAGGTTGAGCACCGCGAGCATCTGCAGGATGGTCCGGGTGTCGGGCGGCAGCACCCGCAGGTGCTCGCCGACGGCGGCGGCCAGCGACCGGGGCAGCGCAATCCGTCCCGGGGTTCGGGGATCGAAGCCGGACCCTTCGCTCAGCACCGTCTGCAGGTACAGCGGGTGGCCCCCGGTGCCGCGGTACAGCCGCCGCACGGCCTGCTCATCCAGCGGCCCGGCCGTGAACGCGGCCGCCAGCGACGCGACCTCATCCGCGCTCAGCCCGCCCAGCGCTATGAACAGCCGGTTCTCTATGCTCCCCAGCAGTCGCTGCGCCGCCTCGTTCAGCTGGTCGGCGGGCCCGCGGTAGATCACCACGGCGGCCACCGGGTCGACCGACAGCCGCCGCAGCATGAACGTCAACGCCTCCACCGACCTGCGGTCGGCCCACTGCAGGTCATCGATCACGATGGCCACGGGCCCGGTGGCCTGCTGCTCTCCGACGACTTCCAGCAACCGCGCGCCCACGGCGAACGACGAGGTGGCCGAAGCGCCCTCGCCCGCGGCCACCATCGGCCGGGACGCATCGCCGCTCGCCCGGAGCAGCTGATCGACGAGCCCGAACTCCAGGTCGGTCTCGGTCTGGTCGCCCCGCGCGGACAGCACCTTCAGGCCGGGAACCTGGGCCAAGCCCTGCCGCGCCAGGGTCGATTTCCCCATGCCCGGGTCGCCCTCGATGGCCACCAGCCACGGCTGCCCCGTCGCCACCCGGGCCAGGACGTCCGCGACCTGCGCGAGTTCCGCCTCTCGGCCGACGAAAACCTGGAGCGGTACCCGCCCGTCCTGCACGCGCCCCCCTCACTCCCGTCGGCGCCGTCGGCCACCGGGACCACTACGAGCCTAACCGTTGTGCCGCCGCTACCCCAGTCCCAGTCCCAGCCCCGGCCCAGGCCCCAGCCCCAGCCCCGGCCCAGGCCCCAGCCCCGGCCCCGGGCGCCGACTCCCGCTCCGGCCCGGGCCTCAGCCACAGCCCCAGCCCCGGCGCCGACCCAGGTTCCGGCCCCGGCCCCGCGCTCAGCCGCCAGCCGGATGCCCGCCCGGGATGCGAACTAGGGAGTTTCTCTAGGGTTTTTGCTCTCGGTGAGATCCAAAATGAATCTATCCACAAGGTGCAACTAGCAGAGAAAAGGGAGACACCCAAAATGAGCACCCAGTCCTACACCACCAACCCTGGGACCATCAACCAGCAGGTCACCGGCCCGTCCCGCTCCCGGCGCTGGATCGTGGCCCTCGGCGCGGCCGTGGCCGTGCTCTTCGTCGCGCTGGTCCTGATCCTGGCGCACGCGCACTCCAGCGTCGCCCCGGCCGGCAACGGCACGTCGGTCCCGTCCCACTCCCAGACGGTCAACCCCGCCGTCCCGGTCCGGCCGACGTTCAACCCCGCCGTGCCGTCCCAGCCGACGGCCAACCCCGCCGTCCCGGCCACTCCCGCCTCCTGAGGCCGCCAGTGCGGACCCGCCGCCAGCCACGAGATGATCCTCGTCAGCTGGCGGCTAGGCCCGCGCGAGCATTCCTATTTGTGTTAGAGCGCGCTCTAACTCATAGGCTCGATGTCGTGACGACCTGGACCATCGGCGAGGCGGCAGCCAAGTGCGGCCGAAGCGGCGCCCACCAGCAAACCTGAACCAAGGAGCAGATACACCCATGCGCACCACCAACCTCGGCCAGCTCACCGTGTCCGCGCAGGGCCTGGGCTGCATGGGGATGAGCGAGTGGTACGGCCCCACCGACTGGGACGAATCCATCGCGACCATCCACCGCGCGCTCGACCTCGGCGTCACCTTCATCGACACCGCGGACATCTACGGCGCCGGCCACAACGAGGTGCTGGTCGGCCGGGGCATCGCGCACCGCCGCGACGAGGTGCAGCTGGCCACCAAGTTCGGCATCGACCGGTCCGGCGGCGACGCGCACCGCATAATCCGCGGCGAGCACGACTACGTCAAGCGCGCCTGCGAGGCCTCCCTGCTCCGGCTCGGCGTCGAGGTCATCGACGTGTACTACCTGCACCGCCCGCCGCAGACGGCCGAGATCGAGGAGACCGTCGGCGCCATGGCCGAGCTCGTCGCCGAGGGCAAAGTCCGCTACCTCGGCCTGTCCGAGGTCAGCGGCGAGCTGCTGCGCCGCGCGCACGCGGTGCACCCGATCACCGCGGTGCAGAGCGAGTACTCGCTGTGGACCCGCGACGTGGAGACCGACGTGATCGGCGTCATGCGCGAGCTCGGCGTGGGCCTGGTGCCGTACTCGCCGCTCGGCCGCGGTTTTCTCACCGCCACCGTGGACGTCGCCACCCTGGACGAGAAGGACTTCCGCCGCCGCAACCCGCGGTTCCGCGGCCAGGCCAGCACGGCCAACCAGGCCATCGCGGACCTCGTCCGCGAGGTGGCCGACGCCAAGGGCGTGCCGCCCGCGCAGGTCGCGCTGGCGTGGGTCTACGCCCAGGCCGACCGGCTCGGCGTCCCCGTGGCCCCCATCCCGGGCACCAAGCGGATCAAGTGGCTGGAGCAGAACGTGGCCGCCCTCGACGTCACCCTGGCCCCCGCGGAACTGGCTCAGCTCGACCCCCTGGCCAGCCAGGTCACCGGCGCCCGCTACTGACCCGCCGCGGCCCGTTCGGTCCTTATTTCTATGGAACGATTCTCGGTGCTTGCCGCCAGCCTCGTGTCGCCAGCCTCGTGCCGGGCACCTCGGGCGACATGCGCCCGGGCCTGCCTAGGGAGGCACACTAGGGAGTCTCTCTAGGGACTGCGGCGTCCAGATCGCGGAGTGTGGATCTATCCGCACGATGCGGCCGACCCGAGGAACGGAGAGACCCGCCATGAGCACCCGATTCGAGCGCGGCACGATGCAGGTCGTGCTGCCATCGGCCCTGCCCGCGCCGTCGCTCGCGACGCGTGCCGAGGCGCTGTTCACTAGTGATCTGTCGGTCCGAGGCCAATACACCCAGATCGAGGTCGCGGCCGCGATCAGGCGCGCGATCGACACCCATCGCGGTCTCCGCGGCTGTGCGGGGGAGGTCGCCGCCGCGTACGGCGAGCACCCGGAGACGGCCGCCCGCCGGATGCGCTGGACCCGAGCCGTCGTCGAGGGCATCAATGCCCCCGTGGGCTGGTCCGAAGCAGCAGCGTGACCGCGGTCAGACCGCGGCGGGCTGGCGCCACTGGGCGACGAAGCGGCGCAGCTCCTGCCGTCCGGCCAGGCCGCCCTTGGCGTAGATATTCCCCAGGTGGTACTCCACGGCCTTGCGGCTGATGAACAGCTCGGCGGCGATCTCCGGGTTGGACAGGCCCTTCCCGACCAGGTGGGCCACCTCGGTCTCGCGGCTGGTCAGCGCCAGCGCCGGCTGCTGCTTGCGGGCCGGGTCACCGGGAAGACGGCACGCCGCCAGCTCCGCGTCGGCCCGGGCGAGGAACGGCTCCGCGCGCAGGCCCAGGTACACGCCGCTGGCCCGGCGCAGCCGCTGAACCGCGTCCTTCCTGTTCCCGGTGCGCCGCAGCAGCTGTCCGTGCGCCAGCCAGAGCCGGCCGGCGTGCACCGGGCTGCCGACCTCGGCCCCCTCCTCGCCGCGCTGGTAGATCCGCAGCGCTTCCTCCGGATCGCCGCGCTGTTGGGCCAGCCAGCCGTCCAGCCAGGCCAGGGCCGGCTGCAGGTAGCCGATCTGGCCGTTCTCGGCCCGCATCCGGTCCAGCACGGCCGCGGCCTGCTCGGCCTGGCCGGAGCCGATCAGGCCCTCAGCCAGCAGCGGCCGCCACAGCATGGCGTACGTCCGGCTGCGGCCGTCCAGGATCGCGTCGTCCCGCCAGGATCCCAGCGCGTCGGCCATGCCCAGGTAGTCGCCGGCCAGGTACTGGGCCAGGGCCAGATAGCAGCATGCGCGCAGGCCCAGGATCAAGGTGGCGCCCCGGCGCGACAGCTTGAGGCTCGCGGTCAGATCGTCCACCGCCCGGCCCAGGTCCCCGGTCTGCAGGCGGAGCGTCCCCGGAACGACAAGCCGTCGACGTCGATCAGGCCGACCCGACCCGGGTCGGCATCCAGGTGTCCCAGCTCGGCCAGCGCCTCGGGCGGGCCGGCCGCCAACATGAAGGTCAGCGCCTCGACCGACCGGCGGTCGGCCCACTGCAGGTCATCGACCAGTAGCACGACCACCGCCGCCCGGGCCTGCTGCTCGCCCAGGACCTCGAGCAAGTGCGCGCCCACCGCGAACGACGAGGCCGCCGATTCGGCCTCGTCGTTCGCGGGCAGCTCCGGCCGCCCCGCTCCTCCGGCCGCTCGGAGCAGCTGATCGACCAACCCGAAGTCCAGATCAGCCTCGGCCTGGCCTGCCCGCGCCGGCAGCACGCGCAGCCCGCTCACCCCGGTCAGGCACCGCCGCGCCAGGGCCGTCTTGCCGACCCCCGGATCACCCTCGATGGTCACCAGCCACGGCTGCCCGGCCGCGACCCGCGACACGACCTCCGATACCTGGGCAAGTTCCGCCGCCCGGCCCACGAACACATCAAGCGGCGCCCGCCGGTCCTGCACGCGCCGGCCTCACTCCGCCTCTGGCGACGGCCACCCGGGACAAGTAGAGCGTAACCGTCCAGCAGCCAGGCCGGGCCGTGCGGATGCGGACTGGGGAGCCCTCCTGGGGAGGCGAACTAGGGAGTTTCTCTAGGGACTGCCGCCTCGGTTCAGGCGATAGTGGATCTATACACAAGAACAACCGATCAGAAAAAGTGAAGATGGCACGCGCCCCTAGCTCAACGGCAGAGCAACGGACTCTTTATCTGGAGGGTGGGCGGTTCGATTCCCCCGGGGCGCACGCAGTGAGCACGAAGACAGAAAAGTGAAGATGGCTGGCGCCCCTAGCTCAACGGCAGAGCAACGGACTCTTTATCTGGAAGGTGGGCGGTTCGATTCCCCCGGGGCGCACGCAGTAAACCGATAGCGGTTTGATGCACGTGGACAGGAAAAGTGAAGATGGCTGGCGCCCCTAGCTCAACGGCAGAGCAACGGACTCTTTATCTGGAGGGTGGGCGGTTCGATTCCCCCGGGGCGCACGAAGTGGCAATACGTTTTGCGTCTCGCCGGCCGTGCATCATCCCGACCCGGTCAACGGCGGTCGACCGGAGGTCAAGTTATGACGTTGTCAACTGACGGCACGCTGGTGCTGATCGGGATCGTGGCAGTCATCTCGCCCATCCTCGCCGAGCTCACGGGGCGTCTGGCCATTCCCGACGTGGTATTCGAGCTCGGCCTAGGCGTCGTGATCGGACCCGCTGTCCTTGGCCTGGCTCACCCCGCCGGCATCACCGTCGCCCTGAGGGACATGGGGCTGTCGTACCTGATGTTCCTCGCCGGAGTCGAGCTCGATCTGGCGCGCATCCGTGGACGTTCCCTGCAGCTGGCGGCTACCGGATGGATGATCTCGCTGGGTCTGGCCCTGGTCATCGCCTCGGTGCTGACCGTGATCGGGACGGTCCTCGACGCCCTGGTGATAGGCCTGGCTCTCACTACCACGGCCCTCGGGATGCTTCTGCCGATACTGCGAGACGCCGGCCTGTTCGACGGCCGTTTCGGGGCCCGGGTCATGGCGGTCGGCAGCGTTGGCGAGTTCGCGCCCATCCTGGCCATAGCGGTGCTCCTCGACCATCGCAACCCCGAGACGACGTTGGTTCTGCTGGTTCTGTTCACCGTCGTAGCCGCCGCCGCGGCCCTGGTCGCGGGTCGGCCGCATCCGCCTCGAGTGATCAGGCTGCTGCACCGGCACGTTCAATCGAGTTCCCAGCTGCCGGTCCGGGTTTCCGTATTCCTCATCATCAGCCTGGTCTTCCTCGCCTTCAGGCTCGGCCTCGACGTCCTGCTCGGGGCGTTTGCGGCCGGCATCGTGGTCAGGCTCTTCATCCAGGGAGAAGACCGGCCGATCGTCAGGGGGAAGCTCGAGGCGATCGGGTTCGGCTTCCTGGTGCCGATCTTCTTCATCGTGAGCGGGATGCAGTTCGACGTGCGCGCCCTGTTCGCGACCCCGGCCGGACTCCTGCGCGTCCCGCTCTTCCTCGTGCTGCTCCTGGTCGTGCGCGGCCTACCGGCGCTGGTGCTGTACCGACGCGACCTGCCGCGGTACCAGCTGCTCCCGCTGGCCCTGTTCTCCGCTACCGGTTTGCCACTGATCGTGGTCATCACCACGATCGGGGTCCAGGAAGGCAGGATGCGTCCCGTTAACGCGGCCGCCCTGGTCGCCGCGGGCATGCTCTCGGTCCTGCTGTTCCCGATGTTCGCGCGGATGCGGCTCCGGCAAGAAGTCCCGGCCGTGCCCGACCAAGACCGGGCGGTAGCGCGCCCGGCGGTCGTACCAGCTCACGAGCGATAGCACCCGCAACGACCGGCCGACCCTGACCAGGGGCGACGTAGCGGAACGCCGTGTCACCTGACACGTTACAGAGACTGAAGTGCTGGGGTCTGTCACCTCTGAGCGAGGGCGAAGTCATGATCATGTACAGTTTTGGGCGCTATATGCCCCAAAGTGTTCACGATCATGAAATAGCACGAGGAACAGACCTTGAGTCTTCAATCCCTGTAGTGCGCACCTGAACGCCCGTGTGGGGCGGCGGCCTGGATCAGCCTCGGGAGTTCATTGCTGAGCGGACGAGGTCCACGTAGCGTTCGGTCAGGCGATCGGCCTGCTGGCGGTAGCGGACGGGCGGCAGGTCGTCTGCATCGAGTTGCGGAAGGCGGAGGAACTCCAGGACTGCGTTCGCGACAGCGAGCCTGTCCCGTGCAAGCTCTTCGTAGAGGACTCGGCAGGGCTGGATTCGCGTTGATGCGAACCACTGCCGCCAGCCATCCTCGCACCACTCCGCGAACCGGACGAGCCGCATCATCTGCTCCACATCGGGCGTTGGCTGCTCGGCCTCCTGGCCTGGCCGCAGCCCCCATTGATCTGTTACGGCGGCTCGCCACCATGAGATGCCTTGCCGCACTTTGTCCGCACGCCGCAGCCAGACGAACTGAGGATCCGGGAACGCCGTCCGCATGAACTGCAGGCCCGCGTCGGTCCCGGCGGGCGCATGGAGTGATGACCGGAGCGAGTCAAAGTCGTTCCACATCAGCTTTGAGCCGAGCACGCCGTTCGGCGTGGTGGCCCTGTCCCACATGGCACGGACGTAGGCGGTCAGGTCGTCGGGAGGCACGCCCCACTCCCGCGTATGGTTCTCCAGCTCCGCGTCGTCGAAGTAATCAGACGGGCAGCCGGCGTAACCCGTATCGGCCAGCGTGTGCGCCAAGAGCCAGCTTCCGGTTCGCTGGACACAGCAGATCACGTAGCTCCTCACCGGCTCCACGACCGGAGTCTCCCTCGCTCCAGCCCGCTGACAAAGCGAATTTCGCGGCATAGGCACAGCTATTGGGCGCCCGCACACCAGCAGCGCTGCCGCGAGGGCGTCCAAGCAGCCGTATTACCCGGTGGAGATCGCCAGACTGAACCGCGGCGACGTCTGCACCGTCCGTACGCACGGAGACAGCGGCTTGCTCTAGGACGGTCAGGACCAGGCTGGTTCTCCGGCGGGCACCGGCGCGGTCTAGCCGTCCGCGCGATAGTGTCCTGGCCCGGTTATCAAGATGCGCCAGAAACCGGCTCGGGCGAAGTAGACGTTGGTCGCGATCTGGAGTATCACGAACGTGACCGGCCACAGGGCGCCGCCGAGCGCCGGGACCACGCCCACTGGCAGCGCCAAGGCCATCAGCACGCGGGCCACCGCATCGGCCAGGATCGCCGTGCCCCAGATGACGGTGCAGGTTCGCCAGATCCGCCGGAACCGCGGCGACCGGACCCATAGTTCATCCCACGACAGGCTGGCCGGCCGGACCCAAGACCGGGTCGCGAAGTCCCAGACGCGCCGCCCCTCGAGCAACGGCCGGGAGATGGTGAACGTGGCGGGCCGGCTGGCGAGCAGGCTCAGGTACATGTACCCGGCCCAGGCCGCCGTCACCAGGCCGTCGCGGGCGAGCAGCGCCCGCGGGCTGCCGCTGATCAGCGAGAACGCAGTGCTGACGGCCAGCGCGGCCAGCATCACCGCCCCAGTGGCGTCGACGCGGCGCCGGGCGACCAGGCCGCCGATCGTGCTGATGGCGGGGAAGGCGCCGCCCGCGGCCAGGGCCAGCCACACACTGCCGCCCGCGGCCCGGATGCCGTAGTAGACCGCGACCGGGGCCGCGATGTCCAGGACCAATGGCCGCACCGGGTGGCCGCTCCGGACCGGCGCCCCCACCCCCGTCCTCGGCCGCTGCTCGACCTGAACCATCTGAACCGCTCCCTCGCCCCCGAGTGCCGAACCGGTTCCATACTGCCCGGGCCGATGTCGCGAGGCATCGGCCAATCGGTTGATCCCCAGGCCCTCGGCGGTTGATTCGTCAGGGCTCTTCGTGACCGGGGGCGACGTGGCGGAACGCCGTGTCAGTGGTCGTGTCAGGGCTATGTCAGATGGGTGACAGGCCCGGCGGCGATCGTGGAGGCATGACAAGTTCGGTGATTGCAGTCTCGGGGCTGCGGAAGGCATACGGGGACAAGGTTGTGCTCGACGGCATCGACTTCGATGTCGCCGCGGGATCGGTCTTTTCCATGCTCGGCCCGAACGGGGCGGGCAAGACGACGACGGTGAACGTCCTGACGACGTTGATGAAGGCCGACGCCGGGACGGTGCGCGTCGCCGGGTACGACGTGATGACCGGGACCAGGCAGGTCCGCTCGGTGATCGGAGTGACCGGTCAGTTCGCCGCGGTGGACGAGCTGCTGTCGGGCCAGGAGAACCTGCAGCTGATGGCGGACCTGAAGCGCGTGCGCTCCGCTGACCGGGTGGTCGCGCGGCTGCTGGAGCGGTTCGATCTGGCGGAGTCGGCGCAGAAGATGGTGGCGACCTACTCCGGCGGTATGCGCCGGAAGCTGGATCTGGCCATGACGCTGGTCGGCAACCCGCGGATCATCTTCCTGGACGAGCCCACCACGGGACTGGACCCGCGCAGCCGGCGCACGATGTGGGAGATCGTCCGCGAGCTGGTGGCCGACGGCACCACCATTTTCCTCACTACCCAGTACCTCGAGGAAGCCGACCAGCTCGCCAACCGGATCGCGGTGCTTGACCAGGGCCGCCTGGTCGCCCAGGGCACCCCCGAGGAGCTCAAGCGCCTGGTCCCCGGCACCCACGTCCGGCTCCGGTTCGCCGACCTGAGCGACCTTGACGCGGCGGCGCGGGTCCTGGCCGGCTCCACGCGGGACGACCAGGAGCTGACCCTGCGGGTGCCCAGCGACGGTCGGTCGAAGTCGCTGCGAGACCTGCTGGACCGGCTCGATGAGCACACGATCGACGCCGAGGAGTTCTCCGTGCACACGCCGGACCTCGATGACGTTTTCCTGGCCCTGACCGGCCACCCAAGCACGGAGGAGATCGCCCGATGAGCACTATTTCAGCATCGTGGACCGATTCGCGGATTATGCTGCGGCGCAACTTCAAGCACATGCTCCGGAATCCGGTCACGATATTCAACGGGGCCCTAATGCCCGTCGTGCTCATGTTGCTGCTGGTGTACGTGCTCGGCAACGCATTCAGTGTCGGCGAACGCTACATCCAATACGCCACACCAGGTCTGATCCTGCTGGCCATCACCTACGGGTTGGCGGGCACCGCCGTATCGGTGAACTCCGACATGACGAAGGGCATCATCAACCGGTTCAAGGTTATGAATGTCTCCCGTAGTGCCGTGCTGAACGGCCACGTAGCGGCCACCGTACTGGGCAGTTCGGTAGCCATTGCGGCCATTATCGGAATGGCCTTCGCGCTAGGGTTCCGGTCGTCCGCGACCGTCGGCGATTGGTTCGGCGCGATCGGCATCATTGCGGCGACAGCTTTCGCGGCCGCCTGGTTCACGGTCGCGCTGGGAATGGCAGCGAAAACTCCGGAATCCGCGGGCATGGCCGTAGTCCCGCTGATCCTGCTGCCGTTCCTGAGCAGCGCGATCGTGCCGGCCGACAAGATGGGCCAGGGTGTCCGGCAGTTTGCGGAGTACCAGCCCTTCACGCCGATCATCGAATCGGTGCGTGGATTGCTTGCCGGTACCCCGTCGGGCGGCTACGTGGCCGCCGCTCTGGCCTGGTGCGCCGGGATCGCCCTCGTCGGGTACCTGTGGTCACGGGCCACGTTCAACCGGCGAGCGTAGCTTCGGCCAGTTCAGGCCAGCTCGCCTGTTGCCCCTCCTGCGTTGCCTCGGCGAACCGCGCTTCGCCGAGGCAACGCCGTGTGGCCTGTTCGATGCGAGCCACATCCGGTTGCGCAAAATCCTGCGATCCGCGCACCCTAGCACTGGCCGCGAGCAGCCGTGCGGCCTGCTCGTACTGTTCGCCGCGCAACGCCAGGTCCGCGATCCCGACGAGTGCCCTCGCGATCAGGGGCGCAAGCCCCGCCTCCAACGCGGCCTGGAACGCCGCGACGCGGTGCTCGCGGGCCTCGTCGAGGCTGTCGGCGAGGTAACCGAGCAGGTCGTGTGTTGTCGCCCGGGTGATGGCCTGCTCCGGGCCCAGGATGCTGGCCGCGACGCCGAGCTGGCGGCGTGCCTGCTCGGTGTCGCCGCTCCAGCGGGCCAGCTCCGCCTTGGCCAGGGCCAGGCCGGCCAGCGTGTACGGCCACGCGACCCGTTCCGCGTACCGCTGCGCCTCGGCCATGGCCGCCGCGCTCGACTCCTCATCACCCAGCAGCCAGTACAACTGAGCCTGCCGTGACCGTATCCGAGCCGCATCTTCGATGGCGCCGACCTCGGTGACCACCGCGATCGCCTGATCGAGGTATTCGCACGCAGCGGCGAAGTCGCCACGCGTGGCGATCCGGTCCGCCAGCTCGGTCAGGGCGAACGAAATCCCCCACCGCTCGCCGATGGCCCGGAATTCGGCGAGCGCCAGCTCGAGATCGGCCTCGGCATCCCGCCCGTCCTGGCCGAACATGATCCGCATCTTGCCGAGTTGCAGCCGGGCCAGTGCGCGTACCCACGGGTCGTCGTCGCTGAGTAGCGGTTCCCACGCGGACACGAACTCGTGCGGCGCCCGCAACATGCGTTCCAGCGCGGCGACGAGCCCCAGCAGCGGGTCACCGCGCCGACTGCGCTGGGTGAACCGGTATGCCTGGTGGATCCACTCCTCCGCCTCGTTCATGTCCCTCGGACCGTCGGTCATGAACGTCACGCCCAGCGCGTACACCATGGCCCGGATCTCATCGCTCACCTCGCCTGGTGTGCTGGCGGCCGCGGTGATCAGCTCGATGCCCTCGGCCTTGTGCCCGCCGAGCCACCAGTACCAGCCGGCGGCCGCCGCGAGCCGCATCGCCCCGTGCGCTTCGCCGGCCGCGAGCGCGCCACGCAGGGCGACGGCGATGTTGTCGTGCTCGGCCTCGAGCGTGGCGAGCCATTCCAGCTGCTCGGCCCGGCGCAGATGCGGATCTGCGGTCTCGGCCAGTCCGGTGAAGTACTCCAGATGGGCATGGCGCACCGGATCCGATTCCCCTGCCTCCGCGAGCCGGTCTCGGGCGTATTCCTTGATCGTGTCGAGCATCCGGTAGCGCGGTGCGCGGTCCGGGTCGGTGCGCAGCAGCGATTTCTCGGTCAATGCGGTCAGCAGCTCAAACACTTCCTGCCGCTCGACCGAGTCACCGCCGCACACCTGCTCGGCCGCGTCCAGGCTCCCCCCGCCGGAGAACACCGCGAGCCTCCGCAAAACCGTCCGCTCGGCGTCGGTGAGCAACTCCCAGCTCCAGTCGACCACCGCGCGCAGGGTCCGGTGGTGCGGCAGCGCGGTCCGGCTGCCGCCGGTCAGCAGGCGGAACCGGTCGTCGAGACGGTTGGCGAGCTGATCGAGGGACATGGTGCGCAATCTGGCCGCGGCGAGTTCGATGGCCAGCGGTATCCCGTCGAGCGCCCGGCAGACGCGTGCCATGTTCGACAGCGTGCGGGCGTCGGTCGCCAGATCCTTGCGCACCGCGCCCGCCCGGTCCCGCAGCAGCTGAACGGCCTGCGAGGACTCGATCTGGCCGGGGTCCGCGTCCTCGGCCGGCAGCGCCAGCGGCTCGACCTGCCACAGTGCCTCACCCGTGATGCCGAGCGGTTCCCTGCTCGTCGCGAGAATCCGCAGCCGACGGCACTCCCCGAGCACCCGGTCGGCGAACGCCGCCGCCGACTCGATGACGTGCTCACAGTTGTCCAGGATCAAGAGCGTTTCCCGCTCGCGGAGCGCGGCGATGAGCCGGTCCATCGGTTCCGCATTCGGTGCGCCGCCGAGCAGCCCGTCCCGGACGCCGAGCGCGGCGAGCGTCGATTGCGCCAGGTCACCGCTCGCGCCGATCGAGGCCAGTTCCACCAGCCAGGCCCCGTCCGGCAGGTCACCGAGCAGCGTGCGTGCGGTCTCCGTGGCCAGCCTGGTCTTCCCTGAGCCGCCCGGGCCGATCACGGTGGTGAGCCGGTGTCCGGCGATGAGGTCGCGGACCGCGGCGACATCAGCGTCCTTGCCGACGAAGCTGGTCAGCTCGGCGCGCAGGTTGGTCTTCCGGGTCTCCTCGCGCCGTCCCAGCTCACCCCGCAGTAGCGCGACGTGCAATGCGGACAGCTCCGGCGAGGGGTCGACGCCCAGCGCGTCGGCTAGGGCCTCCCTCGCGCGCTGGAACGCCAGCAGCGCCTCGCTGTCGCGACCGGCCGCCACGAGGGCGCGCATCAGCGCGGCGGCCAGCCGTTCTCGCAGCGGATGCGCGGCCACCAGGTCGGTCAGTTCGGTGATCAGCTCCGCACCGTGGCCGAGGCCGACCTCCGCTTCGAACCGATCCTCCATGGCGGTCAGGCGTAGCCCTTCGAGCCGGGTGACCGCCGCGTCGAACGCCGCACTGTCTTGCAGGCCGACGTCCTGCATGGCCGCACCGCGCCACAAGGCCAGGGCCTCGCGCAGCAGCCGGACCCGCCGCGGATCCTCCTCGGTGCGGGCCTGACCGACGAGGCGTTCGAACCGCACCGCGTCGACCTCGTCGGGGTTCACCGTCAGCCGGTAGCCGTCCGTCTGCCCCTCGATCACCCCGTCCGGCAGCGCCTTCCGCAGCCGGGAAACCAAGCGCTGCAAGGCATTCGTCGCATCGGCGGGCGGTTGCTCACCCCAGATCCAGTCGACGAGCGTCCCCTTCGGGACGGCCTGGCCTGGCTTGAGCGCCAGGGCGATCAGCAATCCGCGCAGCCGGGCGCCCGGCACGCCGGCGCAGGCGCCGTCGTCCGTGCGAACCTCGAAGGGGCCAAGCATCCCGATCTGCACCCGCTGATTTTGTCATGGCCTGCTGGCCCGGCAACTGGCCAGCAGGCTGGGGAGCCAGCAGGCTGCGGGGCTGGCAGGCTGCGGGGCTGGCCAGCAGGTTGCGAAACTAGCAGGCTGCGAAACCAACAGGATGCGAGGCTAACAGGCTGGCTGCGGGGATGGGATCACGTCAGGCGGCCCTGCCGTCGCGGCCTTTTCGTACACCGCCATCGTGTCGGCGTCGAACTTCGAGCTGTAGGACACCCAGGTCACGCACCCGCCCTGATGCCGGCCTCCGGTCACGCCGTAGAGGTCCCCCCGGCCGGTCTGGGCGTTATAGTCGGCCAGCCAGGGGCCTCCGCTCGTCCCGCTGACAAAGCCGCCGCAGCGGAAGGACGGGTAACCGCGCCGGGCGGAGGCCTGGTTGAGGCAGATGACGGGCCCGCCGCCGGTGCCCGCGGGGTACCCGACGACGACGGTCCACGTCGGGGGCTGGCTTCCCATAACCAGCGGGTCGCCGCCCACCACGTTCTGCAGCGTGCGCTGCGTTCCGCCGGAATCCTGCGGCCGCACGGTCAGGAAGGCGAAATCCGCTTGCGGATCCTGGTCGCGCAGCCAGCGCTGGCTGACGTAGGCGCCGGTCACGTCCCACGCCCCGTAAGGCGCCTGGCCGTCGTGGTACATCGGAACGAACTCCAGGTCCCTCGCATCGCCAGACAGGCAGTGCGCCGCCGTGACGATCACGTCCCCTGACGGGCTGTCCACCACGCTGGCGGTACAGAAGTGCGGCTCGCTGCGCCATGCCCCTTGGAACAGGGCACCCACCTGCGGGAGGCCGTCGAAGGAGGCGGCGTTAGGGGACACGGTGCTGGCCCCGCCCGCGAGCAGGCCCGCGGCGAGCGCGGCCACGACCGCCAGACCCGCGACGGTCCACGCCGCCACCCGGCTCGCCACCAACCGCCGCGCCGCGGCTGCCACAGGCCTCATCTCAATGCCCTTCCGTGTATGCCCGCCAGGCCGTGCCGGGTCAGTCCCCGCGACCACCGACGGCGCTCGACACGAGCAGATTGGGGTCCTCTTGCGCGTCGTAGGTGAGGGACGGGCCGCGGTGCAGCAGGAATGGCGTGCCCACGATGGCGATCATCCCGAACACCATCACCGCGACGTAGGTGACGGTTCCCGCCACCGACAGGTGGGTCGCGGGGATGAACCCGAGGAAGAAGGTGAACGCCGCGCCGACCATCCCGGCCCCGGTGACCAGCGTGAGTCCCAGCTTCCCGCCCGGGATCTTGAACGGGCGCGGGGCGTCTGGCTTGGTGATGCGCAGCCGTACCACCGACAGGTACATCAGGAAGTACATGACCAGGAAGGTCTGCGCGACCAGCGCGGTCAGCATCCAGTAGTAGGTGTTGATGTTGTTGACGAACACCAGCGCCAGGGCCAGCACCGAACCGAGCGTGGCCTGCAGGATGAGAACCGAGATGGGAGCGCCGCGGCGGTTGGTCCGGCCCCACCATGGGTTCAGGTGACCGTCCGCGGCCACCCGGCGCATCCCCTCGGCCGGGCCCATGCTCCACGACGCCAGACCGCACAGCACGCCGATGATCACGAGCACGCCGAAGGGCCGGATCAGCGAGGAGATGCCGAGCTTGCCGAAGAAGATGGACACCGCCTGCATGATCCCGCCGGCGAGCTCGATCTGCTTGCCCGGCACGACCATCGCGATCGCCACGCTGCCCAGGATGGACAGCCCCGCCACCGTGGTCGCGGCCACCAGGACCGACCTGGGGTAGGTGCGCCTGACGTTCCGGGTCACGTGCGAGTAGAAGCCGCCGATCTCCATCCCGGCGAACGCGACCACGATGCTGGCCGCGTACACCAGGCTGGCCAGGCCGTTCCAGGTCGGCAGGATCGCACTGGCGTGGAAGGGAATCTCGGAGTGCTTGCCGCTGCCGACCCACCACAGGCCCAGGGCGATGATCGCCGCGGTGGGGACGGCGGTGCCGATGATCACGCCCACGCCGGTCCAGCGGGCCGACTTCAGGGACCCGAACAGCGACGAGAGCGTCACCGCCCAGAAGATCACCAGCATGACGGGCACCAGGAACGCCTTATTCTGCGACAGGTTCGGGTTGATCACGTACGCAGCCGTGGTGGCCAGGAATACCAGCACGGTGGGGAACCATACGATGTTCTCCGACCAGTCGCACCACACGGCCAGGAAGCCCCACCGGGAACCGAACGCCTCCCGCACCCACCGGTACACGCCGCCACCGACGGTCGTCGCCAGCTCGGCCGAGCACAAGGCCACCGGCACCAGGTAGGTCAGCACCGCAATGACGTAGAAGAAGATCGCCGACCATCCGAACGTGGCCGTGGTGGGCAAGCCACGGATGCTGTCCATGGCCGCGATCAGCACCAGGGCCAGGCCGATCACGCCCAGGCGCCGGGCGCCGGGCCGGCCGGGGACGGGTCTGCCAGCCCGTCCCCGGCCAGCGTTCCTGTGCCGCCGTCTAGGTGACGGCCGCGGGTCAGATGCCACTGTCGTGTTGTCATGACACAAGTTCCTTGGGTCGGGTGTCGGCGGCGGGAGTCTTCGGCTTCATGAACTTGCCGACGACGGGCAATTCCGACACGGATTCGGCGCGGGCGATGGCCAGGCCGGCTCTTGGCATGTGCGCCCGGTCGTCGGCGGCCGAATAACGCGGGCGCCACTCCGGGTCGTACTTCTTGTTGAAGTTCCAAAGGGATTCGATCTGCATGCTGTCGCTGAAGCGATGGAACAGGGCCCGCTCCGCCGACTGCACGAGTCCGGGGCCGGTCTCCCCGGCGACCACGGCGCGCATCGTGGCGAAGTTGAGCCCGAGGCCGTTCAGTCCCCGCTCGGCCATCCAGTTGATCGTCTCGATGATCACGAAGTCGGTCAGGCCGTTCGGAGCGTCGGGGTTGCTCGTCCGCCGCATGAGGTCCAGGGAGTACCCGTTGACGTGGCTCGCGGGAATGTACTGGTTGAACGCCGCCGGCCTGCCTTCGGGGTCCAGGCACACGGCCAGCAGCAGACCGCTGTCGCGCTCGTCGAACATCCGGCTCAGGGTCATCGAGAAGCCGCGCTCCACCTCGCCCTGGCGGGTTTCGGTGGCCAGGTCCTCCAGCTGCGTCCGCAGTTCCGGGTCGGCCTGCAGGGCCTCCATGACCACCACGTGGTAGCCGGACTTGGATACCCGGTTGTAGGCCCCGCGCAGCGACTTCATCGCCTTGCCCGCGAGCGAGAAGGTCTGGCAGTCGACGATCGCCTCGTCACCCATGTAGACGCCGGTCAGTCCGGCCGCCCGGTAGATCGGCAGCCAGGGCGCGGACGCGCCGAGGACACAGATGTACCACCCGTTGCTGTCGGCCAGATCCATCGCGTCGGACCAGGCGTCGAGGCGTTCGTCAACCGGCCCGATCGGGTCGGGCGAGACGAGCATGATGCGGTTGATGACCGAGTAGGCCACGACCGTGTTGCCCGAGAAGAGCCACGACTTGTCGTCCCGGAGGGCGAAGTAGTCGAGCGTGTCGCCGCCGTAGCGATCGAAGATCGCCCGCGCCCGCTCGAAGGCCCTGGCTCGCGCCTCGCCCGTGCGCCGGTGCTCGCGGCCGGGCAGAGCGGTCGCCAGGACGAGTATCGCGGTGCCGAGGATGGCGATCACGATGACGTCGCGGGTCTCGCGGCTGCCGGACACCGCGTCCAGCCCGGCAGCCAGGCCGGCCACCACCAGGCCGGAGATGACCACCCAGCCCAGGATGCGGCGGGCGCCTGACGGGCTGACCCGGAAGTGGCGGTGCTCGAGCAGCAGCCAGGCGCCGAACACGCACGCGATGCTCGACCCTTGCAGCCCCACGTCTTGCGTCAGGCGGTAGACGGTGCTGGCCAGCAACAGGACGAGTGCCGCTACCCAGGCCCGCCGGTAGCCGAGCCGCACTCCTCGCGCCACCCCGGCCAGGGCCAGGCCGCCGATCACGGCGGTGACGCCGCTGACGGGGTGGATGCCGAAGGGCAGCCAGTGGTCGACCGGGCGGGTCCAGGGGACCGGCCACAGTAGCGCGAAGACGACGTTCAGCAGCCCGGCGATGAGCAGCGTGAACGCGGCCACCCGCCGGACCCGGCGACGCCGCACCCACGGCATCAAGGCCCGCTCGTTGATCGGCCAGGTGGCGCCGTCGGGCAGGTGGCCGACGACCTCGAGCGTCTGGGGCCGGGCCCGCTCCGGGGCCAGAACCAGTCGCTCCAGAAGGGAGGGCTGGCCGATGGGCCGCTCGGCCATGGACAACGAGACCGAGAGCACCGGTCCCGCGTGCAACTCGACCATCGACAGCCGCCGTACCGCCAGGAACGGCGTCGGCAGCCCGAACCTGGCCTTCCGGGCCCGTACCACCTCGGTCGCGCATCCCGTGTTCGCGTAAAATCCCTCGCCCACCTGGGAGAGCTCCGGCTCGTGAGTGTGGCCCGTGATCAAGCCCGCGTGCCCCTCGGCGATCAGGCGCGAGGCCTGCGCCCGGACGGTCGCGTTGTGGGCCGCCGCGTCGCCGCGCTCGCTGACCGAGGCGTCGGCCAAGGCGCGGTTGACCCGCAGCATGGTGGCGATCCCCGTCACCGCGGCGATCACCGTGATCGCGACGACCAGAATGCCGAACCAGACCATCCACCGCACGGCGTGATGACTGTCCAGCGGCTTGACTCCCGGCGCGAAGGACATGAAGCGCAGCACGATCGCCGCCGCGAACGGCACCGCCAGCCACCACAGCCAGCCCGCCACCATGCGGTACAGCAGCCGGGATCCCAGGAAAGCGGACGGATCCCCGTTGCACCAGCGGACCCCCTCCAGGAGCGAGCCGGGCTGATCACGGGACGCCAGCTTGGGCAGCACCTCCCGCACGACGTGGTGGCCCAGCGGCGTGTCGACCGGGGACCGGGGATCGTCGAAGGCGTTGTACTGATCGAACTGGTGGCCGTGCATCACCCGGACCAACTGGATGCCGTTCCCGGTCTCGATCGCGAGGTCGCAGGCCAGGGCCACGTCCGTCACGCCCAGGCGGGCCCGCAGCACCGCGACCGAGTTCGCGTCCCAGGCGAGCTGGCCGTCGTGGTTTCCCGGGGTCAGCACGACGCGATGATCGCGACCGGAAGCGAAGCGCCGGACCGCGTTGGTGAACCGGGGGTGGGAGTCCAGGATCCCGTCGACGTCCGGGGCCGCGGCGAGCATCTCGAACCCGTCACCGGCGATCACGAGGATCCCCGGCTCTCCGAAGCCGCTTAGCAGCTCGGCCAGCTCGTCGGCGGCCTTCGTGGACACCTCGGACCCGACCGGCGTGAGGTGCAGGTCGCTCACCACGAGCACCCTGCTGCCCCGGCCGACCTCGAGCTGGATGAGATCGGGAACGAAGAAGCCGGCCGGGGCGAGCTCCGGGCTTTCCAATGTCGTGGTCATGACCCGGCCTCCGCCCGCATCAGGGGGAACAGGATGACGTCGCGGATCGCCGGGACCTCGGCGAGGAGCATGACCAGCCGGTCGACGCCGATGCCGATGCCGGACGTGGGCGGCAGCCCGAACTCCAGGGCCCGCACGAAGGCGGTGTCGGAGGGGTGAGCCTCGACGTCACCTCCGCCGGCCGCCGCGGCCTCGGCCTCGAACCGCCTGGCCTGCTCGTCCGGGTCGTTGAGCTCGCTGTATCCGTTGGCGAGTTCCCGGCCGGTGATCACGAGCTCGAAGCGGTCGGTCACCGTGGGGTCCTCGACGGACTGGCGGGCCAGCGGCGAGACCTCCGTGGGGTAGTGGTAGATGAACACCGGGCCCACGGTCTCGGGCATCAAGATCTTGTCGTAGAGCTCGAAGATCAGCTTCCCCGAACCCCAGGCCGGCAGGTACGGGACGCCGTTGGCCTCGCAGATGGCGCGCACGTCCGCCACCGGCATGGACGGGTGCACCCGCCGGCCGAGCCGCTCCTCGAGCATGTCGAGGAGGTCGCGGCGCGGCCAGGGCGGCTGCAGGTCGACGTGCTGGCCGGCGAAGTCGAATTCGAACCGGCCGGCCGCGCCGTGAGCGGCCTCGGCGATCAGGTGCTCGGTGAGGTCCATCCCGTCGCGGAAGTCACCGAAGGCGCGGTACGCCTCGAGCGCGGTGAATTCCGGGCTGTGCCGGGTGTCGATCCCCTCGTTGCGGAAGTTGCGGGCGATTTCGAACACCCGCTCGTAGCCGCCGACGACCAGCCGCTTGAGGTACAGCTCCGGCGCGATGCGCAGGCTGAACTCCGCGTCCAGCGCGTTGGCGTGGGTGAAGAACGGGCGGGCCAGGGCGCCGCCGGCCTGCGGCTGCAGGATGGGGGTCTCGACCTCCACGAAGGCCTGCGCGGTGAGCCGCTCGCGCAGGATCGACAGCGTCTTGAACCGGATGTCGAAGACGCGCCGGCTTTCCTTGTTGGCCAGCAGGTCCACCTCACGCTGGCGGTACCGGGTCTCTGCCTCGTTGAGCCCGTACCACCGGTCGGGCAGCGGCCGCAGCGCCTTGGCCAGGATCTCCAGGCCGCTCACGTCCACCGAGAGCTCGCCTCGCCGGCTGGTGATCACCTCACCGGTGACTCCCACCCAGTCGCCCAGGTCGACGAGCGCCTCGACGGCCGTCGTGTCCTCGGTCAGGTGGTCGGCCTGGAACATCAGCTGAACGGAGCTGTTTGTGTCCTCGATGGTGACGAACCGGAGCTTGCCGTGGCCGCGCATGGAGACCACCCGTCCGGCCACCTTGGCTACCTCGCCCGTCCTGATGTCCGGCTCCAGCTCGGCGTAGGCCGAGTGCAGCTCGGCCAGCGTGGCGCTGCGCTCGAACCGGGTCGGATAGGGATTGATCCCCCGGGCCGCCAGCGCGTCGCGCTTGGCCCGGCGGTCAGCGGTCTGGGCGGCTAGCCCTCCCGCGGCGGTGGGGTCGGCCGACTCCGCCGCGACGGGCTTGGCGCGCCGGTCGGTTCCGCGGCCCGGCCCCTGTACGGGTAGCAGTTCCTTATGTGCCGGATGGTGATGCAGGACTGGGGTGCTCATGGCAGATGTCGGTCTTTCTCGACTCGGTGGCTCGGTCTGGATAGATCAACTGTCGGCCGGGCCGAGGCGGCCGTCCCTAGGGAAGCTCCCTAGTTCGCCTCCCCAGGGAGGTTCCCTAGTCCGGATCCGCGTGTGTCGTGGGGGAGCAGCGCCCGCCCGCCGCGGTCTGACGGCCCGGTCACGCAGCCGTCCGGTGTCCGGTGGCCGTCCTAGGGAGCCGAACTAGGGAGTCTCTCTAGGGACTGCGACCCTCCCGATAACCGAGAGTCGGTCTATCTGCCGGTGCAACTAACCTGAGAACGGAGACATCCCCCCCATGAGCACCCAGACCGACACCATCAGGCAGCAGGCCACCGGCCCGTCCCACCGCCGCCCCCAGCCCCGGCGCGGGCGCCGGATCGTGGCCGCCGTCGCGGCGGCCGCCGTAGCCGTCGCCGCGGTGGCCGTGGTCCCGGCCACGGTGAACGTGGGCAACATCTCCATCGTCTCTGGCTGGTTCCCGTACTTCTTGTTCTGGACCACGGTCGCGGTCTGCGCGGTCGCGGTGGTCCTGCGCCGGGACGTGCTGAAGGAGTTCGCGATCGGTATCCCGATCGGCGTCGTCTTTGCCGTCCTGCTGTTCGCGTGGCTTCATTTCAGCCAAGCGGCCCCGGTCGGCACGCCCGGAGCCCTGTACGTCTGGCTGTGCGTCGCGTGTCTGGTGGCCGGCCTGGTCGTGGCCGGATGGCGCCGGGCGCACTGGCCCCGGCGCATCGCCGGCGTGGTCGCGGTGCTCCTCGCCGTGGTGTCGGCGGGCAGCGCCGTCAACCAGACGTTCGCGTACTTCACCACCTTCGACCACCTGTTCGGTAAGAGCGCCAATCACTTCCTCGACAACGCGCAGCTCACCGCCATGCGGAAAGAAGTGGCCAAGACCGGCCAGCTGCCCGACCACGGCGCCACCCTGAGCGTTCCCATCCCCGGGCAGAACCTGAAGTTCACGCCCCGGCCGGCGTACGTGTGGGTGCCCCCGGCGTGGTTCGCGCGCAACCATCCTCAGCTGCCGGTCATCGAGCTGCTGCACGGCACCCCCGGCGGCCCGGAGAACTGGACCAAGTCGAGCAACGCCGACGCCACGGCGCTGGCCTTCGCCGAGCAGCACCACGGGATCGCCCCGATCCTCGTGATGCCGGACATCAACGGGTCCCTGGGCGCCGACACCGAGTGCGTCAACAGCGCGATGTACGGAGCCGTCGAGACGTACCTGACCAAGACCGTCCCCGACTTCATGCGGAAGAAGTTCAACGCCAGCACCGCTCCGGGATCGGTCGCGGTGGCCGGGCTTTCTGAGGGCGGCCTGTGCGCCACCACCCTGGCCCTGGGCAACCCCAAGGTCTACGCGGCCTTCGGCAACTACTCCGGCAACGCGTCGCCCTCCTACCAGGACGACAACACCCAGCAGACCATTGCGATTCTGTTCAGCGGCTCGAAGGCCCGCTACGACGCCGACAACCCGCCGTACGTCCTGACCCGTCAGCGCTTCGCCGGCCTGGCGGGCTGGTTCGCGGCCGGCGCCCAGGACCCCGATGCCGTGCAGGCCGCCCATCAGCTGCAGCCCCTGGCCGCGAACGCGGGGGTGGATACCTGCATTGAGACGCCCCCGGGCCGCCACAGCTTCGACTTCTGGTCCCAGGCCTTCAGCGATTCGCTGCCCTGGCTGTCCTGGAAGCTGAAGCTCACCCCCGAGCCGACGTCCGTGCCCGCCCAGTGCACCGCCGGGAAGAAGTAGCCGACCATGGCCGCCGCGATTATCTTCGCCGTCTTGTCCGCGCTGTCGAACGCGTGCAGCGCCGTGCTGCAGCGGCTCGCCGTCGTGGACCGGACGGCCCAGGCCAGGTCCGCCTGGCGGACCGCGATCGACCTCGTGCGCCAGCCGATCTGGCTCCTGGGCGGGCTCTTCCTGGTCGGCACGTTCGTCTTCCAGGCGCTCGGGCTGTACTTCGGCCCGCTGTCGGTGGTCCAGCCGGTCCTGGTGCTGGAGCTGATCTTCACGCTGGGCCTGCGCGTCTTCCTCCTGCACGACGACATCGCCCGGCGGACCTGGTCCGCCGCCGCGATCATCTGCGCCGGGCTGGCCGCCTTCCTCCTGGTGGCCGCGCCCAGTGAGGGCAGCCACGTCCCGGACGCGCGGCAGTGGATCATGGCGGTCAGCAGCCGCGGCGCGATCGTGCTGGTCCTGCTCCTGTTCAGCCGGTACGGCTCGCCCGCCCGCCGCGCCGCCCTGTTCGGGGCGGCCACGGCCGTGGTGTGGTCGCTGGATGCGGCGTTCGTGAAGCAGACCGTGGACGTGCTGGCGCACGGCGGCGTGCTCGGGGTCCTCACCCACTGGCCGCTGTACGCCATGGCCGCGACGGGCGTGCTGGGCACGATCCTCTTGCAGGGGGCGTACGCGGTCGGACCGCTGGCCGCGTCCCAGGCGACCTTGCTCATCGTCGACCCGCTGGTGAGCATCGTCCTGGGCATCGAGCTCTTCGGTGAGCAGCTGCACACCGGCCCGGTGTACGTACTCGGCGCGGTCGTGGCGCTGGCCGTGCTCGGCGCGGGTGTCGTCATGCTGTCGATCTGGGCGCCTCCGGTCATGACCGCCGAGGAGCTGGCCCGGCTTCCGGGTCACGCGCGCTCCGATTTTACGTCCAGTCTGACATAGGTAATACTGGACTATGTGTCATACGTCGAGATCCTGATCCTGCGCCGGCTGCGCTCCGGGCAGGCGCACGGGTACGAGCTGCGCAAGCGGGTGGAGCAGACGACCGGCGTCGTGCTGCACAACAACTCGCTGTATCCCGCGCTCAAGCGGTTCGAGGAGGCCGGCGCGGTGACCAAGACCGCGCAGCCGCAGGACGGCCGCCCGCCGCGGCTGGTGTACACGCTCACCGAGGTGGGCCACGAACTGCTGCACGACATGCTGGCCGACTTCCCCCCCGAGCAGGCGGCTGACGAGGGGGAGTTCCTGGCCCGCCTCGGCCAGTTCTCTCTTCTTTCTTCTATGGAACGGGCCATGGTGCTTGCCGCCCGCACCCGCTCCGTGCGCGAGCAGCTGGCGCACCTGGCCATGATGCGCGACCTGGCCAGCGAACACGGCGAGCGCTGGGGCGAGCTGGTCACCAATGAGCTGATCCGCAGGCATACCCGCGAACTGGCCTGGCTGGCCGAGCTCGCCGAGCTCGCCGCCCACCCCGGTCCCGACCCCCGCTCCCACCCCCGCCCCGACCCCGACCCCGACCCCCGCTCCGACCCGGAGTCCGCCCCCGCCCCCGACGCCCACGTCGACCCCGGTCCCGAGGCCAGCCCGTGACGGCGCCCGCCGGCCGGACCCAGCTGTCGCACCCGCAGGACCCCGGTACCGCGCACCCGCCCCGCCTCGGCCCGCTGGTACAGTACGCGCTGCTGGCCGGGCCGCTGCTGTCGATGCTCGACTCGAGCATCGTGAACGTGGCGGTCGAGCCGATCGCCCGCGAGTTGCACGCCAGCCTGACCACGGTGCAGTGGACGGTCAGCGGCTACCTGCTGGCCCTCGGCGCCGGGCTGGCCGGCACGGCGTACCTGGCCCGCCGCTTCGGCACCCGGCCGGTGTACCAGGTCAGCGTGATCGCGTTCACCGCCGCCTCCGCGCTGTGCGCGCTGGCCCCGGACGCCGTGGTGCTGGTCGCCGCGCGGGTCATGCAGGGGCTGGTCGCGGCGCCGCTGGTGCCGCTGGCCATGAGCATGCTGCTCGGCCGCGGCACCGGGGCCAGCAGATCCATCTCGCCGCTGGCCGGCCTCATGCTGTTCCTCGGCCCGGCGCTTGGCCCGACCGTCGGCGGAGCGCTGATCGGGGCGGGCGGCTGGCGTGCCATCTTCCTCATCAACGTGCCGCTCGGCGTGCTGGCCGCGGTCGCGGTCCGGTTCGTCCCCTCCGCGCTGGCCCCGGGCCGCACGCCGGGGGCCCGGTTCGACCTACCGGGTCTGGTCCTACTCGCGGCCGGCTTGACCGGGCTGTTGTTCGGGGCCAGCCAGGGCCCCACATCCGGCTGGGCCTCGGCCGTCACCCTGGCCCCGCTGACCGTCGGCGCGGCGCTGCTGGCCGGCTACGCCGGCTGGGCGCTGCGTCGTGACCAGCCCGCGCTCGACCTGTCGCTGGCCCGGCAGAAGGTGCCCGCCCTGTCCATGGCGCTGTGCGCGCTGGCCTCGGTGGTGACCTGGGCCGCGGTGTTCCTGCTGCCCGTCTTCGTCCAGTCGGTGCAGGGCCGCAGCGCGCTGGCGGCGGGCCTGACCCTGCTGCCGCAGGGCTTGATCACCGGGCTGTCCACCGCGCTCGCGCCCCGGCTGCTGACCGGGCTCACCGTGCGGGTCACCGTGCTGGCCGGGTTCGCCGTGCTGGCTGTGGCCAGCCTCGGCCTGGTCCTGGTCACCGCCACCACCCCGCTGTGGGTGATCGCGCTGATCCTGGCCTGCCGGTCGGTCTCCATCGGGCTGGTCATCAACCCCCTGCTGCAGGCCCTGACCGAACCCCTCCCGCCCGAGCAGCTGGGCGACGCGAACACGCTGTTCAACACCTGGCAGCGGATCGCCGGATCGTTCGGCATAGGCCTGCTCGCCGCCCTGTACGCCACCCAGGTCCGTACGCACGGCCCGGTCTTCGCCCTGCACCTGGTCGGCGTGGTCCTCGCCGTGATCGCCGGCGCCGGTGTCCTGGCCGCCCTAGCCCTCCCCGCGGTCCGCAACACCGCCCTGGCCCGCCCGGATCAACCACAATCTTTGGTGAGCGAATGCCGCACGGGCAACGGGAGTACCGTTAGCCCCAAGCGCGACGAGATCGGAGCTGCGCTAGCGCCACCTGGGCCCGCGACCCGCCTCCTGCGCCCGAAGCGTCAGTCGTTCCCTATCTCCACCAGGGCTGGCGGCGCTGCTCGGCCACGTGCGTGGCCAGCTCGGAGATGGCCGGGGCGTGCGAGCTGAGATGCTGCAGGTGCTCATAGACCCAGAGCAGATGCGGGTGATGGCGGCCCGTGATGATCCGGACCAGTTCGGTCCCGTCACCGCCACCATCCCTGTCCGCCCCATTCACCCCATCAGTCCTGGCTGTCCCAGCTACGCCGTCCGCTGCCCCGTCCGCCCCGTCCGCCCCGTCCGCCCCGTCAGGCTCGGCGGCCTCGAGCGCGGCGCCGATCTCGGCTACCACGCTGACGTCCTCGGCACTGGTCCCGGTTGGCGCGGCCGTCTCGTTCAGGCCGGTGAAGGCCGGCACACTGATCGGCAGTATCACCTCGTGTGGTATCGGCCGTCCCACCAGCACCGCAACACGTTCGTAGAAGGCCGCGAGTTCGGCGGTGGCCTCGGTCAGCACGTCCTTCGCGTAGGCCGTGCCGCGCTGACGGTGCTGCCGGGCGTACATCGGCGCCTGCAGCCCGGCCAGCGAGTAGGAGGTCAGCCGCAGCCGCATGGTGGCCATGACCAGCATCCACAGGTCCGCCTTGGACAGGTGCTTGGCCCCCTGCTCGGCCAGGAAACCGCGTAGCGCCTCGTCCAGCCGGATCCCGGCGGTCACGGCCGCCGGGCCCGCGTCGGGTGGTTCGGGCCGGGTGCCCAGGGCCCAGCCCACCGCCTCGGTCAGGTAAGCGGCCCCGATCCGGAACGCGTCGGCCAGATCGTCGCCGACCACCGAGGCGGCGCCGCGCGGCCAGAACAACACGCCGACCACCAGGCTCACGAGGCAGCCGATGGCCACGTCCTGGATGCGGAGCAGGCCCACCTTCCAGCCCACCGGTACCAGCAGGTTGAACAGGACCACGATGACGATGGTGAAGGCCGCCTGCCCGAAGGCGAACGGCAGCGTGCCCGGCGCGTACGCGGCCACGGCGATGGCGATCGGCAGCGCCGTCCACAGCGCAGGCGTACTGGTCCCGATGCCGAGCAGTAGCAGCGCGCCGATCACGAAGCCGACCGCGGTGCCGCCCAGCGCGCGCAGGGCGGTCGACTCGGTGGACACCGCGTTGGTACGCAGCACCGACAGGGTGCCGAGCACCACCCAGAACGCGTGCTGGACCCCGGACAAGTCGGCCACCAGGACCGCCGCGGCCAGGGCCAGCGATGCGCGCAGGCTGTTCAGGAACCAGACCGACCGGATGCTGGCGTGCCGGGTCAGCACGCCGAGCGCGCCGTAGAGCGCGGCCACCCGCCGCTCGGCGTCGGTGCCTTCGGGCTGGGCACCGTACCAGCCGCGGCGCCGGGCGGCGATCGTCTCCGGATCGGCGCGCCGGGTCGCGATCAGGGTGTCCGCCACCAGCCCGCGGACGGCCAGCGAGATCGCCTGGGCGTGGAAGGCGTGCCGGGCGGCGGCCTGCGTCGCGTCGCGGTCCTCGTCCGCCGCCGCCGCCTGGTGGTAGGCGGCTCCGGCCTCCCGCCGCCGTTCGAGCTCGTCGAGCTCGGGCAGCGGAGCGGTCCCGTCGCGATCGGTCAGCAGGTCGCCCGCCTGCCTGAGCACCACGGCGGTCTCGGCCAGCAGGTCACGGTCGGGCTGAGCGGCCTGGTTCAGATCCGCGTGCCCGTCGGTGGCGTCGGCGATCAGCGCGGCGCACCATTCGAGGTACTGCACCACGCTGGCCATGGCCTGGTCCGCGGTGGCCAGTCCGGTGGGCCGGTATGGCGTACTGGCGAACGCGCTCATGAGCTCGTTCTTGGCGTCATGACTGGCCTTATGGTCGGCCGGGGTCGCCACGCCGCGTGCGGCCGCGTCCAGCAACGCGGCCAGCGCCCGGGCTGAGCCGGCCGCCGCCGCCCGCAGCCGGTCTCCCGGCGACGGCGGCGATAGCACCAGCACGGCCACGGTGGCGACGGCCGAGGCCAGCCACCAGCCCGCCAGCCGGTCCGGCAGCATGCTCACGGTGCCGGCCGTGACCACCGACAGCACGAAGGGGAACAGCGCGGCGATGACGCCGGAGGCGGCGTTGGGCCCGGCCACGCCCCCGAAGAAGATGCCGAACGCGACCGGGATGGTGACCAGGACGGCCAGCCAGGTGATCCCGTTGACCGCCGTGCCGATGATCAGTCCGACGCTTCCGGTCAGCGCCAGCCCGAAGTGCGCGATGGCTTTGTCCCGCCTGCTGCCGCCGAACGAGGCGACGACCAGGTTGGCGAAGCCCCCGAACGCGGCGAACAGGGCCATCTGCAGGTTGCCGAAGCCCTCGTAGGTCAGCGCGAACAGCGGGGGGATCACCAGTACCGCGCGTACGGCCCGCATCGCGGCCGGCGTCGACCAGGTTGGCCACCACGCGGGGCGGGACCGCTGGGCTCTTCCGTCCGTCGAGCCGGAGGGTCGGCCAGAATTAGACAGAGCGGCCAGCAGAGAAGGGGGACGGGGAGGTGGGTGGGGCGTCATGCTCACATCGGGCACTGAACCAGTCTAAGAAGCACGAGCGCGACCCTTGAAGCGGCCTCAAACGCGCTACGCCGACGCCCTCGGACGGACTCGGCGCGACCGGTCCGCCGCACGTGATACTGTGAAACGCTGCCCGGCGACTAGCCGCGGCAGCTAGAGGCGTGCTGCACCCTCATGTGGCCGTCTCGGGGGATCAACCCTTTCAGCACCTAATCTAAGGAGCCACGTGCCGCTCGACACCGCCGTCAAGAAAGAGATCCTGACGGAGTACGCGACCACTGAGGGTGACACCGGTTCGCCGGAGGTCCAGATCGCGCTGCTGACCAGGCGGATCAACCACCTGACCGAGCACCTTAAGGTGCACAAGCATGACCACCACAGCCGCCGCGGGCTGCTGCTGCTGGTCGGCCGCCGCCGCAGGCTGCTGAAGTACCTGGCCAAGAAGGACATCGCCCGTTACCGTGCGATCAGGGAGCGTCTCGGCATCCGCCGCTGACCCCGTCCCGACCCGTAAAGCCAGGAAAACTGAATAACCACACTGACATCCCGTAGCCCCCGGCCCCGAGCGCCACAGGGCCGGTCCTCGGTAGTGGTCCCCGGGCGGCATGTCCTGCTAGTCAGCACAGCACCCGAGGGCTTCGATCGAAGACCGGCCGACCCGTCCCGACGGGACGAGCCAGGCCACATGCGGCACGGCGGCGGGTGGGTGCGGGATCTACCGCAAGGAGGTCTCACCCGTGGAGGGTGTCCGAAGCGCCGAAGCCATCATCGACAATGGCGAGTTTGGCGTTCATACGATCAGGTTCGAGACGGGCCGGCTGGCCCGCCAGGCCGCCGGTTCGGCCCTGGTGATTCTCGACGGCGAGACCGTGGTGCTCTCCGCCACCACGGCGTCCAAGCAGCCGAAGGAGAACCTGGATTTCTTCCCGCTCACCGTCGACGTGGAAGAGCGAATGTACGCGGCGGGCCGGATTCCCGGCTCGTTTTTCCGTAGGGAGGGCCGTCCGTCCGAGGACGCCATCCTGACCTGCCGGCTCATCGACCGGCCGCTGCGCCCGTCCTTCGTCAAGGGCCTGCGCAACGAGATCCAGATCGTCGAGACGATCCTCGCGCTCGACCCGCAGCACCTGTACGACGTGGTCGCGATCAACGCCGCGTCCATGTCTACCCAGCTGGCGGGCCTGCCGTTCTCCGGCCCCATCGGCGGCGTGCGGGTGGCGCTGATCAAGGGCCAGTGGGTGGGCTTCCCGACTCACGAGCAGCTCGCCCAGGCCACCTTCGACATGGTGGTCGCGGGCCGGGTCCTCGAGGACGGCGACGTCGCCATCATGATGGTGGAGGCCGAGTCCACCCCCGAGACGCTCAAGCTGCTGGCCGATTCCGGCAGCGGCGCCGTCGCCCCCACCGAGGACACGGTGGCCGAGGGCCTGGACGCCGCCAAGCCGTTCATCAAGATCCTCTGCGAGGCGCAGCAGCGGCTCGCCTCCGAGTCGGCCGAGGCCGAGGGCACGGTGCACGCCGAGTACCCGGTGTTCGTCGACTACGCCGAGGACGTGTACGACGCGGTGGCGCGCGAGGTCTCCGACGAGCTGGCCAAGGCGCTGACCATCGCCGGCAAGCACGACCGCGAGGCCGAGACCGACCGGGTCAAGGCGCTTGCTCAGGAGAAGCTCGCCGAGCAGTTCGAGGGCCGCGAGAAGGAGATCAGCGCCGCGTTCCGCTCGCTCACCAAGAAGCTGGTCCGGGAGCGGATCATCCGGGACGGGGTGCGCATCGACGGCCGCGGCCTGACCGACATCCGGCCGCTGTCCGCGATGACGCACGTGCTGCCCCGGGTACACGGCTCGGCGCTGTTCGAGCGGGGCGAGACCCAGATCCTGGGCGTGACCACGCTGAACATGCTCCGGATGGAGCAGATGATCGACACGCTCAATCCTGAGCGCACCAAGCGCTACATGCACAACTACAACATGCCGCCGTACTCGACCGGTGAGACCGGCCGGGTCGGCTCGCCCAAGCGGCGCGAGATCGGGCACGGCGCGCTCGCCGAGCGGGCGCTGCTTCCGGTGCTGCCCGCCCGCGAGGAGTTCCCGTACGCCATCCGGCAGGTATCGGAAGCGATCAGCTCGAACGGCTCCACATCCATGGGCTCGGTCTGCGCCTCAACGATGTCGCTGCTCGACGCCGGCGTGCCGCTGAAGGCCATGGTCTCCGGCATCGCCATGGGCCTGATCCACGAGGGCGGCCAGTACGTGACACTGACCGACATCCTTGGCGCCGAGGACGCGTTCGGCGACATGGACTTCAAGGTGGCGGGCACCGAGCAGGTGATTACCGCGCTGCAGCTGGACACCAAGCTCGACGGCATTCCCGCCTCGGTGCTCGCCGCGGCGCTGAAGCAGGCCCGCGGGGCCCGGATGACCATTCTTGAGGTCATGCGCGGCGCCATCAGCCAGCCCGGCGAGATGTCCCCGTACGCGCCGCGGATCATCACGATCAAGGTGCCGGTGGACAAGATCGGCGAGGTCATCGGGCCCAAGGGCAAGATGATCAACTCGATCCAGGACGACACGGGCGCCGAGATCACCATCGAGGACGACGGCACCATCTACGTCGGGGCGACCGACGGTCCCTCGGCCGAGGCGGCCCGGGCCGCGATCAACGCCATCGCCAACCCGCACATGCCCGAGGTCGGCGAGCGGTTCCTGGGCACGGTGGTCAAGACGACGACCTTCGGTGCGTTCGTAAGCCTGCTGCCCGGCAAGGACGGCCTGCTGCACATCACCCAGATCCGCAAGCTGCACGGCGGCAGGCGGATCGAGAACATCGACGACGTGATCCACATCGGCGACAAGATCCAGGTCGAGATCCGCGAGATCGACGACCGCGGCAAGCTGTCGCTGGTCCCGGTCGAGGTGGTCGAGCGTGAGGCGGCCGGCGAGGACCTGTCCGGCGGCGAGGCACCCCGCGACCGCGGTGACCGGCCCCGCTCCGGCGACCGGCCGGGGGACCGCGGCGAGCGCGGCGGCGACCGGAGCGGCGGTGGCGACGGCCACGACGGTCATCGCCGGACCCGGCACCGTACCCGTGGGCACCACGAGTAGATGGCTACCGAACCAAGCCAGGTCAGACGCACTGTCCTTCCCGGCGGGCTGAGGGTCGTCACCGAGTCCCTGCCCGCCGTGCGCTCAGTGGCGCTGGGCATCTGGGTCGGCGTCGGCTCCCGGGACGAGGACCTGGCCCACGCCGGCGCGACGCACTACCTGGAGCACCTGCTGTTCAAGGGCACCAGGCGGCGCACCGCGCTGGAGATCTCTGCGGAGATGGACGCGGTCGGCGGCGAGATGAACGCGTTCACCTCCAAGGAGTACACCTGCTACTACGCCCGGGTGCTCGACGCGGACCTGCCGCTGGCCGTGGACGTCCTGTCCGACATGGTGACCAGCTCGCTGATCGCCCCGAAGGACGTGGACGCCGAGCGCAACGTGGTGCTCGAAGAGATCGCGATGAACGACGATGACCCCTCGGACACCGCGCACGAGGCGTTCACCGCGAGGCTGTTCGGCGACACCCCGCTCGGCCGGCCGATCCTCGGCAGCGTGGACTCGATCAACAAGATCACCAGGGACCAGATCCTCGAGCACTACCAAGCCCGGTATACCCCGGAGCACCTGGTCGTGGCCGCGGCCGGCAACCTGGACCACGAGACCGTGGTGTCGCTGGTGTCCCGGGCGTTCGGCCCGGCCCTGGACCGCGTGGCCGAGCCGGCCCTGCCCCGGCTGAACGGCAGTGACTCTTCTCGGCACTCCGGTTTCGGCGCGCGGGCCGGCGTCGGCACCACGCTGGTCTCCCGCGGCATCGAGCAGGCCAACCTGGTGCTCGGCTGCGAGGCCCTGGCCCGGACCGATGACCGCCGGTTCGCGCTCGGCGTGCTGAACGCGGCGTTCGGCGGGGGCATGTCCTCGCGGCTGTTCCAGGAGGTCAGGGAGAAGCGCGGCCTGGCCTATTCGGTGTACAGCTTCGCTGCGCAGCACGCCGACACCGGCATGTGGGGTATCTACGTCGGATGCCTGCCGGCCAAGGCCGACGAGGTGCTGGCCATCTGCTCCGAGGAGATCACCCGGGTGGTCGAGGGCGGCCTGACCGACGCCGAACTGGCCCGCGGCAAGGGCCAGGTCCGCGGCTCGATCGTGCTCGGCCTGGAGGACCCCTCGTCGCGGATGAGCCGCCTGGGCAAGTCCGAACTGGTGTACCCGCGGCTCGAGCCAGTCGAGGAGGTGCTCACCTCCATCGACGCGGTCACCCACGACGACATCCGCGCCGTGGCCGCCGAGATCCTCACCCTCCCCAAGGCCCTGGCCGTCGTCGGCCCCTTCGACGACGCCTCCGCCTTCCAGGCCTAGCCTCCCGCCCGGCCGTCCGTCGCTCGCTATCCTGGCTCTCCTAGGAGCGAGGCGCCGAGGAGAGCCAGGAGCCGCGATGACCAAGGTCGGCGTGCTGGGAGCCCGGGGGCGGATGGGGCGTGAGGTAATCCGCACGGTCAGCGCGGCCCCGGACCTCGAGGTCGCCGCCGAGGTCGACCAGGATGACGACCGGGACGCGCTGACCGGATGCGACGTGGTGGTCGACTTCACCCATCCCGGCGTGGTCATGGACAACCTGCGCTGGTGCGTCGAGCACGACCTGGACGTCGTGGTTGGCACGTCCGGCTTTGGCGAGGACCGGCTGGACCAGGTGCAGGGCTGGCTGGGCGACCACCAGGGGGTGCGCGTCCTGATCGTGCCGAACTTCTCGGTCGGCGCCATCTTGATGATGCGCTTCGCCGAGCAGGCGGCGCGCTTCTTCCCCTCAGCCGAGGTGATCGAGTTGCATCACGCCAACAAGGTGGACGCCCCGTCCGGGACGGCGCTGCGCACCGCGTCGGTGATCGGCGCGGCCCGGGCCCAGGCCTGGGCCCGCCGCCGGACGCCACCGTGTCCGCGCTGCCCGGCGCGCGCGGCGCCGCCGTGGACGAAGTCCATGTGCACTCGGTGCGGGTCGCGGGACTGGTCGCGCATCAGGAGGTGCTCTTCGGCGGCCAGGGAGAGACGCTCACGATCAGGCACGACTCCCTGGACCGGGTTCTCGTTCATGCCTGGCGTCCTGCTGGCGGTGCGCAATCTCGGCTCGCTCCCCGAGGGCCTCACCGTGGGCCTGGAGAGCCTGCTCGGCCTGAAGTAGGCGTACGGTCGGAGTATGTGCCGAAGCATCAAGACCCTCCGTCCGCCCTTCGCTGAGCAGGTAACCGACGACGACATCCGCGCCGCCGCGTTGCAGTACGTGCGGAAGATCAGCGGTTTCCGCGCCCCGGCCGGGCACAACGCCGATGCGTTCGGGGACGCGGTGGATGCGGTGGCGGCCGCCACCGCGACCCTGCTGGATCACCTCGAAGTCCGCACCGCACCCCGGCGGTAGATCATGCGACTGGTCCTCAACGTGATCTGGCTGGTCCTGTGCGGCTGGTGGATGGCCATCTTCTACTTCTTGGCCGGCCTGATCGCCTTCATCCTGATCATCACGATCCCGTTCGGGATCGCCGCCTGGCGCATCGGCGCGTACGTGCTGTGGCCGTTCGGGCGCCAGATCGAAGTGCGCCGCGACGCGGGGCTAGGCTCGCTGATCGGCAACATCATCTGGATCATCCTCCTAGGCTGGGAGCTCGCGCTTGGTCACCTGATCGCCGGCATCGCGCTGTGCCTGACGATCATCGGCATCCCGCTTGGCCTGGCGAACTTCAAGATCATCCCGATCTCGATCATGCCGCTGGGCGTGCGCATCACCCCGGGCCGTTCGTTCTAGCCTCGACCCCCAGCCGTCGTGCCAACCCAGCCGGACGCGGTCAGAAGTGACGCAGCCCACGCCAGGCACCACAGGCGCGGCAAAGCCCGAACGGGACTGCTGGCGGTCACTGACCCGATGTGCCAGCATGATCCGGGTGAACACGCCAGAAGCCACCTATCGGAGCGATCTTGCCATCGTGCATCACCGGGGCTTTGGGTTCCATGCTGCTGCGTGCGCTCCTGGAATCTTGGCTTTCCTGACCCCGGTCTATGCCCGGCGGGGGCTGGTGCTCGAGCTTGGGTGCGGGTCCGGCCTGCTCACTAAGGAACTGATCGCTGCCGGTCATCGCGTTATCGCCACCGATGCGTCTCCGGCGATGCTCGATGTCGCTCGCGAGCTGGTAGGTGACTCGGCAGAGGAAGTGTGCCAGCTCACGCTGCCCGATGACCCATTGCCGCAGGCCGACGCGATCGTGGCCGTCGGTCACCCGCTGAGCTACCTCCCGGATGCTGGGGCGATCGACCGGGCGCTGATCGCGATCGCTGGAGCGTTGCGTCCTGGTGGACTGCTTGCCTTTGATATCTGTGATCTGGAATGGGGCCGTGCCCGGAGAAACACTCCGTATTTCGCGGAGGTCGGTGAGGATTGGGCGATCATCACCAAATTCTCTATGCCTGCTGCAGACCGGTTCATCCGGGACATCACCACGTTCCTGCCCAACCCTGACGGTTCCTGGCGGCGTGACCGCGAACACCACGAGAATGTGCTCGTCGATACGACCGGGATCCCTGCGCTCTTGCGCCAGTACGGTGTTGACGCTCAGGCCGGACCATCGTTCGGCACGGAGAACAACCCCCCAGGGCTTCGGGTGATAACTGGGCACAAGCCAACCGCTTGATTCCGGCCAGGCTGGTCAGCTCTTATGTTTGTTCCAATCCCCAGGGTTGACCGTCGAAGCCACCGTGAGCCTGGCTCCCACATTGGCTCCTCGGGGCCTGGCGACCGATGAGTCTTGGCTGCGCGTACCGTCTACGCAGCATCGTGTAAGCCAGCCGGAGGTGTTGAGCGTGCGCAAGGTCGTCGTGTACGAACTGTTGTCCCTCGACGGCGTCGCCGAGGCTCCCGACTCCTTCTTTACCGACTGGGACGACCTGATGCAGGCCAACCTCGCTGCTGTCATTGCCGCGCAGGACGCGGTCATCCTCGGCCGTCGCAGCTACGGCGAGTGGGCTGAGTTCTGGCCGGGCAGCAATATCCAGCCATTTGCGACGTTCATCAACGGGGTTGCGAAGTTCGTCGCGACATCCGCACCGCTCCAGCCGGAGTGGGCCAACGCGACTGCGATCGACGGCGGCCTGGTCGAATTCGTCCGTGATTTGAAAGTCCGGCCGGGAGGCGACATCGGAGTCCACGCCAGCATCTCGGTGGCCCAGGCGCTGCTTGCCGCCGACGTCGTCGACGAGCTCAGGCTCGTGATCGCGCCGATGATCGCTGGCCGCGGACGAAGGCTGCTCGACGGGTTGCCGTCGATTCAGCTCGAATCGATCCGAAGCTCCACCTCACCCAGTGGCTATCTGCTTGTCGACTACCGCCTCATCCGGTCGCTGTGACCAGCGGTACGCGAAACCCGGTTCAGCGCAGCGGGTTACCGTGACTGAGGCGTCGACGACCCCGCAGGCCGCCCAGGCACTGTCAGGTCAGGGTGGCAGCATCCAGGTTGGCGCGTACGGTCCGGGTCATCGGGTGATCGGGCCCGAGGTAGCGCTCGCAGTCGGTCAGGGCGCGCTGCAGGATCACGACCACGTTGGTCAGGCGGCCGACCATGTAGTAGGCCGAGGCGAGGTTGCACCGGGTGGTCAGCGTCTCGATGTCGCCGGGCCTACGCATCCGCTCGCTGTCGGCCAGCGCGTGCTTGTAGGCCTGGATGGCTTCCGTCAGCCTGCGCGCCAGCTGGTAGCACGCGGCCAGGTTGGCTCGCGCGGTCAGGGTGTCCTGGTGATCGCGTCCCTGGACGCGTTCCCGGTCGGCGAGCGTCCGCTCGTAGGCCGGAACGGCCTCCCGCAGCCGTCCCGCGCTGCGGTAGGCGACAGCCGTCCCGCGCTGCGGTAGGCGAAGGCCAGGTTGGCGCGCCCGGGCGGTGTGCGCCATTCGCCGGGCACCACATCCGTCGCGGCTGTCACACCGCGCCACCAGTACCACGCCAGCCGCAGAGTCGCTCCGTTTATCACGGAAGTTCCGGCTTCCGCGGATACTTTTGGCTGCTATGGTTGCCTTTTTCTTCCGTGTAAGCCATAGTTACCGCGATGTTGTGACTGGATTCGATCAAAGAAACTAAAGAGCATGTCCGGTCACGACTGTACGCACGCCGCTCGCGCCATGCGGCACCCCGATCCCGGAGAGAGGACAGGGGGAACACGTGCCTCAAGCGGAGCGCGCGATCCCCGCGAGAAACTGCGGCTGACCCAGAAGAACCGGCAGGTTGTCACGGCTACTGGTTGAGCAAGCGGCCGCCTGTGATGCGGTGGCCGGATGGGACCACATCACACAGCGCGCGCCGCTCACGGTCAATGTGATGGCTACGCCCACGGCAGGTAGACGGTCGCCCCGGTGCCGCGGCTGCGGAGCGCGGCGGCCACCCGCGCGCTGATCACCGGAGGCAGGTAGCGGGCCAGGTCGCCAGCGTCGACGAACCGGTAGTCGTCTAGTTCGGACGCTTGCAGCCGGATCGGGATGTCGTCGGTCAGCACGCCCCCGTCGAAGACGAAGTGCACGATCGGCTTGGGCCGGGTGCCGTCCGGCCCCGCCCACCCGACGACCAGCAGCGGTCCCGGCTCGATATCGATCCCGAGTTCCTCGGCGACCTCGCGACGGCAGCCGACGTGCGGGGGCTCGCCGTGCTCGAGGATCCCGCCCGCCAGCGACCAGTGGTCCCGGTAGTTCGGCTTGACCAGCAGCACCCGGCCGGCCGGGTCAGTGAACATGGCCGCGGCGGCGGCGAACATGGTGGGCAGCTGAGCGAACCACGCCGCCTGTTCGCTGGCCGAGGGCTCCTTACTGACCGCGGCTTCGCCACCAACCGCCGCTTCGCCACCAACCGCCGCTTCGCCACTGACCGCGGCTTCGCCGCCGGCCGCCCCCTCGCCGCTGGCCGCGGGCTGGTCGCTGGCCGGGGCGGTGCAGGCTGCGTCGGGCACGAATCAGACCCTATCCGGCCGCCGATACGCGCGGTGACGGCGCCGGTAGTAGCCTGAGCGCATGCACACACCGGGTGACGATGCCTCAGCGTTTGACACCGAGGAGAGCCGCGTCGAGGTGTACGTCACCACCGACACTTCGGCCGCTCCGCACAAAGCCGATGAGGCCAAGCTGTACGTGATGTACGACGCGGCCGACCCCGACGGCGACAAGCTGTACTTCACCGAGGCGGAGTGGGACGCGTTCGTGCTCGGCGTCAAGGACGGCGAGTTTGACCTTGACGAGTCGGGCCACTTGCCCTGACCGCTAGGCGGGCTAACTCGGGCTGATCGTTCCCTGCGGCTGCATCACTCCCGGCTTAGGCGATCCCATGATCGCGGCCAGGTCCGTCGCCAGATGCGGCGCGGCGGCGGCCGCGGGACCGTACACCATCGTGGCGAGGGTCTTGCCTGCCGCGGTCACGCTCACCCGCTCGCATCCCATTGCGGCGAAGGTGAACGTGGCCAGCACCCGAGAGCCGTCATAGAACGTCCCGAAGAATTCGGTCCCCATATCGGCCGGGCAGTGCATCAGCATGGTGCGCGCCGGATGGGTCACGGCGGCACATAGCTGACCAAACAGCGCCCGCACCTGCGTCGCCTCGTGGTAGGTGGCGCTGACCCGGTTGGCGCCGACCGGCGGCTCCAGACGCATCGCCCGGATGCTGACCGCGGTCGCCTGGTTCACGCTGGCGCAGCCGACCTGAGGAGGCGTCGTCGCGGTGGCCGAGGGCCCGCCCGCGGCCCCAGACGACGCCACCTCGGACCCGCACCCGGCCAGCGCCGCGAGCGCCAGCACGATCCCGAGCATCCCGAGGAGCCCGACGCGTCGGCGTGCAGAGTATGGATCCATCATGCGCGTTGGACGCATCCGGCGCGTCTTCCGTTCCATCAGGCCTGCGCGGGGCGCTCAGAACACGCCCGCGGCCACGGCGATGCCGACCGCGATGAGCATGACGCTGGCGATCAGCTCGCTCCGGTCGCCCGCGCTGGCGCCGAGCCTGGCGCCCAGTTCCAGGCCCGCCAGCGTCATGATCACGCTGACCGCGCCGAACACCGTCGCGGCCAGCGCCAGCCCGGTGTGATACGCGCCGAGGGCGAAGCCGGCCGCGAGGTTGTCGACACTCAGCGCGAGGCCGCTGATCACGATCCGGCCCAGTCGCCACGACGGGCCGTCCCCGCCGGGGCCCGGCCCGCCATCCCCGGCCCGGCCACCGGCGACGCGGGCGTCACGGGCGGCGCGGGCGTCACGGGCGGCGCGTCGGGCCAGGATCAGGCTGGTCAGCCCGATCACGATCAGCGCTGCCCCGCCTAGCCAGCGGGCGGCCTGACCGAGGCTCGCGGCCACTCCCTGCCCCAGGGCCACGCCCAGGATCGGCATGCCCGCCTCGAATACGCCGAACACCACCGCGATCTGCACCCGGGCCCGGCCGCGCACCCCGCTGACGCCGATACCGATCGCCGCCGCGAAGTTGGACAGTCCGAGCGCCACGGCCAGGAGCAGCAACGCGAGCACAGCACCACGCTATCGGCCGCGCCACGGCCCGCCGTCACTAAAGCGCCGTCGCTAAAGCGCCGTCACGGAAGCTCCGCAGCCACCGACGGCCGCCATCACCACAGCGTGACCGGGCCCGCGCCCTCCAGGCGGAGCAGCAGCTCCTTGCGCTCCAGGCCGCCGCCGTAGCCGGTGAGGCTCCCGTCGCTCCCAATCACCCGGTGGCACGGCACGATGATCGAGATCGGGTTGGCCCCGTTGGCCAGGCCCACCGCACGCGACGCGACGAGCCTCTTGCCCAGGGCGCGGGCGATGTCGCCGTAGCTGACCGTGCTCCCGTACGGAATCGTGGTCAGCTGCGTCCACACCGCGAGCTGGAACGGCGTCCCGTTCGGTGCCAGCGGCACGGTGAACTCCTTGCGGTCGCCGCCGAAGTACTCCTCGAGCTGTACCGCGACCTCGGAGAAGGTCGCCGGGCTCAGCGTCAGCCCGGCCTCGACGCGGGCCGAATGCCGATCCGCGTCTAGCATCCACAGCCCGGTCAGGGCGTGCCCGTCGCCGGTTAGCAGCAGCCGGCCGATGGGGGAGCTGACGATATGCGACAGGCGCGGAGCATCCAGGTCCGGCGCCACGAACGGGCTGGTCACGACTAATCCTCTTTCTCTTCTCTCGACTGTATCGACTCTCTCGAGTCCGGTGGCCCGAGCGGGGGTGCCGACTCTGGCCACGCCTCTTCCAGCGACGCCCACAGGTGCTGCACGGCGTACGAACGCCACGGCCGCCAGCCGTCGGCCAGCTCTGCCGCCGCCCGGGAAGCTCGGGCCCGCACCGCCGGGCTGCGAACGCCGGCCGGCACCGCTCCCAGCCGACCGAGGGCCTCAAGCACCCCGACATCGGAAGGCAGGAACGCGTCCGGGTCAGACAGCGCCCGCATCCGGATGTAAGCCGCGGTCCATGGCCCGATGCCGGGCAGGGCAAGCAGCTGCGCCTCGGCGCGGTCCCGCTCGGCCCCTGGGTCCAGCGACAGGTCGCCGGACGCCAGCGCGGCGGCCAGCCCGGTCAGCGCGGCGGCGCGGGCCCGCGGCATCGGCAGCGTGGCCGGATCCGCCGCCGCCAGCGTCTCCGCGGCCGGGAAGCAGTGCGTCAGCGTGCCCTCCGGCCGCTCGAGCGGCTTGCCGTAGGCGGCCACCAGCCGCGCCCCGAGACGCCGGGCCGTGGCCACCGATACCTGCTGTCCGAGCACGGCCCGCAGCGCGAGCTCGTTCCCGTCCACGTGACCGGGTACCCGGCGGCCCGGGTTGGCCAGGGCCAGCGGCCCCAGCACCGGCCCCGAATCCGCCAAGGCCGCCGTCACCGCAGATGGGTCGGCGTCCAGATCGAGCAGGCGGCGGCAGCGCTGGACCGCTGCGGTCAGGTCGCGCAGGTCCTCCAGCTGCAGCTCGCAGTCGATGTAATCGTCGCCGGGGCCGACGGACAAGATGCCCGTGCCGTTCGGCAGCAGCAGCGTCCGCCGGTAGCGGCCGTCAGCCACCGATTCCACGCCGGGAATCGCGCGGGCGGCCAGGAAGCCGAGCATGCGGTCCAGGTCGATCGGCGGCCGGTACGGCAGCCGTACCGAGATGCCGAGGGGAGACGAGCCCCCCGCAATTCCCCACATGCCCGCCGTGGTGCCTCGCCGTAGTCTCGCGCGTCGTCCCCCGCGGGCCGCGCGATCGCGGGCCTCGCGCAGCTGGGTCGGCGTCATCGCGAACACCTCTTGGACGGTCGAGTTGAACTGCCTGATGCTGGTGAAGCCGGCCGCGAACGCGATCTCCGACAGCGGCAACGTCGTGGTCTCGGTGAGCACCCGGGCCGTCTGAGCGCGCTGCGCGCGGGCGATGGCCAGCGGCCCCGCGCCCAGTTCGGCGGTGACCAGGCGGCGCACCTGGCGCTGCTCGTAGCCGAGCCGGTCCGCCAGCCCGGAAACGCCGTCACGGTCGACGACGCCGTCGGCGATGAGGCGCATCGCGCGCCCGACCACGTCGGCCCGGATGTTCCATTCCGGCGAGCCGGGGGAGGCGTCCGGGCGGCACCGCTTGCAGGCCCGGAACCCGCCCTCCTGGGCCGCGGCGGCGGTCCGGTAGAACCGCATGTGCTCGCGCTTGGGCGTGATCGCCGGGCACGACGGGCGGCAGTAGATCCCCGTCGAGGTCACCGCGATGAAGAACACGCCGTCGAACCGGGCGTCCTTGCTGATGGCCGCCTGGTACCGCTGCTCGTCATCCGGTCCGGCGAACCCCGTCATGTTCGTACTCACGTCCTCCACGATGCCAGCCCGAGGCGACCATTACTGGCGGAAATCGGACAGTCACCCCCTAGGGTAGGTTGCTTCGGCAGGCATCCGAGGCGGGCGCCATCGGCGGCATCATGCGCGGACCGTAACCAGGCAGGCCCGTAATTTTTCAATGGAACGGGCCGTGGTACCCGCCGCCCGGCTACGTATCGTGTTCACAGTGGCATCTGCGCTCACAAAACCCCTCCCAGGCCTCACGCTAAGTATCACCTGGGGGATAGCTAACTGTCACTTAGTTACCCATTGCATTTGACCCAGTACATAGGGTTACACTACAAAAGGTAGCGAGATAACTTCGCGCCGTGTTTAACCAGACGTTGCCCCGCCTGCGAGGCCGTGTGAGCCGGCGGGGCAACGTCGCAGATCGCAGTAGTAGTTGAGGTGTGAGTCATGGCCAGCAGGCATGAGGACGAAGGCCGGTGGCCGGACGAGGGGGCCGACTCCAGAGCCGCTCTCCCCTTCCGGCAGGCCGGTGCCAGCCGCCCCGCCCACCACGCCGAGGCCCGCGCCGAAGTCCGCGATCGCGAGACGTACTACGCAGAGCTGCGCTTCGCCGTCCACGGCCAAAGCCGGTCGATCCCTGCCCCCCGGGCCGCCCCGGATGACCAGGAAACGGACACAGCGAAGCGCCCCCGACCATGAAAGCTGGGACGACATGACCGCCCGCTTCGGCGACACCTGGACCTGAGAGCTGTCGACGGCGGCCCGGACCCTCCTCCGGCGCTCGGGCGTCCGCGCCGCCGTCGACGTAGTAGCCCGGTGAGCTAGAGCCGCCAGAAGTCGAACCGGTCCCGCCCGGCCCGGAAGCCGGCCGCCTCGGCCATGTCGACCGCCAGCTTGAACCGGTCGCCGACCCGCCAGGGCTGGTGCGCATCGCTCCCGAACGACACTGCGGTTCCCCCGGCCTCCCGCCACCACTGCAGCAACCCGGCGGACGCCAGCGGGCTCTTCGTGTTCATCTCGAGGATCCGCCCCCCGTCGGCCAGGGCGTGCAGGACGGCCCGGATCTCCGGCTCGTAGGCCCGCTCGTCGTAGGGCGCCGCGGACCACGGCCACATCCGCCGCGGGAAATCCAGGTGCGCCAGTACCTGAAAGATGTCGCTGCCCTCGACGAGCCGCAGCAACTCGGCGAAGTACAGCCGCATCACCTGGTCGGCGGGCATCTGCCGGAACAGCTCATCGGCGGCAGTCAGCTTCCCGCCGAACGGGATCGCGTGCAGCGAGCCGAGGATCCGGTCGAACCCGGCTCCCGCCACCACGGCTTGTGCGTTGGCCGCCCACAGGTGGGCCTCCCCGATCTCGGCGCCGGTGAGGATCCGCAGATCCGGGTAGCGCCGACGGCACTCCTGCACGCTCGCGAGATAGCCGGGGACGTCGAGCACATGCATCCGGGCGTACGGGCGCGGATCGATGTGCTCCGCCGTGATCCGGTCGGCCTCGGTTCCAGTGGTGAAGTCCAGATGATCGGTGAAGGCCACCGCGGGCACCCCCGCGGCCAGGGCCTGCTCGCAGCTGCGCACCATCGACGCCTCGGCCGGCGCGTCCCACGACCATTCGGTGTGCACGTGGTTGTCCGGCGGCAGCACGCTGCCCATTCTGTCATGGCGCCCCGCGGCCTAATTCCGGCAGGTCTGCGGCGGGCACCAGGTCTGGTGGTTGCGCTTAGGCGGTCACCAGCCGGGCTGACGCGGTTTGGCGGAGGTGATGACGTAAACCTCGCCGGCTTCGGCCGGGGAGTCCGGCGCCGCGGGCGGGGCGAGCTGCTCCGGGAGGGCGGGCTGGTCGGCGGGTTCGGGGAGCGCCTGGCGCTCGTCGCCGTCGCCGCGGCGCTTCTTGCTCGCATCGGCGGTGATCTTGGTGGCCAGCTTCTGCCAGCGCTCTTCCCATTCGGCGACGTTCCCGCCGCAGGCCCGCACGTAGGCCACGGCGACCGGCAGCGTAGGCAGCCGCAGCCCGCCCGCCGCCGAGACGAGCGTCTTCATCGTGTAGTGCGAGACCTCGGCCAGCCCGGGGTAATCGAGCTCAGCCTTGGCCCGCAGCGCCCGCAGATCCCGCGCGAACGACTCGAGTCCGTCCGGCGCGATGCTCACCGTCGGCTGCGGCACGCTCGCCGGCCGTTCGTCGGGAACGGCGTTCTCGCGCTGCCGGATCACCGGGCCCGCGGTTCCGGCCGCGACCCCGCGTGGCGCCTGGGTCCCCAGCCGGCCCCAGCCCTCGCGGCTCTCGGGACGCGAGGCAGCCGCGCCCCTCGCGAACCCGGCCGCACCCGGAGACTGAGCGGCACCTGACGGCCCGGCCGCGCCCGTGAAGCCCGGACCGCCGGACGTTCCGGGAGAGCCCGGAGCGCTGGACGTTCCGGGAGAGCCCGGGTTGGCGTACGCGTGCGGGCCATCGGCCCGCGGCGGCGGGCCGCCCGGAGCCTGTGGCCGGGGCGGCCGCCCCCAGTCGCCGAGCGGTTCCTGGCTGACGGGCCGGGCCGGACCAGGCTGATCCCAGGGGCCGCGCCTTCCGCCTGCGGCGCCCGGCGCCTGCGGGCGATACGGGCGATCGGCGCGCGGGGGCACCCGGCGCCCGTTCGCCAACCGGTACTGGCGGCCGGGCATGGGCCCGCCGTTCGGCGAACCTCCGGTCGCCGGGCCGCCCGGTGCGCCATTCGGCCCGAAGCCGTCGCCCGGGGAGGGCGGGGGCGGCGCGAAGCGTCCCGGCGGCGGGCGCGGGCGCGAGCGGCCCGGCTGCTGAGGCGGCATTTCCCCGGGTCGCCGCAGCAACTGGCCGTATTCATCGTCGTCAGCATCGTCTGGCCCGTTCGGGCCTGGGCCCCGTCCATTTCCGGCGTCCGGCCGGTAGGCGCGGCGATCGCCCAGGCGTCTTCGCCTGGGCTGGCCGTAGGCATCGCGGCCCAGGCCGGTGCCGCCACGTTCCACCAGGTACCTCCTGGACTGTATTGCCCAGCCGCGCCGCGGGACATGTTGTACCTCACGAGTGTAGGTCGGGAGAAATCCGCTGTAGAACCTAGACGGTCAATTGTCATCAATTGCACATATTCAAGTGGTATTGATGTGATAACACCGGGTATCGAGATGCGTCGAGTGACGCACTCAGGTCGAGATACGAACCGATCCCGGCAGGGGATACTCTCAAGTAGGTTCTTTCCACGGAGCGGCCATGGATTCCTGGATCGTCTGGCTGATCGTGGCAGCAGTGCTCGGCGTGGCCGAGCTGCTCACCACGACGCTGGCGTTCGGCCTCATCGCGATCGCAGCGGTGGCCGCGGCCGTGGTCGGGGCCTTCCACCTCAGCTTTGCTCTGCAGCTCGTAGCGTTCGCCGTCGCAGCCGGGGCCGGACTTGGCTTCGTCCGTCCGATCGCGATCAAGCACATCAAGCAGCCGCCGGCACTGCGCACGGGAGTCGCCGCGCTGGTCGGCCGCTCGGCGATCGTCCTCGAGGAAGTCACCGAGCACGGCGGCCGGGTTCGCATCGACGGCGAGGAGTGGTCTTCGCGTCCTTACGACGAAACCCTCGTCATCCCGGTCGGTACCAAGGTGGATGTCATGCAGATCAAAGGGGCCACCGTCCTCGTCTATCCCCGGGAGTAGCCATGGAACTGGCAGCACCCATCATCGCCGCGGTCGTCGTGATTATCGTCATCATCTCGGTGCTGCGCTCGGTCCGGATCATCCCGCAGGCGCGCGCGCGAAATGTGGAGCGGTTCGGCCGTTACCGCAAGACGCTGGAGCCAGGGATGAACTTCATCATCCCGGGCATCGACCGGGTGAAGAAGGAGATCGACCTGCGCGAGCAGGTGGTCTCGTTCACCGGCGCGCCGGTGATCACCGAGGACAACCTGAGCGTGCTGATCGACACCGTCCTGTTCTTCCAGGTCACCGACCCCCGGGCCGCCGACTACGAGATCGTCAACTACATCCAGGCCATCGAGCAGATCACCGCGACGATGCTGCGCAGCGTGATCGGGTCCATGGACCTGGAGAAGACGCTGACCTCGCGCGACCACATCAACAACATGCTGCGCGGCGTGCTCGACGACGCGTCGGGCAAGTGGGGCATCCGGGTCACCCGGGTGGAGATCAAGGCCATCGATCCGCCGAAGTCGGTCAAGGACGCGATGGAGAAGCAGATGCGCGCGGAGCGGGAGAAGCGCGCCGCGATCCTGACCGCGGAAGGTGTCAAGCAGGCCAACATCCTCACCGCCGAGGGCGCCAAGCAGAGTGCGATCCTGACCGCGGAAGGCGCCAGGCAGGCCGCGATCCTGCGTGCCGAAGGCCAGGCCCAGGCCATCGCCTCGGTCTTCCAGGCCGTGCACGACAACGACCCGGACCCCAAGCTGCTCGCCTACCAGTACCTGCAGACGCTGCCGCAGCTCGCCCAGGGCCCCGGCAACACGTTCTGGGTCATCCCGAGCGAGGTGACCACCGCGCTGAGGTCCGTGGCCAGCGCCTTCGGCGGCGATGCGGCCGCTGAGCCCAGCCCGGCCGCCAGGGATCAGGCCCGGCGCCAGCCGCCGGCCGTGCCCGCCGCCGACGGACCCCCCGCGATCAGCGCCGCGCCAGCCGTCGCGACCCCGGAACCCCCGGCCCAGCCGCCGGCCGGCGGCGCGCCGCTGGCCCAGGGGGCCACCGGACCTGACCCGCTCGCCGTGGCCGAAGCCATGAGCGCGATGCTCGCCGCCACCGTACCGGACGTAACCTTCGGCGACCCGCTCGGCTCCGCCGATCCGCTCAGTGCCGGGGACCACGGTCAGGCCGGTGGACCCGCGGTGCCGCAGGACCTGGACACCTCGGCCGCCAACGGGAGCGAATCCGTCGGCTAGGCCGGGCGGCGGCCCGAGATCGGGTGCCGGCCGGGAGCACGTGCCGGCCGGCACCCGCCTGGGCTGTGCCGCGTGCGGTGCTCTCGCGTGAGGCAGAATGGATACATGAGCGTCGACCTGGATGAGCTGCGTCGACTGCGCCGGGCCCGCGACCGGATGGACCGCGAGTACGCGCAGCCGCTCGACGTCCCGGCGTTCGCCCGCACGGCGCTGATGTCGCCGGGGCACTTCAGCCGGCGCTTCCGCGAGGCGTACTCCGAGACGCCGTACTCCTACCTCATGACCCGGCGTATCGAGCGGGCAAAGGCGCTGCTGCGCCGCGGCGACCTGAGCGTGACCGATGTCTGCTTCGCGGTCGGCTGCTCGAGTCTCGGCTCCTTCTCGGCCCGGTTCACCGAGCTCGTCGGCGAGACGCCGTCCATGTACCGCGCCCGCGACCACGAGGAGCTCAGCGGCATGCCCACCTGCCAGACGATGGTCGTGACCCGGCCGCGCAAGGCGGGGGCCAGGGCCGCGCGGAAGAAGGCATCTCCAGAGCCGCATCCGGTCGCCGCACCCGCCTAGAGTCGGTGCCATGACCGTTTCCCTCAGCACCGTGCACATCCTGGTCGACGACCCCGATGCCGCTCTCGGCTTCTACCGCGACACCCTCGGGCTGAAGGTGCGCAACGAGGTCTCCCTCGGCGGCTTCCGCTGGATCACCCTCGTCACCGACAGCCAGCCCGAGATCGCGATCGTACTGTCGCAGCCGCACGCGGGCCGCTCCCAGGAGGACGGGGACGCCCTCGCGGCCATTCTCGCCAAGGGTGAGCTGTACCCGGTCCACTTCCGCGCCGACGACCTCGACACGACCTTCGACAAGATCGCCACCGCGCCCGGAGTCGAGGTGCTGGAGGAGCCGGCCAAGCAGCCCTGGGGCGTCCGCGACGCCGCCGTGCGCGACCCCGCGGGCAACCGGCTTCGCATCGAGCAGGGATAAGAACCGGATCGTGGCCCAGCGCGAGGCGCGTCGGCCCACGATCGCTTCAAGACCGGGTCTGGAGATCGTCGCGGCGGGCGGCTCGGGCGGCGAGCTCGGCCCGGGACGAGATGCCGAGCTTGCGGAAGATGCTGGTCAGGTGCGTGGTGACGGTACGCCGGGAGATGAACATGCGGGCGGCGATCTGCGGGTTGGACAGTCCGTCGGCCACCGCCTGGGCCACGGCGAGCTCGGTCGGCGTGAGGCTCTCCCAGCCCAGCGCGGGCCGTGACCGGGGCCCGCGGCCGCGGGTGACGTAGCCGACCGCGGCGGCCAGGTCTAGGCCCTGACCTTGTGACCAGGCCGAGGCGTAGCGGTCGGCGCCGAGCACCTCCCGGCCGGTCCGCAGCACCGGATCGATGAGCGCGCGCACCGACGGCGGCTGCCGTATCCCCGCGCCCTCCGCGCAGGCCGCCAGGGCGCCGGCCAGCCGGACGGCCAGTTCGTGCTGGTCATCATCGGCCTGGACGGCGGCCAGCACGGCCAGGCACTCCAGTACGGTGCTCTGGCCGAACGGGTCGCCCGAGGCGGCGGCAACCGCCTGCTGGGCCAGCTCCGCGGCCCTTTCGTGCTCGCCGCTGGCCCGCGCGATCACCGCCCGGACGGCCCAGGGCAGGGCGAGGGAGATGCGAGCCGGATCGGATGACGCGATGAACTCGTCCAGCCGGCCCCGGGCCGTCTCCTGCTGGCCCGCAAGGAACTCGGCCCACGCCAGGCGGCCGACGTACATCCCGTCCATGCTGGGTCCCGGCCGGATGAGGGCGAGCTGCTCGCGGAAGGAGCGGATGGCCTCGGGCCAGTCGCCGCGGAAGTAGGCCGCGACGCCGCGAGCGCAGGGCGCGAAGTACAGCTGGGCGGTGCCGAGCTGGCCAGAGATCGAATCCAGCTCCTGACTGGGCGCGAGCGCGGCGTCGTAGTCGCCGGTCAGCGAGAGGCTCAGCACTAGCCCGAGCAGGGTGAGGGACAGGAAGTAGACGTCGCCCGCCTCCCGCAGCAGCGGCAGGGCCTCGGTCAGCGGCGGGATCGCGTCGCGCGGGCGCCCGTCCAGCGCGCTCAGCACGCCGAGATCCCCCAGCGCGATGCCTTCCACGTGCCGTGCGCCGCACTGCCGGGCCACCTCGATGCTCCGGCGCAGCGCCTCGCGCCCAGTCGGGCGACCGGCCGGGAAGGTATTAGCGACCCGGCCCCGCATGGCCAGGGCATACGCCAACGCCCGCCGGTCGTCGATCTCCTCGGCCAGCGCGATGGCCTCCGTCAGGTAAGCGAGACTCGTCTCGCCCTCGGCGCTGAACCCCAGGCTGGTCAGCGTCATCACCATGCCTTCCTTGTCGCCGAGCTGGCGCAGCACGGCCAGCCCCTCGGTGCCGGCCGCGAAGGCGACGGGCAGGTCCAGGGCCAGGCTCGCGATCTGGGCCAGCGCGCCCAGCGCGCGGGCCCGCAACCCGGGGTCCGCGTCCCGGCCCCGCTCGGTGGCGCTGCGCAGCCACTGCACCGCCTCGGCCAGGTGGGTGCTCGCCGACCAGAACACCACCAGGCGGGTGGCCAGGCCGAGCAGGAGTTCCGGGGCATCCTGGCGGCTGGCCCAGCCCAGGGCGACCCGGATGTTGTCGTAGTCGGCGCGCAGGCGCTCGCAGTAGGAGTCCTCGTCTTCGCCCGGGCGCCGGTCGACCGCCCGGGCGAAGAACCCGAAATGACGAGCCTGCGCCCCGACCGCCTCCCCGGCCTCGAGCAGGCGGGCGGCGGCGTAATCACGGATGGTCTCGAGCATGCGGAACCGGTCCCCCGTGTCGTCCTCGGACGCCACGATCAGTGACTTGTCGGCGAGCGAGGACACCAGCGGCAGGACCGCCTCCGGCAGGACCGCCTCCGGCAGGACCGCCTCCGGCAGGACCGCCTCCGGCTGGCCCGCGCCGATCGCGACCGCCCCGGCAGCTTCCAGGGTGAACCCGCCGGCGAACACCGAGAGCTGCCGGAGCACGGCCCGCTCGGGCTCGGCCAGCAGGTCGTAGCTCCAGGCGACCGACGCTCCAGGGTCTGCTGACGGGGCACAGCGGTGCGTGCGCCGCCGGTCAGCAGCCGGAACCGGTCCTGCAGCCCGGCGGCGATCTGCGCGGCCGAGAACACCCCGGCCCGGGCCGCGGCCAGCTCGATGGCCAGCGGGATGCCGTCCAGCCGGGCGCAGATCTCGGCCACCGCCGCCGCGTTGTCCTCGGTCAGTGTGAATCGGGGGCGGGCCAGGCGGGCGCGTTCGGCAAACAGCCGGACGGCTTCGAACCGGCCCAGATCGCCGGGCGACACCTGCGGCGGATCGGCCGGGAACGGCAGCGAGGGCACCCGCCAGGTGACCTCGCCCGGCACGCCTAGCGGCTCGCGGCTGGTGGCGAGGATGCGGAGCCGAGGGCAGGCCCGCAGCAGCCCGTCAGCCACCTCAGCGCAGGATCCGATGAGATGCTCGCAGTTGTCCAGGACCAGGAGCAGCTCGCTGGTACCGATCGCCGCGGCCAGTTAAGCGGGCCCTGGCTGATACCGCGCCGCCCGGCTCGACCGAGGCGCGGATGTACGCGTGGGTCCGGCAGGAGCTGCAGGCGGGCCGCGGCGCCGAACCGGCCCTCGTGGCCAGACTCGTCACCCGGCTGGCCGCAGGCGACGCCGACCGGCTCAGCGGCTGCCACCTTTCTGTCCACGATGACCTGGACGCCATCCTGGCCTGCGGGGAAGACGTCCGGGATCGTTATCAGCTCCGGCGCGCCGGCGACCGCCGCTACCTGAGCAACAGGACCAGGATGCTGCCGAGGAGGGCGGCCACCACGATGACCACCAGCAGCCGCACCGGATAGAGCCGGTCCGACCGCGATCTGCCCTGCGGGACGACCGGCCCCGGCGGCACGGCGGGTCCGGCTATCGTCCGTGACGGTGCCGCCGCGGCCGCCTGGGCCCGGACGGGCATCATCCGGCCGGCCGCCGCCGTGTCGCTGGCCGGTGCCTCGGCGGCCGCGGGCCACGAAGCCTGCGGAATCGCGTGTTCCCGAGCCGGCGACGGACCAGGCCGCTGGACCTCCGTCGGCTGCGGCGACGCCGACCCGCCCTCGGCTCGCTCGCGCGGGGTGAACCAGGTGTCAGTGGCGGCGGCCGACGCTTCGGCGGCCGCCGGTGACCAGGTTGGCTCGGGGTCAGCCGTCTCCCGCGGAGCGAACCAGTTGTCCGGGGCGGCTGACGAAGCCTGGGCCTCGGCCTGCTCCGGCGACCGGGACTCAGGGTCTGGCCGCGATGCCAGTTCGGTATCCTCCAGCCAGTCGGCGGAGAACGGATCCCGCCGGAGGGCATCGGCCCGGGCCGTATCCGGGACCGGCATGACCGCGGCGTCGGCCGACCCGTTGTCCGCCGTGGTCGCGGGGTGGTTTCCGTTGGCTGACCCGCCGCTCCCGTCGGTCGCGGCGCCATCCCAGTGCGGACCCGCGTCCCGCTGGAACCCGTCCCAGCTCGTCCCGGCGCCTAGCTGAGCAGCCCCGTCCCAGCTCGTCCCGGCGCCTGGCTGAGCGGCCCCGTCCCAGCTCGTCCCGGCGCCTAGCTGAGCAGCCCCGTCCCAGCTCGTCCCGGCGCCTGGCTGAGCGGCCCCGTCCCAGCTCGTCCCGGCGCCTGGCTGAGCGGCCCCGTCCCAGCTCGTCCCGGCGCCCGGCTGAGCGGCCCCGTCCCAGCCCGTGCCCGGCTGAGCGTCAGCGCCCCAGCGTATGGTCTCTTCCCCGCTCGTCCCGGTGCTCCAGGCAGCCGGGCTTTCCGGGACTCTCGGCTCCGCGATGGCCGGCCCTCCGGTATCCGGTTCCACGCGCCTGGCCGCGGCCCGGCTCACCGTGCCGCGAGCGCCCACGTCCGAACGCCCGTGGGAGCCCCGCAGCGCCGCCCTGATCCGCTCCGGGTCGTACGTGTCCGGCGGGGCCACGCTTACGCCCGCGCGGGCCCCGGCCGCCGCCGCCGGGCTGGCCCCAGCGGGCCTGACCGGCAGGCCGGGGTCGGCGCGGGACTCGACACCGAGGCGCCGCCACCGTTCCTCCCACTCGGGCACGTCCCCGTCGCAGGCCCGGACGTAAGCGGCCAGGATCGGCAGGGTGGGCAGGGAGGGGCCGTGCTCGGCTTCCTTGAGGACGCTGCTCGGGTAATGGGCTCGCGCGGCCAGTTCGTCGAATTCCAGCGCAGCCGTGTCACGCAGCGCGCGCAGGTCGGCAAGGAATCTCTCCTTATCGTCGGCCGCGCCGGCCGACCACATCCCCTGCGCTTGCAACTGGGCACCCTTCCCGCTGGACACGCACGCGCTCAGGCACTGTTCCGCGCCCGTATCTCACAACCTGGGATTACGGGGAGGGTATAACGCCGACCACCGCGATGTCGCTGATACCGCGCATTTGGTATCAAGTGTCTCTCGTCAGGCCCCGGATCACGCCCGGAATCACCGATATCGGCCGGCCCGTTGCGGAACTTCCCTTAGGCGCTCCGGTTGAGCGGCGTGCCCTGGGCGGCGCTCGCCTCCTGGGCCCTGGCAGGCCCGCGCAGGACGTGCGCGACGCCGACCGCGATGACCGCGCCGGCCACCGGCCCGATCAGGTAGACCCACCAGGTGGACAGGTTCCCGATGGCCACGTCGGGTCCGAAGCTGCGGGCCGGGTTCATGGAGGCGCCCTCGTAGGGTCCGCCCATGGTGCCCCAGGCCATGATGTAGGCGCCGACGGCCAGCGGGACGAACGGCCCGTTGAGCTTCGGCCCGTTGGCCATGTTGAGGATCATCAACACCAGGCCGAACGTGATGATGGCCTCGAAGATGGCCGCCTGCCAGGATTGGCCGGGCTTGGGCATCGTGGCGGCCAGGTTCCCTGCCGGGCCGAAGAAGGCGCGGGCCAGCAGCGATCCGCAGATGGCCGCCGCGAACTGGACGATCCAGTAGACGCCTGCCATCACCCAGCCCATGTCCCGGCGCAGCGCGAAGGCCAAGGTGGTGGCCGGGTTGAAGTGGGCCGAGATGTCGCCCAGGAAGTAGACCGCCACCACCAGCCACAGGGCCGAGACTAGCGACAGCACCAGTACCGTCTGCCAGGGCTGCAGCGCGCGGCCGCCGTACCGGACGAGGATGGCCGCGCCGCCGGACAGGACGAAGGTCAGCCCAGCCATGCCGATGAACTCCGACAGCAGCCGCCGAAACCGGTGGTCGGGGTTGGTCCAGTCGGCGTAGCCCCGCGTGCCGCCGACCGAGGCGATGAAGGCGGCCTTGCCGATGGGCTCCATACGGCGGGCCTCCCGGTCATCGGTGCCCGGGGTAGCCATATCAGGACTTCTGCGGACCGGACGGCAGGTCGGCCGAGCCGCCGCGGGTGAGGTTGATGGGGATGACGACCCGGTCGTAGAGGTCTTCGGAGACGCCCTTGGCCAGCGCGGCCTGCTTGAGGGTCAGGTCATTGTCGATCGCGTAGTAGGAGATCTCGGCGGCCTTGTCGTAGCCGATGATGGGGGACAGCGCGGTGACCATCATCACCGAGTTGTCGATGTTTTCCTTCAGCTTCTTCTCGTTCAGCTTGGTGCCCTCGACCATGAACTCGCAGAGGTGGTCGCACATGTCGGCCATGATCAGCGCCGAGTGCAGGTAGTTGTCGATCAGGATGGGCCGGAACGCGTTCAGCTCGAAGTTGCCCTCGGCCCCGCCCATGGTGACCGCCACGTCGGACGCGATGACCTGAATGGCGACCATCAGCATGGCCTCGGCCTGGGTCGGGTTCACCTTGCCCGGCATGATCGAGGACCCCGGTTCGTTCTCCGGGAAGATCAGCTCATGGATACCGGTACGCGGGCCGGAGCCGAGCCAGCGCAGGTCGTTGGCGATCTTGAACAGCGTTACCGCCGCCGTCTTCAGCCCGCTGTGCGCCCGGACCACCCGGTCCAGCGTGCCCTGGGCGGTGAACTTGTTCGCCGCAGTGACATACGGGGTCCCGGTCATCGAGGCGATCTGCGCGGCGACCTGGTCCCCGAATCCGGCCGGGGCGTTCAGCCCGGTGCCGACCGCGGTGCCGCCCATGGCCAGCTCCAGCAGCCCGCCGGTCACCCGCTCGGCCTCGGCGATCGCGTCATCCAGGGCACCCGTGTAGCCGGACCACTCCTGGCCTACGGTCAGCGGCACCGCGTCCTCCAGGTGCGTCCGGCCGATCTTGACCACATCCGCCCACTGCTTCGACTTGGCGTCGATCGCATCGCGCAGCCGCTTCAGCGCCGGGATCGTCTTCTCTGTGGCCATCTTGTACGCCGCAATGTGCATCGCGGTCGGGAACGTGTCGTTGGACGACTGGCCCATGTTCACGTGATCGTTGGGGTGGACCGGAGTCTGCGAGCCCAGCGTCCCGCCGACCAGCTGGATGCACCGGTTGGAGACGACCTCGTTGACGTTCATGTTCGACTGGGTCCCCGACCCGGTCTGGAACACGTACAACGGGAACTCGCTGTCCAGCGCCCCGGAGATCACCTCATCGCACACCCGCTCGATGAGGCTCGCCTTCCACGCCGGCAACCGCCCCGCCCGGCCGTTCACCACCGCCGCGGCCTTCTTCACGTACCCGTAGGCGTGGTACACCTCCTTGGGCATCCGGTCGTGGCCGATGTTGAAGTGCTGCAGGCTCCGCTGGGTCTGCGCCCCCCAGTAATGATCCGCCGGCACCTCCACCTGGCCCAGGCTGTCGAACTCCTTCCGCATCCCGGTCGCCGACAGCCCGATCGGCAGGTCAAGGATCTTCGGCGCTTCGTCGTCAGCCATCTTCGAGGGTCCTTCCTGGTCGGGGGGATACACAGCCAGCCTAAGCCGGCCGCCCGACGACGAACCAGGCTCAGAGGTGGATGGCCAGGCCGATCGCGAACGCGACGCCGAACGCCAGCTGTAGCCGCCCGGTTTGCCCCAGCGTCTTGATCAGCGCCGGACCCGAGGCACCCGCCCGCACGGACCGCACCGGAACCAGCGCCAGCGGCAGCGTCACGGCCACCAGCAGCGTGAACGGCCGGTAAATGGCGATCAGCGCCGCGCAGCCGAACGGCACCAGCACGGTCAGCACGTACGCCAGCCGGCTGCGCGCGTCACCGAGCCGGACCGCAAGCGTCCGCTTGCCGGCCAGCGTGTCGCCCTGGATGTCCCGCAGGTTGTTGACGATCAGCAGGGCACAGGCCAGCAGCCCGGCCGGCACCGAGGCGGCTAGCGCCAGCCAGCTGAACCGCACCATCTGCACGTACGCCGTGCCGGTCACGGCGATCACGCCGAAGAACGCGAACACGAACACCTCGCCGAACCCGTGATACCCGTACGGCCGCGGGCCGCCGGTGTAGAACCAGGCGGCGGCCACGCACGCCACGCCGACGGCCACCAGCCACCACGCGGTCACCGCGGCCAGGGCCAGCCCGGCCGCCCCCGCCACGGAAAAGCTCGCGAACGCCGCGGACAGCACCTGCCGTGGCCGGGCCAGCCCCGCGGCGACCAGCCGGACCGGTCCGACGCGCGTGGCGTCCGAGCCGCGCACGCCGTCGCTGTAGTCGTTGGCGAAGTTGACCCCGACCTGCAGGGCGAGGGCCACCACCAGGGCCAGCAGCGCCCGCCACCAGGAGAACCGGCTGTACCCGAGCGCCACGCCCGAGCCGATCAGCACCGGGACGACCGCCGCCGGAAGCGTCCTGGGCCGCGTTCCCGCCAGCCATTGCCGAGCATCAGCCACGCACAGATCCTAAGTGAACTCGTTCATTCGCTGATCGCCGTATGCAGACGCACGACCGGCGCGCTGACTCCGACGTCGAGTTCGCCCCGGGCGCCGTCGGCGGCCCAGCCGGACGACTCCAGAAAACGCCGCAGCCCCGCATCGGCCTCGAGCACCCAGATGGACACGGTCTGGAACCCGTCACCGACCAGCGTGTCCGCGGCCGCGTGCACGAGCCGGCTGTCGTGCCCCTCCCCGGTCCGTTCCGGCGACACCCGGAGCTCGTAGATCTCCGCGTCGGTGCCGGGCCAGCGGTCGGCGTCGGTGGCGGGCCCGGCCGAGACGAACCCCACCACCTCGCGCGGTAGCGCCCCGGTCACGGCCGTCAGCACGCGGTGCCTGCTCGTCGGCGGGCTGGCGATCGCCTCCCGCCACCGGTCCCGCCACACGGCCGTAGCCTCCTCGCTGGTCAGCTCGGCCAGCAGCGCGGACGGCACGATCCCGGCCAGACCAGAACGCCACGAGGCGACCTGCACCCGGGCCAGGTCATCGGCATCGCCCTCCCGGGCCGGGCGCACGAACCCCCCGGTCAGCTCCGAGGCCGACGACGGCGAAGCCGGGCTCACGTATCCGGGTGGGCGATAAGCGTGATGTCGCGCGCCGCGCCGGTCGCGGCCGACGTCGCCATCGCCGCGTAGACCTGCAGCGCCGCGCTCACCGGCCGCTGCCGGTCAGCGGGCCGGTACGAACCCAGCGACGCGAGCACGCGATCGCGACGAAGGCCCAGCTCCGCGTCAGGCACGTCCAGCCGCAGTTCCCGGCGCGGGATGTCGATCACCACCGTGTCGCCGTTCTCGACCACCGCGATGAGGCCGCCCCCGGCCGCCTCCGGCGCGACGTGGCAGATCGACAGGCCCGAGGTCCCGCCGGAGAACCGCCCGTCGGTGATCAGTGCGCAGGCCCGGCCGAGACCCTTGCCCTTCAGGAAGCTGGTCGGGTACAGCATCTCCTGCATGCCGGGCCCGCCGCGCGGCCCCTCGTACCGGATGACGACCACATCGCCGGCCCGCACCGTGCCGTCCAGGATGCCCGCCACCGCGTCTTCCTGGCTCTCGAACACCACGGCCGGGCCGGAGAAGGTAAGGAGCTCTTCCGGGACGCCCGCGGTCTTGACGATCGCGCCGTCCGGCGCCAGGTTGCCGTGCAGCACGGCCAGCCCGCCGTCCGCACTGTAGGCGTGCTCGGCGTCCCGGATGCACCCGTCGGCCCGGTCCCGATCCAGGGCATCCCAGCGGGACGACTGCGAGTACGGCCGGATGGTCCGGACCCCGCCCGGCGCGGCGTGATACAGCTCGACGGCCGAATCCGAAACGGACGCCGACCCCAGGTCCCACGCGTCCAGGAACTCCCGCAGCGACGCGCTGTGCACGGTACGCACCCCGCGGTTGAGCAGCCCGGCGCGGTCGAGCTCGCCGAGAATCGACGGGATGCCGCCCGCCCGGTGCACGTCCTCCAGGTGATACGCCGAGCTCGGCGCGACCTTGCACAGGCACGGCACCCGCCGGGACAGCTCGTCGATCTCCTTCAGCCCGAAGTCCACTCCGGCCTCGTGCGCCGCCGCGAGCAGGTGCAAGATCGTGTTCGTCGAGCCGCCCATGGCCACGTCCACCGCCATCGCGTTCTCGAACGCGTCCCGGCTGGCGATCGAGCGCGGCAGCACCGAGGCGTCCCCCTGCACGTAGTACTGCCGGGTGATGTCCGCGATCAAAGCGCCCGCCCGCTCGAACAGCCCGCGCCGCGCCGCGTGCGTGGCCAGCGTGCTGCCGTTGCCCGGCAGGGCCAGGCCGATCGCCTCGGTCAGGCAGTTCATCGAGTTGGCCGTGAACATGCCCGAGCAGGAACCGCACGTCGGGCACGCGGATTCCTCCATGGCCAGCAGCTGCTCGTCGGACACCGAGGGATCGGCCGAGGCCACCATCGAGTCGATGAGATCGAGTTTGCGGCCGCCGGCGGCGGACAGCGCCAGGCCAGCGGGCGCGCCGGCCTCCATCGGCCCGCCGGATACGAACACGGTCGGGATGTTCAGCCGCATGGTGGCGATCAGCATGCCCGGTGTGATCTTGTCGCAGTTCGAGATGCAGATCATGGCGTCCGCGCAGTGCGCGTTCACCATGTACTCCACCGAGTCGGCGATCAGCTCCCGGCTCGGCAGCGAGTACAGCATGCCGCCGTGCCCCATGGCGATGCCGTCGTCCACCGCGATCGTGTTGAACTCGCGCGGGATCGCCCCGGCCTCCCGCACCGCGGCCGCCACCACCTGGCCGACCTCGCGCAGGTGCACGTGCCCCGGCACGAACTCGGTGAAGCTGTTCGCGACGGCGATGATCGGCTTGCCGATGTCTTCCCGGGCGACCCCGGTGGCGCGCAGCAGGGCGCGGGCGCCCGCCATGTTCCTGCCGTGCGTGACGGTACGGGACCGAAGCGGAGGCATGGTGATCTCCTCAGCGCGAATATGCGAGAGCTGACAACGAGATACACAGCCTACCGGGACGCCCGGTCAGCTGGCGGGGGCCTGCGGAAACGCTTCGTGGGCGGCCTTGTCGAGGCGCTCGATCTCGCTCTCGGTGAGCGGCTGCGCGCCGCGGCGCCGGGCCCGGCGGCGCAGGTACTTGCGCAGCTCCGGGCCGCTGAACACGTCGACGTCCCTGATCTCGGCCACGTGAAAGGGGATCTGCGGCCCGTAGACGGCCATCGCCGCGCGGACCGTGACCGGGCGGCCCATGGCGGCGGACAGCAGCTCGGCCGCCTGGTCGGCCTCCCAGTGGGCGTGCTCGAGCCGGTCCGTCATGGGGTTCGGCCCGTGCCACAGCTTGAGATGGCTGCTCGTCCGCACCGGCATCCGCTTGTCCCAGTCCTCCGAGTCCACGGCGAACACGCCGGCCGGGCCGATCACCAGGTGATCGATCTGCTCGTCGCTGTCCGGGATGGGGAGGATGTGCATGGCCCGGTATCCGCGGCGCTGCAGGCTGTCAAGCTGGCGTATCGTGCCCTTCTGCGCCCTGGTCAGCCGGACGCCGGGCGGGCCGTTGACGCTCGTCCGGGACCGGATGATGGTGTCGGCGATCGCGGCCAGCACGGCGAAGGTCAGCCCCCACACCCAGTTGTGCAGCAAGATGCCGAAGGCCACCCCGGCGATGACCGCGACGATGACCCGTCGCCGCCACACCCGCATCCGCGGGTTCTCGGACAGGTGGGCCAGGCTGCCCAGGTGCTGCCCGATGCCCTCGGCCTTGGGCGGCTCGCGGGGGTCGGCGACCGGGGTGACCACCGCCTCCCAGGAGCCCCGGGGGCGGGGGTCGACGTCGGTGACGGCGTCGTCCGCGGGCCTCTCCTCCGGGAGGCCATCGCCCGGATCGTCCAGCTTGGCCGCGTCGTCGGCCAGCGCCCAGCTCTCCCAGAACGGCGCGTCGAGCGGGTCCGTCTCGGCCTCCGGGGCCGCCGCGGGGCTCGGCCCGGGTTCCGCGGGGCTCGGCCGGGGTTCCGGAGGGCTCGGCCGGGGTTCCGCGGGGCCCGGCGTCACCGTCGGGTTGCTGGCGGGCCAGCCCTCACGGGCACGCCACGCAGGCCGTTCGGCCCGGTCCGGGGCCACGGCGCGTGACGGCGTCCCGTCCGGTGCAGCCCCAGCGTCATGTCCGGCCGTCGCCGACGGTCCCGGTGACCTGTGGTTTCTCAGCTTCGGCCACGCCATAGGTCCTCACCTACTACCTGAGCGTAACTGCTTTAGAACTCAGCGCACAGCACCGCACTACCACGATTGTGCCCGCTTACTCCCGTTTAAAGCAGGTCATTCGTCCCCTAACACGCCGAACGTCCCGGGCGGCTTGTGGTCTAGCATCTGGAACCATGACCCAGATTCACGAGCTCACCGCGATCGAGCTGGCCGCGGCGATCCGCGCCAAAGAGCTGTCGCCGGTCGCCGTCACCGACCATTATCTGCGCCGCACGGCCGAGCTCAACGAGCAGGTCGGCGCGTTCTTCACCATCACCGCCGAACTGGCCGCCGAGCAGGCCCGCGCCGCGGAGAAGGCCGTCACCCAGGCCGCCGATCCCCGCGACCTGCCGCCGCTGACCGGCGTCCCGATCCCGATCAAGGATCTGAACATGGTCGCGGGCGTGCGCCAGACGCTCGGCTCGCTGGCCTACGAGAACAGCGTGCCGGACACCGACGACTACACCGTGACCAAGCTCAAGGACGCCGGCGTGGTCATCACCGGCAAGACGTCCACGCCGGAGTTCGGGCTGCCGTGTTATACCGAGACCAGGATCGGGCCCCCCGCCCGGACCCCGTGGGACCTGTCGAGGTCCGCGGGCGGGTCGAGCGGCGGGGCGGCCGCCGCGGTGGCCGCGGGCCTGGCCCCGGCCGCCCAGGGCAGCGACGGCGGCGGGTCCATCCGCATCCCCTCCAGCGTGTGCGGGCTGTTCGGGATCAAGCCGTCCCGCGGCCGGGTCTCCAAGGGCCCGCTCGAACCCGACCTGGCCGGCTTCAGCGTGAACGGCCCGATCGCCCGCACCGTGGCCGACGCCGCGCTCCTGCTCGACGTCATGTCGGGCAACTTCCCCGGCGACATGTACACCCAGCCGTCGCTGCCGCCCGGCGAGTCGTTCCTGGGCTACGCGAGCCGCCCGCCGGGCCGGCTCAGGATCGGCCGGACCCTGCAGAACACCATCGACGGCGCGGACGTGCACCCGGACTGCGTCGCCGCCTACGAGGAAGCCAGTACCTTGCTGGCCAGCGTGGGGCACGAGGTCGAGGACATCACCCTGCCGCTGGGCCCCAACATCGTCCCGTTCTTCGAGGTCCTCTGGTACGCCTACGCCACGCTAACCCCAGTCGCCCCCGAGCAGGAGGAACTGCTGCTCCCCCTGACCCGCTACCTGCGCGAGCGCGGCCTGGCCGTCACCACCCCCGAGCTCCTGTTCGCCCAGGGCTACCTGCAGTTCGTCACCCGGATCGCGGTCGCCGCGCTGAGCACGTACGACGCGATCCTCAGCCCCACCCTGGCCCTACCGCCACGGCCGGTCGGCTACTTCGACCAGGTGGAGCCGGCGGAGAACTTCGAGCGGCAGAAGCGGTTCGCCCCGTTCGCCGCGGTCTACAACGTCACCGGCCAGCCGGCCGTGAACGTCCCGCTGCACTGGACCGCCGAGGGCCTCCCGATCGGCGTGATGCTGGCCGGCCGGATGGGCGACGAAGGCACCCTGATCTCGCTGTCCGCCCAGCTGGAGCAGGCCCGCCCGTGGCAGGACCGGCATCCTCCGCTCTGGTAAGCCGCCGCAGCGCCGGCCCCCCGGGTCGTTCCTTTTATCTGACTGAACGGACCGGGCCTCGTGCCTCCGTCACCCCTCTCGCGTGCCCTAGATCCAGCTCAGCCAAGGAATACTTGGTGCCGTGGAGCACCTGGCTGCGCGGCTAGCCGCGATTCCTGGCGTCGTGGCGGTCACCCTCGGGGGGTCGCGGGCGACCAATACCGCGGTCGAGGGTTCTGACTGGGACTTCGGCCTGTATTACCGGGGCAGGCTCGATCCGGCCGACATCGTCGCGCTCGGCTGGCCCGGGCGCGTCTTCGCTCCCGGCGAATGGGGCCGGATCGTGAACGGCGGGGCCTGGCTGACGGTTGACGGCACCAAGGTAGACCTCATCTACCGGGACCTCGACGAGGTCCTGCGTTGGACCGCAGCCGCCGAAGACGGAAAGTTCGAGATCCAGCGCGAAGTCGGCTACGTGGCCGGGATCGCCACGTACGTTCCGGTGGGGGAACTGGCCCTGGGCCGGGTGCTGGCCGGTGAGCTGCCTAGCCCGCGGTTCCCGCCGAAGCTGCGGCAGACCGCGCCGCAGGCCTGGTTCCGGCTGGCGGCCGGCGCGCTGCACTTTGCGGAGGTTCACGCCGGGCGTCAGGACCGGGTGGCCTGTATGGCCAACCTGGGTCAGGCGGTGCTGGCTACGGCGCAGGGCCGCCTGGCGGCCGCCGGCGAGTGGGTGCTCAATGAAAAGCGGATTATCGAACGGGCCGGCCTGCACGCCGTCCAGGACCCGCTCGGGCCACCCGAACGGGACCTGGGCACAATGGTGTCCGACGTCCGGACCTGCCTGGAGCTGACCGACGCCATCTGGTGACCGGTAACGCGGAAAGGTCCAGGCTGGCCGGAATGGCCTGGATGGCCTCGTCGAAGCGCTCGAGGAGTACGGGGCGGCCCCCGTGCCCGTCGTGGTGGACCCAGTAACGGCCAGAGACACTGAAGGCCGTGGTCACGAGTTCGGCCAGCAGGTGCAGCCGGAGGTCTTCGGTGTCGAGCCCGAGCTGGCCGGCCAGGCAGGCGATCACCTGGCTCTTGACCCCGGCCCGGTAGTGCTCGACGTACTTGAGCAGGGCGGGCTCGGCGATGATCAGGCGCCGGGTGGCGAGGAAACGCTGGTCCCAGCCGGGGTCGAGTTCCGCCACGGCCGCAGCCAGCGTGTGGTGCAGTTCGCCGAGGACGGCGCCGGACAGCTGGCGGTCGGCCAGCGCGGTCAGGTAGGCCGTCCATAGCTCGGCCTCGGCCTCGATCGCGGCCGCCTCCTTGGCCGGGAAGAAGCGGAAGAACGTGCTCTTGGAGACCTCGGCCTCCTCGGCCACCTCCTCCAGCGTGGTCTTGTCGAAGCCATTCTCGGCGAACAGGCGCAGCGCGGCGTCGGCCAGCGCGCGGCGGGTCCGTAGCTTCTTGCGCTGGCGGAGCGGCAGGGACCGGTCGCCGGCCGGGTCGGCTGTCATTCCCCGCATCCTACTCAGGTCGGAACTGAGAGTCAAACATTACTCAGCACTATTTAAAACTTGACTTTAAATAATACTGAGTGTCAAAATTTGAGAGACGCCCGAGGAGGAATCATGGAGTACAAGCTCGATATGAGCATGATGTTCGCGATGCACGACGCGCTGCGCCGGGAACTCGTGCAGGTCACACGGATCGCGGCGCTGCGCGACGACGATCCCGGCCCGCTGCTGCGAGCCGCGCTGGGTTGGGAGCTGTTCAAGAAGTTCCTCCTGGTCCACCACCAGACCGAAGACGACGTGCTGTGGCCGGCGCTGCGCGCCGAGGTGGCCGGGCATTCCGACCGCCTGGCCCTGGCCGACGCGCTGGAGGCCGAGCACGCCGTCATCGAGCCGCTGCTGACCGCCATCGATGCCGCCGCCGCCGACCCGCACTACGGCTACCAGCGGTTTGGCGACATCACCGACGAACTCGCGACCAAGCTCACCGCGCACCTGACCCACGAAGAGAACGATGGCCTGGCCCTGATCGACGCCTCGCTCACCCCGCAGCAGTGGCAGCGCTTCGCCCAGGCCCACGGCGAACGGCTCACCGGCGACGCATCGACGTACATGCCCTGGCTGCTCAACGGGGCCAGCCCGCAGACCCTCAACGCGGTCCTGGGCAAGTTCCCCCCGCCGCTGCTGACCGCCTACCGCGAGCAGTGGGCGCCCGGCTACGCCGCCCTGATCATCTGGCCCGCCCGGCGACCCCGTCAGTCGGTGACCGGCCCGGCCAGGCCGTTCAGGAAGTCGATGAGGCCGGCGAAGTACACCTGCTGGTCGTCGTACATGGCCATGTGGCTGCCGTCCGGGCAGTGCAGGTACTGGCCGCGGGGCAGGCGGTCGGCCATCATCCGCATGTGCGCTGGGTCCATGGTGTCGTGCTGGGCGCCGATGACCAGCGTCGGGACCTCGATCGAGGCCAGCTCCGCGGTCCGCTCCCAGTGAGCCAGGCTGGCGTCGGCGCTGATCCCCAGCTCGCTGGGACCCTGCATGGACACGTAGATGGCCGGGTTGATGTGCGCGAACGCGCGCTGCACCGGATCGGGCCAGTCCGCGGGCGGCATGCGCAGCACGTGGTGCACGTAGTGCTGCTCCAGGAGCAGTTCCATGTACCTCGGGTCCTCGGTGTCTCCGGCCGCCTCGAACGCCTTGATCTCGGCCAGCGCCTCCTGGTCCATGGCCGGCATCAGCACCTGCTCGGCGTAAGCGTTGTAGGCCGGGACGCTCGACATCATGGAGGAGATGACCAGCCCGCGCAGGTGCTGCTGATGGTGCAGCGCGTACTCCGTGGCCAACATCCCGCCCCAGGAGTGGCCGAGCAGGACGAAGTTATCCCGGTTCAGCCCGAGCGCCGTCCGGACCTGTTCCACCTCGTCCACGAACCGGTCCAGGTCCCACAGCGAGGGCTCCTCGGGCTGGTCGCTGAACCCGGAGCCGAGCTGGTCGTAGTAGTAGTACTCGATCCCCGCGGCGGGCAGGTAGCTGTCGCAGGCCTCGAAGTACTCGTGGGTCGCGCCGGGCCCGCCGTGCAGCAGCAGCAGCCGCAGCTCGGGATGGTTGCCGACCCGCTTCACCCAGATTTGGAAGGTGCCCTTTGGCGTGCTGACCGGAATCTTCCTAACGCCGCCGCTCAGCACGTCGTCCCGGCCGGAATAGTCCAGGTACCCGCTCATCCGCGCCTCCCACGCATAATTCCACCCAGGGCCCCCGTGGACCTGGGTGGAATTATGCCAGCGCGCTTACCTGTCGCTCAGCACTAGTCCGTCCTGGACGGCCAGACCGGGTCGGTCGGCGAGTGGAGCAGGCCGGGCCGGGGCCGCGGCCGGAACCCGGAGCACCCGGGCCAGCCCGGCTGGCAGCCACCAGTTCGCCCGGCCGAACAGGGCGACCAGCGCCGGGACGAGCAGGCAGCGGACCACTACCGCGTCGATGAGGATGCCGGCGCCGAGCCCGGTGGCCAGGACCTTTAGGTCGGTCTGCGGCCCGGTGGACATCGACAGGAAGCCGAGCATCAAGATCGCCGCGGCGCTGGTGACCAGCCGGCCGGTGCGGCCCAGGCCCTCGGTGACCGCGTGCCGGGCGTCACCGCTGGTGTCGTAGGCCTCCCGGATGCGGCTCAGGATGAACACCTCGTAGTCCATGGACAGGCCGAACAGGAAGGCGAAGACCATCAGCGGCACCCACATGGTGATCGCGCCGGTGGCCGGGATGCCCCACAGGGCGCGGGAGCCGTGACCGTCCTGCCACACCCAGGTCAGCACGCCGTACGCGGCGGCCAGTGAGATCAGGTTGAACAGCACGGCCTTGGCCGCCAGTAGCACCGACCGGAAGGCGCGGACCAGGAGCAGGAAGGTGGCCACGCCGATAACGGCCAGCATCAGCGGGAAGTCACCGTAGACCGCGTGGTCGAAGTCGATCAGCGACGCACCGTCGCCGCCCACCCCGATCACGTGCGGCTGGCCGAGCAGAGCGTGCTCGAGACCGGCGACCGTCGCCTGCCCCGCGGGCAGCCCGCTTTCGGCTGCGGGCAGCACGGTGACGATGGCCGTCCCGGCCCGGTGGTAGCCCGGCGTGGCCGGAGCCACCGCGGCGTACACGCCGGGGACCCGGGCCGCCTGCGCCGCGACCGCGGCTGCGGCCTCGTGACCACCCCCGACGAGCACCTCGGCCGGGGTGATGACCCCGGACGGGATGCCGCCGTCGGTCAGGGTGACCAGTGCGTCGTGCGCGGCCCCGCTGGTGGCCTGGGCCGAGCTGCCCGGCTCACCCAGGTGCAGGGACAGCGCGGGCAGCATCAGGGCGGTCAGGATGCCCAGGCCGGCCAGCGCGGCCAGCCAGCGGTGCCGGTAGACGCCACGCGCCCAGGCCGAGAACACCCGGCTGGCGCGCCGCTCGGTCCGTAGCCGCGGCCAGTCCAGGCGCGGGCCTATGGTGGCCAGGATGACCGGCAGCAAGGTGATGGCCACTGCCACCGAGACCAGCGGCACCAGCACGCCGCCGTAACCGACGCTGCGCAGCATGGGTACGGGCAGGATGATCATCGACAGCAGGCCGATGGCCACGGTGAGCCCGGAGAACACCACGGCCCGGCCCGCGCGGTTCATCGCCTCGAGCACGGCGGCCTGGTTGTCCCGGCCCGCGGCCCGCTCCTCCCGCCACCGGCTGACCACCAGCAGCGAGTAGTCGATGGCCACGCCCAGGCCGATCAGGGCGATCAGGAACTCGACGATCTGGCTGACCCCGGTCACTTCAGTGAGCCCGCCGACCAGCACGAACGTGCCCAGGACCGAGATGCCGCCGATGACCAGCGGCAGCAGCGCCAGGAAGCTGGCGAACACCAGGGTCAAGATGACCAGCGAGCCGACCGATCCGATCATCGTCTCGACCATGATCGAAGTACCCTTGGCCGGCTTCGCGCCGTTCTCCAGCAGCTGCGCGCCGGTGACCCCGGCGTGCCAGCCCGCGGGCACGGCCGCCGTCACGGTCCGGTCGATCGCCGGGCCCAGATCAGCGCCGCCGAAGCCGCTGACCGGGGCGGTGTAGACCAGGGCGAACGTGGACCGGCCGTCGCGGGTCACGAACGCCGGGTCGTGCGTCGTCGCGTAGTCCGCGATCCGTACGTCCGGGATCGCGCGGGCCAGCGCGGCGAACGCCCGCCCGGTCGCGGCGGCCACCGCCGGGTCGGTGATCCGCTCCCCGGCCGGCACCGTGATCACCGGCACGTAGGGGGTCTGGTCGCCGCCGTTGCCGTACTGCCTGGCGATCTGGTTGTCGACCTTGAACGCCTGTCCCGGCATGGCGAAATCGTTTGTCATCCGATGGGTGGTGCCGCTGATCGTCAGCACGCCCACGGCGGCCACGGCGACCCAGAACAGGGCCACGAGCGCCTTGTGGCGGAGCACGAAGCGGGTGAGCGCGGTCATCGCGACCTCCGGTTTCCTGGCCGGCGGTCGTTCCGCCGACGCTGGAAAGCCTCTCGCCCGCCGCCCTGCTCGTCGTCCGGCGACGGGAGGCACTTGCCGGTACCCCTGCGGGAGCAGCGGCCGCCCGTCTACTCCCGGGGGAGTAGACGGAGGTCAACCGGGGGAGGGCGACGCGGGCCCCCGCCGCCCCCGAAAGGACGCCACCGTGATCCGGGTCCTGCTCGCCGACGACCAGGCCCTGATCCGGGCCGGGTTCCGCGTCCTGGTCGACGCCGCCGAGGACCTGCAGGTGGTCGGCGAGGCCACCGACGGCCGGCAGGCGGTGGACCTGGCCCGCCGCCGGCGCGCCGACGTGGTGTTGATGGACATCCGGATGCCCGGGGTGGACGGCCTGGAGGCCACCCGGCGCATTTCCGCGGACGAGGACCTGGCCGGGGTCAAGGTCATCATCTTGACCACCTTCGAGTCCGACGAGTACGTCTACCAGGCGCTGCGCGCGGGGGCCAGCGGGTTCCTGGTCAAGGACACCGAGCCGGCCGACCTGATCCAGGCGGTCCGCGTGGTGGCCAGGGGCGACGCGCTGCTCTCGCCGAGCGTGACCCGGCGGCTCATCACCGACATCGCCAGCCGTCCCGAGCGGCCGCTGGCCGGCGACCAGGCCAGCGGCAAGATCCTGGCCGGCCTGACCGACCGGGAGCGCGAGGTGATGGCGCTGGTCGCCGAGGGCCTGTCCAACGACGAGATCGCCGCCCGGCTGTTCCTCAGCCCGCTCACCGCCAAGACCCACGTGAGCCGCATCATGACCAAGCTGAACGCCCGGGACCGGGCCCAGCTCGTCGTCCTGGCCTACGAGACCGGCCTGGTCACCCCCGGCCACCGCGAAGCGCAGTGACCGCGGTGATCCCGTCCCCGGCGCGGTGACGGGAGGGAATCCAGTCATGAGCGTCGTCATTACCCTGAAGTTCCAAGGTGACGTAGCCACGTTCCGCCAGGCGCTGACCGATCACGGCGAGCAGTTCGCGAAGATGGCCGCGGAGGCCAAGGGGTCGGGCGGTGGCATCCACCACCGGTTCGCCGTCGGCGACGGCTTCGTGCTCGTGGTGGACGAATGGGAGAGCGCCGAGCACTTCCAGAAGTTCTTCGCCAACCCGGACCTGCAGGCCCTGATCGCCGCAGCCGGGGCCGCGCCGGCGCCGCCTGAGGTCACCATCGCCGAGGCCATCAGCTCCCCGGACGAATACTGACGGGCCCGGCCATCCTTCGCCGCCAACGACACCGACGTGCTCACCGTCGTCCGGTTCCGGGCCCGGTCGCGCCACACCGGCCGGAGCGCGGTGATGGACCTGCACCACTTCTTCCGGTTCGCCGACGGGAAGATCGCCTATTACCGCGGCACGGAGGACACCGCTCAGACCGAGGCCGTGCTGCGGGACTGACCATGCCCTAGCAACCCGGAGCCTGCGGGCCGACCCGTCCATGGGGCCGGCCCGCAGGCCATCTTCCCAGCTCAGAGCCGGACCGGGCCCGACAGGCGGAGCAGTTCCTGCTGCGCCACCGGGGGCCCGCCCGAGGTGCACTGCCCGTACGACTGCGCGGAGATGAATTCCAGGCTCAGCTGGTACGTGCCGTGGCCGCTGATCCCGGCGTACCGGCCGGTGCCGCCCACGATCTGGTAGGTGCCGGACTGGCTGATGAGGTTCAGGCAGGTCCGGGGATCGACCTGCGCGGCCTGGTGGCCGGCCCGGTGGCTCAGCGTGATCGTGCCGCCAGGGAAGACGAGTGTGCCAACCCTCCCGCTCCCGACGTGAGCCACGCCCGCCGCGGTGAACACGCCCCGGGCGATCGCGCTGGCCGGGCCGCCGGTCGTGGACGCCGACATAATCTGGACGTACTCGGTGCCCTCGACGGCCCGGGGGGCGCGCGGGGCCGCGCTGGCGGCGGTGCCGCCGGTAACGGCGCCTATCACGGCGATGCTGGAGATGGCCGCGGCGGCCAGCCGCAGCCGGCGGTTCTTAAGCATGACGGACCTCTTCCATGGTCGCGACGTTCGCGGTCTGGGACAGGGCGGGCGGTGCGCCTCCGTGCGGGTACTGGCGAGAGTCTGGCTGATTCATCTGGCTTCCCTCCGGGTCGTGTAGACATCGCCGTTGACGCTAGGCGCGGGCACGTCTGCGGGTCATCGACGAAGCGGGCGATCTTCGGATCGGGCAGTCGGCTGATTTATCCAGGCCGGTGCGTCAGCCGGTTGGCCGATGACAAGCGGCCCCGCCAGGCTTACGGTGACGGCATGGACCTGCTGCTCAGCGATAGGCGACGGCGCGACTGGCTCCTGGCCGGCGTGCTGACCGTCGCCTCGCTCGTGCAGCTCTCGCTCGGTCCCGGCCCCGTCCACGCGCAGGTCCTGGGCTCGCTCTTCGCCACCGCCGTCTGCGTCACCGTCGCGTTCCGGCAGCGCTATCCGACCACCGCCGGCGTCACCGCGCAGGCCATCATGGTGCTGGACTTCGACACCTGGCACAACCTGCAGCTCGGCGCCTGGACGATCGCCTGGTGGTGCTCGCTGTACGGCCTGGCCGTCTGGTCGACACGCTGGCGCTTCGTAGGCGGCCTGGCCTTCGCGGTATTCACCGACCTGCTGCACGCCGGGCGGAATACCAGCGGGCCCGTTTTGAACCAGGCGGCCCTCGGGCTGGCCGTCGGCACCGTGGTCGTGGCCCTGCTCGTCCGCCGCATCGTCGGCGACCGCGACGGCAAGGCCCGGCTGGCCGAGCGCGAGCGGGATGTCGCCGCCCGCGAGGCCGTCGTCGAGGAACGGGCCAGGATCGCCCGCGAACTGCACGACGCGGTCGCGCACAGCGTGTCGATGATGGTCATCCAGGCCGGCGCCGAGCGACGCGTGCTCGACGAGAGCGAAAGCCGGAGTGAAACCCGCGAGGTCCTGCAGACCATCGAGCAGATCGGCCGCGGCGCGCTGACCGAGATGCGCCGGCTGGTCGGGATGCTGCGGACCGACTCCTCCAACCAGCTCGCGCCCCAGCCGATGCTGGCCGACCTGCCCAGGCTGATGACGCAGGTGCGCGAGGCGGGCCTGCCCGTGGAGTTCCAGGTCGACGGCGAGCGCCGCGACCTGCCCGTCGGCATCGAGCTGTCCGCCTATCGCATCGTGCAGGAGGCCCTGACCAACGTGCTCAAGCACGCCGGGCAGGCCCACGCCGCGGTGCACGTGCGGTACGGGCCCGACTGCCTGGAGCTGGAGATCACCGACGATGGATCCGACGACGAAGCCGTGCCCGCCGCCGAGGTGCCCGGCGGCGGGCACGGCCTGGCCGGCATCCGCGAGCGGGTCTCCCTGTACGGCGGCACGTTCGACGCCTCGGCCCGGCTCGGCGGCGGCTTCGCCGTCCGGGTCCTGCTGCCCGTCAGGTGAGCCGCCCGTGACCACCGTGCTGATCGCCGACGACCAGGCGCTGGTCCGGGTCGGGCTGCGCAAGATCCTGGAGAACGAGCGGGACACGGCCGTGATCGGCGAGGCCAGCGACGGGCAGGACGCGGTCGCGGTCGCGCGCCGGACGCGGCCCGACGTGGTGCTGATGGACATCCGGATGCCGGTCCTGGACGGCATCGAGGCCACCCGGCGGATCGCGGCAGCCCAGCCCGCCACCCGGGTGCTGATCCTGACCACGTTCGGCCTCGACGATTACGTCTACGCCGCGCTGCGGGCCGGGGCCAGCGGGTTCATGCTCAAGGACGCGCCGCCGGAGGAGATCGCCGCCGCGGTCAGGATCGTGGCTAGCGGCGAGGCGCTGCTCGCGCCCGCCGTCACCCGCGCGGTCATCGAGGAGTTCACCCGCATCCCGGCCCGGGCCCAGCCCGCCGTTCCCCGCGCGGTCGGCGATCTGACGGCCCGCGAACGTGAAGTGCTCGACCTGCTCATCCGGGGGCTGTCCAACCCGGAGATCTGCCGCGAGCTGGTCATCAGCGAAGCGACGGCGAAGACCCACGTGGCGCGGATCCTGCAGAAGCTCGGGCTGCGGGACCGGGTCCAGGCTGTGATCTACGCCTACGAAAGCGGCCTGGTCACGCCCGGCCCGGCGAGCTAGCCCACGTATAGTGCGGATGTGAGCTCGGGGGTCAGCGCGATCTTGCTCGACGCGGGCGGGGTGCTGGTCTTCCCGCAGCCCGACCTGCTGCGGCCGCCGCTGCAGGCGCTCGGTCTCGCCCCGGACGTCGCCTCGTTCGAGCGGGCCCACTACCGGGCCATGGTGGTCCAGGACCTGGCCGTCGTGCCGCCCGTCACGGGCACCTGGTGGCGTGAGTACCTCGTCGGCTACTTCGCCGCCTGCGGGGTGGCCGAAGATCAGTGCGGCGATCTAGCCACCGAGGTCGCCGCGGCGACTATGGGCCGCGCCTGGACGCACGTCGGCACCGGGGTGATGGCCGGGCTGCGGGCCCTGGCCGCGCTCGGCCTGCCGATCGGCGTGGTCTCGAACTCCGACGGCACCGTGCAGGCCGAACTGCGCCGCCTCGGCGTGTGCTACACGCCCGACGGGCCCGGGCCGCACCCGGCCGGGGTCCCGGTCGGCGTGGTCGTCGACTCCACCGTGGTCGGCGTGGCCAAGCCCGATCCGGCCATCTTCGGCATCGCGCTCGATGCTCTGGGCGTGCCCGCCGGCGGCACCGTCCTGCACGTCGGCGACAGCCTGCGGTACGACGTGGCCGGCGCCCTGGCCGCTGGCCTGCAGCCCTTCCACCTGGACCCGCACGGATTCTGCCCGGCTCCGGACGGGCACCGCCACGTTCGCACCCTGGCCGAACTGGCCGCCGATCTGACGGCGTTATCGGGTCGGCGCTCACCGGCCGCCGGCGATAGACTACGGGCTTGCCCGACCACGGCGTGAAAGTGAGAGTACGCAGCATGCGCTGGTCCACGATGCACATCCCGACGCTGCGCGACGACCCGGCGGACGCCGGCGCGCCCAGCCATCGCCTGCTGCTCCGGGCCGGTTACATCCGCCAGCTGATGGCCGGGCACTACTCGATGCTGCCGCTCGGCCAGCGGGTCCGGCTCAAGGTCATCGGGATCATCCGCGAGGAGATGAACCGGATCGGAGCCCAGGAGATCCTGATGCCGGTCATGCACCCCGCCGAGCTGTGGCTGCTCAGCGGCCGCTGGGAGCTGATGGGCGACGAGCTGTTCAAGCTCAAGGACCGGCGCGGCGCCGACCTGGCCCTCGGCATGACCCACGAGGAGGTCGTCTCCACCCTGGCCACCGAGCTCGAGTCGTACCGCGAGCTGCCGCAGATGTGGTACCAGATCCAGACCAAGCTGCGCGACGAGCCGCGGCCTAAGGCCGGCGTGCTGCGCACCCGCGAGTTCACCATGAAGGACTCCTACAGCTTCGACCTGGGCCCGGACGAGCTCGACGTGTCCTTCCGCCTGCACCGCGACGCGTACACGCGGATCTTCGAGCGGCTGTCTATCCCCGCCCTCCCGGTCGAGGCCTCCAGCGGCACGATGGGCGGCTCGGACTCCACCGAGTTCATCTGCCCCGCACCGACCGGTGAGGACCTGATCGTGCTGTGCCCGGAGTGCGGTTACGCGGCGAACATCGAGAAGGCCGCGTCTGCCCTGGCCGCCGTAGATGATTCAGCCGAACGGGCCGTGGCTCTCCCGGCTCCCGAGCCCTTCGCCACCCCGGGGGTACGTACCATCGAGGATCTCGCGGTCCAGTACCAGGCCCCGGCCGACCGCCAGATCAAGACCCTGGTCTACTTCCTGGACGGCGTGCTCACGCTGGTCCTGCTGCGCGGCGACCACGCGCTGAACGAGCAGAAGCTCGTCGACGCCACCGGGGCGACCGCGGTCCGCCCGGCCCAGCCCGACGAGATCCGCGCCGCCCTCGGTGCGCTGCCGGGCAGCCTGGGCGCGGTCGGCACAGTGCCTCCTGGTGTTGGCCATCACCCGATCGTCGCGGACGAGGCGCTGCGCGGCCGACGCGGCATGTTCACCGGCGCCAACGTCGACGACACCCACCTGCGCGGCGTCGACGTCGAGCGTGACATCAGCGTCGGCCGGTGGGCCGACCTGCGCGAGGTCGCCGCCGGGGACAGCTGCGTCAACTGCGGGCACGGCCTGGAGGTGGAGCGCGGGATCGAGGTCGGGCACATCTTCAAGCTCGGCTACAAGTACTCCGACGCCATCGGGATCCGCGTGTCCGGGCCGGACGGCAAGCCGATCCGGCCGACCATGGGCTGCTACGGCATCGGGGTCGAGCGGGCCATGGCCGCGATCGTCGAGGTGCACTACGACGATAAGGGCATCATCTGGCCGGTCGCGGTCGCCCCGTTCGAGGTCGTGGTGGTGATCGCCCAGCAGGACGACCCCGCGGTGGCTGAGGCGGGGGAGCAGGTGTACGCCGCCCTGACCAACGCGGGCGTCGAGGTCATCGTGGACGACCGGCCGGTCCGGGCGGGCGTCAAGTTCAGCGACGCCGAGCTGGTCGGCATCCCGTTCCGCGTCACCGTAGGCAAACGCGGCCTGGCCGCGGGCACCGCCGAGCTCACCGACCGCGCTACCGGCTCCACCGTTGCGATCCCGCGGGCCGACCTGGCCCAGCACGTCCGCGAGGCCATCGCCAAGTCGATCGCCGCCGGACGCTGAGAGGCTGGCATGCAGCGGAAGATGAAGTGGCTGCCCAAGCCGGAGAACCACCTTGCCCTGCGCAAGTTAGTGGCCCACGGTCGCCTGGTCCAGCCGCGGCGCCAGCAAATCAACCATCGTCATAGTTCGTGCCGCCACCCGCCCAGGACACCACGGGCGTAGCCTGGGCGTTTAGGGACACCGACCGGAGTCCGGCTGCCTGCGGCGAGGAGGGCAAGGACGAATGACCACTCCCGAAGAAGCCGTCCAGTATTTGCGATGGAGGAAGGACGTGGCCGACCACGACTATGCCGCTGCCTCCAGCTACCTCAGTATCCGCCATGGGGAGAGCCGGGCGCAGGAGGTGTCGGAGAAGCTGCGGAAGCTCCCGGTCATCCAACGCCGCGCCAACGATATCCTGCGGGCTACCCAGCGCACCCCGCTGCCGCTGTCGGACCCGGGCGTGCTGAGAGACCTGCAGAAGGTGCTGGCCGGGGAGAAGCTGTCGCCGGTTCTCGTAGCGGAAGGGGATATCGCGGACGGCTATCACCGTGTCTCCCTCGCCTACGCGCTCAGCCCTTTCGCGGACGTGCCGCTCAAGCTCGCCTAAGCAGCAATCGAGAACGGGAAGCTGATTGCGCGCTGTGCGGGTGTCCAAGGACATCCTGCGCGCCAGCCAGCTGGCCCTGCTCGACGAGAAGAACAAGATCGTGATCGGGCCGTCCTCGTAGTGATCCGCCGCGGCCGGCGGTGGCCGACCTGACCGGCCGCGATCAGGCCCGCCTATCCGCCCGTCCCGTGGCCAATTCGTCGGCTGTCGGTCGGCCCGATGGAACATCGAGCCGGTTACAGAATCCCCGATCCCCTATCCTCCCGCCGGCGCTATCGAAGCCAGGCCTGGTCGGCGAGGAAGCCCCAGACCGGGTTGTACTGGTAGTTGCCCAGACGACGCGACGTCACTTCGACGTCTCGTAGGGTCACGGTGGGCACCCAGACGGCAGCATCGGTGATCTGGCGATCGACCGATGCCCAGACGGCGGCGGCTCGGGCAGGATCGGTGAGTTCGAGCAGTTGGGCTTGCTGCATCTCGCGGTCGAGCGCCGGGTTGCAGTAGTACCCGTTGCTGAAGCCGCCGTCACACCCGAAGAGCTGGGGGATGTAGGACGACGGGTCGGGATAGTTGGCTAGCCAGTCGCCGTCGGTCGACATCTGTATCCGCTCCCACAATGCTTCGGTGATCGAGGCGAGCGGGATGAGATGCACGTTGACGCGGTAACCGAGGGCACGCAGAACGCTGGCCACGTATGCCGTGGTAGGGGGAGGAACGAATCCCTCGTCTGGGCTGCCCCAGATGTCGATCCGTTCCCCCTGCGTCCCGGACTGCGCGACCAGCTTCCGAGCGCGGGCCATGTCGGGGGCGCTCCAGATACCGGCAGGGCTGGGATTCATCGTGTACGGGCACCGGGGCTCTGCTCGAAGGTGACGAGATTGTCGTAGGCCAGCCCGGTGAACTGCGGGTTGTTGGCGAAGTTGTAGAACGCCGGGTCGACCGAGTTGAGGGCCAGCGGGGTGGATGAGGCGAGGGTGTGGGGGGTCACGATCACTAGCGTCCCGCCGCGATGGCGGTCACTGTCCGACGCCACTCCCGCCCACAGCAATCCGCCGCCCATCGTGAGCGACGTCGGGGAACCACCGACGTACACGTTCGCCACTATCTGGTTGCGGCGGGGTCGATCCGCGAGACGGTGCCGGAGTACTGATTAGCAACCCACACCGATCCCGCGGCGGGCCGCCGGTGCGTCTCACCATCCAGGACACGGCCGTGACGGGTAACTCACTGACCGGAAGCCACGGCGTCAAAGCGCAGGGCGGAGGGCTGTCCACCGCGCGCCCGGCCACCGTCATCCTGACCGACTCCGAGATCGCGCTGAACATCCCCGATCAGTGCGTCGGTTGCTGAGGGCACAAGGGGGCATCGAGCCGGCCGAAGGACCGAAGGCCGGTCGGCCGGCTACAAGGCCTGGCGGTCGCGGGCCTGGCAGCGTAGCGCCCGGAGCACGTCGTCCCGGCCCTCGATGAGCAGGCGGCGCAACGCGGCGGGCGGCTCCGCTCGGTCGATGTAGTCGTCGGTGGCCGCCACCGTCTCCGCGGACAGGGCGCCCACCAGGTAGGCGGTGCTGACGAAGTCCTGGGCCATCGCCGACGACCAGGTCCGCCAGATGTCACCCACCACCTCGAAGTAGTCGTCCCGGTAGGGCTCCATCAGCTCCGGATGATCGAGATCGACGAAGCCGCCCAGGGCGGCCCGGAACATCGCGATGCTCAGCTCGCCCGCGATCAGGGTCTGCCAGGTCTCCCGCTTCGCCTCGGTCGTCGGGATCGCGGCGCGGCAGGTCGCGGCGTGCCGCTCGCCCGCGTCGGTGGCATCCCGGGCCAGTTCGTCCTCGATCTCGACGACCCCGGCCCGGCCGCGGCTCACCAGCCGCGCCAGCAGCGCCCAGCGCAGGTCGGTGTCGACGGTGAGCCCGTCCAGCCGGACCGAGCCCTCCAGCAGCTCGGCCAGCAGCGCGAGATCCTCCGCGGAGCTGGCCACGCCCGCGAAGGCGCGGACGTAGGCCAGTTGCGCATCCGAGCCGGCCGGCGCCGTCTGGAGCATGTCGCGCAGCGCGCTGGCCATCAGGGCCAACCCGGTCTCCTGCCAGCCAGGGTCGGCGAACCGGCGCGCCGCGGTGCCCGCCTGGCGCAGCAGCGTCTGGACCACGCTGATGTCGGCCACCGAGGAGATGCCCGCCAGGACCAGCCGGACGTAGTCGCGCGCCGCCATCTCGCCGTCGCGGCACATGTCCCAGGCGGCCGCCCAGCACAGCGCGGCGGGCAGCGACTCGGTGAACAGGCCGATCGAGTTCTCGATCAGCGTCCGCAGCGAATGATCGTCGAGCCGGATCTTGGCGTAGGTAAGGTCATCGTCGTTGACCAGGACCAGGTTGGGGCGCGGCTGTCCGGCCAGTTCCGGGATCACCGTGCGCGGCCCGGCCACGTCCGTCTCGACCCGCAGGCGGCGCGACAGGCCGGCCTCGGTCCGGTCGTACAGGCCGATCGCGATCCGGTGCGACCGGAGCAGGGGGTGGCTCTCAGCGGCTTCCTGTTCCACCGCGAATTCGGTGAACCGGCCGCCCGAGTCCAGCGAATAGGACGGCCGCAGCGTGTTCACCCCGGCGGTCTGCAGCCAGTCCCGGGACCACGCCGCCAGGTCACGGCCGGAGGTCTGCTCTAGGGCGGAGAGCAGGTCGGCCAGCGTGGCGTTGCCCCACGCGTGCGCACCGAAGTACTTGCGGACGCCGTCCAGGAAGTTTTCCCGCCCGACGTAGGCCACCAGCTGCTTGAGCACCGATGCGCCCTTGGCGTACGTGATCCCGTCGAAATTGACCTCCACGGCATGGATGTCCGGGATGTCCGCCGCGATCGGATGGGTGGACGGCAGCTGGTCCTGCCGGTAGGCCCAGGACTTGTACAGCTGCGCGAACGTCGTCCAGGCCGACGTCCAGCGCGTCGCCTCGGCCTGCGCGAGCGTGCCCGCCCAGGTGGCGAACGACTCGTTCAGCCACAGGTCGTCCCACCAGCGCATCGTGACCAGGTTGCCGAACCACATGTGCGCCATTTCGTGCAGGATGGTCTCGCCGCGCGCCTCCCGGGCGAAATCGGTGACCCGCGACCGGAAAATGTAGGATTCCAGGATCGTGACAGCGCCCGCGTTCTCCATCGCGCCCTCTTTGAATTCGGGCACGAAGAGCTGGTCATACTTCTGGAACGGGTATTTGATCCCGAACGAATGGTGGTAAAAGTCGAAGCCCTGGCGCGTCACCTCCAGGATTTCGTCCGCGTCGAGGTACTCGGCTAGCGACTGGCGGCAGAACACGCCCAGCGGAATGCCCTCGTGTTCGTCCCGGACCACGTGGTACGGGCCCGCCGCGACGGCCGTGATGTAGGTCGGCACGACCGGGGTGGGGGGGAAATGCCAGCGAAGCACCTCGCCGTCCTGCAGGCTCGATTCGGGGGCCATGTTCGAGACCACGATCCAGTCCGCCGGGGCGGTCACCGCCAGTTCATACGTGGCCTTCATGTCGGGCTGGTCGAAGCATGCGTACACCCGGTGCGCGTCGAACGTCTCCAGGTCCGAATACAGGTACACCCGGCCGTCGGCCGGGTCGGTGAACCGGTGCAGCCCTTCGCCGCTGCGCGAATAGGCGCAGTCGGCCGCCACCCGCAGGACGTTGCTGGCCGCCAGCCCGGCCAGCGTGATCCGGTCGCCGTCGAAGGCGTCGAGGCCGACCGGCTCCCCGTTGAGGGTGATCTCGCGTACCGCGGGAGCGGTCAGGTTGATGAAGCTCGTCGAGCCCGGTGCCGCGCACCCGAACCTGATCACGCAGACCGAGCCGAACACCTCGTCGCCGCCCGTCAGGTCGAGGTCCACGTGATAGGAGGCGACCGTGATGAGTGCCGAGCGACCCGCCGCCTCGTCGCGGGTCAGGTTGGATGTCACCGGGTGATCCCTTCGTCGTGATGTCCCGGCCCATGGGCTGGTACGGACCGGCCCGGAATTCGCCGCTGGGCCGCGGGGTTGACGCTGCCGGGGGCAAAGCCAGGTTTACTCATGTGAGGAGTGCGCATGACCGAGCAGGAGCCTACCCGTGTCGACTTCTGGTTCGACCCTATCTGCCCGTGGGCGTGGATCACCTCACGCTGGATGCTCGAGGTCGAAAAGGTCCGGCCGGTGGCCACGACCTGGCACCTGATGAGCCTGGCGGTGCTGAACCAGGACAAGGAAGGCCTGTCCGAGCGCTACCGGGACGCCATGCGGTCGGCCTGGGGGCCGGTCCGGGTCCTGGCCGCGGCCGAGCAGGCGTACGGTCCGGAGGTCCTGCTGCCGCTGTACACCGCGCTCGGCACGCGGTTCCACCAGGAGAAGGCGCCCCGGGACGCCGAGACGATCTCCGCCGCGCTGGCCGAGGCCGGCCTGCCCGCCAGCCTCGCCGCGGCGATGGATTCCACCGAGTACGACGCGGCGGTACGTGCCTCGCACGCCGACGGCATCGAGCGGGTCGGGTACGACGTCGGCACGCCCATCATCACGGTCGGCGGGATGTCGGTGTTCGGCCCGGTCGTGTCGCCGATCCCGCGCGGCGAGGCCGCGGGCCGGCTCTGGGACGGCGTGCACCTGCTCGCGGGCATCGACGGTTTCTTCGAGCTGAAGCGGTCCCGCACCCGCGACCCGATCTTCGATTGACCGATCGGCCACTGCCCGTGTGCGCACGGGGCCGGGTCTGGCAGACTTGGCCCCGTGCGCGTTTACCTGGGATCGGACCACGCGGGTTACGAGCTGAAGACCCGCCTCATCGAGTGGCTGGCCGGAGCCGGGTACGAGCCGGTGGACTGCGGCCCGGAATCGTACGTTCAGGACGACGACTATCCGCCCTACGTGATGAGCGCCGCCCACGGCGTCATCAGTGACCCCGGCAGCCTGGGCATCGTGATCGGCGGCTCCGGCAACGGCGAACAGATCGCCGCGAACAAGATCCCCGGTATCCGCGCGGCGGTGGCCTGGACCGACGAGACCGCGCAGCTGGCCAGGCTACATAACGACGCCAACGTGCTCAGCCTCGGCGCGCGTATGTACAGCATCGACGACGCGATCGGCTTCACCAAGATCTTCCTGTCCACCGCCTTCTCCGGCGAGCCGCGGCACGCCCGGCGCCTGGCCGAGATCACCGGCTACGAGAAGACCGGCGAACTCCCGCCCCGGCCCGTCTGAACACCCAGCTGGGATCGCTCGACCTAGAGCCTCAGCCGAAAGACCAGTAGCGTGCACCCTGCGGTCCGCCACCGGAGCGCGCTAACGTCAGGGCGGCAGCGATGTTCCATCGGTGTCGTTGTGAGCCCGGGCTGCCGGACGTAGCCCGGCGCCGGTACAGGCGGCGCGCGTGCGACATGAACCCGGTATCGGCCGCGCTCTCAGCTGGGCGCGGCCTCGCCGGTATCGGCCGCGCTCTCAGCGAGGCGCGCGGCCTGGCCCCGATCCGCGCGGCCGCCAGCGCCGCCGCGCGCCACCCGGCCGGTCCTCGCTCCCGGCCTCCCGGAGCAGCTCGTCACCGGGAGGCGTATCCGCCCCAGCCGGACCCGGCACGTCCACCGGAACCGCCGGAACCGCCGGAACCGCCGGAACCGCCGGGCCCGCCGGGCCAGCTGGCCGACTGCTCGCTGCGCTGGCCTCGGCCGCCTCGGCGGAGGCGAGGTGCTCGGCGTGCGGCCGGGACACGTCCCGGGCCCGCATCGCAGCGCTGGTCGTTACCTTCATCGCCGCCACGAAGTCATCTTCCCCCCCGGACCGGCCGTTGGACAACCCGGCCCGGGCCGGGCAAAGTGGAGCCCGTGCGGGGGAACGACCCGAGCCCGACGCTCTGGCGGCATCGCAACTTCCTGCTGCTGTGGGGCGGGCAGACGGTCAGCGAGATGGGCTCGGCCGTCACCCAGCTCGCGCTGCCGCTGATCGCGGTCGTCGTGCTCGGGGCGTCCACCTTCGAGGTCGGCCTGCTCACCGCGGCGGCCACCCTCCCGTTCGCGCTGATCGCTCTGCCCGCTGGGGCCATCGTCGACCGCCGCCCCAAGCGGTGGCTGATGATCTGGTGCGACGTGGCCCGGGTGCTGATCATCGGGTCGGTCCCGCTGGCCGCCGCGCTCGGCGCGCTCACCCTGGGGCAGCTGTACGCCGTCGCGGTCACCGCGGGCGTGTGCACGGTCTTCTTCGACGTGTCCTACCAGAGCTACCTGCCCGTGCTGATCAGCAAGGAGGACCTGGTTGACGGGAACGGCAAGCTCGGCGCGACCCAGTCGTTCGCGCAGGTGGCAGGCCCGGGTCTGGGCGGCGGCCTGGTCGGCCTGTTCGGCGCGGCCACGGCCATGGCCGCGGACGCGATCTCCTACGCCGTGTCGGTGCTGTCCCTGCTCGCTATCCGTGCCCGCGAGGAACCGCCGCGCCTCGACCAGCGCCAGCGGCTGCGGACCGAGATCGCCGAAGGGCTGTCGTTCGTCCTGCGGCACCCGATCCTGCGCAAGATCGTGGCCTGCACCGGCACCGCGAACCTGTTCGGCGGCATGGCCGTCGCCGTGGAGATCATCTTCCTGGTCCGGATCCTGCACGTCCGCCCCGCGGCGGTGGGCCTGCTGATCGCGGCGGCCAGCCTCGGCGGCGTGGTCGGCGGGGTGCTCGCGAGCCGGCTCACCCGGCTCATCGGCTCGGCCCGCATCATCTGGTTCTCCATGCTGGTCCTCGGGCTGCCGCAGCTGCTTGTCCCGCTGGCCGAGCCGGGCTGGCTGGTCGCGTTGTTCCTGGTCGGGTTCGCGGGGTTCGCGTTCAGCGCCGTGATCTACAACGTGGCGCAGGTGAGCTACCGGCAGGCGATCTGCCCGCCGCGGCTGCTCGGCCGGATGAACGCCGCGGTCCGCTGGGTGGTCTGGGGCACGCTGCCGCTCGGCGGCCTGCTCGGCGGCGCGCTCGGCACCTGGCTGGGCGTGCGGGCTACGCTGTGGATTGCCTTCGCGGGCAGCTGGGCGGCGGGCTGGTGGGTGTTCTTCTCCCCGCTGCGCGGGCTGCGCGACATCCCGGAACTAGAAGTCGACCGGGCACCAGGGGGCGAGGTCCCAGGACAGGGCGGCGGACAGCTGCCGGACGGCGCCGAGACGTTCCTCGGTCACTAGCCCGGCCGCGGCCAGCCCGCCGAGCGGAATGCCGCCCAGGTAGGCGGCCCCGAGCTCGGTGACGTCGAGCACCACATCCGGTACGTCCGCCGGGTCGGCCGGGACGCACGTGGCCTGCAGGCCGCCCCCGTCCGGCGCGGCACCGGCCGTCGCCAGCCGCCATCGCCCCGCGTTGGACGGCAGCAGCTCGTCCCGTACCTCGATGACCACGTCCGCCGGGGCGGAGTACCGGCGCCGCGCCAGCGCGCCGGGCACGTCGATGATCCGCACCCACAGCGCGTCCCTCAGCCGTGGCCGGGCTCGCCTGGGGTCGGCCAGCTGGTACAGCAGCGGGTCATCGACGGGACGTCCGCCGATGCGGAACTCTGTGGTCAGGTCCCGGCTGAGCAGGTCCGCGGCCAGCGCGGCGCTAGCCGCGGCGTCCACGCCGACCATCTCGCGGACCGATAGCGAGCCGTCGGGCAGCGACGTATCCCTGTCCCAGCGGCTCGCCGCCCGGTAGAGCGCGTAGCCGCGCGGGCCGCTGTCATCCTCGGCCAGCACGCAGTGCAGCGGGCTCGTGCCCCCCCGCCGGTCCGGCGGGTCGTACACCGTCCGCTGCCACCACGACTCGTTCCGTGCGATGAAGCCAGGACGGGACGGCAGCACCGCGTCGTAGACCTTGGCCAGCTCGGGCAGGACCGACGCCGGATCCACGAGCCGCAGCCGCAGACCGCCGTCGGCCGGGGCGTTCTTGACCAGCGCGCCCTCACCCCGGTAGAGGGTGAAGTCGGCATGCCACATCGCGCGGCCGTAGCCGTACCGGGAGTAGATCACCGACTCCGACGCCCACAGCACCGCGAGCGGCTCGCCGCGGTCGCGGACATCGGCCAGCTGGCGGCGCATCAAGCTGCGCAGCACGCCCTGGCGCCGGTGCGAGGGCAGCACCGAGACCCACGTGATGCCCGCCGCGGGCAGGGTCTGGAATCCGGGCACGGTGAGCTGGAAGCTGTAGGCGGCCGCGGTACCGACCGGCGTGGCGGCGTCGAAGGCCGCCAGGCTGCGGTCGAACTCCAGGTGCGATAGGACGAGTTGCCGTTCTTCCGGGGTCAGCGGTGAGCCCTGGAAGGCGTGCATGGTCACGGTGTAGAAGGCGTCGAGCTCCTCCGCGCTGACCGGCCTGATCGGATAGGGGTGCTCGCCGCTGCGTGCCGCTGTCGTCATGCTGCCTTCGTACCCCGCGCCGGCCCCCTGACGCGACCGGTTTAGGCCATGGACCGCTCATCGACTACAGTGTCGGTCTGCCAAGTCCGCGTCATGCAAAGAGCCCGCTCTGGTATCTGACCTCACCTCCTGCGCCGGCCGCTCGCGCAAGCCCACCAGGCCTGCCCTCGCGAGTCGGCTCTGCATGACGCTTACCGAGCGCGCCATATGGTGACCTCGCCAGCCCGGAATCCCCGCCGCCGAGCGGGGCGGGTCCGCAGCGCACTCGCGACCGTGCGGACGCAGCTGACCAGGCAGTTCATCACCAGGAACCGGCGGGTGGCAGCCATCTTGTCGGTCGCGGTGATCGTCATCTCGGTGGCGGCCGTGCACGTCTCGGTGTGGTGGTTCTCACCCGGCGTGATGATCTTGCCCATCCTGGCCGGCGGCCTGCTGATGTGGCCCCGGGCGCTGCGCATCTTCTTCGCCATCGTCGCTGCCGGGGTGATCTACGACGTCGTGCAGGGCAAGGCCGGCGCGGGGATCGTGGCCACCATCGTGCTGACCGCCGTCTTCGCCTACGTGCTGGCCCGGACCCGCAAGAAGCTCGGCGTCCTGGGCCTGCGCGGCGACCGGATGCTCGTCGAGCTACGGGATCGCATCCAGGCCCAGGGCAAGCTGCCCAAGCTGGGCGATGAGTGGGGCTCGTCGGTGGTGCTCAAGGCCGCCGGCGGCTCGTCGTTCGGCGGTGATTTCGTGGTCTCGTTCAGCGACGGCAAGACGCTCGAGGTCGCGCTGGTCGACGTGTCCGGCAAGGGCATCGACGCCGGGACCAGGGCGCTGCTGCTATCCGGCGCCTTCGGCGGCCTGCTCGGCTCGGTACCAAGAGAGGATTTCCTGCCCGCCTGCAACGCCTACATGCGCCGCGGCTCGGCTGCGGAAGGCTTCGTCACCGCCGTGCACCTGGCCCTCGACCTGGCCTCGGGGGAGTACGTGATCGCCTCGGCCGGGCACCCGCCCGCCGTGCACTACGACGCGGCGGCGGGCCGCTGGCGCCTGACCAAGGCCCGCGGGATCGTGCTCGGCGTGCTCCCCGATCTGCGTGGCGCCGCCGCCGAGACCGAACGTGGCGTGCTGCAGCGCGGCGACGCGCTGATGCTCTACACCGACGGCCTGGTGGAGGCGCCCGGCCGCGACATCGACGCCGGCACCGATCGCCTGCTTGGCGAGGCCGAGCGTATGGTGCCCGGCGGCTTCAAGACCGGCGCCCCCGCCCTGGTGTCCGCCCTGGAGCGCACCGGGCCCGGCGCCGACGACTGCGCGCTCGTCCTCCTGTGGCGAAAGTGAGGCCGCGGCGGGCCCGCTTACCCCTCCAGGAGCGCCAGCTCCCGGGACCTGGCCACCGCCTGGCTGCGGGAGGACGCGCCCAGCTTCCGGTAGAGCGACATGGCCTGCGACTTGACCGTGTTCGGGGACAGGAACAGCTCGGCGCCGATCTCGGGGAACGTCAGATGGGTGGCCAGCAGCGGCAGGACGCGCAGCTCGGCCGCGGTCAGCGACGACGCTCCGACGACGCTCGGTGTGCGCTCCTCGGACAGCCGGGCCCGCAGCGCCTGGGCCTCGCCGACCAGGGTGCCCAGGCCGGGCCGTTTCTTGAGCACGTCATCGATCTCGCGCATCAGCGTCCTGGCCGCGGCCGGGTCGCCGAGGGCCAGGTGGGTGCGGATGAGCTCGATCCGGGCCTGGACGGCCAGGTGGGGTTGCGCGTAGGTCAGCAGCGGACGGGTGCGCTGGGCCGTGACGAGCTCCTGCCGGGCCGCCGCGGCGTCTCCCCGGTGCCAGGCCACGCGGGCCTGGACCGCACAGACCAGGGCATCTTCGGTCCCGGCCTGGCGCAAGATCGCGCGGGCCTGGTCGGCGAAGGCCTCGGCCTGGCTCCACTGGTTGCGCGCCATCGCCACCAGCGACCGCTCGGCCAGGATCGCCGCGAGGGCGTCGGGCACGCCGACGTCCCGGCCGACCCGGAAGGCCTCCTCGAAGAACGCGTCGCCGCCGTCCAGGTCACCGGACAAGACGCAGGCCAGGCCCTGCAGGGCCCCGGCCACCGGCCGCACGACGCCCGCCTCCGCCAGTTTCCGCGCCGCCTCGTCAGCGTCGGCGCGCATCTGCTCGACCCCGCCGCGGCACAACAGGGCCCGGCTGATAGCCGCTATCGCCTCGGTGTACGGGTCGCCGGTCCGGGCCGGGTCCTGGCCCAGCAGGCGATCGGCCGCGTCGGACCACCGCTCGGCCTCGGCGGGCCGCCCCAGCGACCCGGTGAGCTGGGAGGCGTACGCGGCGGCCAGCGGGTGCCCCTCCATCCCGTCCCGGTCCGCCAGCCACCCGAACCACCGCTGCAAGGTCGTGACCCGGGCCTGCCGGTAGACCGGCTGCCACAGTTCTTCCACCAGCCGGGCCGCGGCATCGACGTCCCCGGCCGCCATGGAGTACTCCAGCGCCTCTTCGGTCCGGCCGTTGCGCAGGCACCAGCCGGCGGCGCGGCGGCGCAGCACCGGGACCAGGTCGGCCTCCAGCCGCTCCAGCTCGGCCAGCAACATATCCCGGAACAGGTGATGGTAGCGATACCACTGCCCGCGCCGGTCCAGCGGCACCAGCAGCAGGTTCGACCGGGCCAGCCCGGCCAGGGTCGCGGCCGATCCCGGCTGCTCCAGTACCGCCTCGACCAGCGACCCGGACATGCGCTCCAGCACCGCGGTCCGGGTCAGGAACGCCCGCTGCCGCGGCGAGATCCGGGCCAGGAACTCCGCCTCCACGTACTCGGTGACCAGCCGGTCATCGCCCGCGAACGCGGCCACCGCGCGGCCCAGCGAGCCGCCCGCGCGCACGGCCAGCGCGGCCAGGTACAGCCCGACGGCCCAGCCTTCGGTCCGCCCGTACAACTCGGCCACCTCGTCCTCGCCGAGTGCCACCTGCGCGGCGCGCAGCAGCGAGGCCGCCTCCTCGCGGCTCAGGGACAGGTCACCGGGGCCGATCTCCAGCACCCGGCCCTCGGCCCGCAGCCGCGCGATCCGCACCGGCGGCTCCGCCCGTCCGGCCAGCACCAGCCGGGACCCGCGCGGCACGTGGTCGGCCAGCACCGACAGCGCGGACTGGGACTCCCGGCCGTACAGCAGGTGCACGTCGTCCAGCACCAGCGCCACCGGCGTGGCCATCGACGCGAACGCCGCGCCCAGCCGGGGCACCACCGAGCCGGGCACCGAACTGGCCCGGGAGGCCAGCGCCTCGAACACCCGCCCGCCGACCGGTTCGACCGCATCCAGCGCGTGCGCAACGTAGGTGAGCAGGACCTTCGGGTCGTTGTCTTTCTCGTCGACCGACACCCAGGCCACCGCCTGGCCGTTGCGCTCGGCCCACTGCGACAACAGCGTGGTCTTCCCGTAACCGGCGGGCGCGGCCACCGAGACGATCGGCCGGGCGTCCTCCCGGGCTAGCTTCTCGATCAGCGCTGACCGGCGGACCGTCCCGGACCGTACCGCCGGGCGGCGAAGCTTCGACGCGACCAGGTCGAACCCGGGTCCGGTCTCGTGCCCGGCGCGGCCGCGCCGCGGCTGCACGCCGCTCACCACCACGCCCCGAACCGCGCCTCTCCGCACGGGTCTGCCGTTCCCCGCTCACCCGCAGCGATTATCACATCAAGAGAATACGGAGGGACCCCGCGACGACAGACACCGGGCGCCGGCACTGAACCCATGGGCACCCCTCTCCGCCACGGGATGCCCATGGATCCCGGCCTACCCGTTGGCCAGGTTGCCCGCCTGAACGATCAGGGCGTCGCCCTGGGCGATGAGCTTCTTGGCGATCTCGGGATTGATCGGCATGCCGCCGAACTCCGCGCCGATCAGCAGCGTCTGCATCTGGGCGGCGAGGGCGTCTCGGGCGGTGCCGAGCACCTGCAGCTTGGTCTCGATCCTGGTGTACGTGCTGTCACCGGCGGAGTTGCTGGCCAGGGCCGCAGTGGAGGCCATCAGGGTGGCGAGGCCGAACTCGCCGACGGCCGCCTCGAGCTGGGTGTAGACCTGGCCAAGCTGGTCCAGCGTCCGGTAGTTGGCCCGCATGCCCCGCGGCCGTGCCTGCGGGCTGATGGCGTCGCCCAGCACCACGCCATCGGGGGTGTAGTCATCGCTGAGCCCGAGCAGGGCCAGCATCGTGGGCTGGATGTCGGTGTGGTCGGACCAGATCGCATTGTTCACCCCGGCCGCCATCACGCCGGGTCCGACCAGGCCGAGCCAGGTCGTGTTGATCTCCGGCGCCACGGTGCCATGGTTCCACGCGTCCCCTCCGCTCGGCTCGCTGACGCACGAGGTACCGCACTTCGTCGGCCCGCTGCTCAGCCAGAAGGCCGGGTTGGCGAACAGCGCGAACGTGCCCGTGCGCTTCGGGTCGCCGGTGATCATGTGCAGGATGTTCATCTCCACCGGATCGGCCAGGTAGTTGGTCACCGGGACGGTCTGGCCGGTGGACAGGTCATCCGCGGTTAGGCCCGCCGCCGTTCGCTCCATCGTGCGGACCGCGGCCGCCGTGGCGCCCGGCTGCCCGTGCACGTAGATGACCGGCGCGGCGTCCGCGTGTACGTCGAACGGGGTGGTGATGCCCTTAGCGGCCAGCATCCCGGTCAGGTTGCCGTCCACCTCACCGACCTTGCTGTAGGAGCAGGTGATCGTCACCCCGTCGCAGTCGGAGGGAGTGGGGGAGGAGCCGACGAAGTGGTCGCCCTCGTCGGCGGTGATCACGAACAGCGTGTTGGCCTTGGTGATCCCGGCCGCGGCCAGGTCCTTGAAGAAGGTCCCGAAGGCGGCGTTCTCCCGCTGCAGCTGGCTCTCGTAGGTGGGAGTGCCCGAGCCCAGGCCGGCCCCGGTGACCCAGCTGTCGTGCACGTCGGACAGGTAGGTGAAGGTCACCGGGATGCCGTGCGTCTGCATGTCCAGGGTGTAGGCCAGCCCGACCGGGCCGATCAGCCCGTCGTACCCGGGGAAGCCGATGTCGCCGGACGAATCCTTGATGACGGTCCCGTTCAGGTCACGCACCGGGCCGGACGGGCTGATCACCGGCTGGATGAACTTGTTGCCGAATAGCGCGCTGTACCCGCCGTACCCGCCGGGCTCGTCGGACAGCAGGTCGGGCACCCCGCCGCGCGCGCTGCCGCAGATAGCCGAGCCCTGCGCGCAGTGCACGGACAGGCCCATGAAGTCAGCCTCGGCCTTGTTGGCCAGCTTGGGGTTCTCGGCCTCCTTGGCCTCGGGCGAATTGGCCCCGAACACCAGGGGTACGTCGGGCACGGTGTTCTCGAGTTCGGTGTCAGCCGCCGCGACCGAGCCGAAGTTGCAGCCCGCCCGGGTGTAGGGCACCCAAGGTGCCGGGGTGTTCTTGCCCTGGGCGGTGATCAGCGTGAAGTTCTTGTCTCCGACTGGGGCACTGGTCGTGGTGTCGTAGTCGACGATCGGGTCGGTCCAGTAGGCGAACGAGCCAGCCGTGTCGGTCGTCCCGCTCGGCGTGTAGTAGTTGTACTCGTTCGCGATCGGGATGCCCTGGTCGCTGCCGTACAGGCCGGTCTCGGAGGTCACGATGTCGTCGGCCGTGTGCGCGATCAGCGGGGTGTGCTCGTGCGAGATCAGCGTCCCGTTGGCGGTGATGAAGTTGAGCAGGTTCGGCATCTGCTCCAGGTCACTGGGCACGTTGGCCTGGTCCCGGGTGTAGTGCACGTTGTCGAACTGGATGTAGATGACGTGCTTGATCGACGATCCGCTGGCGCCGAGGGCGCACGTGGTGGACGTCGTAGTCGTAGTGTCCGCCGTGCGCGCGGACGCGACCTGGCTGGCGGGCGCGGCCCCGGCGGGCAGCGTCAGCAGGCCGAGGCCGAGGGCCAGGGCACCGCCCGCCGCGACCGTGAGCGTCCTGGCCGGTCGGCGGGTATGCGGGGAAACGGCAGTTCTCCGGGGGGCCCGTACGGCGAGCCCGTTCATCAGCCTCGTGGCGCGCATGGGCGGCTACCTCCACCAGCATCGGAATACGACGGTTCCCGAGCGCTCGCAGCGGTCGGGGAGGCATTGAGTATGGGTGCGATGAGAGCTAAGCACTGGCCAGGAACGCGCCGGCAAACAAAATGATAAGACCGAGCGAATATCCGCAGGTGGAGCGACGCGCCGGCGATCAGCTGACCTGCCGGCGATCGGCCGACCCGTCGGCGATCGGCTGACGCGCCGCCGACTTCGGCACCCGTACCGTACGCCCGCGCCCGGCCTCCGGCACCCCAGCATGCAACCGATCGTGTCGCCGCGGAAACTGACGTATATGTCAGGTGCATTACCTGACGTATCTGTCAGGTGCATTCCGTAGCATGATGCAGTTCGCTGATGCAAACTATTTTTCCGGGACGTTACCAGTGCGAACAGTAGTGAACGCGTCACCGCGGCGGCCAGCGCACCGCGTCTAACCGACATAGCCGTCAGGTGACGCACGCGTCATTGTTTGCAATTAATTGTGCATTCCCTGGAAAATGACGGGATGGCTGGGGCTAGCAACGGAACGGACCGGGCGGGCGTGCGGGAGCATGTCCGCCCGGCGCTCACCGGTGCCGAGGAGGTGGTGGCCAACGCCTCCGGCGAGAACTTTCCCGTCGCGCTGCGGCTCCTACCCGAACGCTACCGACGGCACCTGACCGCGCTGTACTGCTTCGCCCGGCTCACCGACGACCTGGGCGACGAAGCGCGCGAGGCAGACGGGTCGGGTCAGGCCGACGCGGACCTCAGGCTCGGCCTGCTCGATGAGCTCACCGCCGACGTGCACCGCATCTACGAGGGCAAAACCCCGGATGCGCCGGTCATGCAGCAGATGGCCGTGACCGTCACCGAATGCGAAGTCCCGGCCCGGCCGCTGCTCGACCTGATCCAGGCGAACCGCCAGGACCAGCAGGTCACGCGCTACGCCACCTTCGCCGAGCTAGGCCGGTACTGTGAGCTGTCCGCCAACCCGGTCGGCCGGATCGTGCTGTGTATCTTCGGTGCCTCCACGCCAGAACGCATTGAGCTGTCCGACCGCATCTGCACGGCCCTGCAGTTGGCCGAGCACTGGCAGGACGTGGCCGAGGACCTGGCCCGCGGGCGGATCTACCTGCCCGCCGACGACCTGGCCCGGTTCGGTGTGACAGAGGCCGACCTGGCCGAACCAGCCGCGGGCCCCGGCGTCCGGGACCTGATGCGTTTCGAGACCGACCGTGCCCGGCAACTCCTCGATCAGGGCGCGCCACTGGTCGGCACGCTGCGAGGCGCCGCCCGGCTGGCGGTCGCGGGCTACCTGGCCGGAGGCCGGGCCGCCCTGGTCGCGATCCGGGCGCAGCAGTATGACGTGTTGAGCGCCACCGCCCGGCCGCGCAAGCCGCGGATGGCGGTCGAGCTGGCCAAGGCCTACGCGAGGGGAAAGTGAGACCGACCGGGTGGAACTGAGCGAGGCGTACCGCGAATGCGAACGAATTACCTGGTCACAGGCCAGGAACTTCGCGTACGGGATCAGGCTGCTGCCGCCGCCCAAGCGGCGCGGCCTGGCCGTCGTTTACGCCTTCGCCCGGCGCATCGACGACATCGGCGACGGCACGATGCCGGCGCAGGAGAAGATCAGCGCCCTGGATGCGGCGCGCCAGCAGATCCTCGACCTGTCCCGGCCGCCCGCGGGCGACCCGGTGCTGCTGGCCCTGGCCGACGTGGAGCGGAACTTCCCCGTCCCCATCCCGGCCTTCGGCGAGCTCATCGACGGCTGCGTCGCCGACGTGCGCGGCACCAGCTACCAGAGCTTCGACGATCTGCTTTACTACTGCCGCTGCGTGGCCGGCTCGATCGGCCGCCTGTCCCTGGGCATCTTCGGCACCAGCCGTGACATGACCCAGGCCGCCGAACTGGCCGACTCGCTCGGCGTCGCCCTCCAGCTGACCAACATCCTGCGCGACATCCGCGAGGACCATCAGAACGGCCGGGTCTACCTGCCCGCCGAGGACCTGGCCAAGTTCGACTGCGATCCAGCCACCCTCGACCAGTCCGCCTCACCAAGCTTCGCCCGCCTCGTCGAGTTCGAGGCCGAACGCGCCCGCGACTGGTACGCCACCGGCTGGAACCTGCTGGACCGGCTCGACCGCCGCAGCGCGGCCTGCACCGGCGCGATGGCCGGCATCTACCGCCGCCTGCTCGACCGCATCGCCGCCGAACCCGCCGCGGTACTGCGCGGCCGGATTTCCCTGTCCGGCCGGGAAAAGGCCACGGTCGCGGTCAAGGCTCTGGCCGGGAGGCTCGGATGACCGCCCCCCGGGTGGCCGTGATCGGCGGCGGCCTGGCCGGCATCACCGCCGCGATCGCGCTCGCCGAGGCGGGCGCGGCGGTCACCTTGCTCGAGGCCAGGCCCCGGCTGGGCGGGGCGACCTGCTCCTTCGCCCGCGACGGCCTCGTCGTCGACACCGGCCAGCACATCTACCTCGGCTGCTGCACCGCCTACCGTGGCCTGCTGGACAGGCTCGGAATGACCGCCCATGCCCCCATCCAGGACCGGTTCGACGTCACCGTGCTGGCCCCCGGACCCCGCTCTGCTGGCTCCGCGGGGACGACCCCCCGCACTGCTGGCTCGGGGGGGACGACCCCCCTGACCCCCCGCACTGCTGGCTCGGGGGGGACGACCCCCCTGACCCCCCGCAGGGGACGGCTCCGCCGGACCGCGCTGCCTGGCCCCCTGCATATGCTGCCGGCCCTAGGCCGGTACCCCTTTCTTTCTTTGGCTGAACGGGCCAGCGTGGCACGACCCGCCCTCGCTATGCGCCGCGTCGACCCGGCCGCTCCGGGAGTCGACGAGCAGCGCTTTGGTGACTGGCTGGCGGCCCGGGGTCAGAGCAACCGCGCCCGCAGGGCCCTGTGGGACCTGTTCACCGTCTCGGCCCTGAACATCGCCGGCGACGACGCGTCCCTGTCGCTGGCCGCCACCGTGGTCAAGACCGGCCTGCTCGGCCAGAAAGACGCCGCCGACGTCGGCGTCCCCGCCCTGCCCCTGGGCGAGCTGCACGGCGACGCCGCCGCCACCCTGCTGGCCAAGCTCGGCGCCCAGGTCCTCCTCAACGCCAAAGTCGCCGCCATCGACCCTGCCCCCGCCGCCCCCGCGCCCGCTGCTCCCGACCTCGCTCACCCCGCTGCCCCCGCCGATCCCGCCGCCCCCTCATGCCCCCGTTTCCGCGTCCGTCTCGCCCGCCCCGTAGACCCCGCCGATCTCGCGGACCCCGCCGGGAGCTCAGATGCCGACGCGACGGAGATTCCCGCGGACGCCGTGGTGCTCGCCGTGCCGCACGAGGCCGCCGCCCGCCTGATCCCGCTCGGGGCGCTGCCGGAAGCGACCGTGGCGGGCTGGGCCGGCCTGGGCGCCTCGCCTATCGTCAACGTGCACGTGATCTACGACCGCCCGGTGCTGGACCTGCCCTTCGCCGCCGCCGTCGACTCCCCGGTCCAGTGGATCTTCGACCGCACCCGCATCTCCGGCCTCAACCGCCTCTCCACCCCCGCCAGCTCCGCCTCCCAATCCCTCCAACCGAATGAAACCGGGGTTTCACTGCGTTCTAGCGTGGTGAATCCCGGGTTTCACCACGCTGCGGACGGCGCCGCGGACTCGGCCAACGCGGCAGATGGTGCGCATGGTGCGGGGGATGCCGCTCAGCGGCCGCAGTACCTCGCGATATCGCTGTCGGCGGCGGACGAGTACGTGGACGTGCCCGCGGCCACGCTGCGCGAGCAGTTGGTGCCTGCGCTGGCCGAGCTGCTGCCGGCCGCGCGAGAGGCGCAGGTCATAGAGTTCTTCGTCACCCGGGAGCGACGGGCCACCTTCCGTCAGGCGCCCGGCACCGCCCGGCTCCGGCCGCGGGCCGCGACCCGGCTTCCCGGCTTGGTCCTGGCGGGCGCGTGGACCGACACCGGGTGGCCCGACACGATGGAAAGCGCCGTGCGCAGCGGCCTGGCCGCCGCCATCGAGCTACGGCATACGGTGCTGTCAACCGGGCCCGCCCCGAGCGCGTCCGACTCATCCACCACGATAGGGGTACGTCAGTGACTGCTGTGATGCCCGAGGGTGTGACCCTGGCCAGGGACCTGGTGAGCCCGGCGATCGAGGCGGCCATCGGTCGGCTGACGCCGGACGTACACAAGGTTACGGCGTATCACTTCGGCTTCGCCGACGCCGAGGGCCACCCGACCGAGGGTGGCAGCGGCAAGGCACTGCGGCCCGCCCTGGCCCTGCTCTCGGCCCGTGCCACGGGCGCCCCGCCGGAGCGCGGCGTGACCGCCGCCGTGGCCGTGGAGCTGGTGCACAACTGGTCGCTGCTGCACGACGACATCATGGACGGCGACACCGAGCGCCGGCACCGGCCCACCGCCTGGACCGTGTTCGGCGTCGGCCCGGCCATCCTGGCCGGAGACGCGCTGCTGGCCCTGGCCCAGGACCTGCTGCTGGAGGACGGCAGCGCGCAGGGTCCCTGGGCGGCCCGGTGCCTGTCCGCGTCGGTGCAGCGGCTGATCAGCGGGCAGGGTGCGGACCTGGCCTTCGAGAAGCGTGACGACGTGACCCTGGCCGAGTGCCTGGACATGGCGGGCGACAAGACCGCCGCGCTGATGGCCTGCGCGTGCAGCATCGGCGCGGTGCACCTCGGCGCGCCGCCCATGCTGGCCATGGCCCTGGCCGCCTTCGGCGCGCACGTCGGGCTGGCCTTCCAGCTCACCGACGACCTGCTCGGCATCTGGGGCGCGCCGGAGGTCACCGGCAAGCCGGTCCGCGCGGACCTGCGCGCCCGCAAGAAGTCGCTGCCGGTGGTGGCCGCGCTGACCAGCGGCACGCTCGAGGCCGTTGAACTGCACGACCTGCTCACCGACCCGCGGCCACTGAGTGAGGACGACCTGATCCGCGCGGCCGACCTGGTCGCGTCCGCCGGCGGAAAGCAGTGGGCCGAGGCCGAAGCCGATGCGCAGCTCGCCGCGGCCAACGCCAGCCTGGCCGACGTGGATCTGCCCGCCGACGTCCGCGCCGAACTGACCGCGATCGCCGAGTTCATCACGGCCCGCCAGTGGTAGCTGAGCCGGGGGCCCTCGATCTCGCCCGCGACACCCTGAACCGAGCCCGCGACCACGTGCTCGGTCTGCAGCACGCCCAGGGCTGGTGGCAGGGCGAGCTCGAGACCAACGTCACCATGGACGCCGAGGACCTGCTGCTGCGCCAGTTCCTCGGCGTGCGCGACGACACGGCGACCGCGGCCGCGGGCCGCTGGATCCGCTCCCAGCAGCGCGACGACGGTACCTGGGCCAACTTCTTCGGCGGGCCCGCTGACCTGTCCACCACCGTCGAGGCCTACGTGGCGCTGCGGCTGGCCGGCGACGAGCCGGACGCTCCGCACATGAAGCTGGCCTGCGACTGGATCCTGGCCCAGGGCGGCGTGGAGGCCACCCGCGTATTCACCCGGCTCTGGCTGGCCCTGTCCGGCCGGTGGTCCTGGGACGACCTGCCCGTCATCCCGCCTGAGCTGATCTACCTGCCGTCCTGGTTCCCGCTCAACATCTACGACTGGGGCTGCTGGGCCCGGCAGACCATCGTGGCGCTGGCCATAGTCCAGTCGTTCCGCCCGTCCCGCCCGCTCCCGTTCACCATCGATGAGCTGAAGACCGGCGGTCGGCACGGCCGCGCTCCCGGTCCGCGCCGCTCCCTCGACGCGCGCCCCCTCCCCGGCCCACGCCCCTCCGCCGATCCCTGGGCTGTCATGTTCTCTGCCCTGGACAAGGGCCTTCACCTCTACCGACCGGTCAAGTCGGTCAGGCGCGCGGCGCTGCGCCGCTGTGCCGAGTGGATCATCGCCCGGCAGGAGCGCGACGGCTGCTGGGGCGGCATCCAGCCGCCGTGGGTGTACTCGCTGATGGCCCTGAACCTGCTCGGCTATGACATCGAGCACCCCGTCATGCAGCGCGGACTGAGCGGCCTTGACCGGTTCACGATCACCGAGGACGGCCCCGACGGCCCGGTGCGCCGTCTCGAGGCGTGCCAGTCGCCGGTCTGGGACACCGTGCTGACCATGATCGGCCTGGCCGACGCGGGCCTGGCCGCCGATCATCCTGCCCTGGTCCAGGCGGGGGAGTGGGTGCTCGGCGAGGAGATCCGCGGGCCGGGCGACTGGCAGGTCCGCAGGCCCGCCCTGGCTCCCGGCGGCGGCTGGGCCTTCGAGTTCGATAACGACAACTACCCCGACACCGACGACACCGCCGAGGTCGTACTGGCCCTGCGCCGGGTGGCCCTGCCCGCCGCCGAGGCCAAGCCCGCGATCGAACGCGGGCTGCGCTGGCTGGCCGGCATGCAGTCCAAGGACGGCGGCTGGGGCGCGTTCGACGCGGACAACACCCGCGCACTGGTCAACAAGCTGCCGTTCTGCGACTTCGGGGCGGTCATCGACCCGCCCTCGGCCGACGTGACCGCGCACATCGTCGAGGCGTTCGCGGCCGAAGGGCAGGGCGATCACCCCGCGGTCCGCCGGGGGGTGGTGTGGCTGTTGCGGGCCCAGGAGGCGGACGGATCGTGGTTCGGCCGCTGGGGCGCCAACTACATCTACGGCACCGGCGCCGTGGTGCCCGCGCTGATCGCGGCCGGGGTGCGGCCGTCCAAGCCCGCCATCCGCCGGGCCGTGGCCTGGCTCGAGGCACACCAGAACCAGGACGGTGGCTGGGGCGAGGACCTGCGCTCCTACGACGACGCGTCCCTGGCCGGCCAGGGTGCCTCCACCGCCTCGCAGACCGCCTGGGCCCTGCTCGCCCTGCTCGCGGCCGGCGAGCACCGCGAGCGGAGCGAGCAAGGCCAGCAGAGTGCCGCCGCGGTCGAGCGCGGCATCCGCTGGCTGGCGGCCGCGCAGCGGCCCGACGGGAGCTGGGACGAGCCGCGGTACACCGGCACCGGCTTCCCCGGTGACTTCTACATCAACTATCACCTGTACCGCCTGGCCTTCCCCCTGAGCGCACTCGGCCGGTACGTAGCGGCCCACACATCCGGAGGCAGCGCATGACGGACACCATCCTGAGGCCGCGCGACGCCGGGGCCGAGGACGCGGGCGCCTCGGACCCGCTGCTCATCTGCGCGCCGCTGCGGATCGAGGCCCGGGCCCTCCGCCGCGGCTTGCGCGACCTGCCCGACCCTCCCGCTGTCATCCGCACCGGCTACGGAACCACGCGGGCGGCGCAGCGGGCCGGCCGCTTGAGCCATGATTCGTTCGGCCAGATGATGATCATGGGCGTGGGCGGCGGCCTGAGCACCGACCTCAGCCCGGGCGACCTGGTCGTCGGGACCGAGGTGGGCCCGGAAGTGGGCCCGGAAATGGGCACTGTGACCTGCGCGTCCGCGCCGATCCTGGCCGGCGAGCTGCGGCGTGCCGGGCTGCCCGCCCGCACCGGCCGGATCACCACCGTCGACCACCTGGTCCGGCGGGCCGGACGGGCCAAGCTGGCCGCCGAGGGCTGGCTGCTGGCCGACATGGAATCGGCACCGCTGGCCGCCGCGGCGCACGGGCGCCCGGTGGCGGTCATCCGCGCGGTGTCCGACACCCCGCACCGGCCGCTGGCCGGCATCGTCTCCGGCGGACTGGCCGCGCTGCGCTCGCTGCGGGCCGCCGCTCCGGTGGCCCAGCGGTGGGCGGCGGCGTGCGGGACGCGCCAGGTCCTGCTGGCCGGGCCGCGGTCGTTCTGCGCCGGGGTGGAGCGGGCCATCGAGATCGTCGAGCGCGTCCTCGAGCGCCAGGGGCCGCCGGTCTACGTGCGCAAGCAGATCGTGCACAACACGCGGGTGGTGGGCGACCTGGAGCGCCGCGGTGCGGTGTTCGTCGACGAACTGGACCAGGTGCCCGACGGCGCGACCGTGGTGTTCTCCGCGCACGGCGTGTCGCCCGCGGTTCGCGAGGAGGCCGCCCGCCGGGGGCTGGCGGTGATCGATGCCACCTGCCCGCTGGTGTCCAAGGTGCACGCCGAGGCCCGGCGGTTCGCCGCCGACGGGTACACGGTGGCGCTGATCGGCCACGCCGGGCATGAGGAGGTCGAGGGCACCCTGGGCGAGGCGCCCGGCTCGACCGTCCTGGTCCAGACGGCGGACGACGTCGCCGCGCTGCGGCCGCGGGACAGTGAGCGGGTGGCCTACCTGATGCAGACCACGCTGTCGGTCGACGAGGCGGCCGAGGTGGCCGGCGCGCTGCGGGAGCGCTTCCCCGCGGTGCGCGCGCCGGGCAGCGATGACATCTGCTACGCGACCACCAACCGGCAGGTCGCGGTACGAGCGGTCGCCGCCGAGTCCGACCTGGTGCTGGTGGCGGGTTCGACGAACTCGTCCAACTCGGTCCGGCTGGTGGAGACCTGCGAGCGGGTCGGCACACCGGCTTACCTAATCGACGGGGCGGAGGATATCCAGCTCGACTGGCTCGCTGGGGTATCCACCATCGGCCTGACGGCCGGCGCCTCCGCGCCTCCCGCCGTGGTGGAGGAGATCATCGTGGCGCTGTCCGGCCTCGGGCCGGTATCGGTTTCCGAGCGAGTGACGACCACGGAATCAATCCGGTTCGGCCTGCCCAAGGAGGTACGGCAATAATGCCCATGCCACTACGTCAGTCCATGCGCGTCGGGTCTTACCTGATGCGCCAGAAGCTGGCTGGCAATAAGAAGTATCCGCTGCTCGTCGAGCTCGAGCCGCTGTTCGCCTGCAACCTGAAGTGCGCGGGCTGCGGGAAGATCCAGCACCCGCACGACATCCTCAAGCAGCGGATGCCGGTCGAGCAGGCCCTGGCCGCGATCGAGGAGTGCGGCGCGCCGATGGTGTCAATCGCCGGCGGCGAGCCGCTCATGCACCCCCAGATCGACGTCATCGTCGCCGAGCTGATCAAGCGCAAGAAGTTCGTGTTCCTGTGCACCAACGCGCTGCTCCTGCCCAAGAAGATCGACAAGTTCAAGCCGTCGCCGTACTTCGCCTGGGTGGTACACATCGACGGGCTGCGCGAGCGGCACGACGAGTCGGTCTGCAAGGAAGGCGTCTTCGACGAGGCGGTCGCGGCGATCAAGCTGGCCAAGTCGCGCGGATTCAAGGTGAACACGAACACCACATTCTTCAACACCGACACCCCGCAGACGATCATCGATGTCCTGAATTACCTGAACGACGACCTGGGCATCGACGAGATGCAGATCTCGCCCGCCTACGCCTATGAGAAGGCGCCCGATCAGGAGCACTTCCTCGGCGTGACCGAGACCCGCGAGCTGTTCCGCAAGGCGTTCGCCGACGGCCGCCGGCACAAGTGGCGGCTGAACCACACGCCGCTGTTCCTGGACTTCCTCGAGGGCAAGACCGACTTCGGCTGCACGGCCTGGGGGATTCCCTCTTACTCGCTGTTCGGCTGGCAGAAGCCCTGCTACCTGATGAACGACGGGTACGTCAAGACCTACAAGGAGCTGGTCGAGACCACCGACTGGGACTCCTACGGCCGGGGCCAGGATCCCCGGTGCGCCAACTGCATGGCGCACTGCGGCTACGAGCCCTCAGCCGTGCTGGCCACGATGAGCTCGCTGCGCGAATCGATCCGCGCGGTCCGCGGGGGCTAACTGTATTTTCCCCGCGAGCCCACTGTATTTTCCCCGCGAGCCCACCCTAGGTAAGCCTGCAGTCGCGACTCAGCACTCCTTCAGCTCGCACCGCCATGCTCGGAATCGGCGCGGTGTCCGACCCCGGGGCGGTCTCCGCGCCGCCATCTATGCGGAGCCAGCCGTTTCGGACAGGTAGCGCCGTTCGGGCCTAATGCGCGCCGCCGAGCAGGAGTGCGGGGATGTTCTTTACCTATGTGCGGCGTGAGCTCCGACGCCGCATGCGCCAGGCCGTGTTGATCGCGCTCAGCCTCGCGCTCGGCGTCGGCCTGGTGATCACCGTGACGGCGGCGGCGGCCGGGGTCCGCAACGCCCAGGGCGCGGTGCTCAGGGCGCTGTACGGCGTGGGCACGGACGTCACCGTGACCAAGACGCCGGCCGCCGGGTCGTTCACGCCTGGCTCGTTCGGCGTCGGGTTCCGCACCGGGACCGCGCAGCGACCGGCGCCCGGGACCAAGATCGACACCAGCACGCTCGGCGGCACCGCCACGCTGGCCTCGATCAGCGCCTCGTCGGTGACCACGGTGGCCGGCCTGGGCGACGTGGCGGCGGCCGCCGGCGGCCTGACCCTGACCGACCGTACGCTCAGCGGCACCATGCCGGCCATCAACGTAAACGGCGGCGGCGGCGGCGGCTTCGGCTTCGGCGGCGGCGGCTTCGGCGGCGGCGGCTTCGGCGGCGGCTTCGGCGGCGGCGGCAGTTCCGCCGGCGGGTCCGGATCCCAGAGCTTCCGGGCCAGCTTCACCGCCAACAGCTTCACCGTCAACGGGGTGGACCTGAGCGCGGGCGAACTTGGCCCGCTCAGCTCCGGCAAGCTCAGCTCGGGACGGACCTTCACCACGTCGGACGCCTCGTCCGACGTCGCGGTGATCGACGCCAACTATGCCGCGCAGAACAAGCTCAGGGTGGGCTCCACCGTCGCCATCGGCAACAGCGTCGGCACCACTACGAACTTCAAGGTCATCGGCATCGTCAGCGAGCGCCGGCCACAACCCGGTGGACGTCTACATCCCGCTCGCGGTCGCGCAGAAGCTGGCCGGCCTGCGCGGCGACGTCAACACCATCTACGTCGCGGCCAGCAGTTCCTCGGCCATCGGCACGGTCTCCAGCGAGATCTCCCGGGCCCTGCCCGGCGACATCGTGACCACCTCCGCCAGCCTGGCCAACGAGGTCACCGGCTCCCTGTCCAGCGCCTCCAGCCTGGCCAACAACCTGGGCCGCTGGCTCGCGGTGGCGGTCCTGATCTCGGCGTTCCTGCTGGCCAGCCTGCTGACCATGGCTGCGGTCTCGCGCCGGGTGCGTGAGTTCGGCACGCTCAAGGCGCTCGGCTGGACGAGCCACCGGATCGTCGGCCAGGTGCTAGGGGAGGCCGTCGCGGTGGGCATCATCGGCGGCGCGGTCGGCGTGGGCCTCGGCCTGGCCGGCGCGGAGCTGGTGACCAGGATGTCGCCCCCGCTGACCGCTGTGGTCGGGCCGATCACGGGCTCGGCCACCCCGGGCGGCGCGCGGCAGTTCGGCTTCGGCGCCTTCCGCAACGCCGACACGGCCGCCCATAGCGTGGCCGTTCACCTGACCGCGTTGGTGAGCCCCGGCGTCATCGTCCTCGCGGTCCTGCTAGCCGTGGCCGGCGGCATCGTCGCCGGGATATTCGGCGGGTGGCGGGCCGCGCGCCTGCGCCCGGCGGACGCGCTGTCCAAGGTCGCCTGACGGGAGGAAAGCCATGTACAAGCTCTCTGGAGTGACCAAGAACTACGCCCAGGGCCGGAGCACCGTCGTGGCCGTGAACGGCGTAGACCTGGTGGTCGAGGACGGCGAGTGGCTGGCCCTCCAGGGCCCCACCGGACACGGCAAGTCCACGCTGCTGCACATCCTCGGCGGCCTGGACCGGCCGTCCTCCGGCATTGTCGAGTTCGACGGGCGTGACCTCGCGCAGCTCCGCGAGACCGAGCTGACCAAGCTGCGCGCCCGGTCGATCGGGTTCGTGTTCCAGACCTTCAACCTGATACCGACGCTGTCGGCGCTGGAGAACATAGAGGCGGCGCTGGTCCCCCTGCGGGTTAGCACCGCGGTGCGGCGGCAGCGGGCCACGATTGCGCTGGAGGCGGTTGGCCTCGGCGACCGGGCCCAGCACCTGCCGGGGGAGCTGTCCGGCGGTCAGCAGCAGCGCGTCGCCATCGCCCGCGCCCTGGTCAAGGAGCCGAAGGTCCTGCTGGCCGACGAGCCGACGGGCAACCTGGACGAGGACACCCGGGACGAGATCATCGCCCTGCTCGAGACCATGTGGTGCGAGCGCGGCCTGACCATGGTTCTCGTCACCCACGACGGCAGCATCGCCCGCCGTGCCCAGCGGATCGGCGTGATGAAGAACGGCTACCTGGGCTTCAGGCAGCCCCGCCCGGGGGAGGCCCTCTGGGTTCAGGCCACCCGCACCGTCCGCGCCGGCCCGGAGGCGCCGCCCTGGCCCACCCCCGGCGCGGAAGACTTCCAGAACTTCGTCCGGCTCGATCCCAGGGATTCCGATCCGGAGCCGGCCGACATCATCACCTTCGACTAACCCGGCACCGCACCCCCGAACTGGGGTCGGCCCGTCCCGCGCATCCCTGCATCCTGCGCGGGCGGGCCGGCCCCGCCGCCCGGTCATTCGGCTACAGAAGTCCGAGAAGTCAAGGGCAGTGGATAGCGGTGTCGGTGAGCGGGTCGATAGCGTCGCTGACGGGGCTGAGGTCGTCCCGGGTGCCGGGCGAGTTGGATCGGGGCGGCGTCGGTCTCCTCTGACCGGTCGCCGTCCTGGCCTTCGAGTAGTGATTCGCGGCGGCATCTGGGCGATTATTGTCATGCGCCACTCTCGGGCATGGCCGTCAGGCCTGGGAAGCCTCGTCCGTTTCCTACCGTGGCGCGCTGGAGGGCAGAGCGATCGGCGCGTTGCTGAATCGGGGGGTGGAGACCGCCGCATTGGGGGCGTGCTGGCCGCGGTCCGGGATGGGCTGAGCGGGGTGCTGGTGTTGCGGGGGGAGGCGGGCATCGGCAAGACGGCACTGCTGGACTGGGCGGCCGGGCAGGCCGGCGGCACCCATGCCCCGGTACAGTGGAGCGCGTCGGCTAGGCCGACCTCGGCTCCGGCCGCCGGTTGGGTCTGGATGGCCGCGGTGAGCATGTCCCGGGGACGGTATAGCCTCGCGATGCCCGCCCGTCCCGCCAGTCCCGGGAGTTCGCATGAGATCTCGCCGCTGACGTGGTTCTCGCCATGTGAACGCGGCGTTCTATCGGGAAGAGCCATCACAACGCCGCGTTCACCGGTTCGGCGGACCGCAGGCGGCGGTACTGGCGGGGCTGGTGTGTGACAGGTGACTGCGGCCAGAATGCCGGGCGAGAGGATGGCGGCCACCCCGAGTCCAGAGAGAGGGTTGTGGCGCCCGCGCCCGCTGCGAGACTCCCGATCCGGGCCAGGGAAACGTCAACCTACCCGGAAGAGACATCTTGGATAAATCCCCCAACCGTCCGGCCCGTCCAGTGCGCCGGCTCGTGATCGAGGCCACGTACTCGCTCTGACGTCTCAAGCGTGGCCATCGAAGCGACTATCCAGCTTTGACCCTGCTCAGGACAACGGCCGTTCCCCGCCACCCACCGGGGAACGGCCGGTCCATGTAGTTACAAGATCATCAGCCGCCCTGCTTGCGCTTCGCGCGCCTGGCGGCGCGCGAAGCGCCCGGCCCGGGCCTGGCCGTACGGACCGCCCAGCAGCGGCCCGCAAGCTCGCCATCGGGATTAGCGTGGACCTCTGAGCCCGGCCCGCAGATGTCGTGGAGGTCGCATGCGTATCAGCTTCGGCGATGTGTCCTTGTGGTTCGATGTGTCCGGGCCGTCGGTCATCCCGCAGGGAGACACGACCGCAGAGCGCCCGGTCGTGGTGGCGGTCCACGGCGGTCCCGGCCTGGATCACATGACGGTGAAGTCCGCCCTGGGGCCGCTGGCGGAAGATTTCCAGGTGGTGTACTTCGACCTGCGGGGCCACGGCCGCAGCGATCACAGCAGCGCCGAATTCTGGAACATGCGGACCTGGGCCGATGACCTGCGGCGGCTGTGTGACGCGCTCGGGCTGGACAAGCCGGTGGTGCTCGGCAGCAGCTTCGGCGGGGACGTCGCCCTCACTTACGCGGGGCTGTTCCCCGATCACCCCGGCGGGGTCATCCTGGCCAACACCACCGGGGGCCGCGGCGATCAGCAGCGCGTCATCGAGGCGTTCGGCCGCCTCGGCGGCCCCGAGGCCGCCGCCGTCGCGCGGCGCACCTACGCTGATGAGACGGGGGACTACCAGGCTGAGTTCATCCGGGTCTGCTACCCGCTGTACAGCGCCACGCCCGGCTGGGCCGGGGAATCCCGCCAGTTCCTGGCCCGGATGATTAAGAACATGGACGTCAGCCTGCACTACGCCAGTCAGCGGGCCAGCGGCTTCGACCCCTGGAGCGTGACCGGCGCCGTCCGGTGTCCCGTGCTGGTCCTCACGGGTGAAGACGACCCGATCTGCCCGCTGCCCGTCGTCGAGGAGCTAGCCAGCCAGCTACCGGCGAAGACCACCCGATTGGTGAAGCTTCCCGGTGCTCGCCACACCATCTTCCGCGACCGCCCAGACCTTGCCTTCCCGGCCGTAAGAGACTTCGTCTTCCAGATCAAGGAAAGCCAGCCCGCCAGCTAGAGCCGTTAGGGTGTCACGCCCATTGGTTGGCGGCGCCGCCTCCAGCCTCACTCGAGGCGGGCCTCGCGCAAGAGCAGGGCGGCGAGGTCCCCGGGTTCCGGGTGCACGCCGGTCAGGCCGTGCTGGCCGAACCACCGGCCGATGTTCTCCGCGTCCCGGGTCAGGAACCAGGCCCCGCGCGGGTTCGCGATTACGTCGACCACCTGCGGCAGGTCGATCATGACCAGCCGCCCGTCGTGGACCAGCACGTTGTAGGCGGACAGGTCGCCGTGGGCCAGGCCGTCCTGGGCCAGGGCCACCAGCGCCCGGACCAGCTGGTCCCACAGTCCGGCGAGTTCGGCGGCGCCCGGCCGGGTCTCGGCCAGCCGGGGCGCGGCCGTCCCGTCCGGCGAGCCGATGAACTCCAGCAGCAGTTCGGTGCCGAGGATCTGCACCGGATACGGAACCGGAACCCCGGCGGCGGACATCCGGGCCAGCGCGGTGAACTCCGTGCTCGCCCACTGGCCCGCGATGAGTTGCCGCCCGAACGTGCTCCGGTTGGCCGCGGCCCGGTTTTCCCGGCTTGCCCGGGTCCGGCGGCCCTCCAGGTAATCGGCGTCGCGATGGAACATGCGGTGATCGGCGGACCGGTACCGCTTGGCCGCGAGCAGGCAGGACCGGTCCGTCCCCGGGACGCCGCGGCGGACCAGGAAGACATCGGCTTCCTTGCCGGTCTTCAGGATCCCCAGCTCGGTGTCGACCGCGGCGAGCTCGGTGACCAGCCAGCCGGGGTAGGGTTTCGGGCCGCGCTGGGTCGGTATGGACTGGTCCCAGGTGGACCAGCGATCACCCTCCGGCAGGCCGTCGGTGGCGTCGAATATCTCGATCGACGGCAGCATCCGGCGGCCCCGGACGCGCTTGGCCGCGGTCGGCTCGTCGTCGTTGTAGCGCCGCTTACCGCGGCTGGAGGTGAACTTTCCGTCGTAGGCGGAGTGATAGTCGGGCACGGATGGTGCTCCTCGGCTGAGCGTCGGATAGGGCAGGCGGCCACGCGCCCGCGACGGGCGTATACATCTGGCGTCTCCCTTCCGCTCAGCCGGCCAGCGCCGGACCTAACTCATCGAACGCTGCCATACGGGCCTGCCAGCCGCAATCGAATTTCAGCTGGCTACAGAACTCGCCCTAGACCTGGACGAACTCGATGCCGGTGAGCTGGCAGAAGGCCTTCCAGTCGGCGGCGTGGTGGCCCAGGTTCATCACCTCGTGGTGCGGGCCGCCGGCCGTCAGCCACCCGTTCAGGCACTTGCGCAGCCCCGACGCGGGCCGGAACTGGCCGTACGGCATCTCCAGGGCCGGCAGCTCCTGGCTGTCCAGGTTCTGACCCTCCGCGACCACCAGCCGGAACCGCTCGCCCTCTAGCGAGACCAGCGTGGCCAGGGTGGCCGGGCCGGGCTGGTACTGGAACAGGAACGTCGGCGGGTCCTCCAGCCGCCCGATGCCCAGCGGCCTCTTGATCAGCTTCACCGGCCGGTCGCTCCGCGCGACCTTCCAGTTGCCCTCGCCCATGTGGCTCATCAGCACCGAGTCCGACGGGAAATCCATCGCGTACATCTCGGTGAAGTGCGCGTCGCCGATCAGGACGTGCCCGGCGTAGACCAGGCAGGCGGTGAGCACGTCGCCCTCGGCGGCGTACCCGTAACCCTTGGCCATCAGGGACGAGGCCGCGGCCAGGGGCAGCCGGCTGAACCGGCCGTCCTCCCCGATGGCGTCGAAGTGGGCCGTGTAGGCACCGAACCCCCGTTCGTTCAGTATCGTCTCGATCGCCACCTGCATGCGGGCGTGGTCCGTGCGCTCGGTCACCGACAGCCGCGGGTCGATCTGGAAGTGCTCGTCCTCGAAGCCGATCACGTCGGCCACCGCCCCAGCGGAGGCCTCCTGCATGCCCCGGTACAGGTCACCCTGCGCGACCGAGATGATGGCCGGGCCCAGGCTCCTGATCAGCGCGCTCTCATCGACCCGGATGTCTCCCATCTCGTTCATCGCGTAGCCGAAGATCGCCACCTTGAGCCGCTTCCACGACGTGGCCGCGGCCGCCGCGCGCGCCCAGCGGCCCACGTCCTCCCGGAACGTGGCACTCTTCCAGTCGTCCGTCAGCACGGCGAACCGCTTCCCGGCCCGGACCATGGCGTTGGCCGTGTCCTGTGCGCCGTGCACGCCCTGGTTGTAGGTCATGTCCGCCATGTCCCAGGCCGGGGTCACGTTGGGTTCCGGCTGGATGTTGGCCAGGCACACCGGCAGCCGCGACTCGGACAGCAGCCGGGCCACCCGCATGGCCGGGCCGTAGGTGAGCATTATCACCAGCACGCCGTCGAGGTCCGCGTTCTCGAACTCGCGCATGGCGCGTTCGGCATCTTCTCGGTACTTGATCGCCTTGCTCGGGGTGAATTCCGCGACGTCAGACAGGTGCGTGGCGATCTCGGCGGCATATCCCTCCTGCCGCTGCGCGATCCCGGGCACCATGTCGTCGTACAGGTCCTGCATGATCCCGAGAATCCCGATGCGCGGCTTGCGCCCAACCCAAGCAGTCATGACTTCTCCTTATCAGCGGTCAACGCTGGCCGTAGTGGTCCTGGTAGCGGGCGTACAGCGCGTCCACCTGGTCAGGGGGCAGCGGCGCCGGCTCGCCGTAGGCGCGGGCCAGGTGCACCGTCCGCGCCGCGTCCTCGCACATCACGGCGGCCTTGACCGCGTCCCGCGCGCTGGCGCCGATGGTGAACACGCCGTGGCTGCGCATCAGCACGGCGGGGGAGCGATGCCCGGTCAGGGTGGCGACCACCCCCCGACCGATCTCGTCGCTGCCGATCAGCGCGAACGGGCCGACCGGGATCTCGCCGCCGAACTCGTCGGCCATCGCGGTGATTACGCACGGGATGGCCTCGCCCCGCGCCGCCCACGCGGTCGCGTAGGTGGAGTGCGTGTGCACTACGCCGCCGACCTCGGGCATGTGCCGGTAGATGTAGGCGTGCGTGGCGGTGTCGCTCGACGGGCTCAGCGAGCCCGGCGAGACCAGCTTGCCGTCCAGGTCGCAGACCACCATCGACTCCGGGGTCAGGTCGTCGTAGGCGACGCCGCTCGGCTTGATCACCAGCCGGTCTCCGGACCCCGGAACCCGGGCCGAGACGTTGCCCGATGTCCAGGCCACCAGGCCGTTGCGGACCAGTTCGGCGTGCAGCATGCACACGGTCTGCTGCAGCGCCCGGATCCCCGGGACCTCCGCGGGCCCGGAATTCACCTCGAGCCGCCTTCCTGGACGCGGTCGCGGATGGCCCGCAGCCGGTACATGACCTCGTTGGCGCCGCGCCCGAAGTAGTCATGCAGGCGCACATACTCGGCGTACAGCTCGTCGTAGACGTCGGAATGGGCCGCGTCCGGCCGGTAGACGTCCCGGTTGACCCGGCCCATGGCGCTGGCCGCGGCCGGCACGTCCGGATAGGCGCCCGCGGCGACCGCGGCGTGGATGGCCGAGCCTAGGGCCGGCCCCTGCTCGGACCCGATCACGCTGAGCGGGCGCCGCGTGACGTCCGCGTAGATCTGCATGAGCGGGGCGCTCTTGATCAGGCCGCCGGCCACCACGAGCTCGGTCACGGGCACGCCCGAAGTCTTGAACGTCTCGATGATCAGCCGGGTGCCGAACGCCGTGGCCTCGAGCAGCGCCCGGTGGATCTCCGGGGCCGTGGTGGCCAGGGTCAGGCCCACGATGGCGCCGGACAGGCCGGCGTCCACCAGCACCGAGCGGTTCCCGTTCTCCCAGTCCAGCGCGATCAGCCCGTGCGCGCCCGGCGGCGCGTCGGCCGCCTTCTCGTCCAGCAGTTGCGGCAGCGACACGCCGCGGCGCCGCGCTTCGGCGGCGAACTCGCCGGGCACCCCGTTCCTGGTGAACCAGGCGAAGATGTCGCCGACGCCGCTCTGCCCCGCCTCGTAGCCCCACAACCCGGCGACGATGCCGCCGTCCACCACCCCGCACATGCCCGGCACCTCCGCGAGCTCGGTGCCGTTCATCACGTGGCAGGTCGAGGTGCCCATGATCGCCACCATCGTGCCCGGCGCGCACGAGCCCGCCGCGGGCAGCGTGACGTGCGCGTCCACGTTGCCGACCGCGACCGCGATCCCCTCCGGCAGGCCGGTCCGCGCGGCCGCGGCGGGGGTCAGCCGCCCGGCCCGCCCGCCGAGCGGGGAGATCGGGTGGGCCAGCTTGTCCGCGGCGAAGGACGCGAACCGCGGATCCAGCGCGGCCAGGAAGTCCCGGGACGGGTACTGGCCGTCCTGGAAGATGCCCTTGTACCCGGCCGTGCACGCGTTGCGGGTCTCGGTCCCGCACAGCTGCCAGATGATCCAGTCGGCGGCCTCGATCCACCGGTCGGCGAGCTGGTAGATCTCGGGGTCCTCATCGAGCACCTGGAGCGCCTTGGCGAACTGCCACTCCGATGAGATCTTCCCGCCGTAGCGGTTGATCCATTTCTCGTGGCGCTCGTGCGCGGCGGCGTTGATCCGGTCCGCCTGCGGCTGGGCGGCGTGATGCTTCCACAGCTTGGGATAGGCGTGCGGACGCCCGGCCAGGTCGGGCAGCTGGCAGAGCGGCGTGCCTGCGGAGCCGAAGCCCGAGCCGGAGTCGGAGCCGGAGACCACCGGCAGGCAGGTGGACGCGGTGAAGTCGGTGGCCACGCCGATCACCTGGGCCGGATCGATCCCGGCGTCCCTGATCGCCGCCGGGACGGCCACGCCGAGCGCATCGGTGTAATCGCCGGGGTCCTGCAGCGCCCAGTCCGGTGGCAGCTCCCGGCCGCGCAGCTCGCGGTCGATCACCCCGTGCGGGTATTCGCTGACCGCGGTACCCGCCTCGGCACCGTCGCTGACCCGGACCACCAGGGCGCGCGCGGATAGCGTGCCGAAGTCCACGCCCACCACGTAGGCGTCGCCGCGACCGAGCCGACCACTCTTGTTAGCGCTAACATCCATCTGCCCGCCTTACCCTACGCTTGCTCAGGTGCATTCTTGCCTGTCGCCCAGCGGCTCCACCGCGCGGGTCAGCCACCCCGTCGGCCGCCGCGGCGGGATAGGTCCCACTAGTCTCGCCGGCTGCGGCCAGGACCGCGACGTCAGCGGCCTGCCGGGTCAGCGGCCCGGCGGCCCCGCGGCGCTGGCCCTGATGATCAGCTCCGGCGCGATCCGGACCCGAAGGCCCGCCGCGATCGCGCCCGACATCCGGTCGATGAGGGTGCTCAGCGCCCGACGGCCCACCTCGCCGAAGTCCTGCCGGACCGTGGTGAGCGGCGGCGTGTAGTAACCCGCATCGGGGACATCGTCGAAACCCACGATGCTCACGTCACGCGGGATCCGCAGGCCCCGTTCGGCCAGGGCCCGCATGACCCCGAGAGCCATCGTGTCGTTCGCGCAGAAAACCGCGGTGACCTCGGGCTCCATAGCCAGCTGGCGGCCCAGCTCGTAGCCGGAGGAGGCCGACCAGTCGCCGACCAGTATCGCGGGCTCGGGCGCGCCGAACTCGGCCAGCCCTCGCCGCCAGCCGTCGACGCGTTCGCGCGCGTCGAGGTGGGACGAAGGCCCGGCGACGTGGTGGACGGCCCGGTGCCCCAGGCTGAGCAGGTAACGCGTCGCCGCGATCGCGCCAGCCGCGTTGTCGATCGCCACCGAGGTCACCGAGGCCTTGGTACCGCAGCCCACGGCGACCAGCGGCACCTCGGCGGGCACGTGCGCGAGCGCGGCCACCGCGGTGTCCTCCGTCGCGATGGCCATGATGCCCTCAATGCCCTGGCCGAGGAACCGGTCCACCGCGTCCAGCATCGACCGACGGTCCAGCGCCGGCAGGCTGGCGATCGACACGAAGTATCGGTCATGCGCGGCCCGCTCGAAGCCGTACAGCATGGAGGCCGGCCCGTACAGCATGGTGTCGAAGCTGATCACGCCCAGCGTATTGGTTCTCCGGGTGACCAGTGTCCGGGCCGCGGCGTTCGGCCGGTAGGCGAGCTCGCGGATGGCGGCCAGCACCTTGTCCCTGGTCGGAGGGCGAACGTTCGGATGGTCGTTGAGAACGCGGGATACGGTCTGATGGGACACTCCGGCCAGCCGCGCGACGTCCGCCATGACCGGCGGCCGGACCATGCTGTCCGGGCCGCTGACGACCGGCGCCGTCAGCGGACTCTCGGCTCCATCGCCCAGTGACCGCGTCACGTCGTGCCTCCTTGCCGCGCGCTGCGTAGCGGTCAGCTGGGGCCGACGTTAGCGCTTGCATCCATGCAGGTCAATGAGGGTGCGAAGCGTATATACCCCCCACGGCGACAGGCACCTCTTCTCCCCGCCCAGGTTTCCTGCGTCTCAGCGTAGCCGTCACCCGGTCGCCGCGGTACCCGCCGCCAGCGCCGCGCGTTCGGGTCAGGACTTGTCGCGGCTCGCGGTGCCGTCCCGCAGGTCGCGCCGCGCGTCCGGATCAGGACTTGTCGCGGCTCGCGGTGCCGTCCTTCAGGTCACGCAGCGCGGCCTGGGCCTTGCGCCCGGTCTCGCTGTTCCGCAGGTCCTGCAGGGCCTCGCGCGCCTTGCGCCCGGCGTCGCTGTCGCGCAGATCCCGCAGGGTCTCCCGGGCCTTGCGCCCGGTCTCGCCCTCGCGCAGGTCACGGAGCGCCGCCTCAGCCTTGCGCCCGACCTCGCCCTGCCGCAGGTCACGAAGGGCGGCTTCGGCCTTGCGCCCGGTCTCGCTGTCCCGGAAGTCCTGCACCGCCGCCTTGGCCTTGCGCGTCCCCTCGGCGCGCTGGTCGCCGTGCAGCCAGGCGGTCAGCCTGGCCCACCAACTCCGTAGTTGCTGCTCAAAATCGGTCATCGCTGACTCTCCTTCGCTTCGAGCGCTTCGAGCGATACGCGCTCGCAGCCATGCCGCCCGATCAGGCTTCATTTTCAAGATATAACGTGATAACGCGCGGCGCCAACTCCGGCAGGACCCAGGCCAGTGCTACCCGCCCGGCCGTCCGTGAACCCTCACCCCGGCCGTCCGTGAACCCTTGCCCCCGGCCGCCCGTGAACCCTTGGACCTGCCCGTCCGTGAACCCTTGCCCCCGGCCGTCCGTGAACCCTCGGCCCCTGCCGTCCGTAAACCCCTCGTTCCGGGCCATCGCGAACCCCTCGTCCCGAGCCGGGATGAAAGAATGCCCGACGTGCAGCGTCAGCGCATCAGCGGGCACTCGCCCTACGAGCCGGTCTTTGGTTTCTCCCGCGCGGTCGTGGTGGGCGACCGGGTCCTGGTCGCCGGGACCGCGCCGGTCCCGCCCGGCGCCGGTCCGCCCCCGGCCGAGGCTTACGGCCAGGCCAAGCTGTGCCTCGACCTGATCGGCGAAGCCCTGACCCGCGCGGGCACGAGCCTGGAGTATGTCGTCCGGACCCGCATGTTCATCACCGATGCCGCCCACTGGCCCGAAGTCGCCCGGGCGCACGGCGAGGTCTTCGCCGACGTCCGCCCGGCCGCGACCGCCGTCATCGTCGCCGGCCTGCTCGACCCGGCCTGGCTGGTCGAGATCGAAGCCGAGGCGGTCCTGCCGGGCTAGCTCACGGCAGCCGCCCGCTCGCAGCGCCGCTGCCACCAAGGCGGTGAGTTTCGCCCGGCCCGACGCCGGCCCGTGGTCATCCCCACTGGCCGGGCTGGTAGTCACCGGCGGGCTGCCGGGTGATGACGTTGAAGCGGTTGTACGTGTTGATCAGGGCGATGAGGGACACCAGCGCGGCGAGCTGATCCTCGTCGTAGTGCTTGGCCGCGTTCGCCCAGGCCTCATCGGTGACGCCGCCGGCGGCGTCGGCGATGCGGGTGCCCTGCTCGGTGAGTTCCAGGGCGGCCCGCTCGGCCTCGGAGAAGACCGTCGCCTCCCGCCACACCGCGACCAGGTTGAGCCGGACCTGGCTTTCCCCGGCGTGCGCTGCGTCCTTGGTGTGCATGTCGGTGCACTGGGCGCAGCCGTTGATCTGGCTGGCCCGGATCTTCACCAGCTCCTGCGTCGCGGCCGGTAGGGACGAGTTCGATACGACCGCGCCGGCCGAGTTGATGTACTTGGTGAACTTCGCCGCCACGCCGTTGCCGTAGTAGTTGAACCGGGCCTCCATGATGATCTCCTCAGCCGTTCGTTCGTATGACACTCCCTTGACGGAACGGCCGGGCCAGACGTAACAACCCGGCCGGCGTGACGCGCATCACCCGGCCTGTGCTCTCAGGGCGCCGGACAAACAGCGGGCCGTCTTCCCCAGGCCTGCGGTGGTGCGGGATCGTAGGGGAAAAGCGGCCCGCTCCGGACGGACGATGGCCGTTCGGTCCGGGCACGGCCCGGCTGGGCCGCGGTCGGACACGATGCGAGGGAGGCCGTGATGTGTTTCGTGCACTCGGGTAGCGGGGCTGGCGGTTCTCTGGTGCAGCAGACCGCACTGGGGGCGGCGGCGGCGGCCGCGTTCTCGAGCCTGGCCGAGGGCAGTGGAATGAGCGGGCGAGTCAGCGGGATGGATGTCGCTGGCTCCGGAGCGCCGGACGTGGTGGCCGGGCCGGGCGGGGCGCGGGTAGTGGACGGCTACGGCCAGGTCCTGCACACCCGATGGAATCGCGACCTGCCGCCGGTGGCCGTGGTACGCCCGGGGGAAGTGATCCAGTTGCTGTGCCGCGACGCCCTGGATATCGGGGAGGCCGCTCGCACCCTGACGCCGGAGGCGAGCATGGCCGTAGACCTGGGCCGGGTGCACCCGCTGACCGGTCCGGTCGAGGTGGAGGGCGCCGAGCCGGGCGACATCCTGGAGGTCGAGGTCCTGGACGTCGCCCCGCTGGTGGACTTCGGCTACGTCGTGATCGGCCCGGCCCTGGGCCTGTTCGGGTCGCTGCGGCCCGATGTGCTCGCCCCGATTACCCAGTTCACTGAGGCGTCCCAGATCAGCGACCCCAACCCCGGACCGGTACCGGGCGCGATTCCCGAGGACCAGTCCTACAACAGCGGTTCGCCGTTCGTCCAGCTGTTCACGTTCGAACGGGGTCAGAACACCGGGTTCGCCACCTTCGTCGGCGCGGACACGGGTCGCCGGGCGCGGATCCCGGTCGCCCCGTTCATGGGTATCTACGGCGTCGCGCCGATGCGCAAGGGCATGTACCGCACCTTGCCGCCCAGTGTCAGCGGCGGCATGGGCGGCAACGCCGACATCCGGCAGTTCACCAAGGGCGCACGGATCCAGTTGCCGGTCTATGCCCCGGGCGCGAAGTTCTCCGCCGGGGACGGGCACATGGCCCAGGGGGACGGGGAGGTCTGCGTGACGGCCATCGAGACCCTGATGGCCGTCACCCTGCGCTTCGCAGTGATCAAGAACAGCGTCATCGCCTCCCCCCGGGCGATCGTCCCCGCCGCGGACCCGACCCAGCTGGCCATGCCCGCCGAGATGCTCGCCCACGGCTACTACCACACCACCGGCATCGGCCCGGACCTGATGGAGAACGCCAAGAACGCGGTCCGGGACATGGTCGACTGGCTGGTCGTCGACCAGGAGCTGAGCCTGCACGAGGCCTATGCCCTGTGCAGCGTGGCGGGCGACCTCAAGATCAGCGAGACGGTGGACCTGCCCAACTGGGTCGTGTCGATGACCCTGCCCCGGGGGATCTTCGCCTGAAAACCAGCGGGTTACGCCTCGCTGGAAACCAGCGGGTTACTCTTCGCTGGAAACCAGCGGGTTACGCCTCGCTGGCCAGTGAGTCGATCCAGCGTTCCAGGCGGCGGCCCTCCCTGACCATCAGCTCGGGGTCGCGGAACGTGTTGGTCAGGAGCGAGATGCCCTGGTAGGACGCGATCAGGGCGATGGCGAGATCGCGCGCCTCGGGCTGGTCCCCGAAACCCATGGACCGGAACTGCTGCTCGGACCAGTCGGCGAGAATGCCCAGCACGTCGGCGGCGGTGCGGTCCAGGCCGTCCGGTCGCTTGTCGAGCTCGCAGGCCAGCGTCCCGAACGGGCAGCCGTACCTGGCCGCCAGGTCACGCTGCTCGACCAGGGCGCCGACGAGCCCCTTTAGCCGGGCTTGCGGGGTGCGGCGCCGGTCCAGCGCGGAGAGCATGGCCCGCAGGTCGTTGCCGTGCGCGTTGATCGCCGCCTCGACCAGCTGGTCCTTGGTCTTGAAGTAGTAGTACACGTTCCCGACCGGCACGTCGGCCGCCAGCGCGATGTCGGCGAGCGTCGTCCGCTCGACCCCTTGTTCGTGCAGCACCCGGCAGGCGGCGGCCACGAGCCGCTCGCGCTTGCCCGCGGGTGCTCCGGCAACGGCTGAGTCAGTCATCTCACTGAGAGGGTAGGCGCCGCGGCCGGCGGTAGACAACTCATGTCCTGAAGTGTAAGTTAGCCAACTAACTAATACAACCAGGTGCCCATGGAGGTCATCCCGTGGCGACAGGCCCGTCGAATCCCTCGTTCCTGGCCACCTCGCGCGGCAGGCTCACGCTCGCGTTGCTGTGCGCCGTCGGCTTCCTCGACTTCGTGGACGCGTCGATCATCAACGTCGCTCTTCCCGCCATCCGCCGTGACCTGCACATGTCGGTGCAGAACCTGCAGTGGGTGCCCAGCGGTTACCTGCTGACCTACGGCGGGTTCATGCTGCTCGGCGGGCGCGCCGCCGACCTGCTCGGCCGGCGCCGCGTCCTGGTCGCCGGGACGTTGGTGTTCGGCGCGTCAGCACTGATCGGCGGGCTGGCTCAGAATTCCGGTACCGTGATCGGCTCGCGGCTCGCCCAGGGCGTAGGCGCCGCGATGATGCTGCCGGCCGCCCTGTCCATCCTGACCACGACGTTCAGGGACGGACCCGAACGCCGCAAGGCACTGGGCGCCTGGGGCGGTATGGCGGGCCTGGGGTCAGCGGCCGGGGTGCTGCTGGGTGGCCTGCTGACCCAGGGACCCGGCTGGCGATGGGTGTTCCTGGTCAAGCCGCCGCTGTGCGCGGTCGTGCTGGCCGGCGCCTTCATGCTGCTAAAGGACGACCGGCGCCGGGGGCGGCTGGTCCACTTCGATATCTTCGGCGCCCTGCTCGGCACCGCGGGCGCGCTGCTGCTGGTCTACACGCTGGTCCGGGCGCCCGCCGTCGGCTGGGCCTCGGCCCGCACCATCGGTGAGCTCGCCGGGGCCGCCGCGTTGCTGGCCGCGTTCGTGGTCAACGAGCAGCGCAGCGAGAACCCGCTGCTCCCGCTGTCAATATTCCGCATCAAGGGGCTGGCCGCCGCCGACATTACGCAGCTCATCGGCATCGCCGGCATGTTCGCGGTGTTCTTCTTCCTCACCCTCTACCTGCAGGGCATCCTCGGGTACTCACCGATCCGTACCGGCCTGGCTTACCTGCCGGTCACCGCCGGCGTGGGCCTGTCCGCCAGCATGACCCCGAGACTGATCGGCCGCGTCGGCATCAGGCCGGTCTTCGTCGCCGGCACGCTGGTGGCCGGGGGCGGGGTCTTCTGGCTCGCCCAGGTCCCGATCCACGGTTCGTACCTGACCGACCTGCTGCCCGGGCTGGTGATCATGTCGGTTGGGCTCGGAGCCGAGTTCGTCGCCGCCGCCACCGCCGCCAACGCCGGCGTGCCGCCGCAGTGGGCCGGACTGGCCGCTGCACTGTTCAACGCGTCACAGTGGATCGGCGGCGCGCTGGGGCTGGCCATCTTCTCCGCCATCGCGACCGCCCGCACCACCCACCTGCTCGCCTCCGGCGCCGCACCGGCGGCCGCCCTCGACGCGGGCTTCCACCAGGCCCTGATTGCCGCCGCGGCCTTCCTGCTGGCCGCCGCCCTCATCGCCCTCCGTACCACCAGTAGTCGCGGCGAGCCGCAGGCCGCCGAACCGACCGCCATCCTGCAGGCCGTCACCGACGACTCCGCCGACCGCACCCGGTCCGGGCGCACGTGATTTCATGGCCCGAAGGGGACCGGGACCGGGGAACGGAGCCCTCGATGGCAACGCACGAGGCGGAGGCCGGTGATGGCAAGAGCGCCGGGGCCCGGCCGGTGCTGACCGGCCGCCGGGTCAGGCTCCGGCCGGGCGGGCCGCGGGACGCCCCGACGTTGCGGACGATCCTGGCCGAGCCGTCCGTCTCGCGGTGGTGGGGAGAGCCGGATCCGGTGACGGCGATCGAGGCCGACCTGCGCGGCGGCGATTCCGCGGTCCTGCTGGTGATGGAGGTGGACGGGCAGGTGGCCGGGGGCATCCAGTATGTCGAGGAGAACGAGCCGATGTACCGGCACGCCGGGATCGACATCTATCTGAGTGGCCGCTACCAGGGCCAGGGCATCGGCACCGAGGCGATCGGGCTGCTGGCCAGGTTCTTGTTCGAGCAGCGTGGTCATCACCGGATCACGATCGACCCGGCCGCCGCCAACGCTCAGGCGATCCGCTGCTACACCAAGGTGGGCTTCCGGCCCGTCGGGGTGATGCGTCAGTACGAGCGCGGCGGCGACGGCCGGTTCCACGACGGGCTGCTGATGGATCTGCTCAAGGAGGAGCTAATCCCGGACCTGTAACGGGGCAACGGCCCGTCACGCGAGCTCGGCGACGACCTCGTGGTGCGAGACCCGCTCGTCCCAGCGGCTCAGCGCTCGCCGGGCGCTTTCCTCGACGACGGCCACCTCGTAGTCGTCTCCGGCAAAGCGGCGGATGGCGTCCAGGCTGGCGAAGAACGTGATGGAGGTGAACATGACTTCCCTGCCGTCCTCGCGGCGCAACAGGCGAGCCCCGCGAAAGCCGCCGATCGTGTGCAGATGCTCGCTGACCTCGGTCTCGTAATGACGCTGATAGTCATCGGCCGTGGCCAGCGGCGCCCATCCCCGCCATATCCGCGCGATCACAATGCCCAGTCTCCCGACGCCGGCCCCGCGCGTCGAGGCAATTTACGCCCAGGCCCTAACCTTGGCTGGTGAGTGACCGCAGAGCCGAGGGCGTCCTGCTCACCGGGGTTTACGGATCCGGCAAGAGCTCGGTCGCCCAGGAGATCGCCTACCTGCTCGAGCAACAAGGTGAGCCATTCGCCCTGCTCGACCTGGACTACCTGAGCTGGGCGGGCCCCGACACCGGCGACCGCACCGCCGAGATCAAGCTGATGTGCCAGAACCTAGCCGCCGTGACGACGAACTACCGGCGAGCGGGCATCAAGCTCTTCGTCCTCGCCTACTTCGTCCGCACCGCCGAGGAGGTCCACGCCATAAAGGAAGCGCTCGGCCTACCGCTGAAGGTCGCGCGCCTGACGGTGCCGCTCGCCGTCATCGAGCAGCGGCTGGCCAGCGACGTGACCAGCGGTCGCCGCGACGACCTGCGCGAGACCGCCGGGCAGGTCGCGACCGCCGAGGGCGTCGGCCTGGAGGACCTGACCATCGTCAACGACCGTCCCATCGGCGTCGTGGCGCAGGAGATCATGACCTTCCTGGGCTGGCCCTAGGCGGGCGCGGTGATGCCTGAGCGGGCGCGCTGATGCCTGTTGCGTGCCGTGGTGCCTGTGCGTTCCGTGGTGCGGTCCGTTCCGGGATTATCCGGGAGGATTTTGGCTTATGGGCGCGAAATGTGCACTATAGACCCATAAAAGCTCCCATAGGTCCGAACTGTCCCTGGTGATATCCACACCAATCGAACCGGGGAGCGTAAATGGTTCAAGGGAGCGGCGGGGAGCGCGTCACGGAGCCGGAAGCTCCGCCCTGAGCAACCACTCCTCAGCGCGGCCGGATCCCGTCCAGGATTACGTCCACGACCTCGCCGATGAACTCGTCGGTCAGCGGCAGGTGACCGAGCAGCAGCCGGTGCTGGGCGGCCCCGAAGAACAGGTCCAGCACCACCTCGCGGTCGACCGTGGCCGGGATCTCGCCGCGGGCGATGGCGCGGTCCAGCATGATCCGGTGCTGGCTGCGCAGCGGCTCGAGCATCCGGTCCCGCCACGCCGCGCGCAATTCGTGGTCGTGCTGGGCCTCGGCGATCAGGCCGGTCAGCATCGGCCCCATCGAGGTGCGGGTGACCGCCTGCACCCACGCGGTCAGCGCGGCGATCAGGTCCCCGCGCAGCGTCCCGGTGTCCGGCAACGGCTGCTGTTCCCGGAACACCGTGACGAACGCATCGAGCGCCAGCAGTCCCTTGGACGGCCAGCGCCGGTAGATGGTCGCCTTGCCCACCCCGGCCCGCGCCGCGATCTCCTCGATCGACATGGCCGCGAGCCCTCGCGAGGCCAGCAGGTCCACCGTGGCGGCCAGGATCGCGCGGTCGGCCTCGACGGACCGCGGCCGCCCCCGGCCAGGGACCGCCCCGCTACCGGCCGCGTCCGCAGACCCGGCCGCCGCTGGAATATCCCCGCTCATCACCCAGTTCTACCCATTGGAAATCCGAAACGATCCGTTACGTATCTGATTGGTGTCATGTCCGCCCCCGCGTCCTCCCAAACGCCGACCGCGACAACCCTTACCCCGGCGCCGCCGAGAACGCCGCCGAGAACACCACCAGCAGACCAAGCATCACCGCCCGCGCACCGCACCCGCCAGCTAGCCCTCATCCTGGTCGCCGCGTTCATGGTCGTCCTTGACTTCAGCATCGTGAACGTCGCCCTGCCCTCGATCGAGCGTGAGCTGCACATGCCCCCGGACGCGGTGCAGTGGATCGTTACGGGCTACGCTATCTCCTTCGGCGGCCTGCTCATCCTCGGCGGCCGGGCGGCGGACCTGCTCGGCCGGCGGCGCATGTTCGTCATCGGCCTCGTCGCGTTCGCGCTGGCCAGCCTGGCGGGCGGCCTGGCCCGCGATCCCGCGCTGCTGATCGCGGCCCGGGTTGTCCAGGGCGCCGGCGCCGCGATCGTCGCCCCGGCCGCGCTCTCCCTCATCACCACCAGCTTCCCCGAAGGCCCGCTGCGCACCCGGGCCATCGGCCTGTACGGTGCGATTTCCTCGGTGGGCTTCGTCGCCGGCCAGGTTCTCGGCGGCGTGCTCGTCCAGGTCACCAGCTGGCGCGCGGTGTTCCTGGTCAATGTCCCGGTCGGCCTGGCCGCCGCCGCCCTGGCCCCCGCCATTCTCGGCCGGACCAAGGCCAGCACGCACCAATCGCGCCGCCTGGACATTCGCGGCGCCGTGCTGATCACCAGCGCCGTCGCGCTCGCCGTGTTCGCCGTCTCCCAGGGCGTCGTCCTCGGCTGGACATCGCCCCTGGTCATCGCCGCCGTCGCCGCGGCGGCCGTAGCCGCGGTCGCCTTCACCAAGGCGGAAACGAGGCACCCCGAACCGCTCGTCCGCCTGTCCCTGCTGCATCGCCCCGGGCTGCGCGACGGCAGCACGCTCTCGTTCCTGCTGGGCCTGTGGAACGGCGGCGAGATGCTCATCCTGTCGCTGTATCTGCAGCAGGTGCTGCACCTCTCGCCGCTGCTCACCGGGCTGGCCATCGCCCCGCAGGGCGTGGTCGGGTTCAGCATGGGCCTGCTCGGGCCGCGCCTGGCCCGCCGCCTGGGGGTCAAGCGGCTGCTGGTGCTGACCGGCGCCGCGGCCGCGATCGGCTTCGCGGTCCTGACCCGGCTGCCGGCCGGCGGCTACAGCCCGGTCCTGCTCGTGGTCATGCTGATCGGCCTGGGCACCGCGGGCACCGCGTTCGGATCGGTGGTGCTGGCCAGCCGCGGCATGGCCGACTCCGACCAGGGCCTGGTCGGTGGCATGATCAACACCAGCCGCCAGATCGGCGCCGCGGTGGGTGCCGCCCTGCTGCCCGCGGTGGCCGCGTCCGTCAGCGGCGCCCCCGTCTCCGGCGACCGGGCCGCCATGCTCGCCGCCGGCCTGGCCGCGCTGGCCGCCACCGCGGTCGCCTGGCACGCCGCGCACCCGGCTCGGGCCCGTACCGCCGGCTGAGGTCCGCTTCCGCAATAGTTATATGGAACGGGCCGTGGTTCACCCTCGCCCGCCCGCTCCGTGCTGCGCTGGGTAAGGTCTCCCGCATGGAATATCGCGCACTGGGCCGGTCGGGCCTGCGGGTGTCCGTGCTGACCATGGGGACGATGACGTTCGGCGGCGCCGGGCCGTTCGCCGACGTGGGCTCGACCGACGTCGAAGAGGCCGAACGCCAGGTGGACATCTGCCTGGACGCGGGCGTGAACCTCATCGATACCGCCGACGTGTACTCGGCCGGCCTGGCCGAGGAGATCCTCGGCCAGGTGCTACGCGGCCGCCGGGACCGGGTGCTGGTGGCCACCAAGGTCCGGATGGGGATGGGCCGCGGCCCGAACGATTCCGGGTTGTCCCGCCACCACATCATCTCCGGCTGCGAGGCCAGCCTGCGCCGTCTGGGCACCGACCACATCGACCTGTACCAGGTGCACGAGTGGGACGGCCAGACCCCGCTGGAGGAGACCCTGCACGCGCTGGATGACCTGGTCCGGTCGGGCAAGGTGCGCTACGTCGGCGCCTCCAACTACACCTCCTGGCAGCTGATGAAGGCGCTGGGCATCGCCGGCCAGCTGGACCTGGCCCCGCTGGTCAGTCACCAGATCTACTACTCCCTGCAGGCTCGCGAGGCGGAGTACGAGCTGATCCCGCTGGCCGTGGACCAGGGCCTGGGGGTGCTGGTCTGGAGCCCGCTGGCGGGCGGACTGTTGTCCGGTAAGTACCGCCGGAACCACCAGGCTCCGGTCGGCTCCCGCCAGCTGTCGGACTGGGGCGAGCCGCCGGTCTACGACCCCGAGGGCCTGTATGACCTCGTCGAGCTCCTGATCAGCATCGCGGAGCAGCACGAGGTATCGGCCGCCCAGGTCGCACTGGCCTGGACCCTCGGCCGGCCCGGCGTGACCTCGCTGGTCATCGGGGCACGTACCGGCGATCAGCTGGCCGACAACCTCGAGGCGGCGTCCCTCCGGCTGACCGAGGAGGAACGGGCCCGGCTCGACCAGGCGACCGCTCCGCCGCTCCTGTACCCCTACTGGCATCAGGCCAAGACCGCGCGTGACCGGCTCTCGCCCGCCGACCTGACCCTGCTCGGCCCGCACCTCGGCTGAGGGCCGCGAGACCGCGCTCAGCCCGATCCCCGCGACGACGGCCAGGCCGCCGGCCAGCTGCCTCGGGCCCACCGGCTCGCCGAAGAACACGATCCCCGCCATGGCGCCGACCAGCGGCTCGATGTTGAGGAACGCCCCGGCGACCTCGGCCCGGACCCGGCTCTGCCCGAAAGCGAATAGCGTGAACGGCGCCAGCGTCCCGGCCAGCGCCAGCGCGGCCACGGCCAGCACGGGACCGGGCCGGGCCGGGACCGCAGGCGCGCCCTCGGCGACCACGGTGAAGGCCAGCGCGCCCAGCGCAGCGCCGAGGAACTGCACCGCGGTGACCGCGACCGGGTCGCGGCCGGGCAGCAGCCGGGCCTGCGCCACGGTAAACGTGGCCGACAGCACCAGCGAGGCCAGTACCAGCCCGTCCCCGGCTACGCTCGCGCCCCCGCCGCCTCCGCCCGCGGTGACCAGGCCCACCCCGCCCAGCGAGATGGCAAAGCCCAGCCATGCGACCGGCCGGGCCACGGCCCGCTGCCATACCGCGGCGATGATCGCGACCAGCACCGGCATCGCCCCGATCAGCAGCGCCGCGTGCGTGACGCTGGTCCGGACGATCCCGGCGTTCTGCACGATGACCGTCGCCCCGTACCCCACCGCTCCCGAGCCCAGGACCTTCGCCTCCAGGAGCCGGTGGCCCCGGACCCGGACCCGGCGCCGCGCGATGGGCAGCAACACCGCGGCGGCCAGGCCGAAGCGCGCGGCGGTCAGCCAGCCCGGAGCTAGCCACTGCAGGGCCAGCTTGGACAGCGGCACGGTGGTGCCCCACAGCAGCCCGGCCGCGATGAGGGCTGCGACGGCGTGACGGCGGTTCGTGTTCATGACATCCATACTGGCCATGAGCCACACGGAATTCGTGGCCATGCCCATTTGGCGATATATAATTTTGTACTATGCCGATTTCGCTTGATGATATTGATATCCAGCTGCTCACCGCGCTGCAGGCCGACGCGGACCGGACCAACGTCGAACTGGCCCGTCTGGTCGGCCTGTCGCCCGCGGCCACCCTGCACCGGGTGCGCCGGCTCAAGGAGTCGGGCGTCATCCGCATCATCAGCGCCCAGCTCGACCCGGACGCCTGCGGCTTCCCGCTCCAGGTCTACGTAACGGCCACCCTGGCCCACGGCGAGCGCTCGAGCCCGAAGTTCGACGACCTGATCCGGTCCACGCCGCAGATCATCGCCGCCGACATGGTGGCGGGGGAGACCGACTACCTGCTCACTGTGGTGGCCCGCGACGTCGCCGAGCTTCAGCAGGTCCTGCTCAGCCTGGCCCTCCGCGGCGGGTCGCGACTGGTCACCTACCTGCGGCTGGCCCAGGTCAAGCCGCCGTCGCGGCTGCCGCTGAGCCGCATCTAACGCTCCACCCGGTGGAACGCCAGCCACAGGCCCGCCAGCACGGTCGCGAACACCGGCAGCCAGGCGAGCCGTTCGGCCACCCACAGGCCGCTCGCCGGGACGGTGAGCAGGCCCGGCACCCGGCCGACCAGCAGGCCCAGCGAGCTGACCGTGACCAGCGCGGTCTCATGCCAGAGGAACAGCGTCATCGCCGACAGGTTGACCATCGCCACGACGGCCCACGCCAGCGGGCGGCGCATGGCGCGCGCCAGCCGGTCCCGCAGCAGCAGCGCCAGGCCGCACTGGGCGATCCCGAACGTCACCGCGGCCAGCGTGGGCGGGTTCAGGTTCGAGATGTGGGCCCCGTTCACGCCGACCATGCTGGCCGGATACCCGGCCCAGATGATCAGCGCGGCGGTGGCGGCGACGCCGCCCGCCAGCATCAGCGCGGGGCCCCGGCGGCCGCGCAGCGATCCACGCGCCCAGGCGATGCCGACCAGGTACGGGACGAGCCAGCCGGCCGGAAGGTTGAACCAGCCCACCCAGGACGGCCCGCCCAGGCCGAACCGCACCAGGTCGGCGACGGCCACCACGGCGACCGGGAAGGCGGCCGCCCACACGCCGAACCGCCTGACCAGCCACATGGCCGCGGGCGTCATCGCGGTCAGCCCGGCGTACACGCCCAGGAACCACAGCGGGCTGTACACCAGGAACAGCAGGGTACGGATGGTCGTGGCCGAGACCCCCGCGAGGTACATGCCGACCGTGACCGGAATCCAGACCGCGGCCAGTGCCGCTATGGGGCGGGCGAGCCGGATCATGCGCTTGCGCAGCCAGGGGAGATACCCGCCCCGGTAGCTGCGGGCGGCCGAGTAGCCGCCGACCAGGAAGAAGACCGCGAGCGTCTGGAACACCCAGGAGAGCGGGGTCAGCCACGGCATCGAGGCCAGCGGGCTGTCGTCGTGCAGCACCGTGCCCTTATGGCTGCTGCTGGCGACGAGCGAGGTGACCAGCCAGTGGCCGCCGATGACGCCCGCGATGGCCAGGGCCCGCAGCGCGTCCACCGCGCGGTCGCGCTGCGGCGGCGTAGCGGCGTCGATCCGCCGGGCGAGCTGCCGGACCTGGGCCACGGCGGTCATCGGGTCACCGCCGCAGCGTCTCCGAGCGCGATGTAGGTCAGGTTGCGCAGCGAGACCGAGCCCGGGTCCAGGTAGCCGCTGTGGCCGCCGCCGCCGGTGGCGAAGATGCGCGCGCCGAACCCGGGTGACACCGGGTCAGCCCCGAAGCCCAGCCCCAGCAGCCGGATGTGCGGCACGAACCTGATCGAGTCGCCGTTCTCCCGGCCGGCCCATACCCGCGCCGTGGTGTCGAGCGAGGCCACCGAGGAGGCGTCCATCCCGGGGCTGCCGAACACCGCGATGTCGGTGACCGGCAGGTGCGGCGCGGCCAGCCCGCAGACCACCGACCCGTAGCTGTGGCACAGCAGCGCGACCTGGTCGCCGTGCCGGGCTAGCGCGGTGACCAGCGGCCGCAGAGCCTGGGCCCCCTGCTCGGCGTCGCCGGAGGTCATCACGGCCGGGCTGAGCATGGCCGGGGCCGGATAGCCGAGCCAGGCGATGATCGCCAGCCGCTCTCCGGGATCGAGCCGGTCCGCCTCGGCCGCCAGCGCCTCGGCGCCGCCGCCGGGGGAGGCCGCCCCGCGGGAGAAGAACGTGGCCAGCGTGGTGTCCGAGCCCGGCACCAGGATCGCGACCCGCGTCGCCGTGGCCAGGTTGCCGATCACCATGGCGGCCACGCCCTGGCCGGCCGGGTTGAAGAACAGCACGTGCTGGGTGCGCAGCGTGGCCAGCGCGCCGGCCAGCTGGCTGTTGCCGTCTCGGTCCGCGGCGCGCTCGGCCGTTCCGATCGCGCGGGCGTCGGCCGCGTAACGGGCGGACAGCGCGCTGGCGGTTAGCGCGGGCGGCGGCTGAGGCCGGTCAGCGGTGGCGGACGGCCACGCCGCCGCGGTCGTGCCGAACATCGCCGCCAAGAGCAGCGGCCCGGCGGCCAGGTAGCGGAGTCTCATCGTGGCGTCCCTTCTCGGCGAATGGTGTTGCCGATCAGGAAGCTACGGAGGGCAACGGCTAGCCGGCGTCGGGCTGACGAACCCAATGCCGGCCTGCCCCGCAGGTATGAGACCGGCGGCCCGAGCCGTCCCCCGCGCGGCCGTCGGCCGCCGTCGGCCTGGACCACCCCCTACTGCGGTATGGGCCCGCAGATACGCCGCCCGGGGGACGGAATCTCCAGGTCGCCCCGCCTACGCTGGGGGGTATGGAAGGGAACGCCGTGAGCAGGTTCGCGGCCACGTTCGTGACCGACACCACGAACCCGCCGCGGCCGCGCCATCCCCGGCTGCGGCGTGGTCGGTTCGATCTCGTCGAGGTCGCCGACGTGATCCTGGCGGTGATCTTCTTCGCCGTGGCCAACTCGGTGCTGCTGGGGGACGAGGCCCTCCAGCACCACGCGCGCACCGCCCTGATGGTGCCGCTGGCCTTCTTCACCGCCGCGCCGCTCGCGCTGCGCACCCGGTTCCCGCTCGCCGCCTGGGTCGTCTCGGTGCTGGCCGCTATCGCTTCGAGCCTGGTGATCTCGGCGCCCATCCTGTTCGCGGGCGGGTATCTGGTGGTCTTCGTGCTGGTCAACGGCCTGTGCCTGTACTCGGTGACGGTCCGCTGCCGGCCGCGGATCACGATCGCCGCGATCGCCGTCATCGTGGCCGGGGCCGCGATCCTCGACCCGGGGTCGGGGGTCGTGGCGGTGTTCCTGACCGCCCTCCCGGTCCTGCTGGGCGTCGTCGTCCGGCAGCGGCGCAGCGGCGAGCGCCAGCTGGCGGAGCAGGAGCTTCGCCACTCCGGCGAGCGTGCGCTGCTCGAGGAGCGCCAGCGCATCGCGCGCGAGCTGCACGACGTGGTCGCCCACCACATGTCGGTGATCGCCATCCAGGCCGAGGCCGCGCCCTACAAGATCGCCGATCCGCCGCCGGAGCTAGTGGAAAGCTTCGGCGACATCCGCGCCAGCGCGCTGGCCGGGATGTCCGAGCTACGCCGCGTGCTCGGCGTGCTGCGCGCCGACGGGCGGAACACCGCGCCCCAGCCCGGGCTGGCCGACTTGGACGCCTTGCTCGACTCGGCCCGCAGCGGCGGCGTGTCGGTCACCGCCACCTGCAGCGGGGACCCGATGCCGCTGCCGGAAGGCGTGGACCTGTCCGCCTATCGCATCGTGCAGGAGGCGCTCAGCAACGCCATGCGGCATGCGCCGGGGTCGAACGTCCAGGTGCGCGTGGCCTACCACCCCGACGGCGTGGCCATCGAGGTTTGCAACGACCAGGTCCTGGCCACGTCCGCTGCGCTGCCCGGTGGCGGCCATGGCATCATCGGCATGCGGGAGCGTGCCACGATGCTAGGCGGGAGCCTGGATGCGGGCCCGACCGGAGACGGGGGGTTCCACGTGGCCGCGGTCCTGCCGGTGAGCCCACCCGAGGAGGCGGCGTGACGATCCGCGTGCTGGTGGCCGACGATCAGGGCATGGTCCGGTCGGGCTTCTCCATCCTGCTCAACGCGCAGCCCGACATCGAGGTGGTCGGCGAGGCCGTCAACGGGCAGGAGGCCATCACCCGCGCCGCCGAGCTGGGCCCCGACGTCATCCTCATGGACGTCCGCATGCCGGTGCTCGACGGCCTGCAGGCCACCCGGCAGATCGTGGCGGGCGCCGGAGATGGACGGAGCGCGCCCCGGATCCTGGTCCTGACCACCTTCGACCTGGACGACTACGTGTACGAGGCGCTGCGCTCCGGCGCCAGCGGCTTCCTGCTCAAGGACGCATCCGCCGGCGAGCTGGCCGCAGCCGTGCGGGTCGTCGCGGCCGGCGACGCGCTGCTGGCCCCCGGGGTAACCCGCCGCCTGATCGCGGAGTTCGCCCGGCAGGGTGCGCCCCGGGCCGCCAGCCGCAAGAACCTCCAGGATCTGACCGAACGTGAGACCGAGGTGCTCGCCCTGGTGGCCCGCGGCATGTCCAACGCGGAGATCGCCGCCCACCTGGTGGTCGCGGAGCAGACGGTCAAGACGCACGTCAGCCGCATCCTGATGAAGCTCGCGTTGCGCGACCGCGCTCAGGCCGTCGTCTTCGCCTACGAGAACGGCCTCGTCCGCCCCGGTGAGTAACCCATGACCGGCCCGCCCGGCCGCCCGCCCCGCCGGTCCGACGCCGCCTTCGCCGTGGCCGCCTGTGTCGCGCTCGGCGGGTACAACAACCTGGCCGGGTTCTGGCCGTGGCACCGGCGGTGGTACCCGGCGGTCAACGCGCTGGCCGCCGCCGCCCTGCTGGCCGCCGCCGCGGCCAGCGGACTGACCCCCGCCGACCTGGGCCTGCGCCGGGACCAGCTGCGGTCCGGGCTCAAGCTGGGCTCGGCGGCCGCCGCGCCGGTCGCGGTGGCGCTCACGCTGGCCGCCCTGACCCCGGCCACCCGGCCCCTGCTCGATGACCAGCGGGTTGCCGGCCTAGACCGGCGGCAGCTCGTCTACCACGTGCTGCTGCGCATCCCGGTCGGCACCGTGGCCTGGGAGGAGACCGCGTTCCGGAGCGTACTTCAGGCCGCGCTGCGCCGGGTGCTGGCCGAGCCCGCGGCGACCGCCGTGGCCAGCGTGATCTTCGGCGTCTGGCACATCCGCCCGACCGCCGAGGCGCTGGCCGTCAACCGGCTCGCGGCCGCTCGCGGTGACCGGATCGCCGCCGTGGCTGGCGTCGCGGCGGGAACCGCAGCCGCGGGCGTGGTCCTGTCTCTCCTGCGGGAACGCTCCGGCAGCCTGGCCGCGCCGGTACTGCTGCACCTGGCCGCCAACAGCACCGCGCCGCTGGCCAGCGCCCTGGCCCGCCGACTGGCCGCTAACCGGTGACGGACCCCACCCGGTCCCGCCCGTAACGCCGGACGAATGAGCGCAAGATCGCGGGCGGATGGCTGATCTCGCTGCGCCAGGCCATCGCCTTGATGTCATCGGCCTCGGTAGGGTCGAAATACCCGGCGTGCTTGTACGCGTCGACCCGGGTGGACATGCCCGCCGCGTCCAGCTCGGGATGGAACTGGGTGGCGTACACGTTCGAGCCGACCCGGAACGCCTGCACCGGGCAGGCGGCCGAACTGGCCAGCAGCACGGCGCGCCCCGGTAGCTCGCTGACCGCTTCCTTATGCCCGGTGAACGCGTCGAACTCCGCGGGCAGGTCCCGGAGCAGCGGGTCGCTCCGGCCCGCCGCGCTGAGCGTGACGCGGACCGTTCCGACGTCCTCGTGGTAGCGCCGGTCGACGACCGCACCCACGTGGGTGCCCAGCGCCCCGACGCCGTAGCAGGCGCCCAGGAACGGGAAGTCGGCCCCGACCACGGCGTCCAGCAGGCGGCTCAGGTCGGCCTCGACCCGGCGCTGCACCGGGGACTTCGTCTCCTCCGGGTCGGTGTAGTTGAACGGCCCGCCGCCGACCCAGATCCCGGACCAGTCCCGCAGGTCGACGTCTCCGAGTGCGCGCTGGTCCAGCCGGACCCGCCGCAGCTCGCCTTCGGCCAGCCCGGCCAGGATCCGGAACGACTCGTACTCGTTGTCGGCCACGGGGTCATCGGCCCGGATGGACAGCAGCAGAAACGGTTCCACCTGAACACCTTAGTTACTCCCGGACACCTCAAGCACATCAATCGACCACGGCCGGAAGCCGGCCCTGGCCAGCCCCCCGCCTGGCCAGGGCCGCAGCCGGTGATCTCTACCCGGTGATCAGGGGCCAGAGGGGCTGTACCTGAGCGGAGTCGCTGGTGTACCCGAGCTCGCCCAGCCCGAACCCTTCCTCGATGGTGAGCAGCATCGAGTAGTGGTTGGACGGCGTGGCGTCGGTCGCGTTCCGCGGCCCCTGCCGGCTGACCACGATCATCGGTGCCGAACCACCGCCGTAGACCCCTCCGGGCCAGCTGGCGCTGATCTGGGGGTCCGCGGGCGGCAGGACCGGCGAATCGCAGCAGCCCGCGACCGACGCGTAGAAGTTGTCGGTGGCGTTGGAGCCGTCGAAGTCGGTCTCGTCGGCCACCACGAAGATCACGCTGTTGCCCGTCCATGCCCGGCTGGACATGATCGTCTGGACCGCGCCCTTGACGAAGGCGTCGGCCTTGGCCTTGAGTGCCTCGTCGTTGGCGTCCCCGGCCACGTTGTTGTACGGGCACGGAGTGTCAGGGAAGCCCTTGACCGCGGTGTAGATGCCGCCGTGCATGTTGCTGCATTCATCGGGGCTGATCCACACGTAGCGCGGCGGGTTCGGGCCGTTCAGGTCCGCGGCCATGTCGGTGTAGGGCTTGATGTGGGCGGTCCGCGCCGGGTTGTCCCGGACGTCGTTGTACAGGATGAACGGGTTGTGCTTGCTGGCGTACAGCGCGTTCGAGCTGCTCGGCCAGAAGTCAGGCAGATAGCCAGCCGAGGGCATGGCCTGCATGTAGGCGTCCCACGGGATGTGCGCCGCCTCGAGCTCGTCGACGATGTTGGTGTGGTCGTAGTGGTTCGTCCCGAACTTGTTCGCGGTGGTGGGGTACCAGCCGTTGTCGTTGTTGACCCACCAGTTGTTACCGCTGGTGGCCGCGATGTAGTTGGGTTCGCTGGTGTGGGTGACGCCGAAGTAGTCGGTGGCCTGCCCGTACGTGTTCGCCAGCGAGGTGATGTACGGCGCTTTCGGGTCGCCGATCACGTGGTCGGCGGCGTGGTTCTCCAGCATGATGATGAACACGTGGTCCAGCCGCGGTCCGGAACCGTGGTGGGCGGCTGAACCCGCGACGGTACCCGCGGCAACGCCTGTGGTGGCGCCGTAACTGCTCTGGGCACTCGCCGCCGCGAGTGCTCCTGCGGCTAGCGTCACCGCGCCCACGGCCACGATCCAGGCCCTGACCGGCTTGAGCCGGCGGAGCAGACCTTGCTGCACGTTCACCATGACCTCCCGCTCTGGTACGACTTGATGCCATCGGTCCCCGGCGATCGGGCTGAACCCGTGCTAGGTAGCACAATCCGACGCAATCAGAACGAATTAAACGTTTTAGATCCTATTACTGACTCTCGTCGGTTCCTAGACATCACTTGTTCATCTCTCGTTCATCTTGAGTCGGCTGAGGTATCCGGTTCCCGTGTCTCCTACAGTCAGCGCCACATATCCGGTCAGTTTCGACGGGAGAATTGATGACGTGGCGAAGCGACCTAAAGTGACGGTGCTGGGCAGCCTGAACATGGATATCTCCGTGACCGTGCCCCGGCTGCCCGGCCCGGGCGCGACCGTCGTCGGGTCCGCGGCCCGGTTCAGTCCCGGCGGCAAGGGCGCCAACCAGGCCGTCGCCGCGGCGCGGCTCGGTGCCGACGTGCGTATGGTCGGCTGCGTCGGCGACGATGACTTCGGCCGCCAGCTGCTGGCCGCCCTGAGCGCAGAAGGGATCGATGCTGGCACGGTACGGATCGCGGCCGGGGTCCCGACCGGCCTGGCCATGATCGCGGTAGATGCACACGGCGAGAACCTCATTACCGTCGCCCCCGGCGCCAACCACCACGTCGGCCCGCCCGACGTCGCTGTGGCCGGCGCAGGCGACCGGGACATCCTGGTCGTCAGCGCCGAGATCCCGGCCCCGGCGATCATCCAGGCTCTGGCCCAGCCCGGCCCGGCCATCCTCAACCTCGCCCCGGCCCCGCAGAACGCGGCCGCCTTCGTCGCCACCGTCGGCCCGGGCCTGGACTGGCTGGTCGTGAACGAATCAGAAGCCGCGGCCGTCCTGGGCCGCCCAGTGGACGGGCCAGCCGACGCCGCCCTGGCCGCTGCCGAGCTTGTCGGCCAAGGCCCGCGTCACGCCGTGGTCACCGTCGGCGCGCACGGCGCCGCCCTGGCCAGCGCAGACGGCCCGGTCGGCCCGGTCACCATCGAAGGCTTCCGCGTGCCCGCCGTCGACACCGTGGGGGCGGGCGACACGTTCGTCGGGGCGCTCGCCGTCGCCCTGGCGGCCGGCGTCCCGGCCCCGGACGCCATCAAGGCCGCCGCCGCCGCGGGCGCCGCGGCCGTCACCCGGCCCGGCGCCCAGACGGCCATGCCCGGGCCCGCGGAGATCCTCGCCGCCACCGGTGTGACCTGGCCCGTGGCCTGAGGCCCGCGTATACAAAGCATAGGGGGAGCGGCGGTAAGATTCTCCGGAAGGAGAGCCTGAACCTATGACGCTTGACCTGCGGGGATTCGAGCTCGGCGGAGAAATCGGAGACACCGGGGAGGCCCCCGGAGCGCATGACCCGGTATCCGCCGTCCTCGACGTGCTCGGCCAGGCCTTCGGCGTCGCGGCCGAACCCGGGGCGCCCGGCAGCGGGGCCCGCCAGCGCACCTGGCTGGACACCTTCGACTGGCGGCTGAACCGCGCCGGACTGGTGCTCGAATACGAGCACGCCCGGCGGGGCAGCCGCCTGCTGCTCAGCAAGGACGAGGTGCCGCAAGCCGAACAGCCGGTCTCCGGCTGGCCGTCCAGCCGTCCCCGGCTAGCCGAGGACCTGCCCGCCGGTCCGGTCCGGGACCAGATCGTCAAGCTGGCCAGCCCGCGAGCCCTGCTGCCGATGGCCACCGCGGCCGGCACGGTCAGCGTCACCCGCCTGCTCAACGCCGACGGTAAGACCGTGGCCCGGCTGATCGTGGACCGCTCGACGGTGACCCGGGGAGACCACGTCGTCCGGCTGCCTCCGCGCCTGGCCATCGCCAAAGTCCGCGGCTACCCCGTCCAGGCCCGTAAGGCCGCCCGGCTCCTGGCCGAGACCCCCGGCGTCTGCGCGGCCGAGCACAGTACGTTCTTGGAGGCCCTGCACGCCCTCGGCCGCCGCCCCAACGACTACTCGGGCGGGGTGGCCGCGGACATCACCGCGCAGATGCCCGCGTCCGTCGCGGTTGCCACCCTGCTCCTGGGGCTCCTCGACACCCTGGAGCAAAACGTCGACGGCACGCTCCGCGACATCGACACCGAGTTCCTGCACGACCTGCGGGTGGCGGTCCGCCGCACCCGGTCGGCGATCAAGCTGCTCGGCCACGTGCTGCCCGGAGGCCTGGCCCAGGCGTACGCGGCCGAGTTCAAGTGGCTGGGTGACCTGACCACGCCGACCCGGGACCTGGACGTCCACTTGCTCGGCTTCGGCGCGATGGCCGAGCAGCTGGTGGGCGCGTCACCGGCGGACCTCGAGCCGTTCCGCGCGTTCCTGGTCCGGCGCCGCGCGCGGGAGTTCCGGCGGCTGTCCGCCGGACTGCGCTCGGCCCGGTTCCGGGCCATCACCGACCACTGGCGCAAGGCGCTGGTCGAGGTCCGGGACGCGCGTCGCCCGGCTCGGCGCCGCGGCGTCACCGCCGACCAGCTGGCCGTGGCCACGACCGAGCGCATGTTCCGCCGGGTCGTCGCCCAGGGCGGCGAGATCACGGCGGCCTCGGCCCCGGAGTCCCTGCACGACCTGCGCAAGCGCTGCAAGGAACTGCGCTACGTACTGGAGTTCTTTGCGCCGCTGCACGACCCGGGCGCCTACCGGAAGGTCATCGGCGACCTCAAGCAGCTGCAGGACTGCCTGGGCGAGTTCCAGGACAACCAGGTCCAGCGCGAGGAGATCGGGGCCCTGGCCGAGGCGATGCTCGCCGAGCGCGCCGCCCCGGCCGCTACGCTGCTGGCCATGGGTGAATTCGCCGCCAACCTTGTGCTCAGCCAGGCCGAAGCTCGAGAGGACTTCGCCCAGCGGTTCACCCGGTTCGCCGGCCCCGCGGGCCAGCAGCGGTTCCGCGCCCTCCTAGCCAGGCCGCGCGAGGCGGGCCAGTGAAGATCTACGCCACCTACAACATCAAGGGCGGCGTCGGTAAGACGACCGCCGCGGTCAACCTGGCCTACCTGTCCGCCGCGGACGGTTACCGCACCTTGCTGTGGGATCTCGACCCGCAGGGCGCGGCCAGCTTTCTGTTCCGGATCAAGCCCCGGGTCAAGGGCGGCGGCAAGGCGCTCATCCGCGGCACCAAGGCCCTGGATGACGCCATCAAGGGCACTGACTTCGAGAACCTGGACCTGCTCCCGGCCGACTTCACCTACCGCAACATGGACCTGCTCCTGGGCTCTGCCGACCACCGGGCGGCCAAGAAGCCGACCCGCAAGCTCGCCCAGCTGCTCCGCCCGCTCGCGGCCGAGTACGACCACGTCTTCCTCGACTGCCCGCCGAGCATCTCCTTGGTCTCGGAGAACGTCATGCACGCCGCCGACGTCCTGCTGGTCCCGCTGATCCCGACCACGCTGTCGGTGCGAACCCTGGACCAGCTCACCGAGTTCGTGGCCGACTTCACCGGCAAACGCCCCGAGATCCGCGCCTTCTTCTCGATGGTTGACCGCCGTAAGCGACTGCACCAGGACATCACGGCCAAACTTTCGGCCGAACGGTCCGGCGTGGCAGCCACCCCCATCCCCGCCTTGTCTCTCATCGAGCGAATGTCCGTGGAGCGGGCCCCGGTTACCGTGTTCGCCCCCCGCAGCCAGGCCGCCCGCGCCTTCCGCGCTCTGTGGGACGAGCTCAACGACGAGAAACCAGCAGAAACCGCTGCGGCCGGATCGTGACCGGCCACCGGTCGGCCGCGGCCCAGGCCGAGCGAAGCCGTTCCCGATACCGCGCCAGCGAGTACTCCGGGATGGCCCAGCTCACCACCCGCAGGTAGTAGATGACCGCCGCCACGTCGGTCAGGTGGTGGCGCTCCTCGCCGGCGACCGCCGTCACCACCTCCAGCCCGGCGTCGCCGAGCTGCCGCTGCGCCAGGGGCAGCCAGCTGTCCGGCTGAGCCGGGATCTCCAGGTCCAGCAGGCGGCGCAGGTCGTCGTCGTTGTGGCAATCCACCTGCTGGCTCACGAAGATCCCGCCCGGGACCAGGACCCGGCTCACCTCGGTCGCCCGGAACGCCTCGTGCCGGTTGATGACCAGGCCGAACGCCCCGTCCTTGAACGGCAGCCGCCCGCCGTCCTGGCCGGCCTGCTCGGCGTTACCCGGGGCTCCGTCGTCCTGGACGACCGGGATGCCCAGCGGCCGCAGCCGGGCTGCCGCCACCGGCACGTTGGGCGGCCAGGCCTCGGTCGCGACCGTCCGGGCCGGCCGGGGCCGCAGCCGGGACAGTACCTCGCCGCCGCCCGTGCCCATGTCCAGCATGGCCGCGGCCGACCCGCTGTACCGGGCCACCTCCTGCCGGTAGCTCCAGGGCAGCGGCTCGTTCACCGATCGGCGGTCCAGCCAGGAGAAATCCCATCCGGAAAACGGCGCGGCCAGCGCCTCGGCCTCGAGCTCGGCGAAATCCGGCCTCATCTGCGGCCTAGTCCCGGCCCTGCCAGGTCGTGACGCAGGCCTCGTTGCCCTCGGCGTCGGCCAGCACCCAGAACGCGGGGGCTTCCGCGTCGTTGAGCAGCTTGCCCGCCCGCCGCCAGGGCGGTCTGGATGCGAGGCTCCGCCTCGTCGTGCGGCACCGACACGTCGAGGTGGATGCGGTTGCGCTGCGGGCGCGGCGCGTCCATCCGCTGGAACCAGACGGCCGGGCCCTGGCCCAGCGGATCGATCAGCCCGTCCCAGGGCCCGGACCGGCCGGGTTCGTCGGCGTAACCGAGCACCGCCCGCCAGAACGGCCGGATCGCCGCGGCGTCGAGCGCATCGATCCCGATCTCGAGTACCTGCACCGACCGTCCCCCACCCCCGCCAGCCTCGCCCCCGCCTCCAGCCTCACTGCTCCCGCCAGCCTCGCCCCCGCTGACCGTCTCCAAGCGAAACTCCTCGACCACGGTCGAGATCTTCCGGGCGAGCTCGACGTCTCGTTCGGTCACCCAGCCCTCCGCCGCGGTCTGCAGCGACGCGATCACCCGGTCCGCTCGCACGTCCAGCCGCAGGTGCCCGTCGGCGCCGGGCACCGTCGCCGCCCGGGCGGCCACGTCGGCGGCCAGCGGAAGCGATCCGGTCTGGACCTCGGTGCGCAGCTCGCCCAGGACGAGCCGCCACCCCAGGCCGGTGACCGCGTCCGAGGCGTCCTGCCTGCTCAACTTGCGGTACTGGCCGCGAGCCTGTTCTTCCATACCCCTATCGTGCCAGCCGGGCATCCTGCCTCGTCATAGAATTTTCGCCGTGCACGAGATCGAGACCGACTACCTGGTCATCGGGGCCGGCGCCGCCGGGATGGCATTCGTCGATGCGCTGATCCCGGCCTGCGACGCCGACGTGGTGATGGTCGACCGGCGCCATCGCCCAGGCGGCCACTGGAACGACGCGTACCCGTTCGTGCAGCTGCACAGCCCGTCGGCCCTGTACGGCGTGAACTCCCGCCGCCTGGGCAGCGACCAGCTCGAGCAGACCGGGCCGAACGCCGGCTATTACCCGCGCGCGTCGGCGGTCGAGATCTGCGACTACTACCAGCGGGTGCTCGATGAGCAGCTGCTGCACCTGCATCGCCCAGCGGGCCGAGATGGCCTGGACGGCCGACCCGGACCTGTTCTCCTGGATGCAGCGATCCCGGCTCAATGGCGGGGCCGGGATCAGCGACCACCTTGACGACCCGCAGATGCAGTCGGCGCTCGCCCGCCTGTTTGCCAACATCGAGCCCGCGATCGCCAAGCTGGCCACGTTTACGGCTGAGATCTCGCCGGCCGGCGGGCACGCGCCCGCCGCGTGACGATCAGCCAGAGTGACGCTGCAGGAACTCCAGCGTCTGCTCGTTGAACCCCTCGACGTTCTCGTAGATCGCGGCGTGCGCGCAGTCCTCGAACACGATGAGCTCGGTGTTCGCGATCCCCTCGGTCAGCGGCGCGGCGAACCGGGTGGAGGTCACGATGTCGTGGCGACCGTACGTGATCAGGGTCGGAGCCTGGATCGAGCCGAGGATGGCCGTCGCGTCGTGGGTCAGCACGGCGCCGGACTGCCGCATGAACGCGTCCACCGGCGGCATCGGGCGGCCCCGGACGAACTCGGCCAGGGCGTCGACGTACTCCGGCCGCGCCGCGTACAGCTCGGGGGTCAGGCAGAACGGGAAGATGGCCGCGATGACCATCTCGGTCACGCTGTCCAGGGCCTGCGCCACGATCCGCCAGCCCTCCACGATGACCTGCAGGAACGGATCGGTCTTGTCCCAGGCGCTGTGCAGGGACAGCGTCGTGACCAGCTCGGGGTACTTGGCCGCCAGCCACGTGCCGGCCGACGCGCCGAGCGAGACCCCGAAGACGTGCGCCCGGCCGACCCCGGCCGCCTGCATGAACGCAGCGACATCGTCGGCCAGTAGCTCCGTGGTGTACTCACCTTCCGGCTTGCTGGACAGCCCCGCGCCGCGCAGGTCCACGCTGTAGCAGGTGTAGTGCTTGGCGTACTCCGCCACCTGGAACGCGTAGCAGGCCTGGTCGGCCGCCAGGTACGGGATGAGCACCATCGGCTCGCCCTCGCCCTGCACCTCGTAGTTGATGTCGATCCCGTTCGCCTGCACCACTGGCATCGTTGCCCTCCCGAGTCCGGAGCTTCCTCGATCCTAGAGGGCGGGCACGGGACCCCTGACTCCGCCTACCTCAGGGCCTTCTGACTCAATGCCTCATAGCTTGATGGTCGCGGCCAGCTCTGCGGGACCAGAAATGGACTTCAGTCACGCTGGTACCGCCAGCAACGCAGTCCGTAGGCTCCGGATCCGCCGGAACCCGATGAAACCCCGGTTTCACTTTGCTTGCTCCAGCACGCCGCGGCCGGCGGAGGCCGCGACCCGCTGGTCGTACGCGTCGCACCGGGCCTGTGCACGGCGGTCGCCTGCTCTAGCGCGATCTCCGCGACCGTGACCGCCGCCTCCTGCGGGACCCGGCCCGGCGGCGCCTGCCCGGCCCGCGCCTTCGCCAGGTAGGCTTCGGCCTGCTGGCGGCGCGCCGCGTCCTCCGGCTCCCGCACGGCCTCCAGATCGCCAGGGCGGCCGCGATCCGCTCCGCCCGGGACGCGCCACCCCATCCGACGGGCGGCACTGCCTGCCTCGAGCCGCAGCCCAGGCAGCATCCCCTGGGCGCAGCACCCGCAGCCGCCGGCGGCCTCGCCGTGCCCGTGGCTCTCGCACCCGCAGTTGCCGTCCGCGGCTGCGGCCTCCGCCAGCACCTGCGGGTACAGCTTCCGCAGCCATCTCCATGGTCCGGTTGGCCTCCTTCGACGCGTCGCCCAGATCTTGTAGCCATCCACCGAGATCACCTGTAACCGGCCCAGCCCCGCGACCGCGGACACATACAGCACCTTCGTGAACAGGTCCTCCAGCGTCCCGTCCTCCCCCCCGGTGCGCTGCCGGAACCGGCACAGCGTCGAATGATCCGGGAACTGGTTCCCCGAGGCGATCCGGAACGCCGCATCCACCCGGGTCCGGTCCTCGATCTGACGTGAGGACCGCTCCCCGCACGACATCGCGTACATCTAGCAGCGTCACCAGCATCCGCGGGTCATAGCCCGGCCGGCCCTTGCCCGGGCTCGTGCGGGCCTGCACGGCCGAGGTATCCAGCTGCCCGGCCACGTCAATCAGGAACCAGATAAAATGGTCCCTAGGCACCTACTCCTGCATATCCAGGGGTAAAAACATCAGCTTCTCCCGGTTCACCGGGAGGTACTTGCGGCTCATAAACCCCAGCCTGCCAGGCAAAACACCCAGCAGACTTTTTCAACACGCCCTCTAGCAAAGTGAAAGCCCGGTTTCACCTCGTTCAGCGGTGGGCTGACCCTCCATGATCAACTCAAGCTGAGCAGCATTGCCAACTGGACGTGTCGTGTCCAGGAAATGTCAGTACGGGCTGCTAGAATCGAACACAAGATCAGAAGATCTTTTCTATTGAACGGACCGGCCTGCGAGCTCCTCCGCAAGGGAGGTGAGGACCCGTGGCCACCCCCGCTCCCGCTAGCACTGCCGAGGCCATGGACATGGTCCTGACCGGCCTGGGCTACCTGGCCGCCGCCGACCCCACCGCCCTGGCCGCCCAGGCCCAGGCCGACTGCCTGCACGCCTTCGAGCAGGCCGACGCCATCGCCACCGCCGCCCGGGCCTGGTTCCTGGGTGCTTTTACCGCCGGGCAGGGCTACGCCGAGGACGCGGACTACAGCCCGACCGCGTGGCTGATCCACCGCACCAGGGTGACCAAGGGCGCGGCCCGGGGCCACCTGGGCTGGGCGCGGCGGGTCATGGCGCACCCGCAGGTCGCGGCGGCGCTGGCCGAGGGCACCGTGCTGACCGAGTCGATGGCCCGGACCATCTGCGGCTGGACCGACAAGGTCCCGCGCGAGTGCCGGCCCGCCGCCGATGAGATCCTGGTCGCCGCGGCCCAGGCGGGCGCCCGGCGGGAGGACCTGGCCGCCCTGGCCGCGGAGATCTACGCCCGCTCCCTCCCCGACCCTGAGGACGACCCGGAGCCGGACTTCGAGGACCGCCAGCTCTGTGTCGAGACCACCTTCCAGGGTGCGGGCGTCATCTCCGGCGACCTGACGCCCGAGTGCGCCGCCGTGGTGACCGCGGTGCTGGAGTCGCTGTCGGCGCCGATGGGAGCCGAGGACACCCGGACCCGGGAGCAGCGCTACCACGACGGCCTGCAGGAAGCGATGCGCCGCCTGGTGGCCAGCGGGCTGCTGCCCGAGCGGGCCGGGCAGCCGGTCAAGATGTGGGCGCACATCTCGCTGGCCGAGCTGCGCGCCATGGACGACGGGTCGCTGCTGGAGACCGAGTGGGTCACCGAGATGCGGGTCCGCTGGTCCGCCCGCCGCGCCGAGACCGCCGACGGCGCCGGCGGCGACGGCGCCGCCTGGCTGGACGGCGCGGCCGCCCGCGGGTTCGCCTGCGACGCCCAGATCACCCCCATCGTCACCGGCGACGTGGACCCCGGCGCCCTCGATGACCTGGTCCGGCTATGCCTGCAGCTGGCCGGCCACGGCGCCCACTGCGGGCCAGCCCTGGATGCAAGCCCGGCCGTCCAGCCCGCCCCGGCCAGCCCGCCTCCCCTCGGCGAGCCCGCCCCATCCAGCCCGCCTCCCCCCGGCGAGCCCGGTCCGGCCGGCTCGGCAGGCTGTGCCCCCGCTCGCTGCGCTGACCCGTCCGCTGCCCTGCAGCAGCTGACCGGCCTGTCCCGGGAGGCGATCCAGCAGGCCATCATCGGCAAGGTGGCCGATCTGCTGTCAGGCCCGGGCGGCCTGGCCTCGTTCTTGCGGACCCGGCAGCTCGGGGCCCGGCTGGCCGGGCCGAGCCTGCCGCTGGACATCGGCTATTCCAGTACGATCCCGGCCGCGATCCGCAACGCGGTTATCCTGCGCGACCGGCGGTGCCGGTGGGCGGGCGGCTGTAACCAGCCCGCCGCGACCTGCGAGGTCCACCACGTCAAGCACAAGGCTCACGGCGGTCCCACCAGCGTTAAGGAATGTGTCTTGCTATGTTCCTTCCACCACCAGGTGGTGATTCACCGCTGGGGCTGGACGCTGGTGCTGAACCCCGACGGCAGTACCACCGCCTGGAACCCCGACCGGACCAAGGTGCTGCACAGCCACGGACCCCCAGCCCGGGCCGGATAAGCAATCCCGCTGACCAGGGTTCGCACGGCAAGTTTCCGTCTTCGCTGCGCCGCGCCCGCCGGGCGGCCCGTCCCGGCCCGGTTATGCTCGGGGAATGCCCGGCCACCATCCGCTTGTGCCTGCCTTCGACGGCGCGGCGGTGCCGCTGGGCGAGGTGCTGGATCGTCAGGTCGAGTTGCTGTGCGAGGCCCACCACGCCGGTCAGCCGGTCGCGGCCAAGCTGTTGCGCGGCACCGGCACCGCACTGCCCGGTCCGGAGCTGACCCTGGAGACGGCCCGGCTGGCGATCGCGCGAGACCACGGCTACCCCGACTGGGCTGCCACCCGCGAGCAGGCCGAGATCATGGTCGACATCTCCTTCGAAGCTGCGGCCGATGCGATCCAGTGGGGAGAGCTGGCGACGCTGCACGACCTGCTCGGCGCGTACCCGGCCCTGGTCCGGATGCGGTCGCCGTTCCCGCATCACGCCACCCTGCTGCACCACGTCGCGGCCAACGGGATCGAGGTCGAGCGCCAGCTGCAGTCACCGCCGAATGCGCCGGCGATCATGCGGCTGCTGCTGGAGCGCGGCGCCGAGCCCGACGCGCTGTGCGATACCTACGGCGGCGGGCGGGCCCAGACCACGCTGGTCTTGCTCGTCTCCTCGTGCGTACCCGCCGCCGCGGGCGTGCAAAGTGACCTGGTTGACGAGCTCTGCCGGGGCGGCGCGCAGGTCAACGGGCTCGATGATGACGGGCTCCCGCTGTGGACCGCGGTCCGCTTCGGGTACTCCGAGGCGGCCAAGGCGCTGGTCCGCTGCGGAGCGCGGGTGGACAATATCGTCCTGGCCGCCGCGCTCGGTGATCTCGCGGCCGTACGCGGCTACTTCGGTCCTGACGGCAAGCCGCGACCGGACCAGCCCCACCTGCGGATCGGCGTCGGCGGCCCGGAGCTGGCCGCGGCCCACCTGGTCGAGTTCGCCCTGATCCAGGCGGCGGGCCACGGTCGCCGCGAGGTCGTTGAATTCCTGCTTGGTAAACAGCCCGACCTGACCGTCACCGAACCGTTCTTCGGGGCCACCGCTCGCGGCATCGCGAACTACCGGGGCTATACCGAGATCGCGGTATTGATCGGGGGATAGGCCTGGCCGTTATTCCGCCATACCGGCCGAGTGCCGGCACCCGGGATCAGGCCTGGCATGCTAGCGAAGCTATACGGTCCGCCCGTGCCCGCGGGGATACCCCGGCCCGCCGTCGGGCCGGCCAGGATCAGGCGAGCTGAGCCAGGCCGTGCAGGTCGACACAGGTCACGCCGCGCACCTCGACGAAGACCATGAGCACGTTGTCGCACACACGGCAGCGGACCACGGTACCCAGCTTCGGCAGGTATACCGCCATCTCGGCCACCTGGCCGGCGGTGCCGCACCGAGCACAGGTGCCTACCGCGGTGGTCATCTCGGTACCGAACAGCTCGATCAGCAGCCCGCCGATCGCGTTGCCGTCCAGCACGTCGTCTTCCAGCGGTTTCATCAGCGACCTCCTCCTACGGGGTACCCGTAGCGCCGAAGCGTTCGGTCTTGACCCGCTGTGGCGGGTAGCCCAGCGCGACCAGGTCCGCGGCCACGGCCTCCACGAAGTTCGTCGGCCCGCACACGTACGCCACCGGCGCCTGCGCCTCGGGCCACGCCACCTCGGTCATCATCTGCTGGTCGACCCGCCGGGCGTACCCGGCCCAGCCGGGCGGCTGCTGCCGGGTCAGCGTGTAGATGACCTGCACGCCGTCCGCCTCATGATCGAGCTCGGAGCGGTAGATCACCTCGGGCAGGCTGCGCACGGAGTACAGCAGCCGTACCGGCACCGAGCTTCCGGCCTGGGCCCGGAGCCGGAGCATGGCCCGCAGCGGCACGACCCCCGATCCGCCCGCCAGCAGCAGCAGCGGCGCCGCGCCATCGGCGCCGGCCGGCTCCCACACGAAGTAGCCGCCGATCGGTCCGCGCAGCTCGATCTCGTCGCCCGGCTGCACGTCCTGGGTCAGGTACGGGGAGACCTCGCCGTCGTCCAGCCGTTCCACCGTGATCGCGACCGGCTCGCCCGGGGCGGAGGCGATCGAGTAGGAGCGCTCGGCCCGGTAACCGTCGTCGGCGGTAAGCCTGATATCCAGGTGCTGCCCAGCCCGGTGCCCGGCCCAGTCCGGCACCTCGAAGGACAGCGTACGGACCGCAGGGGTCTCGTCCGTCACCGCGCTGACCGTGGCGGTCTGCCAGGTCAGTCGCCCGCGTACCGCTGTTCCTTCCATGGGTCTCCGTACATGTGGTAGCCGTACATCTCCCAGAACCCGGGCGCGTCGGTCTCCCGCAGCCGCAGCCCGCGCACCCATTTGGCGCTCTTCCAGAAGTACAGGTGCGGGACGAGCAGCCGGGCGGGGCCGCCGTGCTCGGGCTGGAGCGGGTTGCCGTCGTAGCGGTAGGCCACCCAGGCCTTCCCGCCTTTCACGTCGGCCACCGGCAGGTTGGTGGTGTAGCCGCCGTCGCAGAAGGCCAGCACGTAGGGGGCGTCATACGAGACCGCGTCGAGCAGCACGTCCAGCGACACGCCCGTCCAGCTGGTGTCGAGCTTGGACCACCGGGTCACGCAGTGGATGTCCACCGTGACCGTCTCGCTCGGCAGCGCCTGGAATTCCTGCCACGTCCACGAAGCGGGCGAGCCGCCGCCCTCGATCGTGAACGTCCAGTTCCCCAGCGGCGTGTGCGGGGTGGGCCCGGCCGACAGGACCGGGAAATCATGCGTCACGTACTGGCCGGGCGGAACCCGGCCCGCGGGCTCGGCCTCCTCGTGACGGCGGTGGAAGCCGCGCGAGATAGGACTCATACGGGGCAGACTACGCCCCGGAAATGGGCAGGGTGATGAGCAGGTAGACGTTGAGGCCCACGATGAGCGCCGTGACCAGGCCCGCCGCCGCCACCATCGGCCGCCGGTTCACCAGCGACCCCATCAGGGACCCGCTGCTGGTGAAGGCCAGCAGCGGGATCAGCGCGAACGGGATGCCGAAGGACAGGAAGACCTGGCTGAGCACCAGCGCGCGGGTCGGGCTGAACCCCACCCCGATCACGATCAGGGCCGGGATCATGGTGATCGCCCGGCGCGCGAAGACCGGGATCTGGCGGTGGATGAAACCCTGCATCACCACCTGGCCGGACATCGTGCCGACGCAGGAGGAGGCGATCCCCGAGGCTAGCAGGGCCAGGCCGAACACCAGCCCGCTGTGCGCGCCCAGGTACCGGTTCAGCCCGGCGAAGACCTGGCCCAGGTTGTCGCCCGCGCCGGACATCCCGCGGGTGTGGAAGACCGCGGCGGCCGTGGCCAGCATGGCCAGGTTGATCACGCCCGCGACGCCCATCGCGATCATGATGTCGACCATCTCGAACCGGAAGATCTTGCGCCGGGCGTCCGGGTTGGCCCCCACGATGCGGTTCTGGGTGAGCGAGGAGTGCAGGTAGATCACGTGCGGCATGACCGTGGCCCCGATGATGCCGACCGCGAGCAGGGCCGAGCCGCTGCCGGAGACCTGCGGGACGAACAGCCCGCGGGCCACCTCTGCGGCCGGCGGCCTGCTGCGCAGCACCTCCAGGCCGAAGGCCAGGACCACGACCGCGACCAGCCCGGTCAGCGTCGCCTCGAGTCGGCGGAAGCCCGCGACCTGCATGCCCAAGATGACGAAGGCGGCCAGCCCGGTCAGGCCGGCCGACAGCCACATCGACAGGCCGAACACCAGGTGCAGGCCGAGCGCCGCACCGACGAACTCGGCCAGGTCGGTGGCCATCGCCACCGCCTCGGCCTGCAGCCACAACAGCACCACGACCCGGCGCGGAAACCGGTCGCGGCACACCTCGGGCAGGCTGCGGCCGGTCGCGATGCCCAGCTTGGCGCTCATCGACTGGACCAGCATGGCCATCAGGTTCGCGGCCAGCACCACCCATAGCAGCATGTACCCGAACCGCGAGCCGCCCACCATGTTGGTGGCGAAGTTGCCCGGGTCGATGTAGGCCACCGCCGCGATGAACGCGGGGCCCAGGAACGGCAGCACCGCCCGGACCCCGCGGCGTTCCCCGGACAGGACCCGCTCGGCCGCCTCGATGATGCGCGCTTCGCCCGGAAGGGCGTCGTCGCCGGTCACCACCTGCCGGGCGAGCGGGACCGCGTCAGCCAACGGATGGACCGAGCCCCAGTGACTGCGGCGTGCTGGCGTCGGGCGACGGCTGGTGCAAGCCCTCGTCCAGCGAGCCGAATTCGGTCATCAGCGCCGCGGCTGCCGCCCCACGGCGTCTGCTCCTCGGCCACCAGCGTGTTGGTGGTGAGCAGCAGGCCCGCCACGGACGCGCCGTTCTGCAGTGCGGACCGGACCACCCGGAGCGGGTCGATGATGCCCATCTCGATCATGTTCCCATGACGGCCCTCCAGTGCGTCGAAGCCCTCGTCGACGCCCATGCCCGCCGTCTGGGCCACGATCTCCGCGGCCGGGTACCCGGCGTTGGCCGCGATCAGGTAGGCGGGCTCGCTCAGCGCGCGGCGGACGATCCCGGCTCCGATCGCGTAGTCGCCGGTCACCGACAGGTCGTCCAGCGCGCCGATCGAGTGCAGCAGTGCGGCGCCGCCGCCGGCCACGATGCCCTCGGCCATCGCGGCCCGGGTGGCAGACAGGGCGTCCTCGACCCGATGCCGGAGTTCCCTCAGCTCGGCCGGGGTGGCGGCGCCGACCCTGATCACCGCGACCTTGCCGGACAGCGCGCCGATCCGCTCGGTCAGCACGTCCTCGTCCGCGCCGAAGGTGGCCCGCGCGAGCTCGGCGCGCAGCTGGTCGAGCCGGAACGCGATCGCGTCGGCCGACCCGTCGCCGCCGATGATCGTGGTCTGGTCCGCCGTCACCCGCACCTGCCGGGCCCGGCCGAGCTGCTCGGCGGTCATCGTCTCCAGGGTGAAACCGGAGTGCTTGCTGTACACCGCGCCGCCGGTCAGCACCGCGATGTCCTCCAGCTTGTGCAGCCGGCGGTCGCCGAACCCGGGCGCCCGCACCGCGACGCACTGGAAGATGCCGTTCACGTGGTTGTGCACCAGCATGGACAGCGCGGTGCCCTCGACGGTCTCGGCGATGATGACCAGCGGGCGCGGCGCCCGCATCACCTTGTCCAGCAGCGGCATCAGCTGCTGCACCTTGGTGATCTTCTCGCTGCACAGCAGGATGTACGGGTCGTCGACGACGGCCTCCAGGCTGGCCAGCCTGGTCACCATGTACGGCGACAGGTAGCCGTTGTCGAACTCGAAGCCCTCCACGAAGTCCACGGCCATGCCCGGCAGCGGCGCGTCCTCGATGGTGACGATGCCGCCGTCGCCCACCGTGTACAGCGCGTTGGCGATGACCGCCCCCACCGTGTCGTCGTCGTTCGCCGAGATCGCCGCGACCCGCGCATAATCGGATTCGGTCGAAATGGGGTGCGCCACCTTCTGCAGGTGCTCGACCAGCTGGCCGACGGCCAGGTCGATGCCCCGCTTGACCAGCACCGGGTTGGCGCCGTCGCCGATGGCCTGCATGCCCTCCCGGATGATGGCCTGAGCCAGTACCGTGGCGGTGGTGGTGCCGTCCCCCACGATGTCGTTGGTCTTGATCGCGGCTTCCTTGACCAGTTGCGCGCCCATGTTCTCGAACTGGTTCTTGAGGTGGATTTCCCGCGCGATCGTGACGCCATCGTTGGTCACCACCGGCGAGCCGGTGATCTTCTCCAGGATGACGTTGCGCCCCTTGGGGCCGAGAGTCGACTTGACGGCTTCGGCCAGCTGGTCGACGCCAGCCAGCAGCAGGCCGCGAGCTTCAGCGCCGAAGCGCAGTTCCTTGGCCATCAATGCTCCATTTCGGGGGAGAGAAAACGCAACTTCCAGGGAACGGGCCGGGGGAACGGCGAGGTCACGGGACGAGGATGGCCCGGCCGCGGACCCGGCCGGCGTCGAGGTCGGCGAGGGCCTCGGCCGCCTCGGCCAGCGGGTAGATCTTGGTGTGCAGCGTCACCTTGCCGCCCTGGGCTAGGGCCATCAGCTCGGCCAGGTCGTTGTAGGTGCCGACGATGTTGCCGATGACGTTCCGCTCGGTGGAGATGATGTCCAGGGTCGGGATCCGCAGCTCGCCGCCGTAGCCGATGACGTAGTACGAGCCGGCCTCACGGGTCATGTTCCACCCGTCCATCTCGGCGCCTTGCTCGGCCACGAAGTCCAGCACCACGTGCGCGCCGCGGCCGCCGGTCAGGTCCATGACCGCCTCAACCTGGGTGCCGTCGGCCACCACGGTATGCGCCGCTCCCAGCTCCGAGGCCAGCTTGAGCGCGTCGGGATTGGCGTCGACGACGATGATGTTCGTCGCGGTCAGCGTGGCCAGGCACTGGATGCCGATGTGCCCGAGCCCGCCGGCGCCGATCACCACGGCGGTCGTGCCGGGGTACAGCAGCGGGAGCGCCTTGCGCACCGCGTGGTAGGCGGTGATGCCGGCGTCCGCGAGCGCCGCGACGTCTTGCGGGCGCGTCGACGGGTTCAGCTTGACGCAGGCCCGGGCCGAGGTGAGCAGGTACTCGGCCATGCCGCCGTCGCGCGAGAGCCCGGGGAATTGGCCGTTCTCGCAGTGCATGTCGTCGCCCGCCCGGCAGGCGTGGCACAGGCCGTCGGTCATCAGCGGATGCAGGATCACGGTGTCGCCCGGCTGGAGGTTGGTGACGCCAGGGCCCACCTCGTGCACCCAGCCCGCGTTCTCGTGGCCCAGGATGTACGGCAGCGGCGTATGCATCCGCTCGTCCCACTGGCCCAGCATGATGTGCAGGTCGGTGCGGCACACCCCGGCGCCGCCGATCTTCACGATCACGTCGAGCGGCCCGCTGATCGTGGGCTCGGGTACGTCGTCGACGACCGGCATCTGGTTGAACTCGTGCAAGCGGACGGCCTTCATTGGTCCTCCTCCGCGGAGAGCATCGTCTCTCTGCGCTTCTCTTTATAGTTCGAGTCATTTGAGGGATCCGCTGTGGTTTCTGTCCGTGCCCATGCGCCGGCCGCTCGCACGGGCCCAAAAGGCCCGTGCTCGCTAGCCGGCCTCAAATGACTCTCCTTGTCCAAGTGTGTCGTACCGGTGCCGCAGCATGCCGCGGCAGATGCCGGAGTTCGCCTCGATGCTGATCCGCGTGACCCGAGCTCGGCGCATATGCAACGGCAACGCGTCAGCACCGACCGTCCGGCCGGTCACCGGGTCGATCAGCAGCGGCGCATCATCGTCGGCGGGCAGGCCCAGCTCGGCCCGGCGCTGGCGCAACCGGGACAGTGCAGCAGACGGCGGCACGTCGCCCAGCCTCATGGCGAGCAGTGCCGCCGGATCCGTACCCGCCGCCAGCAGCGGCCGGCCCACCTGATCCGTGCCTGCCATCACCGCCTTGCGCAGGAAATCAGCCCGGAGCGCATCCAGCTCAGCAACGGCCTCGCCGTCGAAGGACCGGACGAAGCCGGCCTGGGCGGCCACACCGTCGTTGATCACGTCCGAGGCGAAGTGATCCTCCAGTACCACGGTGGTGAGCCGCACGCCGGGCAGCGCGGACACCGCGTCGTAGGCGTCCGCCACCATCAGGTAGGCGAAGTTGGGCGCGCAGAAGTACGTGGGCAGCCGCAGCCGGACCTCCGCGTCGCCGTCCGCGGAGACGGTGCACGACGCGACGAAGCCGAGCGAGGTGATCGGCTCGTCGAGCTCAGGGTCGCGCACCGTCTCCAGGGCCGCGAGGAGGCGCTCCGGCCCCACGGTAACCAGACCCGAACTCATGCTCTGTCTCCCGCTCGCCCTCGGGGCGCCTTAAGACGCCTCCTTCCTTCGTCGCTCGTTCCTCGCTTCTCAGTCCCGTCGGCGTCGCGGCCCCGGCGTAGCTTGCGCGGCTCGCTCATGCTCCCGCGACCGGCTCGCCCAGTACTTCCTGCGCGCCCGGAGTGCCGGCCGACGCGGGGAGCTGGAACTCGTCCGGCACCTTGATGTCGTAGAGCTTGGCCGCGTTCAGGCCCATGATCTTCTTCTTGCCCTCGACCCCGAGCCTGGGGAAGTCGGCGAACTCCTCGCGGTCCGGCATCTCCCAGGCCACGAAGCCCTCGACCTGCCACTTGGGTTCCCAGATGGCGTAGTCGCTGCCGAACAGCATCTTGTCCTCGCCGACCCAGAACAGTAGCTCGCCCATGACCTTGGCGAAGAACTGGGGCCGCGCGTGCATGAGGCCGCCGATGACCACCGCTAGCCCGGCGTACACGTTCGGCTCCTGGGTGGCCATGAAGCAGAAGTCCTCGATCCGCGGCAGGCCCACGTGCTCGATGATGAAGTTCAGGTCCGGGAAGTCGGTCGCGGCGTGGTCCACGTCGGCGACGTCGAAGGCGTCCTTGTCCAGCGGCCAGATCGTCGGGCCCTTGTGCACGTGGATGTTCTTGATGCCGAGGTTCTGCGCGGCTTCCAGGTAGCGGTACGCCGCGGGGTCGCTCAGCTTGTACCCGCGTGACCCGTTGTTCCACTCGGCGGTGTAGAGCTTGAGGCCTTTGGAGCCGAACCGCTCGACGTTGCGCTTGAGCGCTTCGAGGCCGGGGTCGCCGTCGCGGGGGTCGAACCGGGTGTTGTAGATGAACTTGCCGGGGTGCTTCTCGCCCATCAGCGCGTTGCGCTCGGTGGTGTTGAAGCCCTCCTTGTACCACTCCTTGAGGTAGGTCGGCTGGAAGATGGCCACGTCCACGTAGCCGTCCTCGAAGACGTCCTTCATCAGGTCTTCTTCGGAGTACTTCTGGAAGTGCTCGATCGACCAGTGCGTCGCGGGCGGGCCGAGCCCCTGATAGGCGTGGAAGCACTCGATCCAGCCCTTGGCGTACTTCTCGGCGCCGGGGACCCAGTTGTCGGGGGCCGCGTTCCAGTAATGCATATGCCCGTCGACGACGAAGTACCTCTCGCCGTTGCTCTCGTACATGTGCCTCCTTCAGGTGACTTGGCAGTGGCACTGAGCCGGTTATTACCGGCTCAGTGCCACAACATGCCTCGAGCAAAACATGGAAGCGAAGAGATCCACGTTCTGCCCGATGGCGGGTGCGCGGTCCGCACGATGCCGGGGGTACGGACCGCGCTCGGACGCGGCCCGGCGCTAGGTCCGGGCCACCAGGTCAAAGCCGAGGGCCTCGGCCGCGTCCTCGGGGTTGGCGACCATGATCGTCCGGTCGTCCTCGTGGATCATGCGGCCGTAGTGGGTGGACATGCTCTCCTCGAACTCCGCGGAGTTGAACCAGCCGGGCTCCTCGCCCGCCGCCTCGGAGATCTCGTCGTAGATCACGTCCATCCGGCCGATCGCGTCGACGCGCATCATTGACGGCAGCCACATCACCTTGACGTTCGGCTTGGTGGCCATCACCGCGGCGACGATCTCGCCTACCTGGTTGTTCATCAGGGTGAAGCCGCACTTGTTGGACGGCGTGCTGTCGGACTTGAACGGGCTTTCGGTGGCCGTGGTCATTGCGCAAGCTCCTTCGGGACGTCCAGGTTGAGATCGGTCACGATGCCGGCGAAGCGGGTCTTCGCCGTGTCCAGGCCGTCCTCGAAGCGCGGCGGCTTGTGTTCCGGCTGCGACCACAGCGGCTGCAGGGTCCGCGCGGCCGAGATGGCGCGCGGCACCCACACCGACATCCAGCGCGCCAGCAGCTCCCTGTTCTGGTCGGCGAACTCCCGGTCGTTGGTCAGCAGCTGGAACATCGGCCTGGTGTACCGCAGGTCCCGCTCGGCGTAGTCGTACTCCTCGGCGCCGACCACGGTCGGCGTGACGAAGTCGCCGTTGCGCGCCGCGGCGTGCATCACCAGGTGGCTGCGGAACAGCTCGCCGACCAGCGGCTCGAACACCACGTTCGCCGCGAAGATGGCCTCGCACCAGTCGTCGATGCCAGTCAGCTGCTCGGCGACCTCCCGCACGCCCTGCCAGGCCGGGTCCTCGTTCCAGGTCGCCAGGTGCGCGGTGCCGTCGAAGCCGTCGAGCACCTCGCTCAGGGTCAGGTTGTACAGGGCCAGGTCCTGGGCGGACCTAATCCGGTGCATGCTGTTCACCGAGATCGCATTGTTGTGCATGTTGGTCGGGGCCCGGCGGTTCGCGTTCGCGAACAGGTAGAGCCCGAGACCGTGGTCGACGTGCATCCAGGCGCCGAGGTTGCGCTCCACGAACCGCACCCAGTTCCGGTTCCACACGTCGAACGCCTTGGCCTGCTGGGCGTTCTGGATGTTCTGGTTCAGCTGCCGCACCACGTTGGCGTTGTAGCGGTACAGGGTGAGTTCCCACTCCTCGTTGGGGTCGCGGAACTCGTGCCAGCCCAGCGCGGGCCAGTCATAGCCCTTGCCGCCCGAGCCAGGGAAGCGCTTGGGTTCGGGCCGGTCCGAGCCCCACGCCTTGAGCGCCGTCCACTCCAGCGGGTAGCCGCCGCGGCCGTCGGAGAACCCGTACAGCCAGCCCTGGCTGAGGTAGTGCCGGGGGTCCGGCTGGACCTCGACGGTCATGTCCTCGTAGTGCGTCTGCTTGCGCCCGGCCGGGGTGTAGTAGTTGAACCGGCGGGCGTCGGAGTCGGGGAAGGTCTTCGCGCCTGCCTCCGCGTCAGTGTGAACCACCTTCGGCACGCTGCGTTGCTGAGCCTCTGTCATAGTCTTTGCCTTTCGCGTCAGGGAGACGGTTCCCCAGTCGTCGTGAACTTGTCCCAATACACGTGCTTCTCGGGCACCCCGAGCCTGGTCAGCAGCGGCACCGCGGCCTCGACCATCGGCGGGGGACCACACACGTAGGCATGCGCCCGGGCCAGCACTGACTCCGAACGAGACACCACGTCGGTGATCAGGCCGTTCTCGCCCTCCCAGTCCTCATCCGACAGGGCGGGCACGTACCGGAAGTTGGGTATGGTCTGCTCCAGCGCCCGGAGTTCGTCTTCGAAGCAGAGATCGTCACGGCGCCGGGCGCCGTAGTAGTACACGGCCTTGCGCTCGATGCCCCGCTCGGCCATCGAGCGGAGCAGGCACAGGATCGGCGCCATCCCGGCCCCGCCGCCCACGAAGATCAGGTCCGTGTCCGGCGCATCGCGCAAGGTGAAGACCCCGAACGGCCCGGACACCTTGAGCCGGTCACCAACCTTCAGTTCTTTATCGAGATAACCCGAGAACAGCCCGTCCGGGTAGATCTTGATCACGAACTCGAGCTGTCGGCTTTCCCGGGCCGACGTGTTCGCCATCGAGAACGACCGGACCTCATCCGTCCCCGGGACGGTGATGTCCACGTACTGGCCCGGGAAGAACTTGAAATCGACGTCACCGACCAGGCGCAGCACCAGGTGCCGCATGTCGTGCGTGACCGCGTTGTTGGTTACGACCTCGGCCTCGGCGTCGATGACCGGCAGCCCGGACCGGATCATCTCCTCGTCGTACTGGAGCAGCTCGATCGTCACGTCTTCGTAGACGTGCGCCCGGCACAGCAGCGTGAAGCCTTCTTCCCGCTCGAAGTCGGGCAGCGCGAACGTCGAGTACTTGTCGAGCTCCACGTCGTCGCCCTCTAGCAGGAACGACTTACACGCCGCGCACTGCCCTTCCTTGCAGCCGTGCATGAGCATGATGCCCTGGTCGAACGCGGCGCGCAGGACGGTCTGCTCCTCTTCGACCTCGATCTCGATGCCGACCGGCTCGAACCGCACGACGTGCTTATCGCCCATCCATCACCTCATGGCCAGCAGGATCGGAACGCAGGGTCATCCAGACCGGGGAGCAGGAGGGAACGGTCAACCTCCTGCCCCGGTCCGATGGCACGGGCCGGGGGCTGTCAGCACGGCCCGTTAGGGATTAAAGAACTAGGCGTCTTCCTTCGGGAACCGGCCCGCGGGGCCGGCCTTGATGTACTTGGCGTGGAACGCGACCCGCTCCTCCGGGGTCATCTCGTTGAACAGGACGTTCGGGCTCTGGACCGGCCCCATGCGGCGCAGGTGGTCCAGCGTCCACATCTTCGACTGGTCGCCCAGCTTCAGGTGCGGCTGCGCCACCATGGTCTTGCCGTCGTCGCGGACGAAGCCCATGTCGGAGACCACGTTGGCCCAGTTCCAGCCGTGGTACATGGTCTCCCATTCGCGGGTGCCGATGAGCTGGCCCATGTTCGGGGTGGCCCGGCCCTGGTAGGTCGGCCGGAACGCGGTCACGTCGGTCCACTTGCATTCCTCGTGGCAGTACGTGCGGACCACGCCGTCGACCTCGGCGTACACCATGTCCTCGCGGACCAGGCACGGGACCATGCAGGTCCAGCACCGGTTCGGGTACCAGTAGTCGACGTCCTCGGCCACGATCGGGTGGTGCCCGTTCGGCTCGGACAGGCGGCTGTAGTTCTCCCACCACTTGCCGTACTTGTCGTACCAGCCCGGGTACTTGTACTCGAACCACTCGAAGTCCTCGTCGGTCATGCCGTCGATGCGCCAGTAGTTCGCCAGCCAGCCGGTGGCGAAGAACTGCGCGACCTCGTGCACGTAGCCCTTGTTCCAGATCTGGTTCCAGGCTTCCTCGATCAGGTCATGGGGGATGACCAGGCCGTACTTCTCCAGCGGCACGAGGTAGCTGCGGTAGTAGTCGTCGTAGATCCACCGGCGCCACATCTCGGCGTAGGACTCGCGGTCCTTGCGGCGGTCCTTGGTGCCGTACTCGATGAACGTGCCGATGGCCGCGTCCACCACCCGGTGGTTGTTCCACCACGCGTAGCGCAGGTCGCGCTCGAGCAGCTGGTGGTTCTCCTCGTCGGCCAGCGCCATCAGCAGCGTGGCGTAGCCGTTGGAGATGTGCCGGGACTCATCGGACTGCACCGAGTGGAACACCGTGGGCAGCAGGTAGTCGCCGTTGGCGGCCGCCTCGGCCGGCATGGCCACGAACAGGGTGTTCGTGAACGCCGTCTCCGCGACGATGGTGAGGTAGATCGAGGCCGCGGTGATCGCGTCGCCGGTGATGAAGCCTTCCGCGAACTGGCGGCCGATGGTGCCGCAGTAGTCGTCCTGGAAGTTGCGCAGGCTGGAGTTGAAGCCTGCTGGGTCGATGTAGTTCTGCATGTACAGGCGCTTGAGGTTCTGCTGGATCGTCGAGTGCCGTACCTCGTCGATCATCTGGATCGCCTGGCCGTTGTGCAGTTCTGGGTTCGGTACCGTGCGGAACAGCAGCGGCATCGCCCGCGCCGCGGAGATCTCCGGCAGCGGGATGATCGACAGGAACAGCTTCTGCCATTCCAGCCAGCGCTCCTGTACCTGACGGAACATGTTGCCGCGGATCGCGCCGTCCTCGGCGCCGTAGACGCGGTGGTCCTTCTCCTCCTGCATCGGGAAGTAAGACCGCAGCACCTGCTTGAGCGGGTCCTTCTTGGATGCCTTGCGGAACGTGTAGTCGGTCCCGTATTGCGAGACGGGCTCGTGGTACTTGGGCTCCCAGGCCAGCTCCTGGATCTTCTGGTGGGCCCTGGCCACACTCTGGCGACTCATCGTCACCCCTTTCTCGGCGGGTTCCGGGGTTCGGGGGCCGTAGGCGGCCCCCGCGGGCTGCAGCCGACAGCCCCGAAAGTCCTTGTGCCCTCGATCACATCGCGAAAGCCGAGGTCATGGGCTCTCGAACATGAGACAGTTCTGGTTGCCGTAAGCCCTGCTCGAACGCAGCCCGGATGGCCGCCAGGTCGTGCTTGGTCTGCTCGGAGGCCTGCCGGCTCCCCTCCTTGGCCGGGGTGATGCCCAGCGCGCGGAGCAACTCGGCCGCCGGGGCGCCCGGGTCGCCCGCCTCGCCCAGCACGGGGTGCAGGCCCTCCGCGGCCAGGTGGTGAAACACCAGGTTGACGATGCTCCACGGGTTGTAGGTCTCTGCTGCGGGGGAATGACTGGTCTCGCCGTGGGCGTCCATAGCGCCCAGCAAAACGTCAGCCCGGCCGAATCGGCGGTCTCAACTTGAGACAGTGCTACGCAACGACGGGTTTACTCTGTAACGAGCGGGTAAAGGTCGATCCATCCGCGCAGGCTGAGCCTCCAGGCCAGGCTGAGCCTCCAGCCGGAAAACTCGAGGTGGGAGGCAGATGGCACACGCGTCACCACCGCCGCAGACGTCACGGGATCTCCTGGCCGAGGCCAGGGTTCAGTTCCTGCAGGCCGAGCCGGTGGACTCCGCTGCGGTGCGCAAGCCGATCCTCGCCTCGTGGTGGCGCTCACGCCAGTGGCACGTGGCGGCCGACCGTGTCGACTTGGACTACCAGCACGAACCCGACCTGGAGACCAGGCTGGTCCGCGCCTCCGGACCGGTGCTGCGCAAGCTGCACGAGGAACTGAGCGGCCAGCCGATCAGCATCATCTTGACCGACGCCGACGGGTTGGTGCTGGCCCGGCTGACCGGCGACCACGACCTGGAACGCGCGCTGGACAGCATCAAGCTGGCCCCCGGTTTCAGCTACGCCGAGGAGCGGGTCGGCACCAACGGCATCGGTACCGCGCTGGAGGCGGGCGGCCCGGCGCACGTGTTCGGGCACGAGCACTACGCGGAGGACCTGGACCGCTTCGGCTGCGCCGGAGTGCCGATCCACGACCCGGTCTCCGGCAAGACCGTCGGCGTGATCGACCTGACCTGCTGGCGCAAGGACGCCGACCCGCTGATGATCTCGCTGGTCAAGGCCACCGCCGACCAGATCACCCAGGCCCTGGTCACGGCCAGCAGCAGCCGCGACATCGACCTGCTGCAGGAGTACGTCCGGGTCTGCCGTCGGACCGGCGGCATCGTCATGGCCCTCGGCAACGACGTGGTCATGCTGAACGACCATGCCCGCACCCTGCTCGACCCCGGCGACCAGGCCGCGCTGATCGGGCACGCCACCGAGGCCCTGACCCGGCGTACGGCTGGCGCCGTGAGCGTGGACTTGCCCAGCGGCATGGTGGCCCGGATGTCCTGCCGCCCGGTCAGCGACGGCCCCGTCGCCGACGGCGTGGTACACGTCAAGCTGGTCTCGGCCAGCCTCGGCGCGACCGACGTGCCCGCGCCCCGGACGGCCATGTACCTGCCCGGCCTGGTCGGCAGTGGCGTGCTGTGGCTGCGGGCCTGCCGCGAGGCCGAAGCCCTGTACGACTCCTCGGACTGGCTGACCCTGGAGGGCGAGCCGGGCGTGGGCAAGCTGTCCCTGGCCCGGGCCGTGCACCAGCGCCGGAACCCGGCCGCGCCGTTCCACGTGCTCGACGCCGAGTCGGCGGGCCAGGACTGGCTGGGCAAGACCCGCCGCGAACTGCTCGACGGCAAGGGCATGCTGGTCATCCGGCACGTCGACGCGCTCAACGCCCGGCAGATGCACGCGCTGGCCAGCGCGCTGCAGGAGACCCGGGCCGCGGGCCGCCAGGCCGAGCTGCGGGTCGCGGTCACCCTGAACCGCAAGCAGGCCACCGCGGACCTCACCCGGCTGCTGCGCTTCTTCCGCGGCACGGTGGAGCTCCCGCCGCTGCGTCACCACATCGAGGACCTGCACGAACTGGTGCCGTTCTTCCTGGCCCGGCTCAGCCAGCAGGGCCGCCTGACCTGCTCCGCCGAGGCCATGCAGCTGCTGCTGCGGCACAACTGGCCCGGTAACACCGAACAGCTCTGGCAGGTCCTGCGCCAGGTCGTGCAGCGCCTCCGGGCGGGCGCGATCATGCCGCGCGACCTGCCGCCCGAATGCTGGACGGTGAGCCGGCGGCTGCTGTCTCCGCTGGAGTCGATCGAGCGGGACGCCATCGTGCAGAGCCTGCAGGATCACGACGGCAACAAGGTCCGCGCGGCCGAGGCGCTGGGCATGTCCCGCGCCACCATCTACCGCAAGATCCACGAGTACGGGATCGTCACCTCGGGAGGCTGAAACCACCCCGCTGCAGCTCACAACGGTGCTGGTTCAAAGTGAGAACACATCTGTCCGGTCAGCGGCGTACGGATGCATTAAGCCCGCTTACGCGGGACGCTCTAGCTCAGGGAGCGAAACCGATGACCACTGTTGACGCAACCGCCGGTGAATCCGGCCGTCCCGTTGCCCAGGAAGCACCCGCGGCGCCCGTGGTCGGGCCCATGGCGGGCGACCCGTCCATCTGGGGCCTGGCAAGCTTCATCGCCGGTTCCGTGGCGCTCGGCCTCGCCCTGGTCGGCGTGGTGCCGTTCGGCGTTCTCGGCGCCCCCCTGGCGATCATCCTGGCCGCCACGGCCCTGGGCCTGCTCCTGTCCGCGATCTGGGCCGCGGCAGTCGGCCAGAGCGCGGTGGCCGCGGTGTTCGGCATCTTCGGCACCTTCTGGCTGAGCTACGCGGTGCTCGTGCTCGGCCTGGACCACAGCTGGTTCGCCATCCCCGTCCTCGCGGTGGTCGCCACCGTGAGGCTGTTCCTGCTCACCTGGCTCATCGTCATCGTGATGCTGACCGTGGCCACGCTGCGCCTGCCGGCGGGGTTCACCGCGGTGTTCGCGCTCGTCGACCTGGCCCTGCTCCTGCTCCTGCTCGCCTGGGAGCAGACCTCCCCGCTCGGCGTACCCTCCTCGGGCCTGCTCAAGGCCGGCGGCTACGTGGTGCTGGTCTTCGCCGCGGTCGGGGTCTACCTGTTCTTCAGCGCCGCCTCGGCGGGCACCGGCGGCAAGCCGCTCCCGCTCGGCCCCCCGCTGCTGCACTGACCCTCGGGCCCGAGCCGATCACCGGGCGCTCTTCCCGCCTGCGCCCGGTGCCCGGCCAGAAAATCTTTGGATGGAACGGGCCGTCGTCCACGCCCCTGCCACGTGATCCCGCGCCGCCGGGGCCGCCTAGTCCTTGACGCCGATCCCGCACAGGTGCCAGGCGGCCCCGGCCTCGTCCTCGGGCGGCTCGGGGACGATCAGCCTGAGCACGGGTTCGTCGTCATCGTCCTGGCCGCGGATGCGGAGCGGATTGTCCAGGTCCGGCCGCCACTGGGCGGGGCGCACCAGGCCGGGCTCGACCAGCGTGAACCCGTCGAAGAACCGGGCGATGTCGGCGCGGCTGCGCGAGATGAGCGGGGTGTTCCAGTGCAGGTCCTGGCTCATCCGGAACAGCCCCTCGGCCGCCTCCGGGTGGGCTTCGTCGGTCATGTGGCTCAGGGCCAGGTAGCTGCCCGGAACCACCGCGTCCCGGAACTGCCGGACGACCCCCCACGGGTCTTCGGCATCCCACAGGCAGTGCAGCACGCACATGAACATGATCCCGACCGGCTCGCCGAAGTCGACCAGGTCACGGACCTGCGGGTCACCGAGCACCTGCTCCGGTTCGCGCAGATCGGCCCGGAGCGTGACCACGTTGGGGCCGGCCATCAGCGCGGCGGCGTGGGACGACACCAGCGGATCGACATCCGCGTAGACAATGCGGGCGTCCGGTGCCGCCCGGCTGGCGATCTGGTGGGTGTTGGCCATGTTCGGCAGGCCCGAGCCGAGGTCGAGGAACTGGCGGATGCCCTGCCCGGCCATGTAGTCGACCATCCGCTGCAGCAGGTGGCGGCTCTCCACGGCCGTATCGGCCCCGGCCGGCACCCCCAGCCCGCGAACCATCGTGTTGGCCGCGTCGGACGCCTGCCGGTCGACCGCGAAGTTGTCCTTGCCGCCGAGCTGGTAGTTCCAGATCCGGGCCGTGTTCGGATAGCGGACGCCGATCGGGTCCTCGGGGTCCTGGGCAGACATCTGGCGTCCTCCTCGGCGCGTCGCAACGGGCACCCCGATGATACGGTGCCGCGGGCTCCACTCGCTGCACCCCCCGCCGCCTGAGCCACTGCGCCCCCGCCGCCTGAGCCCTGCACCCCCCGCCGCCTGCCCGTGGCCGCGCTAAGCGCGCTGGTTATCGTGTCGATGGTGCCGTCGTACCTGTTCTTACTAGCCCGATGGCCCATCGACACGCGTCGCCGCAGCCGGGGGAATCGCGTCGGCGGCGCCCCTCAGTCCGGCTCGTCGTAGCGAACCGGGGTGGCGTACGCCGGATCGGCGTGGCAGGCCCAGTAGCGGTCCCGGAGCTGGCGGGTCAGCGGTCCCGGCTGTCCGGTGCCGACCGGCTGGCCGTCGAGGATGGTCACCGGCATGATCCCGCCGGCCGTGGACGTGACGAGCACTTCGGCCGCCCGGCGCAGGTCTGCGTCGCTCAACCGGCCTTCGCGGACCGGCTGCCCGGCGTGGCGGGCCAGCTCGATCACCGTACGCCGGGTAACGCCGGCTAGCGTCCCGCTGGCGGGGGTCAGCCACTGTCCGTCCACCCAGGCGAACACGTTGTATCCAGGCCCCTCGGTGACGGCGCCGGATAGGTCGCGCAGCACCACCAGGTCGGCGCCGTGGTCGTACGCCTCCAGCAGCGCCAGATCCAGGTCCAGCCAGTGGTAGTTCTTGACTCGCGGGTCCACGCTGTCCGGCGGAATGCGGACCAGGTCGCTGACCCGCAAGCTGGCCCCGGTCTCCTGACGATCGGGGCTGCTGATCCACACGAACGGCACCGCGTAGCAGTACAGCGTGGGCCGCGCGGTGCGCAGGTCCCGGCTGCCAGCCGCCAGCCGGCCGCGCGTGCACGTCATCGACACATAAGCCTGGCGTAGCCCCGCATGGCGGACGCACCCGTGCAGGATGGCCTCGATCTGCGCACGGTCGTACCCCGGGTCGAGCCGCAGCCGGGCCAGGCTGGCGGCGAACCGGTCGAGATGGGCCTCCAGCCGGAAGAACCGCCCGTCCCAGACGTGCACCACGTCATACGTGCAGTCCGAACGGGTGACACCCAGATCGAGGACCGAGATCTTCGCCTCCTCGACCGGGCCGTACCGCCCGTCGATCCAGGCCGCCCCGCCGGGCCACGGCGGTCCCGCCGCAGCGGCAGCAGCATCCGCTCCTGCCACCCGCTACCTCCCGATGACCGTCAGCGGCTGACCTGCGACCGCGGGCGTAACTGTGTGACGGCCTGCGCCTCCTGAGGGTGGTAGGCGGGCTTCGTCGTAACGCCTGTCGTCCAGCGTTCCGTGCACGACTTAACGTCCTTGCAGTACCAGCGGACGTCAGCGCATGCTCCGCCGCCGTCAGGTACCAGCAGGCCTAGCGGACGCGCGATGCCGCATAGGCAGCATTCGGCGACCGCCAGCGGACGGCGGTAGTTGTCGTTTGGGCCGCCGGCCGTCGATTCCACTACGGTCGGCCGGAAACTAGTCCGGGAACTGTTCGGGTTGCCTTACCTGCGGCATCGTCATTACTGATGAAGCCTGTGGGGCCATGACTCCTCCACGCGGGACCGGTCGCGAGGCTCCCTGGTCCTCGTCTCCGCACCCCAGGAGGCCAGCTCGCGACATCGAATGGCGTGCTCGCTCATACCCAAGCCCGCTCGTGGTCGGTCAAGCTCGCTCATACCAAGCCCGTTGGTCCACCGTAGTCCTCATGTCCCGCCCGCTCAAGGCCGGCCGTAAAACCGCGGACTTGGCCCGGGATCCGACCGCGGCCTTCCCGGTCAGCCACATCCGCCGCCAGCACCATTGACGCAACCAGTCGGTTGCCATATTATAGCAACCACACAGTTGCTATGTGCCGCGGAGGCGGCCGCATCGCACCAGGCGGAGGACAGCATGGACACGACGATGAAGACCCCCCCGATCGTTACCGCCCAGGAGTGGGAGGCCGAGCGCCAGCGGCTGCTGGTGAAGGAGAAGGAGCTGACCCGCGCCCGGGACGCGCTGACGGCCGAGCGCCGCCGGATGCCGTGGCTGCCGGTGCCCAAGGCCTACGAGTTCGACGGACCTGACGGCGGAAAAAGCCTGCTCGACCTGTTCGAGGGCCGCCGCCAGCTGATCATCTACCGCGCCTTCTTCGAGCCCGGCGTGCACGGCTGGCCCGACCACGCGTGCATCGGGTGTTCCCTGATGGCCGACCAGGTCGCCGACGTCACCCACCTGAACGCCCGTGACATCACGTTCGCGTACGCCTCGCGCGCGCCGCAGCCGGACATCGCGCGGCTGAAAGCGCGAATGGGCTGGACGATGCCCTGGTACACCATGCTCGACGAGTTCGACGCCGACTTCGGCGTGGACCAGTGGCACGGCACGAACGCGTTCATCCGCCAGGGCGACCAGGTGTTCCGCACCTACTTCCTCAACAACCGCGGCGACGAGGCGCTGGGCAGCACCTGGAGCTACCTCGACCTGAGCGCGCTCGGGCGGCAGGAGGAATGGGAGGACTCACCCGAGGGTTATCCCCAGACCCCGCCGTACCAGTGGTGGAACTGGCATGACGAGTACCGAGGGGGCTCATGATGATGTTGATCGAGGCACCAAGCGCTCTGGGAATGTTACGGCCGTCGGCTATAACGGCAAGAGTGTCCCAGCGTCCCACGCTCATCGTCGTCAGCGGCCCGGCCGGCTCGGGTAAGACCACGCTGGCCCATGCGATCGCCTCCGCGGTCGGGTGCCCGGCCATCTGCCGCGACGAGATCAAGGAAGGAATGGTGCACGCCGCCTGGGGGCCGGCGGCCTCGGGCTTCGTAGCCCGGCCGGGAGACGAACTGACGGCCAGGACGCTGCCGGTCTTCTTCGCCGTGCTGGACCTGCTAGTGCGGGCCGGGGTAACCACCGTGGCGGAGGCGGCCTTCCAGGACCATGTCTGGCGTCCTCGGCTGGAGCCGCTGCTGGGCCTGGCCCGGCTCCGGATCGTGCACTGCACGGTGGCCGCCGACCTGGCCTTCCGCCGGGTCCGGGAGCGCGGCCGTGACAACCCGCTGCGCCGCGCGCACGCCGACTCCGCGACCCTTCCCAGCGAACGCACCTTCGTCCGCGTGGCGCTGGACGCGCCCTCGCTGGAGGTCGACACCACCGACGGCTACCGGCCCGGCCTCGACCAGATCGTCGCCTTCGTCAACGGCCCGGCCGCGCCCCGTGATGGTACAGATGGGGCATGACTGACAACCGCGTTGACCCGCCGTTCGAGGCGGACGAAAGGACGACCCTCACCGCGTTCCTCGACTTCCTGCGCGACACGCTGGCCCTCAAGTGCGAGGGCCTGACCGACGATCAGCTGCGGGAGCGGGCCGTGCCGCCGTCCGGCCTGTCCCTCCTGGGCCTGGTCCGGCACATGGCTGAGGTAGAGCGCAACTGGTTCCGGCCTGTACTGGGCGGCGAGGAGATGGCCGGGTTCTTCTCCCCCGACCTGGACTGGGAGGTAGCGTTCCGTGACGTGGCGACCGCCGATGTGGCCGAGGCGTTCCGGCTCTGGCGGGCCGAGTGCGACCACGCGCGGGAGCTCGTCGCCGCCGCGCCGTCCTTCGACGTCACAGGCTTCCGGCGTAGCGGCTACGTCTCGCTGCGCTGGGTCGTGACGCACATGATCGAGGAGTACGCTCGCCACCTCGGGCACGCCGACCTGATCCGCGAGCGCCTCGACGGCTCAACCGGAGAATAGGCAACGGCCCTGGTGTGTCCCCCGGCCGCCCCGCACGGGCCCCAGTAGACGCAGGGGTTCGAGGCTTGTGGCACACCGGCCCCGGTAGAGGGACCATGCCAGCTGTGCCACCGCCCGTCCTGGCCGCCAGCTGACCTGTCCGCCAGCTGATGGTCGAAGGCGCGGTGGTCTTGTGGCCAGCTCGCCCGGGCGGTGTACGCCGTTCGCCGGGCACCACATCCGTCGCGGCCGTCACGCTGTACCACCGGTACCACGCCAGGCGTAGAGTCCGTCGGTTTATCACGGAAGTTCCGGCTTCGGCGGAAACTTTTGGCTGCTATGGTTGCCTTTTTCTTCCGTGTAAGCCATAGTTTCCGCGATGTTGTGACTGGAATCGATTAAAGAAGCTAAAGAGCATGTCCGGTCACGGCTGTACGCACGCCGCTCGCGCCATGCGGCACCCCGATCCCGGAGACGGGGGTGATGGCCCACGTGGTCCCATACGGGAATCGCGAGCAAGTGACCAGCGGCGCCTGCGAGATACGTGGGGCGATAGCCAGCAGATGACCGGAGTCATCACCCCGAGCTGCTGCACCAAGACCGGGAGGCAGCCCCCCGCGGAAACCGGGGGTTGACCCTACTACCAACGCGTTATGTCGTGAGGTAGCCTGGCGTCAGTGGCAGCGCACCACCTGCCCGCTTCCGAGCCAGCGACCGGCCCGCGCCGTCGGCGGCAACGAGGACAAGGGTCTCAGACTCGGGTGCCCGATCTAGTCATGGTCTGACCGTTCACCATGGCGAGCAGACGCGGGCAGCCTCGCCAGGGAAGAAACGATCATGACTGAAGACAAGGCCAGGAAGATCGCCATCCGCCAGCGCATGGCTGAGACGGGCGAGCCCTACAGCGTGGCCCGGCGCGCGGTGCAGGACGAGTACGGCGCCCACGATGACCTCCACGACGACGACTGGGACGACGCCACGGCCGACGACGCGCAGGACGGCATGGCCGAGGACGCGCAGGCTCGCGCCCAGGAGCAAGCCGACCAGGCCCGGCGGCTGGCCGACCAGGCGCGCTGGCTGGCCGAGCAAGCGCGCGACCGGGCCGAACGCGCCGCGGAGGCCGCCGACCGTGCGGAGGAAGCCGCCGACCTGACCCAGGAAGCGGCCGAGCTGACCAACGAATGGGGCGACGACGAGACCATCGCCCAGGCCGAGCGGCGCGCCGACGAGGCCCGCGCCGCGGCCGAGCAGGCCCGCGGTCGGGCCGAACGAGCCGAGGAGCAAGCCGACCAGGCCGAAGAGGCCGCCAACCAGGCGGAGGAAGCGGCCGACGAGGCCGAGGAGCTAGCCGGCGAATTCGGCGACGACGCACCCCATCGTCACCACCGACACCACCGGCCGCACCACCCTCCGCGCCCCCCGCGGCCTCCGCGGCCTCCCCGGCCCGTGCTCGGACACCACACCGGTCCGTCCGGCCCGTACCGGGCAGGCCCGCGGCAGGACCCGGCCGAGCGGCTGCAGGATCGGGTCGAGCAGGTCGTCGCGCGGTTCGAGCTGATGCGAGACCGGGCCGACCAGCTGATCAGCGTGGCCGAGCGCTTCTTCGGCTCGGCCCGCACCGCGCCCACCCGCACCGCGCCCACCCGCACCGCGCCCACCCGCACCGCGTCGGCCAGCACCGAGTCGGTCCGCCAGGACCCTGCCCCGCACGAGCCAGCTCCGAGCGAGCCAGCTCCGAGCGAGCCAGCTCCGAGCGAGCCAGCTCCGAGCGAACCTGAAGCCAGCAAACCCGAAACCACCGATCCAGCCTGACCTCGCGGCCCACCGTCGCCGGCCGGGAGCGAGGCGGTCCTCCGCCCCTTCCGGCCGGCGCAGGTCCTCCGCCCCTCCCGGCTGGCGCAGGTCCTCCGCCCCTTCCGGCTGGCGCAGGTCCTCCGCCCCTTCCGGCCGGCGCAGACCCGCGCCCGTTCCTGACCAGCAATTTGTCGTATTCCTGTCACTTTCCGTTCAACCGCGTTTGCTTGACTCGTGCCGAGTACCCGCCGCGAGGAGGCCTGCGATGCACGGCGAACGGAATATCCCGCACCGGCTGTGGCGGCTCGGCCGCCTGGCCAGTTCCGTCCTGATCGCGGCGGCCCTGTCGCTGGTCGGCGTCGCCGTCGGCTCGGGCCAGGCCGCGCTGGCCCAGCCCGCCGCCTCGACGCCCCGGCTGAGCCACGTCTTCCTCATCATGGAAGAGAACAACGGCTACCACGACGTGATCGGCGACCCGGCCGCGCCCAACCTGAACTACCTGGCCAAGACGTTCGGCGTCGAGACCGACTACTTCGGCGTCAGCCAGGACAGCAGTGAGACCAACTACGTCGGCCTGCTCGGCGGCAACGTGTTCAACGTCACCAGCGACGACGCGTACTGGAAGAACACAGTCAACGCACCCAGCTTGATCAGCCAGCTGGATAACGCCGGGATCAGCTGGAAGGCCTACCTGCAGGCGCTGCCCCATCCGGGGTACGAGGGGATCTGCTACCCGGCCAAATGCAACGGCGCCCCGGACAGCGATCCGCTCTACGTGTCCAAGCACGACGGCATCCAGAACTTCACCACCTCGCAGAACTCCGCCGACTGGTCGCGCCAGGTCCCGATCGGCACGCTGGCCGCCGACCTGCGCAGCGGCGATGTGCCCGCGTTCAGCTACGTGGTCCCCGACGAGTGCCACGACATGCACGGCGACCCGCCGTACTGCCTGGACAGCGGCAATATCGGCGACCCGGAGAACCAGCACCTGGTCGCGGTGGGCGACGCCTATCTCGGCCAGCTGGTGAGTGAAATCACCCATGCGAGCTTCTGGGCCAAGGGCGACAACGCGATCGCCATCACCTACGACAACGGCGACAACAACGCCGGCTGCTGCGACGCCAGCAACGGCGGCGGCCAGATCGCCACGATCGTGATCACCAGCCACGGCCCCCGCGGGCTGAAGGACAACAGCCCGGCCAACCACTATTCGCTGCTGAGCACCGTCCAGCACATCTTCGGCCTGGGCTGCCTGCAGTTCACCTGCGACACCAAGCACGTCAAGCCGCTGACCGAGATGTTCGCGGTCACCGGCTCCCAGGCGCTCGCCACCACGGTGCGACCCGAGCTGAACTGGCCCACCCCAACGCCCGGAGATCCGCCGGAGCCGACCTCCTACACCAAGGCCACCCCGACGGCAGGCGGGTGGACCGTGCAGAAGGCCCAGGTGCTCGGCACGTCGGACAACAGCCTCGGCGCCGTCGCGGGCTCCTCGCCCAGCGACGTCTGGGCGTTCGGCGACTTCCTGCCCGACGCCTCCCACAGCAACCAGGACGTCACCCTGACCTTCGCCGAGCACTACAACGGCAAGACGTGGACCGTCGTCCGCACGCCCAACACCGGGCCCAACTTCGACTCCTTCTACGGCGGCACCGCAAGCCAGGGCTGGGCCTGGGCCGTGGGCGAGCACTTGAACGGCAAGTACCAGGACCGGGCCCTGGTCGAGGTATGGAACGGCAAGACGTGGAGCATGGCCGACGTCCCGCAGCCAGGCGACGTGCGCGATATGGCCTTCGCCGCTTCCGCGCTCTCACGGTCGGACGTGTGGGTCGTGGGCGACCAGGAGAGCGGCAACGGCCTGTTCGAGACCCTCGCCGAGCACTGGGACGGCCACACCTGGACCGTCGTCCCCACCCCCGACCCCGGCTCGAGCGGCAACCACCTGTACGCGGTCGACGCGGTTAGCCCCGATGACGTGTGGGCGGTCGGCCAGCAGCTCGGGTCGCAGGCCCCCGACAACGGGCTCGTGGAGCACTGGGACGGCCAGTCGTGGTCCGTGATCCCGATGCCCGCCGCTACCGCTTCGGTGCTGCTCGACGGCGTCACCGTCACCTCGGACGGCACGGTGTGGGTCGACGGCGAGGCCGACAGCCCGTCCGCGGGCGGCCGCCCGCTGATCGAGAGCTACTCCGACGGTCTCTGGCAGACAGCCAGCCTGCCCGCCTCGGCCGGCTCGATCTGGACCAACCTGTACGGCATCACGACGGTCGGCGGAACGATCTGGGCGGTCGGCACCTACGTGGACCCGAAGACCGACAACAACAACACGCTGATCCTGACCGGCACCGGCGGCGTCTGGACCGTGGCCGCCGGTCCCGAGCCCGGCTCGGGCAGCAACATCCTGGGCGGCGTCACCACGATCGGCGGCCATCTGTGGGCGGCCGGGGTCTACGACGACGGCGGCAGCGAGATTCCCTTCATCGAGCACCGGTAGCGGCGCCCGGCCTACAGCTGGGCGCTGGCCTCCTCGATCTGGCGCAGCAGGCCGGTCGCGCCGCTCGCCTCGGCGATCGCGCGGGCCTCCGCGGCCAGCTTGAGCGCGTCGTCGCGGCGGTCCTGCCCGGCCGCGATGTAGATCAGCCCGACCAGGTTGGAGGCCACGCCGGGCCAGGCGCCGATCTCGCGCCGCAGCCGCGTCGACTCCTCCAGGTGCAGGCGCGCCGCCTCGAGCGGCCCGCGGCGTGCTCGGCAATACCCAGGTGCCGCAGCGCCTCGGACATGGTCATCGTGTCCTCGGCCTCCGTCGCCAGTTCCAGCGACTGCCACAGGACTGGCACCGCGGCCTCGTTGTCGCGCCGGATCACCTGGTGGCAGCAGCCCACCCAGAACAGCGACTCGGCCTCGCCGCGCAGGTCACCATGCGCCCGGTACAGTTCGACGGCCCGCTCGAACAACGCCAGCTCATGCGGATCCTCGCGGGCCTGCTCCGGGTCCTCGGCCCGCTGCTGCAAGAACCGGCCGTGGATGATCCGGCCCTGGGCCAAGGCCAGGTCCGCCGCGACGCCCTCCAGTTCCCGCTCCGCCTCCGCCAGCGCCCCGCCGTCGCCCTCGAACAGCGCTCGCTCGTAGAGCAGCCTGGACCGCTCGATCCGTTCGTCTACGCTCATCGCTCCGCCCGTCCCGGCGAACCCGCCGACCCCCGGCTACCCTATCGGCCCGGCCTAAAATCATTCAGCTGAACGGGCCGTGGTTCGTGCGCCCGGATCACACCAGGGCGGCCTCGTCGTAGCCGAGCCGGGACTCCGGTCGCTCGGAGAACATGTGGTGGGCCTCGGTCCAATCCTGGGTCGCGGCGAAGACCTCCCGCGTGTACGGGAGGAACACGATCCGCTCCCCGGTGCCGAACGCCCGCACGTCGACCTGGTCCCGGTATTTCTCCGGCACGGCCCGCAGATGGTAGTGCTTGTAGAGCTCGGGGTGCAGGTCGATCTCCATCTGCGCCCGTCGCAGCGCGCTCAGGTACTTCTCGACGTCGGCCTTGCGCACCTCGAGCCCGGTGACCAGGAACCCGATCATGAACGTGGCGTCCACGATCGTGCGGAACCCGAAGGCCTCGGCGATGTAGAGCGGGACCCCCCAGGTCGTCGCGGCCGGGACCTGCCGCTGCAGCAGCGCGTCCAAGCGCTCGTTGGGCGGCCCCTGGAAGCTGAGCTTCAGCTCATCGGGGGCGAGCACGCCCTCCAGGGCCTGCACGGTGGCGAAGTGGCTCCCGGAGTGGTACCCGACCCCGATCGGCACCCCGGCCAGGTCCTCGGGACGCCGGACGGGCGATTCGGGCGGCACCACGATGGCGCAGTTCGCGACCGAGTAGGCCGTCGTCACGAGCTGGCCGACCCGTTCGCTCGCCGCGGCGCTCGTGGCCCAGTGGCACGCGCAGCTCACGTCCGCGCCGTCCCGCCCGGCCGCGAACGTCTCGAACGCCCCGGTCTTGATCTGCCCGGCGTCGTCCCGCTGGGGACGATGGACGCCGTAGTCCTCGCTGATCACGAAGCTGTACTCGAGCCCTTCGGCCGCGAAGTAGCCCTTTTCCTCGGCCACCCATTCCTGCAGCCGGCCATGGGGCATGATCTTGAGCGCCATCGGCAGCCTCCTTGAATAGGCCTAGCCGGACCTCATCCAGGGTAGGTCCAGCACCGCTCGCCACGCCAGGCACCGAAGGGACGTGATGGCATGTCCGAGTCCGTCGAGACCAGGCCCTCCAGCCAGGTACCGCCGCACGAACTGCCCGCTTCCCTGCGCGACGCGGGCCTGGCGAACTGGATCCGCGAACCGCTGGACGACGCCGTCGACCGGCGGCGCCGCATCATCATGCCCCCGGCCGCGGCCACCATGGGTACCCCGGTGAGCGCGTATCAGGCTGCGCTGCTGGCCGAGGGCCGGCAGCCCGACGCGATCTTCATGATGGGAGACAATCCGGCCCTGGCCAAGATGCCCGAACGGCCCACGCTCAAGGACTTCTACCTGCTCCGTTTCGGCCCCATTCCCCGTACGCACCTGCTGCAAAGCGCCCGGGTGGCCAGGGAGAACGGCCTGGACGAGAAGGTCATCATGGCGTGCCTGCTACACGACATCGCCATCGCCGGCCTGCTGTCGGCCAACCACGGCTACTGGGGTGCGCAGTTGGTCGCCCCGTACGTCGCGGAGGAAATCGCGTGGGCCATCGAGAAGCACGAGGCGCTGCGTTACTTCCCGGACGAGTCGGTGGGCTACCGGTATCCGGAGGCCTACATCGGCTATTTCGGCGCCGACTACCACCCGCCTGACTACATCCGCCGGGAGCACGAGGCCGCGCGCCGGCATCGCTGGTACATGACCTCGCGCCTGATCACCATCAACGACATCTATTCTTTCGATCCCGATGTCGTGGTGGACTTCGACGAGTTCGAGGACGTGGTGGGCCGGAACTTCCGGCCGCCCGCCGAAGGGCTCGGCTTCGACGGCTCCCCGGTCGCGCACATGTGGCGGACGATGATCTGGCCGAACAACTTCCTCTGAGCAGCGCCTAGCCCCCAGCGCCGTCCACGGCGACCAGGCGCCGCGCCCCTAGCTGCCGGTCACCTCGTCGATCCGCTCGCGGATCAGGTCGGCGTGCCCGTTGTGCCGGGCGTACTCCTCGATCATGTGCTGGTAGACCCACCGCAGTGAGGTCGGCTGGCTCGCCTGCGTAATGAGATCGTCCAGGCTCCGGCCGATCACCGCCGCCCGCGACCGTTCGACGCTGGCCTGATAGACCGCGAGGTCCTGATCCGCTCGTTCCGGATCCAGGTCCTCGAAGTCCGCGTCGGGGCGGTCCTGGCTGACGTAGGCCTGTCCTTCTGGCTGGCCATCGAAAGCGTGGAACCACGATTCCACCTCAGCCATGTGGCGCACCAGCCCGAGCAGGGACAACGTCGACGGCGGGCACGACCGGGTGACCAGCTGTACGGGGGTGAGCCCGGCGCACTTGGTCAGCAGGGTGGCCCGGTGGTATTCGAGCCACGACTCCAGCGAGTCCCGCTCATCACCAGGTACCCGCGCGGTCTTGCGGCGCTCCGGAGCCAGCCACGGCGGCATGCGAACCAGGGTAGCCCAGGTGCCTCACGATGGCTCCCGTGTCCCGCTGCGTTCCTCTAGGGCCTGCAGGTCTCGCTCGGCGTACCGGCGGTGCTCCCACTCCTCGTTGAGGACGATCAGTAGGCACTCGCGGACCGAGAAGCTGCGCGGCGGCGGCCATCCGGGTCCGGTGACCGGTTCGGTGCGGCTGTCCAGCGATGTGCCGGTCAGGCCCTCGATGACCTGGCGGACGGTGGCCATCCGGCTGCGGCGCAGGTCGAGCACCACGTCGAGCGAGGGCCGCACCTCGCGGTCGCGGGGTACCCCCGGTGTGTCCAGCATCTCGTCCCACGGCAGGTCGAGGGGGTCCCACGGCGACGGGTCGCCGAGGATCGCCCGCCTGATCCACGAGTCGGTGGCAAACACCAGGTGACGCACCGTCTCGATGAACGACCACTCGCCGTCTACCGACTCGTGCAGCAACTCGGGTGGCAGGCGGCGCGCCCGTTCGACGGTCTGGCTCCAGAGCCGTTCGAGGATGTCCCAGGCCGCACCGAAGCCGGCTGGGTCAGCCGGGCGCATCTTGGCCCGGTCGGGATATCGCCGGTCCAGCTCGGCTTCGATCAGCGGGCCGATGTCGACCCCGTTGACGGTCACGTTCACGATCTCGCCGTGGATGTCGACGTTGACCAGTTCGACACCGCGCATCACGACCCCGCTCAGGTCGACGCCGCGGAACCGGGCGCCGGCCAGGTCGACGGCGAAGAGTTCCGCGCCGCTGAGGTCAACGCGCTCGAACCGGGAGCCATGAAGATCATCACCCATGAAGTCAGCCATGCGATGACCCTAACCATGTGACGATGGCGGCCGCCCTGCCCGTAGGGCTGTGCTGTTAGTGTCCTTCGGGTGAAGGTCACCGCTGAGGCGGCACGCCGCTTCCTGCTCGCGCGGCACCTCCTGGCGCCTGCGCGGTCCGTCGCGGGGGGCCTCGACGGGGTGCTGGAGGTGTTCCGAAAGTTCGGATCGATCCAGTTCGACCCGATCGCGGCCGCGGGCCGGAACCATGACCTGGTGCTGCACGCGCGCGTCGCCGGCTACGAGCCCGCCTGGTGCGACGCGCTCTACGAACGCCGTGAGATCTTCGAGGCGACCAACAAGGCGCTGTCGTTCATCCCGGCGAGCGAGTTCCCCTGGTACCGGCTGGGCATCGGCCGCAAGGGGCCCCGGTTCCACGCCGCGATCCTGGCTGAGAACGCCGAGGTGGCCAACCGTGTGCTCGCGCGGATTCGCGCCGAGGGCCCGCTGTCGACGCGTGATTTCGAGCGTGAGCACGGAGCGGCGAAGGACTGGTTCGGCATGCCGGAGAACGTCGTGCGCGCCGTGCTCGAGGCGTACACCGTCTCGGGCGAGATCGGCCTGGCCCGGCGCGAGGGCAACCTCCGGTACTACGACATCCTGGAACGGCTGCTGCCGGCCGAGCTCCTCGCGCGCGAGGTGCCGGTGCGAGAACAGCTTCGGCACCGGCTCCTGTCCCGGTACCGCGCCCACGGCCTGCTCGGCGCGGGCGGCGCGGCAGGCACGTTCGACCGCATCGCCAACCCGGAGTCGGCTCCGGGGCGGCCCGGGCGCAACGAGCTGCGCCAGGAGCTGATCGAGACCGGCGCGCTCGTGCCCGTGGACGTCGAGGGCGTACGCGGCCAGCGCTTCGTCCTGCCCGAGGAGCTCTCGCTGCTGCAGGCGCCGCCGGAGCCGGCGCCCTCCGCCGCGTTCATCGCCCCGTTCGACTCGCTGTTGTGGGACACCTCTCTGGTCGCGAAACTGCTCGGTTTCGACCACGTATGGGAGGGCTTTTTCCCGCCGGCCAAGCGCCGTTGGGGCTGGTATGTGCTCCCGATTACCTTCGGCGACCGCTTCGTCGGCCGGATCGAACCGCGGATCGACCGGGACCGAGCCCGCGTGGAGGTGCTCGGCGTCTGGTGGGAGGACGGCTTCGCGCCACAACGCGCCGACGGGTTCGTCGACGCCATGCGCGACGCACTCCGCGCCTACCAGCGCTTCGCGGGCGCGGACGGCCTGGAGTGGGCACCCCACCTCGGCACCGAGAAGCGGCTCTTCCTCGCCCGCCCGTGACCGAGACGAGGGTGCCCGGGCGGTTGCCTAGCTACGCTGGCAGCATGCCCGATCACTACCGTGCGCCCGGCTGGTTCACGCGCAACGTCGCCAACCAGCTGGTGGCGTTCCTGACCCGGCATGGCGTCAGCGTGCTCGGCTCGCGGGTCCTGGCGGTACGGGGCCGCACGAGCGGGCAGTGGCGGACCACGCCGGTAAACCTGCTCACTCACGACGGCCGGCGGTACCTGGTCGCGCCCCGCGGCGAGACCCAGTGGGTGCGTAACCTGCGCGCGGCCGGCACCGGCGAGCTGCGGGCGGGCAGGCACACGGAGAGGTTCCGCGGCCGGGAGCTCGCGGACGACGAGAAGGTACCGGTCCTGCGCGCCTACCTCCGGCGGTGGAAGGCAGAGGTCGGCATCTTCTTCGAAGGCACCGGGCCAGATTCAAGCGACGACCAGATCCGGGCCATCGCACCCAGACACCCGGCGTTCGAAGTGCTCCCGGTCGATTGAGCGCCCATCACAATGGGTGTGAGCATTCCGCCTGAGACCCGCTATGCGCGTAACGGCGAGATCCTGGTCTCCCGGACCATCCGCGACCTGGTTGCGGGCGCCCCGGTCCGGCTGGACAGCCGCGGCGTGCACGAGCTCAAGGGCGTGCCCGGGTTCTGGGAGATCTTCGCCGTCACCAGCCGAGGGCCCCGCCCGGCACGGTCAGCCGCGGGCCGGGGGACACTGGTGCGGTGCCGTATGACCCGACCATCTACCTCGGTTCTGCTGAGCACTATCGCTACGGCCGCCCCGCGTACTCACCGGAGCTCGAGGCCTTCCTGACGCAGCAGGCGGGTCTGGACGGGAACGGCCGGCTACTGGATGTCGGCTGCGGCCCTGGCGTGCTTACGGTCCGCCTCGCCCATCTGTTCACGCAGGCGATCGGTCTGGACCCCGATACCGGCATGCTTGCGGAGGGCTGCCGCGCAGCCGAGGAAAGAACCGTCGTGAACATCCAGTGGGTCCAAGGCCTGGCCGAGGATCTGCCCGCGGCCGCGCCAGGGCCGTACCGGCTGGTGACCTTCGGCCAGTCGTTCCACTGGACCGACGAGCGGCGGGTGGCCGAGACCGTCTACGACCTGCTGGAGCCCGGCGGTGCGCTGGCCCTCGTCGTCCACACGGTGACGGGGCGGCCCCGGCCACCGGACCCTGGGGTGCCTCCGATCCCTCACGATCAGATCAAGGCGCTGGTGCAGAAGTACCTCGGATCTACCCGGCGCGCCGGCCAAGGCACCGCCCCAGAACGAACGCAGCGCTTCGAGGATGTACTGGCCCGGACTCGCTTTGGTGTTCCGCGGCAGTTCTTCGTCCCGGGCATCCCCGATCTGCTGCGAGATAGCGAGAGTGTGCTGTCCGGCTACTTGTCCCTCTCATCCTCGGCGCCGCACCTGTTTGGTGATCGTCTTGACCGCTTCGCCGGGGAGGTGCGGGTGCTGCTTGCGAACCGTTCTGCCGAGGGTATTTTCTGGGACTGGCCGGGCGACACCGAGGTGGTAATGGCCCGCAAGCCCGGCTGAGCAAGCCGGCGGGGCGCCCTCGGGTGGCGGCTCTATGCGGGGCGCAGTTGGTCGGCCATGGCGTCGATCGCGGCGGTGACCTGCTCGCCCATGCTTCCGCCGAAGTGACCGGCGTCGTCGACGACGACCAGGCGGCTCGCCGGCCATGCCTTGTGCAGCTCCCAGGCCGTATCGAGCGGGCCGGAGACGTCGTGGCGGCCATGAATCAGCGTGGCGGGAATGTGCGCGATTCTGGCCATGTTGCCGAGTACCTCGTTGTCGGCCAGGAAGCAGCCGTGTCCCCAGTAGTGCGTCACCAGCCGGGCGAAGACCATCTGCCAGGACAGCTCCCGCACACTGAGGCGCGGCTCGTAGCCGGGCGCGAGGGACATGTGGGTGTCCTCCCACTCGCACCAGCGCCGGGCCGCCTCCGCACGCACCGCCTGATCCGGGCTGGCCAGCAGCCGAGCGTAGGCGGCAGCAAGATCGCCGCCGCGTTCGGCCTCGGGCAGCAGTTCGGTGAAGCGGTCCCACTGCCGGGGAAACACTCGCCCCATGTCACGGGTGATCCACTGCGTTTCCCGCCACCGCCCTGACGTCACTGCCGCGAGCACCATGCCGAGGACCCGTTCCGGATGACGCTGTGCGTAGACCAGGGCGAGGGTTACACCCCACGAGCCCCCGACCACCACCCATCGGTCGACGTCGAGATGCGAGCGCAGGCGCTCCAGGTCAGCGACCAGGTGGTCGGTGGTGTTGGCCGACAGGTCCGCGTCGGCGTCGCTGGCCAGGGGGCGGCTGCGCCCACACCCCCGCTGGTCGAAGATGACCGCCCGGTAGCGGGCGGGATCGAAGCTCCGCCGGCTGCCCGGGGAGGTCGGCGCGCCCGGGCCGCCGTGCAACCAGATCGCCGGCAGACCGTCGGGCGAGCCGACGACCTCCCAGTACACGGCGTGACCGTCGCCCACGTCGAGGTGGCCGCAGTCGTACGGCTCGATGGGCGGGTACATGGCTGGCGCTAGTGAGGAACGCCGAGGACCCGCGGACGGGCTGTCCCGGCTCGGCCGGCTCCGGTCATAGCGACCGCTGGCCGAGCCAGTCCAGCGCGGCCTGCGCGACCTCGCGCCAGCCGTGATCGATCGTCAGCGAGTGGCCGCGATCGGGGAACTCGATGAAGTCCGTGATGGCCGGTGACTTGTGGTAAAGCTTGCGGGTCGACGTCGTGATGGCCGGCGGTACGGTGTGATCTTGGCCCCCGGTCGTGAGCAGCAGCGGCCCGCGGGTCTTGTTTCCGGTATTGACCTTCGCCGGTGACCGCGGGGTGAAGTTCGCCAGGGCGGCTTCGAACAGGGGCTTGCCCGGCGACGGCACGGTCCAGCGGTCGTACAGCTCAGCCGACTCCTGCTCGGTAAGCGCGTTCCCGAAGCCGTATCGGAACTGTTCGGCGGTGAGCGATACCGCCAGGTTGCGGTTGGCTGGTTTGCGCAGCGCGATCGAGGCGACTTTCAGCGCGGAGATAGGCAGGTTGAGCACGCCCTTAATCGGCGCCGCGTCGATCGCCACCGCGGCCGCGGCCAGGTCCTGGCCGAGCAGTCGCTGCGCGATGAGGCCGCCGAAGGAATGGCCGATGACGACCGGCGGGGCCTCCAGCCCGCCGATGATCCGGGCGTAGTGGTCGACCACATCGTCGATGCCCTTGCCCGCCACCTTGCTGGGGTCCTGGCGGGCCTGCTCCACCGTGTCCGAGTCACCTGGCCAGCCCGGTGCCGTCGGTACGTAGCCCGCCTCCCGGAACACTTCTAGCCACGGGTCCCACGAGCTGGCATGCAGCCATAGGCCGTGCACAAATACCGCCGGCCTGCCTGGTTGTGTCATTTCGCGCCCTCTTCCTCAGCCTGACTGCGGCGTCTGCGGAGCCGACCTTCACCACCTAGTTCTACTCCCTGCGGTCCGGCCGTCAACGAGCCCCCCGCGACCGCCCGCGGTGGTGGGTCAGGCGACACGCCAGACGCGCCACAGCGCCGTCGGATCGCTCAGCGGGTCGCCGTGCACGAGCGAGAAGTCGGCGGGCCCGCCGGCCCTGATCACTCCTGCCTCTGGCTCGCCGAGCAGTTCGCCGCCGCGCCAGGTCACCGCGGCCAGTGCCTCCCACGGCTCAAGCCCGGCCTCGACCAGGCATTCGACTTCCCAGGGCAGCTGGTTGGCGCGGGCCGAACCGCCGCCGAAGTCGGTACCGCCCACGATGGCGACCCCGGCCGCGTGGGCCAGCCGCACGCTGTGCCTGGCTTGTACCAGCCGGTCCAGGATCTGGGCCCGGCTATCTGGCCCGGCGAACCTCGGTATCGCCGTGGTCGTGCTGAACGTGAGCCACGACTTCAGCACGGTCATCGTCGTGACCAGCGCGACGCCGCGTTCGGCCATCAGCCGGGCGACGTCGGAATCAAGCTCGAACCCGTGCTCGATCGAATCCACTCCCGCCTCGGCGCACACCCGTGTTCCGGACAGCCGCGTGGCATGCGCGGTCACCCTCGCCCCGCGCGCGTGCACCGCCTCGACCACCCGGCCCACCTCGGCCGCGGACCACGGCGCGGTCAGCGGGTCCGGCCCGTCCAGGTACAGCTTGACGAAGTCCGCGCCGTCCTCCAATTGCCCTACGGCTGCGGCCATCAGTTCGTCGGCGTCGCGAGCCTCCACCGACAGCCCGGCCGGCAGCGCCCCCGCCACCGTGATCCAGGTACCCGCCGCCCGCACGTACGGCCGGTCACGGCGCCCCCGCCAGCGGTCCCTGACGCCGATGCTGACCGCGCGCTCGTGGCCGTCGTGCGCCCGCCGGGGCGAGCCGACATCACGCGCCCAACGGATCCCGGACCGGTGCTGAAGCTCGCCGTTGGACTCGGCCACCGCCAGCAGCGTCTCGGTCGGGTCCGCACCCCGCTCGATCCAGTGGGACCCACCAGGCAGGGTCAGGTGGCTGTGGCCGTCCACCAGGCCCGGGACAATGGTGGTGCCGCCCGCGTCGACTACCTCGCAGCCGGGCGGGTCCTCGCCCTCCTCGCCGACGGGCCGGATCCAGCGGACCCGGCCGTCCTCGGCCAGCAGGCTGACTCCAACCTGCAGCCGGGGGGACCGGCCATCGGCCAGCGCGGCGTCACGGTACAACGTGCTGGACACAGCGTCACTCTAAGCCAGGGTGCAGACCAGGGGGGTCACGGGTGCGGCGGGTCGGCCTGAGCGACGATGGTAGGGACGTAGCTATCCCGCTGACGCGCGAGGCCGGTCGGAGCCGCCTGGTCCGTCCGCCGTCGTCAGCTAGCGCACGGAGGTGGAGCATTATGTCTGGTGAAGCTGAGATCCGTTCGTTCCGAGTGGACATGCCTGAGGAGGCGGTCACCGACCTTCGGCGGCGGATCGCCGATACGCGCTGGCCTAACCAGGAGCTCGTCGCCGATCGGTCGCAGGGCGTGCAGCTGGCCGCGACGAAGGAGCTGGCCCGGTACTGGACGACCGAGTACGACTGGCGCGCGTGCGAGGCGAGGCTGAACGCGCTGACGCAGGGCACGACCGAGATCGACGGGGTGGACATCCACTTCATCCACGCGAAGTCACCGCATGCGGACGCGTTGCCGCTGGTCATCACCCACGGCTGGCCCGGCTCGATCATCGAGATGCTCGGGGTCGTCGGCCCGCTCACTGACCCGACCGCGCACGGCGGCTCCGCCGAGGACGCGTTCGACCTAGTGATACCGTCCCTGCCTGGCTACGGCTTCTCCGCTCAGCCGACCGAACTCGGCTGGAACGTCGGCCGCATCGCGCAGGCCTGGGCGGAGCTGATGCGCCGTCTCGGCTACACCCGCTACGTCGCCCAGGGCGGCGACGTGGGCGCCGCCGTCACCGACGCGCTGGGCCGCCAGGCCCCCGGGGGGCTGCTCGGCATTCACATGAACCTGCTCCTGGCCGGGCTGGGCGGCGGCTACCCGTCGGCGGACCCCTCCCCGGAGGAACGCGCGGCGCTCGACGCGATCGCCACCTTCAGGATGAGCGGCAACGGCTACCTCATCGAGCAGAACACGCGGCCGCAGACGATCGGCTATGCCCTGCTTGCCTCGCCGGTCGCCCTGGCGGCCTGGATGCTCGACCACGACACCGACAGTTACGTCAAGATCTCCCACGCCTTCCTCGGCGGTCCGCCCTCGGGTCAGCTGACCCGAGACCAGGTCCTCGACAACATCACGCTGTACTGGCTGACCGGTACCGGGGCATCGGCCGCCCGGTCGTACTGGGAGAACACACAAGCCGCAGTTCACGCGGCCGGGAAGCCTCGCCCGGAGGTCAAGCTCCCGGTCGGCTTCACCACGTTCCCCGGCGAGATCTGGCGGACCCCGCGCAGCTGGGTCGAGAAGTCCTACCCCAACGTCACCTACTTCAACGAGGTCGACCGGGGCGGCCACTTCGCCGCCTGGGAAGAACCCGAGCTGTTCGCCAGCGAAATCCGGGCCGCGTTCCGTCCGTTGCGCTAACTATCACCCGGGTCCGCCGCGATACTGGCGGGCATGGACGTTACCGGCCTGGGCTGGTGCGGTACCCGCACGGAACATGATCAGCAGCTAGCGCACTTCTACGAGCACGTGCTCGGCTTGAGGCCGGTGCACGCCGAACCGGGGCTGCGGGTCTTCGAGCTGCCCGACGGCCGGAACGTTGAGGTCTTCGGCCCGCTCTACCAGGGCCGGGAACACTTTGACCGCGGGCCGGTGGTGGGGTTCGCGGTCCGTGACCTGCCCGCGGCCGTGGCGGAGCTGCGCCGCGCCGGCGTCGAATTGCTCGGTGAGCCGGGACCGACCTGGCAGCATTTCCGGGGACCTGACGGTAACGTCTACGAACTGGTTGCCAGCTAAGGGCGTGACCGGCGCCGGGTCTGCGGCAGGACCGGCAGAATAGCGGCGTGGAGCCAGTCGCGGAGGTCTCGGCCGGGGACCGTGGTGATCGCGTCGGCCGGCGGGGCAGGTACGGCGTCGACGGCGGGTTCGCCGGACTCGCGATGTTCGGCGTGATTGAGGCCGGGATGGCGGGCACCGTGGCCTGGGCGGCGCGCCATCGCAGGCCCGCCCTCGCCGCGCTGGCTGCCCTCGGCGGCGCCGCCACGGCGGGGTCGGTGGCGAGCTACCTGTACTCCACCGGGCCGGGCAAGCGCGCGATCTGGGCGGAGCTGCTGGATGAGCTGGGGCTGCGCGGCGACGAGAGCGTCCTGGACGTGGGATGCGGCCGCGGCGCGGTGCTGATGCTGGCGGCCCGGCGGCTGCCCGTCGGCCGGGCAGTGGGAGCCGACGTGTGGCGCCGCCGAGACCAGAGCGGCAACAGCCGCGCCGCCGCTGAGCGCAATGCGGTGGCCGAGGGCGTGCGCGGCCGGGTGGAGCTGGTTGACGCAGACGCGCGTGACCTTCCGTTTGCGACAGCATCGTTCGACGTGGTGGTCAGCAGCCTGGCGATCTCCAACATCGCGGAGGCCGACGGGCGGGCCCAGGCGCTGCGCGAGGCAGTGCGGGTCCTGCGGCCGGGCGGTCGGCTGCGCATCGTCGATGAGGGCGCGGGCCGCTACGCCGCCGTGCTGCGGGACGTCGGCTGCATTGACGTGGCCGTGCGGCAGCTGGACTGGCGGACCTGGTACGGCCTACCGGGTCATCACATGACCCTGGTCGCAGCCGCCCAGCCACCGGGCTGACGCCAGCTCACTTATCGGGATCTCCGCCGGCTACTCCTCGGCCCCACCCGGCCGGTTCGGATCGACGTCTGGTGCCGCGCTGGCCTGCGCTGAGTTGCGACAGAACGCGACGGCGCCGCAGCGGGCGGATTCGGGCCGGATGGGGACGCCGTTGGTGCGCAACACGTCCCGGACCTCGATGATCAGGGGGAAGACCTCGTGGTTCCAGTCCTCGCCTTGCTTGTCCCAAGCCCGTTGCTCGGCTTCGACCGCTATCCGGTCCTCGGCGAACACGCGCTCGGTGAAGCGCCGGATGAACGGCCAGGCGAGACCAAGGGCCCCCGGGATCGGCGGCTTCTCGATCATGAGCAGGCCGTAAACATGATTGGTGCGCTGCTCGGCATCCTCCGGTACGTAGGCCACCCAGAGGGAAAATGCCGGAAGTTCGGCGTTCTCGGGGACCAGATGGAGGGTCTGGTACGGGTAGCCGGTGCGGATGGTGATGACGTCAGACGATTTGCCGCCGCCGACGCCGTCGCCGGCGAGCAGGCCAGCGCCGCGGTTCTTCTTCCCGCCGACATGGGTGAATAGGTACCGGGCCTCCACCGATTGCGGGCCCGTGTCGTAGCCGAGGAGCTTGGGCTGGAGCCTGCCGACGATGCCTCGGTGCAGGAACTGGTGGTTCATGTCAAGGAGATTCTCGTGCATGAACGAGTAGTGGCAGTGGACGGTACGGGAGAACATCATGGTCTTGTGCCTGGCGGAATCGAACTCCGGCAACTCCGGTAGCGCTGTCGTGGCCGCCTTCGGCGCATCGCCGGGGAAGACGAATACCAGGCCATAGGCTTCGCGGACCGGATAGGCGCGGACACCGCGCGGCGGGCGGCCGACGCCCTTGGGCAGATACGGTATTTGCGAGATGCGGCCGTTTCCGCGATAGGCCCACGCGTGATAGCAAACAGCGCAGCGTGTCGCCTTCCACGACGCCCATGCTCAGTGGTACCTGGCGGTGGGCACACCGGTCCTCCAGCGCATAGACCGTGCCGCTCTCGCCGCGATACAACGCGATTCGTTCGCCCGCGAACGTGGCAGCGAACGTCTTTTTCTTCCGCACGCTCCCGGATACAGCGACCGGGTACCAGAAATTCGGATTGATCCCGACCCGCCGAAGGTCAGCGATGGCTCCTGAATGGCGATCGCGGAGGTGCTCGCCGTCATTCTCCGATCCGACGGCAATTGTGCCATCTTTTGTGGAAAGTGTCTCCGTCATATGCTTCTCCCTCGCCCGGTAGTCACTGATAAAAGAAGCGGAACGCGAGATCTCCGGTGTTAATTCTTGCCGTGAGCATCGGCCGCTGCCTGGCCCCCTGCTGCCGGTGCCCTCGGGCAACTCCGTACCGGTCACCGTCCACCTGACACATATCCTGCCATCGCGGATCCGTACCGACAGCCCGCCGCGGTCCTATCCGTGCAGAGGGGGTCCGTCACCCGCTGATACGTCGAGCCGTGACCTGACCTCTCGGGCTAGCCTGCCTGCCGCACGGTCGGCCACCTTGGTGTCGGCGCGCTGTCCGGCCCGCTGATGCGGGCCTCGCGTGAGTAAGGTAAACGGACGCAGATGATCGTAGAATCTCGGTTTCTCTTAGTCCCGGGGCGGACCGAAAGGCCATGAGGCACGAATGATCATGGGCGGAGGGTACGCATGCGGAGGTGGGTCCCAGGTCTGGTCGCCTGCCTGGTGGCGCTGCCGTTGACGGTACTGGCCCTGGTGTTCGTTACCTCCCCGGCTAGCAGGGACGATAACGGCGTCGGCCTGACCCCCGCGATGGGCTGGAGCAGCTGGAGCTTCCTTCGTGACCGCCCGACGGAGGCCAGCATCGAGGCCGAGGCCAAGGCCATGAAGGACAGCGGCCTGGCCGGCGTCGGGTATCAGTACGTGAATCTGGATGATTTCTGGTACCAGTGCCCGGGCCGCCAGGGGCCCGATGTGGACCGGTACGGCCGCTGGGTCATCGACGCCGCCAGGTTTCCCTCCGCCGGGTCGCTGAACGGCATCCGGCTGGTCGCCAACTACGTGCACTCACTGGGCCTCAAGTTCGGCCTGTACGTGACGCCGGGCCTTTCCCAGCAGGCGGTCGCCCAGAACACCGCGATCGACGGTACGTCCTACACCGCCGACCAGATCGCCGAGCCGTCGGTCAAGGAGAACAACTACGACTGCGGCGGCATGGTCGGCATCGACTATGCCAAGCCGGGCGCGCAGCAGTTCATCAACTCCTGGGCGGACGAGTTCGCCTCCTGGGGCGTCGACTACCTCAAGCTGGACGGCGTCGGTTCGCTCGACGTCCCTGACGTCAAGGCCTGGTCCGATGCGCTACGCCAGACCGGCCGCCCGATCCACCTCGAGCTGTCCAACAGCCTGACCATCGATCACGCCTTGACCTGGACGCAGTACTCCAACGGCTGGCGCACCGGTGGCGATATCGAGTGCTATGACTGCGAGTCTGGTGGCAGCAGCTACCCGCTGACGGACTGGTCGAACGTGTCGTCCCGGTTCGACCAGGTCGCCGCCTGGCCGTCCTACGGCGGCCCCGGCGGCTTCAACGACTACGACTCCATCGAGATCGGCAACGGCCGCAACGATGGGCTCACCCTGCCCGAGCGCCAGACCCAACTCAGCCTGTGGGCGCTGGCCGCCTCACCGCTCATCCTCGGGGCCGACCTGACCAGCCTTGACCCGACTGACCTGGGCCTGCTGAAAAATCGCGACGTGATCTCGGCGGACCAGGACGGTATCGACGCCTCCCGGATCGCGGCCGCCTCCACGTACCAGACCTTCGCCAAGACGGAGAAGAACGGTGACGTTGTGGTCGGCCTGTTCAACGTGAGCGGTGCCCCGCAGGTCATCTCCACGTCCGTATCCGCGCTCGGAATGAAGGCCGGCCGGGATTACCTGCTGACCGACTTGTGGACCCACCGTCGGACGCAGACCACGGGGACGATCAGCGCCGAGGTGCCCTCGCACGGCGTCGCGCTGTTCCGGATGAGCCCGCTACCCAACCTGGCTCCCCAGATCTGAGCCGAGCAGGGCCGGGTCAGCGAACTTCGGTGTACTCGCTGCGGTCTAGTCGCACGACGTTGGTGTAGTCGCTGTCCTGTGACGCTGCGGTGTCGGTGTACTGGCTGCCGTCCAGTTGTACGACCCGGAAGCTGCGCCCGGACAACAGCTTGCGCAGGTGCCGCGTCCCGCTCATGCCCGCGAGCGCAACAGCTATGGCGGCGACCAGGATCGAGCCGCCGAACAGTGCGAGCCCGCCGACGACGTGTCCCAGCAGCATGATGATCACTGCGGCCAGCAGAGCCACCGGCACGGCCGCCACCAGCAGCAGCGCGAACAGCGTCAGGGCGACCACGGCCTTGGCCGACGTGTCTGGCGTCCGCTCCGCGTACCAACCGGTCATCACGCTCACCTCTCAGCGCCCGGCGCTCTTCACCGGCCCGGGCCTGCCCAAATAACACTGCCCCAAATAACACGATATGTCGTGTCCTCTAGGTCAACACCCCGCCCGGTCTGAATCATTCCTGACCGTCCGATCGGCGATTGCCCAGGCCGGAACTGGCCGTGCCGCCCCGGGCCCGGATACGCTGGGGACGCTGGCCACAGCGCTAGATGGCCCTGTTCGCTGCCCTGGCCGTCACCGGTGAACCGGCGACTCGCGCCATCGGGCCGATCGCGTACTGGTAAGGATCGTCCGATGTCTGCATCGAGCCTGCCGCGTGATGATCTGAGCCTGCTGTCCCGGCTGGAACGGCTGGACGCATCGACCGTGTCCGATGCCAACAAGTCGCTGCGCGTGCTGCCTGCCGCTATCAGGCCGGTCTCAGCCGGCAGCCGGCTGCTCGGACGAGCTGTTACGGCGAACGCGCGCGGCGATCTGCTGTCGGTCCTCGGCGCGCTCCAGCACAGCGGCGCCGGTGACGTGCTGGTCGTGGCCGCCGGGGGATCACAGCACGCCGTCGCCGGAGAACTGTTTGCCAGCGAGGCGGCGCGCCGCGGCATGGCCGGCATCGTCATCGACGGCTTCTGCCGCGACACGGCGACTTTGAAACGCATGACCATGCCGATATACGCGCGCGGAGCGACGCCGCGTGCGGCCAGCGCCATGGTCATGCCCGAGATCAACGTGCCGGTGCTGCTCGGTAACGTCACGGTCAATCCCGGTGACATCCTGCTGGGTGACGACGACGGAATCGTCGTCGCCACCGAGGCGGAAATGGCGGCCGCCATCGATAAGGCCGAGGCCATTCAGTTCACCGAGGACGCGCTACGTTCGTCAATAGCCGAAGGCGTCTGCCTGTTCGACAAGCTCAACTTCGACGAGCATGTCCAGAACCTGCGCGCCGGCCAGCCCAGCTCGCTCTCGTTCGACGCGTGACCGCCGCGATGCCTGGCCGTCAGACTTCGGCCGTGAAGACGGCCAGCAGCCCCGGGCGGCGACAAGCGTGGACCCGCGGGCTGCTGCGGTGCGGTGTGGCTGCTGGCCCTGCCTTCGTCGCGGCGTTCCTGGTTGAGGGGGCCGTCCGGGACGGCTACCGGCCGCTGCGCCACCCGGTCAGCTCTCTGGCGCTGGGATCGCGCGGCTGGATCCAGACCGGGAACTTCGCTGTGGCCGGGACGTTGTTCCTGGCCGGTGCCGCCGGGCTGGCTCGCGCTGGTGATCCTGTAGCCAGCCGCCGCGCCGCACCGGCCTTGATCGGCGCGGCAGGCGCGGGGCTGATTGGCGCGGCCCTGTTCCCCACTGATCCGGTCAGCGGCTACCCGCCGCAGACGCCCGGTGCGCTCACCGAGCCCAGCCGTACCGGCACCGCGCACAATGTTGCGGCCGTCCCGGTGTTCTTCGGCCTGCCTGCCGCCGCGCTCGCCGTCGGCTGGCGGTCCTGGCGGGCCGGGCAGCGCAGGTTCGGGCTCTACAGCGCGGGCACCGCCGTCATCATGCTGGCCACCATGGCGCTGGCCGCGGCGGGTTTCGGCCAGTCCCCCCGGCTCGTTCGTTTCGGCGGCCTGTTCCAGCGGGCCAGCGTCATCACCGGCTATGCCTGGCTGACCGCCCTGTCCGTACGGGCCCTTCAGCGTGCGCCGGGCACCCCGACACCCTAACCCCCCTGGCCCCGTTGCATGACTGCTGGTATGCCGCCGACCGCATAGGCTCAGCCGGTGACCGGCGGCCGGTCGGCCCGCGCCGCCGTTAAAGAGCAACTGAGGAGAGGGCGAGCATGGACATCACCAGGCCGGAGATCGACTTTCCCGGCGGCGAACCGCCGGCCGAACTGCGGATCACCGACATCTGGGAAGGAGACGGCACCGCGGCAAACCCGGGCGACCGGGTCACGGTGCACTATGTCGGCGTCGCGTACTCCACGGGGGAGGAGTTCGACGCCAGCTGGAACCGGGGCGATCCTCTGCAGTTCCAGCTCGGCGCCGGGCACGTCATCGCCGGCTGGGACCAGGGCCTGCAGGGCATGAAGGTCGGCGGCCGCCGTCAGTTGATCATCCCGCCGGATCTGGCTTACGGAGACCGGGGCGCCGGGCACGTGATCGCGCCAGGCGAGACCCTCATCTTCGTGTGCGACCTGGTCTCGATCTGAACCTGACCGCTAGCCGGAAGAATCCCGGCTAGCTGGTTACTTGGCCAGGCAGCCTCCGTCGGCTACCAGGGTCTGGCCGGTCATGTAGTCGGAGGCGGCTGAGGCGAGGAAGAGCGCCGGGCCTTTGATCTCGGCGGCCTCGGCGATCCGGCCCATCGGGATGAAGGCCGTGATCGTGGCCCGCACCTGCGGGTCGTCAATCGCGCCGCGGCTGAGGTTGGTCTGGTAGAAGCCAGGGCACAGCGCGTTGACCTGTATTCCCTGCTTGGCGTACTCGAGCCCGAGCTCGCGGGTCAAGTTGACTACGGCGCCTTTGGCGGCGTTATACGCCAGTGCCGGGAACAGGCTGGACGAACCGGCCAGGCCCCACATCGACGCGATATTGATAATCTTGCCGGACTGCTGCCTGACCATGACCTTCAGCGCTTCCCGCGCGCAAAAGAACACGCCGTCCAGATCCACGGCCAGCACGGCACGCCAGTCAGCGGTCGGGTACTGGTGCAGCAGCAGCGCCTGCGGGTCGGCGATCCCGGCATTGTTGAACAAGATGTCCAGCCTGCCCAGAACCTCCACGGTGCGAGCCACCATCGCCTCGACCTCGGTCTCGACGGTGACGTCACAGCCGATCGCCACACCGCGGCGGCCCAGGCCGGCCACTGCCGCAGCCGCCGCCTGGGCCGACTCCGCATCGATGTCCGCGCAGGCGACGTCCGCGCCGGCCTCCGCCATCACCTCGCTGAACTGCCTGCCCAGCCCACTACCAGCCCCGGTGACCAGCGCAACCTGGCCAGCCAGGCTGAACAGTTCCGCCGGATTACCCACAGCTCCCTCACCGCCTCCCCGCCCGCGCCTACCTCCCTGCGTACTCCCCGCCACGCAGCCGCGGAAGAGGGAATCTCCGGCGCTGGCGAGAACCACAACCACAGTGACCCATCGCTCCACGCCAACCACAAACCAGCCAGCGGCGGGCGACCGGGCCCAAGCCGGGTGGCGGTGTGACAAGCTGGCGGCAGCAGCCCCGCAGCGGGGTCGTGCGTGGTCAAGGGAGAGCGTTATGAGCGTGTACCGGGTGACCGAGATCATCGGGACCAGCAGCACGTCGTGGGAGGACGCGGCGGCGGAGGCGATCAGGACCGCCGCCGGGACGCTCCGCGATCTGCGGGTGGCTGAGGTCGTCAAGCAGGACATTGCCCTGGATGAGGGCGGGGCGATCACCTACCGCACCAAGCTCCAGCTCTCTTTCAAGTACGAACCCGGCAACTGATCCCGGTCAGCTGCTCCCCGCGCCGGCGGCGTTAAGCGCCGCCGGCATCGATATTGGTGTGAACCCCGACGTGCGCAGGTCGGGCCCTACGTTGCGGAGATACCGTGCAACAGATCCTTGTCCTGTCGCGTTGCGCTGTCATCGCGCGGCACTGGTTCGAGATCGACCTCGACGACGCATCCATGGAGCACGGCGCCCGGATCGAACTGCGCGAGCTTGTGCCGCAGCGCCATCGCGGCAGCGAGTCAGCGGCACAGATGGTGACGGCAGACCGCCCGCTGTGGCGGGCCGACCTGTTCGACCGCGTCGGCGACCCACCCGGCAGCTACCGCGTCGCTCACTTTCATCCCGAGTTCTCCGGTGAGGAGCCGTGCCCCAGGGTCTGGGACGCGGCGCTGACCGCCAGCCCCTGGGACTGGCTGCACGACCAGGTGGCCAGCACGGGCGCCGGATCCGGCCCCGGGCTGTGGCCACTGGACCTGGCAGACGCTAGCGAACTGGGCGGCCTAGCGGACATGGTGGTGGCGATGGCCAGGCAGTTCGCGCCGGAGAGCTGCGGCTCGGCAGCCGAGTGCTTCCGGCTGACCCGCGACGCGCGGGAGTCGGTCCAGCTGATGATGGCCTACCTGCGTCGGCCGGACCTGCTAGACGAAAACTGGGTCGCCCCCTGGCGGCAGGCCGCTTAGGGCGACTCCGGCCCTGCGGTGCCCGGAGTCGTTCATGCCGGGGTCAGTATCATCGACATCTATGTCGAGTATGAAGCCGACCACCCGGCGCACCCGGGGCGGCTGGGTGCCGTCCGGAACGTCGGCCGCGCGCCGCACCGCGCACGTTTCGCGGACCACGGCCAAGGGGCAGCGCACCCGCGAGGAGCTGGTCGCCGCCGCTCGGCGGGTATTCGAGCGGGACGGCTACTTCGGAGCCCGGGTCGCCGACATCACGGCGGAGGCCGGGGTGGCGCACGGCAGCTTCTATACGTATTTCGCATCACGGCAAGACGTGTTCGTCGCGGTAATGCGGGAGGTGGGGGAGCAGTTCCGGGTGGCCGTCGCGGTGCCGCCGGGCGAGCCGCGCACGGGGGTGCATGCGGCCCTGGACCGCGCCAACCGGCGGTATCTGGAGGCATACCGAGCCAATAGCGTGATCTGGGCGCTCGCCGAGCAGGTCGCGACGATGGACGAGGAGATACACCGGATCCGGTTGCGCGGCCGGATCGAGCACGTGGAACGAGTGGCGAAGACCATCCGCCGCTGGCAGGACCGCGGGCTCGCAGATCCGGACCTCGACCCGCGCACTGCGGCCGGCGCGCTGTGCTCGATGCTGTCCAACTTCGCGTACTGGTGGCTGGTCGGCGGGGATAGCTACGATGCCGAGACCGCCGCGGCGACGCTGACCACCATCTGGGCGCGCGCGGTCGGCCTGCGCGAACGGCCCGAGCAGCCTCCCGCCGCCTGAATCCTGCCGTCGGACAGCTGCCCCCGCTCTCCGCCGCCTGAGTCCTGCCGTCGGACGCTGCCCCCGCTCTCCGCCGCCTGAGTCCTGCCGTCGGACGCTGCCCCCGCTCTCCGCCGCCTGAGTCCTGCCGTTGGACAGCTGCCCCCGCTCTCCGCCGCCTGAGTCCTGCCGTTGGACAGCTGCCCCCGCTCTCCGCCGCCTGAGTCCTGCCGTCGGACGCTGCCCCCGCTCTCCGCCGCCTGAGTCCTGCCGTCGGACGCCGCCGCCGCCCTCCGCCGCCTGAGTCCTGCCGTCGGACGCTGCCCCCGCCCTCCCGCGGGCCCTCTTGTTAGTCGACATCCATGTCGATTACGATGCGGTCATGCTCGGGACGAGGAAGACGTTCGGTGATGTGAGCATCTGGCCGAGCGGCGACCTCGTGGCGACCGTGGAGATCGGGCGCCCGCCGGACAACTTCTTCGATGTCGAGCTCATCACCTCGCTCGCGGACGCTTACGCATGGCTGGACGAGCAGCCGGAGTTCCGCGCGGCGGTGCTGTGCTCGGACGGGAAGCATTTCTGCGCGGGCGCGGACTTCACCGGCCGGTCCGGGCGGCCCGGCCTGGGCGGCGCGAAGGAACTCTACGCCGCGGCGGCCCGGCTGTTCGAGGCACGGACGCCGGTGGTCGCCGCCGTGCAGGGTGCGGCGGTGGGCGGCGGGCTCGGGCTGGCCTGCACCGCCGACTTCCGGGTCGCCAGCCCGCGGGCCAGGTTCTCCGCGAACTTCGCCCGGCTCGGCCTGCACCATGGCTTCGCGCTGACGGTCACGCTGCCCGCGATCATCGGCGAGCAGCGCGCGCTGGACCTGCTGTTCACCGGCCGTCGGGTCGGCGGCGAGGAGGCCGCCCGGATCGGGCTGGCCGACCGGCTGGCCGATCCCGAAGGCCTGCGGGCGACCGCGCAGGGGCTGGCCGCCGAGATCGCTGCCTGCGCCCCGCTCGCGGTACGGTCGATCCGGGAAACGATGCGCGGGACGCTGGCGGACCGGGCCCGGGCGGCGATGGACCGGGAACTGGCGGAGCAGGACCGGTTGCGCCAGACGACGGACTTCGCCGAGGGCATCCGCGCGTCCGCGCAACGGCGGCCACCCCGATTCGAGGCCCGATGACCACGGCCATCCCGGATACGGTCGCCGACCTGCGCCGGTGGATCGAGGCCAGCTGGGATCCGGAGCTGAGCCTGGTGCACTGGCGGGAGCTGCTGGCCGACGCGGGGTGGGCGTGCCCGGCTTGGCCGCACGGCTGGTGCGGGCGGTCACTGCCCGCTGCCCTGGCCGCGCAGGTGACGGCGGAACTGGCCGTCGCGGGAGTGCCCGGTCCGGCCGAAGGGGTCGGCGTCGGGCTGGCCGGGCCGGTGCTCATCGAGCACGGCACCGACGCGCTCCGGGAACGGTTCGTCAGGCGTACCGTCACCGGCCAGATCACCTGGTGCCAGCTGTTCAGCGAGCCAGGTGCGGGCTCTGACCTAGCCGGGCTCAGCACCCGGGCCGAGGCGGTCGCTGACGGGTGGCTGGTCACGGGCCAGAAGGTCTGGTCGACGGGAGCGGCGACCGCGGACTTCGGCCTGCTGCTGGCCCGCACCGATGCCAGCGTGCCCAAGCACCGCGGCATCACCTGCTTCGTGCTGCCGATGCGGCAACCGGGTGTCGAGGTGCGCCCGCTGCGGCAGATGAACGGACACGCCTCGTTCAACGAGGTGTTCCTGGACCAGGCCACGGTCCCGGCCGGTTACCTGATCGGGGAGCAGGGCGGCGGCTGGACGGTCGCGCTGTCGATCCTCGCGCACGAGCGCCGTCTGGCCGCGTCCCGTCCTGGCCCGGTGCCGGCCGGGGCGACCGGACGGGCCTGGCGGGAGGCGATCGCGGAACGGACCGCGGCCAGCGAGCCGCACAAGTGGTACCCGCAGCGAGCCGGCCGCCCGGATTTGGTTCCCGGCCGGGCGATCGCGCACGGCCTGGCCGGGGATCCGCTGGTGCGCCAGGAGATCGCCCGGCTGGTGGAGCTGGCCTGGTCGGCGCGGTGGACGGCCGAGCGTGCCGCCGCCACCCGGGCGGCTGGCCGGCCGCCCGGGCCGGAAGGCTCGCTGGGCAAGCTGGCCAGTAGCGTCATCGCCCGGCAGGCGGCGCGGGTACACGCGCTGATCGCCGGGCCGCACGGCATGCTGACCGGGCCCGGATCGCCGCTGGACGGGACGATCGCCGAGATCTTCCTCTCCGTGCCGGGCATCTCCATCGCCGGCGGCACTGACCAGATCCAGCGGACGATCATCGGCGAGCGGATCCTGGGGCTGCCCAGGGAGCCCGACCCAAGCCGGAGTCTGCCCTTCCGCGAGGTGCCCGGTGGCTTATCTAAGTCGAGACGGCGTCCGGATCAGTTACCAGACCTTCGGCCCACGACCCGACGGTGCCACGCCGCTCCTGCTCACCCACGGATTCTCCGCATCGTCGGCGATGTGGCAGCCGAACATCGAGGCGCTCGCCGCCGCGCGGCCGGTCATCACCTGGGACCTGCGCGGCCACGGCAGCAGCGACGCACCGGACGATCCGGCGCGCTACACGGCCGAAGCCTGCGTGGCGGACATGGCCGCGCTGCTCGACGCGTGCGGGATCGCGCGCGTAGTGGCCGGCGGGCTGTCCCTCGGCGGGTACCTGTCGCTGGAGTTCTGCCTGGCGCACCCGGACCGGGTTGCCGGGCTGGTGCTATGTGACACCGGCCCGGGTTACCGTCGCGACGAAGCGCGGAAGCAGTGGAACGACCGCGCCGTCGCGATCGCCGAGCGCCTGGAGCGCGACTCGGCCCGCGGGCTGGCGCTCGCCGCGCGCGGCATACTCACCCAGCGCGACGCGCGCGTGATCGACGCGCTGCCAGCGATCACGATCCCGGCGCTGGTGCTGGTCGGCGCCCGGGACCAGGATTACCTCGGCGCGGCCGAGTACATGGCGGCGAGACTTCCCCGGGCTGCGCACGCGACGATCCCGGATGCCGGCCACGCATGCAACGTCGACCAGCCGGATCTGTTCAGTCAGCAGGTGCTCGCCTTCCTGGACCAGCCCGATCTCCGCTGAGCACACCCGCTTCGGCCAACCGGGTTATCTCCTCCTCGGTCAGGCCGGCCTCGGCCAGCACCTCGCGGGTATGTTCTCCGGCCAGCGGCGCCGGCCGTCGCACCGCTGCCGGGGTCGCCGAGAACCGAGTCGGCGGCGGGATCACCTTGTACCATCCGGCGCGCGGATGCTCGTCGTCAGGCAGCGCGTCAATGAGCTCGTCTAGCCCCGTCGCTGCGGCAGCCGGAATCCCGGCGTCCGCGCAGAACGCTAGCCATTGCGCGGTGGTTTTCGTGGCGAGCACCTGGCTGAGCGTGGCGTAGCCGAAGCCCGGCTCCCGCCACAGCGCGCGGCTGGACAGTCTGGGGTCCCCGACCAGCTCGTCGTGGCCCGCGGCGCGCAGCAGCGCCGCCCAGTGCGTGGCCCGGTGCGGCTGCACCGCGATCCAGCCGTCGGCGGTCCGCAGCGCTCCGCGTAGCGGGGTGAGGATGCGCTGATACCCGGCCGGGCCCCGGGTTGGCCGGGAGATCGCGCCGCCGCCGTGCTCGACCAGCAGGAAGGCGAGCATCGCATCGGTCATGGGCACCTCGACCTGCTGTCCCTGGCCGGTTCTCGCCCGGTGGAACAGTGCGGCCATGATCGAGTAGGCCAGCACCAGCCCGGATACCTTGTCGGCGAGCAGCGTCGGCATCAGGTCGGACCGGCCGTTCGCCCGGCGCAGCACATCAGGCACACCGCAGGCGGCCTGGATGATGTCATCGAACGCGGGCGCGTCCGCCTGCGGGCTGTCCGACGGGAACCCGTGCGCCTGGCAGTAGATCACGTCCGAGCGGACCGCGGCGACATCCGGATAGCGCAGGCGCAGTCGGCCGACCGATCCTGGTCGCAGGTTGGTGACGAACACGTCGCAGCCGGCCGCGACCCGCAGCAGCGCGGCCCGGCCGTCCGGGTGCGCGATGTCGAGAGATATGTTGCGCTTGTTACGTAGCAAGTTCAACGAGACGCCAGACAGACCGGGATACGGTCCGGGACCCATGATCCGGTTGATGTCACCGTCCCGGTTCTCCACCGAGATCACGTCGGCGCCCAGGTCGCCCAGGATCTGGGTCGCCAGCGGACCCATCACCACCGAGCTGAGGTCGAGCACGCGTATCCCGTCCAGCGGACCGCCAGCTGCGGCTTCTATCCCGTCCAGCGGACCGCCAGATGCGGCTTCTATCCCGTCCAGCGGACCGCCAGATCCGGCTTCTATCCCGTCCAGCGGACCGCCAGATCCGGCTTCACGGGATGCGGGCATGCAGCCTCCCTGGTAAATCGACATCTATGTCGATAGTATCAGGATGCATGCGGCCCACCGGGCGTACCCCACAACGGAGGTAGCCGATGAATGACGCGGATCTCCTCCGTGAGCAAGCACGCGCGTGGATCGATGCCCGTTTCGATCCCGGCATGTCGTTGCGTTCCTGGCTGGAGCTGCTCGCCGACTCCGGCTGGGCGGCGCCTGCCTGGCCAGCGGCCTGGTACGGCAAGGACCTCCCGGCCGCGCTGGCGGCGGTCGCTATCGCCGAGTTCGGCGCCGCGGGCGTGCCGGGACCGCCGGCTGGCCTGGGGCCGCTGCTCGCCGCGCCGACGATCATCGCGCATGGCACCGATGAGCTGAAGCGCAAGTACGTCCGCGCGGTGCTGACCGGCGAGCACGCCTGGTGCCAGCTGTTCAGCGAGCCCGGCGCCGGATCGGACCTGGCCAGCCTGGCCACCCGGGCCGAACGCGATGGCGAGGACTTCGTCATCGACGGCCAGAAGGTCTGGACCTCCGCCGCGCAGGTCGCCGACTACGGCCTGCTGCTGGCCCGGACCAACACCAACGTGCCCAAGCATCGCGGCATCACCTGCTTCGCTCTGCACATGAACCAGCCGGGCGTCGAGGTCAGGCCCCTGCGGCAGATGACCGGTGACGCCATGTTCAGCGAGGTGTTCCTCACCGGGGCTCGGGTACCGGCTGCCGACATAATCGGCGAGCTCGACGCGGGCTGGGTCGTCGCGCTGACCACGCTGGCGCACGAGCGGACCGGGCTGGGCGCCCGGGCTGGCACCGGATTCGCGGTCACCGCACCGGGCGGATCAGGGTTCCGCGCGCAGCGCGAGGTGCCGGTCGGCGAGTACGTCGCTGCCGTACGCCGCCGCGGGCCCGGCCGGGCCGGCTATGGCGCCGGCGGGATGGCGATGCTCGGCGCCGGCGCAGCACCACTGATCAAGCTCGCCATCGACCTGGGCCGGGAGCAGGACGCGCTGGTCCGTCAGCAGCTGGTGCGGTTGCACACGCTGAGCCTGCTCAATACGTGGAACGGGCAGCGCGGCCGGGCGGCGGTCCAGGCGGGTGGCCGTCCCGGCGCGGAGGCGTCGATCGGGAAGTTGATGGCCTCGCAGATCGCTCGCCTCTGGCGAGATACCGCCGCCGAGATCTGCGGACCGCTCGGGATGCTGGCCGGCCCGGACGGGCCGCTTGGCGGCGCGGTGGCGATACAGGCACTGGCCGCGCCGGCGCCCGCCATCTACGGCGGCTCCGACCAGATCCAGCGCAACGTGATCGGCGAGCGGGTCCTCGGCCTGCCGAAGGAACCCGACGTGTCGCGGGACGTCCCGTTCCGCGACCTGAAAAAGGGGACGCAGGAAGCCCGGTCGTCATGACAACTTTTGTATTTACCGATGAGCAGCAGGACCTGCGTGACATGGTACGGCGGTTCCTGGCGGAGAAATCGCCGGTCAGCGAGGTGCGGCGGCTGATGGCGACCGAGGCTGGGTACGACCCGGCCATCTGGGCGCAGCTCGGGGAGCTCGGGCTCGCCGGTCTCACCATCCCGGAGAAGTACGGCGGCGCGGGCTGCGGGCCGGTGGAGCAGCTGATTGTGTGCGAGGAGATGGGCGCGGCCCTGCTGTGCGCGCCGTATCTGGCCAGCACCGTGCTCGCCACCTGGGCGCTGCTGGCCAGCGGCGACGCGGTCGCGCAAGCGGATCTGCTGCCCGGGATCGCGTCCGGGGAGACGATCGCTACGCTCGCCGTGCCGGAAGAGGACGGCTCGTGGGCGCCGGACGAGTTCAGGGTCACCGCACGCCGCTCCAGTGACCGGTACCTGCTGGACGGCCGCAAGTCGTTCGTGCTCGACGGGATGATCGCGGACCTGATCCTCGTCGCCGCTTCGTCCGATGACGGTCCCGCACTGTTCGCGGTCGGCGGCCCGGGAGATGGCCCGGGAGATGGCCCGGGAGATGGCCCGGGAGATGGCACTGCGCTGGGCCTGTCCCGTCAGGCGATGCAGACGCTCGACATGACCCGCAAGCAAGCCGTGCTTACCTTCAGCGGAACCCCGGGTCGGCTGGTGGGCCAGCCCGGTGCGGCCGCGGAGATCGTGGCGCAGGCGGTTCGTGGCGGCGTGCTCGCGCTGGCCGCGGAGCAGGTCGGCGGCGCGCAGCGCTGCCTGGACATGGCGGTGGCGTACGCAAAGGTCCGCCACCAATTCGGCCGGGCGATCGGCAGCTTCCAGGCGATCAAGCACATGTGTGCGGACATGCTGCTCGAGGTCGAGTCCGCTAGGTCCGCCGCTTACCACGCGGCCTGGGCGGCGGCGGACGGCGCCGCCGATCTCCCGCTGGTCGCCAGCCTCGCCAAGGCCTACTGCTCGGAGGCTTACTTCCACGTCGCCGCGTCGAACATCCAGGTTCACGGGGGCATCGGCTTCACCTGGGAACACGATGCGCACCTGTACTATCGGCGGGCCAAGTCCGCTGAGGTCATGCTGGGCACACCGGCATCGCACCGTGAGGTCGTGGCCGGCTTGCTGCTCAAGGACGCTGCCGGTTAACCCAAGCCGCAAACTGGTGCTTGGGGTGCCCAGATGACCACCCCATCCCCAGCGCCGGCACGCCTACGATTACGATCTGCAGCTGGCGAACCAGATCATCCCGCCTGAAGGCCCGGATTACCCGACGGACTAGCGCGTGCAGCTGCTGGGCACGCTAGATGGCATGGAGCCGGTGGTGGAGCAGGATAAGCGGTCATCACGGATCGCCCAGATTTCCTGCGGCCGCATGGAAGCCGAGGACCGGGCTGCGGGGAAGGACCTTAGCGACGCCCTAGCCGTCTCCGGCAGGCCTCAGGTGGGCACTAACTTGGCTCGACTCAGGTTACAGATGATGATCAAGCCGAATATGCCCAAGGCAAAGTGGCTAATAATTCTTACCTGCCTTGCCGTCATTGTCGGCATTACCGCCTTGACCGAGGCTACACGAAAAGAATCGTCAGCGCCGACCGGCTCGGGCAAGCCAGCCATCACGGCTTCTCGCGCTGTGGATTCCGAGCTTGCAGCGCTCTTGAACGATGGCGGGCCGAGTTCCGCCACGCCCGCCCGTCATAAGTCAAACAGCTCTGCTCTGGTCGCGGCAGCGGCGGGCACCGATAATCAACAGTTCTACCAGCTAGGTGAATTGCTGGTACGCGATGGGCTCTCCAACACCATTATCAATCTCAGTCGCGAGATGAACGGCTGGTGGTATGAGTGGAGCGTGTGGCATGCGCCGTCATCTGAACTCAATGCGTTTATCCTTGCCTGGCGGCAAGTCGTTACGACGATGCGATCGGTGCCCGGTGAGCATTTCAAGTTCTTGTGGACCATTTATCCCAAGGGGGCAACCGTAACGGAGTGCTGGCCCGGTAGCGCTTACGTGGACTACGTAGGAACCGATATCTTCGACTGGCACGGCGATCCTGACGGCACGTACCCTCATACCGCATCCGGCGCGCTTGACTGGGCTCTTCACTGGCAGCAAACCCTGACTGCCACCCCCGGCGGATTGGACTGGATAGTCCGATTCTCCGAGCTTACGGGCAAGCCCATCATCATCCCTGAGTGGGGCCTGGACTTCCACACTTTCGGCGGGCAAGACGACACGTATTTCCTTACCCGGATGACGGCATGGCTGAAGGCTCATCACGCTATCGGCCTTTACTGGATACAGGGTCACGTTACTTCGTCCGGCTGGCCCGGCGGCCCGTTGCTGGCTGACGCGGGCGCAGCGGCGCAAGTTAACAGCCCTGGTGCTGTCAACGGCATGGGTCAGCTCCTGGGCGGGCATCTGCAGTACGCGGGTGCCTATCTGAATGATCAGGAGACAATCTCGGATGCCACGGCGCAGCCTGTTCTGGCTCCGTGGGAAAACGCGGGCTACCAGCTGATTCTGAGCGTCGATATCATTCCGAACCCGCCTATTATTAAGTCCTATTCTGGCCCATCCGAGCCCGGAGGCAAGCCCTACCAGCTTTCCGACTACCCCGACGTGGTTGCTAAGCTCAGACAAGGATTCGGGTGATTACAGGGGCGGCCCGCTAGCGCAGGGCGCACCGGGCCCCGTTGGCTAGGCGTCTCGGGCGGGCTCGCCGTGGCTGGCGTTGCCGCGGCCGCGGCCCCAGTACGCCTTGGGTGATATCTGGTCCTGGCCGAGCCCTCGCCCGGCCAGGACCTCTCGCAGCCGGGACACGACCGTCGCCTCGCCGAACAGGTAGGCGTGGCCGCGGCCGGGCGACAGCTCGACCTCGGCGGCCTCGGCGGCCAGAGCCGACGGATCACCCGCGGGCGCGCCGAGGCGGTGCAGCCAGGAGATGCGGGTGGTGGTTGCGGCCGCCAGGTCCTGCTCGTCGCTCTCCTCGGGGATCTCGAGCACGAGCGTGGCCGGGCGGTCGGGCGGCAGCGTCTCGGTCATCGCGAATATCGCGGGCAGCGCCGACTCGTCACCGAGGAACAGGTGCCAGTCGGCCGTGGCCGACGTGGTGATCTTCCCGCGCGGCCCGATGCCCTCGATCTTGTCGCCGGAGCGGGCCGACCGCACCCAGCGCTCGCCGGGACCCTCGCCGTGCAGGACGATGTCCAGCGTGAGCAGCTGCGCGGCGACGTCAAGCTGCCGGATGGTGTAGCGCCGCCGTACCGGGCGGTTACCCTCGGCCGCCACCAGCAGCATCACGTCCTGGCCGGGCAGGTAGCCGAACCCGTCGAGCTGCGGAGCGGTCAGCCTGAGCCGCTGCATGTGCGGGGTGAGCCGGGCTGAGTCGACCACCTCGAAGTCCAGCCGGATCGTGCTGGCCAGCGGCCCGGTCAGCTGCGCGAACGGATCGTCCAGTTCCACGCGAGTCGATTCCGGCAGTGCGTCAGCCATGAGACGGCCAGCCCCTTTCCGCTTGATGCTCGTATGCCCGGGATGGCGGCGGTGCCGCGCCGTCGGCAGCCTTACCGTGAACGCCAGCAGCCCCGTGCCACGATCAACGCTGCCTGGCTCAGCCTGCTTCCCGGCCCGGGCGGGGGAGGCGGTGATGGTGGACGCCTGGCGGTCGGCCTCATGCCAGGTTACGTGAACGTCTTGGTTGGTTCAGGCGACCCACCCCGGACCGCCCCGATGTCCCATTGACCCGGTTATAACCGCCCCGATGTCCCATCGGGGCGGTTAGCCGATGATGCTAGGCGGCCGCCTAATGGGGTGTCTAACCCGGTTGAGGTCGTAGTGCATGTCTCCGCTGGCGGCGTGGAACACGATCTGGCCGCGCACGCAGTACAGCACTTCTCGTAGCCGTGCTCATGCCCGCCCTTCGGCTGGGATGTCAGGGGATGACGATCACCGGGTAGTGGTTGTGCCGCTGTAGGGTGCGCGGCACCGAGCCGAGGAGGTGGTGGTATCCGTGCTCGGATCGTCCGACGACGATGACCACCGAGGCGTCGGGCCCGTGCCGGCGGGCCAGGTCGTCCGCCGCCGCGATCAGATGGTCCGCGATCGCGCCGTCACGGCGCTGGAACTGCCAGTGTTGCGCCGCGCCTCTCAGGTGACTGGCCTGCAGGTGGGCGCGGACCTCGTTGGCCAGGTCGCGGGCCGCGTCGTCGAAGCCCTGCAGCACCTCGGCCGAGGCGCGGCCGCCCACGTCGGCGCCGGCGGCCAGGGCCGCCCGGTGCGCGACGTACACGATCTCCATGCCGCCGGGACGGTCGTTCAGGAGCCGGGACGCCGCGTCGAGGGCGCGCAGTGCCGAGCCTGACCCGTCGAAACCGACGACCGCGTATACCAGGGAGTCCGGTGACCCGGCGAGGGTGCCCGCGGTTTGCTCTGGGTTGGTGGTGAGCGTGAACATGACTGGCTCCTTCACCCGATGCCGCCATGTAGAGTTGGCAAATACAACCCTAATCCTTGGGGTTGCACTTTGCAACCTAATGAGGGGAAATGACTCGCGAAGCGGCCCTCGAGGACCTGTACCACGGCCTGACGACGATGGCCCGGCGGGCCCGTGATATGAGTGACGACCTCCACCCGGGCTTGTCCCTGGTCGCCTACACGCTGCTGACCGAGATCTACCTCACGCCGGGGATGCGCGCGGCTGACCTGTGCGCGCACTTCGGCCTGGACAAGTCCACCCTGTCCCGGCAGCTTGAGCAGCTGATCTCGGCCGGGCTGCTGCGTCGTGACGGCGAGCGGCCGGGGCGCCGGGGCAGCGTGCTCGCCCTCACCTCGGCAGGCCACCAGCACCTGACTGTCGCCGCTCAGGCCGTCCGGGACCGCCTGGCCGAACGGCTGACCGGCTGGGACGACGGCGACATCGCCGCGCTCGCGCAGTTGGTCACCCGCTTCAACCAGAGCCGGGAGTGACCGGCCGTGGCGGCTAGCTCGTCCCCTTTCAGCAGGGCGACACCGTGGTCAACAAGGCTGGCGTCTACATCTCCAAGCCGTTTACCGACTACACCGCCGAGGACTATGCCTTGGTGGTCGGCGTCAACCTGACCGGATTCTTCTGGCTGACCCAGCGGGCCATCACCGAGATGTGCCCCTGGCCTGGCATGACGGGCTGGCCTACCGTAGGGCTGCACGCAAGTTCTCAGGAGGTCTCGATGGCCGTCGCGTTTCCCGGAGAGTCGGCTGAGTACCGGGCCGCGCGGGACCGGCTGCTGGACCAGGAGATCGAGCTGCGCCGTGCCATGGAGGCGGTGGCCGAGGCCAGGCGGCGGCTGCCGCCCGGCGGGGTAGTACCAGAGGATTACGTCTTCCTGGGGCGAGGGCCCGGCGGCGCTCCGGCCCGGGTGCGGCTGTCGGAACTGTTCGCGCCGGGCAAGAACTCGCTGGTGATCTACAGCATGATGTTTCCCCGCGCCGCCGACGACACCAGCCCCGCCCCGCCCGGCGGGCAGACCGCGCTGCTGCCCCTGGCGGAGGGCCCGTGCCCGTCGTGCACCGCGCTGCTCGATCAGCTGGACGGCGCGGCCGGGCACGCCGCCCAGCACGTCAACCTCGTGGTCGCCGCGAAGGCGCCGCTCGAGCGCGTCCTCACCTTCGCCGCCGAACGCGGCTGGCGGCGGCTGCGCCTGCTGTCCTCGGCCGGCAGCACCTACAACCGTGACTACCTGGCCGAGACCGCCGACGGCGCCCAGCAGCCGATGCTGAACGTGTTTCACCGCGACGGGCGGGCGATCCGTCACTTCTGGGGCTCGGAACTGTTCTACGCACCCGCCGAGCAGGGGCAAGAACCCCGCCACGTCGGCACCATTGAGCCGCTGTGGAACCTGTTCGACCTCACCCGCGAGGGCCGCCCAGCCGACTGGCATGAGCAGTTCAGCTACTGAGCAACCCCGGGAGGCAAGGACGCCGGTGGTGAGCAGGCCTGGCCGGCATCGCTTGGGCTCAAGAGGCGCGGATGTGGTCTGGTCTGTCATTGTTAGTTGAGTATTAGCAAGTACCCAGGTCTCAGATGGGGAGCATGGCGGCCCATGACGGTTAATTCTGATGCGGCACGTGCGCCAGTGCAGGCAGGGCGTGCGCTCGGACCGCATTACAAGTGGATCGCGCTGTCCAACACGACGCTTGGCATGCTGATGGCGACGATCAACCAGTCGATCGTGCTGATCGCGCTGCCGGGCATCTTCCGGGGCATCGGGCTGAACCCGCTGAGCCCCGGTAACACCAGCTACCTGCTGTGGATGTTCATGGGTTTCCTGGTGGTGTCCGCGGTGCTGGTGGTGTCGTTCGGTCGGCTGGGTGACATGTTCGGCCGGGTGCGGATGTACACCCTGGGCTTCGCGGTCTTCAGCATCGCGTCCATCTTCCTGACCGTGACCTGGATGCACGGCAGCGATGGCGCGTTGTGGCTGATCATCTGGCGGGTCGTGCAGGGTGTCGGCGGCGCGTTCTTGTTCGCGAACGCCGCCGCCATCGTCACCGACGCGTTCCCGGCTAACCAGCGCGGTACCGCTCTCAGCGTGAACTCGATCGCGGCTATTGCCGGGTCGTTCATCGGCCTCATCCTCGGCGGCGTCCTCTCCCCGGTGAACTGGCACCTGATCTTCCTCGTCTCGGCGCCGATCGGCGTGTTCGGCACCGTGTGGGCGTACTTCATGCTGCATGACATCGGGATGCGCAAGCACGCGCAGATGGACTGGTGGGGCAACCTGGTATTCGCCGCCGGGCTGATCGCCATCCTGGTCGGCATTACCTATGGCCTGCTGCCCTACGGGGGGCATCCGATGGGCTGGACCAACCCGTGGGTGCTCACCGCGCTTTTCGGCGGCCTCGCGCTGCTGGTTATCTTCGTGTACGTCGAGACCAAGGTTGCCGAGCCACTGTTCCGCATCTCGCTATTCAGGATCCGGGCGTTCGCCGCCGGGAACATTGCGAGCATGATGCTGGCGATGGGCCGCGGCGGCATGCAGTTCATGCTGATCATCTGGCTGCAGGGCATCTGGCTGCCGCTGCACGGCTACGGCTACAGCCAGACCCCGCTGTGGGCCGGCATCTATCTGGTGCCCTTGACGACCGGCTTCCTCCTAGCTGCGCCGCTGTCCGGAGTGCTGTCCGACAAGTTCGGCCCCAGGCCATTCACAGTAGGCGGCGCGCTGCTGACGGGAGCGAGCTTCCTGCTGCTGATATTCGTCCCGGTGGACTTCGCCTACTGGGAGTTCGCGATCGTCATCGCCCTCAACGGCTTCGGCTCCGGCCTGTTCTTCTCGCCGAACTGGGCGGAGATGATGAACTCGGTCCCGCCCGACAGGCGCGGGGCGGCTGGCGGCATGATCGCCACCTTCCAGAACTCCGCGTTCGTGCTGTCGATCGGCATCTTCTTCACCCTGATGGTGGCCGGCCTGTCAAGCAAACTCCCGGCGGCCATGTACAGCGGGCTGACCGCGCAGGGCGTCCCGGCCGCCACGGCCGCGCCGATCTCGCACCTCCCCCCGATCGGTGTACTGTTTGCCTCCTTCCTCGGCTACAACCCGATGCAGCAACTGCTCGGCCCGCTGCTGCATCATCTGCCCCCGGCACACGCGGCCTACTTGGCCGGGCGGGAGTTTTTCCCGCACCTGATCACGGCACCGTTCCACAGCGGTCTCGGTGTGGCCTTCGGGTTCGCCATCGCAGCCAACGTGATCGCGGCCGTCGCCTCGGCGCTGACCGGTCGGCGCACGCCGGCCCCTGCCGGGCACGAGTCACTGGGTTACGAACTGGCCGCCGTGGCCGGCGAAGGCGGCTTCGAGCCCAGCGAACTCGTCGTCCCCGGCGTCCCGGAACAGAGCACCGAACCGCCTGACAAGCCCGGCTAAGGCCAGTGCTGGTTTGCGTTCTCGTCGGTCCGTTCAGTTCTGGTACAGTTCCCGGCCGCCACGGCCAGCGCCGTACCGCATTCGCCGCAAAACTTCTGGCCGGACGGGCTTTCCGCCGAATACCGGGGGCACATCATCTTGGCCGAAGGGTATCGTCCGCGGCCAGGGACTGAGAAGGCCAGCGCAGCCACGGGCAGCGAGCCCGGCAGTAAGCGAGGAAGCCCCGGTGACCAGCCCGCATGCCCGGCTCCTCCGGTCGGCATAACGACCCCGACGGCGCGCTCATCGATTCCGACCCGGAATCTTCCTGCGGCCCGCGCGAGCCCGGCCCGGCTTATCTCCTGACCTTTCCCGCCGGCCGGTTTGAGCATGTTGCCCGTTGCCGCCCAGGGTTTGCCGCCGGACCACGCGGGTAGCCGGGCACCCACGCGGCTAGCCGGGCACGGAGTTGGCCGCGCGAGTGGTCGAGGCGGAACTGAGAAAGGCCTTCCGGTGGTATCTGAGACTAGAGCCGTGCGGCCGTCGGGGCGCAATGTGCTCGACGAGCTGGATTCGCGCATCCCGACGGGCTTCTACTGGTACCTGGCTGTGCTGGCCTGCGTAGGCGGGTTTCTCTTCGGATACGACACCTCTAACATCGGCTCGGCGCTGGGCTTCATTCCTTACCACCTGTCGAGCTTCTGGACGGGCTATCTGGTGGCCGGCGCATCCCTGGGCGCCGGCGCGGGAGCTCTCATCGCCGGGCCGCTGACCGACCACTTCGGGCGCAAGACTCTGCTCATCACCGACGCCGCCATCTATGCCATCGGCGCGCTGCTGTCGGCGTTCACCGTGAATGCCGTCATGCTGCTGTCGTCCCGCACGCTCATCGGGCTGGCGATCGGGGCTGACTCCGCGATCGCTACCGCTTACATCGCGGAGTTCGCGCCCCGGGAGCGGCGGGGCCAGCTGAGCATCATCCAGCAGTGGATGATCACCGTGGGAATCCTGGTGTCCTATCTGGTGGCCGTGGTCATCCTGGTGGCTCTGCCGCATGACGCCGGCAGCCTGGACTGGAGGCTCATTCTCGGCATCGGCGCCCTTCCGGCGATACTGGCCGTGGCGCTGCGGTCCAAGATGCCCGAATCCCCCCGGTGGCTGATGCTGCATGGCCGCTACGCCGATACCAGGAGGGCGTTCGGGAAGCTCGGGATGCAGACCACCGAAGAGGAGATCCGTACGGCTGCGGAGCAGCTCCGGGGCACGGTGGAAGAACGGCGGCGGAAGACGCAGTGGACGAAGGGCGTGATCCGGGCGTTGATCGTGGTCTGCGTGTTCTTCATTTTCCAGCAGATCACCGGGATTAACGTTCCGTTCTACTACGGCCCGAAGATCCTGGCGACCTTCTTCCAAAGCAGCGGGCATAGTGCCGTCGCCGCCGCAGTGGCCGGGGTGGAGGTCACCGCCATCCTGGGTGCGGTCAACGTGGTCGCGACGTATTTCGCCTTCCGCTGGATCGATAAGTTCGGGCGGCGCCCGCTGGCCATGGGGGGTTACGCGGGCATGGCGGTGTTCATGCTGGTCGCGGCGGCCGGAGTCGCGTTCTTCACCGACATACCGAAGACCGTGGTGGTCATGGTCGGCTTCTCGTTCTTCATCACTTCGTTCGCGATCGGTGTCGGCGGGACGGGCTGGCTGATCCAGGGCGAGGTCTTCCCGACATCTGTCCGCGGCCGGGCGGCTGCGATCGGCGCGGCCGTGGACTGGGTGGCCAATTTCTTGCTGATCGAGGCGTTCCCGGCCTGGCAGAATGCATGGGGGCTGGCCTGGGTCATGGTGTCCTTCGCGGTCCTGTCGGTAGTGGCGATCGGATTCGTGTTCAAGTTCCTGCCCGAGACAAAGGGCCATTCCGTCGAGGAAGTCGTCCAGATCTTCGAGAAGCAGGCCGAGGCCAGTAAGGCGCCTGCCTAGCCCGCGTTATTACCCCGGAAGGGTGCCGTGCGAGCCGGTATCGTCCGCACCCGGACAGCCACCCGAGCTCACCGTCGGTTACAACGGCCGCATCGTCGCGGACGTCACCGTCGGCAGCGCGCGAGACAGTATCGCGTCCACCACCTGGCCGAGGGACTGCCTGGCGTCGATGGGGATCGCACCGGATGCGCGCAGGCCGTCCTGCAATGCCGGCAACTTGCCGCACAGGTACTCGCGGGTGTCCCCGATACGGCCCCAGTCGTGGTAGTCCCGGCGCGCGTCCAGTCGTGCCAGCATCGTGGGCTCGTCGATCTCCAGCAGGAACACCTGGGCGAAGCGGCCGGTCAGTTCATGCTGATTGTCGGCACCGCCGCAGACGTAGAGCGTCGCTGGCGCCGCAGCCCGGATCAGCTCGTCCAGGCGGGCAGGATCCCATGCCCAGCTATGCCGGGCGAGCCAGGCCAGGTCCGGTGCCGCCGGCTCCTCCGCTACCACGGCGCCAGCAAGGTCAACGAACCGCGCGAGCAACGGGTCGTCGTCGGCGTCGATGGATACCAGGCCCCGGCGAGCAAGCACGGCGGCAACCGCGGACTTCCCGGCACCAGAACAACCTGCGATCTGGACAGCGCTCATCGGTGCCTATCGTCTGCTACCGCCGACGGCGGCGCAAACGAGTTTGCGGTCCCGCGGACGCTCGGTCCATCGACATCTGGCGCTCCAACTCGGTCAGCCTCAGCTCCAGCCGGCGCCTCAGCTCCCGCCCCGCATCCAGTTATGCTCAACCCGCCGAAAGATTCAACCACCTCCGCAACGCCGACGTGTCGCCAGAGCCCCCGCGAATCGACACCCTAAAACCCTTTGCCGGGATTCAGGCACATCATCCGCTGCTGCGAAAGCGTTCCGGATTTCGGCATCGCCCACCCCGGAGGCGATCAGCAGGTGCAGCAGGATCCGGGCCTTTAGCGGGTCCAGGTAGCCCGCGCTGATGAGCCCTCGGGCCAGCAGATCCCGTTCCGATCCGGCAAAGCCGTATGTGACACGGTGGACTGGGCCGGCACCTGAGCGGGAGGCCAGCACTACCGGGACGCGCTCGGCCAGCTTGCCGAGTATGGGCGCGACCACGACCGGGACATGCCCGGCGCCGAACGCCGCTACGACCAGGCCATCAACATGCTCGGCCATCGCCTCGATCAGCGTGCCGTCGTCGCCAAGAGCGACGGTTGCCAGGCCAACTCGCGCGCTCCGGCGCGGTACCGGGCTGATGGCTGGTGACCGGCGCCGGATCCGGACAGGAATGTGGACGCGGCCCTCGATGACATAACCCAGAGGACCGTGATCGGCTGAGACGAAGGCGGAGGGGCTGCCAGTGTGGGCCTTATGGACCCAGCGGGCGGCGTGGACCTGATCGTTGAGCACCACGAGGCATCCCAGGCCCCGCGCGCACGGGCTGGCGGCCACCTTGATCGCGGCGAGAATGTTCGCGGGCCCGTCCGCGCCGGCCATCGTCGGGTTCCGCATCGCGCCCGTCACCACCACCGGCGTATCCGTGGGCAGTAGCAAGTCCAGGGCGTAAGCGACTTCCTCGATCGTGTCCGTTCCCTGAGTCACCACCGCGCCGACGCAGCCATCGTTCAGTGCCTTATTGATGGCAGCCGTCAGCTCGTACAGATCAGGGAAGTCAAGGGAGGCTCCCGGCCTGTTCCGGAAGTCTTCGACGCGCAGTTCAGCCTCCACGTCGCTAAGACCTGGAACCGCGGCCAGCAGGTCGGACGCCGACAGGGCAGGGGAGACCCCGCCATCAGGAGCCCGGGCCATCGCAATCGTCCCGCCGAGGCCGAACACCGCCACGAAGGGACTAGGAGACGCGCGCATCAGCGATTCCTCCCTGGCGTTGGTCAGGCATGAACGACCTCGGACTGGCCCAGGTACGAACATGCCGTATCGACGCCCTTCGTGGAGATACGGCGGCTGTGGGGACGCAGCATTCCGGCAGTTCCCGCTCGTGCCAGGCTACGGCCGCGGCCCCGAATCTCCCGAACCCGGGAAGAAGACCCATCAACGGCTGGCCAGGCCTCGCCGGCCCGGATCAGCTAATCGAAAAGGCCAATAAACGCGGAGCGGGCGACGGGAATCGAACCCGCATGACCAGCTTGGAAGGGTGACCGCACCCTGAGGTCATGAACTCTGACCTGGGCGTTCGAGTGGCCGGGCGTAGCCGTAGTTGACCGCTGATGGCCATGGTTAATGGCACGCCAATAGCGCAGCGATCATGGCTCGGCTGCTGCTGTTGCTCGCCCGGCGAACGTCGGCACGAGCTCTGGAGAGCCTGCTTTGAGCACCTCGGTGTGAACGAGTTGCATAGAGGTCAGGTTCCCGCCGGGCAGCCGGATCTGGCTGCCGTCGCCTCCTCTGGCGTGCTGCAAGGCTGCGGTCTTGCCTCCCCGGACCCGGGCGCGGGATCATCGTTGTGAGCCTGGCGAGGGAGGGGACGCGATGGGTGACAGCGAATCCGGCTACCAGTTCGGTAGCGGTATCGGCGAAGACGAGGTGGCCCGCCTTGAGGCCCAGGGCGCGGCGATTGCCCCGGCGACCCGGATGATCTTCGCCGATGCGGGGATCCGGCCCGGCATGCGAGTGCTGGATATAGGCTGCGGGGCCGGGGACGTGACGTTCGTGGCCGCCGACCTGGTGGGACGCGACGGTTCTGTGGTCGGCGTCGACCACTCCCCGGACGCGCTGGCCCGGGCCCGGCTGCGGGCCACACGGCGCGGCCTGACGCAGGTGCAGTTCGTCGAGGGTGACATCCACGACCCGGCGCCGGGCGGGCCATTCGACGCGATCGTCGAGCGACTGGTCCTGTGGTTGGTTCCGGACCCGGCCGCGCTGCTTCGGCGGCAGGCCACGGTGCTGCGCCCGGGCGGCCTGGTCGTGCCGATAGAAATAGATCTCTCTACGATGCGGTCGCTGCCGGAGACTCCGGGTATCACCCAGATCAAGTCCTGGCTGGTCGAAGCGTTCGCCAAGGCCGGGCTGTCCATGCTTGGCCCGCGGCTGCGGGCCGTTGTCGAAGAGGCGGGGCTGCGCCCGCTGGGGATGGTCGGGGTCCAGCCGCACTTCGGATACGGCGATGAGGTCGGCCTCGCCTACCTGGTGGAGTCCATGCGTATCGCTGAGCCGGTGATCGTGGGCACCGGAGTGGCCACTGCCGAGGAGATCGGCATGGAGACGTTTGCGCAACGGCTGAGGGACGAATGGGAAGGGACCCCCCGGCTGGTAGCCGCTTCTCCCATGCTGCTCAGCGCATGGGCGACAACCGGCCCGCGGTAACGCTGGCGACCTACTTTTGAAAAAGGGCCGCTGACCTGGCGCGCTCGGAGTCTGGCGCGCTCTGAGGACTAGAACCCCCAACCTTCTGATGCGCAGATCAATGGAAGGTGTCTGGCCGGTGCGCCAGAATCCCAATTCGCACGTCAGCGTCCTGCTCGGTGTCCGGCATAGACGCCATAGTCCGCCCTGGCTGATTGCACGTTGATTGCACGGTGCTGCACGTTGTGGGGGATGGCCCGCGTCCGGTTCCGGGCAGGCTCCGGCCTAGCCCTTGGACCCTTGTCAGGGCTGCTGGCACCAGGGCAGTCCTGAGATAGACCCAGCATTTGACGGTGGCCGGTGTTGCAGGGCGCTGACCTGCGAGTTGGCAGTATTGATGGCTGAACTTGCGCACTTCGCGCGGCCCGTAATGTGGCCTGTTGCCGTATGTGCGGACGGCGAAGACCGCGTTGGGGGCGACGGCATGCGGGTGCTCATGATGCGCCCGGGTCGGCGAACCCGTGGGTGTGGGCGTAGTGGACGGCCTGGGCCCGGCTGGTGACGCCAGTTTTGGCGAAGATGTTGTTGATGTGGGTCTTCACGGTCGATGGGCTGACGACGAGGGCGGCGGCGATCTGGGCGTTGGTACGCCCGGTCGCGATGAGGGACAGGACCTCGGCCTCGCGCGCGGTGAGCCCGTCGGGCAGCGGCCGGGTGGGGGCGGCGTCCAGGGCCGGGCCGGCGGCGGCGACGAGGCGGGCTTGGATGGCGGGGTCCAGGATGGCCTGACCGCCGGCCGCGGCGTGCAGGGCGCGGGCGATCTGCTCCCGGCCGGCGTCCTTGGTGAGGTAGCCGAGGGCGCCCACCCGCAGGGCTGCCAGGATGGAGTCGTCGTCAGCGTAGGTGGTGAGTACCACGACGGCCGTGGCGGGATAGTCCGCCAGGATCCGGCGGGTGGCCTCTACCCCGTTGAGGCGGGGCATCCGCAAGTCCATGAGCACGACCTGGGGCCGGTAACGGGCTACCAGGGCCACGGCCTGCTCGCCGTCGGCGGCGGCGCCGACGACCTTCACGCCGGGCACGAGGTTCAGCGAGGTCACCAGGCCCTCGCGCACTACCCGCTGGTCGTCGGCCACCACGACGCGCACTGTGGCGTTCTCCTCGCTCCCGGTCATCCCGGCACCTCGCTGATCGGCGGCATCTTGCTCATCCTGGCACCGTCAGCTCGACGACCCAGCCGTCCTGGCACGGGCCGGCGCGCAGGGTGCCGCCCAGCAGCTCGGCGCGCTCGGTGAGCCCGTCCAGCCCGTAGCCGCCGCCGGTGGCCGCCAGTGAGCCGGAGGGGAGGCCGGCCGGGCCGCCCGCCGGCGCGCCGTTGGCGACCTGCAGGACCGCCGTCCGCTCCCCGTCGGCCTGTTCCCCGAAGGACAGCGTCACTGCCACGGGGGCGCCGGGGGCATGCTTGCGGGCGTTGGCCAGGGCTTCCTGGGCCGTGCGGTAAACGGCCAGGCTGGTCTCGGGCGCGAGTCGGCGAGGGGTGCCGCGCACCTCGTAGCTGACCTGACCTGGCCGGCCATCGTCGGCGGCGAGAGCGGCCAGCGCCTCGGCCAGGTCGACCGGGTTGGTCCGCAGGGCCGTGATGGCCTGTCTGGTCTCCTCTAGGCCCTCGACGGCCAGCCGGCGGGCGCCGATGACCAGGCGGCGGCCCGCTTCGGGATCATCGCCCTCGCTCAGCAGGGCGTCGGCGGCGTCGAGCTGGACCACCAGGCCGCCCAGGGTGTGGGCCAGGATGTCGTGGATCTCCCTGGCGATGCGCGCCCGTTCGTCCAGCACCTGCGCCCGGATGTGTTGCTGCTCGGCCCGCTGCGTCTGGATGGCGGCCAGCTCGGCCTGCTCGGCTCGCAGCCGGTACTGGCTGCGCCACAGCCCGGCGGCCAGGCCGCCGACTACCGCCGCGCAGGAGCCGAGCAGGGAGAAACCCGGGGAGGTCACGACCCGCGAGCCCACTGCCAAGGTGATGAGGCCGCAAGCCGCCACCCCGGCACCTTCCAGCACGGTGAACGAGCTACCGGCCATGACGCCGACCGCGATGGGCAGCGCTGTGGCGGCGGTGCTGGGGCTGACCAGGGCGGCCAGGCAGGCGGCCACCATCCCGACCACCAGGACCGGCACCCGAACCCGCGGGCTCACCCGCTCGGCGGGCAGCCAGGCAATCCAGGTCAGGGCAGCCAGGATGCTGCCCACCAGCAGGACCAGGTGCCTGCCGCCCAGCCCGGGCACGGGGCGGCCGAGCCAGATGTCGGCGAGTATCAGCCCGGCCAGGCAGGTGCGCGCCAGCCACGTCCATCTGCGCCAGCCGGACCAGCGTGCTACCGTACCCGCGTTCACCAGTTTCCGCCTCCGGCGTGTTGCCCCATTGTCCCATCCGCGGGCCGGCACGCCGATGGCCCCGGCGTCCGCGTCCGGGGCCATCGGCTCAGCGGTAGTCACGGGAAGATCCCTGTTCGCGGTCGCGGCGCGCCGCGGTCCTCGCGATCCCGTCCTTGAGGAACTTCTTGGCCGCGATGACGATGGCGATGGCCGCTCCCGAGGGAACACCCAGGTGCTGCAGCAGGTGAATCACGATGATCATGGCACGACTTCCTATTCGCGTGGCCTTTAGCTCGACTGGGCCGCTACCGGACGCTGGCTGCGGCCGTGGACGACGCGCCCGTCCCGGCGGCGATGCGACGTGCGGCCGCCCGCCCGCGGACGCCCAGCAGCACGCTGCGGGCCAGTGCCATGGCGACGGCCATGAAAATCAGCGCGTCGGTCAGCCCGGCGGCACTGAGCTGGCGGGCAGCCATGAACTGGCCGAGGGGGACAGAGAACCAGTGGAGCATGCCATAGATGAACAGCAGCCGGCCGCCGTAGATCACCGTCCAGAACGCGGCGTAGCCGGACCCGGCCCGGCTGACCGCCCGGTCACGCGTGCCCCTCCTGCTCTTGACGGGGCCGTAACCGACCGAGATGAACAGGTGGGCAGCCAGGCCGAGCAGCACACCAACACCGATCCCTGCAGCCTGCAGGGCCACGTCGTGACTGTTGGTGGGGATACTGTCCAGGAACAGCGGGCAGATCAAGATAACGGTGAGCAGCGGGCGCACCAGCCGGAACCAGCCGATCTTCCGGCGGCCGAGGTCTGCCTCCAGCACGGCTCCGAGCACGACCAGGTTGAGAATCCATACATTGGCTGGCATTGACGTCTCCTTCAGGTAGGAACTTCAGACGTCTTCCAGCCTCCGGATTTGAGCCCCCCGGCACATCGGGTGACGGGTGGGTCATCGGGTGGAGCCGGGTGGAGATCAAGCCGCGGCCTCCACCCGCTCTCTCCAGCCCGCTCCAGCCCTCACGGCAGACCCCGATCCGGGCGGGCGTGCGCCGCCGCGCCTCTTCCCGCCGTATCCCCGATCGCACGGAGTGTCGCGGACCCGGGATCACGTCAGCCGGACCCTTGTCAGGGCTGCTGGTCCCAGGGCAGTCTCACCCGGACATCTCGGGGCGGCCGCGGCGCGGCGGGCATCATGATGGCGTGCAACGAGTGGCTATCCTCGGCCGGGGCGGCGCAGGCAAGTCGGCCCTGGCACAGCAGCTCAGCGACGTGACAGGCATTCCCGCCGTCGAGCTCGATGCGCTGTTCTGGCAGCCCGGCGCCACCCCGATGGACCCGTCCCGGTGGGCTGGCTGCCAGCACGAGCTGGTCCAGTCCGACCGCTGGATCCTGGACGGCGACCTCGGACCCTATGACACGGCGCTGCAGGTCCGGCTGCGGGCAGCCGACACCATCGTCGTCTTGGACTTCACCTTCCTGCGATGCGCCTGGCGGACACTGCGCCGAGGCCGCGAGCAGGCAGAATACTGGCGCTGGATGCGAGCGTACCGGCGCCGCAGCCTCCCAGATGTCATGCGGGCAATCAGCTCCGAAGCGCCCCACGCGAAGCTCTACGTCCTGCGCAATCCCGCCATGGTGCAGCGCTTGGCAGACGAAGTCCGGCGTACAGCCGCGCAAGAACGCCGCATCAGGTGAACGGGATAACTCTGGCGCTGGCCTCCAGGGCCCTGACGCAGCTACGAACCTACCGTCAGTCATGATCGTCGGCTAACCACAAAAGTGCCGCAGCACCCTGATCGCAGCGACCGGCACGCCCAGAACGATCAGATCTGGGCTGCCGCCGATCTACCTGAGCTTGATCTGTGAGCCGCGCAGGTCGGCGGATGCTAGCGCAGGTGCGCGAAGACTGAGGTTGCTCTCCGTGACGTGCTTCCCTCAGCCTCCGTTCTCGGCCGGCAGAGTTCAGGGCTGCCGACTGGCCACACGGCAGGCCCAGGTCCTACCGTGCCCACGGCAATCGACCCTGTCTGCGGCATTGCGGGCGAGGCCGCCGCGGGTGTCCCACAACAAGGGCTTCGGACTTCGGTGTGGCCTTCCGTTTACGGACCCCCGACGGCACGAGCACGTTCGCGGCCTACGAGCGATCCGGGAATCCTCCGGTGACCGCGCCGTGCCCGCTGGTCTGCACGTCGGCCGCGTCTACGATGAGGGCGAGGATCTCAGCCTCGTACCCCAGGCGCCCGAACCGCCCGGCCGGTCCGGTGTGCGCCCCGGCGCCCAGTTCGGGGCGGAACAGCACCCGGCTCCCCGCGGTGTCGGTGGCCCGCAGCCTGGCCACCCACTTCGCCGGCTCATGGATCAGCACCCGCGGATCGTGCAGGCTGCCGGTTACCAGCAGATCCGGCCGCGGCCCCGCGGGCGGGTTGTCGTAGGGACTATAGGAGGCCAGGTACGCCCGCGCCGCGGGGCCGCGGGGATCGCCCCACTCGTCCCACTCGTTTACGGTCAGCGGGATAGCCGGATCCAGCATCGTCGTCACGCAGTCCACGAACGGGACCTCCGCCACGACCGCCCGCCACCGCTGCGGCGCCAGCGAGAATACCGCGCCCTGCAGCAGGCCGCCCGCCGACAGCCCGCGGGAGACGATCCGGCCGGGCGCGGCCCAGTCCCGGGCCGCCAGCATGTCGGCGACGGCGATGAAGTCCGTGAACGTGTTGCGCTTGCGGCTCAGTCGGCCATCCAGCCACCAGTGCCGGCCGCCTTCGCCGCCGCCGCGTACGTGCGCCACCGCGTAGACGAAACCCCGGTCCAGCAGGCTGGGGATCGCCACGCTGAAGGCCGGCCACTCGCAGGACTCGTAGGCACCGTAGCCGTAAACCAGGCACGGGGCGCTGCCGTCGCGCCGCAGCCCTGCGCGGTGGGCGATCGTCACCGGGACGGAAGTGCCGTCAGGCGCGACCGCGGTGACGCGCTCGGTCGCGTATCGCGCCGGATCGTAACCGGGCACCTGCTGCCGCTTACGTGGCCGCCAGCGGCCGGTAGCCAGGTCCACGTCGTGCCAGGATGGCGGCTCGACGAGCGATTCGGTGCGCACCGTCACCGCCGTGGCGTGGTAGTCCTCGTTCGCCGCCAGGGCGAGTGAGAGGTGCGGCCCGCCGGCCTTGATCAGCCGCTGCTCTCCTGATCGGCGGTCCACGATCCGCAGCTGGGTGGCGGCCGCGTGCCGCTGCTCCACGACCAGGTACCGGCCGAACACGTCACAAGAGACCAGGCGGGTGTCCGGTGACCCGGCGATGACCTCCCGCCACCAGGCCCGGCCTGGCGCGTCAGCGGGCGCGGCGACCAGCCGGAATTCTTCCGCGTCCGCGTTGGTGACCAGGAAAAACTCCCCCGGACCGGACCCGCCCGCGTGATCAGCGCGGTACTCGATACCGGGCCTTCTTTTTTCCAGAACGGCCGGTTGCTCGTCGGTCCCGGCCGCCGGAAGCACGAGAGTCTCGGCGCTGTCCCTGGACTCGCTCTCGATGAGCACGTACGCGCCGCTGCGCGTGGCTCGCACGGTGAGTTCGAACCGCTGGTCCTCCTCCCGGAACACCAGCGCGTCCTGGCGCGGGCCGATGCCCAGCACGTGCCGCCAGACCTAGTGCGGCCGGTACTGGACGTCGGTGACCAGGTAGAGCAGCGACCGCGAGTCGGCCGACCAGGCCAGCCCGTAGTAGGTTCCCTCAATTCGCTCCGGCAGGTCGGTTCCGCGGGCCAGGTCGCGGATGCGCAGCTGGTAGAGCTCGTCCCCGTCGAAGTCGACGGAGTAGGCCAGCAGCCGCCCGTCCGGGCTGATCTCCCGGACGCCGAGCCCGAGGTAGCCGCCGTTGGCCGGCTCTTCCGCCAGCAGCAGGTTCTCGTCGAGCAGCACGTGGGCGGCGCTCCCGCGGCCGGCGGCCCGGCAGAACTGCTCGTATTCCTGGCCTGGGACGGTCCGGGTGAAGTAGGTGTGGCCGGCCCGGCGCCAGCTCACCGACTCCTCGGCCGGGTTCACCCGCGCCGTCAGCTCGGCGGTTAGCTCGTCCCGCAGTCCGCGCACCGATTCCAGCCAGCGGTCGTAGTAGCCGCGCTCGGCCGCCAGGTAATCCCGCATCGCGGGCAGGTCTCGGTCGCGCATCCAGGCGTACGGGTCGGGGCCGCCGGCGGGCGGCGCGGCGGGAGGCGCCGGTTCCGGCGCGGGCGGAGGGCCCATCATCGCCGGCCTGCGGGTGCGGCCACGATGGCGTGAAGCTCGTCGGCGGGCAGCCGGTAGGAGGTGTGGCCGTCTCGGCCGCTGACCGTCTCCGCCTGCAGCAAGCTGTTGAGCACGGCCTCCTCGGTCGCTTCCACTACGGCGGCGAAGTAGCTGTCGAGCGCGCGGCCGGTGACCGGCGTTCCGAGTGCGCGGCCGCGCGGCGCGCGCAGCCCGGTGGCCAGCGCCAGGAAGATCTCACCGCTGCCGTGGTGAGCGGTGCTACCGGTCCTGGCCAGTCCGAGGCCGGCTCGGCGGGCCAGTCGGCCGCACCCGGCCGCGTCGAGCGGCCCGTCGGTGAGAGCGATGACGATGCACGAGCCGGCGGCTTTCGGGCGCCCGGTGCCCGGCGGCGGGGCGGGCAGCAGTCGCCCGGCCGACGCACCCGCTACGGTGAGCCGCTCCCGGTCCCCGAAGTTGGTCAGCGTGACCACTCCCACGGTGTGCCCGTCCGGCAGTACTCGAGAGGCGGTGCCGACGCCGCCCTTGTAGCCCAGGCAGGTCATCCCGGTCCCGGCGCCGACCGCGCCCTCGGCGGCCCCGGCGCCGCCCGCTGACGCCCGGGCGGCGACGAGCGCGGCCCGCACGTCGCTGCGGTCCACCTGCATGCGGCGCGGTTCGCTGAGGAAGCTGTCGTCGCACTCCGCGACGACCGGGATGATCACGTCGTCGGTGCCGATCGCGGGTTGCTCCTCGATGAGCAGCTCACACGCCGCGTCATACACCCGGCCGACCTGCATGGTCGAGGTGAGGAAGACGGGCGTCTCGGCCAGCCCCCATTCCCGGATGGCCAGCAGTCCGGTGCACTCCCCGGCGCCGTTGAGCACCGCGGCGCCCGCCGGCACTGGAGCGGTGAACAGGTCGCCGCCGGGGTCCAGCACGGTGACTCCGGTGCGGGCGATGCCCCGTCCGGCCGGCGGCGGCGGCTCGTCCCGCCAGACGGTCGCATGGCCGAGCCCGGCGCCGGGCACGTCCAGCACCGATCCGGTCGGACCTGATGGCAGCAGGCCGATGGTAATGCCAAGATCGGTGACACGGGACATCCCGCGATGGTAACCCGGAGGGTGCGGATGAGCCTGCCGGTCCCGGTGGTGTGGAGCGAGGACTGCCTACGGCACGAGCCCGCGGGCGAGGTGTGGCTGGGAATCCGGGATCCGGGCACCGAAGTCCCGGCCCGAGCCCTGGTCCTACGGGACGCGCTGGCGGCCGCGGGCGCGCCGGTGGTGCCCGCGCGGCGGCACGGCGAGGAGATCCTGCGCGCCGTGCACGACCCGCTGCTGCTGGACCACCTGGCCGGGATCTGGCGGGAATGGGAGGCGGCGGGCCTCCCGGGCAGGCACGGCCGTGACCGCGTTGTGCCCTACGTGTTCCCGACACCGGGGATGATGGCCGGGCTCCCGATACGCTCGCCGCCGGCCGTGCACGGCCGGGCCTGCCGGTTCTGCTACGACACGATGACGCTGGTCGGCCCGGGGAGCTGGGAGGCGATCAGGGGGGCCGCGGACGCCGCGCTGACCGCCGCCGACCTCGTTCGCTCGGGTCACCGGCTGGCCTATGCGCTGTGCCGCCCACCGGGCCACCACGCGACGCAGAGCGCCTACGGCGGCTCCTGTTACCTCAACAACGCCGCGATCGCGGCGCAGGCACTGCGCGAGGCCGGCGCACGCCGGGTGGCGGTCATCGACATCGACGCGCACCACGGCAACGGCACGCAGATGATCTTCTACGGCCGCGCCGATGTCTGGTACGGCTCGCTGCACGTGGACCCGGGGGCCGGCTGGTTCCCGCACTACGCCGGGTACGCCAGCGAGCGCGGGTCGGGAGCGGGCGACGGCTTCAACCGTAACCTGCCGCTGGCCCCCGGCGCGGGGGACGATGAGTGGCTGGCCGCCCTCGATCTGCTGTGCGGGGAGGTGGCCGCGCTCGGGGTCGACGCCGTGGTCGTCTCCCTCGGGCTGGACGCGGCCGCCGCCGACCCGGAGAGCCCGCTGCGGGTCACCGAGGCCGGTTACTTGGCCGCGGGCCGACGAGTCGCGGCGCTCGGGCCGGCGGTGCTGGTGCAGGAGGGCGGCTACGACCTGCCCTCGCTCGGCGCGCTCGCCGTCGCGGCGGTCACAGGCGCGTGCGGGTGCTGACCGGGCGACGGCAGGGCTTGGGCCGTGACACGTTTCGCCACCCACCGTATCTTTCGCCTTCCGGCCGGCGACCGGCCTGGTTACAATCCAGGGAACCCCCGGGGCTGTGAAGATCGTTCGGTGAATACGCGGATCAACCGGAGAACCGGGACCGTGGTGAGGACGGAGCAAGAAATCATGCGCATCAGGTATTCACTGGCCATGACGGCGGCGGCGCTGGCCCTGGCGGGCGCCGTCGCGGCGTGCGGGGGCACGACCGCGAAGGTCGGCGCGGGCAGCGTCGTCACGGGGCAGCCGGAGCGCGGCGGCACGGTGACCGTCGCCCAACCTTCTGGCGCCTCGCCCAACGACGTCTTCCCGCTGCAGCCCGCCACCAACAGCAACGGGTACAACGTCAACCTGACCATCGGAGAGTGGCCCTACCTGGTCTACGTCGGTTATGGCGCGCAGTCGGTGGTCAACCCGCAGGAGAGCCTGTACAGCTCGCTCACCTGGTCGGACAACGACTCGGTGATCACGATGGTGCTGAAGCCGTGGAAGTGGTCCGACGGGGCGCCGATCACCGCGCGTGACTTCACGTTCGTCTACAACCTGCTCAAGGCCGAATACAACGACTGGGAATACTACGTCCCCGACCAGTTCCCGGCCGACGTCACCAAGGTGGTGACCCCGAACACGCACACCGTGGTCATCTACCTGGATCGGTCCCGCAATCCCGCGTTCTACGACGACGACGTGCTGTACTACGTGCCGCTGCTGCCGCAGCACGCCTGGGACAAGACCTCGGCGGCCGGCCAGGTCGGCAACTACGACGAGACCACTGGCGGGGCGAAGGCGGTGTGGAACTTCCTGCAGCAGCAGGGCTCGGACATGGCCACCTTCACCACTAACCCGCTCTGGCAGGTAGTGGACGGGCCGTGGAAGCTGGCCCAGTTCACCAGCGACGGCTACTACGCCTGGGTGCCGAACACGAACTACTCCGGCCCCGACAAGCCGCTCCTTTCCAAGGTCATCTTCACCCCGTTCACCACCGACGACGCCGAGATGGACACGCTGCGTTCGGGGACCAGCCTGACCGTGGCGGACCTGCCGCTCAACGACGTCGGCCAGATCGGCGCGCTGAAGGCCGAGGGTTATGCGGTCACCTCGGTGCCCACCGCCGGCGTCGCCGAGATCGTGCCGAACCTGTACAACCCGGTGAACGGCCCCATCCTGCGCCAGCTCTACGTCCGGCAGGCCCTGGAGTACCTGATCAACCGGGGGCAGATCGTCTCCGACGCCTTCCATGGTTACGCCGACCCGGGCAACGGGCCGGTCCCGGTCACCTACGGCCAGCAGTGGGACACGTCGCTGGAAAAGGCGGGCGGCCCGTACCCGTACTCGCCCGCCAAGGCGGCGGCCCTGCTCAAGGCGCACGGCTGGACAGTGGTGCCGAACGGCACCGACACCTGCCAGGCTCCGGGCACCGGCGCGTCGGACTGCGGCGCTGGCATCGCCGCGGGCTCCAAGCTGCAGTTCCAGCTCCTCTACTCCTCCGGATCGGCCTACATCGACCAGCAGAACGCGGCCATCCAGACCAGCGAGGCGCAGGCCGGCATCCACATCACGCTGAAGGCCGAGCCGTTCAACACGCTGGTGGCTACGACCGGCACCTGCAACGCCGCCTCGCACCCGACCTCGACCTGCAGCTGGCAGCTGCAGCAGTTCGGCTGGCAGCCTTACTCGCTCGACCCGAACGGGTCGAGCCTGTTCAACACCGACGCGATCAACAACTACGGCGGCTACTCCAGCCCGCAGATGGACCAGCTCATCAACGAGACCGAGTACGGGTCGGACCCGTCGGCGTTCTACGCCTACGAGGATTACGCAGCCGAGCAGCTGCCGTGGCTGTGGCTGCCGAACCCGTCTTACGTCTACGTGTACAAGAACAACCTGGCCGGTTTCGCCGCGTCGAGCCCGTTCGACTTCACGCTGAATCCCGAGGTCTGGCATTACGTCAAACCGGCCTCATGACCTGGTACCTGATCCGCCGCGCCGGCCAGTCGATCGCGGTCGTGATCGGCGTGATGATCCTCACGTTCATCCTGCTGCACATGGAGCCGGGCAGCGTGGCCAGGTCCGTGCTCGGGCTGAGGGCCACGCCCGCCCGGGTCGCCATCTTCGACAGCCTGTACGGCCTTAACAAGCCCCTATACCAGCAGTTCCTGATTTACCTTAAGCAGCTATTCCAGGGCAATCTGGGCGTCTCCTACCAGCTTCAGCAGCCGGTGTCCACGCTCATCGCCCAGCGGCTGCCCCGGGACGCGATCCTGCTCGGCCTGTCCACGCTGCTGGCCCTGCTCATCGGCGTGCCAACCGGGATCTACCAGGCGCTCCGGCACAACCGCCTGGCTGACGACCTGCTCGCCGGGACCTGGTTCACGCTGTACTCGGCGCCGGACTTCATGGAGGCGCTGCTGCTCATCGCGCTGCTCTGCGTCCAGCTCCACGTCCTGCCGCCCGCCTTCCCCGGCGGGATAACCTCGGTCGCCGGGCTGTTCGCCAACTGGCCCGCGCTGATCCTGCCGGTCGTGGTGCTGTCGATCAACAGCGTGGCCGGCTTCAGCCAGTACGTGCGGTCCACCAGCCTGCAGACGCTGGCGGAGGACCACATCCGGGTGGCCCGGTCCAAGGGCCTGTCGGAGCGGCTGGTGCTGACCCGCCATGTGCTGCGCAACTCGCTGCTGCCGGTGATCACCATCCTCGGGCTGGCCCTTCCGGACATCGTGGCCGGCGCGGTGATCGTGGAGTCGATCTTCAACTTTCCCGGCATGGGCCTGCTGTTCTGGCAGTCCGCGCTCGCCCACGACTTTCCGGTGATGCTCGGCGGGACGCTGGTCATCGGCGTGGCCACCGTGCTCGGCAACCTGGCCGCCGACGTCGCCTACGGCGTGCTCGACCCGAGGATCCGCTATGGCGGCACCTGAAATCGCGTCGGCGGCGGCCCTGCCGTCCGCGGCCGGCAGCCCCCTGGCCCCGGAAGGGGGCGAGGTACTCGCCTCCGGCACCAGCACCCAGCTCAGCCTGCGGGCGTTCCTGCAGAGCAGGCGGGCGATGACCGGGACCGCGATCATCGTGCTGCTGGGCCTGTTCTGCTTCGTAGGCCCGCTGTTCTATCACACCGAGGTAGCGGTGAACCTGGGCCTCGCGAACAGCCCGCCCGGGCCGGGCTACCCGCTGGGCACCGACCAGTACGGGATCGACGTGCTCGGCAGGCTGATGGTGGGCGGCCAGTCCTCGCTCGAGCTCGGCTTTGCCGTCGGCATCGCGACCACGGTGGTCGGCCTGTTCTACGGCGCGATATCCGGGACGGCCGGCGGGGCCGTGGATGCGTTCATGATGCGGATCGTCGACACCCTGCTGGCGGTGCCCACCTTCATCCTGCTGATCATCGTGGCCAGCATGTTCTCGCTCAGCCTCCCGGTGATCATCCTGATCCTGACCGTGCTGTCCTGGCCTTATACCGCACGGCTGATCCGTGGCCAGGTGATCGCGCTGCGGTCGCGGGAGTTCGTGCAGGCCGCGCGTTCGATGGGCGCCACCGGCAGGGGGATCCTGGTCCGGCACATGGTACCGAACACGCTCGGCATCAGCGTGGTCACGGCGACCTTTGCCATCGCGGACTCGATTTACGCGCTCTCGGCGCTGAGTTTCCTCGGAATCGGCCCGCCGCCGCCGTTCACCGACTGGGGCACGATGCTTAGCAACGGGGTCAATAACCTGTTCAACGGCTACTGGTGGCAGGTGTATCCGCCGCTGATCGTGCTGGTCCTGGTCGTAGTGGCCTTCCGGCAGGTCGGCGACGCGCTGAACGACATCGTGAGCGGGCAGCGGACCGATGCGGCGCGGCGGCGCCGACGGTTCCGGCTGCTGCCGCTGTCCGCCCCCCGGCACGAGTAGTTACCGGCCCGGCCGGCGCCGATCATCGTCCGGAGTGTGTCGCAAGCGGATCCTTGAACGGCGCAGGTGAGGCGAGCACGCTCAGTCGCTGGGGCCGGCTGGGGACTGGAGTTGAGATCCGGTCGGTGGGCGCCTACGGTCTGGTCATGGTCATGAGCGAGCTTCCTGATCCTGGGTCCTTCGGGGCGGTGTTCGTCGAGTTCATGCGGGTGATGTCGCTGGTCGCCGATGAGCGTGAGTCCGAGGTGGCGGTGCGGCTGCGGGAGCATCTGGGGGCCGATCCCAAGGGCTTGCCGACCACGGGGGCTGAGTTTCCGCTGGCCGAGCACCCGAACCTGCAGCTGGCGCTGGACGCGGTGCTGGGTGACGCTGAGCTGGTGGGCTTTACCACGCGGCATATGGGCTTCGGGTCGATCGGTCTGGCTGAGATCATCGCCGGGCAGGGGATGGCCGGTCCGATCTCCTTCGGGCCGGTGCGCTATGTCGATGTGGAGGTGGGCGACGGCCGGGTCGTGCCGTGTGTCGAGAGCGCCCTGTTGCTGGCCGTCCGCGAGGAGGCGCCGCTGGCGCTGGTGCTTTCCCGGGGCGGGGATCATCCGATGCGCCCCTCCTTGCTGCGGCTGGAGGGCGTCTCGCCCGCGCCTGGGGCGGTGTCGGGGCTGCTGCGCGAGCTGCGCGCGGCGATGCGCGAGCACAACGTGTTCCGCGGCCGGATCATCTCCTTGCATCAAGACGAGCACGGCGGCGGCGTCGGGGTCCAGTTCCACACCGTACCCACGGTCACGCGGACCGAGGTGATCCTTCCGGAGGGGACGCTTGAGCGTCTTGAGCGCCACACGCTCGGGATCACCCAGAGCGCCCGGCGGCTGCGCGCCGCCGGGCACCTCAGGCGCGGGGTGCTGTTGCACGGTCCGCCCGGGACGGGCAAGACGCTCTCGACGATGTACCTGCTCCACGCGATGGCCGGCCGCACGACCATCTTGTTGACCGGCCGCGGGCTCGGACTGATCGAGCAGGCGCTGGGGATCGGCCGCGATCTCGCGCCGGCGACGTTCGTCTTTGAAGACATCGACCTGGTCGCCGCGGAACGCACGATGGAGTTTGGCAGCCGGGGGGTGCTGTTCGAGCTGCTCAACCAGATGGAGGGCCTGGCCGAGGACGAGGACCTGCTGTTCGTGCTGACCACCAACCGGCCCGACCTGATCGAGCCCGCGCTCGCCGCCCGCCCGGGCCGGGTCGACCTAGCGCTCGAGATCCCGCTCCCAGACGCCAGCGGTCGCCGGCGGCTGCTGGGCCTGTACGGGGCCGGCATCGAGATCGATGCCGGCTCAGCCGATCAGCTCGTCGAGCGCTCAGACGGCGTCAGCGGCGCGTTCATCAAGGAGCTGGTCCGCCAGGCCTGGCTGCGCGCCGCGCTTGAGGACCGCCAGCCGCCCACCGCCCAGGACCTGCGCCGCGTGCTCGACGACCTGCTCGAAGAGCGCTCGACCTTGACCAGGCGACTTCTAGGCCAAGGCGGCGACGACACAGACGGCCATCCGTTTCCCGCCATGCGCCACGCGCTCCACGCCGCTGGGCTCCCGATCCCGCCCGCCGAAACGCCATAGGCGATCGCGTAGGCCGGCGGCTGGCGGTACCGCCGAAGGATCCTCGATCGGGCTCTCAATCCTGGACCTGAGGCGCTGGATCTTGGCCCCCCAGGCCGGTGCGCCCTGGGGGAACTGCCTGAATCCGATCTGGACTGACCGAGGCAACGGCCCAGCCGCTGCCGGGTCTGCGCGCTACCTTCAATTCCTGCTGGCCGATGGGATCTGTGATGCCGCGATTGCGCAGGTCACGGTGACCGCCATAAGGCGCCGGCTCAGACGGACTTCACCTGCTGCATTTCGTTGTGATTATGGTGTTGTCTCGGCGTAGGCGTTCCAGCGTCGGTGGGCCCGGCAGGCGCGGTGTTACCGCCCGCGCTGTGACATGGGTTCGGCGAGTGCGGGGGGCGGGCCTGGCGGACGGTGCCCGAAGACGTCAGCGGGCCGGGTCCGGCATCTTGAACCTGGGCAGCGGCGAGGGCAGCAGGAGCAGCGCCCCGCCGACCCCGCCGACGGTGGCGATCCACAGCGCCGGGCGGAGGCCGACGGTCGTGCCGAGCAGGCCGCCCAGCAGCGCGCCGAGCGGGCGGGTTCCGTAGTTGACGGCCTGGAACGCGCCTGTGACCCGCGACCGGAGCCTGTCCGGGATCACCGCGGCGAAGATCGCCCCGATGCTGATATCCAGCATCATCACCCCGAAGCCGCACAGGAACTCCGCCGCGAACAGCAGCTCCAGGATCAGCGGCGAGCGGGCCAGCGGCACCAGCATCAACGGCGCGGTGAACAGGAAGCAGCCGGCCACGTAGGCCCAGCCGACGCCGGTCCGGGCCGCCGCCGGCTTGGTCACCACCGAGCCGAGCACCCCGCCGACCGCGCCCGCGCCGAGGACGAGGCCGAGCACGCCGGGCCGGACGTGCAGCACGCGGACCGCGTACAGCATGAAGAGCGCCGCGAACATGAGGTTGAAGAAGTTGATCGTCGCGACCCCGATCAGCGACGCGCGGACGATCCGGTCGTGGGCGATGAACCTGACACCCGCGGTGACCGCCCCCTTCCCCTCGTCTGCAGGCGGTTCGGCCGGCCGGATCCGGCCGAGGAACAACGCGGAGCCGAGGAACGACAGCGCGTCCGCGATGACAGCGAACGGTGCCGTGAACACCTGCACGAGCAGGCCGCCGATGCCCGGTCCGGCCATGAACGACAGCGCCCGGCTGCCGTAGATCAGCGACTGCCCGTCCACGTACCGTTCCGGCGCGACGATCGACACGAACAGCGTCGCGTCCGACACGTTGAACAGGATGCTCAGCGTCCCGGCGGCGAACGTGACCAGGTACAGCTGCGACATCGTCAGCAGATGCAGCGCGTAGCAGACCGGGACGGTGGCGAGCAGCGCGGCCCGGCCCAGGTCGGCGCCGATCATCGTCCGCCGCCGCCGGCCGCGCCGGTCGGCCCACGCGCCGAGGTGCAGCCCGAACAGCAGGCTGGGCAGCCATTCGAGCGCGGTCAGGTACCCCATCTCGGCCGCCTGCGCGTGCAGCACGATGACCGCCGTGAGCGGCAGCGCGATCCCTGAGATCTGGTCGCCGAACATCGAGATCGTTGACGCGCCCCAGTACCGCCGGAACACCCGCTCGCGCAGCAGCGGGGGGACGATCCCGCGCCGCCTCTGCGCCGGCGCCGTCGCGACCCGCTCGCCCGCGGTCACGGCGCGTCCTGCCGCGGGAACGCCAGATGCAGGTAGGTGACGAGCCGGGCCCCCTCGGGCCGCAGCTCCGGCCTGACCTGGCGATCGAAGTACACGTCGACGAGGTCGCGCACCTTACCGCCGAGCTCGGCGAGCTCCCCGGCCGTGACCCACAGGAACCTGTCGCCCAGGAGCGCCGCCTCCTGCCATTCGCGCGGCTCCTCGGGGCTTCGCTCCAGCCAGCGCACGAGCTGCTCGAAATACTGCTCCGCGATGACCCTGTTCAGCAGGCCGGCCTCCGGGCTGCCGGCGGTCGAGTCCCATTCGGTCGACGTGGTGGTCGCCCGCCACGGCTTCTCCCGGCCGGTGCCCCCGCCGGCCTCCTCGACCAGCCCGTACCTGGCGAGCTGCCGCAGGTGGAACGAGCACGTCCCCGACGACTCTCCGATCAGCTTCCCCGCCTTCGTCGCGGTCAGCGGCCCGTGCGCACGCAGCAGCCCCACCAGCTTCATCCGCACCGGGTGCGCGTAAGCGCGCAGCGCCCGCGGATCGGTCAGCCTGGTGACCGTCCGCGACTTCGGCTGGCCCGCGTCGCCCGGCTCCGGTGAGCGCCCGGTTTCCGGCTCATCCATGTATGCAAAGATAGCTTTGCAAAGACTTCTTGGCAATGCTCCGGGAGCATCTCACGGATCTGCGCCGTGTCATGCCGACACAAGCGGCCCGCGGCGGGTCTACTTCGTCAGCAACGACAGACTGGAGCGAGGACATCGGCGGCTGCTGAGCCGCGGCCCCGGCCGGGGTAACACCGGGCCGCGCGGCGGACACTTAAGAGTGTGACGACTCTCCGCATCGCGCACGCCGAGTCCCGGCCCGGGCGGCTGGCCAACGGCGAATTCCAGATCCTCGGTCACCTGGTCGTGCTGGCCGACGACGCGGGTCACCGGGCCGTGCCGATCTGGCTGGGGGCCGACCTGGACGCCCTCTACCTGGCCGATCTTCTGGAACGGCCCGCCGATCCGGTCGTCACCGATGGCGTGCCGCAGGAACTGGCCACCCGGCTGCTGGGCGCGGCCCGCTCCCGGGTGACCGGGGTGGACATCGGCGTGACCGAAGCTGGCGCCGGTGAGCTGAGCCCGGGAGTCACCGTGGCGCGGATCGGGCTGGCCGGCCCGGCCGGAACCCGGCAGGTCACCGCCGGCCTGGGCCTGAGCCTGGCGCTGGCCGCCGCCGCGGACGCATGCTGAGGGCATGACCCGACCTGGCACAAGCGTCACCACGGCGGTTACGCCGAGTTCACCGGACCGGCCTCCGACGATCTGGCCAAGTGTCCCCTATCCCGACCCGCAGGCCGCCATCGACTTCCTGGTGCAGACCTTCGGTTTCGAGCCGACCGCACTGATCCCGGGCGATCAGCCAGGCAGTTACGATGAGATCGAACTGCGCTGGCCCTACGGCAGCGGCGGCATTATCATCCGGGCCTGGGACCGGTCGGCCCCGAACTGGCTCTACGTCGTCACCCCACGGCCCGATGATCTCTATCATCGGGCCAAGGCCGCCGGCCTGAAGATCACCCGGGAGATCGAAGACACCAGCTACGGCAACCGCACCTTCACTGTCGAGGATCCCTGGTCGGTCAGCTGGAGCTTCGGCACCTACCCCGGCAGCTGACAGCAGGCACCGCCCTGAACACCCGGCCGCCCGGAAGCACCGCACGGCCTGCGGCCAAGCACAAAAATCCCCGACTGGCGCTGCCGCCAACGCGGAGCTTGACAGGCCGGAATCGCTACCCGATCATCTGGTACACGCCCCGCAGGCAGTTGCCGAACGCGCAGATCTGGGCTGGCTGCTGCCAGGCCTGGATATGGGCGGGGCCTTGTCGGCCACCCGACCGGCGTGCGTGCCCGGCTGCCTAACCGGCCGGATGCCAGGGCAGGTAGTAGGCGCGGTAGGACGTGAGGCCGGCCGGGAGCTGGGCGTTGAACAGCAGCTGCCCAGATGGGCTGAACTGAGAGAGGTAGGGCAGGACGCCCCAGCCGACGAACAGGTCGCCGTTGCGGGTGGTCTGCGCGTTCCCCTCGGCTATGGCCACCAGGCCCTCGGGCTGCTTGACAGACTTAACCAGGGTGGCCACCTTGGCCGCCAGATCCAGCTTCACGGTGACCACCCGGCTGTAGGGAAGCAGCCCGCCGCCGCCACCGGACTCATCGTCGAACACCGTGTACTCATCGTTGCCGACGGCCTCGGGGTCGTGCTGGTAGGCGAAGATCTCGCCCGCGCTGTCCAGGACCTGCCCGGGCGCAGCGGTGAGCCTGAACGTGCTCTGCCTGCCGCCGAGCTCCCACATGATCGCCCCGGTGTACCGGTTCACCTTGTAGACCGTCCAGGTGTACCGGGAGCTGATCAGCAGGTTCCCGTCGGTGTCGAGATGGACGGCGTTGATGTGGAACCAGTCCCAGGGGATGGCCGCCGAGCCAGGCAGCGGGATGTGGCTGTCGCGGTAAGGAGTGTGATCCGCGCTGTTCCACTGGAACAGCACCTGGCCGGTGCTGATGTCGATCTCCTGCACGACGCCGTCGATGACCGCCTGGCGGGCCGGGCCGCCGATGGAGGTCAGGTTCGCGGTGGTGATCTTGTCCGCCGTGATCAGCGCGGTGTTCCACGGCGTGATAAGGAACTCCTGACCGTCGGCGGAGTAGCCATTGCCCGCGTGCACTTCGGCGATCGGCCGGTAGCGGTCGTTGTAGATGTACTCGGTCAGAACACGGTCCCGTTGCCGGCGCAGGTTCGGGCATCCTCAAGACATGGAAACCGGCGGGCGCCCGGACTGCGGCGTGTACGCCGCCGTGGACGTGCACTACCTGAGCACCGGTGGCGCCTGGGCGGCAGCCATCGTGGCTGCTGATGCCGCCTTCGCGCACGTCCTGGCCGAACGCACCGCGTTGGTATCTCGGGTGCCGCCCTACCGGCCGGGTGAGTTCTACCTGCGCGAGCTCCCGCCGTTGCGCGCGGTCCTGGACAATCTGAGCGGGCTGGGCCTGCTGGTGGTCGACGGCTACGCCGATCTGGACCCCGGCGGCCGGCCCGGCTTGGGTGCGCACGCGCACGCCGAGTTCGGCATCCCGGTGATCGGAGTGGCCAAGTCCCGGTTCCGCACCGCGACCCACGCGGTGCCGGTCCTGCGCGGATCCTCGGTGCGCCCGTTGTTCGTCACCGCGGCCGGGATGCCCGCAGTCGACGCGGCGGACCTGGTGCGGCGCATGGCCGGCCGGTACCGGCTGCCCGACGCACTGCGCCGCGCCGACTCCCTCGCGCGAGCAGGTGCGACCACTTTGCTGTCCTGTTCCTGCCGCGCATAGGCGGTCGGTCTGGATCGCCCGGGCCGTCGGGCGGGTAGGTCCCGGGGAAGCCCTCCGCGCCCGGCAATGCGGGCCTATGCCCGCCGTTCAGGCCCATCTCATCATTGGTGCCTGCAGCTCTTCGGACTGGACGGTCCTGTCAGTGTGACGGCCGCCGGGTGAAGCCCCTAATAGCCAATCAGGGTCATGGCCATGCCGGTGTCTTGGGACATCACGGTGGAGCGGGCGGCAGATTCAAGTTTGCAGCGCCAGCCTTAAGGCTGCTGGCATTTTGGGTAGAACGATGGGTAGTCCCACCAGCCCCTCACGTTAGCATAACTAGGTTCGAGGATTGCAATTGAGCTGGAGAAACATGGTACGGGCAGGCTCGCGGCCCGGTAGAAGACTTGAATCGCGAACGTATGGGAACATGAAATCGGGGAAAGTCATTAAGCTGGAGCGGGCGACGTGAATCGAACCCGCATGACCAGCTTGGAGGTGTACGGCGCACAGCCGTCAGGGCCAGTGAGCTGGAGACCTTGATGCTCGCCAGTGTCCGTGATTGACCGCTGATCACCGTGGCTAATGGCCCGCTAATGGCCCGGCGATCTCTTCTTAGCCATGGGGTCGGTCTGGCCAGTTGCCCGGCGGTGGCCGCCGTCCGGGCCACAGACCCGGTGCTCTCATATGTGGGAGACTGCCGGTGATGGACAGGGATTACCCGGAGCAGCTGCTGGCCCGCGAACCTGCGCCGCCCTATGAGGGGGAGGGTCCGTTCGCTCTATGGCATTTCAGCGAGAATCCCTCTCTGGACTGGTTCCGGCCGCATATCCCCGCCACGAATCCGCAGGTGCAGCCGCTGGTATGGGCGGTCGACACCCGGCACGCGCCGATGTTCTGGTTCCCGAGGGACTGCCCGCGCGGATGCATCTGGCCGGTATCGGGCACCACGGCTGAGGACCATGAACGGTTCTTCGGTCAAAGCGCAACCAATCGGGTCCATGTCATCGAAGCTGGTTGGCTGAAGCGCATGCGGGCCTGCCGCGTATACGGCTACCGGCTGCCCGCCGAGGTGTTCCGACCGCATGAGGTCGGCGGCTACTGGGTTGCGGATGACCCAGTGGAAGCGATCGAGCAGGTGCTGATCGAAGATCTGCTGGGAAGGCACGCCGATGCCCGGATTGAGCTTCGGGTCACGCCGTCCATCTGGCCCTTCTGGCGGCGGGTCACGGCCTCAACGGTCGAGTTCAGCGGTTCCCGGCTGCGCAACGCCGCGCTTCATCCTGATCGGTTCGGCTAGAAACTGGCACTATCAGCTTGGGAATCGGGGCCTTCCGGGGCTCTCATGTGCCCTGAGCTGCAAGGCTGACTGTCCGCGAGTGACCGTGAGATACCGGTCTTTACCGGGGTTAATGGCACGCTAATGGATGCGCCACGAGGCGCTGTTGTTCCGGATGGAGATGAGAGACCGTCCATCTCCTCGCCGTCGTAGCGGTGAGGTGAAGCTGGAGGCAGCCTGAGCCGGGGGTCGCCGGGGAGGGCGGGAACAGCCTCGACAAAGTCGCGTCGGCTCGGTACTGCCGGATGGGCCGGGCGCGGTGAGCAAGACGGGAAGGTATACGCGAGGAACCGGCTGCGTTACGCCTCTTGACGTGCCGCCAGCTCTAACCCGGTGGATGCGGGCTGGTTTTGCGGTGCGCACCTGCCCTTCATAACGGGCGGGGAACTCCGGGCAGGGTCTCCATTGCCCGGGCCTGGAGGCCCAATGGCGTTGCTTTAGGTGAGCTGTCAGGGGCAGAGCAGGTAGAACTCGATTCTGCGGGTGATGTGCCTGACGGCAGGCTCGCCGGGCCTGCTCCGGGTTGCCCTCGCGTGGACGCCTGGCCGCTGGTCACGGTTCGACAGGCACCGGGAAGAGGTGGCGATGTGCCGGAATGCGGTCGTCGGTCCGCCCGGTCACTTCCAGGGCCATGACCACTCCGGCTCACGGCCCAGTTCGGGATGCCGGCATCAGTTGCCGCTGGCCCCGCCGGGTTCTTCCTCTAGATATACGAGCCCGTTGCCGTCCGGGTCGGCGAAAAAGAACATCGGCGGGTAGCCGTCGATGTGCACGACTTCGTCGTTGTGCAGCCTCGCGCCCGCCTGGCGAAGCCGCGTGTAGGCGGTCTCGGCGTTGGTCGTGCCCAGCCGTACGGCCATCGGGATTTCGCTGTCCGGGGGCAGTAGCACCAGGCCGACGCTCGACCCGGGGGGCACCACTTCCACCAGCCTGGCCCCGGGCCACACCTCGATGTCGGTGCGCAGCTCGCAGCCGAGCACCTCTGTGTAAAACGCCAGTGCCCGGTCCTGATCGGCCACCGGGATCGACACGCTCTGGACTCTCGTCGTCATAGTCATGCTCGGTAAGACCGGCGGCCGCCAGGAAAATCATCGCACCGGAAGGCTCCCATCGGTCATGTCCCGATGGCGTTGCTTTCAGGTGAGCTGCCAGGGGCAGAGCAGGTGGAACTCGATTGTGCGGGTGACTTTGGTGACGCCGGGCTCACCTGGCTTGCGGGCGGGGAAGTCGCCGCCCTTCTTGGTCGTGCGCGGGCTGGCCCGGCCGGGGCGGTCGTGGGTGAAGAAGGCGGGCATGAAGATCGTGGCCAGGAACGTGGCGAAGGCGAGGTCGGCCTGCTCAGGGGGGAAAGCCGCCGCAGTGGCGGTCGCGGCGGCCAGGGCGTGCGGGAAGCTGATCTGGTCCGGGGGGATGCCCGCCGCGTCCGCGGCGATCCCGGTGAGCGGGCTGATGGCCTGGTAGACGGCGAACAGCGCCCGCATCTCCTGCATGACGCCCTCGGGGTCGCCGGAGCGCAGGACGGGCTGGCCCTCGCCCATGTCGGTCTTGTGGTGGCCGATGACTGTCTCGCGGCCCCAGCGCAAGGGGTACGCGCAGGCCAGGTCCGGCGCCGGGTACTCCTCCACGTCGAGCAGGTCGGTGACCAGGCAGAACACCTCCGAGGTCTGCTCGCCGCCGTCTCCTGCCGTGGTGTGCACGGTGTACTCGATGACGCGGACGGTGACCGGGGGCCCGTCTTTCTTCCGGGGTGGCTTCAGCTCCGCCAGGTACGTGCCGTCCGCTAGGACCTGCACCGGCTTGAGGGTGAACGACGCCGAGGCGCGCCACAGCAGGTGCGCGCCGGTGGCCAGGAAGGCGCGGGCGGCGGCCCAGGACACGAACGTGCGGTCCGCGAGCACCAGCATGCCCGGGCCGAAGCAGCCCAGCAGGTCCGCGGCCAGCGGCTGCCCGGCGTCGGTGGACCGGCCGATCGCGGCGCCCAGCAGGCTGCCGGTCCCGGACTCCGCCGCCGCGACCCACCGGGCCGGCGGGAACGCCCCGTCCCGGGACTGGCTGCAGGGCCGACCGAAGAACGCGGCGTTCTCCGGGCTGTCCGGCACGTCCGTGACCGACCCGTCCATGCAGACCACCCGCAGCCCGCAGCAGAACACCCCCGGCGCCCCGTCCGCCCCGGCCGGCCCCGCCACGTGCTCGAACAACATCCGCACCGGATCGGCACCCAGCTTGCCGCGCCCGCGGGACAGCGAGGAGATGTCCGGCAGCCACCACTGGCGGCCGCCCCCCGCATCCACCCGCCCTCCCGGCGCCAGGCGCCCGGCCAGCAGGTCCGCCCCCCGCCGCTGGCAATACAGCCCGTCGGTCAGCGTGGCCATCACCTGCCCGTACCCGCAGTTCCGGCCCCGGAACAGCCACAACGCCAGCACGAAGTACACCATCAGCCGGGCCGGCAACAGCCGGCGCCGCTGCTCCTGCGTCCCGGTCACCTCGATGACCTCATCGACCAGCTCCGGCGGGAACGCCCTGGTCAGCACCCCCACCGAGATCCGGTCCGGCAGCCAGCCAAATGTTCCGGATCACCATTTGTCCGGGCTGGGCTAGTGTCAGACCATCGCGTAGGACGATTCCCTTCCGGGATCTACGCTGTGACGGTGGAGAGGATTAGCGATGGTTTCTTGTCGTGGCGGCCGTTGATTGCCGGGGACCTTCCCATGCTGGCCGAGTGGTTGCGAGAGCCCCAGGTCGCCCGGTGGTGGAATCTTGAGACAACCCTTGAGGCGGTCGAGCGCGACTTCGGCGCGAGTACGCGAGGCGAGGAGCCGGGGGAAGACCTCCTCGTTCTCCTCGACGGCCGGCCAATCGGCCTGCTACAGCGCTCGGCGATTTGCGACTACCCCCAGGATCTCACGGAATTCTCGGCAGTTATCGAGGTGCCAGTCGGCGCCGTCGAGCTTGACTACCTCATCGCGGACCCAGCGCTGCGCGGTCGCGGTCTCGGATCCCGCATGATCGCTGCGGCCGTTGAGGACACCTGGAACTCGTATTCTGATGCGCCCGCGGTGCTTGTCGCCGTGGTGGCCGCCAATGTGGCCTCCTGGCGTGCGCTGGAGAAGGCTGGCTTGAAGCGGGTCGCTGAAGGCCCGATGTCGCCCGACAACCCGATTGATGATGCGCTGCGTTACATCTACCGTGTTGACCGGCCCGGCGCCGCCTCGTCGGCCTTTAGGCGCTGACACGTACGAACGAATCGCCTGCGCGGACGGACCTCGGAGCTACTAATTTCGCGGTCGGCAAGAGGATGTACTCACTGAGCACCTGGTCCTGCCCGTCGTCCTTGCCGCGACCTACCACCAGATCTGGTTGCCCGACGCTACCGAGGTCAAGTACGACGGCGGCCATCTGCCGGTCTGGGACGAAGCCACCAGGAACTACCTCGACCCTGCCACCGGGGAAGTCCTGCCGACCTGGGACCAGGCCCTTGACGCCATCGGCCCAGACGATGAGCCGTGGCATGTGGCCCGGTTCGGGGCGATCCACGGGCCCTAACCCTCATCGAGGCGGCGATGATGGCGGGGAGTGGACAGACCCGGAGCGCGGGAAGATCAAACTCATTGACTACGCCGCAACCTGGATAGCCGAGCGGCCTGGCCTGCGGGTCCGGACGATCGATCTTTATTCTTGGCATCTGGCCAAGCACATTGCCCCCTATCTCGGCTCGGTGCCCATCGGGAAGCTGTCCACGCCGATGATCAGGAAATGGCGGGCAGATCTACTCATCAGTGGCGTGTCCGTGTCGATGGCGGCGAAAGCGTATCGGCTGCTACGGGCAGTGCTCGCGACAGCGGTGGAAGAGGACAAGATCCTGCAGCGCAATCCCTGCCACATTCGTGGCGCAGGCGAGGAGCACGCCGCCGAACGGCCGGTGCTCACGGTCGCCCAGGTCTTCGAGCTGGCTGAGCGGGTCGGCCGTCGCCCGATCGGCAACATCCGCAAGCTTCCGGCTGGTGGCTACCGGTTGCGCTTTAGCAGGGATGGCAAGATGCGGACCTCACCGGAGGTATACGGGACGCGCGCAGGTGCCGAGCGAGCGCTGTGGAAGATGGCCGAGGATGGCCGCGCCGATTGCCACCATGATGGGCGGTTTCGCGCCATGGTGCTGCTCGCCACCTTCGCAAGCCTGCGGTGGGGTGAGGTCATTGCGCTGTCACGGTATGACCTGGATCCGCAAGCAGGGACCGTGCGAATACGCGCCGCGTTCACTCAGCGGCGGTCCTACAGTTCGGCGATCATCCTGGGGCCGCCCAAGTCGAGGGCCGGGCGTCGGGTAGTTGGCATTCCTAAGGCGATCATCCCGGTCCTAGAACAGCACATGTCCCAGTTCGTCGGGGCGGAACCTGGCGCGCTCATATTCTGCGGCGTACAGGGCGGCCCGTGGAGCCGGAGCAACTTCAACAAGATGTCGGGGTGGCCGTCCGCGGTGCGGTCGATAGGGGCCGAAGGTCTGCACTTTCATGATCTCCGCCATACCGGGAACACCTTCGCCGCGTCTGGAGGCGCCGGGATCAAGGATCTGATGGCGCGGATGGGCCACGACAGCGAGCGGGCCGCGCTGATTTACCAACACGAGGCGCGCGGTGCGGACAAGATGATCACCGACAAGATCGACGCCCACGTCGAAGCCGAGCAGGGTGCACGAGGCGATGACGACGGCCCGGCTGGTGTGCTGGTGCCAGCGGGCTAATGGCCCGCTAATGGCCTGGAAGGTTGAAAACTACATAGCGGAAGCCGGAGCGCAGACGCGGGTCATTGCCTGTGACCTGCATAGACATCAACGGAGCGGGCGACGGGAATCGAACCCGCATGACCAGCTTGGAAGGCTGGTGACACACCCTGGCTGGCCGCTCCGGTTTGCGGCTGTGACCAGGAGAAATGACATTTCCACTCCACCGCGCTGCCTCTTTGGGTAGAAATTTGGGTAGAAAATCGCCGCCGCCCGGAATCCGTGAATTCTGGTGCAGCGTAGTGCCGGTCTATGCACCCCGACGCCGCGCATGCGGTGGCGCCCATGCGCGGGGGTGGAGCAATGCCGGCAGCAGCGCTGCAAGGTGCCGCACAGGCTTACAGCGAGGAGACGCCCGCACAGGATGCGGTAGGGAAGGCGGCCAGGCCGGCCGTCGGCGAGCGCGGTTGCAGGCACCAGAGAGCGGGCACCTCGCCGACCGCACGGATCCGGCCCGTTCGGGATCAATCTTTCTCGACCGAAAGGGCCGTCACGCTACGCGCGACTCACCTTCTCCGACCGAGCCCGCCAGAGGTTCGATTGCATTTCAGCAGCATTAGCTGCATAATGATGCTATGAGTACCTCTATCACGGTGCGGGACGTTCCCGATCAGACGCGCGACGAACTCGCCTCCCGCGCGGCCCTGTCCGGACGATCCCTTCAGGAGTACCTGCGCGCCAAGCTCATGGAACTCGCCCGCCAGCCCGATGCCGAGGTCCTGATCGCCCGCATACGGGCCCGTAAGGCGGCCAGCGCCTCTATGCTGCCGCGTGACCGCATTCTCGCTTACCGCGACGAGGACCGCCGGTGACTCTGGTCGTCGACGCGTCCATGGTCGTCGCCGGGCTGACCGACAGCGGTGCAGACGGGCGCTGGGCAGAGGCGTTGCTTGCGGGCGATTCGCTGGCGGCTCCGCACCTGATGCCAGTCGAGGCCGGGAACATCCTGCGACGCGCGGCGCTGGCGGGCGACATATCGGCCGACGTGGCCTCGCTTGCGCACACCGACCTGCTGGACCTGCGCGTGGAGTTCTTTCCCTACCAGCCCTGCGCTGGGCGCGTATGGGAGCTCCGGGAGAACGTGACGTGCTACGACGGATGGTACGTCGCCGTGGCCGAGCTGCTCGATGCCCCGCTCGCGACACTCGACGGCCGCCTAGCGAAGTCGCCGGGGCCTCGATGCCGGTTCCTGCTGCCGCCAGTCGCGACATGAACCGGCACGCGCCGGCACATGACCGGCCGTTCCCGCGCGGCCACCGGTCAGCGCCCACAGCGGCACGAGAGTACGTTGCCGGGCGTATGCCAGGGTTGTGTTATGGGCATTCCCGGCATTGCCGTCCAGCTCGTTGATGAGGGTGATTCCGAGTCGGTCGTACGGTTCCTCATCGAGTGGGTCAGTGACGGCGAGGCCGAGGCCCGGAGATACCTGGCCGGCCACGCGGAGCCGGACGGCGCGAGCCTGATCGCCATGGCCGGTTCCGATGTCATCGGTTACGTCGCGATCGTTTGGGAGTCCGATTACGCCGGATTCCGCAGCCGTGGCATCCCGCTGCTTCACCAGCTCGCGGTGGCCGGGCCGTCCCAGCGGCAGGGCGTCGCGACACTGCTGATGGACGCAGCCGAGCAGCTCGTCCGCGATCGGGGTATCGCCACGCTGGGCATTACCGTCGGCCTGTTCGACGAGTATGGCCCGGCTCAGCGGCTGTACGGACGGCGCGGCTACATCCCCGACGGCCGCGGCGTATGCCGGGGCCAGCGGCCGCTCAGCAAAGGCATGGAGGTTACCATGGATGACGACCTGATCATCTGGCTCACCAAGGATCTCGTCATCTGACGACTCGATACCGCACCTCATTGCGATGTGCGGATGTCCGCTGCGCCAGTGATCGCGCATAAATATTCCGATCTCAGTCGACCGTACGAGTGGCAGTACCTTGATCATCCAATGCGCGTCAACCCTGGGACGCGCGCGTAGTCGCCGTTTTGCAGCACATCGGCATACCAGGCTGCCGCGCTCCTTACCGCCCGGACGGGAAGTCCGGTGGCGTGTCGATCGGCGGACTGTGCTGCCCGGAAGAGGTGCTCGCAGACGGCGACGCGGGCGCGGGGAGTACGGCGGCAGGCCTGGTGACGCGGCGGCTGCCTCACGAAGTGCGCAAGGACGACCCCGTCTCCAGCAGGGTCTTCAGGCTGGCCAGGACGGCGGGCCACCCCTCGGAGATCGCTGGCAGCACGGCGCTGCCGGGCGCGAAGCCGTCGTGGGTGACGGTGAGCTTGGCGACACCGTGGCCGACGTCCTCGATGTCGAAGGCGACCGTGGAGCGGGCTTCGGCGCGCCAGGTCGCGGCGGTTGCCTCGTCCATGCCGACCGCAGCGGCCCACTCAGGGGTGATCGTGTGCCAGGTGTAGACCAGCCGACGGGGCGGATCGGAGTCGAGGATCACCTGCTCGGGACCGATCACGGCCAGTCCGACGTCGTCGTGCGCCATCTCGTAGGTGGAGCCCTTCTTCCAGTCGGAATGGAATGTCTTCGGGCCAGCCTTCTGGTGCCGCCAGTAGCGCTTCATCACTGCGGGGTCGGTGAGGCCCTGCCACACACGCTCGGGAGTCTCCTGGATGTAGGTCGTGTAGACGAAGGCGGTCTGCTCATCCATGGCGGTAACCTCCGGTGCGGTAGTGGGCTTCGGTCGTGCAGGTACCCGAGTTCGAGGGACGCATGCCGCGAGACAGGGATGCGAATGGCGGGATCGCCAGCCCGATTGCCGGTTCCAGTAGCCGGCGTCGCGATGTTCACGACGCTAGGCGACACCCCGGCCGCAGCCACGACTGGGTGGACGAGCATACGACGCGGCCTCGCCCCCGAACGTCGGCGGCGGCCAAGCATAAGGGTGAACACTGGCCGGCTGGAGTGCCGTTGGCAGCGCCAGCAGTTCCCGGCTGCGATTCGGACTCGTGCTGGAGGATCAGCGATTGTGAAACGAGATTTGCTGATCGGTATTCGATTGCTGACGGACTCAACCGTAGCCCTCCTGCACTTCGCCGGTACCCGTTCCGTTCCAGCAGGCAATCGGGGCATGCGACGACCCAACTTCCGCGCATCGGCATGAGTGAGCATTCAGCCACCATTGTTATCGCCAGGTCCGCTGGTCCGGCCGGGCCGCTTACACCTCCGGCTGCCAGAAGTCAGGCACCTGGACCTGCGCCGAACCGGGCCGGGCGAGGGCCGGGTAATCCGCGATGACCGCCTGCGGCCAGCGCGCCGATAGCCGCTCGTGCAGTCCGCCGGCCAGGACACGAAGGCCGGGAAGCACGCCCGAACGGCCCGCCGCGGACGTGAAGCTGCGCAGCCAGGCCAGCAGCCGGGGCCGCATCATGGTCGTGCCCCACTGGTCGTCTTCCTCCAGCACCTTGGCGATCGCGGCCCCCCAGGCGACGATCCAGGCGCCCAGGGCAGCGGTCATGGCTACATCCCACGAAGGTCCCAGATCGATGCCCGCCGCCTCGAGACGGCCACGGTAGGCCGACATGGCGGGCGCAGCCACCGAGCCGGGCAGGCGGCCGAAGCACCAGCAGCTCGGGAAGGGCGCCAGCAGGAAGGACGCGTCGAGGACGACCGCGCCCCAGCCTGAATGCTCGAAATCGAAGATCCGGCAGCGGCCATCGAGGAACCGCACGTTGTCCGGGCAGGGGTCACCGTGGACCAGGCCGTGGTACCCCGTTTCGTTCAGCAGCAACAAAAGCTGGTCGATCTCGGTTCCGGCGGCTAGGGTGGCCAGGCCCAGCGAGAGGGCCGCGCCGAGGAAGGCGTCCTTGCCCCGAGCCACGGCGTCCGGCCAGGGCGGGGTCCCGAGGCGGGGATCCCTGGGCCGGCCCATGCTCCACGCATGCATCGATCCCAGTGCCTCGGCGTAGGACACAAGATCTGCCCGCACCCGCGGGCGGTCGCCGGTCAGCAGCGAGTCGGCCAGCGAGGGGCCCGGGCCGAGATCTTCCATCAGCAGGATGCCGGCGTCGGCGTCGGCGCCCAGCAGCCGGGGGACGACCGGTTCGGGCATCCCGTTCAGGTACCCAAGGGCGGCCAGCTCGACCCCGAAGCTGTCATTGTCGGCCCGCTTTTTCATCACCACAGAACGGCCCGTGGCCAGATGCAGCCGGACCACGTGACTGCGGTCCCAGATCGGCTCCGCCGCGCGCACCGACGTCCCCGGGCCCCAGGCGCGGGCCAGCAGCGCCTCGGCCGCCCGGGTCTCGGCCGCCGACAAGGCTGGCAAAGTGGCCACCACCGCATTCTCGCCGGCCAGGCCAGGGGACCGCGAAGGATTACCCCGCACGGCGCATGGCCACGTGCGGCCACAGCCACCGCGGCGGCAGGTACCCGGCCAGGCCGGACAGCGGGAGCGCACACCAGGCGGCAGATGAGGATGCCGTCTGGATCGGGTCGAGAGCCTTCCGGGGTTAAGGATGTGCGCATGCCTGGGTTGTTCTGGTACCAATGCGGCATGGTGACTACTGCGGCCAGTGCGCGCAGCGCCGATCACCTGCGGAGCCTTATCCAGAGCGGCGCTAAGCCGAAGTACTTGTTGTTCCGGGGACACCGGCCGCCGGCCGCAGGCGGCGTGGGGAAGGGGTGCCTGAGCCAGTGGTGGCCGGCAGCATTCACTGTCGATGGCCTTGTCTACCGCTCAACGGAACATTTCATGATGGCGGCAAAGGCCCTGCTGTTCGGAGATGCTGAAACGGCCGCGCGTGTACTCCAGGCACCACATCCGGGAGCAGCGAAGGCACTGGGCCGGCAGGTGCGCGGATTCTGCGAGCAGGTCTGGACGCAACGGCGTTTTGAGCTGGTCGTCACCGGGAATCTGGCGAAATTCGGCCAGCATCGTGACCTGCGCGAGTTCTTGCTCGGTACCGGCGACCGGGTGCTCGTCGAGGCTTCTCCGCAGGATCGGATCTGGGGTATCGTGCTCGCTGCTAATGATGAACGTGCCACCGTACCGGAACAATGGCTCGGTCTTAACCTTCTCGGTTTCGCGCTGATGGAGGTGCGTCATCGGCTCCGGGCGCAGGACGGAACCTGATGGTTGGTCAGCGGCACGAGAGTATGTCGCTCGGCGTATGCCAGTGTGGTGCTATGGGCGTTCCTGGTATTGCCGTCCGGCCCGTCGACGAGGGTAATTCAGAGTCGGCCGTCCGGTTCCTCATCGAGTGGGTAAGCGATGGCGAGGCCGAGGCGCGGACGTATCTGGCCGACCACGCGGAACCAGACGGCGCGAGCCTGATCGCCACGGACGGTGCCGACGTCATCGGTTACGTCGCGATCGTATGGGAGTCCAACTATGCCGGATTCCGCAGCCGCGGCATTCCGCTGGTTCACCAGATCGCGGTGGCCGGGCCGGTATCTCTGCATGAACATGCACGCCCCAGTGATCACCCTCGAACCACAAGATCACGGCCATCAGCGCCGCGCCGGTCTGCACGGCGAGCGCGGCCGGGCCGCCCATCATGCGGACCTTCTCGCCGAAGAACTCCACCTCCAGGCCGCCGCCGGTAACATCGCGGTCGCAGACCAGGCAGACAAGCTTGCCGGCCCGCAGCACCTCCACGCCGAGGCCCTCGCGGAACGCGACGAACCTGCCGTAGACCGACTCCGGCTTCACGCGCTCCGCCACGGTCGTAACCGACCCTGCTCCTCGGCGATAACCCATCCGTCAGCCAGGTCGTGGTTGCCCATGTGGGGCAGGGCGAAGACCACCCCGCGGCCGGTCGCGAGGTATTCGAACGCCGCCGGATATGCCCACTGTCGTGCACCCCCCGATCAGCCGGTCCGCCGGCATCGCCGGGAGCCGGAATGCCTCCAGCCAGTACCGCGTGTATGAGCGCATGGCCTGCCTGGACAGCGCCCGCAGCTCGCCGCCCGGCGCCTGGCTCCCGATCACCCGGCGCAGGTTACCCTCAAGTACCTGCACCCCGGGGCCCGGCGACGCCAGGCACTGTCGGCTGCAAGCCTGAATCCCCGCTGGGCCCACGATCCGGGCAGGCGGCACGCCACAGACCAGCCGAGACCATACCCGGCATCGGTCAGCCGGTCCCTCAGTCCGGGCACCGGTCACCTCCTGAAACGGACCCCTGGCCGGCCCGGGCGCCTGCCGGATCGTCTCGGCAACGGCAACTCCAGATCACAGGCCATCGCCGCGTCTCCGGCACCGGCACTCCTGCGAGCCAACCCCCGCCAGGGCCAGGTCCCGGTAGCTGGCGGCCCACGCCGAAGTCGTGTCAGCGACCGCAGAACGCCCCCGCAGGGGCTGCTTAACCGCTGCCCGGGTGGGTGTTACTCGCCGTTGGCCAGGTGCCCGCCGGTCCGGCCGGCGGCCACCTTGCTGTCGATCTCGGCGGGCGGCGCATCGGGCACGGCCCCGGGCTTGGCCACGGCCTTGAACGTGAACTGCGCTTGCGGCCCGGTGCCCTGCACATCGACCGTGACGATCTGGCCGGCCCTCAGCTCGCCGAACAGGATCTTCTCGGACAGGTTGTCCTCGATCTCCCGCTGGATCGTGCGGCGCAGCGGCCGCGCGCCGAGCACCGGATCATAGCCCCGCTCGGACAGCAGCGTCCTGGCCGCGGGCAGCAGCTCCAGGCCCATGTCCCGGTCCTTGAGCCGCTCCTCCACCTTGGCGATCATCAGGTCCACGATGGTGCAAATCTCCTCCCGGCTAAGCCGGTGGAACACGATGGTGTCATCGACGCGGTTCAGGAACTCCGGCCTGAAGTGCTGCTTCAGCTCCTGCTGCACCGTGGTCTTCATCCGGTCATACGAGCCGTTTGACTCATGCGCCGGACCGAACCCGACGGAGACGCCCTTGGAGATGTCCCGGGTGCCCAGGTTGGTGGTCATGATGATCACCGTGTTCTTGAAGTCGACGACCCGGCCGTGCGCGTCGGTGAGGCGGCCGTCCTCGAGGATCTGCAGCAGCGAGTTGAAGATGTCCGGGTGGGCCTTCTCGATCTCGTCGAACAAGACCACGGCGAACGGGCGGCGGCGGACCTTCTCGGTCAGCTGGCCGCCCTCCTCGTATCCGACGTACCCGGGCGGGGAGCCGAACAGCCGGGACACCGTGTGCTTGTCCGAGTACTCGCTCATGTCCAGCTGGATCAGCGAGTCCTCATCGCCGAACAAGAACCCGGCCAGGGTCTTGGCCAGCTCGGTCTTGCCCACCCCGGACGGGCCGGCGAAGATGAACGAGCCCCCGGGCCGCCTGGGGTCCTTCAGCCCGGCCCGGGTCCGCCGGATGGCCCGCGACAGCGACGTGACGGCCGCGTTCTGCCCGATCACCCGCCTGTGCAGCTCGTCCTCCATCCGCAGCAGCCGCTGCGATTCCTCCTCGGTGAGCTTGACCACCGGGATGCCCGTCGCGGCCGCCAGGACCTCCGCGATCAGCTCCGCGGTCACCTCGGCGACGGCGCCCGTGCCGCCGGCCGCCCGCTCCTTCTCCCCGCCATCCCTCGCCCCGGTCAGCTGATTCTCGCTGTCGCGCAGCGCGGCGGCCTTCTCGAAGTCCTGGCCGCCGATCGCGGACTCCTTCTCCCTCCGCACGCCGGCGATCTTCTCGTCGACCTCGCGCACGCCCGGCGGCGCGGTTATCCGGCGGATCCGCAGCCGGGCCCCGGCCTCATCGATCAGGTCGATCGCCTTGTCCGGCAGGAACCGGTCGCTGACATAGCGGTCCGCCAGCTGCGCGGCGGCGACCAGCGCGCCGTCGGTGATCGACACCCGGTGATGCGCCTCATAGCGGTCCCGCAGGCCCTTGAGGATCTCGATGGTGTGCGCGATCGTCGGCTCGGCCACCCGGACCGGCTGGAACCTGCGCTCCAGCGCCGCGTCCTTCTCCAGGTGCCTGCGGTACTCATCCAGCGTGGTCGCGCCGATCGTCTGCAGCTCGCCGCGGGCCAGCATCGGCTTCAGGATCGACGCGGCATCGATCGCGCCCTCAGCCGCGCCCGCGCCCACCAGCGTGTGCAGCTCATCGATGAACAAGATGATGTCCCCGCGGGTCCGGATCTCCTTGAGCACCTTCTTCAGCCGCTCCTCGAAGTCACCCCGGTACCTCGAGCCGGCCACCAGCGCGCCCAGGTCCAAGGTGTAAAGCTGCTTGTCCTTCAAGGTCTCCGGCACCTCGGCGTTGACGATCTCCTGCGCCAGCCCCTCCACCACAGCGGTCTTCCCCACGCCGGGCTCGCCCACCAGCACCGGATTGTTCTTGGTACGCCGGCAGAGCACCTGCATCACCCGCTCGATCTCCTTCTCCCGGCCGATCACCGGATCGAGCTTGCCCTCGCGCGCGCCCGCGGTCAGATTCCGGCCGAACTGGTCGAGCACAAGCGAAACGGCCGGCGCCGTCCCGGACGGCGCGACTGCGGCGGCCGGCTCATTCCCCTGATCGCCGCGGAGCAGCTGGATCACCTGCTGGCGGACCCTGCTGGGGTCTGCGCCCAGCTTGACCAGCACCTGCGCGGCGACGCCCTCACCCTCGCCGATCAGGCCGAGCAGGATGTGCTCGGTGCCGATGTAGTTGTGGCCCAGCTGCAGCGCCTCGCGCAGCGACAGCTCAAGCACCTCCTTGGCGCGCGCAGTCAAGCGGATGTGACCTGAGGGCGCGTGCTGGCCCTGGCCGATGATCTCCTCGACCTGCTGGCGCACGGCCTCCAGGCTGATGCCCAGCGACTCCAGCGCCTGGGCGGCGACGCCTTCACCCTCGCCGATCAGGCCGAGCAGGATGTGCTCGGTGCCGATGTAGTCGTGGTGGAGCATCCGGGCCTCTTCCTGAGCCAGGACCACCACCCGCCGCGCCCGCTCGGTGAACCTCTCGAACATCTCCTGGCCCCCTCACCGAGCGGCCGGCGAGGCAACTGAAGTCTTGCTCGTAGCCCGGCCCGCGATGACGCCATCGATGCGGCCGCGAGCCGGGACAGTTGCCGACGGGAAGATCACTTCGGGCAGCCTCGGCTGGCCGGTGATCGCTGCCCGGACCGTGGGAAAGATATCGAGGTGCTGGTTCATACCGGTGGCTGACAGAACCCTGGCTACCTCCGGTGATGGCGCGGCCAGGCGCAGGGATCCGCCAAGCAACCGGGCGCGGCGTCGGCTGCCTACCAGGACCGCCAGGCCGCTGGCGTCCGCGTGCTCTACCGCGGACAGGTCGATGATCAGGTGGCTGGCGGCGCGGAGCAAGCTGAGGAGCTGGTCGCGCAGGGCGGGAGCTGACGCGATGCCGAGTTCTCCGCTGAGCGTAGCGATGACATAGCCGCCGCGATCTGCCCGGGAGGTAAGACTGAGGCCGGCATCATCATGAGCCGCGGAGTGCGTCACGGCGCTTCCGATCACGTGCGCGCGGGACCGGCCGGGTGGCGCCCGGCAAGCCATGATGGCCGCGGACCGCCAATTCGCGGGCCGGGACTACGCATGGCGGGGGGCTCGGCGCAGCATCTTGCGCAGCGGCGACATCGCCGGGCGGACCACGCCGACCGCAGGCCGCTGGGCGCGCGCCGTCGTGACCTCCGATGGCATCGGCGGGACGGTGCCGTTATTGGTGACCTCGGAGGGCATCGGCGGGACCGGTGGCGTGGGCGGGACGGTGCCGTTATGGGTGACCTCGGAGGGCATCGGCGGGACCGGTGGCGTGGGCGGGACGGTGCCGTTATGGGTGACCTCGGAGGGCATCGGCGGGACCGGTGGCGTGGGCGGGACGGTGCCGTTATGGGTGACCTCGGAGGGCATCGGCGGGACCGGTGGCGTGGGCGGGACGGTGCCGTTATGGGTGACCTCGGAGGGCATCGGCGGGACCGGTGGCCTGGGCGGGGCGGTGCCGTTAGCGGATGGGCGCGGCCGGGTGGTGGCAGCGCCCGGATCGGGGCGGGGTGCGGCTGGTTCGGACATGGTGTCGTCCCTTGGCAGGCGGGGCCCGCCGCAGCGTCGCCGGCGACCGCGTGGCTAGCGGCCGGCCGGAACGCTGCGGCGGAGGACGGGCGGGCGAGCGGCCGCTAGCCGACGCCCAGGAGCGCCGGCGTCAGCTGCCGGCAGCCGCGGTCCAGGGCGGCCGCTATCGCGCTGTCCCCGTGGCGGGCACCGGCGGGTGCACCCAAGCTGAATCGCCTGCGGCGTCCGTGCCGCCGCTCTGTGACACGATGACCAGCGGCAGCGCCAGGCCGGGCCCGAGCAGGGCGGCCTGCGGCCTCAAAATCGCCGGCCTTCATCCGCGTCACCGCCGCCGCCAGGCCGAGATCGCGGCCCGGCAGCGTCCATCAGGCACCGGCATCGTCAGCCGGAACGCGGCATCACGAGCGTCATGGGCACCAGCGATCGTGCTGACCGCAGCGGCGCGCATCTGCTCCTCCGGTAGCCCCGGGAAGCTGGCCGCTGGTGGCGGCTGACGTCCGGTGCCTGATGCCACGCTATACTCGCACCAGAAAACTAGCAAGTTTTTTCCGGAATCTGGTAACCTATGACGATGGCGCGCTGGACCTTCCTGACCTATCACGCCCGGGTTCTCCTGCTCGTCGCCCATGACCCCGGGGCGCGCCTGCGCGACATCGCAGCCAGCCTGAACATCACCGAGCGCAGCGCCTTCGGCATCATCACCGACCTGGCCGAGGCCGGCTACCTAGTCAAGGAGAAGAACGGCCGCCGCAACCGCTACCACGTCCAGGTGCACCTCCCCCTGCCAGAACCGGACGGCCGGGAACGCACCGTCGGGGAGATCCTGGCCCTCCTGACCGGCACCGGCGCGCCCGCGACCTGACCAGGTGCCAGCGCGCCGGCCTCCGGGCCGGTGCCGAGGGCGGCGGCGTGGGCCGGTCAGGCGGGGCGGTGGCGGTGTTCGATGTGCTGGCGCTGGACCGGGAGGGGCGCACCTGCCGGCGCGGCTGACCGCGGCCACGGCCACCCGGAGCGGGCCCGGCCCGGTGACATATCTGCCGCGGTACTCCAGCAGGCCCCGGCGGACCTGAACGCCGCGTACCGGAACATCTCCGCCTCCGTCGCCGGCGGCCGAAGACGCCAAGGCCCGCCGGCCCCGGTTCCGCAAGGACCGCCGGCAGGCCATCCGGTTCACCGCCAGCGCCCGGTTCAAGGTGCTGACCAGCGGGAAGCTGCGCCTGCCCAAGATCGGGGACGTGCCAGTGCGCTGCTCGCGCCCGCCGCGTCTGAGCCGTCAGAGGCTGTACAGCGCTCCGGCCACTGCTGGATGAGCTCGACGACCTGGCATGGCCAGCGGCACCACCGGATGAACCCCCAGACGACTGGCCGCCCCGGCCCATCAATGCACCGAATCTTCTTTATGCGCTGTCATAACCAGCAGAACGATTCCCCCTCTTGACGCACCAATCAGGCGGATATTCGCGCACCCACGATGAAGTTTCGGTCACCCTCGGTGACACGCTGGCGATCACCGTGCGGCTGTAGCGGCGCCCAGCCGGCCCCCAGAAGCGGAACGCCAGGGTATTCGGCTTGCGCGGTTCTACCTCCAAAGCTAGCCGTGACTACAGCAGTGCTGCTCGGTGGCGTGAGGTGAGCACAGTGGCGTCACGCTCAGCCGGTGAACCTGTGGCCTGGTGAAAGGTTCCCGTGCCGAGCGGTAACGTTCCCGGAACGGTACGGGCGTACGTTGTGGTCATGCGGGAGGCGCAGCCGACCACCGCGCCGGTACCGGTGACGACGGCGGTCGCGGCGCGCCGCTTCGGTGTGGCGTCATCAGCGGCCGCGGCGGTCCTGGTGGCCGGCGCGGTACTGCTTGCCGCGGCGTCGGTGCCGCTCTACGCCCTGACGCACCAGAACGTGCTGGTGAACGGCGGCCAGAACATCGCTGTGGCCGTGCTGTTCTCGGCGGTGGGTTTCGTCATCGTCCGCCGCCAGCCCCGCAACCCGATCGGCTGGATCCTGCTCACCGCCCCCGCTGGCCTCCAGCTGCTCCCGGCCGATGCCGCGTCCTATGCGCTGCTCACTTACCGTCTGGGCCACCACCTGCCGTTTGGCCCGGGCGCGCTGCTGCTGGAGTATTCCTGGGCGCCGGCCATCGTGCTGATGGGGCTCGCGATCCTGCTGTTCCCCGACGGGCGGCTCCCGTCGCCGCGCTGGCGCCCGGTGCTGTGGTCCTAGCTGGCGGTGGTTGCCTGCTACGCGGGGGGCACGTATGCGCTCGCGGCTACCGCCCTCGCCGCGCGCCATGTCCGCGTCGACTCAGGCGGGGGTCTGACGGCGATTTCGTCGGCCACCTTCTACTGGCTGGTCTTCCCGGTGGTCGCCGCCTTCTTGCTGTCATTCGTCGCTGCGCAGGTACTGAGCTGGCGGCGCTCGTCCGGAGAGCGACGCCAGCAGCTGAAGTGGCTACTGAGCGGCGCCGCCGTCCTAGCCCTCTCCGAAGTCATCTTTCAGCCGGTACTGGCGCTCTACCCGAATCTGCCTCAGGTCCAGCTAGTTGTCGGCTTTCTGCTCGGGCTCGGCGCGGCGGCGCTTCCGGCCAGCATGGCCGTGGCCATCTTGAAGTACCGGCTGTACGACATCGACCGGATCATCTCCCGGACCCTGGCATACGCGATCGTGACCGGCCTGCTGATCGGGGTGTATGCCGGCCTGGTGCTGCTAGCGACCGAGGTGCTCCGGCTCCGCACGCCGGTGGCGGTGGCCGCCGCCACGCTCGCGGCGGCGGCGCTGTTCAATCCGCTGAGGCAGCGGGTCCAGCGGGCGGTGGACCGCCGGTTCAACCGGGCCCGCTATGACGCCGACAAAACAGTGGCCGCGTTCGCCGCCCGGCTGAAAAACGCCGTCGACCTGGACGCGGTCCAGGACGACCTGACCACTGCCGTGCAGCAGGCCCTGGAGCCCGCCCATATTTCACTATGGATGAGCAAACGCAGGTAAGGGTGCTTGAACCAGCTCCGCCGCCACCGCCCTTGCCAGACGCAGCATCACCAATTCACCCCCCGTCCTCGTGGCAGAATTACCTGATCTGCGCGCAACCGCCAGCCAGCAGCACAGAGGTCGCCGCCGTACAGAACGGCGGGACTGTGCGGCGGCCGCAGCCAGCGACTATGACCCCCTGTTACCGCCGATCCGAAGCTTGAGCGCCCTGCCGAATCGGAGTGTCTGCTCGCGAGGTTCGGAACCGACGCTGCCGCGCCCAGATTGACGGGCCGGTTCCTCGCCGCTGCGAAAAGGGGCAGACGGCCGTTACGAGGTGGTGGCGGGCTTGCGGGCGATGAAGACCAATTCGAGGCCGGGACGCTCCGGCGCGCCGCGGACCTCTGTCAGCTCGTAGCCCGCTGAGATGAGCGAATCCTCGATCACCGGACGCGGCGGGTAGCGCCGGATGCCCTCCGAGGTCAGCATTGCCCCGTCAGCCGCGAAAACATAGGTCCGCCGGGTGCTCACCAGGTCACCGTCTACCCCGGTCACCTCGAGCCAGCTCTCGAACACACCCGCGTCAGGAGACTCGCGCCGGACATAGGTCCTCTCGCGGTTCCAGGTCAGCCACGGCTGGCCAGCCGGGTCCACGGACTCGAACACCAGGTAGCCGCCGGGACGCAGCGCCGCACGGACACCGCCCAGCGTCGCCAGCCACTCCTGCTGGGTGAGGAACACGTTGCTGACGTTGCCGGTCATGGTCGCCAGGTCGACCGCGAGGGTCGGCAGGCTCGTCACGTCACCATGGATCCATCGCACCCGCTGCGCGCCTGGCTTGGCCCGGGCGACCTCCAGCGACGCCGCGGCCGGGTCCAGCCCGACGACCTCAAAGCCGCGCTCGGCGAGCATGCTCGCCCAGTTACCCGTCCCGCAGCCGACATCAAGTACGCTGCGCGCGCCGAGTTCAGCCACGATCGCCAGGTAATGGGGCAGGTCAATGCGCTCCCCTTCCCACACGTCATAGATCCTGGCCAGCCGCGGCTCCGCGAAAAGGGCATCCTGCACGGTAGATCAGCATAGTGCGGTCAGGAACCGGAAACAGAATGGCCGTTCGGGTGCACCTCGGACAAGATGTTGGCTGACTGGGGCTTGGCGCCAGAACGGCGGTTACATGATCGCCTGTATCAGGCGAGGCTGAGGCTGAGGACGTCACGTGGTCCGAGAATCGGGCGGGTACGCGTGCGACGGCCGGGGCTTATGTCTGTGGCAGGGGCAGAGCGGCATGGGGCAAAAGGGGTTGCGCTGCCGGTGCCGGCTTGCGATCGTGGCCAGGTGCCTCAGCCTGTCCCGCGGACAGCTCGCCTCCTGCTGGTCCCGCTTGCCGACCGCCATCTCGACCTGGAGATCCAGCTCGATTCCGATCCAGAAGTGCTCCGCTACCTCGGCGGGCGAGCGCGGTCGGCGGCAGAGGTCGCCGAGTCCCACGCGCGGAGGATGGCCCTGACCGGCAGGGTAGATGGCCTGGGTTTCTGGATGGCGTTCGGTTCCGGTGGCGGCACGCACGGCTCCGCACCGCCGGCATCGGAGGAGGAGGGCGAGTTCGCCGGGCTCATGATGCTCCCGCCGGCGCACGGCCCGGACCAGCCCGATGACCCCGCCGTCTCAGACCTGGGTTACCGCCTGGTCCGCCGGTACTGGCGGCAAGGCCTGGCCAGCGAGGCGTCCCGCGCCCTGCTCCGGCACGCCTTCGCCACCGTCGGGCAGAACCGGGTGATCGCGCAGACGATGTCAGTGAACACCGCATCCCGGGACGTGCTGCGGGCCATCGGCATGCGGTACGTGCGGACGTTCGCCTCCTCGGACGACCCGTTTCCCGGGACAGAGCTGGGCGAGGTCGAGTACGAGATGACCCAGGACATGTGGCAGGCGCTCCGCGAACGTGAGGGCGCTGCCACATAACATTCCTTTAGCGCGGCCACCAGAACCCGAAGGCTACGGGCGACAACCGTGCATATCGGCGGGATTTGCGCGCGGACCAGTCCCAGTGCTGCTAACTAAAGGTGAAGCCGATCAGCTGCGGCCCGGTGCCGGACCGTGGTCGTAGTGCCCGGCTGCATGCACGGTCGGCAGTTGCTTCTCCCGGGCTGGCTGGCGTTTGCATCGGGTGAGCTCATCTGCCCCGCATCAGGCTGCTTCGACTTGTCCAGAGATAACAGGCTGGTAGCGTCGGCGCGGGGGAGGCACAGCAGTGGCACGCCGTGGGCCAGCGCGGAGGCTAATGCGGCGAGAATGGGACGCCCGATCCACGACCGCATAGCACAACGGGGATTAGATAACCTCATTTTCGAGGGGACGGTGGCGGAATTTAGATCACCGTGATGGCGTCGTAGCGTTCTTTGAGGAACCGTGCCGAGATAACTGGTTCGTAGTCGTTCGGCTTGCCGACCGGCGGCTGCAGGGACTCGATCACCGCGTCGTGGTCGGCCTCGTAGAAGTACACGAGCGATAGGAGATCCTCGTCGGGCGCCTCGGCTTGCGGCGGAAGCACGCGGTGCCGGTTGGACTTCCACCGGCCGCCGCTCCAGCGGGCCAGTAGGTCGCCGGCGTTGATCGTGAGGGAGCCAGGGCGGTAGGGCACGTACTCCCAGCCGCCGCGGGCGGTCCATACCTGCAGGCCGCCCCGGCCAGGTTCACGGTCGAGGACAGTCAAGGTGCCGAAATCAGTGTGCGGGCCGATCCGGAACTGGCCGGGCTCGGGCTCGCCGGCCACCGTCATCGGCGGGTACCAGTTGATGTTCATCATGTAGGTGGGATGGTGGGTGTGCCGGGTGAAAAAGTCGCCGTCGAGCCCCAGCCCCGCCGCGCAGACTACGAGCAGTTCGTCCGCGAGCCGCCGCATGCACGCCAGGTAGGCGATGGCCGCAGGCTGCAACGCGGGCGCCTCCGGCGGGTAGAGGTTGGGCTGGAACCAGAACTCGTCGATCTCGGCGTCGCCGGTCGGCTGATCGGAACCTACGGTGAACGACTCCTTTAGGTCCGGCGGGGTTTGCGTCCCCTCCGCGTACGCGTTCGCTTCTACCCCGGTCGGCATCCATCCCCGGCCGCCCACCGTCACCGCGTAACGCTGCTTGATCTCGGGCGGCAGCCCGAAGAACGCGCGTGCCTCAGCCCGCACCCGGGTGCGCAGATCATCGGGGACACCATGCCCTGTAATCAGGAAAAAACCCACCTCCTGCAGCGCCGCGTCGACCTCGGCCGCGACAGCAGAGCGCCCGGCCTGGCCCCCGGCACGCCAGGGGGAAAGGTCGACCACAGGAACCGGCGATGCCATGATCAGCTCCAATGTCCTGGCCTACCGCCTCGGGCTCTTCGCGCACATGACATCACAAATGCCCGCCCGGCGCCATGAGCAGAGCACCGCCATTCAGGCGGCGGTCCAGCGCGATATCGGCGGCTCGGTATCGCCGAACGCGACGCCCGGTGACCTGGAGTGGTACCACTGGCTGGCGTGCTCGCGGGTCAGGTGAGGCCTCCGCCTGGCCGCTGCGGTCCGGCCAGGCGGAAGTTCATGGCCGCGAGGCGATTACCGGGCGGCGCCAGCGAGGTAGGCCGCGACGATGTAGGCGGCGTGCCGGTCCAGGGCCAGGCCCGGGGGAGACGTGTACGGGACTCCGGCGCGAGGCGGCGTCGTGCAGCTCACTGGCAATTCAACCTCGACCGTGGGTTTCTGGGCCCGCTACCGCCTGGCCGCCGCGCAGGCGCGAGCGCGGCTGGTGGCCGCGGCTGACCAGGAGCTACCCGATCACGAACCTGCAGTCGTCCGGAGACTTTTAGGTTGACGACGGCGACGAAGCCCCTGTGGGGTCGTCAGCGGGAGCGCGCGGCGCTCAGCCAACTGCTGTCCGACGTCCGGTCGGGCCGCTGCCGGGCGGACCGGCCAGGACGGCAGCCGGCACATCACATGCTCCGGACGAACTCGCTCGGGCCATCTGGGCGCCCCGGCGAACTATCCTGACGCCAGGCACTGACACCCGGCGCGGCCCCGCAAAGGGCGACCGGAGAGCGGCAGGAGAGCACGGTCCCGCGAGATGCAGCCCGGCGTGCCGCGCATACTGGCGACATGCCCGTCCGCCTCCACCACGTCGTCATCGACGCCCACGATCTGCCTGGCCTGGCCCGGTTCTGGACCCAGGCGCTTGGCTGGAAGGTTCTCTCTGAGCGCGAGAACGAGATCGTCATCGGGACTGACGAGAACGCACCTGTAGGTATCTGCTTCATGCCGGTTACCGATCCCAAGACGGTCAAGAACCGCGTGCATCTGGACCTCACCAGCAGCGCGGCGGACCGCGACCAGGAGATTGACCGCCTCGTCTCGCTCGGGGCGCGCCGGGTCGACATCGGGCAGACTGGCAAAGAATCCTGGACTGTCCTGGCCGACCCCGAAGGAAACGAGTTCTGCGTGGTGCGCCCGAAGGAAACGCTCATCCGTTAAGGCTCGACGCTGAGCCCCAGCAGACCCTGTCGGCGGCATTATGTGGGTGATCTTCGATCACCTGCGCCCTTCGGGCCGCATAATGCCTGATCATGTGGGTGATCGAGGCGCAGCGCGCCTCGATCTTGGTGCCTCGCGATCACCTACATATCAACCAGGAGAGTGGACCTTATAGCCCGGCGAGTCGGGAATGCTCGCGAGGTACGTTCTGGTTGCCGCGCTGAACCGTGCCCGTCAGCTCGGGGAGCGCCTGGCCGCGGTCTTTGCCTTGCTGTCCTGCTCCTGTCGTGCACAGACGGTAGGTCTGGATCACCCGGCCCGTCGGGCGGGTAGGTCCCGGGGTGTCCTCCGCGCCCGGCACAGCGGCGCATGCCCGCCGTTGGACCTGTCTCGTCATGGGTGCCTGCGACTCCTCGGACTGGGCGGTCCTGTCAGTGTGACGACCGCCGGGTGAAGCCCCTAATAGCCAATCAGGGTCATGGCCATGCCGGTGTCTTGGGACATCACGGTGGAGCGGGCGGCAGATTCAAGTTTGCAGCGCCAGCCTTAAGGCTGCTGGCATTTTCGGATAGAACGATGGGTAGTCCCACCAGCCCCTCACGTTAGCATAACTAAGTTCGAGGATTGCAATTGAGCTGGAGAAACATCGTACGGGCAGGCTCGCGGCCCGGTAGAAGACTTGAATCGCGAACATATGGGAACATGAAATCGGGAAAAGTCATTAAGCTGGAGCGGGCGACGGGAATCGAACCCGCATGACCAGCTTGGAAGGCTGGAGCTCTACCATTGAGCTACGCCCGCAGCAGCCGCCCCCGTGCGGAGCGGCTGACACCCCGTAGCGTACCGTCTCCCGCCCGCCAAAGCCGCGCCCCGCTCAGCGAAGCCGCGGCCCCGCCCGCCAAGCGACGCCCCGCCCGCCGAAGCCTCCTCCAGAGCGCTTCAGCCCGTGCTCGCCGCCGACGCCCGCAGCGAGAACTGCATCGGCACCCTGGGCTGCCCGGGCGGGAACCGATACGTCCCGTCCTCCCGCCGCTGCAACGAGTCGAACCGGCCGAACGCATCGAAGTCATACTCGTGCAGGAACTCGATCCGCAGCCCCTCCTCAGCCAGCGAGGTGACGATCTCGCCCAGGCTGTGCTGGAACTCCACCTGCCGCGTATGCTCCAGGGCCGGCCCGTCGGTGTAGGTATAGGGATAGTCCTCGACCTGGGGCGCGGCGTCGAAGTAGTCCCGGGCCACGCAAAGCCCGGGCGCCGAGAAATCCAGCCCGCTGACCTGCGCGCCCCGCCGCGCCCAGGACAGCGTGTCCAGCCCGATATGGCACTGCAGGTGCACGAGTCGGCGACCGGCCACGTCACCGACCTCGGACACCTCGAACGGCTGCAATGTGGAGGCCCCGGCCCGGAACCCCGCCAGGTCATAGAACGAACTCGCCAGATGTACGGGCACTCGGTCATCCCAGTTCGCCCGGTTCAGCGCCCGCCAGTCAACCCCGTCACCCGCCACCCCGGCAGCGTAACGCCCCCGGGTGGCATAGTTCTGTATAGAGAACCTCGCGTTATGGAGACGAGGAGCACATGGCCGAGCAAGCGCAAATTGGCGTCACCGGGCTGGGCGTGATGGGCCGCAACCTGGCCCGCAACTTTGCCCGCCACGGTTACACGGTCGCCCTGCACAACCGGACGGCCTCCCGCGTCACCGACACCGTGGACCAGTTTGGCCACGAGGGCACCTTCGTCCCGGCCCCTGACCCCAGCGAGTTCGTACAAACCCTGCAAAGGCCAAGACGCCTGCTCATCATGGTCAACGCGGGCCAGGCCACCGACGCCGTGATCGACGAGTTCGCCCCGCTGCTCGAGCCGGGGGACATGCTCATCGACGGCGGCAACGCCCACTTCCACGACACCCGCCGCCGCGAAGCCGCCCTCCGCCAAAAGGACCTGCACTTCGTCGGCATGGGCGTCTCTGGCGGCGAGGAGGGCGCGCTGCACGGCCCGTCCATCATGCCGGGCGGATCACGTGAGTCCTATCAGGCCCTCGGCCCCATGCTCGAGACGATCAGCGCGCACGTGGATGACACCCCGTGCTGCACGCACATCGGGCCGGACGGGGCGGGTCACTTCGTCAAGATGGTGCACAACGGCATCGAGTACGCCGACATGCAACTCATCGCCGAAGCCTACGACCTGCTCCGGCACGCCATCGGCCAGGAGCCCGCCCAGGCCGCCGAGACGTTCCGACGTTGGAACACCGGTCGGCTCAACTCCTACCTGATCGAGATCACCGCCGAGGTACTGGCCCACCAAGACCAAGCGACCGGCCAGCCCTTCGTCGACGTCGTGCTCGACCAGGCCGAGCAGAAGGGCACCGGCCGCTGGACGGTGCAGGACGCGCTCGACCTGGGTGTCCCGGTCAGCGGCATCGCCGAGGCGGTCTTCGCCCGCTCCCTGTCCGGTCACGCCGACCTGCGCCGTGCCGCCCGTCACCTGCCGGGCGCACGGCGCACTCCCACGCAGTTCGCGGACTTCGCAGACCAGGTTGAGCAGGCGCTGTACGCCTCCAAGCTGGTCTCCTACGCGCAGGGCTGGAACATGATGGACGTCGGCAGCCGCGAGTACGACTGGCACATCGACCTGGGCCAGATCGCGGTCATCTGGCGCGGCGGCTGCATCATCAGGGCCGCGTTCCTGGACCGGATCCGGGCCGCCTACCAGGCCAATCCCGCGCTGCCCACGCTGCTGGCCGACGAGGAGTTCGGCAAGGAGATCGCCGCCGCCCAGGATTCGTGGCGCAACGTCGTGGCTACCGCGGTCCGCCTCGGCATCCCCGTGCCCGGCTTCTCGGCTGCCCTGGCCTACTACGACGCGCTGCGCGCCGAGCGCCTGCCCGCCGCCCTCATCCAGGGCCTGCGCGATTACTTCGGCGCGCACACCTACCGTCGCACGGACCGTGACGGCGTCTTCCATACCCTGTGGGCGCAGGACGGCTCCGAGGAAAGCCGTTAGAACTTTTTATCTGGAACGGTCCGTCCCGCCAGCGGCTCGGTCACGCTTGACATCCGGAAGCGAGTCCTTAACTGTGTCACTGATCACGATGACCCCACAGGACGGCGGTATGCCCATGACTACCCGCACCCGGCGGGCCGAGCACCTGATCGGATCCCGGAGCGACGACCTGCTGGCCGCGACCGGATCCGGAAAGGCGTGACCGCCTCCCGGCATCTCGTTCTGCGGGCCGCCGAAGCCCGTTTCCTCGGCCCGCCCGAGTGGGCTCCCTCGGCCATCGGCGCGCGGCGCTGGTCGGCCGTCGATGATCAGGTCGGAGCGCAGGTCGGGGCGGTTCACACCGGCTTCGGGATCTGCGAGCTTGAGCCGGGCGGGAGCCTGCCCGGGCACGTCCACTCGTTCGAGCAGTCCTTCTTCATCCTGGACGGCGAGGTCGGGCTGACCACGCCAGAAGGCTCGTTCCTGCTCGGGCCGGACGACTACGGGTTCCTTCCGGTCGGCGTGCCGCACGCCTGGCGCAACGACGGCGGCGTGACCGCGCGGTGGGCCGACATGCTGGCGCCGCAGCCGCGCCGCCATCACCACGGCGACACGATGCGGGTGGACCTGGGGCACGAAGCACGGCCCGTTCGGCCTGATCTGAAGGATCCGCGGACTCGGACGTTCGGCCACATCGCGGCGGCCAGCCTGAGCGGTCCGTCGCCCGACGAGGTCAGCATGCGGACCGCACGGCTGGTGTACAGCGGGATCACGGTGAAGATGATGGTCGACACCGACCTCGGAGCACAGCTGCAGACCATGTTCATGGTGCAATACGAGGCGGACGGGGTGGCCGGGGCGCATGACCATCCGTTCGAGGAGACGTACCTGATCCTGGCCGGCGCCACCAACGCGATGTTCGACGGTCAGCCGTACCGGCTGGAGCGGGGCGACATCGCCTGGACGGGCGCCGGGTGCGTGCACTCGTTCCGCAACGCCGGCCGCGAGCCGGTGCGCTGGCTCGAGACCCAGGCGCCGCAACCGCCGGCCCGGCATTCCTACCGGTTCGCAGGGGACTGGGATTACCTGCGCGAGATCGCAGCGCCCGCCGCCACAGGCGGCAAGGACAGCAAGGAGACACAACAGCCATGAGCAGTGTTCTGGTCGTCGGCGGCACCGCGGGCATCGGGCTGGAAATCGCACGGTACTACGCCGACGGCGGTCACCGCGTTACACTGACCGGCCGCGACGCCGACCGGGCGGCGGCCGCGGCCAAGGACATCGGCCCTGAGGTCACCGGGCTCGCGCTCGACCTGGCCGCGCCGAAGGAGATCGGTCCCGCCCTGGACGGGATCGACGCCGTAGACGGCCTGGTCCTGGCCGCGATCGAGCGCGACGTCAACACCGTGACCGACTACGACATTGACCGGGCGCTGCGGCTGGTGACGCTCAAGCTGGTCGGGTACACCGAGGTGGTGCACGCGCTGGGGTCCCGGCTCGCCCCTGACGGCGCGATCGTGATGTTCGGCGGGCTGGCCATGCACCGGCCGTACCCCGGCTCCACCACGGTGTCAACCGTCAACGGCGGCGTCATCGGGCTGATGCACGCGATGATCGTCGAGCTCGCCCCCATCCGGGTCAACGTCATTCATCCCGGCATCGTCGGCGACAGCCCGTACTGGCGTGACCGTGACCTCAGCCCCGTGGTCGCGCGGACGCCGTGCGGCCGACTGGCCCAGATGGCCGACATCGTGGACGCGGTAGCGTTCCTGCTCCGCAACCCCGCGGTCAACGGCGTCAGCCTCAACGTCGACGGCGGCACCCTGCTCGGCTGAGGCATGCTGACCCCGACCAGCTGGCCCTGATTAGCTCGTCCTGGTCAGCTGGCCCTGATTAGCTCGTCCTGGTCAGCTGGCCCGACTAGCTCAGCCCTGATCAGCTCGCTCCGATCAGTTGGCCTGATCAGCTGGCCCCCTTCAGCTGGCCCCGTTGAGCTGCCCGGGGTCGGCCCTGACCTCGTGGCCGAGCTCCTGGCAAAGCTGGTCCTCGACCAGGGCCCAGCCGGTGCCGAGCGCGGTGGTCATGGCGGCTCTGAGGCCGTCGGCGGCGTCTGCCACCTGGTCGGCGAGCTGGCGCACCTCGGCCAGCGTCCGCGACGTGACCGCCACGTCGTGCGACCGCCGCTCGTCGTGCAGCGTGATCATCACGCTGCCCGGCCGGGTGGCCCAGGTGTCGTGGATCACCCGGTTGCGCTCCTTGTTGGCCTGGCGGCAGGCTCGCAGCGCGGTCAGCAGGGCGTCCTTGGCCTGTTCGGTGATGCCGGTGTGATATCTGGTGATCCGTTCGCAGTCCTCGATCAACGCCGACGCCATCAGCCGCCCGTCGACCACGGCCGCGTACTTGCTGCCGACCAGCGCGCTGAACGCCGCCCGCAGTATGCGTTCCAGGTAGGCCGCCTCGAGGACTACGCCGCCTAGCGCGTGCCGCAGTTCGTCGACATCCACGCTAGTGAGCATGGCGCAACCAGAGCCATGATTGAAGGCCGATCCGGAGGAGGAAGCTGATGAACGACCAGCCGGCTCTCCGCGCCTCAGCGGATCACACCACCGGCGCGGTACCCATGCGCACCATTTCCAGTTCTGGCATCACCACGCCGTCGATGGCCAGCTGGTCCTCCCCGTGCTGGCCGGTGAAAACGAAACCGTGCCGCGCATAGAACCCTTTCGCCCGCTCGTTGTAGGCCGCCACCGTAAGGTACACGTCCTGGTCCTCGCCGTGCCAGGCCAGGTTCCGCTCCAGCAGGCCATGGCCGAGACCTGATCCCTGAACGTGCGGCAGGACATAAAGCGCCCCGATCCGCCTCCGCCCGCCCGGTTCGACGAACGGCGTAGTGAAACCCACGATCTCCCCGCCCAGCACCGCGACGAAGTTGCAGCCCCCATCCGGTTCGGCGGCGTGTCCCTCGATCCGCATCCTCGTCCACGCGATCCGGTCGGCGATCCGCTCGCCGTGCTCGCCCTCCAGGTGCCGCCGCAGCCCTTCGCGCGTGATGCCGAGCTCCCCGCTTGGGTACGTCACCAGCCAGGTCCGGGTCTGGACCGTGCAGATGGCGGCCGCGTCGTCCGGCGTGGCCACGCGGATGTCGAAACCCCCGGACGGCTCCACCTCCGCGAGTCTAGGGCGGAACGCGGCACCGCCAACGTGGCCGGGTGCCACGGGCGAACCGCTACACTCGCCTCAGAACGGGCTGTAGCGCAGCTTGGCTAGCGCGCCGCGTTTGGGTCGCGGAGGCCGCCGGTTCGAATCTTATCTGACCTGTGACTTCGTATCCCGAGGCCGGAGTGTTGCCGACATGTCAGCTACGCTCATGCGGGACGGGCTGTAGCGCAGCTTGGCTAGCGCGCGTGCTTTGGGTGCACGAGGCCGCGGGTTCAAATCCCGCCAGCCCGACAGATGTGATGATTTTCCGGATTGGGCCCCGGGAGGCTGCCAGGCGAGCTGCGATGTCCGGTGCCGCCGGTCCCGGCTGAGTCCTCCCTCGGGACTTCACGCCGGGCCGGGACCGTTCGGGGAACGTTACCGCAGCGGGTGATCCGGGACGCGGCCCCAGGCGGCGACGCTCAGCGCGTCGACGAAGATGAACGAGGGGTCCGCCACGGCCGCGAACACGGCCTCGAGCCCCCGGTCGCCCACGACTACGCCGCTGCCGCGGACGATGGCGGCGCCCTGCTCGAGCGAGCGGCGCAGCAACTCGGCCTCCCCGCCGCCGCCCCGCCGGTGGCAGGCAATCGCTTCCGATCCCGTTTCGGACAGGCCGGCCGCAGTGACCAGGGAGGGCAGGCGGCGGCCCAGGAACGGGTCAAAGACCCCGGACGCGGCCAGGAAGGGCACGAGCCTTCGCACGGCTTGGTCGAAGCGCGCCGATCGCGGGTGAGCCGGATCGGCGGCAACGAGCGTCACGTAGTCGGCGTCTTCGACGATCAGCCACCCGCCGGGCCGGGCGGCGGCGGCCATGTTACGGACCGCCTGCTGCGGATCGGCCAGATGAAGCAGCAGGGCGCGGCAGTGCACCAGGTCATAGGCGGCGGGCTCGAGCCGGTCAGCCAGGATGTCGTGGCGGCGGACCTCCACCCCGGCCTGTTCCGCGTCGGCTAGGAAGCGGGGGTCGGCGTCGGCGGCGACGACCCGTCCCGCCGACCCGGCCTCCGCGGCCAGCCAGCGGGCCACGGAGCCGGCCCCGGCGCCTACCTCCAGGCAGCGGGCCCCGGCCAGCGGCCCGAACATCGACAGACGGCGGAAGGTGTGGGCGTCGTAGCGCGCTTCCAACAGCCGGAGACGGCCTAGTTCATCGTCGGATGCCGCGCGCGCGAACACGTAGCCGCTCGCGGCCGTCAGCTTCGCGTTCATTGCCCGGTGCCTGCGGCGAGCGGGATGAACCGCTTGAGCTTGGCCGGGCCGCCGGGGCGCTCGAACCGGTCCACGACCTCGACCGTCACCTGGGGGCGCTCCAGCCCGGCCCGGGCCAGGGCGGCGGCTACCCGGTCGCGCAGCCCGTCCAGGCTGACCGGCGCGGTGCAGCGGACGGCGATCGCGGCCCCGGACGGGGTTTGCCGCACCTGGTACTCCACCACACCCGCCTCGCGGCTGAGCGCGGTGCGGAACAGGTGCGGGTGTACCCGGCGGCCCTGGTAGGTGAACACGTCGTCGAGCCGCCCCTGGACGTCGGCGATCCGCTGGTGCGCCGACCCGCACGGGCACGGCCCGGGCAGGAACGTGACCTCGTCGGTGATCTCGTAGCGGATCAGTGGCAGGACCGGGTTGTACAGGTTGGTGAGGTAGACCTTGGCCGACCGCTCGCCGGGCAGCACGGGCCGGCCGGGTCGACGGGCTCGACGATGAGCAGGTCTTCGCTGATGTGCGTGCCGCCCTGGTCGCAGCCGACGGCGGTGCCGCCGCCCTCCGAGGTGCCCCAGATGTTAATGACGCTCCCGCCCCAGACCTGCTCCGCGGCGGCCCGGATCTCGGGCAGCAGCGGCTCCGCACCCGCCAGGATGCGGCGCGGCGCGATATGCAGCCAGGCCGTGGCCTCGTGCGCCAGCACGTTCAGCAGGGAGGGATAGGCGAGCAGGAAATCCGGCTGGGTGTCGTTGAGGCCGGCCACGATCTCCCTGGTAGGCAAGGTCACCGGGAACCGGACATTAGTCAGGTGGGCGCCGTAGAACGTGCGGGCCATGGCGGCGGTCGCGTGGCTGAAGTGCGCCGCGGCGACACTGGCCAGCACAGCCGGGCGCAAGGCCAGCCCGGGGTCTGCTTGCTTGGCCCGGAGCGCGACGCGGAAACAGCTCAGCCAGAACACCGCCCAGCTTTCCCAGTCATAGACGAATACCGCACGCTCTCCGGTGGAGCCGCCTGAGGTGATCGGGGTGTAGCGGCCGAGAAGATAGCTCCCGGTCTCGATGGTGCTCAGATGCTGCTCGAGCTGGGCCAGGGACAGGCGGCTGTCGGTGACGAGGTTGTCGAAATGCCCCATCAGCTCGGCCTTGGTCAGCGTCGGCAGCTCGGCGAGGCCCGCGGTGTCCAGGCGGTCGATGTCGACATCGGCCAGCCGCTTGCGATACCAGGGCGACCGGTCGGTCGCGGTGCGCACCAGCTCGCGGAGCTGCCGGGTCCGGTGCGCGGCCAGCCAGGCCGGCCAGCCGAGCTGCTCAATCAGCTGCGGTGCCAGCGAAATGGCGAGGTCCACGTGCTGCCGCCTGCGTGCTTCGTAGCCACTCATGCCCACAACCTAAGAGGACCGCAGCCGACGGTCCTCCGTACCGACCCGGATTGGAGTACGGAAACCACTGGCGGATACGGGGATAAGGACAGGCCCAGCTCGGCTGCCCGCCGGACCAGGTTGAGCTTGGACTCCACCCCCAGCTTCGCATAGGTGCTGCTCAGGTGGCTTTCCACGGTCCGCTCGCCAACGAAAAGGGCTTCGGCGATGGCCTTGGCGCTCATCCCGCGGGCGGCCAGCCTGGCCACCTCGCGCTCCCTGCGGGTGAGCGAGGCGGGGCCGAGCGTTGCCGCCGCGGCCCTGCGTCCGCCGCTGCCCAGCCGCCGGAGGGCCTGGATCGACCGGTCCCGGCGCCAGGTGGCACCGCACTCGGCGAAGATCGCGGCCGCCTGCTCCAGCGCGGCGACCGCTCCCGGGCGCCTGGCAGCGGCCAGCGACCGGCCGAGGACGTCGTGCGCCCGCCCCCGGTGCGCGCGCCACCCGGTGCCGGAAAGCAGGCCGACCGCCTCGGTGGCCTTCGCGACCGCCGTGGCCGGCTGGTCGCCGGCCAGGCTGGCCCAAGCCGCCGCCGCGGCGGCGATACCGTGATGCAGCCCGAGGCCGGAGACCCTGGTCACGTCGTCCAGGTGACGCGTGGCCGCGCCGGCCGCCCGCTCGTCCCTGGCCTCGGCGGCCGCCTCGGCCAGGTCGATCAGCACGAAGACGTTCACTGCCAGGGCGTCCATCTCGATCAGCCGGGCGGCGACCTCGGCCAGGGTCTGCGCGGACTCGGCGGCATGCCCCGCGTGCCAGGTAATGATCGCTTCCCCGTAACGGGTGTAGGGCAGGAACCAGGACCAGTCGCGCCCGCCGAAGGCCTGCCGGGCCCGCCCCAGCAGGCGCTCCGCCTCCCGGACATCGCCCATCTCCGCGGCGGCCAGGCCGCCGCAGGTCAAGCCGAGCGCGCGCCGCCGGGCGCCGCCGAGCACCCAGGCGGCGAGCTCGTGCGCGGTGGCGACCGCCGAGGTGAAGTCGCCGGACATCCAGTGCACGAACGTCTGGAGCTCGATCAAGATGGTGTCCCTGAAGTCCGGATTCAGCGCTCTGGCCTGCTCGAACAGCGGGCCGGCCTCCGCGCTGCGGCCCTGCAGGGTGAGTTCGGCGGCTAGCAGGCTCAGCGCAGCGGTCAGCCGGTAGGCCTTCTCGTCCTGCTGGGCGATCGCCGCCGCGCGGCGGATCGCGGGCTCGCCGTCGGCGAACCGGGCCCGCACGATCGTGCTGTAGCCGAACGCGGAGAGTCCTTGCATGGCCACGAACCGGTCACCCAGGGCTTCGGCCGCCTGGACCACGCGGGCCGACTCGGCCGCCATGCCGGCCATGTCGCCGCGCAGGTTCCGAATCCAGCCGAGCTCCCGGCGGGCCAGCAGCGCTTGCCGTTGCTCGTCGGCCGCCTCGAACAACCGAATCGCCTCACGGCAGGCGTCCTCGGCCTCCGGCAGGTCGCCGGTGCCCCAGGCCAGGAAGTTGGCCAGCCGGAACTTGACCGTCGCCCGCCGGGCGGCATCGGGCGAGTCGGTCAGCAGCCCGTCGATGGCCCGCAGCGCCCGGATCGCCGTCTCCGCCCCGGTTTCGGCCCGGTGGTCGACCACCCACTCCGCCTGCCAGTACATCGCCTCGAGCACGTCCAGCCAGCGCGGATCGGCAGGCGGCAGGATGTCGACGAGTTCGGAGAGCAGGTCGAGCGATTCCCGGAAGGCCTCGCGCTGCTCGGCCTGGCGCATCGCGTCGAGCAGGACCCGGACCGCCTCGGCGTCGCCCGGCTGGGCCGCGCGGGCGAAATGCAGCGCCGCCTCGGCCAGCCGCCCCGATTCGAGCAGCGACCGCGCGGCCTGGCGATGCAGGACCCGTTTGCGCGCCCCGCTGATTTGCTGGTAGATCACGTCCCTGATCAGCGGATGCTGGATTTCGTAGATCAGCTCGCCGACCCGCTGGTTCTCGGCGACGGCCCGGCCGCCGATGAGGCCGGCCAGGATGGGATCGAGCCGCTCGGCGGGCAGCCCGGTCAGCGCGGCCAGGTCGGCCAGCGGCACCGGACGGCCGATTACGGCCAGCATGTCCAGGACCGCCCGCGAGGTCTCGTCGGCGCCGCGGGTGCGGGCGGCTATTCGCTCTGTCAGGCCTTCGGGCAGTCGGCCCAGGCTGGGCGCGGTCAGGTCAGCGTGCTCCTCGAGCAGCGCGCGAATCAGGCTGATCACATACAGCGGGTTGCCCTGGGAACGCTGCCCGACCCAGTCGACGAGCGCCGCGGGCGGCGGCTGCCCGATGATCGTCTCGGTCAGGTCGCGCATGGTGGTCCGGTCCAGCGGGATCACCTCGAGCCGCCGCAGGAACCCGTCCTCGTCCAGTTCGAACAGCGCCTGCGCCGCGACTTCCTGCCCGGCCGTATCGGCGCGCCTGCCGGAAGCCACGACCAGCAGCGGCGTGTCGTCCAGGTGCCGGGCGAAGTACCTCAGCGCCTCCCACGACGAGGCATCGGCGAAGTGCATGTCGTCCAGGACGGCGATCACCGGAGCCTGGCGTGCGATGTTCCTGAGCAGGGCGGCCAGCCCCTGCAGCAGCCGCGGCAACGGCGGCTCTCGACCGGGGAGCGACCCCCGGATGACGGCCACACGGTGGAACAGGCTGGCCAGGTCATCCAGCAGCCCGCCGCACGCGGCGGTCACCTGCTGATCCGACCGGCCCTGCAGCAGCGGATCGATGGCCTCGGTCCACACCCCGAACGCCGCGGTCACCCCGAGCGGGTGAGCGCGCGCGAACATGCCGACCGCCTCCGGGTGGCGGGCGAGCATCTCGCGGCCCAGTCGGCTCTTGCCGACGCCCGCCTCGCCGGACAGCAGGACGACGCGGAACTTCCCCGCCGCGGCCCGGGCGAACTCATCTTCCAGCGCGGCCATCTCGTCGCGGCGGCCGACGAGCGGCAGCCTGGCAGTTGGCATTAGCCCGATTCTGGTCCGGCCCTGTGCCGGGAGCAAACCCCGGGCACGGCCCAGGCATGCCTCGTCGGGGCCGATGGTTAGCGCGCGGACGATATGGTCCCAGGCGTGCCCGTTGAGGCGCCCGGTGGTGACCAGCTCGGGCAGGCAGCGTTCGGCCTGGTCGATAAGGCTGGCGAGCAAGGCAATGACGGCCAGGTCGTCGCCGAGCCAGGTGCCGCGACGGTCGGCCAGCTGGGAGCGCGTCGTCAATGAGCTCGTAGGTGTCATCGTCGCTGTGCGGGACAAGGCTGGTCATGGCCGCCTCCTCGGCCTGCTTGCCGGGTTCTGGCTGTTCCGGCGGGCCGCCAGCAGCTCTCCGCGCAGGACCGCGTTCTCGTGGCGGAGCTGCGCGTTTTCTAAGCAGACGGTAGCAGCAAACAATTGTTCGATCACGGACCCATGAGAATCCAGCCAGTCTGTGACAAAATCGGTCATATCAGACGTCATGGCGGGGGTACAGATGACAAATCCGGCCCGCCCGACAAGGCACGACCAAGCACGACCAAGCACACCGCCCGGTCAGCGAGCCGCCCGGTCAGCGAGCCGCCCGCCACCCGGTTAAGCCGCGCTTCCCAGCCGCTCACCGCTGGCCAGCACGCCGAGCAGCGCCCGGACCGCTTCGGTGACCGGCTGCAGCGTCTCGTCGTCCGGCAGCTCAAGACCCGCGGGCGGCGGTATCCCGGCGGATCCCGCCTCACTGACCGCGTCCAGTGCCGCGCACAGCAGTTGCACCCCGGCGGGCGAAGGTGGAGTGGCGCCGCGGCTCACCGCGAGCGAGACCGCCGTGACCGCGTCCAGGACCTGTTCCAGGCCCACCACCGCCGGCCACCAGGCCGTCGCGCTGCGGCTGATCGATGGTGGCTCGGACATCGTCCGCTGGAATTCCGCCCGCAGATCACCCAGGGCCCCGTACGTCGACCGCAGCCGCCGCGCAGGCACAGCCGGCGACGCACCGGAACCCGCGGAAGAAGCGGCCGACGACACTCCAGAAGCGCCCAGCGCCTCTCGCATGTACCCGCAGACATCCAGCGCCGCCTGGCCGAACTTCCCTGGCAGATGCGCATACCAGCTCATCGGCCACGGGGCGAACCCGATGACCAGCACGATCGCGCAGCCGATCAGGGTGTCGACCAGCCGGTCCCCCGCCAGCCGCCAGCCGATGGGCTTGAGCAGGTCGACTAGCAACACCACCAGCGGGGTAAGGAACGTGGCCAGCAGCCCGTAGTTCCTGCTCCGCCCGTACGGCAACAGCGCGGCCAGCACGCCGAACGGGATCAGCAGCCACGCGCCGTGGAACAGCGCGAGCAGTACCGCGCCGGCCACCGCGCCCACGACCGTCCCGATGCCGCGTTGCACGGCCCGCGCGAATACCGAGCCGTAATCGGGCTTGAGGACGATCGCGACGGTCAGCGGCACCCAGTAGGACCGCGCCAACGGCAGCACCTCGGTCACCAGGCCGGCCGCCCCCATGCACGCCATCAGCCTGACCACGAAGGTGCGGCTGATCTGCCCCCCGCCGACCACCTTGAGGATCCGGTCCGCGACCCCTGAACGCTCCCGTAGTTCGTCGCGCAGCACGGCCTGGGTCCGGTCGCCGGGCGACCAGTCCTGGGACAGCACCCGGGCCACGCCGGCCATGGCGTCGCGCAGCGCCAGCGTGCCGGGGCTGGCGTCCCAGGCGGGCGGGATCGTCGGCGGCTGGCCCTTGGTGGTGATCGTGTCGGCCAGCCGCCGCACCGTGTCGATCGCCAGCGGCGGCGGCCGGGTTCCGGCCACGCCGAGCGTGGTGATCGCCTGCGACATCAAGTTGCTCGCGTTCAGCGCCGCGACCAGGCGCATCCTGGCCTGGCTCCGGCCCGGCGCGATGGCCCGGGCGGTGAGGAGCTCGTCGTAGGCCGACCCGAGAGCGGTGGTCACGGCCTGCCGCTGGGCCGTGAAGGCATCGGTGCCGATCGAAGCGAGTTGGTCGGCCAGGGCTTGATACACCGCCGCCACGGCCCGCCGGTCCTGACCGTACGGAGACAGCAGCCAGCCGGGCAGGATCAAGACGAGTGCCCAGATCACGCCGACCAGGAAGCCGACCGCGGTATGCCACACCGGCCGCAGCGCGCCGATCGGCCCGATGCCGAGCGCGGCGTAGACCAGCAGCTGCAGCCCGATCTGCGAGCCGACGTCGCCCATCGAGCTCAGCACTCCGGACACGCCCGCCAGCACGACCAAGGCGACCACGGCGATCCAGCCGCGACCGTGGATGGCGGACCCGATGGCCAGGCCTACCGCCCCGCCGAACACCCCGACCGCGCTGATTCGTTCGACCCGGCTCAGGTACGAGCCGCCGCGGTCGGTCATCGTGCCGAGCAACCCGCCCGTGGCGGGCAGCAAGCCGATGCTGGGCTTGCCCACCGCGAACCCCGTCCCGAGCGGCACGCAGATCGCCAGTGTCGCCCGGATCATGTCCGGCCACGGCAGCGGAGCCGGCTTCGGCCGGACCAGCTCGGCCAGCCAGTCCGGCACGGTCGCCGCCCGCATCGCCGCCGTCCGCGCCCTGATCAGGGCCGGGCTCCGCTCGTCACTGATCGCCGTACCTCCTCGCCGTAGATCTTTCTATGGAACGGATCGTGGTAACAGCCTCGTGGCAGTAACGCCGTAGTTGGCTGATATCCTGCCAACGTTCCTGTCCGCCTTCCGGCGCGAGGTGAGCATGCTGCGCAACGTCGCCGTCGTGGTCGTCAACGGCTTCCTGCCGTTCGAGTTCGGCACCGTCTGCGAGGTGTTCGGGGTCGATCGCTCCGACGACGGCCTGCCGCGCTACGACTTCGCCGTGGTGGCCGGCGAGCCGCCGCCGCTGCGCGCGCTCGACTTCACCATCCAGCCCTCGCACGGCCTGGAACGGCTGGCCGAAGCCGACCTGATCGCCCTGCCCGCGGTCAGCGACCAGCGCCTGCGCCAGGATGCGTGCGCTCCCGGCCCGGACCGTCCGTTCCCCGAGGACCTGCTCGAGGCGCTGCGCCTGGCGGTCGACCGCGGCGCCCGCGTGCTGAGCGTCTGCAGCGGCGCCTTCATTCTGGGCGACGCCGGCCTGCTCGATGACCGTCGCTGCACCACGCACTGGCGGCACGCGGCCGAACTGGCCCGCCGCTACCCTCGGGCCAAGGTCGATTCCGATGTCCTGTACGTCGACGACGATCCGGTGATCACCAGCGCCGGCACCGCGGCCGGCATCGACGCCTGCCTTTACCTGGTCCGGAAGGAGCAAGGCTCCCGGGTCGCCAACGGCATCGCGCGCCGTATGGTCGTCCCGCCGCACCGCGACGGCGGGCAGGCTCAGTACGTGGTGCAGCCCATCGCCCCTTCCTGCGATGGCTCCCTGCGCGACCTGCTGGAGTGGCTGCGCGCCCACCTGGACCAGCCGGTCACCGTCCGCCAGCTGGCGGCGCGCGCGAACATGTCCGAGCGGACCTTCGCCCGCCGCTTCGTGGCCGACACCGGGACCACCCCGCAGCGGTGGCTCATCGGGCAGCGCATCCTGCTGGCCCAGCAGCTGCTCGAGGAGAGCGACGAGACCGTGGACGCCATCGCCGACCACGCCGGCTTCGGCAACGCGACCGCCCTGCGTCACCACTTCCGCGCGTGGCGCGGCACCACCCCCAACGCCTACCGCCGCCTATTCCGCGGCGACCACGTATCCCCGCCCTAAACTCACCCTCATCCTGGATTACATCCCGCCCCAATCTTCTCGCCTCACCCGCTGGACCGCGATCTCGTTTCAAGTAATATCTGGACCATGAGATTCCTGCTTCGGGTGCTGGTCTCAGCCGCGGCCCTGGGCGTCGCGACCTGGGCCATTCCCGGAATTGAGCTGCTGGCCGGGAGCGGCTGGTCACGGGTCGGCACGCTGCTCGCGGTCGCCGTGATCTTCGGCCTCATCAACGCTTTCCTCAAGCCGCTGATCAAGGTCGTCGGTTGCGCGTTCTACGTGCTCACGCTCGGCCTGATCGCGCTCGTCGTTAACGGCCTGCTGCTGTGGCTGACCAGCTGGATCGCGGGCAAGCTGAACCTGCCGTTCCACGTGACCGGGTTCTGGCCGGCCTTCTGGGGCGCCATCGTCGTCGGGCTGGTGAGCTGGCTGCTGAACCTGCTGATCGGCGATAAGCGCAAGCGGGACAACGAACCTCCGCCAGTACGCGTGGTCAGCGTTCGCTGAGTTTCCACGGGGAGACGAGCCCGTTGAGCCCCCATGACACCCCCCGCTGTGCTGGCCACGGGGGGACGACCCCCCTGGCACCCCCCGCTGTACTGGCCACGGGGGGACGACCCCCCTGGCACCCCCCGCTGTGCTGGCCACGGGGGGACGACCCCCCTGGCACCCCCCGCTGTGCTGGCCACGGGGGGACGACCCCCCTGGCACCCCCCGCTTACGCCTAGACTGTCGGCTTAGACTTCTCGGCGATCCAGCGCTGAGTGACCTTCCCCTGATCCCGGAGTGACGCGGACGTGAAGACTGACGTCGAAGAGCTGAGCCCGACCCGTGTCCGGCTCAGTGTCGAGGTGCCATTCGACGAGCTGAAGCCCAGCCTCGACAAGGCCTACCGCGAGGTCGGCCGTCAGGTCCGCATCCCGGGTTTCCGCCCGGGCCGCGTTCCGCCGCCGGTGATCGACCGCCGGGTCGGCCGGGGCGTCGTGCTCAGCCAGGCCGTTAACGACGCGATGCCTGAGCTGTACGCCAAGGCGGTCGCCGAGGGTGACATCCACGCCCTTGGTGAGCCCGACGTAGAGATCACCAGCCTCGACGACGGCAAGGAGCTGATCTTTACCATAGAGGTCGACATCCGGCCCAAGTTCGAGCTGCCCGACCTGGCCAGCCTGGCCGTCACCGTCGATGACACCCGCGTTACCCCCGACGAGGTGGCTGAGTACCTCGGCTCGCTGCAGGAGCGGTTCGCCTCGCTGAAGTCCGTGCAGCGGCCTGTCGAGACCGACGACTACGTCTCGATCGACCTGTCCGCCTCGGTAGACGGCACGCCAGTCGAGGACGCGCAGGCCAGTGGCCTGTCCTATCAGGTTGGCAGCCAGTCCCTGCTGGACGGCCTGGACGACGCGCTGGTCGGGATGTCCGCGGGGGAATCCAAGACCTTCACCACCGAGCTGGCCGGCGGCGAGTTCGCCGGCCGCGAGGCCGACGTGACCGTGACCGTGCACAGCGTCAAGGTCAAGGAAGTCCCCGGCCTGGACGACGACTTCGCCCAGCTGGCCAGCGAGTTCGACACCCTCGGCGAGCTGCGGGCCGATACCCGGGCCCAGCTGGAGCGGATGAAGGCCACCCAGCAGGTCATCCAGGCGCGGGACCGCGCGCTGGACGCGCTGCTCGACAAGGTCGACATCCCGCTGCCCGAAGGCGTGGTCGCCGAGGAGGTTAAGCAGAACCGGGACTCGCTCCTGCAGCAGCTCGAGCGGGCGGGTGCCACCCTGGGTGGCTACCTGGAGATGTCGAACCAGACCGAGGAGCAGTTCGACACCGACCTGGAGCAGCGGGCCCGCCGCGCGGTCAAGCTCAGCCTGGTGCTCGACCAGCTGGCCCGTGAGGAAGAACTCAGCGTGGACCCGGCCGAACTGTCCGCCTACATCAGTCGGCAGGCGGAGCAGATGGGCGTCCCGCCGGATCGCCTGGCCCAGCAGCTCGCCGAAGACGGCCGGCTGTCCTTCGCCGCCGCCGAGGTGCTGCGCGGCAAGGCCATGAACCTGATCGCCGAGCGCGTCAAGGTCACCGACACCGCGGGCCACGAGGTCGACGTCCAGGCCGCCCTCAACGCCCCCCTCCGGGCGGCCGAGGACGCGGCCGAGGACGCGGCCGAAGACATCGGCGACGACGCTGGCGACGATACGGGTGACGCCGCCGAGGCGGACGCCGAAGCCGCCGACGAGGACGACGCCTGACCCTCTCGCCACCCACCGCCGCGGCGGCATCATGATCGTGCAGGGTTAACTACGCTATGAGGTAGAAACCCTTCGCGATCATGGTCGTACCCCGCTGCGGACTGCTCCGTGCGCCGGTAGCGAACAGCGCGCCGCGCGGGACGATCGGGTTCCGCGCCGGCGTTATGGTCCTGACAACGACACCAGACATCACTCATCATCTAGAGCAGGTGAGCAAGCGTGACTCAGCCCCTGTGGACCCCCACGCCGCCGTCGATCGTGGCCGCGACGGAACCGCCGGCCCAGCCGTTCGGGGACCCGTTGTTCCAGCGGCTGCTGCGGCACCGCATCATCTTCCTCGGTCAGCAGGTCGACGACGACATCGCCAACCGCATCTGCGGCGAGATCGTGCTGCTCTCTTCCGAGGACGCCAGGCGCGACATCAGCATCTACATCAACTCCCCGGGCGGCTCGGTCTACGCGGGCATGGCCATCTACGACATCATGCAGTACGTGCCGAACGACATCGCCACCTACGCCATGGGCATGGCCGCGTCCATGGGCCAGTTCCTGCTGACCGCCGGCGCGCCGGGGAAGAGGTACGCGCTGCCGCACGCGCAGATCCTCATGCACCAGCCGTCCGGCGGGATCGGCGGCACCGCGTCCGATATCAGGATCCAGGCCGAGCAGATGCTCTACATCAAGCGCACGCTGTTCGAGCGCACCGCCTACCACACCGGTCAGCCGATCGAGCAGATCGAGAAGGACGCCGACCGCGACCGCTGGTTCACCGCCGAGGAAGCCAAGGACTACGGCTTCGTCGACCAGGTGATCCGCAGCGCCGTTGAGGTGCCGACCGTAGGCGTTCTGTCATGACCCATCCCGAGCCAAAGGAGCCGAACGTGATCAGGCTGGGGCCCCCGCAGTCAAGGTACGTGCTGCCGTCCTTCGTGGAGCGCACGTCGTACGGGATCAAGGAGATGAACCCGTACAACAAGCTCTTCGAGGAGCGGATCATCTTCCTCGGCGTCCAGATCGACGACGCCTCCGCCAACGACGTCATGGCCCAGCTGCTGACGCTCGAGGCCATCGACCCCGATCGCGACATCACCATGTACATCAACTCGCCCGGCGGGTCGATGACGTCGATGATGGCGATCTACGACACCATGCAGTTCATCCAGCCCGACATCACCACGTGCTGCATCGGTCAGGCCGCCTCGGCGGCCGCGGTGATCCTGGCGGCCGGGACCAAGGGCAAGCGGATGGCGCTGCCCAACTCCCGGATCCTCATCCACCAGCCCGCCACCGAGGGCGGCTACGGCCAGTCCACCGACATGGAGATCCAGGCTCGCGAGATCCTGCGCATGCGGTCCGCGATGGAGGTCATCCTGTCCCGGCACACCGGCCGGGACGAGGAGGCGGTCCGCCGCGACATCGAGCGCGACAAGTTCCTCACCGCCGAGGACGCCAAGGAGTACGGCATCGTCGATGAGGTCCTGACCATGATCAAGCGGGGCAGTGAGCGCGCGGTGGAGGTAGTGTCGTCCTAACCGGAGGAATCAGCTCTTCCTCTCGGGCCGCCGAGGGGGTTTGATGGTGTCCATCGAGCCCAGGAGGCGGTACCGTCAATATGCAACACGTGACGGCCTCGCGGGACATGCCCGCCGGAAGCGGTCGGCCCCTCAAAGCCGGCCGTGGCGGCGGCTACATGTAAAGGAGTATCTGGGTGGCACGCATCGGTGACGGTGGGGACCTGCTGAAGTGCTCGTTCTGCGGTAAGAGTCAGAAGCAGGTCAAGAAGCTCATCGCCGGCCCAGGCGTGTACATATGCGACGAGTGCATCGATCTCTGCAACGAGATCATCGAAGAAGAGCTCGCCGAGCCCGCCGAGTTCAAGTGGGACAGCCTGCCCAAGCCGCGGGAGATCTACGAGTTCCTCGATGCGTACGTGATCGGCCAGGACATGGCTAAGAAGGCGCTCTCCGTCGCCGTCTACAACCACTACAAGCGCGTTCAGTCGGGTGACGACCGGCCCGGTGACGAGGGCGTCGAGCTGGCCAAGTCCAACATCTTGCTGCTCGGCCCGACCGGTTCGGGCAAGACGCTGCTCGCCCAGACCCTGGCCCGGCTGCTCAACGTGCCGTTTGCGATCGCCGACGCGACCGCCCTGACCGAGGCCGGCTACGTCGGTGAGGACGTCGAGAACATCCTGCTCAAGCTGATCCAGGCCGCGGACTACGACGTCAAGAAGGCCGAGACCGGCATCATCTACATCGACGAGATCGACAAGATCGCGCGCAAGAGCGAGAACCCGTCCATCACCCGTGACGTCTCCGGCGAGGGCGTCCAGCAGGCGCTGCTGAAGATCCTGGAAGGCACCACCGCGAGCGTGCCCCCGCAGGGCGGGCGCAAGCACCCGCACCAGGAGTTCATCCAGATCGACACGACCAACGTCCTGTTCATCTGCGGCGGGGCCTTCGCCGGGCTGGAGAAGATCATCGAGCAGCGGTCCGGCCACAACGGCATGGGCTTCAACGCCAAGCTCCGGGTCAGGAACGCCAAGGGCCTCACCGACCAGTTCGCCGACGTGATGCCGGAGGACCTGCTGAAGTTCGGCATGATCCCCGAGTTCGTCGGCCGCCTGCCGGTGATCACCAGCGTGCACAACCTGGACCGGGAGGCGCTCATCCAGATCCTGACCGAGCCCCGCAACGCGCTGGTGAAGCAGTACCGCCGCTTGTTCGAGCTGGACGGCGTGGACCTGGAGTTCACTCCCGACTCGCTGGAGGCCATCGCTGACCAGGCGAATCTGCGTGGCACCGGCGCGCGCGGCCTGCGCGCGATCATGGAAGAGGTCTTGCTCTCGGTCATGTACGAGGTGCCGAGCCGCAAGGACGTGGAGCGGGTCGTGATCACGCGCGAGGCCGTGCTCGAGAACGTCAATCCGACCATCGTGCCGCGGGACGTCAGCCGCCGCACGCCGCGCGAGAAGTCCGCCTGATCTCCGCTCCGGCGTCCGTCCGGAGCGTTCTACCGCAGCCGTGCATTTGTTCGATGAGAGCAGGTTAGCCTGCGGATTAACCCCAAGCTAACCGTCACTGCGGCTTTGTCGACTTTGGGATTATCGCCCATGATCAGCGCGATTCCTGTGTAGCCTCCAACGTATTGCGTAAGTCTGCCGCGGTTCCCGCCACGCCAGGAACCGGACGCTGACCAGCAGCCGTCTTCCACAGCGACGGGGAATTGAGCACAGATGAGTGGTTGGGACTCCCCGACGGGGAGCTGGGACTCGGGTTCCGAGCCCGCAGGCTCCGGATCGGACGATCAGGGCTATCAGCCGAGCCAGTCGACCGGCGGCTTCCGGACCACCCGGGGCGGCGAAGGCGCCCTTCGCACGGGGCGCAGAGGCCTACCCGGCTACGACCAGGCGCAAGGTTACGATCAGTCCTCCGGCTACCACCAGGCCTCCGGCTACGACCAGGCGCAAGGGCACGACCAGGCCTCCGGCTACGACCAGGCGCAAGGTTACGGGCAGCAGCCCGGCTACGGCCAGGACTCCGGCTACGGCCAGGACTCCGGCTACGGCCAGGACTCCGGCTACGGGCAGCAGTCCGGCTACGCCCAGCAGTCCGGCTACGGCCAGGATCCCGGCTACGGCCAGCAGTCCGCTTATGGCCAGGATTCCGGTTACGGGCAGCAGTCCGCCTATGGCCAGGATTCTGGCTACGCCCAGCAGTCCGGCTACAGCCAGGATTCCGGTTACGGTCAGCAGCCCGGTTACGGTCAGGATCGAGGCTACGGGCAGCAGTCTGGCTACGAGCAGGGAACCACCCCCGCCCCCATCATGCGTTACGGCCAGGGGCCGGGCGATGAGTCGGCCTACCGCGGCGATCCGCGGAACCCGCTCGGTACCGGACCCCAGACCCCGCTCGACACGGGCTCGCAGACCCTGTCGGCCCCGCCCGCCGGCCCGCCCGTGGCCCGGCGTGCGATCTCTTCCGGGTCGCAGACCACCGTCGGCTCCGGGCCGCAGGCCCCGGTCGGCTATGAGCAGGGCTCGAGCGGAGCTTATCCCGCCCACGACTCGGCCGAGGGGAACCGGATGGCCTGGGCGGGCGTTGACGACCAGTCGGGTTACGGCAGCCAGCAGAGCACCGGCCAGGGCGGCTACGACCAGCCAGGCTACGACCAGCCAGGCTACGACCAGCCAGGCTACGGCCAGGGCGGCTACGACCAGCCCGGCTACGACCAGCGCGACTACGATCAGCCCGGCTACGGACGAACCGGCAACGGGCCGCAGGACTACGATCAGCCCGGTTCCGGGACCGGCCGCTCCCGGGCGTTCGGCGAGCCCGATCAGCCGTACCCGAGCCAGGGCGCCCAGGGTTACCAGGCCGAGGGGCACCAGCGGCCAGGCTCCGACCGGCCCGTCTATGCCCCGAGCGGCTACACCGACCAGGGCTCCGGTCAGGGAGGCTACGGCTCGGCGGGGTATGGCCTGAACGCCCTCGGCCAGCCGGTCGGCCCCAGCGGCACTGGCTATCAGCAGGATGCCTACGGCCAGGGGTCCCACGCCCAGGATTCTTACGCCCAGAACGGCACCCAGGGCACCTACGCCCAGGATCCGTACGCCCAGAACGGCACCCTGGGCACCTACGCGCAGGACGGTTACGGCCAGGGCGGGTACGGCCGCGAAGGCTACCGCCAGGACGCCTACGGGACCGGCGGTTACGGGCCGGACGCGTACGCCCAGCCAGGCTATGAGCAGCCGGGCTACGACCAGTCGGCCGGGTCGCAGTACGGCCGTGACGACTTCGCCGCCCCCGGCCAGTCACCGCGATCCGCGGGGGGCCGGTCGGCGCAGCGGGCGCCGCAACGGCTGGCCGGGATCCGGATGGTCCTCTACCTGCTCGCTTCCGTAGTCGGCGTGGTCGTGATCGTGCTGCTGGTCGTCCATCTGACCAAGACCGGTACGAACAGCCCGGCCACCGGCTCGACACCCAGCACCGGCAGCACCCCCACGGGCGCCGCCGGGACCGCGACCCAGTACGTCTTCACGGCGGCGCCCAAGGCCGGTACGTTCGCGCTAAGTACGGCTGCCACCAGGATATTCACTCACCAGGCGGAAACCGCGGCGGCTCCGGTGGCCGCGCAGATCAAGGCCCGGGGAGCGGGTACGCCGGGCCGGGACGTGATCGCCGTCTACAACCTAGGGAATGTCACGACCCCAGGGGCCCCCGGGTTCAAGGCCGCCGAGTTCGTCGGTTACGACGGCCGGTTCAACCCGGCTGACGTCATCAAGTACGAGAAAACCCAGCTCGTCTCCACTCGCATGGTGCCCACCGGCTCGCACGGCGGGGAGATGATGTGCGGTTACAGCCGTTCGACCGGCTCCGACACCAGCGAATGCGTGTGGGTCACCGACAGCACGTTCGGCCAGGTCAAGTTCATCGAGGGCGGCACGCTGGTGAAGTACCTAGGCGCGTCCAACGTTGCCCTGATCATCAGGAACGCCGTGGAGGTCTAGGCCGGCTGACCGGTCCCGCCCGCGGCCCGGCTGGCCCGGCCGCAAAGCACGTCGCGGGGCCGTAGACTCACCTGTCGTGAGCAGACCCGACCCGATAAGCCCGATCGAGCTGCCCTCCCAGTATGCGCCCGCCGAGGTGGAGGGCCCACGCTACGAACGCTGGGAGAAGGCAGGGTACTTCACCGCGGACGCCGACTCCGCCGCGCCCGCGTACTGCATCGTCATCCCGCCGCCGAACGTCACCGGTTCCCTGCACATCGGCCACGCGCTCGACCACACGCTGATTGACGCGCTGATCAGGCGCCGCCGCATGCAGGGCTTCAACACGCTGTGGCTGCCCGGCATGGACCACGCCGGTATCGCCACCCAGAACGTGGTGGAGCGGGAGCTGGCCAAGGAAGGGCTGTCCCGCCACGACCTGGGCCGTGCGGCGTTTGTCGAGCGGGTATGGCAGTGGAAGGCCGAATCGGGCGGCAAGATCCTGGGCCAGATGCGCCGCCTGGGCGACAGCGTGGACTGGTCCCGGGAGCGGTTCACGATGGACGCGGGCCTGTCCCGCGCCGTGCAGACGATCTTCAAGCAGCTCTACGACGACGGCCTGATCTACCGGGCCGAGCGGATCATCAACTGGTGTCCCCGGTGCCTGACCGCGCTGTCCGACATCGAGGTCGACCACAGCGACGACGAAGGCGAGCTCACCTCCATCCGCTACGGGGATCGTGAAGACTCCATCGTGGTTGCCACCACCCGGCCGGAGACCATGCTCGGCGACACGGCCGTCGCGGTGCACCCCGACGACCCGCGCTACGCCCGCCTGGTCGGGAAGACCGTCGAGCTGCCGCTCACCGGGCGCCGCATCCCGGTTATCGCCGATGACCACGTCGATCCAACGTTCGGCACCGGCGCGGTCAAGGTGACCCCGGCCCACGACCCGAACGACTTCGAGATCGGCCGTCGGCACAACCTGCCCAGCCTGACCATCATGGACGAGCACGGCGTGATCATCGCGCACGGCCCGTTTCAGGGGCTCGACCGGTTCGAGGCCCGGCCCGCCGTGGTCGCCGCGCTGCGCGAGCAGGGCCGTATCGTCGCCGAGGTCCGCCCGTACCTGCACGCGGTCGGCCACTGCAGCCGCTGCGGCACCACGGTGGAGCCGCGTCAGTCGCTGCAGTGGTTCGTGCGCGTCGCCCCGCTGGCCAAGGCGGCCGGCGACGCGGTCCGCGACGGCCGCGTCCGGCTCTCACCGCCGGAGATGAACGCCCGGTACTTCGGCTGGGTGGACGACATGCATGACTGGTGCATCTCCCGTCAGCTGTGGTGGGGCCACCGTATTCCAGTCTTTTATGGAACGAACGGCGAGGTGCGTTGTATCGGCCCGGACGAGCAGGCACCCGAGGGGTGGGTACAGGACCCGGACGTCCTCGATACCTGGTTCTCCTCGGCCCTGTGGCCGTTCTCCACGCTCGGCTGGCCCGACGACACGCCGGACCTGCGCGCGTTCTACCCGACCAGCGCGCTCGTCACCGGCTACGACATCTTGTTCTTCTGGGTCGCGCGGATGATGATGTTCGGCCTGTACGCGATGCGGGACAAGCCGCCGGCGGACGCCGTCCCGTTCCGCGTCGTGGTCCTGCATGGCCTGGTCCGGGACCAGTTCGGCAAGAAGATGTCAAAGTCGCGCGGGAACACGGTCGACCCGCTGGACTGGATGGACCGGTTCGGGGCCGACGCGACTCGGTTCACCCTGGCCCGTGGAGCCAACCCGGGCAGTGACATCGCGATCAGCGAGGAATGGGCGGCCGGCTCGCGTAACTTCTGCAACAAGCTGTGGAACGCCGTCCGCTTCGCCCTTCTCAACGGTGCGCACATCCCCGCGGCTTCCCCGGCTCTCGCGGCTTCCCCGGCTCACGCTGCCTCCCCGGCTCCCGCGGCCTCCCTCGCGTCCGCGGCCCTGCGATCCGACAAATCCGACATTTCATACTCTGTCCCGGACCGCTGGATCCTGTCTCGGCTATCGACCGTGATCGCCGAGGTGGACGCGCTGTTCGAGCAGTTCGAGTTCGGCAAGATCTGCGACGTGCTGTACCACTTCGCCTGGGACGAGGTCTGCGACTGGTACCTGGAGCTGGCCAAGGTGCCGCTGACTTCCGCCGACGACAGTGTTGCAAAAACCGGTGCGGCCGAAACGACCCGGCAGGTGCTCGGGTTCGTGCTCGATCAGCTGCTCCGCCTGCTGCATCCGGTCATGCCGTTCGTGACCGACGAGCTGTGGACCGCGCTGACCGGCGAGGACTCGGTCATGGTGGCGCCCTGGCCCGCGTTCTCCTACGCGGATGGGCAGGCCGAAGCGGAGATCTCGTCGATGATGGCTCTCGTGACCGAGGTCCGCCGCTTCCGCTCCGATCAGGGGCTGCGGCCTGGTCAGCGGGTGGCCGCCCGGCTCGTGGGCATCGAAGCCACGCCGCTGGCCGGGCACGAGGAGCGAATCCGGTCCCTACTGCGGCTCAGCCCGCCCGGCGACGGGTTCGCCGCCTCGGCCTCGCTATCGGTCGAGGGCACCACCGTGGAGCTTGACGTGGCCGGCGCGATCGACGTTGCGGCCGAGCGCCGCCGGTTGGAGAAGGACCTCGCCGCGGCCCGGAGCGAGGCCGAGCAGGCCGAGCGCAAGCTGGCTAACGCCGACTTCACCACCAAGGCCCCCGCGCCGGTGGTGGCGAAGACGCGCGACCGCCTGGCCGCCGCCCGCGCGGACATCTCCCGCCTACAGGACCGCCTAGTCACCCTCTAACGAGCACACTTCCGGCTTCGACATAGGGTGGTGGGATGGATATCGAGGTGCGGATGCGCGAGGTCGAGCGGGAAATCATCTCCCGTCGGCCCGAGCATTCCGTGGACCTCGCCTTGGACCGGATGGCCGAGCTGGTCGGCCTGCTCGGCGATCCGCAGCGGGCCTGCCCGGTCATCCACATCACCGGCACCAACGGCAAGACGTCCACCGCCCGGATGACCGACGCGCTGCTGCGCGCCCGCGGCCTGCGGACCGGTCGGTTTACCAGTCCGCACCTGGTCTCGATCAGGGAACGGATCGTGGTCGACGGCGCGCCCATCAGCCCGGAGCGGTTCGTGGCCGCCTATGACGAGGTCATCCCGTATGTCACCCTGGTCGACGAGCGGCATCCAGTGGCGATGTCCTTCTTCGAGGTCCTGACCGGGATGGCCTTCGCGGTCTTCGCCGACACGCCGGTCGACGTGATGATCCTCGAGGTAGGCGTGGGCGGCAGGCTCGACTGTACGAACGTCGCGGACGGCGTGGTCGCGGTCGTCACTCCGATCTCCCTCGACCACACCCGGCTGCTCGGCAGCACGGTCGAGGAAATCGCCGCCGAGAAGGCCGGCATCATCAAGCCGGGCGCCGTCGCGGTGCTCGCCCAGCAGCCGCTCGGGGCCGCCGAGGTGCTACTGCGGTACGCGGTCGAGGTGGGCGCGACGGTGGCGCGGGAAGGCGTGGAGTTCGGCGTGCTGAGCCGCGAGCAGGCGGTCGGCGGACAGCGGCTAACGCTCCGCGGCCTGCGCGGTACGTACGATGACCTGTACCTGCCGCTGTTCGGCCTGCACCAGGCGGGTAACGCGGCCTGCGCGCTCGCCGCCGTCGAGGCGTTCGCCGGGGTGACGGACGACGTGGCCGCCCTGGACGCGGGCCTGGTCCGGGAGGCGTTCACGAAGGTCAGCTCGCCCGGGCGGCTGGAAATCATCCGGCGCAGCCCCACGATCATCATCGATGCCGCGCACAACCCCGCCGGGATGGCCGCGACCGTAGCCGCGATCGAGGAGGCATTCAGCTTCGCCCGCCTGACCGGTGTCTTCGCGGCCAGCGGCGACAAGGACGTGCCGGGCATACTGGCCGAGCTGGAGCCGCTGCTCACTGACATCGTGGTGACCCGCAATTCCTCCGACCGCTCCGTGGATCCCGAGGCGGCCGCGGAGCTCGCCGCCGAGATCTTTGGCGAGGATCGGGTCCAGCAGGCGGAGCGGCTCGACGACGCGATCGAGATCGCGGTCGAGCTCGCCGACGAGGCCGTGGCGGAGACCGGACCAGGCACCGGCGGGGTGCTGGTTACCGGATCCGTCATCACCGCGGGCGACGCCCGTCGGCTGCTCGGCCCGGCCGGCGGCGAGCTGCCGCCCGAGCCGTCGGCGAACCAGCCCTCGCGCCACTCGTTTACCGCTGCAGAGCTGTCATGAGCAGCAGCAAGCAGCTCAGGCAGCTGTGCGGCACGGTCCTGATCATGGAAGCTATCGTCATCGGGCTGGCCATCCCGGTCGCCATTGTCCAGGAGCACCTGCGCCACGGCGTGGCGGGCGGCGTGGGCGGCGGCCTGGCCGTGTGCGCCCTCGTGCTCGGCGGCCTGGTCGGCCGCCCGGGTATGGGCTGGGTGCTCTGGGCGGGCACCGCGCTGCAGGCCCTGATCATCGCCGCCGGTGTCGTGGTGCCAGCCATGTATATCCTCGGCGCGATCTTCGCCGCGCTCTGGATCACCGGAATATGGCTCGCCCACCGCCTCCAGGCCCCGGCGCGCTCGGCGCCCGAGTAGCCGGCCGCTCTTGGCTATCCTCGGCCTATGGAACGCAGCGGACCAGGAGTAACTCCGCAGAGCGAGGACTTCTCTGCCTGGTACAACGAACTCGTAATCAAGGCTCAGCTGGCGGACCGGGGACCGGTGCGCGGGACCATGGTCATGCGGCCCTACGGGTACCGCATGTGGGAGCTTCTGCAGGGTGAGCTGGACCGCCGGATCAAGGACACCGGCCACGAGAACGCCTACTTCCCGCTCTTGATACCGGAATCTCACCTGCAGCGTGAGGCCGAGCATGTCGAGGGATTCGCCCCGGAGCTGGCGGTGGTCACCTATGCGGGCGGCAAGGAACTCGAGGACCGGGTGGTAGTGCGGCCTACGTCTGAGACCGTCATCGGAGAGATGATGGCCAAGTGGATCAGCTCCCATCGGGATCTGCCGCTGCTGCTCAACCAGTGGGCGAACGTCGTGCGGTGGGAACTGCGGCCGCGGCTTTTCCTGCGCACGACCGAGTTCCTCTGGCAGGAAGGGCACACCGCCCATGCCGACGAGGCCGATGCGATGCGTGAGACGATGCTCGCCCTCGATATCTACTCTGAAGTGGCTCGTGAGATCGCGGCGATGCCAGTGGTAGAAGGTGAGAAGACCCCGGGGGAGCGGTTCGCCGGCGCGGCCCGGACGTTCAGCATCGAGGGTATGATGCGCGACGGCAAGGCGCTCCAGGCCGGAACCTCCCACTACATGAGCACCAACTTCGCCCAGGCCTTCGGCATCCGGTACACGAACGAGGCGGGACAGCTCGAGCTGTGCCACACCACGTCCTGGGGGATGTCCACCCGGATGATCGGCGGGGTCATCATGACCCACGGCGACGACAAGGGGCTGGTCCTGCCACCACGACTGGCCCCGTACCAGGTGGTCATCGTTCCGATCGGCCGGAGCGCGCAACTGGCGGAGGTACAGTCGGCGGCGCGCGAACTCGCCGGGCGACTGCGAGCCGCTGGTCTCCGCGTCCATGTCGACCAGCGGGAGCATGTATCGCCCGGCTTCAAGTTCAATGACTGGGAATTGCGCGGCGTGCCACTACGGCTCGAACTGGGGCCGCGCGACCTGGCCTCGGGCGCGGCTGTCCTGGTCAGCCGCCTCGGCGGCGGCAAAGAGCAGATCTCCCTGGCCGGCGCACCGGATGCGCTGGTCCAGCTGCTTGATGAAGTCCAGTCCCGGCTGCTGGACCGGGCCACCCGGTTCCGGGATGAGCACACTCGCATCGTCGACGACTGGGACCAGTTCGTCCAGGCGATCCAGACCGGGTGGGCGCTGGCGCTGCACTGCGGCCAGGCCACGTGCGAAGCCGACATCAAGGCCAGCACCGGGGCCACGCCGCGGATCGTGCCGCTGTCCGGCGCGCCAGAAACCGGAACCTGCATCCGCTGCGGCGATCCGTCCAGCTACCGGACGCGAGTGATCTTCGGCCGCGCCTACTGAACGCAGTTGGCTCACGTTGCTGACGCGCCGGGACGGCGCGGGACACGCGGGCCGCGGACGCGGACTCCGGCGCGCCGCCGATTCGGCGGACCGGTGCCACACCGGATCGTGGGTAAGCTTGACGGCAGTGGCGAATCATCAGCATCCGGCGGCGGGCTCGCCTACGACCGGGAAGATCATGGTCCCGGACCCCGGCGAGTCGGCGTCTCCATGATCCAGGTAAGAACCGCTCAGCCCCGTCACGGCGCGGATCCCCAAACCCACGCCGACGGCTCCAGATCTCCAGCCCGGATCGGAGGGTCCCGTTCCCGATGAGCAACGCGCTGACGTTCCTCGGCCGTGACATGGCGGTCGATCTCGGCACTGCGAACACGCTGGTCTACGTGCGTGGACGTGGCATCGTACTGAACGAACCGTCAGTGGTGGCGCTCAATACCAACAACGGCCAGATCGTCGCCGTGGGCGCGGATGCTAAACGCATGATCGGCCGCACCCCGGGCAACATCGTGGCGGTGCGCCCGCTCAAGGACGGGGTCATCGCCGACTTCGACGTGACCGAGCGGATGCTGCGCTATTTCATCCAGAAGGTGCACCGGCGTACCCATCTGGCCAAGCCGAGGCTCGTGGTGGCCGTGCCGAGCGGGATCACCGGCGTGGAGCAGAGCGCGGTGAAGGAAGCGGGCCATCAGGCCGGCGCCCGGCGGGTCTACATCATCGAGGAGCCGATGGCCGCGGCGATCGGCGCGGGCCTGCCGATCAACGAGCCGACCGGCAACATGGTGGTGGACATCGGCGGCGGGACCACCGAGGTCGCGGTGATCTCCCTGGGCGGCATCGTCACCTCGGTGTCCATCCGGGTCGGCGGCGACGAGATGGACCAGGCGATCATCACCTTCGCGAAGAAGGAGTACTCGCTCATGCTGGGTGAGCGGACCGCCGAGGAAATCAAGATGGCCCTCGGCTCTGCGTTCCCCGCCGAGGACGAGCCGCACGCCGAGATCCGGGGCCGGGATCTGGTCAGCGGCCTGCCCAAGACCGTGGTGATCTCCGCGGCCGAGGTACGCCGCGCGATCGAGGAACCGCTTAACCTGATCATCGACGCGGTGAAGACCACGTTGGATAAGTGCCCGCCCGAACTGGCTGGCGACGTCATGGACCGGGGTATCGCCCTGACCGGCGGCGGCGCTCTCCTGCGCGGACTAGAGTCACGAATCCGGGAGGAAACCGGCATGCCCGTGCAGGTCGCGGACAACCCGTTGGACTCCGTGGTGCTCGGCACCGGCAAGTGTGTCGAGGACTTCGATACGTTGCGTCAGGTTCTGGTGCCCGACCACAGGCGCTGATCTTGACGCGGACCCGTTAAACCCGAGAACCCGCCGCCTCGGCTGCGGAGGGACTGACGAGGAGCCGCAGTGCACGACGCCCGGCGTTCACGGCTGGTTCTCGGCGTGCTCCTGCTCATCGCGATCGCCCTGATCACGCTGGATTTCCGGGACGGCGGCGCGTCTCCGCCCCGTAACGTCGGCGCCAGCATCTTCGGGCCGATCGAGCGGGTTGCCCACGACGTGACCGACCCGGTCGCCAGCCTCTTCGACTCGATCACCGGGGGGCCCTCGGCGCAGAGCACGATCGCGAACCTGCAGCGCGAGAACGCCGAGCTACGCGCCCAGCTCAGCTCGGCCCAGCTGAGCCAGGCCGCCCGGCAGCAGCTGGTCCAGCTGCTGCAACTGGACGCCGGCGGTTACCGGATCGTGGCCGCGAACGTGATCGCGGCCGGAGGCGAGTACTCCGATACGGTCACGCTGGACGTCGGCCGGAACGACGGCATCAAGCCACACGAGACCGTGCTGAACGGTTCCGGCTTCGTCGGGATCGTCACCCAGGTCAGCGCGGACACCTCTTCCGTCCTGCTGGCCGGCGACGCGTCCTCGGCGATCGGCGTGCAGGTTCAGGGCAGCGGCGAGATCGGTGCCGTCACCGGGACGGGCAAGTCCATGTCCGGGTCGCCGATGCTCCGGCTTACCCTGTTCGACGCGAACACGGTCCTGGAGCCCGGGCAGCAGGTCGACACCTACGCCTCGGTGGGAGACCAGCCGGAGGTCCCCGGCGTGCCGGTGGGTACGATCGTCTCGGTCCAGCCCAGTACCGATTCGCTCACCCAGACGGCGCTGGTCCGGCCGTTCGTCAACTTCACCGCCCTCGGCGTGGTCGGCGTCGTGGTCCAGGTCCCGCAGCACAACCCGCGGATCTCGATCCTGCCCCGTCCCGCGCCCACGGTCACGGTCACCGCCACCCCCAGCCCCTCTGCCTCCCTCGCCCCGGGCACCGTACCGCCGTCGGGCGGGGCAGCCCCGTCACCCTCGGCCACCCTGTCGTCGACGGGTGGCGGAGGGTGATAGCACGCGCGCTGATCTCCTTCGTGGCCGTGGGCGTCGCGGTCATCGTCCAGCTCACCATCGTCAACCGGATCGCCTTCCCCGGCGGGACCGGACCCGACGTGGTGCTGCTCGCGGTGGCCGCGCTGGCCCTGGCGGACGGTCCGATGATCGGCGCGCTGATCGGTTTCTCGGCCGGCCTGGCCCTGGACGTCGCCCCGCCGGGCAGCTACCTCGTCGGTGAGAACGCGCTGGTGTTCTGCCTGATCGGCTACCTGTGCGGCCTGGCCCGCGAGGTCCCGAACAGCGAGGGCGTGCCGGAACAGGGGCATACGGCACTGTTTGAGATCGGAGTCGTCGCCGTCGCCGCCGTCTGCGGGGAGGCGCTGACCGTGGCGCTGGGCAAGATGCTGAGCGATCCGCGTATCTCCGTGCCCGCCGTCAGGCACGTGCTGCCCGTAGCCGTGGCCTACGACCTGCTGCTGTGCCCGTTCGTGCTGTTCGCGGCCGCGGCGGCACTGCGCCTGGCCGGTCCGCGGAGGTCCGAGCGGGACCGGGCCGCGTGGGCCATGCCTGCGGCGCGTCCGGCCGGCACGACCCAGGGCGCGATCAGGCAGATGAACGGGGGCAACACGCCGCGGCTGCGCCTGTCGGAGCGCGGCAAGGGCGAGGGCCTGGGCAGCGGCCTGCGCGGTCAGGGGGCCACCGGCCTGGCCACGGCCAGGCGTGAGCCGCGCCTGAAGCTGGGCCACGGCGGCCCGCTCGGCGACAGTACGCTCGGCGCCGCCTTTACCGCCGGCGGTTCCCGCCGCGGCTCCGGGCTGTCCAGCGGCTCGATGGCGGGCGCGCTCGGCGGCGGCGCGGCCAAGGTCAAGTTCGCGGCCCACCGGGGCGAGGGCATGCTCGGCGGAGCCCTGAACTCCAACCTGGCCCGCTCCCGCCTGACCAGCTCGCGGTTCGGCCGGTCGCCGATGGGCCGGTCCCTGCTCGGCGGCTCGGTGTTCAGCCGCTCGTCTCCCGTGCTGCACCCGGCGGCCCCGCCGCGGCGGCTCGCCTCGATCAGCCGGTCATCCTTCCTAGGCCGCTCGCCCTTCCTGGGCCGCTCGCCCGTGTTCGGCCGGTCTTCCGCGCTCGGCCGCTCACCCGCGTCTGGCCGGTCTTCCGCGCTCGGCCGCTCACCCGTGTTCGGCCGCTCGCTTTCCCTCCTCCGCTCGCCCGCGCTCGGCCGGACGCCTTCCCTCAGCCGGACGCCCTCCACCGGATACGCGTCCCGCGCCACCCGACCAGGCCCGCTTGCCCGGCTGACCACCGCGCTGCGCCGGTCAGTCCGGCATCAGCCGCGGCTGCGCCAGCGCCGGACCGCCTTCCGCACGCCGATCAGGGCCAAATCGCCGGGCCGTGGCTGGCTGCGCCGCTCGTCCCTGCGGCGCGACAGGATGGCACGCGGCTGGACCGGCGGTCGCACGCCCCGACTGGGCACCCGCACCACCCGGCTGCACATGCCTCGTCCCCGGGCGAAGAGGAGATGGCGGACAGGGGGTTACCGGTGAACACCTCGTCGCGCCGCCGCCTCGTGCTGGTCTACGTGCTCGCGGCCGCGATGCTGGTCTCGCTCGGCGGCCGGCTCTACTACCTGCAGGTCATGAACACCGCCTCGTTCACCAAGCTGGCCGCGCAGAACCAGACCCGGGACGTGATCGTGCCCGCCGTCCGCGGCAAGATCCTCGACGACGTGGGTAACGAGCTGGTCACCAACCAGACGGCCCTGGTCGTCTCGGTGGACATGATGACCCTCTCCCAGCAGCCCGGCGGCGCCGCGCCCGTGCTGCGTCGGCTGGCGCCGGTGCTCGGCATGTCGTACCCGACCCTGAGCGAGAAAACGCGCCTGTGCACCAAGGGCGTGCCGCAGCCCTGCTGGCCCGGCTCGCCCTACCAGCCCATCCCGGTGGACCAGGATGTCTCCGCTCAGGTGGCGCTCCAGGTCATGGAGGAGCAGACGGAATTCCCGGGTGTCACCGCGCAGGTTCAGCCCGTCGTCGACTACCCCGAACCCGACGGGGCCAACCCGGCGCAGGTCCTGGGTTACCTGCAGCCGATCACCCCCCAGGAGATCGCCAGCCGGCACCTGCCCGTGACCGGCTTCTCCGGTGTGGACCTGGTTGGCCAGGCTGGCCTTGAGGCCCAGTACGACACCCAGCTCCGCGGCCAGGCCGGGACCCAGGTGGTGTCGGTCAACGCCGCCGGAGACGTCACCGGCACCGTCAGCCAGACCCCGCCCACCACCGGTGATGACCTGGTGACCAGCATCAACGCGCAGATCCAGGCCGACGCCCAGAACGCCCTGGCCGGCGCGATCAAGCGGTCGCGGGCGGAAGGGAACGCCGCCAACCAGGGCGCCGCGGTCGTGATGACTACCACCGGCCGGGTCGTGGCCATGGCCAGCTACCCGAACTACAACCCGAGCATCTGGACCGGCGGCATCTCGCAGCAGGAGTTCAACTACCTGTTCGGCACCAAGGACGGGGAGCCGATCCTCGAGTGGGCCACCCAGGGCCAGTACGCGCCGGGATCGACCTTCAAGGTCACCTCGACGGCCGCCGCCGTCGCCAACGGGTACCCGCTGAACGGCCTGTACAGCTGCCCCGCCTCGGTCAGCATCGACAACGTGACGCTGAAGAACGACGGCGAGCCCAGCCTGGGCGACATGACGTTCGCCGAGGCGCTCATCCAGTCCTGTGACACCGTCTACTACCAGCTGGGCTACGACATGTACCTCAGCGACAACCCGAAGGCCAACAACACGACGGGACCGAACGCCCCGATCCAGAAGATGCAGAAAATGGAGCTGTCCTGGGGCTTCGGCCAGGACACCGGCGTCGACCTGCCCGCCGAGTCGGCCGGCTCCATCCCCACCCGGCAGTGGCTGTACTACCTCTGGAAGGACAACGCCCACACCGGCCAGAACTGGTGCAAGTACGGCAACCGGAACGGCTCCTACATCCAGCAGATCGAGTACCAGGATTGCCAGAACGGCTGGCAGTGGGAACCTGGGCAGGCCGCCATCGCCGCGATTGGCCAGGGCTACGTGACCGTCACCCCGCTCCAGCTGGCTAACGCCTACGCAGCCCTGGCCAACGGCGGGACCCTGTACAGCCCGCGGATCGGCCAGGCGTTCATCTCGCCGGCCACCGGGCAGGTGGTCCAGAAGATCAACCCGCCGGTCATCCGGCACCTACCGGTGTCCGGTACCACGCTGGCCTACATCCGCGACGCGCTGGCCGGGGTGGTGACCCAGGGCACCGCGGCGGGTGCCTTCAGCGGGTTCCCGCTCAACCAGGTCTGCGTGGCGGGCAAGACCGGTACCGCCCAGCTCTTCGGCAAGAACGCGACGTCGGTCTTCGCCTCGTTCGCGCCGTGTAACGACCCGAAGTACGTCGTCGTCGTCATGGTCCCGGACTCCGGCTACGGCGCGGACGTGGCCGCCCCCGCGGTCCGCCAGATCTGGGATGGCATCTACGGCCTCGAAGGCCACCATGCTGCCTTGCCCGGCGGGCAGCTACCGTCCTCGCTTCCGCAGATCACCTCCACCGGCGTGATCCAGCCGCCGGCCGGCTACACCAGGGGGCCATGATGCTGGGCCGGTCCAGCCCGAGCTATACCGTCCGCGGCTACAGCGCGCCGCGGACGGGGGCGTTCGCCGGGCGCCCGCGCTCCCTGCTGGCCCGGGCCTTCGCCCGAAGATCGGTGCTGCGGCAGATGGACTGGATCCTGGTCCTCGCGGTCAGCGCGCTGAGCGCGATCGGTGTCCTGCTGGTCTGGTCGGCGACCCAGCCCTCGCTGCTCGCGGCGGGCCTCGACCCGCGTACCTACCTCAAGAAGCAGCTGCTCTGGGTCGTGATCGGGCTGATGCTGATGGTCGCGGTGAGCTTCATCGACCGTCGCCAGCTGCGGTCGTGGGCGCCGCTGGCCTACGGCGCGACCCTGCTCGGCCTGCTGGCTGTCCTCACCCCGCTCGGCTCGGAGATCAACGGCGCGCACGCCTGGATCTCCCTGCCCGGCGGATTCCAGGTGGAGCCCTCGGAGTTCGCCAAGGTCGCGCTGGTCCTGATCGTCGCCACCGTGTTCAGTCAGGCCCGGGGCGCGCGACCCGGCCTGCGTTCGGTCCTCCTGGCCCTGGCCGCCGCCGCGCCGCTGATCGCCCTGGTGGTGGTCGAGCCCGCCCTAGGTGTGGCCATGGTCCTGGTCGTGGTGACCGCCCTCATGATCGTGCTGTCCGGGACCCGGCTGCGCATCATCGCCGCCCTGACCGCGATCGTGGGCGCGGCCGTGGCCCTGGCCGGGGGCATGCACCTGCTGAAGTCCTACCAGCTGACCAGGTTCACCTCGTTCCTGCACCCGTCGTCCGACCTGGCCGGCGCCGGCTACAACGCGGCCCAGGCCAAGATCGCGGTCGGCTCGGGCGGGATGTTCGGCGAAGGCCTGTTCCACGGCCACCTGGTGGCGGGCAACTTCGTGCCGTCCCAGCAGACGGACTTCATCTTCACCGTGGCCGGCGAGGAACTCGGCTTCGTCGGCACCATCACCATCGTCGTCCTGCTCGGCATCGTCGTCGCGCGCGCGCTCCGCATCGCCGCCCGGGCCGACGACCTGTTCGGCACGCTGATCGCCTCCGGCGTGGCGATCTGGTTCGCGTTCCAGTCGTTCGTGAACATCGGCATGACGATCGGCATCATGCCCATCACCGGCCTCCCGCTGCCGTTCCTCTCCTACGGCGGTTCGGCCGTCTTCGCCGACATGATCGCGATCGGCATGCTCCAGTCCGTCCGCCGCCACCACAGCGTCTTCGACTGAGCACCGTTTCCGCGGAGCACCGTTTCCGCTGAGCGGCGTTCCCGGCTGACCGGCGTTGCGGCTAACCGGTCGGCGCCGTGAGCCGCACCTCGCGCCCTACGTGGTCGGCGCGAAGATGACGGTGGTCACGTTCGTGCCGCCGAGCCCGGTCAGTGTGGGGCCAGGGAACTTGGCCAGCGAATCGATGGTGCCCTTATAGCCGTGACCGGTGAACAGGATGTACGCCCCGCTCTCGCCGCCCTTTTGGATCGTCTCGTCGATCGTGATCGAGTAGCCGGCCTGCGGCAGCGCAGTGGCATAAAAACGTGCCACGTCCGATGGGGCAATCAAGCCGAAGGCGATGATCAGCCCCTCGCCGGCCGCCGCGTTCTCACCGACCTTCGCCGCGGCCGGGACCGGGAAACTGCCGAGCTTTCCCTTGATTGCCAGCGAACGGCCCGGAACGGCCGCGGCGGACGACGATACGGCGGATGCGGACCCGCTCTGCCCCGGCGCGGCGGTACTGGTGGTAGACGAGCCGGCCGTCGGGGTCCCGGACGAGCACGCTGCCACGGCCAGGCTGGCCGCACAGGCGGCCAGGGCCAGCGCGATAGGGCGGTGCTTGTTCATCGATTTCCCTCGCTCGGTCCAGAAGGTCCAGGTGCCCACCCTAGATGCCCGTCCGGCCCGGCGGGCCCGGTTTGCCACAAGCCCGCGACATCAGGCACGTTCCGGCCCGGTCAGGCACGCGGCCTAACCGCCGGCGGCTTTCCACGGCCCGTTCAGATAACCTACGTAGATGCCTGTCGAATCGGTGTACCCAGCGCTGGAGCCACTGCTGCCGCGCGTGCGCAAGCCGATCCAGTACGTCGGCGGCGAGGTGGGCTCGGTCACCAAGGACTGGGACACCGCCGACGTCCGGTGGGCTCTGTGCTATCCGGATGCGTACGAGGTCGGGCTGCCCAACCAGGGCGTCCAGATCCTCTACGAGGTGCTGAACGAGCGTGAGGGCGTGCTGGCCGAGCGCACCTACACCGTGTGGCCCGACCTCGAGGCGCTCATGCGCGAGCACGGCGTGCCCCAGTTCACCGTGGACGCGCACCGGCCGGTCAGCGCCTTCGACGTGCTCGGCGTCAGCTTCGCGACCGAGATGGCTTATACGAACCTCCTGACCGTGCTCGACCTGGCGGGGATCCCTCTTTTTTCTGCCGAACGGACCGTGGCTCACCCCTTGGTCATCGCCGGGGGCCACGCGGCGTTCAACCCGGAACCCATCGCGGACTTCCTGGACGCGGCGGTTCTCGGCGACGGTGAACAGGCCGTGCTCGCGATCACGGGCCTGATTCGCGACTGGAAGCGAGCCGGGCAGCCAGGCGGGCGGGACGGCCTGCTCCTGCGGCTCTCGACGGTCGCCTACGTGCCTCGCTTCTACGACGTCTCGTACCACTCCGATGGCAGCATATCGAACGTAACAGCGAATCGTCAAGGTGTTCCGTCATCAGTTTCGAAACACACGGTGATGGACCTGGACGCCTGGCCGTATCCGCGTCGGCCCGTCGTTCCGGTCGCCGAGACCGTGCATGAGCGGTACAGCGTGGAGATCTTCCGTGGCTGCACCCGCGGCTGCCGGTTCTGCCAGGCCGGGATGATCACCCGGCCGGTCCGGGAGCGGTCGATCACCACGATCGGCTCGATGGTCGCGGGCGGCGTGGCAGCCAGCGGCTTCGACGAGGTCGGGCTGCTGTCACTATCCAGCGCGGACCACAGCGAGATCAACGAGATCGCCGTCGACCTGGCCGATTGCTACGAGGGCACCAACGTCGGGCTCTCGCTCCCGTCGACCCGGGTGGACGCCTTCAACGTGACGCTGGCCGAAGAGCTCAGCCGGAACGGCCGCCGGTCCGGGCTGACCTTCGCGCCCGAAGGCGGCTCGGAGCGGATGCGCAAGGTGATCAACAAGATGGTCACCGAGGAGGACCTGCTGCGTACCGTCACCACGGCGTACGCCGGCGGGTGGCGGCAGGTGAAGCTGTACTTCATGTGCGGGCTGCCAACCGAGACCGACGCTGACGTGCTGGCCATCGCGCAGCTGGCCCGCCGGGTCATCGCTGCGGGCCGGGAGGCGAGCGGACGGCGCGACATCCGGTGCACGGTGTCGATCGGCGGCTTCGTGCCCAAACCGCACACGCCGTTCCAGTGGGCGGCGCAGTGCGCGCCGGAGGTGGTGGACGCGCGCCTGCGCGCGCTCGGCGGCGCCCTGCGCGCCGACCGCGCCTACGGCAAGTCGATCGGGTTCCGGTACCACGACGGGGAGCCCGGCATCATCGAGGGGCTGCTGTCGCGGGGCGACCGCCGGGTGGGCGGCGTGATCCTGGCCGCATGGCGGGACGGCGCCCGCTTCGACGGGTGGAGCGAGCACTTCTCGTTCGAGCGGTGGGCGCGCTGCGCCGAGGCCGCGCTGGCCACCGAGCCGGTGGACGTCGCATGGTACACTACGCGCGAACGTGATTACAGTGAGGTGCTCCCCTGGGATCACCTGGACGCGGGCCTAGACCGCGACTGGCTCTGGCAGGACTGGCAGGACTCCATCGCGCCCGAGGGAGCGGCTGAGGTGGAAGATTGCCGCTGGACTCCGTGTTATGAATGCGGAGTCTGCTCCGCTATGGGTACCGAGATCCAGGTGGGTCCGACCGGGGAGCGGCTCGACGGGAAGCGCCTGCTTCCCGTAGTGGGCGGGAGGTAGCGTGGCCGAGCCGGCAGCCCAGTTGCCTGCGGTGCAGCATCTGGTGGTCCGGTACGCTAAGCGCGGGAAGATGCGTTTTGCCAGCCACAGAGACGTGGCTCGCGTCTTCGAGCGGGGCGTGCGCCGGGCGGGCCTGCCGATCGCCTACTCTGCCGGGTTCACGCCGCACCCGAGGATCTCCTATGCGGGTGGAACCCCGACCGGGGTGGCGAGCGAGGCCGAGTACCTGAGTCTCGCGCTGACTTCCCGCCAGGCCGCGGCGCAGGTGCGCGAGCGGCTGAACGCGACGTTGCCTGATGGGATAGATGTGATCGACGTCATGGACGATGCTGAAGGGCCCGGCGCCCTGGAAGCATCGCAGTGGCGGGTAGTTCTGCCGGGCGTGGAGCCAGCGACGGCTGAGCGGGCCGTCGCCGGTTTCCTCGCCCTCAGCGAGGCGCCGGTGGAGCGCCTCACGGACAAGGGCGTCCGGCGTCTGGATGCCCGCGCGGCCGTGGTCACGCTCGACGTGCTCGAACCGGCCGGTCCGGACGGTGGCGGGCGCGCCGCCGTGACAGGTGTACAAGATTGTGCCATTCTTCGAATGGTTGTTCTGCATATGGCTCCCGCTGTACGGCCCGATGACGTGTTGACCGCGCTCCGCGAGCAGCACGGCCTCGTCCCGTCCTCGCCGCCCATAACCACCCGGCTGGCGCAGGGTTCGCTGGCCCTCATGGCCGGGACGAGTGTGTTATGAGGGCGTTGTTGTGGTGCAGGGGACATAGAAGCCGTGACATGAAAATTGAGACAGAGAACCAGGCTCAGCGCTGCCGGTCCCGCGCGGTCACCGCGCGCGGCCAGGGCCGCCATCATGGCGGCTCCGCCTGCGCCTATATAGACAATGTGCTCCCGCGCGGTGTGCGAGTGCGCCGCGGCACGCCGCCTCCGGGCGGCAGGCCGCGGACTCGCGCGCCCGGGAGCCTGACTGGAGATTGCCCGAATGCTCGAGAGCGAGCTGCACGACAGAGAAAACAATGACAGCGCCGGTGAGCGTGGTACCGGAGAGCTGACGCCGCCCGCGCCAAGCGTGCCGGCGGCCGTGTTCCAGCCGCCGCAGGTGGTGTTCCAGCCGCCCGCGGTACGGCCGGAGCCATCGCCGGCCCGGGAGCCCGCGCCGGCCAGCCCGCCCAGCGGGTCCTCACGGTCGGCTAGCGGGTCCTCGCGGTTGGCCAGCCCGCCCAGCGGGTCCTCACGGTCGCCGGCCCGCCGAGTGGGTCCTCACGGTCGGCCGGGACGCCGGGGAACGGCGATGCGCCCGGCGAGATCGCGGCCGATGACGACGGCACGGCTGCGGGACGCCGGCGCAGACGCCGGCCGAGCCGCAGCCGGTCCCGGGCCGGCGACCAGGACGTTGCGGCCGAAGCCGGCGACGCCCCGGCAAGCCCGAACGCCGACGCGGGCCCGTCCGGCTCGGAGGCCGATCCAGGCCAGGACCAGCCGGAGGCCCAGCGGCCCCGGGCATCGCGCACGCGCAGCCGGCGGGCCAGTGCGGCGAAGGACTCCGCCGACGCTCAGGCGGCCGAGGCGCCCGCCGAGCCCGCCGAGGACAGCGGGCCGGAGGATGCCGCCGACGACGCCGACTCCGCGGACCGGCGGGACGGCGAGACGGGCGCAGGACGCCGACGCCGGCGTAAGCGCCGCCGCGGTTCGGCTGACGGCGCCTCCTCCGAGCTCACCGCCGATGACCCGCCGGACACGGTGGTCCACGTCCGCGAGTCGAACGGCCCCGCCGGCCAAGGCGGCCCCGCCGGCACAGCCGGCCAAGGCGGCACTGCCAGCCAGGCCGGCTCCGACGACGTGCGGTCGGTCAGGGGATCCACCAGGCTCGAGGCCAAGAAGCAACGACGCCGCGAGGGCCGGGAGACCGGCCGTCGTCGGCCGCCGATCATCACCGAGTCCGAGTTCCTGGCCCGCCGCGAATCGGTCGAGCGGACTATGGTGGTCCGCCAGCGCAAGGACCGCACCCAGATCGCGGTAATGGAAGACGGCGTGCTGGTCGAGCACTACGTGAATCGCTCCAGCCAGCAGTCCTACGTGGGCAACGTCTACCTGGGCAAGGTGCAGAACGTCCTGCCGTCCATGGAGGCGGCCTTCGTGGACGTCGGCAAGGGCCGCAATGCGGTGCTCTACGCCGGCGAGGTCAACTTCGACGTCAGCGGCCTGGAGGGTCAGCCCAAGCGGATCGAGTCCGCGCTCAAGGCCGGCCAGTCGCTGATCGTTCAGGTCACCAAGGATCCGGTCGGCCACAAGGGCGCCCGGCTGACCAGCCAGCTGAGCCTGCCCGGCCGGTACCTGGTCTACGTGCCCGGCGCGTCCATGACCGGCATCAGCCGCAAGCTACCCGACACCGAGCGGAACCGGCTCAAGCAGATCCTTAAGAAGGTCATGCCGGAGGACGGCGGCGTCATCGTCCGCACCGCGGCCGAAGGCGCGGCCGAGGAGGAGCTGGCCCGCGACGTGGCCCGGCTCGCCGCCCAGTGGGAGGCGATCGAGAAGAAGGCCAAGACGGCCAACGCGCCTGCGCTGCTCTACAGCGAGCCCGACCTGACCATCCGAGTCATCAGGGACGTATTCAACGAGGACTTCAGCAACCTGATCGTGTCGGGCGACGAGGGCTGGGACACGGTCGACGAATACGTCAGGTACGTCGCCCCGCACCTGGCTGACCGGCTCACCCGCTGGACCGACGACCGGGATGTGTTCGCCGCTTACCGCATCGACGAGCAGCTGGCCAAGGCGCTGGAGCGCAAGGTGTGGCTGCCCAGCGGTGGCTCGCTCGTCATCGACAAGACCGAGGCGATGACGGTCATCGACGTGAACACGGGCAAGTTCACCGGCCAGGGCGGGAACCTGGAGGAGACCGTCACCCGTAACAATCTCGAGGCCGCCGAGGAGATCGTCCGCCAGCTCCGGCTGCGTGACATAGGCGGCATCGTGGTTATCGACTTCATCGACATGGTGCTCGAGAGCAACCGGGAGCTGGTCCTGCGCAGGCTGCTGGAGTGCCTGGCCCGGGACCGGACCAAGCACCAGGTGGCCGAGGTGACCTCGCTGGGCCTGGTCCAGATGACCAGGAAGCGGGTCGGTGCGGGCCTGCTCGAGGCGTTCTCGGCGCCCTGCGAGTGCTGCAACGGCCGCGGCGTGATCATCACGTTCGACCCCGAGGCCGACGCGCAGGCTGCCCACCACGTGCACCCCCGCGGCGGCGCGGGCAACGGGTCCCGGGGTTCCGGGGGCGGCACCCCGGCCAGCCCGGCCACCGTCGCCGCCCGCGCCCGCCCCGACGGCCAGGTGCCCGAGGCAAGCCCGGCGGACGCATCGCCTGCGGACGTGTCATCCGCGGACGGACCATCCGCGGACGGCATGCAGGCTGGCGATCAGCGCGACGAGGCCGCCCCGGTCGCCGCCGAGGCTCCCGACGGGCCAGCCGGGCCGCCCCGCACCGGCCGTCGCCGCCGTCGCCGCCCGGCGGCATCCCCGGCTGCCGCTACCGCCGTAGCAGATGCTACCCCGGCTGCCACTACCGCCGTAGCAGACGTCACGGCAGCCCCAGTCGCCGTGCCCGTGTCCGCCGCCACCGAAGCACCAGCGGCACCGGAAGCACCGACAGCACCCGAAGCGCCTGCCGCACCTCTGGCAGCCCTGCCCGAGCCCTCGCAGGCCCCGGACGGCGCCATCCGACCACCCGATGGCCCCGGTTCTGACCGGCCCGATGGCCCATTGGGGCGGTTATAACCGCCCCAATGGCCCATTGGGGCGGTTTCGGCTAGGCTCCGAGCCCGGCCCGGCAGCGGGCCGGGCGGCCCGGGTTCGTGGATGCGCCGCGGTCTGGTAACCTTGGCGGTCGGGAGTTGCCCGCTGAGCGGGCCCCGATGTGCAAGCGAGCCGCCGTGGTGACCACCGGCGCGCCGGGGCACGCAAGGAAAGCGCGACGAAAGAGAGTTCTCGGGTGTACGCGATTGTGCGCTGCGGCGGCAGGCAGGAAAAGGTCGCGCTGGATGATGTCGTCACCGTCGACAAGCTGGACGGCAAGGCCGGGTCGAGCATCACGCTGACCGCCCTGCTGGTCGTCGACGGCGACCGGGTCATCAGCGACCCCGCCGAGGTCGGCCGCTACCAAGTCACGGCGGACATCGTTGGTGACACGGCCGGCCCCAAGATCAACATGATCCAGTACCGGAACAAAACCGGCTACCGGCGCCGTCTGGGCCACCGGCAGAAGTACACCCAGCTGCGGATCACCGGCATCGGCACCGAGGCCACGGCCTCGAGTGCTAAGAGCTCGGGCGCCAAGGCCTCGAACGCCAAGGCCTCGAGCGCCAAACCGAAGGCGCAGAGCCAGGCGAAGGCGGAGGAGGACTGAGATGGCACACAAGAAGGGCGCGTCATCCAGCCGCAACGGCCGCGACTCCAAGGCCAAGCGCCTCGGCGTCAAGCGCTACGGTGGCCAGCTGGTGAACGCGGGCGAGATCATCGTGCGCCAGCACGGCACGCACTTCCACCCGGGCCAGGGCGTCGGCCGCGGCGGCGACGACACGCTGTTCGCGCTGGTCGGCGGGAAGGTGGAGTTCGGCAGGTTCCACGGCCGCCGGGCCGTGAGCATCGCCCCCGCGCCACCGCAAGAATAGGGTTCGCGGAGCGGTAAACCACGAAGGCGGGCCGGGCAAACCTGGCCCGCCTTTCTCATGCAACCAGGAGAGAGGGACGCCGTGGCGGAGTTCGCCGACCGGGTCACGCTGCGGGTGCAGGCAGGCCACGGCGGAAACGGCTGCGCCTCGATTCACCGGGAGAAGTTCAAGCCGCTCGGCGGCCCCGACGGCGGCAACGGCGGCCGCGGCGGCGACGTGATCCTCGAGGTGGACGCGAGTTCGGCGACCCTGCTCGACTTCCACCGCCGTCCGGTGCGCCGGGCCGGCAACGGCCGGCAGGGGGAGGGCTCGAACCGGACCGGCGCCGACGGCGCGGACCTGATCATCCCCGTGCCGAACGGGACCGAGGTCAAGACCGCGGACGGCGAGGTGCTCGCCGACCTGGTGGGCGTCGGCACCAGGTTCGTGGCCGCGGCCGGCGGCCGGGGCGGCCTTGGCAACGCGGCCCTCGCGAGCCCGCGGCGCAAGGCGCCCGGGTTCGCGCTGAAGGGCGAGCCAGGGCAGCAGCGCGACCTCATCTTGGAGCTGAAGACGATCGCCGACGTCGGGCTGGTCGGCTTCCCCAACGCTGGCAAGTCCTCCATCATTGCGGCCATGTCCGCGGCCCGGCCCAAGATCGCCGACTACCCGTTCACCACCTTGATCCCCAACCTGGGTGTGGTGGAGGCCGGTGACGTCCAGTTCGTCGTGGCCGACGTGCCCGGGCTGATCCCCGGCGCCAGCCGGGGCAAGGGCCTTGGCCACGACTTCCTCCGCCACGTGGAGCGCTGTTCCATCCTGGTCCACGTGCTCGACTGCGCCACCGAGGAACCGGGCCGTAACCCCGCCGCCGACCTGGCCGTGATCGAGGCCGAGCTGGCCGCCTACGGCGAGGCGACCGGCGTGGACCTGGTGACCAGGCCACGGCTCATCGCGCTGAACAAGATCGACGTCCCAGCCGCCCGCGAACGCGCGGATCAGGTCAAGCCCGAGCTCGAAGCCCGCGGTTACCAGGTCTTCGAGATCTCGGCCGCCACCGGTGCGGGCCTGCGGCCGCTGGGCTTCGCGATGGCCGCGCTGGTCGCCGCGGACCGGGCGGCGCGCCCGGCCGAGCAGCCCGCCGAGCGCGCCCGGGTCAAGGTCAAGGTGCAACCCGCCGACGAGCCGGGCTTCGAGGTGATCCGCCTCGGCGAGGACAGCTACCTGATCCGGGGCGAGAAGCCGAAGCGCTGGGTCCAGCAGACCGACTTCAGCAACGACGAGGCGGTCGGCTACCTGGCCGACCGGCTGGCGCGGCTGGGCGTGGAGGAGGCGCTGGCCGAGGCGGGCGCCGAACCTGGCGCGGAGGTCCTGATCGGCGAGCCGGACGACGCGGTGGTCTTCGACTGGGACCCGGCCGCCCCGATGAGCAGCGGAGCCAGGTCCCGGGGCTCCCGACCGCACCGTGGCGCGCGCGGCACCGATCCGAGGCTCACCCCGTGACCACCAGCTCGCGGCCGGACATCGCGGCCGCGGCCCGGGTGGTGGTTAAGGTCGGCTCCTCTTCGCTCACCACGGCGGCGGGCGAGATCGCCGACGAGGCGATCACGGCCCTGGCCGCCGCCTTGGCCGCCCGCCGCAGCGCCGGGATCCAGGTCGTGCTGGTCTCCTCCGGCGCGATTGCATCCGGCCTGGTCCCGTTGGGCCTGACCCGCCGGCCCAGCGACCTGGCCACCCAGCAGGCCGCCGCCAGCGTCGGACAGGGACTGCTCATCGCCCGGTACACCGCGGCCTTCGCCCGCCACGGCATCCGCACCGGCCAGGTCCTGCTCAGCGCGGATGACCTGATGCGCCGGACCCACTACCGCAACGCCCAGCGCACCCTGGACCGGCTGCTCGAGCTAGGCGTGCTCCCCGTGGTCAACGAGAACGACACGGTCGCCACCGACGAGATCAGGTTCGGCGACAACGACCGGCTGGCCGCGCTCGTCGCCCACGTCACGCGCGCTAAAGCGCTCGTCCTGCTCTCCGACGTGGACGGCCTGTACGACGGCGATCCGCGGCGCGGCACTGCACGACGGATCACCGAGGTGCGCGGCCAGGCCGACCTGGAGGGGATCCGGCTAGGCCGCGGCCTCAAGCCCGGCCCGGGCGGCCAGGCAGGCCGAGCAGGCCAGGCAGGCCGAGCAGGCCAGGCAGGCCGAGCAGGCCAGGCAGGCCAGGGAAGCCCGGCGAGCCAGGGCATTGGCGGCATGGCGACCAAGGTGGAAGCGGCCATGATCGCCTCCACGGCCGGCATTCCCACCGTGGTCGCCGACGCGGCGAGCGCGCCCGCCGCGCTGGCCGGCGACCAGGTCGGCACTTACTTCACGGCCCGCGGCCGTCGGCCCGCGACCCGGCTGCTGTGGCTCAAGCACGCCGCGGTGACCCGCGGCAGCCTGCGCCTGGACCCCGGCGCGGTCGAGGCGGTGGTGAAGCGGCACGCCAGCCTGCTGCCGGCCGGCATCACCGGCGTCGATGGCGCCTTCGACGCCGGCGACCCGGTAGACCTCCGCGACGAGAACGACACGATCATCGCGCGCGGCCTGGTGAACTACGACGCGGCCGAGATTCCTGGCCTGATGGGCCGCTCCACCCGCTGGCTGGCCAGCAAGCTAGGCCCGGAATACGAACGCGAAGTCGTCCACCGCGACGACCTCGTCATCCTCTAATCCCACCGAGCCGGAAATGACTCGTGCCACCCGGGGCGGCTGTCCGGGTGGCACGAGAAGATAAAAACCTAGGGGCTAGTTGTCGTCGCTGCCGCCGTTACCGCCGTTACCGCCGTTGCCGCCGCCGCCGCCGGTACCGCGGTTCTGCTGCAGCCGGTCGAACAGACCGCCGCCGGCCCGCGCGGCGCTCTCCGCGACGCCGCGGAAGATCCCGATGAGCGGATCCTGGGACCGGTTCCACGAGTCCTGGTAGGACTTGGCCGCGTTCTTGACCTCTTCACCGACCGAGGCGCTGCTGTCAGCTTCCCGGCGCGGGTAGTCGCCGCCGAGGATCCGCTCGTACTCGCCGTGCGTGGCCCAGTAGTCGAGCTCGCCGAACCTGACCACCGCGAACGGGTGGGTGTTGCCTTGCAGCTGCAGGATCTTCAGGATGCTGTCCCGCAGGTCGGGCACGGCGTCGTACTCGCGCGCCTGCTCGCGGAACGCGTCCGGGTTCAGCTCGGACAGCTGCGCGCCGCCGGCCAGCTTCATCAGCGCCCGTCGGGCCGCGTCTAGGTCCTGCCCGGCCAGCAGCCCGGCCCGGTCGCAGGACAGCTCGGACTTGCGGAACCACTCCTCCAGACCCCAGATGATGGCCGTGAGGGCCAGGGCGATCGGCAGGAACGCGGCCCGGGTCGCCCACCGGAGCAGGATCAGCAGCATGGTTTGGTACAACGCGTGCCCGGACAGGATGTGCCCGAGCTCGTGGCCCACCACCCAGCGCAGCTCTTCCGGGTCGTACAGGTCGACCATGCCGGTGGTGATGACGATGAACGGCTTGTCCCGGCCCAGCGCCATCGCGTTGACCAGCGGGGTCTGGATCACGTAGCACTCGGGCACCTCGGGCAGGTCCAGGATGTAGGAACCGTCCCGGACTAGCTCGTGGATGTGCGGGAACTGCCGCTCGGAGACGCGGACGGAGCTGGCCAGGAACGTCAGCCGGAAGGCCCGCTCGTTGAACAGGCCGAACAGCCTCTTCAGCAGTATGTCGAAGCCGCTGAGTTTGCGCAGCGCGACCAGCGCCGAACGGTCTGCGGGATGCTCATAGGCGCGGGATGAGATGCCGGGGAGCCGGACCCGCGCGCGATCTGGCACTGAAGTCATATCTCGATTGTAGCCCGGTCGCCGACTGTTGGCGCCGTAGAAACCACGCAGAAGGCCGGTACGATACGTGGGCATGAGGTGGCACTAGCGATGCGGCGGATCGGTGTGATGGGTGGTACGTTCGATCCCATCCACCACGGTCACCTGGTCGCCGCCAGCGAGGTCGCGCACATCTTCGCCTTGGACGAGGTCATCTTCGTGCCGACCGGCCAGCCCTACCAGAAGGAAAACCGCAAGGTCGCGCCCGCCGAGGACCGCTACCTGATGACGGTGATCGCGACCGCGGCGAACCCGCGGTTCAGCGTGAGCCGGGTGGACATCGACCGGCCCGGAGCCACCTACACCATCGACACGCTGCGTGAACTCCACACGGCCAACGGGCCGAACGGCGAACTGTTCTTCATCACCGGCGCGGACGCGCTGGCCGAGATCTTGACCTGGCACGACGCGGACGAACTTTTCACCCTCGCGCATTTCGTAGGCTGTACCCGTCCGGGGCACCGGCTGTCCGGGGCGGGCCTGCCCGACGGCAAGGTCAGCCTGGTGGAGATCCCGGCGCTGGCCATCTCGTCCACCGAGTGCCGCGCCCGGGTCGAGGCGGGCGAGCCGGTCTGGTACCTGGTACCGGACGGGGTCGTGCAGTACATCGCCAAGCGCAAGCTTTATGCCAAGGCGAAGTGACACCCCGCTATGAGACGCTAATAATGACCATGACCCGACCGAGGGAGGCCGGCAAGCACTCGTGACTGCCACACCGAGGGCCGTCGAGCTTGTGGAGACCGCCGCGCTGGCGGCCGCGGACAAGCTGGCCGACGGCATAATCGCCTACGACGTGAGTGAGCAGCTCGTGATCACCGACGCCTTCGTGCTGTGCTCGGCGTCCAACGACCGGCAGGTTCGCGCCATCGTCGACGAGATCGAGCTCCGGATGCGCCAGGCCGGCGCGCAGCTGATCCGCCGCGAGGGCGAGCGCGAGGGCCGCTGGGTACTGCTCGATTACCTCGATGTCGTGGTCCACGTGCAGCATTCCGAGGAGCGTACCTATTACGCGCTGGAGCGGATCTGGAAGGACTGCCCCCAGATCCCGCTGCCCGAGCTGGTCGTCAATCCAGGGAGGACCCGCTGAGCGACCGGGTCCGGCTGGTCCTGTGGCGGCACGGGCAGACGGTGTGGAACGCCGAGCGGCGGTTCCAGGGCCAGAGCGACAGCCCGCTCGATGAGACCGGCCTGGCCCAGGCCGAGCGGGCCGCGCGCCTGCTCGCCGCCCTTCGCCCGGACCTGATCGTCTCCTCCGATCTGAGCCGCGCGGCCCGCACCGCGGCGCCGCTGGCCCGGCTGACTGGGCTGGAGGTGATCCTCGACAAGGACCTGCGCGAACGACACGGCGGCAGCTGGGAAGGCCTGAACGACGCCGAGATCCGCGAGCGGTACCCCGACGCGCACGCGACCTGGACCCCGCCCGACGGCGAGCCGGCCGCCGTCGTCGCCGACCGGGTCGCCGCCGCGCTGCAGCGCATCGTCACGGCCGTCGCCGAGCAGGTGAGCGGCCGCGACGGCCTGGCTGTGGTGGTCAGTCACGGCGCGGCGCTGCGGCTCGGCATGTCGCGCGTGCTCGGCATGCCCGACGACCTGTCCGGCGTGCTCGGCCCGCTGTCCAACTGCTCCTGGTCGGTGCTCGGCGTCCGGTACGGCCGCTGGCGGCTGATGGAGCACAACGCCGGCACGCTGCCCGAGCCGGTTCTCAGCGACGACCGCTAGAAGTCTTTATATGGAACGGGCCATGGACTCCGTGTCTGTCACCTGGTACGGCCAGTCGGGCTTCCGCCTCGCGGCCGGGGACAGCCGGGTCTTGATCGACCCGTTCCTGACCGATCGCGACGACCGGCGCTACCCGCCGCCCGCCTCGGCGGCCGACTTCGCCGACGTCACGCTCGTGCTGTGCACGCACGAGCACGTGGACCACCTGGACCTGCCGTTCCTGCGCGAGCTCTGCGCGGTCAACTCGCAGGCCACGATCGTGGTGCCCGCGCCGGTGGTCGAGATCGCGGCCGCCGCCGGCCTTGATCCGGCCCGCCTGGGCGGCGCGCGGCCCGGCGACGAACTGCGCGACCGGGACGTGACCGTACACCCGGTGCCGTCCCTGCACGGGATCGGCGGCGACCAGCCCGTGGCCTACGAGTTCGCTCCGGGAGACGGCCCGGCCCGGTTTCTCGGCTACGTGGTGGAGATGGGCGGGATCCGCGTCTTCCACGCCGGCGACGGCCTGCTGTACCGCGAACTCCCGGCGGCCGTGTCCGCCTTGGCCCCCGACGTGCTGATGCTCCCCATCAACGGCCGCGATCACATGCGCGAATCGGCCGGCATCGTCGGCAACATGAACGAGACCGAAGCCGCCTGGCTCTGCGCCCAGGTCGATCCCGCCTACGTCATCCCCATGCACTACGACGCCATCGAGGGCAATACCGGCGACCCCGGCCACTTCACCACCATGGTCCACCAGTCCGGTGGCGCCGCCGTCCTGCTCCCGGCCCGCGCCCGCCCCGTCACCTTGGCGCTGCCTCAACCTGAGCCCTAACGCGGCCCGCCCGGCGTCCAGGGGTGCCGCCGGGCTCCGGCGACGATCTCCTTTCTGCAATTCAGTTGCAGTTGCGAGAACCAGGCAACTACCGTAGTCCGGTGGCCGGCGTTACCGGGGTGAGCGGCACTGGTTACCGCTGGTACGTAACCGCACAGGTCGTCTCCCTGCTCGGCACGATGATGGGCTACACCGCCCTGTTCTGGCTGGTGCTGCACCTTCGGCCCGGCGGCGCTCCGGCCCTGGCCGCCGTGGACGCGGCGCTGTGCCTGCCGATGCTACTGTTCAGCCGGCGGGCCGGGATCATCGTGGCCCGGTACCAGGCCGCCCGGGTGCTCATGGTCACCCAGGCCCTGCTGGCCGTCGCGTCGCTGGCCATCGGCGTCCCGCTGCTGGCCGGGCGGATGTCGATCTGGTACCTAGTGCCGCTGGCCTTCGCGACCGGCTGCGTGCAGTGCGTCGACCTGCCGGCCCGCCAGACGTTCATGCTCGACCTGGTGGGTCCCGGCGACCTGCGCCGCGGCACCTCGCTGTTCGCCACCGTCACCGGCCTGGCCAAGATCGCCGGGCCCGCCGTGGCCGGGATCATCATCGCCGTGACCGGCGAGACCGTCGTGTTCTTCATCGACGCAGCCTCCTTCCTCGGCGTGATCGCCGTCATGGCCTCTCTGTCCAGCCGGACCGGCTCCGCTCTGTCCAGCCGGACCGGCTCCGCGCCGCATCATGCCACCCTCGAGCCAGCCGCCCGGGTGCCGGCGGCGAGACGATTCCGGTGGCTCCTCGACCTGCCCCGCGGGGTTCGGGCCGCGGTCGGTATGGCCCTGCTCGTCGGCGGCTTCGGGCTCCAGTTCGCCGTCACCAACCCGCTGATGGCCAGCCGGGTCTTCCACCTCGGCTCCGTAGGCTTCGGCTTGTTCGGCACGTTTATGGCGGTGGGCGGGATCGCCGGGAGCTACTACTCCTCCCGGCGCCGCGATCCCGGCCACCGTGAGTTCCTGGCCTGGTCCCTCGTGTTCGGCGGCACGGAAGCGCTGGCCGCCCTCGCGCCCGCGGCCTGGGCCTACGACGTGGCCATGGTGGTGCTCGGCGCGGCCAGCCAGCTGTTCGCCGTCAGCGCGACGGTCTACGTCCAGCAGGCCACGCCGGCCGGCCAGCGCGGGCCCGCGCTCAGCGCCTACAACGCGGGCTTCATCGGCTTCGTGCCGGCTGGCGCCTTCGTGGTGGCCGCCATCGCCTCGGCCGCCGGCACCCGCTGGGCCCTGGCCGGGCCGGGCCTGGCCATCGCCGCCTGCGCGGCCGCGATGCTCCTGAACCGCAGCCCGCAGAACAGGCCCGCGTCACCCTGAGCACCATGCGGTGGTCCGGACCGTCAGACCGCGGCGGGCTGGCGCCACTGGGCGACGAAGCGGCGTAGCTGCTGGCGTCCGGTCAGGCCGCATTTGGCGTAGATGTTGCCCAGGTGGTACTCCACGGCCTTGCGGCTGATGAACAGCTCGGCGGCGATCTCGGGGTTGGACAGGCCCTTCCCGACCAGGTGGGCCACCTCGGTCTGGCCCGGACCGGCACCAGCGGCTCGCACTTCTCCGGTGACCTGTTCCTGGCCTTCTCCACGGCCAACCCCGGCGCCTTCCGCCCGGACGCCGCGGCCCTGCGCAAGCTGGACTTCATCGGATGGGAGTATCTCGACCCGTTCTTCGAGGCCGTGGTCCAGGCCACCGAGGAGGCAGTGGTCAACGCCCTGGTCGCCAACGAGGAGATGACCGGCCGGGACGGCCGCCGCACCCCAGCCCTGCCCCGCGACCGGGTGATTGAGCTGCTGTCCCGGGCAGGCCGCCTCAGCCCGTGACCGGCGCGCCGAACAGCGCCACCGGATTGTCCCAGCACACCGCGCGCAGCCAGTCGGCGCCCAGGCCCGATCGGGCCAGCCCGGCGAGCTGCCGGGCGTACGGGTAGGGGATGTTCGGGAAGTCGCTGCCCAGCAGGATCTTGCCCGCCAGCCCCAGCTCGCGGGCCAGCGGCAGGGCCGCGGCCGGGAACGGGGCCGTCGAGTCGAGGAAGCCGGTGAAGATCATCGTGGTGTCCAGCCTGACCCGCTCGTAGTCCGCGGCCAGCCGCAGAAACGCCTCGTAGTCCGGTGCGCCCATGTGCGCGATGATCGCGGTCAGCCCGGGGTGGCGCGCCAGCACCGCCCCGAACGGCCCGGGCCCGGTGTGCTCGGTCCCCACCGGTGCGTGCCCGGCGTGCACCACCACCGGCACCCGCGCCTCGGCCAGCAGGCTCCACACCTCGTCCAGCACCGGTTCGGCCGGGGAGAACCCGCCCACCTGCAGGTGCACCTTGAAGATCCGCGCCCCCTCCGCCACCGCCGAGCGTACGTACCCGGCCACCCTCGGCTCGGGATAGAACGTCGCCGACGGCAGGCACCCCGGCGTGGCCTTGGCGAACGCCATCGTCCACGCGTTCAGGTCGGCGGCCATGTCCGGCCGGTGCGCGTAGGCCAGCGCGCTGAACATCCGCACGCCCATGCCCCGCAGGTGCGTCACCCGTTCCTCGTCGCTCCACTTGTACCGGATCGGCCACGACACGCCGACGAGCGGCCCGGCCGCGTCGAAGTACGCCCACACCCGGCGCATCATCCGCGGCGGCAGGAAGTGAGTGTGGATGTCCGCCAGCCCCGGCACCCCCAGCGCCCGCCAGAACGCCGGGACGTCCCCGTCCTCCTCCGGCGGCCGTACTCCGCTCGTGACCCCGCTCACCTGCACCACTGTGTCACGATTGATATGGAACGGGCCGCGGTACCCCGCCCCGGCCCCCGGTCAGCGCTGCTCAGTGCGGGTCCTTGATCACCGGGATTAGCGTCTGGCCCTTCACGAACCACGAGACCCCGAACGCGAAAATGCCCAGGGCCTCCCACAGGAAAATCCAGGGGAAATCCGCCTTGACCGAGGCCGGCAGGAAGGTCGTGATGACGATGGCCACCAGGCATACCCCGATCACGATCGCGCAGATCTGGTAGATCCGGTTCCTGAGGAGCTTTTGTTTTGACGGGTGCAGCGAGTCCGTATTGGTGAACCGTATGGCCATCCAGGCCATGAAGACGAACATCAGGCCGGCGAAGACGACGTGGATGTCACCCACAACCTGCTCGCGGGTCGAGAGCTGAGCCACCGTCTGGCAGGTCACGGAGGGGGACGACGCCACCGTCGGCTTGGTCGGGAACAGCGCCACCCCCACGGCGAACACCCCGGCCGCGTCGGTGACCAGGCGGTCGCCGAGGTCGTATCCCACGTAGGCGATCAGGAACAGGCCTATGGCGCACTGCACCCCGACGAAGATATTCCGGCCCGGCGAATAGTAATAACCGCTGACCGATCCAGGCAGCACCGCGCAGGGTGAGTTCTCTATGGCCAGGGCTATCGGGTTGACGACCAGGAGGATAACGGGCAGCAGAGTCCCCACCCAGCCCACTGCCTTCCGCAGGTGCATGTAATTGACGACGAGCACGCTCTGGCCGGATCTCGTCGGCCTGCCGTGCCCCACCGAACGAAGCCATTGATACATGGCGACCGCCCTCCCCATGCCCGCCCTCCGGCCGCGGGATACCCCGTGTTAGCGCAAATCGAGCACGCCGTCAATCGCGCATGGTGTCCTGGTCCTTCAGAGCCCGCGAGCACCTGAGGGGACCGACGTGGACCTTCCGCGCAGCTTTACCATCCGCGAGAGCAGCCATCGCATCCATAACCCGTTCACCAGCGAAAAGCTGGCCACCCTGGGCCAGGCGCTGAACCTGCCGCCGGGCACGCGGCTGCTCGACCTGGCCTGCGGCACCGGCGAGATGCTGTGCACCTGGGCCCGCGACCATCAGGTCACCGGGACCGGGGTCGACATCAGCACGGTGTTCATCGCCTCCGCCCGCGCCCGGGCCATCGAGCTGGGCGTGGCGGGACAAGTCAGCTTCGTACACGGCGACGCGTCGGGCTATGTCGCCACCGAGCCGGTCGGCCTCGCCTCGTGCATCGGCGCCACCTGGATCGGCGGCGGCGTGCCGGGCACCGTCGAACTCCTCCGGCGCAGCCTGCGGCCCGGCGGCATGATGCTGATCGGCGAGCCATACTGGCGCCAGGAGCCTCCCGACCAGGCCACCGTCGAGAACTGCCATGCCATCGGCCGGGACGACTTCCTGCCGCTGCCGGACCTGATCGGACGGTTCGGCGAGCTGGGCTGCGACGTGGTGGAAATGGTTCTGGCCAGCCAGGACAGCTGGGACCGGTACGTCGCCGCGCAATGGCTCAACCTCCGCCGCTGGCTGGACGCCCATCCGGGCGACGAGCTAGCCGGCCAGCTGCGGGCCGAGCTCACCGCCTCGCCCGAACGATACGTCAGGTACCAGCGCGAATATCTCGGCTGGGGGGTTTTCGCCCTGATGAACCGCTAACCCGCGATCATCCGAGCCGAGCGCCGCGGCAAACCGCTGCCTGACCGTGGCGGCGGTCTGGTCGGCCGGGGCGTCCCACACATCGGCGTTGAAGATCTCGACCTCGACGTAACCCTGGTAGCCCGCCGCCGTCACCGCGGCCGAAATCGGCCCGAAGTCGATCACCCCGTCGCCCAGGTGGCCGCGGCCGAGCTGCGTGTCCGCGGGCAGCGGCAGCGTCCAGTCGCACACCTGGTAGCTGACGATCCGCCCGGCCGCACGCGCGATCTCGGCCGCCAGCCGTGTATCCCACCAGACGTGGTAGGTGTCCACCACCACACCCACCACGTCCGCCGGGAAGTCCAGCGCCAGGTCCACTGCCTCGCCCATCGAGGCGATCACGCTCCGGTCGGCGCAGAACATCGGGTGCAGCGCCTCGATGCCCAGCCGCACGCCAAGCTGCTGCGCGAACGCCACGAGGTCGCCAATGGCGTCGGCCACCATCCGCCGGGCCAGCCCGAGATCCCGGCTCCCCGGTAGGAGGCCGCCGCAGACCAGGATCAGCGTATCGGCGCCCAGTTCGGCCGCTTCGGTCACCGCGGCCCGGTTATCCGCCCGCGCCGCCGCTAGGCCCTCCGGGCCCGTCTGGGTGAAGAACCCGCCCCGGCACAGGCTGGACACGTGCAGCCCGGCCGAACGGGCCACCGCCACCGCCTCGGCCAGGCCGATCTCCGCCACCCGGTCCCGCCACAGCCCGATGGCCGGGATCTCATGCCGCCCGCACAGCGCCACGGCCTCGGGCAGGCTGAGGTGCTTAACCGTCGCCTGGTTCAGCGACAGCCGCTCCAGCCCGATCCCGGTCATACCCGCTCCAGCCCGATCCTGGTCATACTTGCTCCAGTCCGATCCTGGTCATACCCGCTCCGGTCCGGCGAACGTGGCCAGCAGCTCGTTCATCCGCTCCGCCGCCAGATCCGGATCGGTCAGCGCCCGCGCGGCGGCGGCCAGCTCGAACACCCGCAGGAGATGCCGGGCCGGGCGCCGCCGCTGTAGCCCGCCCAGCATCGCGAACTGCGGCTGGAAGCCGTTCAGCCAGGCCAGGAACGCCACTCCGACCTTGTAGTGGAAGGTCGGCGGCTCGAAGATCAGCCGGCTGAGCGGCACGGTGGGCGCCATGGCCGCGTCGTACCCCGCCAGGTCACCCTGGTCCAGGGCGGCCAGCGCCGCCGCGGCCGGGGCCGTGATCGCGGCGAACGCCCCGAGCAGGGCGTCGCTGTGCCCTTGCGCGTCACCGCGGATCAGCTCGGCGTAGTTGAAGTCGTCCCCGCTGTAGAGCCGTACGCCCGCTGGCAGCCGGCGGCGCAGCGCCACTTCCCGGTCCGCGTCGAGCACCGACAGCTTGATGCCGTCCACCTTTCCCTCGGATCGCTCGATCAGCTCGAGCACGGTCCCGGCCGCGGCGCCGAACTCGGTGCTGCCCCAGTAGCCGCGCAGCGCCGAGTCGAACGCCTCGCCCAGCCAGTGCAGGATCACCGGCCGCTCGGCCTGCCGCAGCAGCTCGCCGTAGACCTCCAGGTAGTCGCGCGGGCCCCGGGCGCTGGCCGCCAGCGCCCGGCTCGCCATCACGATCACGTCCGCCCCGCTCGACTGTACGAACCCGATCTGCTCGGCGTACGCCTCGACGATCCGCGGCACCGGGTAACTCTCGCCGTCCGCCAGCTGATCCGTCCCCGCCCCGCACACCAGGGCCCCGCGACCCTGATCTGCCGCGCTCTGTGTGCCGACCTGGCGATCAGCTCCCGGGCCTGCGCCCAGGACAGGCCCATGCCGCGCTGCGCGGTATCCATCGCCTCGGCCACCCCGAACCCGTGCGCCCACAGGTGCTCCCGGAAGCGCATGGTCGACTCCCAGTCGATGACCTCGTCGCCCGAGCCGCCCACAGCCGCCCCGGACCGCCCGGACCGCCCGGACCGCGCGGACCCCGCCCCGCACGCCGCGACATGAGCGGCCGCCCACACCCGCCGCGAGGCCGGCGGCGGGTACCCCGGTGCCCACCCTGGCGAGGGAATGACCAGCGGCTCAGCCCGGCCCGGCAGCCGGATCGCCACGGTCACCTCAGGGCTCCAGCGGCGGCACGTCGACCCGCCGGCCCTCGACGCTGGACCGCAGGGCCAGCTCGGCGAGCTGCACGCCCTTGGCGCCCTCGGTCAGGTCCCAGCCAAAAGGCTGCCCCGAAGCAGCGCTCTTCAGGAACAGCTCCCACTCGACCTTGAACCCGTTGTCGACGCTCGCGGTATCCGGCACGTCCGCCCACTGGGCCTGGTAGTCGATCGGATCGGGCAGGTCCGGGTTCCATACCGGCATCGGGGTGGACGCCCGGTGCTGGATCGCGCAGTGCCGCAGTCCGGCCACCGCGCTGCCGTGCGTCCCGTCCACCTGGAGTTCGAGCAGCTCGCGCCGGTTGACCCGGACCGCCCAGGATGAGTTCACCGAGCCCACCGCGCCGCCGGCGAACTCCAGCACCGCGTACGCGGCATCGTCCGCGGTCGCCTCGTACGGGCGGCCGGACTCGTCCCAGCGTTCCGGGATGTGCGTCGCGGTCCGCACGTACAGCGCCCCGATCGGGCCAAACAGGTCGGTCAGCAGGTACTGCCAGTGCGGGAACATGTCCAGCACGATCCCGCCGCCCTCGTCCGCGCGGTAGTTCCACGACGGCCGCTGCGCCGCAACCAGGTCACCCTCGAACACCCAGTAGCCGAACTCCAGCCGCACCGACAGTACCCGGCCGAAGAAGCCCGCCTCGACCAGCCGCCGCAGCTTGATCACCCCGGGCAGGAACAGCTTGTCGTGCACCACCCCGTGGCTGACGCCGGCGGCCCGCGCGGCCCGGGCCAGCCGCAGCGCCCCGGCCAGCGATCCGGCCACCGGCTTCTCGGTGTAGACGTGCTTGCCCGCTTCGATCGCCCGCATCAGGCTGGCCTCGCGGGCGCTGGTGATCTGGGTGTCGAAGTAGACCTCGACCTCCGGGTCGGCCAGCACCTCGTCCAGGTCGGTGGTCCAGCGGTCCAGCCCGTGCCGTGACGCGATGGCTCGCAGCCGCTCCTCGCTCCGCCCGACCAGGACCGGCTCGGGGTAGACGGTCGTGCCGTCCTCGAGCTGGACGCCACCCTGCTCGCGGATGGCGAGCAGCGATCGCACCAGGTGCTGCCGGTAGCCCATCCGGCCGGTGACCCCGTTCAGGGCGACGTGGATGACCTTGCGTGTCATGGACTCCGCCTTCTAGCCTGAACGCCTGGGAAAGTGCTTTCCCAGATTAGGCGGGCCCCGAAAGCCGGTCAAGGAGGGTGCGTGGACCAACCCCGGACGACGCTGCAGGACGTCGCCGACCGCGCGGGCGTCTCGCTGAGCACCGCCTCCCGAGTCCTGTCCGACGGCCCGCGGCAGGTCGCGCCGCCGCTCGCCAACCGCGTCCACCAGGCCGTGGCCGAGCTCGGCTACACAGCGAACCTGCAGGCCCGGGCCGTCGCCACCGGGCAGAGCACGATGGTGGGCGTGGTCGTACACGACATCGCCGACCCGTACTTCTCATCGATCGCGTCCGGGCTCATCGAGGTCGCTGACGCCCGGCGGCTGCTGGTCTGCATGTCCAGCACCCCGGCCAGCGAAGCGGCCGAGCGGGAGTACGTGGCGCTGATGCGTGCCCAGCGGGCCCGCGCGGTGATCCTGATCGGCAGCCGGACCGACGACGAGCAGGCCCGGGACGCGCTCCGGGAGGAGGTCGCGGCCTTCACCCGCTCCGGCGGGCGGGCCGTCTGCGTCGGCCAGGACCTGCTGGGTGTGGACACCGTTCGGCCGGAGAACGCCGCCGGCGCGCAGGCCCTGGCCCAGGCCATGGTGGCGCTCGGGCACCGCCGCTTCGCGGTGCTGGCCGGCCCCCGCGGCCTGCTGACCGCGCGCGACCGGCTGGACGGGTTCCGGGCCGGGCTGGCCGCCTGGTCGGTACCGCTGGAGGACGCCTTGGTCATCCACGGCGCGTTCAGCCGCGACGGCGGCTACGAGGCGATGAGCGCCGTCCTGGCCGCGGGGGAGCCGCGACCCGACTGCGTGTTCGCCGTCACCGACGTCATGGCCCTGGGCGCACTGGCCCGCCTGCGGGCCGGCGGCCTGCAGGTCCCCGCCGACATCGCCCTGGCCGGGTTCGACGACATCGCCACCCTGCGCGATGTGTACCCGCCGCTAACCACGGTCCGGCTGCCGCTCAAGCGGATGGGGGAGATGGCCGCCAGCCTCGTCCTGTCCGAAGCCGACCCAACCCAGCACGCCCCACGCGTCATCCCCGTCCCAGGCGAAGTCATCCTCCGCGACAGCACCATTCCCCACCCGCCCAGCCGCAAACGGAGTGAACCTGGGCTTTCACCACGCTAGGACGTAGTGAACCTCGGGTCTCATCTCGCAAAGGCGCCTGGCACCCCCTTGCAGACCAGCCGCCCATCAGGTACGTTTCGCTCCAATGGAAAGCGCTTGCCAATGGTTTCAGAAAAGAGCGCGGCTTGCCAGCTCACGGGCACCCACCATGTGGGATACCAGCAGCGATGGTTGACCATCGACCCCGGTCCCGCGCATGATCCGTAATAAATCGGCACTCACAACAACCAGTCAGTCAGCAGCAGCAGCAGCAGCCCGAGGGAGTGAGCATTTGACATCCTCCCCCGCCTAAAGGCAGGGGATTTAGCTACTAGCGTCCCCTTTAGGAGGCAAGCAGGTGAGGTTCGCGGTTCGCAGGCCCGGCATCCCGGAAGCCTCCCCGCGCAGTCACGGCGTGCCCCGCCGCAATATTCCTGGCCGCATTCACGTCAGCGTTGTCGACGAAGCCGCAGGCCATGCACACGAAGCGCGCTTGGCTCTTGCGCGACTCCGGGTCCACGTGTCCGCACGCCGAACACCGCTGACTCGTGTAGTGCGGTTTGATCCTTGTCACTCGGCCGGGTGCCTTGTCTTCCAGCCGACGTACCAGCAATCCCCAGCCAGCCCGCAAGATCTCACGGTTGAGCCCGGCTTTCTGGCAGACGTATTGGCCCGGGTTTTCCAGGGTGCCTTTTGCCAACCGGGTCATGTTCTGGATCTGGAGGTCTTCTACCTTGATCAGGTCGAAGCGCCGGGCGATGCTGGTGCTGGTTTTCTCCGCCCAATCCTTGCGGCGGTCGGTCTCACGGGCACGCAGCTTGGCGACAGCGAGCCGTACCTGCTTTCGCCGGTTCGATCCGCGTCTGGCGCGGGTGAGCTTCCGTTCCAGGCGCAGCAGCCGTCGCTTCTCGCGCATGGTCAGGCGAGGAGAGTGCAGGAGTTCACCCGTCGACAGCGCCGCGGACACGGCGACTCCCCGGTCGATACCCACCGCCTCACCGTTACCTGGCGCGGGAACCGGCTGGGGGATCGTGGCGAAGGCGACGTGCCAGCGCTCCGCGCGGTCCCGCGTGATCCGGTACGACCTCACACCTGGCGGCACTGCCCGGGACCATCGGAACCGCACCCATCCGACCTTTGGCACCCGAATTTCGCCGGTCTTGCGGCTGAGACGTCGCACATGTTCGGGCCTGACGGCTACGATACGGAACCCCTCATCTCGCCCGGCCTTTCGCCACGACGGCCTGCCGGCAGGGTTGTCCGGGTTGTAGAAGGCGGCCATGGCTCGTGCAAAGTCCCGCAACGCCTGTTGCTGCACTACCTGGGAGCCTGTCGCCAGCCAGGCGTGCGCGGCCCGGGCTGCGGTGAGTTGTCGACACTGCTCCAGGTAACCGGGCGCGCCCGAGCGGCCGGGATGCCAGTGCGAGTGCTGCTCAACTGCGAGGTTCCACACGTACCGTGCGTGGGCGCAGTGGTCCCGCAGCAAGGCCTGCTGGGCGGGCGAGGGAAGCAGCCGATACCTGGACATACGAACACACTAGCGAAGACCGCCGACATTCTTAAGGAGGTGAAGCGGCGTTTTCTCCCCGGACTGAAGGTGGGAGTCCCCACGCCGCGAACACGATGAGCGAAGCGGCACACGTCCCATTCACCGAATCGAAGGCGCCCGAATCCGCTGAGCGCCTGCATCGCGGGGCCCTTGGTCTGATCGACATCTCCGCGTCGACGATGGCCAACATCGGCCCGGCCTACAGCTTCTACTTCGCCTTCGCGGGGATCGTGATCTTCGCCGGCCTCGCCTCGCCGCTGGTCGTGCTCGTCGCCGCCGTCGGCATCGCGCTGCTCGGCAACACGCTGTCGCAGTTCTCCCGGGCCATCCCGAGCACCGGCGGCTTCATCACCTTCGTGGGCAAGACCTTCGGCGGCACCAGCGCGGTGACCACCGCGCTGGTGGCCGGGGCCGGGTACATCATCGCCATCTCGTCGGTGCTGGTCATCTCCGGCGGGTTCCTGTCGATCATGATCCAGTACTACACGGGCACGAACATCCCCTGGATTATCTTCTCCGCCATCTTCACCGCCGGCGCCATGTTCATGATGTTCCGCGGCGTGGCCGTGTCCACCAAGCTGGCCGGCTTCTTCTTCGCCTTCGAGTTGGTGGTGCTGCTGGTCGTGTCCATCGCCGTGCTGATCAAGGACGGCGGCCATCTCAGCTCCGTGCCGTTCCAGCCCAGCCACATCACCAACGGCTTCCACGGCCTGGCCATCGCCTTCCCGCTGGCCATCTACCTGTTCATCGGCTGGGAGAACTCGGCGGCGCTCGCCGAGGAGACGAATAACCCGCGGCGCAACGTGCCCCGGGCCGTGTTCCTGTCGATCACCCTCATGGCCGTCCTGTACCTGCTGGTGGCCTACGCCACGGTCACCGGCTTCCACTACAACGCCACGGCGCTCGAGGCGCCCCCCATCCCGTTCATCGCCGTCGCCCACAGCCTGGCGGCCTGGCTGGCCTTCATCGCGTACCTGGCCGGACTGACCTCCACCCTCGGCGTGCTCATCGCCGCGGTGAACTCGCAGTGCCGGCTGATCTTCAACGCCGGCCGCGAGGGCCTGCTGCCGCGCTGGCTCGGCTACGTCCACCCAGTCCGCCGGACGCCGGTCAACGCCATCATCGCCTTCGTCGGTATCGCCGGGGCCATCACCCTGGTCTGGGCGCTCGGCCACTGGATCGGCGGGCACGGCAACAGCCTGAGCGCGCTGAACTTCTTCTTCGAATCCAGCACGATGGGCACGATCCTGATCCTGTTCGTGTACCTCGCGGCCAACGTGGCCCTGCCGTTCTTCTACCGTAAGTACCTGCCGGCCGAGTTCAGCATCATCAAGCACGTCGTGCTGCCGGCCCTCGCCGTAGTCGTGGTCGGCGTCCCCATTTACTACCTGTTCCGCCCGTCGCCGCCGATCCAGCCGTATAACTGGTTCCCGTGGGTCGGCGTGGGCCTCGTCGTGGTGTTCATCATCTACTCCATCTGGCTGGTCAGGCGCGACCCGGGCCTGGGCAACCGGGTCGGCTCGATCATCGCCGACGAATAAACCCTCCAGCCCGGTGGCGGGTCCGATCCGCCACCGGGCTTCGTTCTGCCTCACGGGGAGATCCGCCATGACCGATACCGCCGTCCGCCCCGGCCAGACGGCCAGCGCGCATCCGCTGGACCCGGCCACCGCGGCCGAGTACCTGGCCGGGCGGGAGATCATGGCCGCCGCCGGGCTACTAGCCGAGCCGGTCCGGTTCGCCTACTACGGCCTGGAGGAACCGCCCAAGGACGACGTGCTCACCGGCCAGCCGGCCGATCGTCGGCTGCGCGCGTTCCTGGTCAACACCGCCACCGGCGAGTCCACCGACGTGGTGGTCTCGCTGACCGACGCCAGGGTCATCATCGCGCGCACGCTGGACCCGCCCGCCGACGGCCAGATGCCGATCCTGGACAGCGATTTCGCGCTCGTGGACGAGATCGTCAAAGCCGACCCGGGCTGGCGCGCGGCCATGGCCCGGCGCGGCCTGCACGACGTCAGCCAGATCCGGGCCTGCCCGATCACCGCGGGCGAAGCCCGACGGATCCCCGCCAGGACGCGGCGAGCCCGGCAGGCCCGGGTCGCCGTCCGCGCCGGCGTCGACGGACCATCCGTCCTGCGAGTCGCGGGTGAGCTCGAGGTGGCGGCCCCAGCCAGCGCCCCACGCGCGCACCGAGAGCCTGCGCGTGACCAGGCCGTCTCCGCAGTCCAGCTCGTACTCCAGCCGGTAGGGAACCGGGTCGCCGCTGACGGCCACGCCGGCCGCCCGCAACTCCCCGCCGCCCAGCTCGATCTCGGCGAACTCGGCCCCGCGTTCCTTGACCCACGTGATCGCGCGCATGAGCGGACATCCTACGGCCGCCCGGCCAAGCACGGCGCGGCGTTCGGCCGGTTTCATGGGGGTGGCCGGGACTAGACTCGCCGGGACGGCAGCGGCGCAGGGCGAGTCGGCGGAGGGCGGACGTGGCAGGCCGGATCCGCGACGAGGACATCGCGCTGGTCCGCGAGCGCTCCGCCATCGACGAGGTCGTAGGGGAGTACCTGCAGCTGCGCAACGCCGGCGGCGGCTCGCTGAAGGGCCTGTGCCCGTTCCACGACGAGAAGACGCCGTCCTTCAACGTCACCCCGGCCCGCGGGCCTGTGGTACTGCTTCTCCTGCACCGAGGGCGGCGACGTCATCAAGTTCGTGCAGAGGATCGACAATCTCAGCTTCGCCGAGGCGGTCGAGCGGCTGGCGGCCCGGGCCGGCATCGAGCTGCGTTACGAGCAGGGCGGCCATGTTCCCGGCCAGGAGCAGTCCCAGCGCCGGCGGCTGATCGAGGCGCACCGCGCCGCCGCAGAGTTCTACGCCGAACAGCATGGCCACCCCGGCAGCCGCTGCCGCCCGCGAGTTCCTGTCCTCGCGCGGGTTCGAGCGACGCCGACGGGCGCGGTTCGGCGTCGGCTACGCGCCGGCCGAGTGGGACGCGCTGACCCGGCATCTGCGCGGCCGCGGGTTCACCGACGCCGAGCTGCTCGGCGGCGGGCTGGCCCGCCAGGGCAGGCGCGGCCCGATCGACAAGTTCCGCAACCGGCTGATCTGGCCGATCGCGGACCTGCACCGGCGACGTGATCGCCTTCGGCGCGCGCAAGCTCGCCGAGGACGACGACGGGCCCAAGTACCTGAACACCCCGGAGACCCCGCTGTTCAAGAAGAGCTCCGTGCTGTACGGCGCCGACCTGGCCAAGCGGGACATCGCGCAGCGCCGCCAGGCGGTGATCGTCGAGGGCTACACCGACGTGATGGCCTGCCACCTGTCCGGGCATCACCACGGCGGTGGCCACCAGCGGCACGTCGTTCGGCGACGGGCCACATCAAGATCCTGCGGCGGCTGCTGATGGACGGACAGGTTCCGCGGCGAGGTCATCTTCACCTTCGACGGCGACGCGGCCGGGCAGCGAGCGGCGCTGCGCGCGTTCGAGTTCGAGGAGCGATTCGTCACGCAGACGTTCGTCGCGTGCAGCCCGACGGTCTCGATCCGTGCGACCTGCGGCTGAAGCACGGCGACGCGGCGGTCAGGGACCTGATCGCGCAGCGGGTGCCGCTGTTCGAGTTCGCCATCCGCAGCGCGCTCGCCAAGTACAACCTGGAAACCACCGAGGGCCGGCTGGCGGCGCTGGACGCCGCCGCGGCGATCGTCGGCCGGATCAAGGACTACGGCTGCGGCGAACGGTACGCGGTGAGCCTGGACCGCTGGCTCGGATGATGGACGAGGAGTTCGTGCTGGCCCGGATCCGCGCGCATGCGCGGCCGGCCAGGCCGAGCGGCGGCGCCCGCGGCCGGGCGGCGACCGGCGCCGCGGGCCGCGGCAGCGCGCCGGCGCAGTCGGCGGATCAGCCGATTGGCCGCGGGCCGGCCGCAACGGCGCAGCGCAGGGCCGAGCGGAGCGGAGCCGGGCAGACGGCGGCGGGCGGCGGCGAGGCAGGCGGCGGGTCGCCGCAGCCGCTACGACCCGGACGATCCCGGTGATCCAGCTTGAGCGCCAGGCGCTCAAGCTCGCGGTGCAGCGGCCCGGCGCTGTGCGGCCCGGCTTCGACGCGCTGGGCCGAGGTCCTTCACCGCGCCCGTGCACGCCGCGGTGTTCGGCCTCATCGCCGCGTGCGGCGGCGCGGGCGGCGCGGCCGGGCGGCCGCGAGTGGGCCGAGCGGCTGCGGGCCGCCGCGCCCGACGACAGCGCGCGCGGATTCGTGACCCGGCTGGCGGTCGAGCCGCTCGAGGCGCCCGGCCGACGGCGAGGCGGATGCCAGGTACGCCGACGCAGTCCTCGCCCGCGTCGAGGAACTATCAGTCAGCAGGGAGATCGCCGTGATCAAATCGCGGCTGCAGCGGATGAGCCCGGTCGAGGAGACGGCGAGTACAACCGGATGTTCGGTGACCTTGTTGCGCTGGAGCAGCGCCGCAAGGTGCTGTCCGACCGCGCTGCCGGCGCGCTGTAATCTGCTCCGCACACAGATCCATGGGCCAATGCGCGGTACTAGCGTCTTCAAGGTGACAATATTGATCCGCTCAACGCCTGTTTCCTGACGCACACTGGTCTGCATGAGCCTCACGGCTGCACCCCCGGTTGACCAGGTAGCCGATCTCTCGCTCAGGCGCAGGGAACGCGGGACCGTCGCGATGGCCGAGCTGACCGCCGCGTTCGACCGCTGCGACCTGCCGGCGGACGCCGTCGACAGCGTGCTCAGGCTGCTCGCCGACGAGGGCGTCGAGGTCGTCGAGGCGCCACCAGGACAGATCAGCGAGGACCTGCGCACGCGCAGGTCCAGGACGAGGCCCGGCGGGCGGTCACCGGCGACCTGGTCCGGATCTACCTGCGCGAGATCGGCCGGGTGCCGCTGCTGACCGCGCAGGACGAGGTCGAGCTGGCCAAGGCCATCGAGGCGGGCCTGTTCGCGGAGGAGAAGCTGCAGGGCGGGCGTGCAGGCCGACTGCGGCGGCGCGCAGCTGCCGAACTGTGCCCAGCTCGCCGCCGACGGGATCGCGGCCAAGCAGCGGCTGATCGAGGCCAACCTGCGGCTGGTCGTGTCGATCGCCAAGCGCTACATCGGCCGCGGACTGGTCTTCCTCGACCTGATCCAGGAGGGCAACCTGGGCCTGATCCGCGCGGTGGAGAAGTTCGACTACACCAAGGGCTACAAGTTCTCCACCTACGCCACCTGGTGGATCCGGCAGGCCATCACCCGGGCCATCGCGGACCAGGCCCGGACGATCCGGATCCCGGTGCACATGGTCGAGACCATCAACAAGATGGCCCGGATCCAGCGCCAGCTGCATCAGGACCTGGGCCGCGAGGCCACGCCGGAGGAGATCGCGCGCGGAGATGGGGCTGCCCCCGGACCGGGTGGCCGAGATCCAGCGGATCGCCCAGGAGCCGGTCTCGCTGCAGTCGCCGATCGGCGAGGAAGACTCCGACCTCGGCGACTTCATCGAGGACGCCGACGCGGTCGTGCCCATGGAGGCGGCGGCGTTCATCATGCTCCAGGACCAGCTGGAGCAGGTGCTCGACAACCTCAGCGATCCGCGAGCAGCGCATCATCCAGCTGCGGTTCGGGCTGACCGACGGCCATCCGCGCACGCTGGAGGAGGTCGGCCGGGAGTTCGGCGTGACCCGGGAGCGCATCCGCCAGATCGAGTCCAAGACGCTGGCCAAGCTCCGCCATCCCAGCCGGGCGCAGATGCTCCGCGAGTACCTGGCCTAGGCTCTCACCGCTGAATCGGGAAATTCAGCACTCGATACTCTCGCAGGCCCTTGGTGAGTCGCTATCTGGCCAGGCCTGGTGAGTCGCTTCTGGCCGGCTCTTGGTGAGTCGCTATGTGCGGGCTCTTGGTAAGTCGCTATCTCGCAGGCTCTTTGGTCGAAAGAGATGTCGCTATCTCGGCGGGCCCCTGGTGAGTCGCTATCCGGCCCGCCCCGGCGATCAATACCGGGAATTGTCGGTTCCATCAGGGAGAATGGGGCCGTGGGGTCTGGCGTCAAGGTCGGCAGCCTGCTGCGGGAGGCACCGTTCGGGCTGCATGCGCGCTTCGGCGAGCGCGTCGACGGACGGGTCTGGTTCCACCTTGTGGCGCTGGCCGCGATGACCAATACCGGCGAGCCCGTTATCGTCGGCGGGAAGGGGCCGGGCCGCGGCAATTACGGGCTCGTCCGTGCCGGTAGCTACCGCAACTACGCCGGGCTGGTGACCGGGCACGCGGCCGACGACGACTTCACCGACCTGGCCGTGCGGGCCACCATCGGCGCGCTCGCCGCCACGGCACTTGCTGGACAGTGGACGGGGCGCTCGTCGTCCGGTTCAATCCCAGGGAAGTCGCCGAGTGGGTCGAGCACATCGCCAGGAACGCCATGAGCTTCGGCGGGCCCATGGACGAGACGGCCAGGGAGTACGCGCAGCGGATCGCCCCGTTCACGACCCTGACCGACGAGGATCTGGCCGCTCTCGACGCCTTCCCTGGCGACGAGGACGACGCCGCGCACGGCTAAGCTGCGACGCTAGGCGGCGCCAAGTCCGGATACTCCGCGACTCTGCGGCTAATCCTGACGAACCGGGCTGGCGTCTGGTGGCGCGCGAAAGAGCCATCGCCGGATGCCTCCGCGCTGCCCGTCTGCCGCGGGTTTCCGTTCCGGTGCCGGAGGCCGGGCAGATGGTCCCCGACCTTGTCCCTGGCCGTCCCGGCCAGCTTCGGCATCCGATCGTGGAACTCGTCGGTGACCTTCTGCTTGGCCGCCTTGGCGAGTCCGGCTGCCTGGGCCTGAACCGCGCCCGCCGCCTGCTGCGCCGCCGGGCTGTCGGCCACGCGCCGGCCGACTCGCTTGATCTGCTCATAGCGCTCGCGGCCCGCTCGCGCGCCGAGGATGAAGCGGGCGGCCAGGCCGCTGAGAAATGTGATTCGATACCGGTGCTTGGACCTCTCCGGAGCAAGTCATCCGCCATCTCTGCGCGGTGCCGGCCCCCCGATGGCTGGTTGTTCCGCGCTAGGCTGACTTCCCGGTCATGCCCAGCCGAAACGCTGGTTAAGCGCCGCGTTGTTCGTCGTGAGGGCACGGGCGGTCAGGTATCGCGTCCGGTGCGCTACCCTTATGCCCGCGGCGCGGAAGCGGCCAGGGAAACCGGCCCGCTCATCCGAGCTCGATCCCGCGTAGCTCAATTGGCAGAGCGTCCGGCTGTTAACCGGCAGGTTCCAAGTTCGAGTCTTGGCGCGGGAGCTGAAAGTCCTGGTCAGAGCCGGTTCGGCTCTGCCAGTGGCACGGCCGCACCAGCAGCAGCGCGAACAGCAGGGTCAGGGCGTCGCTGCCTTCGCCGCTCGGTACGGCGCCCGCGCTGAGCACCAACCAGGGTATCGCGCCCACCTCTAGAACCCGAGTTCCTCGAGGTCCAAGCCCACCTAGTAACACGATATGACGTGTTTGCTAAGAGCGGCACATCCCTCGGCGAGAATCATCCCGAGCCAGCTCGCGGTTCCGCGTCACGACGAGGCGACGTCGCGGGACAGGAAGTCGTCGTGCGTTTCCCTGCCGGACCGGCAGGCGCGGCAACGCCGTCGAGCGCAAAACACCACCGGCGGGCGCATCGCGCCGTTGTAGTTGTTGGCCATCGTGTAGCCGACGCGCCGGTCGCGGCCACGGCCACGAGGTCGCCCAGCCGCGGGTCGCGCAGCGCCACGCCGCTGATCAGGCG
>CAVRLA010000003.1:0-266581 GCA_963722055.1 uncultured Actinomycetes bacterium | reverse complement strand
AGCGATGGTGGCAGGGGAGGACAGGCTCGGGCGCGGCCGGTTGCGCGGCAGGCTGCACCGGCGCGGACACCGCAGGGAGTGATGCAGTAGAAACCGGCACCGTCTGGGTGACTGCCTGGCGCTGCGGGCCCAGCAGCAGCACCACGCTGACCCCGGCCGCTGCCGCGGCCACCGCGACAGCCGCGAACCGGGCCGCCATCGTGGCCCTCATGTATCAGAGAATAGACCGCACCTTCTGCATGCAGAAGGCCCTGCCAGGGCGGGGTAATCAGTTCGCTGGCTCGGCGTCCTCCAGGCCGCCGCCGGGCACGAAGATCCTCGTGCCCCGCTCGTGCACGTCCAGTCCGGCAGCTCGCAGCGCCGCGGCGATGCCGACGCGCAGCTCGCCGATCTCATCCTCGTCCGCGTCCCAGCGTCGCCAGGTCACGTTGACGCCGGCGCTCCCTCCTGCCGCGCTGAACGTGCCGCCGCTGCTGTGTACCGGCAGGCTGTCCTCGCTGTTCCGGTAGCCCGCCTGCTCGAGGACGGCAATGACCTGGGCGCGCAGGGGCGAGATCATATTCTAATCATGGCGTATGCCTGCGGTGCCGCGAGCACAGAAGGCTGATACGGGCGGGCGCCAGGGATGACAACGGGACCGTCTAAGGGGCGCCTGCCGAGAACTTGCTGCCAGCGACCTGGCGCCAGGCGCGGCCGTGAGCGGATGTCATCCCGGGCGCGGTGGCAGCGGCGAGGGCGAGAGTGGCGTGAATCTGGGCGACGGCGGCCCAGACCGCGGCACTGTCCTGCCCATCTCCTTGCCCGAGAATAGTCGTGAGCCTTCGCTGTGAGTTCTTCAGCCTGGCGGTAGTGATCTGGGCCCGTCATCGGTCCTCCAGGTGGGCTAGATGTCCGGCATTGGAGTCATACCTGTCATGCACCTGGTTGATGCGCCGTGCCCCCTACGTGCACTAGTGGACGGCTACAGCCGGTCTTGAAAGGTCTCAGACGGGCATCTACGGGCCGGTAGCCAAGCGCGGCCAAGGTGGCGTTGCCGCAGGTGAGAAGGCAGAATTGCCCGGTTAGATCGAGTGGTCAGGGACAGGATCGAACTGTCGACCTTCCGCTTTTCAGGCTGGCAGACGAGAGCAACCCCATGCGACCCGTGGGGTTCGCTGCCGATCAGAGCCATCAGGGTGAGCGGTCGCTTCGGCTCTCGTGGCGCCAATGCTCGCCGAACTCGTTGTCATGAAGGCGGCGCAGCAGGTGGGCATAGTGGTCGAGCCGATCGGCGGCATGGCGCATCTCATCAAAGTCCTGGCCCTGATCGCGGGCGGGTGTCCTCTCCTCAGCCCGTTTGCGGACGATGTGCAGCTCCTCGCGGCTGAGTTCGGCCACCCTGGTCAGCACTTCCTGAAGATCCATCACGCGCCTCCTTGCCCGGCCGATCACTCAACTCCCAGGCGTAAGCCTACGGTGGCCGCCACCACTGTGCTCCCTTGCCGTGAGTAACTAACTGAGTAACAACCGTCACCGACAACAGCGGACGCCAGCGAACGTCCACGGACAGTGCAGGGCAGGTCAGACGGAGTAAGAGTGGCGGTAGGCAACATCGCGCGTTGGCTTCGGGACGAAGAGGCCGACGCTAGCAGAGCGAGCGTGGCTGGCGGGAGTCTGACCGAGTTGCCTTGACGCGTAAGTGTCAAGTCCATACAGCAGGACGCACAGCAACGTAGGCACACAACCGCTCGCATGCACGACCGTAGACAACCCCCGCTAGCTGCCGGGCTCGTCCCGACCTGGCACGCGCCTGTAGTTTGCATCAAGAAGGCCCGGCGGAAGCCTGCTAGGAGCTGAGTAACCAAGTGAGTAACAATCGCCACCGCCCAGCGGCGAACGCCGGCGGACGATGATGGACGCTCGTTCCCAGGTCAGGCATGCCGCAGCGCTGGCAGTCCGCATAGCGACTTGGCTTCGGGACGAAGCGGCCCGTGCTCGCGGACCAGGCACCCAGATAGAACCGGAAGAATCGAGGTAGAGGAATGAGATACGTAGTAGAGACACCAGAAGATCAGCCCGACACCTACCTGGTTTATTACATGGTGCCAAGAAATAATACGCTCATTGCGTCACATTCACAGCGCGATGGCATAGACAGATTTGGGAGTAAGTATCCCGCCGGTGATTGGTGCGCTGATGGCTATGTGTTGGCATATAGCATATGGCCTGGCGCATCACTAATAAAAGCCAATTAGACGTCAGTTCGGTACAGCAGTACGTACAACAACAGGGACGCACAACCGCTGGCATGCGCGATCGTGGACAGCGCCCGCGAGGTGCCGAGGTCGTCCGGTTGTCGTACGCGCCGGTAGTTCGCATCCAGAGGATCACTCGCCGGATCACTTTGGGATGCCTGGCCACCGGGGGGAAACCCCCCTTGAAGGGGGGTGGATGCCTCATTCCTGCGGTGCAAGCGCGTGTGTAGCGTGGGCTTCATCTCACGGGACGTCATTCCCCGGAACGGGAGCCGGACAATGACAGGCTGGACCGGGCACGCGGCTGTGCTCCCTGCGCAAGCCACATGGCACGGGCACGGCAAACGGCGCTTCGTCCATCAACGGACAGCGCATATGGAGACGACCCTCTCACAGAAAGCCGACACCGCCATGTACGAAGACGAAGGTGACGACCGCTTTGAGGCGGCGCTCAGACTGGCCGAAGACGATCCAACCCGGGGCGCCGAGGCTCTGCGCGGCATCGTGGCTGACCACGCGATCGGCCCCGACACCCGTTTTGAGGCGGCGGCAAGATTGGCCGAGGTCGATGAGGCCCTGGCCGCCGAGGCTCTGCGCAGCATCGTGGCCGACGACGCGTTCGACCCCGACACCCGTTTTGAGGCGGCGGCAAGACTGGCCGAAGTCGGCGGTTGACCACCAAGCGAGGGGTTTTTCCGAGTGGCCCCGGAAGGACGGCGCGAAGCCAAGCGTGCCACATACGTGCCATGGCGAGTGGAGAACTACGGTCATAGGCAGTCACTCAAAGGCACTAGAAACGACCTCTGACCTGCATATATCCAGGTCAGGCCCAAGCATGAAGTGAACTCCTAAGCAGTTGATCATGCTCCATGCCCCTTCCGGTCCTCGGTCGGCGCGTCAGGCAGAATGAACGGCATGGTGGACTCTCCAGATGCCCTCGGCGACGATCCCGGCACGGTGACCGGGATCCGCGCCATCAACGAGCCCGGCGAGGGACTCGTCGAACTGGAGATCACCGTCGGCTGCAGTCGGGCGAGCCTGTGGAAGGATCGCCCGGGCGAGCACCCCTGGTTCGGGGAGTTCCGCCATCGGGTGCGTCTCGCCTGGAACCAGGGCCAGATGGGGGTCGACCCAGCCGGGCGGATCAGGTTCGACGTCCCGCGAGGTCAACTTGAGGACTTCATCCGGGCTGTCCGGCAAGCAGTGCGGGACACCGACGCCTACTACCAGGCTTCCATGGCCCGCTACCGGGAACACGCCCGACGCGAGGCGCAGGCCCGGCGCGAGGCGCAGGCCGACCCCGCCAGGCGTGCCCGCCTGGCGGAAGATCAGGCCCGCATCGACGCGGTACTGGCCGAGACCAAGCAGTAGCGCGGCTGTGGACCAAGCGTGGACCAGCCAGCATCTCGCACCGCGAGCCCAGAGGCGAGTAACCAACTGAGTAACGATCGCAGCCGACATCAACGGACGCCAGCGAACAAGCATGGACCACGTGCAGCAGCTCAGGGCGAAGTTACGAAAGCATAGACGGTAGATAGCATTCCCTGACACGGAAGAGGTCGCTGGTCGATCCATTACTGGCCGCCAGGTAGGTCATGACGGCGAGGGCCAGACCCCAGGTCAGGCCCTAGAATGCTTCCCTTTACCTTTGCGCCCCTTTTTCCTGGGCGGCACAGTCTTGGTAAAGGAATCGGATAGCCGGGGCTTCAGGGGTGCTGCTGGCCTCGGATCAGACTCAGGTACATACGCCAGGTTCACTCGCCGGTTGTCGAGGCCGTCGCCGTTCAGGTGGACGAGCTTGTGTCCAGGTGGGCAAGGGCCGATGAACGCCTCAGCGACGAGCTGATGCATCCATTCCTGCTCCTCTTCCGCTCCTGCCTGGTCATGGAACCGCTCAACAGCGGCTCGGCACGCGGCCTTCAAGTCCGTATAGACGTCAGCACCAACCGCGTTTGTGAAGCCTGCGGCCGCACCAGCCCCGATGTATTCGATCCAGTTGTCGTGCGGATGCGGTGACCGTGGCGCAACGGCCAGGCTTCCCGGCTCCCCCGCCTTACTATCATCCACATCTTCTAGTGTGACAGCCGCGCGAGGTCGGCTTACGTATGACACGCGGGTCACATCATCGACTGGATTGTCACCAAAACGATAGTCGTCGTCGTCGCGTGGACCATCCGCGCGGTGTACGACTTCCAGAAGGCACGAAGGAACAGAAGGGGGAGGGAATGACATGAGTGACATAGATGACGAGATCCCGCAGCCCTGGCCGCAGCAGCCGCCGCCGCAGAAGCCGGAGCCGTGGCCACAGCCAGACCGGGACATTCAACCGCAGCCGCAGCAGCAGATCCCGTTGCACCCGATGCCGCAGCAGGTGCCACCGCAGCAATTGCGGCCACCACGACCGGTCCCGCCGCCGCGTAAGCCGACGAACCCGTGGATGATCATTGGCTGGATCGTGCTGATCCTGCTGGTGCTGGGCATCTGGGGAGCGGTGAAGGCGGCGAACAGCAACAGCGGCAACAGCCCGGAGGCGTGCCCGTCTGGCGAGTACTGGAACACGGCCTACCAGCAGTGCGAATTCTGACAGGTGACGGTGCATGAGGGACCGTGACGTTCGGGAATCGTCGCGGCCTCCTCTTTGCTATGCGAATTCGCGGAGATCCCGCAGGAGCAGCAGTCCACGGCCGAGCAACCAACTGAGTAAGAATCGTCCTCGACAGCAGCATACGCCCGTGGACATCGGCGGACGATGCGCCGCAGTTTATGGCGAAGATACGAAAGCATGAGCGGCAGATAACATTCCCTGACACGGAAGCGATCAAGAGCCAGGTCAGTGCAGCACGGAAGTGCAGCAACCGCATCGACCCACAGCGCACTGGACAGACCCGAATTTTGGGAGTTGACCTGCGCTAAGGACCGTCAACGGCCCGTATGCCTCTCGATGGTAAGGAGAGGGCAGCGTGCCCGTTGCGTGCGGGCCGGTGGCCGTTTGACCGCGGGCGGGCGGCGGGCGGACGATAGGTTGGTGGGCCTGGGACTGTTCGCGCGGGAGTGGGAGCGCACCTGCTCGGAATGCGGCTACACCTGGCGGGTGCCGCGGTCGATCGCGCGGCGCGGGATCCGCGGCATGTCCGCGATGACCGTGCCGGGGGGCGACTGCGGGTCCCATGCACGACACCCGTAACGTCAGCGGCCTGAGTGCGGACATCCAGGCGCGAGCCGAACTGATGGAAGGCTACCGGGTCTGCGCGAAGTGCGGCGCCGACGACTTCACCCAGCGCCCGTGCCGCCGCAGCGAGACGGCCACTACGGAAGGTGCGCCCTCCGAGTGATCGGTGGGACGCACTCCAAGGCGCCGATGGACCACACGTGGACCAAACTGCTTACGAACCGGTATCTTCCCTGCACAAGCAATGGCTTCGTGGCGGCCTCCGGAGCCGTGAGCTTTCTAACTCGCCAGTTGACTTGACCGGCGCCGCGACGCTGGATGAGCTCACTCGCACGCGCCTTCTGACTCGTCGGCCCGGCCAATCACTGATTCCAGATCGCCGCTGATGGCCTGGCCACCTGCGCAAACGACCGTCATTGACCTCATTGCCGATAGTTCGCATCGAGGGGTCAGCGTGGCGAGCTGCCGGGAGGGGCTGGTCAGGCAAGCAGCGGGCGCGGGTCGAAGGTGACCCGTATCCGGGTGATGCGGCTGTCCTCGACATGGCTCCAGTTGACGATGGCCAGCAGACCCGCGGTCGCGGTCCGCAGCTCGAACCAGGTCAAGACGTCCGGCCCGTCCACCCAGCGCTTGACCACCTCGACCTGTTCGGTCGTCGCGAACATGCCCCCTAGGCCCGCCAGGGTCTCGTCGGCGCCCTGGGTGGATCCGAGGGCACCGGCGAAGGTGACGTCGGGGTGGAGCAGGGGCCGCACCTGTTCGATGTCGTTGCGCTTCCAGGCGTCGAAGTAGGCCGCTGCCACGCTCGTCGGCGAGTCGTTGCTCATCCGGGTAAAGGTAACTGACCACCAACTCCGACCACAACGGGAGCCAGCACGAGCCGATCCCGCTGGACACGACGGACCTGCGAGCGAAGGCAAGCGACGGCGGCCGGCACCTTGGGCAGGCAGCTGGTGTGTATAACACAGTCTACGGATCTGATGTTGGCCGCCCGGAGGCGTGCCACATCCCTCAGCGCGCCTAGCAGTGGTCAGGAACATTATTGGGCAGACGATCGGCGAGCCGCCCACTCGTGGTCGAGGATGGACATCAGCACATCGTCGTACCAGCGCCCATCGTGTAGCACCGACTCGCGATGGCGGCCCTCCTCGACGAACCCCGCCTTCTCGTAAGCGCGGATCCCGGCGAGGTTGAACGAAACCACGCTGAGCTGAATACGGTGCAGCCCCATCTCGCGGAACCCGTAGCCGACCATGACGCGCGTCGCATCCGAGCCGTAGCCCCGGCCGATGTACTCGCGGCCGAGGGAAATCCCGAACTCGGCACACCGGTCCTTGGGGCGCGCCCCCCACAGCCCGGCGAAGCCGACCAGCAGCGGCGGATCATCGAGCGTCTCGATGGCGAAGCCGAGGTCGCTCTCCTGGTTCGCGCTCGACTTCGCGATGAATTCTTTCGCGGAGGCCTCCGACGGCGGGACCACCCGGTTCTTCAACGTGGCCGTGCGTCCCGGGTCCATCTCCCACTTCGCCAGCGTGGGCAGGTCGTCATCACGCACACCGCGCAGCCGCACCCGCTCGCCGACCAGGATCGAGTCGCCGTAGCTAAATGCGCCGGAAGCATCGGTGAGTTCGGTCATGGAGCTGATACTGCCGCATGCCAGACGCGCGATATAACACAATTTCGGCCGGCCGGGCGGGCCGCCTGTAGTCGCATCCGGAAGGCCTGGGCCAAGCTGGCCGCTCCGGGAAAGGGTTGAGTGACCAACTGAGCGACAACCCATGCGGTCTTGGGCGGACGTGGCCGGACTCCAGTGGACTGTGGTCAGCTGGTACGCGCGGTATCAGCGAAGGCCATGCACGTGCCGCTCTGCCTTCGGGACGAAGAGGCCGACTGCATTGCCGAATCTGGCCATAAGTACCTATCAAGGCGGCGCCGCTACACGGCGCCGCTGGCCCGGCGTCAGCGCCGCCGCTCGGCCTCCGAAGGCCCGCGCGGCGCACGCCGGGCCACACCGTGCGGATGCCATGATCAGCATGGCTCGTCCGTCATCCCGCTTGCGCGGGGCTGGCATTGTCAAGCCTGGCCCGGTGGTCGGCTGAGCCTTCAGCTCACCGCCGGGCGTTAGCCCCAGGCGTGGCGGCCTGCTTGGGGATCCAGCGGTCGCCACGTTTCTCGAACGTCTGCTTGAACTCGACGTACGCGGCGCGGAACGCCTGGTCGCCTTCCCCGTGTACCTGCATGGCGCTGGTCAGTGCCTGGGCGAACGTCTGCTGGGCCTGCTTCGATGAGCGCTTGACGGTGCCCGGCAGTTCACCGGCTGGCGCCGGGCCGCGGCTGGTCTCCGGCGCGGCATCTCCTTCGTCTCGCTGGCGGCTGCGGCCGTTCGCGGTGGCGGGCGTTTGCGCCAGGGCCTCGGCCAGGCTGGTGAAGTTGGGGATCACGCGGTCCATGGCGGTGAGCGTGAAGACCCGCAGGACGGCGGTGCTGGGAATGACCAGCAGCACCTTACGGTGCTCGGCTTCGGCGCGCTTGTGCGCGGCGATCAGGGTGTGCAGCCCGGAGGAATCGCAGAACCGGGTGCGGGTCATGTCGACCACGAGCGCGCCGTTCCCGTTCGCGGCTGCGCTGAGCAAGGCTGACCTCAGCGCCTCGGCGTTGGTGATGTCGATCTCCTCGGGCGCGGCCACCACCGGCACGCCCTGGACCATCTCAACCGGGAACTTGTCCTCCGGCATCTGCGCACCTCCTGTGGCTGCGGGCCCCGCGGCGGTTGCCGCGCATGGCTGGCACAGGGACGGCCCGCATCTCCCGGGTCCTGGGACAGCAATCCCCGAGGGTGCTGGTCGTGGCTGCGGCCCCGTTCCTGGCCGCAGTCGCGGCCCGGTGGGGGCACTACCAGGATCGGCCCCCGGCGATCGGGTGTCAACATAAAACGCGAGAAAATCTTCATGTGAACTATCTCGCGTCAGTCCGCTCGCGAGATGTATACTCAGAGAGCATGAGCGACCCTGACCAAAACGGCGGCACCTGGACGCTGCTGACCGGCCACGGGCACGTCCTGGTGGAGATCGCCCGCAACCCCAAAGCCCGCATCCGGGACATCAGCCCGGTCGTCGGCCTGACCGACCGCACCGTCCAGGCCATCGTGGCCGACCTGGAAGCCACCGGGTACCTCACCCGCACCCGCACCGGGCGGCGCGTCATCTACACCGTCAACCGGGACCGCCTGTTCCGGCACTCCGCCCAGGAAGGACTCCGGGTCGGCCCGTTCCTCGACCTGCTCGCCGCCGCCGGGACCGAGAGCACACCCGGACCCGAAAACGACTGAGACCAGGCAGCGGCAGCCGTCATGCCGGCGGAAGCGGGGACTGTAATCTTAACGGTGTAACTCCCGAGACGGAGGAGACACCAGTGGTTGACGTGACGGACGATCAGGGCCAGGCCGGCGGAGAGCTGGCGGCGGCTGATGAGCAGCTGCTCCGTGAGCTTACCGAGCGGGCCCGGGCCGGCGGGCTGAAGCTCACCGGCGAGGGCGGCCTGCTGGGGAAGCTGACGAAAATGGTCGTCGAGGGCGCCCTGGAGGGCGAGCTGGATGATCATCTCGGCTATGAGAAGAATGACCCGGCGGGCCGCAATGGCGGCAATTCCCGTAATGGCCACCGGGCCAAGACGATGCTCACCGAGGCCGGGCTGGTGGAGCTGTCGGTGCCGCGGGACCGGGATTCCAGCTTCGAACCGAAAATCGTCGCCAAAAGGCAGCGGCGGCTGACCGGAATGGATGACCTGGTCATTTCCCTGTCAGCGAAAGGGCTGACCCACGGGGAGATCGCCGCGCACCTGGCCGAGATTTACGGCGCGGAGGTCTCCAAGCAGACCATCACCACGATCACCGACCGGGTGATGGAGGGCCTGGCGGACTGGCAGAGCCTGCCGCTGGATGCGGTGTACGCGGTGATCTTCATCGACGCGGTCAACGTGAAGATCCGGGAGGGCCAGGTCGCGAACCGGCCCCTCTACCTCGCCCTGGGCGTCACCGCGGACGGACAGCGCGACGTCCTGGGCCTGTGGGCCGGGGAGCACGGCGACGGCGAGGGAGCCAGGTACTGGCTGCGGGTCTGCACGGAAATCAAGAACTGCGGCACCAGGGACGTGCTGATGGTGGTCTGCGACGGGCTGAAAGGGCTGCCGGACGCGGTCAATGCCGTGTGGGAGAAGACCATCGTGCAAACATGTATCGTCCATCTTTTGCGGAATTCATTCAAGTACGCCTCGAGGAGGGACTGGGCGCAGATCGCGAAAGACCTCAAGCCGGTGTACACCGCCGCGTCCGAATCTGAGGCGCTGGACCGGTTCGCCGAGTTCTCCGGGAAATGGGAGAAGCGCTACCCGGCTATCATACGGCTCTGGGAGAACGCATGGGCTGAATTCGTGCCGTTCCTGGCCTTCGACCGGGAAATCAGGACCGTCATCTGCACGACAAATGCCATCGAGTCGATCAATGCCCGGCTGCGGCGCGCCGTCAATGCCCGCGGCCATTTCCCGACCGAGCAGGCCGGGTGGATGAAGTGCCTGTACCTGGCGATCATGAGCCTGGACCCGACCGGGAAGGGCCGCAAGCGGTGGACCAACCGGTGGAAGGCCGCCCTGAACGCTTTCGACATCACGTTTGACGGCCGCCTGAGCGCGGGACGCAAGTAACAGCAGAGGAAGAAGTTACACCGTTAAGTTGACAGACCCAGGGATGGGGACTTTTAACTGGCCACCAGCGAGGACCTCGACTTGGCCATATACGGGGACTTTCTCATGGCCACGGACAGCGTAACACTCGCACGATCTGCGGCAACTGGGGATAGGCCCGCCCTGAAAAACGGACGGTCGGCACCGGGCGAACCGGTCGGCCAAGTCATCGCGTGGGAGCCACGCTGGGAGCCACCGGGGCGAACGACCTTGGGAGATTCCGGACGGAGATGAACAGCCGACAAGAATGCGGCAGAGGTCACGAACGGATCTGAACGGGTCCGGATGCCCGCACATGGAACTACGGATCAGAAGGTTGGGGGTTCGAGTCCCTCCGAGCGCGCCAGGTCGGAGGCCACTTGCGATCATGAAGTGGCCTTTTCTGTTGCCAATACTGTTGCCAAAGCCGCTCATATCACGTCCCGAACAGCTCGTCGATGGCGTCGGCTCCTCGGCTCCCATCGGCCGGGATCCGGCGCCTGCGAGGAATGCGGAGCAGACCGGGACACGCAAGAATGCGGCATCATGCGAACATGTCAGGATCATCGGACATCCAGCAGGCACAGTCCTACCTGGACCGGCTCGCAGGCCGGGCACTGGTTCAGTGCGGCGGCCTCGCCGAGCTGCGGTTCGACTTCGGCCCGCCCGGCTCTCCGCAGCTGACCATCGGGAGCCCGATCACCATGACGCGGCCCGACGGTACCGTGGAAACCGTCGACGTACTCGGCGAGGAGTTCCTGTTTCTAGGGCCCCCCGGCCTTGAAAACCAGGCAGTCGACGCCACGGTCGCTGCGGATGGGCAGCTCGCCTTGCGCTTCGCCGGAGGCACGACGTTGAGGGTGCCGCCAGACGATAAATACGAGGCCTGGCAGCTCCGCGATGACACCGGCGTGCTCATCGTCTGCAGGCCGGGTGGCGGCCTCGCTGTCCAGTCACCCGGCCAGCCGAGCGCGGCACCGGCCTTTACGCTCGACGGTCCCGACGGCCTCACATGGATCATCGATCCGCCGGTCGAACCCTACGCAGACGGCTCCATCGGCAGGTCACAAGTAGAGATCCGGGCCAGCGGCCTGGCAGCGCAGACGACTGCGACCCTGGCCGGTGACGGGCCACCGAACCTGGCCGAGTTCTTCGCCGACCTGGCGGCCAGCTGGCGGGGCTGGGCCGGAGAACGCCGCTGGAGAGCCCGGCTGGGCGAACTGGAGATCGAGGCATCGCACGACGGCCGACGCTACGTCCTGATCGCCGTCACCGTCAGACGACCCCAGGTGACCCTTGCCAACGACGCGTGGTCTGCTCGCATCGTGTTCACCTTGGAAGCCGGAGAGCAGCTGACATCCGTCGCACGGGATCTGGCATTCCTACTCGCCACATGACCGAGGCCAGGGTGTGCCCGCACGGCACCAGCACCTAGTCCACCTCACCGGTGTCGAGGTTGCAACGCCGGGCCTTGACCTGAGGGGTCGCACCTGAGCATGTCGTGGACCAGGTGGCCGATCTGAAACCTGGCCGACGGCACACCAGGAATCACGAGATTGCAGCGCCATGACCCATGCACGGGCTAGAACACACGGAAAGGTCAGATCCGGGGATGGCCCGCTGAGTATGCGTAGCCGCCCTCCACCGTCAAGGATTCGCTCCGCGAAGTTTCTTCGCAGAAGAAACCGCCTGCGGCGTCCTTGACCGCGGAGCCACTGCGGCTACTCCGGTCAGACGACAAGGGCGAGGCGCAAGCCTGCCCGGACCGGACGCGGGCCATCCCCTGCACCGTGCACGCGGTCACGGGCCGGGCCAGAACAGGCATCGGAGGTGACCATTCATGCGCCAGCCGTTCCGGCTCCTGGTGACCGGCAGCCGCACCTGGCACGACATCGCGGCCATCGAGCAGGCCCTGGCGGTGATCCTCGCCCGGCACCCCGAGGGCGTCCTGCTGGTGCACGGCGCATGTCCCCGCGGAGCCGACGCCATCGCCGCCGCCTACGCCGCCCGGACCCCCGGCTACCAGCTCGAGGCCCACCCCGCGGACTGACACCGGTACGGGCGAGCGGTCGGGTACCGCCGCAACGCCGAGATGATCGCGCTCGGCGCGGACGGGTGCGCCGCGTTCATCCGCGGCGGCAGCCCCGGCAGCACCAGCGCGGTCCGGCTGGCCAGGGCAGCGAGCATCCCCGTCTGGCTCTGCACACAGCCCTGATCGGTGCAACCGGCTACATGCCCGGGACTGCTGCCAATACTGCTGCCAAGCCGCTGCACAACACCGGTCCCGTGCGGACAACTGTGGAATGTCGGCCCAGCGCACAGACCGCAATGGACGGTCCTGGACGACTCGCCTCAGCCTACGGATCAGAAGGTTGGGGTTCGAGTCGCTCCGAGCGCGCCCAGGTCAGAGGCGCCTTACCTCATCCGGGAGGGGCACTCTTTGTTCTAGAGGAGCCCCGCGGGGGGCCACCCGGACGAAGGCGGGGCGGGGAAGGCGGCGACAGCGCCTCGACGGCCGCCGCCAGGCGGTCTATCGCGGCGGCAACGGCCTGGATCGCCTTTACCTGAGCCTCAACCCTGTACGCCTCGCCGATCTCGTCGCTCACCGACTGAGTTCTGTGTGCGTGGGAGAGCATCTCGTCAGCAGTGGTCAGGTAGTCATCGGGTAGCACAGTGCCCTCCAGATCAGCTCTTGCAGGATCGTCGTCCTGACTGTGCCCTACATCCCCTACCGAACGCCAGTGCGCCAGCTCAGCGGTAACGGCCAACCGTCCTTGCCATGATCCGGAATATAGGCGAAACGATGTTGTGCCTGAGGACTGGGTATAACCATGGATCCTGAGGTCAGGAGCAAAATTCGCGAGATGGGGTCGGTGGCCTCCGGAGCCGTGAACGCTACGAGCCCGCGCGCTAGGGCAGGTCTTGCGCGATTCCCCAGGTGTAGCCGCCCGGATCGGCGAAGGTGATCGTGCGCATGCCCCAGTCACGATCCGCCGGGCCGCTGATCAATGTCACTCCGTGCTCGGCCAGTTCAGCGCCCACCGCATCCACGTCGTCAACGACGATGGCGAATTGCCCGACACCCTTTTGCGCCAGGCTGTGGACGTCGCCTGCCGGGGCCTGGTGAGCCGGATCGTGCCGCAACATGACGTACATGTCCGTGAAGCGGAACAATGCCTGGTCCTCCGCCTCGTGCAGCGGAAGCAGGCCGAAGACCTCGCGGTAGAACGTCTTCGAGCGCTCCAGGTCCCCGACTATCAGGTTGATGGCAAGATCTGCTTCTCCCAGTCAGCCATGTCGCGCCTCTTTCCACGTTCATGCGTCGTCCGTCGATGTTGTTCTGAAGGTTGGACCGCCCCGGCGACCCGTAAGTCATCGGGCCTTGCCAAGATGTCAGACGGCCGAGTGCCGCTCCGAGCTGCTAATGCAGTGGACCGTACAGCACGGAAGTACAGCAATGTCCTCGCACAGCCGCCAGCAGCGACGACTGTCAGCACACTCAGCTAGCTGGGACAATGGCCAAACGCCCAGCGGCGCCGCTAGTTCGGGACGAAGAGGTCCCGTGCCCGCTGCGTGCCCGATGAGGCGGTCGCGAGAGAGATATCACGGTCACACTTGGACAGCACCGCAGGCATCGCGACCTGGCTTGACGCAGGTGAGCCACGTCGCCGAGGAGACCCGACACGGAAGAGGTCAAATCCGGGGATGGCCCGCTGAGTGTGCGTAGCCGCCCCTCCACCGTCAAGGATTCGCTACGCGAAGTTTTCCTTGCGGGAAAACCGCCTCCGGCGTCCTTGACCGCGGAGCCACTGCGGCTACTCCGGCCAGAGGACAAGGGCGAGGCCAAGCCTGCCCGGACCGGACGCGGGCCATCCCCTGCACCGTGCACGCGATCACGGACGAGATCTGAGCAGGGACACACCCCGACCCGGATCAGCAGGTATCGGGGGTGATACTGATGCGCCAGCCGTTCCGGTTCCTGGTGACCGGCAGCCGCACCTGGGACGACGTACCCGCCATCGAGCAGGCCCTGGCGGTGATCCTCGCCCGGCACCCCGAGGGCGTCCTGCTGGTGCACGGCGCGTGTCCCCGCGGAGCCGACGCGATCGCCGCCGCCTACGCCGCCCGGACCCCTGGCTACCGCACCGAGGCGCACCCCGCCGACTGGCGCCGGTACGGGCGAGCTGCCGGATACCGCCGCAACGCCGAGATGATCGCGCTCGGCGCGGACGGCTGCGCCGCGTTCATCCGAGGCGCAAGCCCCGGCAGCACCAGCACCGCCCGGCTGGCCAAGGCAGCAGGCATCCCGATCTGGCTCCACATACAGCCCTGACCGCCGGGCTGAGCTGAGCCATGATCGCCGTGCCATTGGCGTGCCATTAACCATGGCGATCAGCGGTCAACTACAGCTACCCCCGGCCACTCGAAAGCCCAGGTCAGAGTCCATTACCTCAGGGTACGGCCAACCTTCCAAGCTGGTCATCCGGGTTCGATTCCCGTCACCGGCTCCAGCCGCCGTGTCAATGGCGGCCGTCATGAGCGCGATAGCCTGGCTGGAGATTGCGCAAGGACCGGCTCAGGGACTGAGCGCGCAGGTCCGGACGGCCAGCAGGCCAGGGCAGGAGCACGGACGATGACACAAGACATCCCGCCCGAGACAGAGAGCCGAGCGCGAGCGCTGCTGGGCGACCTCATCAAGGGCCGCTGGGAGCAGGCACGCCGGGATTTCGACGCCGGCCTGCGCGGGCACGCGGATGCGGATCGGATCGCCCGCGGGTGGACCAATGTGACCCGCCCTGCCGGCAGCTTCGAGGGCTTGGGAACCCCGGCCGCCCGCCAGTCCGGCGGCTACACGGTGGTGAGCGTTCCGCTGACCTTTCAGGCCGGTGACGCAACCGGACGTGTAATCCTTGGCCGTGACGGCAAAGTCACCGGCCTAGGGCTGGAATATCCGCACCGGCATCGGCTTGACCCGAGGCGCGTCCGCGTCTTCACGATCGGGAACGGCGACCCGGAGGTAGCGAAAGCCTTGCACGCCCGGCTATAGCGGGGCCAGGCCTCAACAGGCGCGAAGGCACGACCGGGGCGCCTGACTTCTTGGCCGACGATTGCGTCCAGTTGTCCGGGGCAAACCCAACCTGCTACGGCACTAGTGGTCGCGCCCGTTAATTCGTCGGGGGTCATGCGGCCAGAGGGTGGGGTGCGTGCCGGTCGTGCTGGCTGATGCGTGCCAGGAGGCGGTTGAGGTCGGTGCGGGTGAACTTCCAGTCGAAGGGCCTGGCGGCGGCGTTGTAGTGCTTCTCGAAGGCGAGGATCTGGGCGGCGAGCTCATCGAGGTCCTCGAAGTCGTCGGGGGTGAGGAGCTTGCGCTGGATGACGGAGAAGTAGATCTCGACCTGGTTGAGCCAGGAGGCGTGGACGGGCAGGTGGACCATCTGGGCGTTCGGGTAGGCGTCGGTGAGCCGGGCTGCTGCCGCCCAGTTCCGGTGTGAGGCGCCGTTGTCCACGATCCAGAAGACCCGTCTCGCCGAGGCGTAGGGCTCGGTCTGCATGACCTGGTCCACGAGCGCGGTGAACGGCTTGATGCCGGTGGTCGGCTCGCACCGGCCGGTGACCTGGGCGCGGTGGACGTCGTAGGCGGCCAGGTAGGCGAGGGTGCCGAAGCGGTGGTACTCGCTCTCGGCCCGCATCGCCCGCCTCGGCCCGGGCGGGAGCGGGAGGTGGATGCGCATGCGGGCCTGGACGCCGGGCTTCTCGTCGGCGCTGAGCACGTACTCGTCCTCGCCGAGCGGCTCTCCTTCCCATTGCCGCTGGTAGAGGTCCAGGACGCGGGAGGCCTTGAGGGCGAAGTGCGGGTCTCGGGGGAAGATCCACGACCGGTGCTGCCAGGGCTTGAGGGCGTCGTCAGCCAGCCAGCGGCGCACGGTGGACGCCGAGGGCGCGGGAGCGATGCCGCTGGCTGCCGCATGGCGGGCCAGCTCGGGGCAGGTCCAGCGGGCCAGGGGCGTCCGGCTGGCCGCGCTGTACCACGGGCGCCGGTGCCGCCCGGACCTGCGGTTCACCGATCGCCTGACCTGCCCCGCCACGGCCTACGCGGTGCGGCTGGGCCGGGCCCAGCTCGGCCGCAAGATCTACGCCCGCGGCGAGGACCAGGTTGGCATCATCGCACCGCAGCGGACCAGCAAGACCGGGATCCTCGCCGACCGGGTCTACAGCCACCCCGGCGCCTGCGTCGCGGCGACCACCCGCGCCGACCTGTACACCCTGACCTCCGGCAAGCGGGCCCAGCTCGGCCCGGTCGAGGTCTTCAACCCCGAAGGCATCGGCGGCATCACCTCCACGTTCCGGGTTGACATCGTGGCCGACTGCCTGGACCCCGAAGTGGCGATCCGCACCGCGGCCGCGCTCACCGGGCCCGCCGACGGAACCGGCGAGATGCAGTTCTGGCTGGAAAAGGCCATCTTCGCGATCGCCGCCCTCATGCACGCCGCCGCGCTGCTCGGCGAGGACATGAGCGCGGTCTGGCGCTGGTCCCAGCTGCTCGGCGACCCGCTCAAAGACGCGCTGGCCCGGCCCGGCGCCTCCCCGGAACTGCTGACCGCCGCCGCGGAGATCCAGCGGGACGGCAAGGCCGCCGACTCCATCCGCATGACCATGGCCCGGTCCCTGGCCTGGGTCGGCGTCCCGGCCCTGCGCCGCGCCGTCTCCGGGACAGGGATCCGCCCCTTCGACGCGGCCGGGTGGGCCGTCAGCAACGGGACCCTGTACGTCATCAACTCCGGTGAGCTCAGCGCCGCCGCGCCCCTGTTCCGGGCGGTGGTGGAGAAGGTCCACCGCGACTGCGTGCTCGCCGGCTCCCTGACCCGGTTCGGGCGCATCCCCAGCCCGGTCCTGTTCGCGCTGACGAGGTGACCCAGACCGCGGCCGTGCCGCTGGCCGACTGGCTGGCGACCTCGGCCGGGTCCGGCATCCAGGTCTGCTTCATCGTGCACACCCCCTCGCAGCTCCGGGTCCGGTACGGCGCCGACGCCGCCAAGGCCATCTGGGCCCTGGCCGGGACCAAGATCGTGCTCGGCGGCAACACCGACGCCGACATGGCCGAGGAGATCTCCACCCTGGCCGGGATGTACGGGGGAGAAATGGCCCTGCCCGTCGTCCCCGTCGCCTACATCCGGCAGCTCCCCGAATCCCGCGCCCTGGTCCTGGCCATGAACCGGTCCCCGATCGCGGTCAAGGTCCGCCCCGTCTGGCGCCGGATCTCCTTCCGGCTCAGACTCAACCCGGCCGCCTGGCTGCCGCTGCCCGAGCCCGTCCCGCTAACCCCGATCAGGCCTGAGGCCGAAGGCGAGGCCGCATGACCGAGACCCCCGACACCGCCCTCGCCGCGCTGGCCATCCAGCTCGCCAACCTCAAAGCCAGCCTCGGCCAGACCCGCGACGACCTGGAAACCGCCAAACGCGAACTGGCCGCCCGCATCGACCAGATCACCACCGACCTAGACGCCCACGCCGAACGCGACCCCAAAGGCCCGCCCGCCACCTGCTGGCCCGCCCTCGACCCCGACGCCAAGACCGCCGAAATGGCCGTCCTGACCGACTGGGTCGCCGTTATGCGCCGATGGCACCCCTCCTACTTCGAGCTCGTCGCCGACTGCTGGGCCTCCCACCCCGAAGTCATCATCGAGCTCCACAACGTCATGACCGAATTCACCCGGGTCTACCGGATGACACACCCCCCACTCGCCGACACCCTGCTCCTGTACGACCGGTGGCTCCCCGGCATGCTCCGCCGCTGCCACGACGTCATGAAAACCTGCGGCCCCGCCGGATGCGCCAACGACAGGAACCTCAGGTACCAGGCCCTCTACCAAGACATCGCGGCGGCTCACGCACCGGCACCCGCACCGCCGTGCAACCCCCGTGCAGACACCACCCCGAACCGGGCCGCCACCACCGGCCCGGCCAGCAGCAAACCAGGCACCACGGCACGGAGGAGGTGAACATGAAAATCAGGACACCCCGTGACCCGCACGCCGTGCAGGACGAGTGGCTCACCGTCGAAGAGGTCTGCACCGAGCTGAAAGTCTCCCGGCGCACCTTCGACCGGTGGCGCGCCCTCGGCACCGGCCCCCGATGCAAGCGCCTCGCAGGCAACGGAACGGTCCGCATCCGGCGCAGCTGGCTCGAGCAGTGGCTGGACACCACCGACGAGGACATCGCGTGACCACCTCATTTGACTTCCGCCCCTGGAAGATCGAGACCCGGAAGGGACGCAAGATGTCCTACCGGGTCCGGTGGGTCGTGGCCCGGCGGCACTTCTCTGCCTCATTCCTCACCATGGCGCTCGCCGAATCCTTCCGGGCCTCCCTCATCACCGCGGCCAGGAAAGGAGAGGGGTTCGACACCGACTCGGGCCTGCCCGAGTCGGTGGAACGCAAGCGCCGCGACATCTCCTTCTACCAGCACGCCGCGGAGTTCACCGCCGCGGCATGGCCCGCGGCCGCGGCCAAGACCCGCGTGTCCCTCATCGAGACCCTGGCCACAGTCGTCCCCGTCGTCGTCCGGGACCTGCCAGGCGCACCCGACCCCGGCGTGCTCAGGCACGCGCTGACAAAGAAGCTCAACCAGGGCCAGCACGCCGGCCCGCTCGACGACGACGAGGCCAGAGCCCTCGCCTGGCTGGCCCGGGCCTCCCGCCCGGTCAGCGCCCTGGAGGACCCCTCGCTCGTCTGCGACGTGCTCGACGTCCTGGCCGCCCGGCTGGACGGCACACCCGCCGCGCCGGAATACTTCTCCCGGCGCCGCCGGGTCCTGCACCGCGCCCTCGGCTACGCGGTCCGCAAGAAAAGACTCACCACCAACCCGCTCAGCAAAGCCAACCTGCCCGAAGGCTGGACACCCCCGCAGGCCCCCGACGACACCCTCGACCGCGCGCCGTCGGCAGCCCCGCCCTGGTCGCCGACATGCTCAAAGCCTGCGACACCATCGGCAAACGGCAGGGCCCGCGCTTCACCGCGTTCTACGGCTGCATGTTCTACGCCCTGATGCGCCCCTCCGAAGTCGCCGCGCTCACCAAAGCGGGCTGCCACCTGCCCCCGACCGGATGGGGCCACCTGATCTTCGCCGACGCCAGCCCCGCCGCAGGCCGGGCCTACACCGACGACGGCCAGGTCCACGAGCACCGCGGCCTCAAAGGCCGCACCAAAGGCCGGCCCAACCCCAGGGCCCGCAGGCCCGTCCGCAAGGTCCCCATCCCGCCCGAGCTCGTGCAGCTCCTCCGCACCCACATGCAGACGTTCGGCACCGCCCCCGACGGCAGGCTGTTCCGCTCCGAGAACGGCAACCCCATCCAGCCGTCCACCTGGTGGCAGGTCTGGCAGAAAGTCCGCGCCGCCTCCCTCACCCCCGACCAGCTCGCCACCCCGCTCATGAAACGCCCCTACGACCTGCGGCACTCCGGGATCACCTGGCGGCTCAACTCAGGCGTCCCCGCCACCGAGGTCGCCGCCTGGGCCGGCCACTCCGTCGAGATGCTTATGCGCGTCTACGCCCGGTGTGTGGCCGGCCTTGAGGGCGTCTGGATCGGCCGCATGGACCAGGCCCTGCACCTGGAGGAGCCATGACCCGGCGCGCGTACGGGGCGACTTGGGGCGCGTATGGGGCGCAGGACCCGTCAGACGGCAGCATCCGGCAACATCCCGCGTCCGAGAATGACATCAGTGTAATTTGCATTTCCGCAGGTCAAATAGCATTCGACCCTGCTCCCGGGTGGCGCCCCCAGCAGGATTCGAACCTGCGCTCACGGCTCCGGAGGCCGTTGCTCTCTCCCCTGAGCTATGGGGGCTGCGCGACACCAAAGGGTACCAGCCGCACGCCCTGCGCGGACACGCCCAGCCCGGGTGCGCCCGCACCCGCCGGAAGACGCTAACCTCACCGGGGTGACGCGCGGACTGGGACGGGTGCTGGTCGTCGACGACGATGAGGTGATCAGGCGGCTGATCGCGGTCAATCTCCAGCTTGAGGGGTTCGAGGTGGAGACGGCGGTGGACGGGCAGGACTGCCTGGACCGGGTGACGGACATCGCCCCGGACGTCATCACGCTGGACGTGATGATGCCGCGGCTGGACGGCTGGGAGACCGCGATCCGGCTGCGCCGGTCGCCGGACACGGCGCACATCAAGGTGGTGCTGATCACCGCCCGCGCGCAGGAGGAAGACAAGACCCGGGGCGCCCGGGTCGGCGCCGACGCCTACCTGACCAAGCCGTTCGATCCGAATGAGATGATCCGCGTGGTCCGCGAGCTGGCCGTCCGCGACCCGGGATGATCACCGCCGAGCTGCGGCGCGCCATCGGAGCCGCGGCCGGTCACCCCGACGCGGACCCGCAGCTCCGCCCGGGCCCGCAGCCGGGCAGCTACTCCTCCAGCCTCCCGTTTCGCCTAGCCCGCGATCCCCGCCGATACGCCCAGACCCTGGCCGCTCGCCTTGCCGCCGAGCCCTGGATAGACAAAGCCGAGGTCACCGGCCCCGGCTACCTCACCGTCACCGTGACCCGGGACGCCCTGGCCGGCCTGGCCGTGCGGATCGCGCGGGCCGGCCCGGCCTGCGCGGCCAGCGACGCGCTGCACGGCCACACCGCGCCCGGGCCCGTCGCCGACCTGACCGCCGCGCCGGACTGGCCGTCCGCCCGGGCGGCCCTCGCCGCCGAGGTGACCGGCCGTCTCGCCGCCACCGCGGGCGCCACGGTTACTTTTGATATGGAACGGTCCGTGGTTCCACCCCCCGCTCCCGCCTCACCGGTCGCCGTGGCGGTCGCCTACGCGGGAATCGACGCGGTCCGGTTCGCGCTCGCCCGGATGCCTCCGGGCGGCGTCCCGCCGCAACCGGCGATCATCGCGCGCCAGGTGCTGGTCAATCCCGCTTATGCTGTTCGGTACGCGCATGCCGCCAGTGCCGCCGTGCTGCGCTGGTCCGCCGCGCTGGGGACAGAGCCCGGCGGGTTCCGGCCGCGCCTGCTCAAGGCACCACAGGAGCTGGCGCTGCTTGACGCGTTGTCCTGGCTCCCGGAACGGGTGGCCATGGCCGCGCGCCGCGGCCGGCCTGACGACTTCGCCGGGTACCTGGAGGAACTGGCAGCGCGGACGATTGACACCATGAGCACTACGGGCTTCACGATGATATCGAGCATCAGCAGCGAACGACTGTGGCTGGCGGCCGCGGCCCGGACCGGGCTCGCCGTCGGCCTCGGGCTACTCGGCGTCGGCGCGCCGGAAAGGATATAGATGAGCCGCGTCGCGCACCCGGCCGGGCCACGCCACGCTGACGTACTGCCCGCCGACCATCCGCCCGCCCCGCCGAACGACCTCAACGCCCTGCACCCCGGCATCTGGCCGCGCGGTGCGCGCCGCTCCGGCGGAGTCCTGACCATTGGCGGCGCGGACGTGCGGGACCTGGCGGCCGAGTTCGGCACGCCGCTGTACGTGTGCGACGAGGATGACGTCCGGACCCGGTGCCGGGACTACATTGACGCGTTCGGCCCGCAGGCCCGGGTGTTCTACGCGGCCAAGGCGTTCTGCTCCCGCGCGGTGCTGCGCTGGGTGAGCTCGGAAGGCCTCGGCATCGACGTCTGCACCGGCGGCGAGCTGGAGGTGGCGCTATCGGCCGGCGTGCCGCCGGAGCAGATCACGCTGCACGGCAACAACAAGACGCTGGATGAGCTGGCCCGCGCCATCGACGTGGGCATCGGGCACATCGTGACCGATTCCTTCGAGGAGATCGCTCGCCTGGCCTACCTGACCGGGGCGGGGGACCCGGGGGACCCGGCCGCCCGGCCGAAGGTGCTGGTACGCGTCACCACCGGGGTGGAAGCCCACACTCACGAGTTCATGGCCACCGCGCATGACGACCAGAAGTTCGGCTTTTCGCTGGCTTCGGGCGCGGCCGACGAGGCGGTGGCGCGGGTCATCGCCTGCCCGGGCCTGGAGTTCGCCGGGCTGCACTCGCACATCGGCTCGCAGATCTTCGACGCGGCCGGCTTCGAGGTGGCGGCCCACCGGGTGATCGAGCTGGCCGTCCGGATCCGCGACACGCACGGCGTCGAGATCGCCGAGCTCGACCTGGGTGGCGGGTTCGGCATCGCCTACACCGATGAGGACGACCCGCCCGAGGTCAAGGACCTGGCCCAGAGCCTGCGCCAGATCGTGGACGGCCAGTGCGCCGCCGCCGGGCTGGCCCGGCCGCGGCTGACCGTCGAGCCGGGCCGGGCCATCATCGGGCCGTCCATGGTGACGCTGTACACGGTGGGCACGATCAAGGACGTGGACGGGCTGCGAACCTACGTCAGCGTGGACGGCGGGATGAGCGACAACATCAGGACCGCCCTGTACGACGCCGAGTACACGACCGCGCTGGCCTCGCGCGAGTCCGCGGCCGGGCCTGTGCTGTGCCGGGTGGTGGGCCGACACTGCGAGAGCGGCGACATCGTGGTCCGGCACGCGTACCTGCCGTCCGACCTGGCCTCCGGCGACCTGCTGGCCGTCGCGGCCACCGGCGCCTACTGCCGGTCCCTGGCCAGCAACTACAACCATGTCCCGCGCCCCGCCGTGGTCGCGGTCGGCGAGGGCGCCGAGCCCGCCGCGATCGTCCGCCGCGAGACGCTGGACGACCTGTTCCGCCTGGATGTCGGATGACCGGGACCATGCCCACGCTCAAGGTGGCCCTGCTCGGCTGCGGGGTGGTCGGGTCCGAGGTGGCCCGGCTGCTCATCACGCAGGCCGACGACCTGGCCCCGCGGGTCGGGGCCCGGCTGGAGCTGGCCGGCATCGCGGTGCGGCGGGTTAGCCACCCCCGCGCCGCGGAGATCGACCGGGCGCTGCTCACCGCGGACGCGTACTCGCTGGTCAGCCGTTCGGATGTGGACATCGTGGTCGAGGTGATCGGCGGCATCGAGCCGGCCAAGTCGCTGCTGCTGGCCGCGCTGAAGAACGGCAAGCCGGTCGTCACCGCGAACAAGGCGCTGCTGGCCGAGGACGGCGCGGAGATCTACGGCGCGGTCCGGGAGTACCACGGCGATCTGTATTACGAAGCCTCGGTGGCCGGGGCCATCCCGCTGTTGCGGCCGTTGCGGGAGTCGCTGGCCGGCGACACGGTCCACCGCGTGCTCGGTATCGTCAACGGCACCACCAACTTCATCCTGGACCGGATGGACTCCTCCGGGGCGGGCTTCGCCGAGTCGCTGGAGGAAGCCCAGGCCCTGGGCTACGCCGAGGCCGACCCGACCGCCGACGTCGAGGGCTTCGACGCGGCCGCCAAGGCGGCCATCCTGGCCAGCCTGGCCTTCCACACGCCGGTGACCGCGGCCGACGTGCATCGCGAGGGCATCACCGAGGTCAGCGCCGCCGACATCGGCAGCGCGCGGGCCCTGGGCCGGGTGGTCAAGCTGCTCGCCATCTGCGAGCGGTGCAACGGAGGCATCTCGGTCCGCGTGCACCCGGCCATGATCCCGCGCTCGCACCCGCTGGCCGCCGTGGCCGAGGCGTACAACGCGGTGTTCGTCGAGGCCGCGTCGGCCGGCCGCCTGATGTTCTACGGCGCGGGCGCGGGCGGCACGCCGACCGCGAGCGCCGTGCTCGGCGACATCGTCGCGGTGGCCAGGAACAAGCTGGCCCGCACGCGCGGCCCGGACGCGTCCACGTACGCCGGGCTCCCGGTCATGCCGATGGGGGAGACGATCACCCGCTACCACGTCTCGCTGGACGTGGCCGACCGGCCCGGCGTGCTGGCCCCGGTGGCCGCGGCCTTCGCCCAGCACGACGTGTCCATCGAGACCGTCCGCCAGGTCAGCCGGGGCGGGCAGGCTCAGCTGGTGATCGTGACCCACACCGCGCGGGACGAGGCGCTGGCCGCGACCGTCCGCGATCTCGAGGCGCTGTCCGTGGTGCGCGCCGTGGCCAGCGTCATGCGCGTGGAAGGGGAAGAGGAGTTATGTCCCCGGTGACCAAGCAGCGAGCTGAGCCGCGGCACGTGTGGCAGGGCGTGATCGCCGAGTACCGGGACCGCCTGCCGGTTACCGAGGCCACGCCGGTGGTCAGCCTGCGCGAGGGCGGCACGCCGCTGCTCCCCGCCCCGGTGCTGTCCGCCCGTACCGGCTGCCAGGTGTACCTCAAGGTGGAGGGCGGTAACCCGACCGGCTCGTTCAAGGACCGGGGCATGACGGTGGCCATCAGCATGGCCGCCGGGGCCGGCGTCAAGGCGGTGATCTGCGCGTCGACCGGCAACACGAGCGCCAGCGCCGCCGCTTACGCGGCCCGGGCCGGGCTCACCTGCGCGGTGCTCGTGCCGCGCGGCAAGATCGCCATCGGCAAGCTGGCCCAGGCGCTGGTGCACGGCGCGCGGCTGCTGCAGGTGGACGGTTCGTTCGACGACTGCCTGGAGCTGGCCATGAAGCTGGCCAGCCAGTACCCGGTGGCCCTGGTCAACTCGGTCAACCCGGACCGGCTGCAGGGCCAGAAGACGGCCGCCTTCGAGATCGTCGACGACCTCGGCGACGCGCCCGACGTGCACTGCCTGCCGGTCGGTAACGCCGGCAACATCACCGCCTACTGGATGGGCTACACCGAGTACCAGCGGGCCGGCCTGGCGACGCGCGCGCCCCGGATGTTCGGGTTCCAGGCCAGCGGGGCGGCGCCGATCGTGACCGGCGAGCCCGTACTGCATCCGCAGACGATCGCGACCGCGATCCGGATCGGCAACCCGGCCTCGTGGCGGCAGGCCGAGGCGGCCCGCGACGAGTCCGGCGGCCTGATCGACTCGGTGACCGACCGGGAGATCCTCGCCGCCTACCGGCTGCTGGCCACCCGGGAAGCGGTGTTCGGCGAGCTGGCCTCCTCGGCCAGCGTGGCCGGCCTGCTCAAAGCCAGCGCCAGGGGCCAGATTCCGGCGGGTTCCCGCGTCGTGTGCACCGTCACCGGAAACGGCCTGAAGGACCCGGACTGGGCCCTGGCCGGCGCCCCGGCCCCGGCCGTGATCGCCGCGGATCCTGGTGCCGCCGCGGCCGCCCTCGGCCTGGCCTGACCATCCCCGTCCACGCCCCCCGTACAACGACACCAATGTCCCATAGGTGCCGCTAGAGCGGCAGCAATGTCCCATCGGTGCGGTTAGGAGTTTCATGGGCTGGTCCGCCGGCGCGGTCCGGGTGCTGGTCCCCGCGACCAGCGCCAACCTCGGCCCGGGTTTCGACGCGCTCGGGCTGGCGCTGACGCTGCATGACGAGGTGGAGGCGCGGATCCTGCCGTCCGGGCTGTCGATCGAGATCTCCGGCGCGGGCGAGGACCTGGCCGGCGCGGGCGAGGAGCACCTGATCGTCCGGGCCATGCGGGTGGCGTTCGCCGTCACCGGGGGCCAGCCGCCCGGCCTCGGGCTGCGCTGCGTGAACCGGATCCCGCACGGCCGGGGCCTGGGCTCCTCGGCGGCCGCGGTCGTGGCCGGTCTGCTCGCCGCGCAGGCCCTGTCCGACTCGGGAAAGCTGGCCGATGCGGCGCTGCTCCCGCTGGCCTGCGAGCTCGAGGGGCACCCGGACAACGTGGCCGCGTGCCTGGGCGGCGGCCTGACCATCGCCTGGACCGAGCCGGACGGTCCGCACATGATCCGCCTCGAGCCGCTGGCCTCATTTACCCCCGTGGTGTGCGTCGCGCCCGCGCCGGTGCGCACCGATGTGGCCAGGGGCCTGCTGCCCGGCCTGATCCCGCACCGAGACGCGGCGGCCAACGCCGGGCGCAGCGCCCTGCTGATCGCCGCGCTGACCCAGCCCGGCGCCGGCCAAGACGTCCTGCTGGCCGCGACCCAGGACCTTCTGCACCAGGAGTACCGGGCCAGCGCCATGTCCTCGACGCACGCGCTGGTACGCGGCCTGCGGGCCGCGGGCCTGCCCGCCGTGGTCTCAGGGGCAGGTCCCTCGGTGCTCGCGTTCCTGCGCGCCCGCGGCGAGTCGGGTTACCGTCACGACCTGGACAGCCTGGGTTCAATTGTGAGAGAAACGGGTATTGCTTGGCACATAAGCTCGCTAGACGTCGAACGGCAAGGCGCGCGCGTCCTGCGCCCGGAGTCCCTGCCGGGCTGCTGACGCGGGAGGCAGCGGCCAATCCGTCCGACCGGGTATGCGGCGGCAGCGCCAGGCCACGACATCACACCTGGAACTGAGCATGCCGGATGCCTGAGGCTGCTGGCGGGCCTCGAGGGACCGTTGCCTCCCCATTCCGACACGGATGGCTGCGAAGGAATGCCGTGAGTCCTCATGGTGTTAGGCTTAGTGGCGCACCGGGTGCCCCGCTCTGGGTTGGGCGCTCGTCGGCAAACCGGGCGCTAGCCGGAAAACTCCTATGGGACGGTATTGTTGCCGTACCCGAGGTCTTTGGCGCAGGGTGCTTCGCTCTCTCCCCAGTAGGAAGGGTGCGAGCGACCCGGCCGTCCGGGCGCTTTCCGACTCAGTCTCCCTGGCTTGCGGACATACGGCGACGCACGGAGGAACGTAACGCGTTGCGGCAATCGTGGATAGCTGGCGGCAGCTGACGTGCAGCGTGAATCAAAACTCTGGCCCCACGGGGCCGCTGTACAGGGTCGACGGGCCCAGCGGGGTTACCCAGGCGGCCGAGAAATCATGGAAGGACCATTAGTGAGCGACACAACCGAAATCCTCAGCGGCGCGCCAACCGCGTCTGAGGATGCCCCCGCGGCCGCCGGAACGACGGCATCGACATCCAAGTCGCGCAGTCGCGGTGGTACGGGCCTTTCCTCGATGCTTATGCCCGAGTTGCAGCGCATCGCGCAGACCCTGGCCATCCCTGGTGCGGGCCGGATGCGTAAGAACCAGCTCATCGAGGCGATCGAGGCGCGGCAGAGCGGAGGCCCCGGCCCCCGCCCGCAGAGCCAGCCGAGCAGTGTCGCTCAGCAGGGTTCGGACCAGCAGAAGCAGGACGCCATGGAATCAGAGACACACTCGCGATCCGGCATCGGGGCTAGCGCGCAGTCCGGCCTGGGCGACGGTGCCCGCGGCGGTATCGGTGCGGACGGGACCAGCCAGCAGCAGCTCAGCTTCTACGAGGAGGCCGACTCGGCCGCCCGCCGGGACGGCGTGACCGCCGGGGAGACCACCCAGAGTGACACGCCGCGCGGCGACCGGCGGCGCCGGAACGGCCAACCGTCCCGCGGCCGCGACAGTGCTGGCCGGGACAGTGTTGGCCGTGACGGGGCCGCCCGCGATCAGTCCGGGCGGGATGGTGCCGTCCGGGATGGGGCCGGCCGCGATCAGGGCGGTCAGGCCGGCCGCGAGCAGAGCCGCGATCACGGTAACCGGGACCAGGCCGGTCGTGAGCAAGGCCGCGACGGACGCGACCAGGGCCGGGACCAGGGTAGTGACCGCCGGGAGCCGGCGGCCTCGGGCCGCGGTTCCGGGGGCGAGCAGTTCCGCGACGACGACGGGGACCCGCGCCGCCGCAGCCGTGACCGGTTCCGCAACCGGAACCGGCGCCGCGAGCGCCAGAGCGATCCCGAGCCCGTGATCGCCGAGGATGACGTGCTGATCCCGATCGCGGGCATCCTGGACGTGCTCGAGTCGCAGGGCTACGCCTTCGTCCGCACGACCGGTTACCTGCCCGGGCCGAACGACGTCTACGTCTCGCTGTCCCAGGTGCGCAAGCACGGCCTGCGCAAGGGCGACGTCATCGAGGGTGCGGTCCGCCAGCCGCGCGAGGGCGAGCGCCGGGAGAAGTTCAACGCCCTGGTCCGGCTGGACAAGGTCAACGGCCTCGACCCGGAGCGGTCCGCGTCCCGGCCCGAGTTCTCCAAGCTGGTGCCGCTGTACCCGCAGGACAGGCTCCGGCTGGAGACCGATCCCACCAACATGACCACCCGGATCATCGACCTGATCTGCCCGATCGGCAAGGGCCAACGCGGCCTGATCGTCTCTCCGCCCAAGGCGGGCAAGACGATGATCCTGCAGTCGATCGCCAACGCGATCACCACGAACAACCCGGAGTGCCACCTCATGGTCGTCCTGGTCGACGAGCGGCCAGAAGAGGTCACCGATATGCAGCGCACGGTGAAGGGCGAGGTCATCCACTCGACCTTCGACCACCCGGCCGACGACCACACGACCGTGGCCGAGCTGGCCATCGAGCGCGCCAAGCGCCTGGTCGAGATGGGCCACGACGTGGTCATCCTGCTCGACAACATCACCCGGCTGGGCCGCGCCTACAATAACTCGGCGCCCGCCAGCGGCCGCATCCTGTCCGGTGGTGTGGACTCCACCGCGCTGTACCCGCCCAAGCGGTTCTTCGGCGCGGCGCGCAACATCGAGAACGGCGGTTCGCTGACCATCCTGGCTGCCGCCCTGATCGAGACCGGGTCCCGGATGGACGAAGTCATCTTCGAGGAGTTCAAGGGCACCGGCAACATGGAGCTGCGGCTGCGCCGTGAGCTCGCCGAGAAGCGGCTCTTCCCGGCGGTCGACGTGGACGCGTCGAGCACCCGTAAGGAAGAGATCCTGCTCGCGCCGGAGGAGCTCAAGATCGTCTGGCAGCTGCGCCGCGTGCTGCACGCCCTGGAGCCGCAGCAGGCCCTCGAGCTGCTCATGGAGCAGATGCGCAAGACCAAGAGCAACGCCGAGTTCCTGCTCCAAGTCCAGAAGACCACGCTCGGTTCCTAGGGGCACCTCACAACCGAATGAAACCGGGCTTCCACCTCGTCCTAGCGTGGTGAAAGCCGGGTTTCACCCGCCCGGCCGGGCGGGAATGCCAGGTCACGGAAAGTGGTTCCATGGTCTGGCACACTAGAAGCCGCAACCATGCGGTACCGGTTCACGCTCTGCTGGCTCCTGGGGGACGACCCCCCGGGCACTCAGCAAGGCGACCCGGCGACCGCCGAAGGCAGGAGTTTGTCACATGAAGCCTGACATCCACCCCCAGTACCAGGTCACCACGGTGACCTGCAGCTGCGGGAACACGTTTACCACCCGGAGCACCGCGTCCGGCGGCACGATCCACGCCGAGGTGTGCTCGAACTGCCACCCGTTCTACACCGGCAAGCAGAAGATCCTGGACACCGGCGGTCGCGTCGCCAGGTTCGAGAAGCGCTTCGGCAAGAGCTCTGGCCAGCAGGCCACCAAGAAGTAACCCCCCCGAGCCGGGGTCCGTATCCCGGACCCCGGCTTGCGCACGTCCGGGGGCAGTTCAGTACGAAAGGTTCTTTCAGTGTTTGACCGGCTAGCGGATCTGGTCAGCGAGCACGCGGCGCTCGAGCACGCGCTCGCCGACCCGGCCGTCCACTCCGACCAGGAGAAGGCTCGCACGCTGGGCCGCCGCTACGCCGAGCTGACCCCGATCGTGCATGCGTATACCGAATGGCAGCAGGCGTCGGCGGATGAGCAGGCCGCGCGCGAGCTGGCCCGGGAGGATTCCTCCTTCGCCGACGAGTTCGCCGACGAGGCGACGCAGCTGGCCGTCCGCCGCGAGGAGCTCGAGGCCGAGCTGCGCCGGATGCTGGTGCCGCGGGACCCGAACGACAGACGCGACATCCTCCTGGAGGTCAAGGCGGGCGAGGGCGGCGAGGAGTCCGCGCTGTTCGCCGGCGACCTGCTCCGGATGTACCAGCGATATGCCGAACGGCGCGGCTGGAGGACCGAGATCCTGGACTCCACCATCACCGGCCTGGGCGGCGTCAAGGACGCGACGGTGGCAGTAAAGGGCAAGGGCACCGAGGGCGTCTGGTCCCGGCTGAAGTACGAGGGCGGCGTGCACCGCGTGCAGCGGGTGCCCGTGACCGAGTCGCAGGGGCGCATCCACACCTCGGCCGCCGGGGTGCTGGTCGTGCCGGAGGCCGAGCCGGTCGAGGTGCAGATCAACGACCACGACCTGAAGGTCGACGTATTCCGGTCCTCGGGTCCGGGCGGGCAGAGCGTGAACACCACCGACTCGGCCGTCCGGATCACCCACCTGCCGACCGGCATCGTGGTGTCCTGCCAGAACGAAAAGAGTCAGCTGCAGAACAAGGAGCAGGCCCTGCGCGTGCTGCGGGCGCGGCTGCTGGCGCAGGCCGAGGCCGACGCCGACGCGAAGGCCAGCGCCGAGCGGCGCAGCCAGGTCCGGACCGTGGACCGGTCCGAGCGGGTCCGCACCTACAACTTCCCGGAGAACCGCATCTCCGATCATCGCGTGGGCTACAAGGCCTACAACCTCGACCAGGTCATCGACGGCGACCTCGACGGGGTGATCGACGCGCTGGCCGCCGCGGACCTGGCCGCGAAGCTGGATTCCGGAATGTCCGGGACGCCTGGCGATGATGAGCCTGCTGCTTGATGAGGTGGCGCTGGCCGTGGCGCGGCTGGCCGAGGCCGGGGTGGAATCGCCGCGCACCGACGCCGAGCTGATCGCGGCCAGTGTGCACGGGGTCAGGCGCGGCGAGCTGCACACGGTGCCCGACTCCGCCTTCGACGCGCGGTTCTGGGCCGATATCGCACGCCGGGCCGCCCGCGAGCCCGTGCAGCACATCACCGGCCAGGCGCACTTCCGCTATCTGGAGCTTGAGGTGGGCCCGGGCGTGTTCGTGCCCCGGCCAGAGACCGAGGTGATGACCGGCTGGGCCATCGCCAGGCTGGGGGAGATGGACGTCGCCGAGCCCGTCGTGGCCGACCTCGGCACCGGCTCGGGCGCCATCGCGCTCGCGATCGGGCAGGAGGTGCCCCGGGCCCGGGTGCACGCGGTCGAGGCCGATCCGCTGGCGCGCGCCTGGGCCGAGCGCAACATCACCAGGTACGTCGAGAGCGACCCGTACACGGCGGGGCGGGTCATGCTGCACGCGGGCGATTTCAGCGACGTGCTCGGCGAGCTCGACGGTACGGTTGACCTCGTGATCAGTAACCCGCCGTACATCCCGGTCGGGGCGTCCGTCCCGCCGGAGGTCGGCGAGTACGATCCGCCTGCCGCCTTGTGGAGCGGCGCGGACGGGCTGAACGCCATCCGCGCCGTGGAACGCACCGCGCGGCGGCTGCTCCGCCCGGGCGGGCTGGTCGCCGTCGAGCACGGCGCTCAGCAGGGCGCCGCCGTGTACTGGGTGTTCCCAGAGGAATCCGGCTGGCGGGACACACGCAATAACAAGGATCTGGCCCGGCGTGACCGCTTCGTCACCGCGGCTTGGAACCCATGAAATCCATGAAATCCGGTGAGGGTGCGCAGATGACTACACGTTACGACTGCCGGGACTCGTCCTCGCGCACCGTGGGGGTCGACGCCGCCGTGGCGGCGGCGCGAGCGGGCGAGCTGATCGTGCTGCCGACCGACACGGTCTACGGCATCGGCGCGGACGCGTTCATCCCCGCGGCCGTCACCACCATGCTGGCGGCCAAGGGCCGCGGCCGGAGCATGCCGCCGCCCGTGCTCGTCGGCACCGCGCGGGCCGCCGCGGCGCTGGTCGACGACCTGGGGGCGTTCGGGCAGGACCTGATCGACGAGTTCTGGCCGGGCGCACTGACCCTGGTCTTCCGGGCCAGCCCGACGCTGCTGTGGGACCTGGGTGACACCAAGGGCACCGTGGCGCTGCGGATGCCGCTGCACTCGGTCGCGCTGGACGTGCTGAAGCAGACCGGGCCGCTCGCGGTGTCCAGCGCGAATCGCACCGGCCAGCCGGCCGCGACCACCGTCGACGAGGCGGAGCAGCAGCTCGGCGAGACGGTCTCGGTCTATCTCGACGGGGGACCGTGTACCGACAACATCCCGTCGACCATCCTCGACCTGACCGGCACCATCCCCACCCTGCTGCGCGCCGGGGCGATCTCGGTGGACCGGCTGCGCACCGTGGCCTCGGTCATCGCCGACAACGAAGGGCGTACCGGGAGCACCGGGGGCACGGAATTCAAGCCCGCGGCACCACACCCGCTGGAGAGCGGCGGGGCCCGGACCGACGCGCCGACCGACGAGTGGCCCACCGGTGGGGAGCCGGTGGCATAAAGTGGCGCTAATGAAAGCAGACCCGATCCCGATCCGCTGAGGCGGCATGCGCGAGTACCTCCTCGTCCTGCTCGTCACCGCCGCGGTGACCTTCCTGCTCACCCCGTTGGTGCGGCGGGTCGCGGTCGCGACCGGCGCGGTTCACGCGCCCCGGGCCCGGGACACGCACACCAAGCCCACGCCGCTGCTCGGCGGCCTGGCCATGTACGGCGGGCTCGTGGCCGGGCTGATCATAGCCAGCCGGCTGACCTCCCTGCAGGATCCCTTCCAGGCCGCCGGGTCGAAGACCGAGGCCGGGTTGCTGCTGGCCGGCGCGCTCGTGGTCGTGGTCGGGTTCATCGACGACCGGTGGGGCCTCAGCGCGGTTAGCAAGCTGGCCGGGCAGGTGGCGGCGGCGGGCATCCTGGTCTGGAGCGGCCAGTCGCTGCCCTGGCTGCCGATGCCCAGCGGCGGCGTCTTCTCGCTGGAGCCGGACCTGAGCGTGACGCTCACCATCCTGCTCGTCGTGGTCACGATCAACGCCATCAACTTCATCGACGGCCTCGACGGCCTGGCCGCGGGCATCGTGGCCGTCGCCGCGCTATCGTTCCTCGTCTACTCCTACACGCTCGCCAAGGCGATCGGGAGCTCCGCGCTGTCGCTGCCCGCGGTGTCCTCGGCCCTGCTGGCCGGCATGTGCCTGGGGTTCCTGCCGCACAACTTCTACCCGGCCCGGATCTTCATGGGCGACATCGGCGCCATGCTGCTCGGCCTGATGCTGGCCTACGGGCCGATCTCGAGCACCGCCTCGCTCGACCCGGCCCTGCTGACCAACTACACCACCACGACCCTGGACCGGTTCCCGACCTTCCTCCCGCTGCTGGTGCCCGCCGCGATCTTCGTCATCCCGTACGCCGACCTCATGTTCGCGATCGTCCGCCGCACCCGGGCGGGCAAGCCGCTGATGGCCGCCGACCGGCAGCACCTGCACCACCGGGTGCTTAACATCGGCCACTCCTACCGGCAGAGCGTGCTGATCATGTACCTGTGGGCGGCCCTGTTCTCGGTCACGGTCGTCTCGCTCTCGGTGGTGCGGACCCGCCTGATCGTGTTCGTGGTCGCGACCGCGGTCGCGGTGCTCACCCTGCTGCCCGTCACCATGCCCCGGCTGCGCCCCTGGCGGCTGCGCCAGCGTCAGGCGGTCACCGTCGCCGCCCGGCGGGGCGCGCCCGCTGCCCGGCGTGTCCCGGCCACTGCCCCGCATGTCCCGCCCGCGCACCGCGGAACCGTGCCTGCGACCCCCCGCGCGACCGCAGCCACCTCTCGCAGCGGGCCCGTAACCACCGGCCGCCACGGAACCGCACCCGCTCTCGGGCCCGCACCCGCTCTCGGGCCCGCACCCGCTCTCGGGCCCGCAACCGGATCAGCCCTGGCCCGGCCACCCGGTCCCGTCCTCAACGGCGCGCCCTCGCCGGGGGTGTCTGCCTCCGGCGCCTCGCCGCTGCCCCGTACCCCGCTCACCGACGCCGCGCCGGCCTCGGAGGCCAGCGGGTACCTGGATGTCCCCGGGTATCTGGATGTCCCCGGGTATCTGGATGTCCCCGGGTACCTCCCGGTTGACCGGCTCTCAGTGGACCAGTTGCCTGTGGACCAGTTGCCCCAGGCGGGCCGCCTGCCCGGAGCGGATCCCGCCGATCCCTTCCCGTCGGCCTACCCGGTTGACCCGCTCGGCCCCGGCCGCACCGACCCCGGCCGCACCGACCCCGGCCGCACCGACCCCGGCCGCACCGACCCCGGCCGCCTCGCGCATCCGGATCCCTTCAGCACCCCCGACCCGTTCTCTCCCCCTCGGCGGCAGGACGCGCGGCCCTGGTAGCGGCGCGGGCGGACTCTCGTCGCCGCCGTCCGTTACCCGGTCCTTTACCTGCGCTTTGCCTACCGCTCCGGTGGCCGACCCGGTCCGCGACTCGCCGTGATGATCCTCGCGGTCGGGGACGGGCCACCGAAATCTCCGACTCTACCGACCTTTTGCCTGCACAGGGCGCTGCCGGGGGCCGCCCTGGCGTCCCGCCCGGGCCGCCAGAACCGCAGCCGCCGGGCCTGGGCCGCGACCTAGACCCAAAAGTTGGTCATAAATTGTGCGCGGTAAGGTAAAGACAGAGTCAAGAACTTTGTGATAGGTTTCACGAGCAGCCCCACTTCGGCAAAGCAGAGGCCCGTGATACGTTTCGTAAACCCAACCGGATACCCGCACCGACCCTACGGCGCGGCGGCCGGCTCCGGCCAGGAATGCGGGGCACGCCCACGCGCCTGCGTAGTTGCCGCCGACCCCCCAGGAGCCAAGTAAATGCTGGCGAAGTACGCCATCATCATCCGGCGCGCCGGAGCGCTGACCGCCGCCGCGGCCGCGGTCATGGTCGCCGTGAGCGCCACCCTGGGCGGCGTCAAGGGCCTGTACGGGGCGCTGATCGGGGTCGCCATCGTCGCCGTGTTCTTCGGCCTCAGCGTGCTGGTGGTGGGCCGGGCCGCGCGGATCAGCCCGCAGGCCATGATGGTGGCCGCGATGGTCACCTATGTGGTCAAGATCGTAGGTCTGGCCGTCGTGGTGTCCATCCTGCACGGGATGACCGCGTTCAGCGACCGGGCCCTCGGCCTCACCGCGCTCGGCTGCATCCTGGTCTGGTCTGCGGCGCAGGTCGTCACGGCGATGAAGGTCAAGATGCTCTACGTCGAGCCGGAAGAGCAACCACAGCAGCCAGCGACGCGGCGAGGCGGGTGACATGAGCGACCACGGCGACGATGCCGTCAGCCGCGCCCGGGAGAAGGCACAGCAGCAGGCTGCGGCGCGGGGCCGGGCTCAGGGCCTGGAAGTTGGCTGGACGGTGTTCAGCTACCTGCTGGCCGGCATGGCGGCCTACGGCGGCATCGGCTGGCTGATCGGCCGGGCCGTTCACGTCCCGCTGCTGTTCCCGCTCGGCATGCTGGTCGGCCTGGGCATCTCGATCGGCTACATCATCCACCGCTTCGGCAGGCAGCAGGCGGTGGAGCGGGCCCCAGGCCCCCGGAAGGAGATAACCGGTGACCGGTGACGTCGGAGTGCTCGCCAGCAACGGATGCCATATCTTCAACGGGTGCGGATTCCCCGCCCCTGGCCTGCAGAATTTCGAGTGGAAGCCGCTCTTCTCCATCGGCTCGTTCCACTTCACCAAGCCGATGCTGCTGGCCATCCTGGCCGCGCTCGTGGTGATCGCGTTCTTCTGGGCGGCGTTTCGGAAGCCGCAGCTGGTGCCGCGCGGCGTGCAGAACCTCGGCGAGCTGGCCATCCTGGGCGTGCGGGACCAGATCCTCCGCCCGTCGCTGGGCCGCAGAGGCGACTCCTACCTCCCGTTCCTCGTGTCGCTGTTCTTCTTCATCTACGTGATGAACGTGTTTGAACTGATCCCGATCCTCCAGTTCCCGGTCACCTCCAGGATCGGCTTCGTGTGGCCGATGGTGTTCATCGTCTACTTCCTCTACCTGTACCTGGGCTTCAAGCACCAGGGCATCTGGGGCTACTTCAAGAGCATGGTCCCGCCGGGCGTGCCGGCCCCGATCTACATCATCCTGGTCCCGGTCGAGCTGCTCAGGTTCTTCGTCTTCCAGCCGTTCACGCTGGGGGTGCGGCTGTTCGGGAACATGTTCGCCGGCCACCTGCTGCTGACGATCTTCACGATCGCGACGTGGTACCTGCTGAGCCTGTCCGTCGGGCTGCTCTACGCTGCGGGTTCCTTCGCGCTGGCGATCTTCGTCTTCGTGCTCGAGACCCTGGTCACCCTGCTTCAAGCGTTCATCTTCACCACGCTGACCGCCACATACATAGCCAGCTCCGTGGAGCCGGCGCACTAGCCCGCACTTGACCTCACCAAACGAAAAGGAATGAATATGTCAGTTCTCGCCGCCGCCCAGACGCTGAACATCAACATCGGCGCGGTCGGCTACGGCCTCGCTGCCATCGGCCCGGGCATTGGCATTGGCCTGGTGTTCGGTCACGCGATCGAAGCTATGGCCCGGCAGCCTGAGGCCACCGGCCGCATCTCGCTCTACATGTGGATCGGCTTCTCGCTGACCGAGGCGCTGGCGCTGATCGGCCTCGTGGCGCCGTTCATCTTCAAGTACACCTGAGTCAGGTCCAGGAAGGCAGCGCACGATGATCCCCCTCGCTGACAGCACGGCGTCGACGAACCCGCTGCTCCCGTCGTGGCCCGAATTTATTATCGGCACGATCCTGTTCCTCTTGGTGTTCGGCTTCCTGGCCAAGCTGGCCCTGCCCCGGGTCCAACAGACGCTGGCCGAGCGCACTGAGCAGATCGAAGGCGGCCTGGCCAAGTCGGAGGAGGCGCAGGCCGAGGCCCAGCAGTTGCTGGACCAGTACCGGCAACAGCTGGCCGAGGCCCGGCACGATGCCGCCCGGCTGCGCGAGGAGGCCAGGGAACAGGGCGCGCAGATCATCGCCGAGATGCGCGAGCAGGCCCAGGCCGAGGCGCGCCGGGTGACCGAGGCCGCCCAGGCCCAGATCCAGGCCGAACGGCAGCAGGCGCTGACCGCGCTGCGCGCCGAGGTCGGCACGCTCGCCACCGAGCTGGCCAGCCGGATCGTGGGCGAATCGCTCGACGACACCGCGCGGCAGAACCGCATGGTGGACCGGTTCCTCGAAGAACTCGACCAGGTGTCCAGTTAGTGATGCGAATCACCACGGCCCGTTCAGCCGAAAAATCCGAAGTACGCCCGGAAGGTGACCCGGAAGGTGACGGAGCATGCGCGGTGTGAGTAGAGCCTCCTTCGCCGAACTCTCCGAGCGCCTGTCGGCCGAGCACATCACCAGCGCCACCGTGGCCACCAGGCTCGCCAACGAGCTGTTCGCGGTCGTGGGCCTGCTCGACACCGAGCACGGACTGCGGCGCGCGCTCTCCGACCCGGGCAAGCCCGCGGCGGAGAAGGGCGCCGTCGCCGGGACGCTGCTGCACGGGAAGATCACCGCGCGGGCCGAGGCGCTGGCCGTGGCCGCCGCCGAAGCGCGCTGGGCGAGCAGCGGCGACCTGTCGGACGCGATCGAGCAGCTCGCGGTGGAGGCGATGGTCCTGGCCGCCGAGGCGGACAACGGCCTCGACGAGCTGGAGGACGGGCTGTTCCGGTTCGGCCGGGTGGTCGCCGCCCATCCGGACCTGCGGGCCGCGCTGGCCGATCCGTCGCTGCCCGAGCAGGGCAAGCGGGAGCTGCTCGGTACCCTGCTCGAGGGCAAGGTGAGCGCGGTGACGCTCAGCCTGATCAACCAGATGGTGGCGCACCCGCGCGGGCGGTCTCTGAACGCCTCCCTGGACCTGTGCGCCGACATCGCGGCGCGGCGCAGGCAGCAGCTGATCGCGGTGGTGCGTACCGCGGTCGAGCTGTCGGCGAGCCAGCGCAGGAGGCTCGCGCAGACGCTGACTCGCGCCTACGGGCACGACGTTCACCTAGATGTAGTCATAGATCCCTCGGTCGTGGGTGGACTTTCCGTCCAGATCGGGGATGAACTTATAGACGGGACCGCGGCGAGCCGTCTGGCCGCCGTTCGGCGCAGGCTGGCGGGCTAATGTGCCAGCGCAAGAATCCGACGAGACAGGCAGGGCAATGGCTGAGCTGACGATCCGGCCGGAGGAGATCCGGGACGCGCTGTCGCGCTTCGTCCAGGAGTACGAGCCGGAAGGCGCCGCGCGGGAAGAAATAGGCACCGTCATCGAGTGCGGCGATGGCATCGCGCGGGTCGAGGGCCTGCCCTCGGCCATGGCCAGCGAGCTGCTCGAGTTCGAGAACGGCGTCCGGGGCCTGGCGCTGAACCTGGACGTGCGCGAGATCGGCGTGGTCATCCTCGGCGAGTTCAACGAGATCGAGGAGGGCCAGCAGGTCAAGCGGACTGGCGAGATCTTGTCCGTGCCGGTCGGGGACGCCTTCCTGGGCCGCGTGGTCGGGCCGCTGGGCGAGCCGCTGGACGGCAAGGGGCCCATCGACAGCCACGAGCTGCGCCTGCTGGAGACCCAGGCGCCCTCGGTGGTGGAGCGCCAGCCGGTCAAGGAGCCGCTGCAGACCGGCATCAAGGCCATCGACGCGATGACCGCCATCGGCCGGGGCCAGCGGCAGCTGATCATCGGCGACCGGCAGACCGGCAAGACCGCGATCGCCATCGACGCGATCATCAACCAGCGCGCGAACTGGGCCTCAGGCGACGACCAGCAGCAGGTGCGCTGCGTCTACGTGGCGGTCGGCCAGAAGGGCTCGACGATCGCCCAGGTGCGCCAGTCGCTGGAAGACGCCGGCGCCCTGGAGTACACCACGATCGTGGCCGCGCCGGCCTCCGACCCGGCCGGGTACAAGTACATCGCGCCGTACACCGGTTCGGCCATCGGGCAGCACTGGATGTACCAGGGCAAGCACGCGCTGATCGTCTTCGACGACCTGTCTAAGCAGGCCGAGGCCTACCGCGCGATCTCGCTGCTGCTGCGTCGGCCGCCGGGCCGCGAGGCCTACCCGGGCGACGTGTTCTACCTGCACTCCCGGCTGCTGGAGCGGTGCGCCAAGCTGTCCGACGACCTGGGCGGGGGCTCGCTGACCGGGCTGCCGATCGTCGAGACCAAGGCCAACGACATCTCCGCCTACATCCCGACCAACGTCATTTCGATCACCGACGGGCAGATCTACCTGGAGGCCGACCTGTTCAACGCGGGCGTGCGGCCCGCCATCAACGTCGGCCGGTCGGTGTCGCGGGTCGGCGGCAACGCGCAGGTCAAGGCGATGAAGAAGGTGGCGGGCAACCTGCGGCTCTCGCTGTCCCAGTACCGCGACCTGGAGGCGTTCGCCGCCTTCGCCTCCGACCTGGACGCGGCCTCCCGGGCCCAGCTGGACCGCGGCTCGCGGCTGGTCGAGCTGCTCAAGCAGCCGCAGTACGACCCGTTCCCGGTCGAGAACCAGGTGGTCTCGATCTGGGCGGGCAGCAACGGCTACCTGGACGACGTGCCGCTGGAGGACGTCAGCCGGTTCGAGCACGACCTCCTGGAGAACCTGCGGCGCTCGCACGAGGGCATCCTGACCGCGATCCGGGAGACGAAGGACCTGTCCGAGGACACGGTCACCGCGCTCAAGGACGCGGTTGAAGAGTTCCGCAAGTCGTTCGAGACCAGCTCGGGCGAGCTGCTCAGCGGCGAGGACGAGCAGGCCGAGGCCCTGGAGCATGAGGGCCAGGAGACCATCGCCCGGCGCCGGCCGCCCGAGCCCGCCGAGAAGCAGTAGCTCGTGGCAGCCCAGCTTCGCCTGGTCAGGCAGCGGATCAGCACCGTCCAGTCCATCGCCAAGATCACCCGCGCCCAGGAGCTGATCGCGTCGTCGCGGATCGTCCGGGCCCAGCAGCAGCAGCGCGACGCCGAGCCGTACTCCCGGGAGCTCACTCGGGCGGTCGAGGCGGTGATCAGCCGCTCGACCAACATCACGCACCCGTTCACCACCGAGCCGCAGCACCCGACCCGGGCCGCGGTGCTCATCTTGACCAGCGACCAGGGGTTCGCCGGCGCCTACAACGCCAACGTGCTGCGCGAGGCGTCCCGGCTGCGGCAGCTGCTGCGGGAGCGGGGCGTCGAGCCGGTCCTGTACGTGGCCGGCCGCAAGGGCATCTCCTGGCATCGGTTCCGGGAGCTGGAGCTGGCCGGGTCCTGGAGCGGTTTCTCCGCCCTGCCGAGGTACCGGGACGCGAAGGCGATCGCCGACGTCCTGCTCGAGGCGTTCAACGCCGAGGACGCGAGCAAGGTGGACGAGATCCACCTGGTCGGCACCGATTTCGTGTCCATGCTGACCCAGCGGCCCGCGGTCCGCCGGCTGCTGCCGCTGGAGATCACCGAGACCGACGAGCCGAGCCCGACCGGCCCGCTGCCGACCTACGAGTTCGAGCCCGGCCCGGCCGAAGTCCTCGACGCCTTGATGCCGCAGTACGTGGCGAGCCGGATCTTCTACGCGCTGCTGGAGGCGGCGGCGTCCGAGCTGGCCTCGCGGCGGCGCGCGATGAAGGCGGCCACCGACAACGCGAACGATCTGATCGAGACGCTGACCCGTGAGGCGAACAACGCGCGGCAGGCCGAGATCACCCAGGAAATCAGCGAGATCGTCGGCGGCGCCAACGCGCTGGCCGGCGCGAGCGCAAACCAGTGAGTGAGGAAGACATGACCGCGACCGTAGAAAACGAAGCCGAAAGCGGCGAGGCCGCCGCGGGCACCGGCCGTGTGGCCCGGGTCACCGGCCCCGTCGTGGACGTCGAGTTCGCGGCCGAGCACCTGCCGGAGATCTACTACGCGCTGCACGTGGACGTCGTGCTAGAGGACGAGACCCGGACGCTGACGCTCGAGGTCGAGCAGCACATCGGCGACGACATCGTGCGCGCGATCTCGATGCAGCCCACCGACGGCCTGGTCCGGGGCGCCGAGGTGACCAATACCGGCGCGCCGATCGAGGTGCCGGTCGGCGACGTGACCAAGGGGCACGTGTTCGACGTCCTCGGCAACTCCCTCGACGTGCCCACCTCGTCGCTGAACATCACCGAGCGGTGGCCGATCCACCGCGACCCCCCGGCGCTGGACCAGCTCGAGCCGCGGACCCAGATGTTCACCACCGGCATCAAGGTTATCGACCTGCTCACCCCGTACGTGCTGGGCGGGAAGATCGGGCTGTTCGGCGGGGCCGGCGTGGGCAAGACCGTGCTGATCCAGGAGATGATCCGCCGGGTGGCCCAGAATTTCGGCGGCGTCTCGGTCTTCGCCGGGGTGGGCGAGCGGACCCGCGAGGGTAACGACCTGTTCCTGGAGATGACCGAGTCCGGCGTCATCGCCGACACCGCGCTGGTCTTCGGCCAGATGGACGAGCCGCCCGGTGTCCGGCTCCGGGTCGGGCTGTCCGCGCTCACCATGGCCGAGTACTTCCGCGACGTGCAGGGCCAGGATGTGCTGCTGTTCATCGACAACATCTTCCGCTTCACCCAGGCCGGCTCGGAGGTATCCACCCTCCTGGGCCGGATGCCGTCGGCGGTCGGCTACCAGCCGACGCTGGCCGACGAGATGGGCCAGCTGCAGGAGCGCATCACCTCCACCCGCGGGCACTCGATCACCTCGATGCAGGCGATCTACGTGCCGGCCGACGACATCACCGACCCCGCGCCGCACACCGTGTTCGCGCACCTCGACGCGACCACGACGCTGTCCCGGGCCATCACCGAGAAGGGGATCTACCCGGCGGTTGACCCGCTCGACTCCACCTCACGGATCCTGGACGCCAGGTACATCGGCCAGGAGCACTACGACGTAGCCCGCGAGGTGCAGCGGATCCTGCAGCGGTACAAGGAGCTGCAGGACATCATCGCCATCCTCGGCGTCGACGAGCTCGGCGAGGAAGACAAGATCACCGTGCAGCGGGCCAGGCGGATCGAGCGGTTCCTGTCCCAGCCGATGTACGTGGCCGAGCAGTTCACCGGCCAGCCGGGCGTCTTCACGCCGCTGGAGGAGACGATCTCCTCGTTCAAGGCGATCAGCGAGGGCAAGTACGACAACTTGCCCGAGCAGGCGTTCTACATGGTCGGCGGGATCGAGGACGTGGAGAACAAGGCCAAGGGGCTGGAGCGGTGACCCTGCGCGTAGCGCTGGTCGTGCCCGACCGCGAGCTGTGGTCGGGCCAGGCCTCGACGGTGATCGCCAAGACCTCCGAGGGCGACATCGGCGTCCTGACCGGGCACTCGCCGGTGTTCGGCGTCCTGACCGAGGGCAGCGTGGCGGAGATCGTCACCGACGAGACCAGGGTCCGCGCCGCGGTCAGCGGCGGGTTCCTGTCGGTGGCGGACGACCGGGTGTCGATCCTGGCCGCCCAGGCTGAGCTGGCCGGCGAGATCAACGTGGAGCAGACGCGGCAGGAACTCGCCGCCGCACTCGCCGAGGCCACCCCGGGCGCGGACGACTCACCCGCGGTCAGGTACGCCAGAGCGCGTCTGCGGGCCGCGGGTAGCCAGGACTGACGCGAGGCCAGGGATTTGGGCGAAGCGCTGGCGCTCGATGCGGCCTGGCTCTTCGCCGCCTTCCTGATCCTGCTCGTGCTGGCCGCCGCGGGCATCGCCGCCCGCCGGTTCCTGCTCGAGCGGGGCGGCGCTACGGTCGAGTGCGGCCTGCGCCGTCGCGGCGGGTCGTGGCGCCTGGGCGTGGCCTCCTACCAGCTCGACGAGTTCCGCTGGTACCGCATCTTCGGCCTCTCGATGCGTCCGCAGCAGGCTTTTCCCCGCCGCGACCTGGCCGTGGTCACCCGCCGCCCGCCCACCGAGCTAGAGGTGAGCATCCTGGGGCCGGGCCGGATCGTGGCCGAATGCCAGCTCGCCGGGAGCGGCCCGGTGGACCTGGCCCTGGCCGAATCGGCGCTCACCGGCCTGCTCGCCTGGCTCGAATCCGCACCTCCCGGTTCCCACCTGGACGTGATCACGTAAAACGCCCGAGGGTTTCAGCCGCGGTCGCCGCCGGGCTTCCACAGCACGTCGCCGTGCCCGGCATTGGCCACCCGGGACAGGATGAACAGCAGGTCGGACAGCCGGTTCAGGTAACGGGCCGGCAGCGGGCTGACCGAGTCGCCGTACTCACCGGCCGCGGCCCACGCGCTGCGTTCGGCCCGCCGGGTCACCGTCCGCGCCACGTGCAGCAGCGTCGATCCCGCGCTGCCGCCCGGCAGCAGGAAGCTGCGCAAGGTGGGCAGGTCCGCATTGTAGGCGTCGCACTCGCCTTCCAGCCGGGTGATATAGGCCTCGTCGATGCGCAGCGGGGGGTAGGGCGGCGTCTCGGTGACCGGGGTGGCGAGGTCGGCGCCCACGTCGAACAGCTCGTTCTGCACCCGGGACAGCAGCGTGGCGATGTCCGTCGGCAGGTCGCCCAGGGTGATCGCCGCGCCGATCGCGCAATTGGCCTCGTCCACGTCGGCGTAGGCGGCCAGCCGCGAGTCGGTCTTGGCCGTACGGCTGCCGTCACCAAGCGCCGTCGTACCATCATCGCCGGTCCGGGTGTAGATACGGGACAGCACGACGGGGTTCTCGCTCCGGTCACGCGACATGAACCCACCCTAAGGCAGCCGCCGCCGGGCCCGGGCGCCACGCCTGTCCCGAGGCCCGAGGCCCCCCCGAGGCCCCCCGAAGCTAGCCCGGCGCGTTATTGTTCCCTTTGTCCCCGAGAAGGAGACCGTCGTGTACGACTACATCATCGTCGGCGCCGGCAGCGCCGGCTGCGTCCTGGCGGCGCGGCTGTCCGCCGATCCCAGCGTCAGCGTCCTGCTGCTGGAGGCCGGCCCGGCCGATGACGCCGACGAGATCCAGGCTCCCGCCGCGCTCAGCAGGCTGTTCCAAAGTGCCTACGACTGGAACTACACCACGGTCCCGCAGCATCGTGCGGGTGGCCGGTCCGTCTACTGGCCGCGCGGCAAGGTCCTGGGCGGATCCAGCAGCATGAACGCGATGATCTACATCCGGGGCAACCGGCGCGACTTCCAGACCTGGCGGGACGAGCACGGCTGCGTCGGCTGGGGCTACGAAGACCTCATGCCGTACTTCAGGAGGGCCGAGGACAACTCGCGCGGAGCCTCCGCGTATCACGGCACGGGCGGCCCGCTGACCGTCTGCGACCTGCGGTACAAATCACCTGCGTGCGAGGCATTCATCGGCGCCGCGCGCGAGCAGGGGGCGACGGCCAACACGGACTTCAACGGGCCGCGCCAGGACGGCGTCGGCTGGTACCAGGTGACCCAGCGCAAGGGCCGCCGATGCTCGGCCGCCGTCGCCTATCTGCACCCGGCCATGTCCCGGCCGAACCTCACCGTGCACACCGACGCCCTGGTCACCAAGATCCTCATCGAGGGCGGCCGGGCCACCGGCGTGACCTACCTCCGGCACGGCGAGAGCGAGACCGCCCTGGCCGACGGCGAGGTCATCCTGTGCGGCGGCGCGGTCAACAGCCCCCAGCTGCTCATGCTGTCCGGCATCGGCCCGGCCGACCACCTGATCGAGACCGGCATCGACGTGGTGGAGGACAGCCCGGGGGTGGGCACGAACCTCAGCGATCATCCCGTGCTCCCGGTCGTCTGGACCACGCCGCGGCTGCGCGGCTTGTGGGAGAAGTCCGGGAACGCGGGCGCGCTGCGCTGGCGGCTGACCCACCGCGGTCCGCTGACCAGCAACGTGGCCGAGTCGGGCGGCTTCGCCCACTCCGAACCTGGCCTGCCTGCGCCGGACCTGCAACTGCACGTGCTGCCGGCGCCGTACCTCGACCAGGGCCTGGCCGATCCCGCCCAGCGGGCCATGAGCGTGCTGGTCGGCCTCATCGACGTGAAGAGCCGGGGCCGGATCAGGCTGCGCAGCGCCGACCCCCGGCATCGGCCGGCCATCGACCCCGGCTACCTGTCCGACGGCGGGGACGCCCGGGCGCTGGTGGCCGGGCTGAAAATGGCCCGGGAGTTCGTGACGGCCAGGCCGATGGCGGCGATCTGCCGGAGCGAGCTTGCGCCCGGCGCGCACCTGCGATCCGACGCCGAACTCCTCGACTACGTGCGGTCCGGTGTCGTAACCCTCTACCACCCGGTGGGCACCTGCGCGATGGGCGGCGAGGCCCGGCGGAGCAGCGTGCTCGATCCCGAGCTGCGCGTGCGCGGGGTCAGCGGCCTGCGCGTGGTCGATGCGTCGGTGATGCCGACCGTGCCCCGGGGGAACACCAACGCGCCGACGATCGCGATCGCCGAGCGCGCCGCCGACCTCATCGCCGGCCGCGCCCCGCTGGCCGCGGTCGATCCGGCCGAGCCCGTCGACGCCATGGCGGCCGCGGGCAGCGCGGGCTAGCCGGGTGACACGGTGACGACCAGCGCCGACACGCAGATCACCGACCTGACCGTGAACGATCATGCCTGCCTGACGTTCGGCGAGTCCGAGGAGCTGTTCGACCTGACCGCCGCGTTCGTCCGGGACGGGCTGGACGGCGGTCTGAAGGTGGTGTGGCTCTGCGACGCCACCCCGGACCGGGCCACCGCCGAGCTGGCCCGGCGCGGCATCGCGGTCGAGTCCGCGCTGGCCTCGGGGCAGCTGGTCACGGCCGGCTGACGAGGGCCGGCTGCTGGACGGCCAGATGTTCAGCGCGGGCCAGGCCATGACCTGGCTGACCCGCGAGATGCAGGCCTGCGATGCGGCGGGCCTGCGGCTGGCGGTGGATATGAGCTGGGCGCTGCAGCCGGTGACCGGGGTGGAGCAGCTACCCGAATTTGAGGAGAAGGTCGCGGCGGCGGTGGCCGGCACCGCGACCTCGATACTGTGCCAGTACGACCGCGAGCGGTTCGACCCGGTCACGCTGGCCTCGGTCGCCGCCTTCCACACCCACTCGGTGGCGGCCGCGACGTACCACGCCGACGTGATGCTGCGGATCTGCCGCCAGTACGCGCCGCCCGGGATCCGCCTGGCCGGGGAGCTCGATTATCAGGCCAGCGACTCCCTCGCGCTCGCGCTGACCGAGGCGATCCGGCTCGACGGCGACGTGACCGTCAACATGGCCCCGCTGGCCTTCATCGACGTCGCGTGCGCCCGGATGATCCTCGACGCCGCGCGGGGCCTGACCCTGCCCCGGCGCGTGATCCTGCGCTGCCGGCCCGGCCTGGCGGCCCGGTTCGTCCTGCTGGGCGCGGCCGATATCCCCGGCGTCAGCCTGGTGAGCGTCGATGAGCACTGACGGCGGCCACCGCCCGCCGCCCGAGCCGAGGCCGCCCGAGCCGGAACCGCCCGGCCGCGCGCCGCAGCCTGGACCGCTGACCGGCCATTCGGACCCCCTGATCCTGGAGCAGGCGTTCGACGAAGATTCGCTGTACGCGCTGCGGGCGGCGGTGGCGGCGCACGCCACGCAGGCCGGGCTGGCGCCGGGCCGGTCCGACGATCTCGTTATCGCCGTGCACGAACTGGCCGCCAACGCCGTGCGCCACGGCGCCGGGCACGGGCGGCTCCGGGTCTGGAAATCGGACCGGGCCCTGCTCTGCGAGATCAGCGACGACGGGATCCCGCAGCCGGCCGGTACCGGGGACGCCACCCAGTGGCGTACCGAGCCCGGCCACGGTCTGTCGCTGGTCCGCCAGGTTGCCGACCAGGCCAGCCTGCACTCGGGTCCCTCCGGCACCCTGGCCACGATCAGCTTCGCCCTCGACGGGCCGGGCCCGCCGTTCCGCCTGGACCAGCATCACCTGGACGGCTGCACCATCCTGGCCGTCACCGGTCCGCTCGACCTCGGCTCGGCCGCCCAGCTCACCGCCGCGATCGCCAGCCTGCTCGCGCAAGCCACACCCGAGCCACAAGCCCCGCCCGAGCCACAAGCCCCGCCCGAGCCACAAGCCCCGCCCGAGCCACAAGCCCCGCCCGAGCCACAAGCCCCGTCCCTGCCGTCCGTCGGCCCGCCGCCACCCCCCGGCCTGCGCCTGGTCCTAGACCTGTCCGCCCTGTCCGGCTGGGATTCGGCCGGCCTGGCCGCCCTCCTCACCGCGCAGCAGCGCATCAACGCCGCCCCGCCTGCCCGGATGGTTCTGGCCGGCCTCCCGGATCATCTCGCCAAGCACCTCCGCGAGCCGGGCCTGGCCGACCGCTTCACCCTGGCCGACACTCCCGCCGCGGCCGTCGCCACTCTCACCCCACCCGTCTGACACGTCCCACATCCCAACCGATGAACGTGGCACCGTAACGTGAAGAGCCATCAGAACGCCACGTCCACCGGTTAGCCGAGCACGCCGAGCCGCAGCCGCCCCCGGCCCGCAGCCGCCCCGAGCCGCAGCCGCCCCCGGCCCGCAGCCGCCTCCGCGCCGCACGAGCCGACGCACGGAGCGCATCAGGGGGTGCGGCGTGACCGCCGGGGCCGGTACAGTCGCCCGTGCAGCAACGTCACCAGAGTGACGATCCGCCGCATGTCCTTATCGGTCCGCTCGAATGACGTCAGGGTGATTGGCGGCCGCATCCGCTGGCGGGTGATGGCCTTGGGCCGGCTGAACTCACGCAGCCCGTCCGCGCCGTGGATCCGGCCGAACCCGGATTCGCCCACCCCCCCGAACGGCAGCGCGGGCACAGTGGCGAAGCCGATCACGGAGTTCACCGACGTCATCCCGGTGCGCAGGGACCGCGCCGCGGCCATGGCCGCGCGGCGATCGCGCGCGAACACCGCCGAGCCGAGCCCGTACCGCCCCGCGTTGGCGTACGAGACCGCCTCGGCCATGTTGACCACTGGTCGCACCGTCACCGTCGGCCCGAACGTCTCTTCGGTCACCGCCGCCGATCCCTCCGGCACGTCCGCCAGCACGACCGGCCGCACAAACGGCGGGGACACCGCATCGGCCCCGCCCACCACCGCGCGACCGCCGCGGGCCAGCGCGTCCGCCACGTGCTTGGCCACCACCTCCGTCTGCGACGGCAGGGTCATCGGTCCGTACGAGGCCGACGGGTCGTCACCGGGCCGCAGCCCGTTCACCCGTGTGGTCAGCCGCTCCATGAAGCTGTGGTACACGCCGTCGGCCACGTAGACGCGCTCGATGCCCACGCAGGTCTGCCCCGCGTTCGACATCGCGCCCCAGGCCGCGGCGTCGGCCGCCGCGTCCAGGTCGGCGTCCGCCCCGACCAGCAGGGCGTCCTTGCCGCCGCACTCGGCCAGCACCGGGGTCAGGGTGTCCGCCGCGGCGGCCATCACCTTCCGCGCGGTGGCCGCCGACCCGGTGAAGGCGATCTTGGCTACGCCGCTGCGGGCCAGCGCGTCGCCGGTCGACCCGGGCCCGGTGACCAGCTGCAGCACCGGCTGCGACGAGCCGAACACCTCCAGCGCCTCGCCGAACGACCGGACCAGCCACGCCCCCGTCGCCGGGGTCAGCTCCGACGGCTTGAACACGACCGCGTTCCCTGCCGCCAGCGCGTACGCGATCGAGCCCATCGGGGTGAACACCGGATAGTTCCACGGCCCGATCACGCCGACCACGCCCAGCGGCAGGTACTCCAGGGTGGAGACCTGGTTCAAGGCCAGGAGCCCGCTGCGCACCCGGCGCGGGCGCAGCACCCGGCGGGCGTGCCGGGCGGCCCAGTCGATGTGCAGCACGGCCAGGATGATCTCGAGCTTGGCGTCGTCCAGCGGCTTGCCGGTTTCCTCGTGCATCAGCTGGGCGAGCCGGCCCATGTACCGGACCAGGTACGACTTCCAGGCCAGCAGCCGGATGCGCCGCCCGGACCAGCCGAGCCCGGCCCACCAGTTGGCCGCCTCGCGGGCGGTCGCGACCGCGGCGTCAACCTCGCGGCGGCCGTCTACCGGGAAGGTGGCCAGCACCTCGCCGGTCGCGGGATTAACTGTTTCAAGCATCGCTGACCAGTAAAGCACGGCGCTACCCTGAGCTGCGTGCCGCCTCGTCCCTACGTCATCCTGTCCTGCGCCACCTCGGCCGACGGGTACCTGGACGACGCCAGCCCGCGCCGGCTGATCCTGTCCGGCCCGGACGACCTGGACCGCGTCGATGAGGTGCGGGCCGGCTGCGACGCGATCCTGGTGGGCGCGAGCACGGTCCGCACGGACGACCCCCGGCTGCTGGTCCGCGACCCGCGGCGCCGCGCCGGGCGCGCCGCCCGCGGCCTGCCCGAGCACCCCGCCCGGGTCACCCTCACCGCCACCGGCGACCTGGATCCCGAGGCCCGCTTCTTCGCCCCCGGCGCCGAGCGCCTGGTCTACTGCGCGACCCCGGCCCTCGCCCGCGCCCGCGCCCGCCTGCAGGACCGCGCCGTCCTCATTGACGCGGGTGATCCCCTGTCCCTCGGAGCCCTCTTGGAAGATTTGATGGAACGGTCCGTGGCGCGTCTCCTGATCGAGGGCGGCGCGCGCGTCCTGGCCGAGTTTCTCGCCGGTGACCTGGGCGATGAACTGGACCTCGCCATCGCCCCGTTCTTCGTGGCCGACCCCGCCGCCCCCCGCCTCGACGTCCCCCCGAACCCCAGCGGCCCCGAGCATCCGATGACCCTGGCCGAGGTGCGTCGGCTCGGCGACGTGGTCCTGCACCGGTACCTGCTCGGCCCGGACGGCCCGGACCGCAGGTTCCTGAGCTGGGCCGTCGAGCTGTCCCGGCGGTGCCCGCCGTCGGCTTCGGCCTTCTCGGTCGGCGCGGTCGTCGTGGCCGAGGACGGTGAGGTGCTGAGCACCGGGTTCTCCCGCGAGCAGGAGGAGCACGACCACGCCGAGGAGGTGGCCCTGCGGAAGCTGGGCTACACCGATCCGCGGCTGCGGCGGGCCACCATCTACAGCTCGCTGGTGCCGTGCGGGGCCCGCGCCTCCCGCCCGGTGACCTGTGTCCAGCACATCCTGGCGGCGGGCATCCCGCGCGTCGTCTTCGCCTGGCGCGAGCCGCGCCTGTTCACCGACGGCGAGGGCGCCGAGCAGCTCCGCGCGGCGGGCCTGGAGGTCCTCGAGATCCCCGGGCTGGCCGGCCGCGCCCGCGCCGTCAACGCCCACCTGGAACCCCGCGGCTGAGCTCGCCGTCTAAGCGCCGTGCGACTGGTTAACGGCGCCCGCCTGGTTCTGGCGGCCACGGCGGCCGTCACCCTCACCGCCTGCGGGAGCACCGCGGCGCCGCCGGCCAGCGGCTCGCGTACGTCCCCCAGCGGCACCCCGTCGGCCTCCGCCACCCGCTCGGCCCCTGCTACCCGGCCGGACTCGGCCACCCGGCCGGGCTCGGCCACCCGGCCGGCCTCCGCCATCCCCGGCCCGCCCGCGGGCAGCCGCGCGGAGGCCGCCGCGCTGGCGCGGCTGCTACTGTCCCGGGTGCCGCTGCCGCCCGGTGCGCACCGCCTGCCGCAGACCCCCCTGCCGCCGTCCCTGACCGCGCCCGCGTACGGGTACGCCGGCGGCTCCGCGTCGCTCGACCAGTACCAGCTGTTCGTCCTGGCGCAGCCGGTGGGCACCGCCGCCGCCATGCTGGCCGCGCGGATCCCGTCCGGCATGGGCAACGGCGGCACCGGCGGCGGCGGTACCACGCAAGACGTCAGCTACCTGGCCCGGTCGGTACCGGCCGGTATCGCCAGCGCTCAGCTCGTGCTCACCATCGCGCCGGCCTCCTCCGGCGGATCGCTGCTGAGGGCCGACGCCCAGGTGATCTGGTACCCGCCCCGCTCCGCCGCCGAGCACATCGACCCGGCGCGCTACCACGTGCTGAGCCTGGTCGTGACGATCTTCGGCCGCCACCCGCACACGGTGCGCAAGGTCGTGACCTCGCAGGCGTTCATCGCCCGGCTCGCCGAGACGCTCGACCGATCCCAGGCCGAGCCGACCGCCACGGTGGTATGCCCGGCGGACTTCGAGGACTACCAGCTGTCCTTCTCGGTATCGGGGAGCGGCCGTCCCGCGGTCACGGTCCGGGCCAACGAGACGGGCTGCGGGGGAGCGCAGGTCGCCGTCAACGGTCAGTCGCAGCCGTCGCTGGCCGACTACGGCGCGGTAGGCGCCCTGGTCCGCCAGGTCGTCCCCGTGACCCCGGAGATCTAGCCGGGCGGCCAGGTGCCCACCCGACCGGGCGGCCCCGCGAAGCCGGTGCTAGAAACGAGTCGATGACGGCACAGAAGCTACGGCGGGCCAGGGTCGCGGTGTTCGCCTACTTCTTCGTGCTCGGCGTGGCCTCCGCCACCTGGGCCGCCCGGCTGCCCGCCATCAAGGAGGACCTGCACCTGAGCGACGCCCGTCTCGGGCTGGTCCTGTTCGCGGTGCCCGCGGGTGCCGTGCTGACGCTCCCGGTGAGCGGGCGGATCGCGGACCGGTTCGGCGCGGTCCGGGTGACCAGGATCGCGGGCGTGGCTACTCCGGCCGCACTGATCCTCATCGGCCTGGGCCCGCAAACCGGCTCCCTCACCGTGCTGGTCGCCGCCCTGGCCTGCTACGGGGCGCTGGGGGGGTTGCTCGACGTGGCGATGAACGCCTGCGGGGCCACGCTGGAGCTCGCCTACGGCCGGCCCATCCTGTCCTCGCTGCACGCGGGCTATAGCATCGCCGGCCTGGCCGGGGCCGGGATCGGCGGCCTGTCCGCCGCGCTGGGCATCGGCCCGCTGCCCACCTTCGCCGCGACCGCCGTCGCGCTGATCGTCGGCGGCTTGTTCGCGGGCCCGCGGATGGTCATCCCGCCGGCCCCGCCCCAGGCCAGGCCGCCCGAGGACGCGCCGCGTCGCTTGCCGAGCCAGATCGTGGTGGTGATCTGGGTGCTGGGCCTGCTGGCGCTGTGCGGTCAGCTCGGCGAGGGCGCGGCCGGTGACTGGAGCGCCGTCTACCTGCACGTCGACCTGGGCACGTCCGCCGCGGTCGCGGCCGCGGGGCTAGCCGCGTTCTCGGTCACGATGGCGGCCGGGCGGATGGTCGGCGACCGGCTGGCGGCCAGGTTCGGCTCGGTGCGGCTGGTCCGGGGCAGCGGCCTGGTGGCCGGCCTGGGGCTGGCCGCCGGGTTGCTGATCGGCACCCCGGCGGCGGCCGTGGCCGGGTTTGCGCTGCTCGGCGCGGGCCTGGCCGGGATCTTCCCGCAGATCGTCTCCTCGGCGGTCCGGCTGGATCCCTCTCGCGCCGGGCGGAACATCGGCCGGATCGCGGCGGTGGCCTACAGCGGCCTGCTCGTCGGCCCGGTCGCCGTCGGCGCGGCCGCCTCGGGCGTCGGCCTGCGCGACGCGCTGCTCATCCCGGCCGGCCTGGCCGTCGTGGTCGCCGCGGCGGCGGGGGTGCTGAGCCCGCACGAGACTCCCCGCGACCGCCAAGCCAGGCGGGGCTAGCGGCGGGGGCGGGGGGTCAGCCGGGTCGCCTCGGGCAGCCTGCGCTCCAGTCGGAGCATGGAGACCGCCGCCGCCAGCGCCACCGCCGCGGCCACCCCGAACGCCGCGGTCGGCGACACGCTGAGCAGCGCCGTCCCGCCGGTCGGCGCGACTGCTAGCCCGATCCAGAAGCAGAGCCCGATCACCGCCATGTACCGCCCGCGCAGGTGAGCCGGGGCGAGGTCGGCCACCAGCGGCGTCAGCGCCGTGGTGTGCAGGCATTCGCCCAGACCCACCGCGATCACCGCCGTGACCAGGATCGTGTACGCCGTGGCCCGGTTGGCCTCCGCCACCTCGACCAGCAGGCACGCGCCGCAGAACAGCGCCCCGGCCAGGGCCATCAGCAGCGCCCGCCGGCGGCCCTCGGCGAGCCGGGCTACCGGCACCTGGGCTACGACGACGGCCAGGGCGTTGACCGTCAGCAGCAGCCCGATGCGCGTGGTGCTGAGGCCAAGATCGTTCTGGGCGAAGGGGGGCAGCAGCCAGGTGAACACGCCCCAGCCAATGGCGATCATCGCCACATCCGTCACCGCGAGATGGACGAAGGCCCGGTCCCGCAACACCAGCCGGTATCCGCCCCGGACCGGCTCGCGCCGCGGGTTTTCCCGCACGACGACGGCCAGTACCGCCACGTAGACCAGGTAGGTGACGGCGTTGACCAGGAACAGCACCACGAACCCGGCCAGGCCGTGCGCCGCCACCAGGCCGCCGAGGGCGCCGCCGATGCCGATCCCGGCGTTTCCGGCCACCCGCGATACGGCGGTGACGCGATGCCGCAGGTCCGGTGCTGCGAGCGTCGTCAGCAGGGTGGTCTGGCTGGGGCTCAGCGCGCCGTTGCCCGCGCCCGCGCAGGCCGCGGCCGCGAACGCCTCGGCCGGTGTGTGCACGAACGCCAGGCCGCCGTAACCGGCCGCCAGCGCGACACCCGCGCCGATCGCGGTCAGCCGGGCCCCGAAGCGGTCGATCAGTTGCCCCGCCGTGGGCGAGACCACCACCGCGACCCCGGTGATGGTGCCGACCACCAGGCCGGCCACGCCTAGGCTGAACCCGCGGCCGTTGTGCAGGTAGATGATCTCGAAGGGGAGCACGGCCCCGTAGCCGAGCATATTCAGGAACACTCCGGCCTCGATCAGCCACAGCTCCCGCGACAGCCCGAAGCTGATCCGCGCCCTGAGAGCGCGTGCGTCGAGACTGGCCATGCGTAGAACTTCATCTCTCCCGTTACGGGAGAGTCAAGTGCCGTCATCCACCGGTCGTGTATGCCCAGCGGAGGCTGGGCATCCAGTCTTGTGGCTCGATCGCCCCGTACCGGGGCCCCGCCCACTCGTAATGACCTATGATCAGGAGCGCGTCGGCCAGGCTCGAAGAGGTCGGAGCCTGGGCCTGGCCCGCGGCCGGCGTTTCCGCGGAAACGCCGGCCTCCTGCACCGGGCGCGGGCGGGTACGACAATCCGCGGTCTCGCCCAGGACTCGCGCTCAGAAGAGCGTGTCCTCCCGCTCCATGCCACGCATCCGGTCATAGTCGAGCGTGACGCAGCGGATGCCGCGGTCGAGCGCCAGCACGCGGGCCTGCGGCCTGATCTCCTGGGCCGCGAACACGCCGTGTACAGGGGTCAGCAGCGGGTCCCGGTTCAGCAGCTCCAGGTACCGGGTCAGCTGCTCCACCCCGTCGATCTCGCCGCGGCGCTTGATTTCCACGGCGACGCTGTGCCCTGCCTCGTCCCGGCACATTATGTCCACCGGGCCGATCGGGGTCGGGTACTCGCGGCGGACCAGCCGCCAGCCGTCGCCGAGCAGCTCGAGCTGGGCGGCCAGCAGCTCCTGCAGGTGCGCCTCCACGCCGTCCTTGACCAGGCCCGGGTCGACGCCGAGCTCGACCGAGGTGTCGCTGATCATCTCGGTGATGGTGATCACGAGCGTCTCGCCGGTCTTGTTAGTGACCGACCACCGGCCCGGCTCCTCGGTTAGGCGGCACGGCGGCGACATCCAGTTCAGCGGCTTGTACGAGCCGCCGTCGCTATGCACGAGCACGGACCCGTCGGCCTTGACAATCAGCAGGCGCAAGGCCGAAGGCAGGTGAGCGGTGAGCCTGCCGACGTAGTTGACGCTGCACCGGGCGATGACGAGCCGCACGCCAGGTAACTCTACTGGCATCAGGAAGCGAGCGACGTAGCGCCGCTGGCCGGGGGTCTCGACGGCGCGGGCCGCGTAGTGCGCCCGGACGTAGCGGACCGCCTCCCGGGCAGGCACACCGTCCAGGATGGCGAGGCAGGCCAGGGCCGTGCCGGTCCGCCCGTGCCCGCCCGTGCAGGCGATCTCGACCCGCTCGGCCTCGGCCCGCGTCCACGCCTCGCGCAGCGCGTCCTGCGCCGCCGCGGGGTCGGACGGCAGCCCGAAATCCGGCCAGCGCAGCCAGCGGGCCTCCCAGCCGACGGCGGGCGGCTCATGACTGAGTAGGTACAACCCCAGATCCGGCGACGGCCCGGCCGGAACGGGCCGGATCAGGGCGCGACCGCGGACGAGCCGCCCCGAGGGCAGCCGCAGCACGCCCGCCGCCGCCGGGTCCCACGTCGCGCTCACGAGGCGAGCGTAGCCGCGAGGACCGCGGATCCACCGCGCACGACCGCGCATAGGGTGGGCAGGTGTGAGCCCGCGCCGGACCCGCCGCGAGCGCTCTGACCCGCCGACGCCGGTGCCCGGGCCCGAGCGCGTCGAATCCTGGCCCGACGGGGACTGGGTGGTCCGGCTGCAGCCTGGCGCGGGGACGGCGAAGACCTACCGCTGCCCGGGCTGTGACCAGGAGATCGGGCCCGGCACTTCGCACCTGGTGGCCTGGCCCGCCGACGGGATCAACGTCGGCATCGACGAGCGCAGGCACTGGCACCGGGCCTGCTGGCAGAACCGGCTCAGGCGCGGGCCCCGGGGCGTACGGAGGACAGAGACATGAACGAGATCAGGCCCGCCACCGTGCTGCCGGCCAAGCGCACCCCGGTTACCCTGCCCACCGCCGACGGGCTGCGGCTGGTCGGTGAGCTGGCCGTGCCCGCGGACGCCGATCCGGTCGCCACCTTGATATGCCTGCATCCGCTGCCCACCCACGGCGGCATGATGGACAGCCACCTGTTCAAGAAGGCGGCCTTCCGCCTGCCCGCACTGGCCCAGCTGGCGGTGCTGCGGTTCAACACCCGCGGCACGTCCTCGGAGCAGGGCAGCAGCGAGGGGGAGTTCGACGGCGGAGAGTCCGAACGGTACGACGTGGCCGCCGCTGTCGCCTGGGCGGCCGACGCGGGCCTGCCCGCCCGGTGGCTGCTCGGCTGGTCGTTTGGCACCGAAATCGCCCTGAAGTGGGGCCTGGACGCCGAGGCAGGAATCGAGGGCGCGATTCTGCTGTCGCCGCCGCTGCGCCGGGCCGGGGACGCCGACCTGGACCGCTGGGCCGCGTCGGGCCGGCCGCTGGTCGCGCTGGTCCCCGAGTTCGACGACTACCTGCGCCCCGATGAGGCCCGGCGGCGGTTCGCGCGGGTGCCCCAGGCCGAGGTTGTGGCCGTGCCCGGCGCCAAGCACCTGTGGGTGGGGGAGCCCTACGTGCGCATCGCGCTGACCGAGATCGTGCGCCGGGTCAACCCGGCCGCGCTGGTGCCGCCTACGATGACGCTACCGACACAATATGACTTGGTGGAAAGTCGCGTTATGCAAAGGACCCGCTGTGGTTACTGACCGTACTTCGTGCACCGATCGCTCGCGCAGGCGCTGCCTCCACGGGGGGACGACCCCCCTGGCACCCCCCGCAGGAAGGCCTGCACTCGCGAGTCGGTTTTTGCATAACGCTCGGTGGGAGGAAACGTGACCGCGTTTGACCTGACCGGGAAGAAAGCGTTCGTCACGGGCGCGTCCCGCGGGATCGGCCGGGTCATCGCGGTCGCGCTGGCTGCCGCGGGCGCCGACGTGGCCCTCGCGGCCCGCAGCCAGGACGGGCTGGCCGAGACCGCGCGCCAGGTGACCGAGCTCGGGCGCAAGGCCTTCGTCTTCCCGCTCGACGTGACGCGCCAGGACGACGTGACGGCCACCGTCCAGGAGGCGATCCGGCTGCTCGGGCAGCTGGACATCGTGGTCAACAACGCGGGCGGCATGAACTTCATGGTGCCCTTCCTGGACATGCGGGTCTCCGGGTGGGAGAAGATCATGCGGCTGAACCTGGACTCGACGATCTACGTCTGCCAGGCGGCCGGCGCGCACCTGCGCGAGCGCGGTCGCGGCTCGGTGATCAACGTCGCGTCGGTCGCCGGTATGTCCGCGACGCCGGGCCTCATGCCGTATGGCGCCTCCAAGGCCGCGGTCATCTCGGTGACCAAAACCCTGGCGGTGGAGTGGGCGCCCGCCGGTATCCGGGTCAACGCGCTGTGCCCGGGCTGGACCGCCACCGACCTGAACGAGGCCCTGCGCACTGCACCCGACGGCGGCCGGTCGGTCATCGCGAGCGTGCCGATGGGACGCTGGGGTCGGCCCGAGGAGATGGCCGGCCCCGCCGTGTTCCTGGCCAGCGACGCCTCGTCCTTCATGACCGGCCAGGTCCTGGTCGTCGACGGCGGCCAGCTCGCCGCTGGCTGACCCCTCAGCCGGCGCTCAGCATCGCGGCCGTGGCGGCCGTGTCCTCGGTGCCGCGGTAGTAGCAGATCTTGCCGTCGCGGAAGCGCCACCAGTGGTGGATGTCCATCTCGGCGGACTTCCCGGTGGCCGGGTCGGTCGCGGCCCAGTGCGTGACCACCATGACGTCGGCCTCGTTCGAGGTGAAGGACAGCGGCGTGAACGCGGTGATCTGCAGCGTATCGCCCAGCGCCTTGAAGAAGCCGGGGACCTCGGCCCGGCCCCGGTGCACGCCGTGCCAGGGCGCGATGTCGCTGTCCGGGCAGGACGCCCAGTCAACGTCCTCGGTCAGCTGATCGAGGATGAACTCGATATCGCCCCGGCCGAACGCTTCGTAGATGCTCTGCACGGTCTGGATCTTGGGATCGGTCATGGCCCGCCTCCGGTCTAGGTCGTTCGTGGGCCGATGCTCGCATCACACGTCCGGGCCGCGCATCACGGAAACTATGTAGTCAGCCGGGATTCACGGGACCCGCCCGTGGCGGTGCGCCCAGGCGGTGGCTTCGGCCCGGTTCCGGACTCCGATCTTGAGGAAGATGTTGGCCACGTGCCGCTCGATGGTGTGCACGCTGACGCCGAGCGCGGCCGCCATCTCGGCGTTAGCCCGACCGGACGCGAGCAGCGCGATGACCTCGGACTCACGGTGGCTGAGCGGGGCGGCGGCACCCTGGAGGCCGAGACCGGCGAGCGGATCGCCGAAGCCCCCGGCCCCCCACCGGCGATGCAGCCGCTGCGCGATAGCGGCCGACCGGGCGGCGTCGCCCGGCCGCCCGGTCAGCCACTGCAGGCGGGCGACGTACCAGGCCGCCGCGCCCCAGCCCACGGGGACGCCCTGGATCAGGTTCCGCGCTTCGTACGGCGCCAGGGCGGCCAGGATCGGGCCGGCCAGGTCGGCCGCCCGGCAGGTCACCGCCGCCTCGGCCAGGATGGCCAGGCTCGCCAGGTACAGGGAGTCCCGGGGCAGTGCAGCGAATCCGCTCGCGGCCAGCGCTTCGATCTCCCCCGTGGCCTCGGCGCGCCGGCCTGCGGTCGCGTGGGCGAGCGCGCGGATGCAGCGCAGCGTGACCAGCCCGGGGAAGCGCACCAGCGCCCGGCCGATGTCATCGTCGAGTTCGGCCAGCCGTCCGGCGGCCCAGTAGACCCGGCTCAGCTGCCCGATCCGGTACGCCTCCGCGGCCGGCAGGCCGAGCCGGCGTCCGAGCGCCGCGGCCTCGTGGGCGAGGTCCTCGGCCTCCTCATCCCGCCCGGCAAATCCGGCCAGCAGACCCCGGTAGATCAGCACCCACCAGCGCTGCAGCGGGTTACGGCGCGCCTCCGCGATGGCGGCCAGCTGCTCGACCTCGGCCGCCACACCGGTGAGCTCGCCGGCCTGGAACCGATCGGGGACGAGCCACTGGTGGGCGCGGAACAGCAGGTCCGCATCCTCCAGCCGGGCGGCGATGTCGAGCACCGCCCGCCCCGCGGCGAGCCGCTCGTCCAGGAAGTCCGGCCCGCGCAAGGTGAACTGCCGGGCGATCAGTGCCGCGCCCAGGGCCTCGGTGTCGCCCGCCTCCTCGGCGAGCCGCACCGCCTCCGCACTGACCCGCCTGCTCTCGGCCTGGCCGCCGAGCTGCCAGTACGTCGCGATGGCCCACCGGGCGGTAATCCGGGCCCTGGGTCCCGGCGGGAGCCCGGGATGGCGGAGCGCGCGGTCGAGCAAGGCCACCAGCCGGTGGTCAGCGGCCACCTCGGCCACCGTGTCCCCGGCGGCCAGCGCGCTCGCGGCCAGCCGTACCGCGTCGCCGGTCCGGGCGGCCTCGTCGGCCGCCGCCTCGAAGTGCGTCCGGGCCTGATCGACCTGCCCGGCGAGCAGCAGGCTCTGGCCCAGGCGCATTTCCAGGTCCGGGTCCAGGCGATCCGGCGGCCCGGTCAAGGCGATCGCCGTCCGCCACCATTGTGCCGCGTCCTCCCAGGCCAGCAGGCGGTCGGCGGCCTCCGCGGCGGTCCGGGCGGCCTCCGCGGCGGCCTCGTCGCTCACGCCCGGTCGGCCCTGCACGGCGTGGTGAGCCAGGTCGGTGGCCTGTCCCCAGCCGGTGTCGCACAGGGCGGCGAAGGCCCGCGCGTGCAGCTCGGCCCGCCGGGACGGGGCCAGCTGCTCCTCTACCGCGTCCCGGATCAGCGTGTGGGCGAAGCGGAAGGCGCCCGAGCGCGAGTCGGCCGCGCCGACCAGCCGGGCGCTCACGGCCGGATCGAGGGCCGCGACCGCGGCCGCCGGGCTGACCTGAAGGGCGGCGGCCAGCGGCGGGTACTCGAATTCCCGACCCAGGACGGCCGCCACCTCGAGCGCGTCCCGGCAGGCTGGTGGGAGCGGGGCGAGACGTTCCCGGATCACCTCACCCACGCTGCGCAACCGAGCGCCGGGTCGCGAGCCGTGCGCGAGCAGCTGGATGCTTTCCGAGACGAACAGCGGGTTGCCTCCAGTGCGCGCATGCAGGTCACCGGCGTCGACGCCGTCCAGGCCTGCGGCGGCGAGCCACCGCGCGATGCTGTCCTGGCTCAACCCGGACAGGTCGCACCGGCGGCTGCCCGGGGCGCGCGCCAGGCTGGCGATCACGCCGGCCGCCAGGGAGGACGCCGCCACCTCGGTATCGCGCCAGGTGACGACCATTCCAATCGGGGCCGGCCAGAGCGTCTCGCTGAGGTAGGCGAGCAGACGCAGCGAGGCCTCGTCGGCCCGGTGCAGGTCGTCGATGACCACCAGGTGCGGCCGGTCTCCGGCCTGGTCCACCAGTGCTCGCTGAACCCGGTCGTACAGGCGGAACCGGGCCGCCGCGCCCTCCGCGACGCTGGCCGTAATCCGCGGCCCGGCCGCCCGGCGGAGCACCTGCAGCCACGGCCACAGCGGAGGCGCACCTTCGCTCTCCCGGCAGGCGCCCCAGGACACCAGCGCCCCGGCGGCACGTTCGGCGCCCGCCCGGGCCAGGTGGGTCTTGCCCACCCCCGGCTCGCCGGCCAGGAGCACCACTCCGCCGGCCCCGGCCGCGGTCTGACTGACCAGCGCGTCAAGGACGGCAAGCTCCGCGTCTCGGCCTACTAGCACGCCCGCCTCGGTTCGGTCCAGAGCCGGGCCCGCCGCCGCGGGCGTCCGTGCCCCCCACGCTCGGACGGTAACGCCGGCCGCGGTCGGCGCGCAACGCCGACCGGGATAGGTTGGTCGTGGCCGGCCCGACGGAGAGGAACGGATAGATGCCTGACGAGACCCGCCACGAGTCCGAGGATCTCGAGGACTACCAGGTCCAGGACTCGACCGACACGCTGGACGGACCACCGGGCGACGATCCCCTGGACCGGGGCGTCGTGCCCCCGGAACGGTGGTCGGCCGGGATCCGGTACGGCACCACGGAAGAGGAGCAGGCCGAGGGCGAGTCCCTGGACCAGCTGCTGGCCGAGGAGGAGCCGGACGACACCGAGGAGGAGCTGGAGGACGCCCTAGAGCTCGATGACGAAGAGCCCGAGGACGTCGAGGACTTCGACGAGGACGACGACGCGGGGGATGAGGACGTGGACGGCTTGCTGCTCGACGACGGCCCCGACCCGCGGGCCGGCTGGTGGCCGAGGACGAGGGTGCCCATCCGGATGAGGAGGAGGACCTGGTCGCGCGCGACGTCGGGATCGACGGCGGCGGCGCGACCGCGGAGGAGGCGGCCATGCACGTCGTCGAGGAAGACGACTACGACATCCGCTCGGAGTAGCGCGGTGCGGCGGGCGGGCTGGGCGGCCGCGCGCCCGGGTAGTCCGCCGCGGGCAGCAGCCGGATCCCCGGGCTGACCGTCAGGGCGGCGGGCAGCTCGAGGTGCGTGCTCGCGGTCTGCGCCTGCGTCCCCTGGATGGCCAGCGTGGCGGTGACGTCGCAGCTCCCGGCGTGCACGGCGACCAGCAGCCCGGCCTTGATCCCGACGACCAGCGCGGTGATGTCGTACTCGACGGTCAGGCCGAACCGGATCGTGGCTACCTGGCGCCCGTCTACCATGACGGCGACGGACGGCTCCTGATCGGCGCTGACCCGGTGCCGGGCCAGGTCCACCAGCTCCGTGCTGCCGGGAGAGGCCAGGGTGCGCCGGGCGGCGCCGGTCAGGTCGTGCTGGATGCGCCAGCCGGCCAGCAGCAGGCCGTCCAGCCTGACGTCCAGCAGCCCGGCGGCCGCGGCGGCCGTTTCGCGCACGGCGGCCTGGCGGGTGGCCGGCCGCAGCTGCCGCAGGGTCCGGTCCAGGTCGGTTTCCGCCGATTTGATCTGCCGGGCCAGCGCCTCGGCCGCGTCCGCGCCCGGGCCGAACAGCAGGTTCATGGCGGTACCCGGTCCCGCCTGGACGGTCGCGGTCATGGCACCCGCTCCTCGATCGTGGTCATGGTGGCGCCGGCCCGCGGCTCGATGCGCACGGTCAGCGCCGGGCTTTCCCCGGTGTCACGGACGGCCACCGACGGCGGCGGTCCGGTCCGCGGCACGGCGCGGACGTCCCCCGCGGCCGTCCCGCGCCCGCCCCGGCGCGACGGACGGAAGGCGGCCAGCGCGGCCGTGCCGGCGATCAATACGAGACCGAGCACCACCAGCAGGATCGACCGCCAGTCGATGCCGGGATGCGCGGTCGGCGTCGGGGACGCCACCGTAGTCGTGCCCGGACTGCTCGGGGGTGCCGTCGTGGTGGTGCCCTGGCTGCTGGGGGGTGCCGTCGTGGTGGTGCCCTGGCTGCTGGGGGGCGCTGTCGTGGTGGTGCCCTGGCTGCTGGGGGGCGCTGTCGTGGTGGTGCCCTGGCTGCTGGGGGGCGCTGTCGTGGTGGTGCCCTGGCTGCTGGGGGGCGCTGTCGTGGTGGTCCCCACGACCGGCGTCACCGTCACCGTGGGGGAGGAGACGAGCGACTGCGACGGCTCGCCGGAGGCGGCCTGCCCGGCGTCGAACGTGTACGGGCCGGCCGAGCCGGGGTCCTGGGCCGCGTCGTACTCGAAGGTGACCCTCGTCCCCGGTTCGAGGTTTCCGACCGGCACCACGATCATCGATCCTTGCGCAAACGCCGGGGGAGTGCTCGTCCAGGTGACGAAGCCGGGTGCCCCGGAACTGGCGCTCGGCGGCGTCCAGTTCGGCGGCACCGTCACCGTGACCACGCCGCCCGGACCTGCTCCGCAACTGCCCGCCTGGTACGTGAACGTGTAGGTCATGCTGGTGGCCGCGGGTTCGCTTGAGGGGTCTACGCTCATGATCCCCAGGCCGTCGGTCGGACAGGCGACAATGACCGGCGGCGCTTCGACCGTGACGGGGGTGACGGCGGCGATCCCGGGATTCGCGAGCTGTTCGGCGGCGGTGAAGGTGGACGAGGTGGCGAACCAGGGCGGGGTGGCCTGGATGCCGAGCGTCAAGGTCGTCGGAACCTTGAGGCCCAGCTCGACCGCGACCTCGAACTGCGTGCTGGAAGCACCTGGCAGCAGCGAACAGGCGGTGTTCGGGCAGGCCAAGTCCGAGGGAGACGGCGGAATTGCGGTCCAGCCGGGCGGCATCGAGAAGGTGACATCCAGAACCGGAGCCGCAGCCAGAGCCGGAGCCGGAGTTGGCGCCGGAGTTGGCGCCGTGATGGCGGGGACGGTGAAGGTGAGGGTGAGCGGCGTCTGGGTCGAGGCCTGAACCGTAGCAGGCGAGACCCGCAGGCTGACCGCGTCGGGCTGTGCCACTCCCGCGACCGCGATGACCGCGACGCCAGGCCAGGCCAAGGCCATCACGATGGCGCAGAGCCCGAGCCGCGCCCGCGACCGCCACATGCCGATTACCTGCCCCCCGGCCGGATCGATTGCCTACTCCTCGGAGGCCCCGGCCGGGCCGCTGATACGGGTTTACTCCTCGGGAGTGAGCCAGAGCACGCCCAGCGGCGGGACGGTGATCACGGCCGATGCCTCCAGGCCGTGCCACGGCTCCAGCACGGCCTCGACGCCGCCCAGGTTGCCGGTGCCGCTGCCGCCGTACACGATCGCGTCGGTGTTGATGACCTCCCGCCAGCGGCCTGCTGCGGGCAGGCCCATCCGGTAGTTCGCGTGCGGTATCGCCGAGAAGTTGGCGATGCACGCGACCGCCCCGGACGACCCGGCACGATCCGGCGAGGCGGCCGGGAACCGCAGGAAGGACAGCACGTTGCCCTGGGCGTCGTTAGCATCGATCCACCGGAACCCGTCCGGCGACGTGTCGAGCTGCCACAGCGCGGGAGATTGCCGGTAAGCAAGGTTCAGGTCCCGGGACAGCCGCTGCACGCCCTGGTGCACGTCGAAGTCCAGCACCCACCAGTCCACCCCGCGCGTGTCTGACCACTCGCTGCCCTGGCCGAACTCGGACCCCATGAAGATCAGCTGCTTACCCGGGTGGGCCCACATGTAGGCCAGCAGCGACCGCAGGCCGGCGAACCGGCGCCACTCGTCCCCGGGCATCTTGCCCAGCAGCGAGCCCTTCCCGTGCACTACCTCGTCGTGGGACAGCGGCAGGACGAAGTTCTCGGTGTACGCGTACATCATCGAGAACGTCATCTCGTTGTGGTGGTACTGCCGGTAGATGGGATCCAGCGCCAGGTAGTTCAGCGTGTCGTGCATCCAGCCCAGGTTCCACTTGAAGCCGAACCCGAGCCCGCCCAGGTACACCGGCCGGGATACCCCCGGCCACGCCGTTGACTCTTCGGCGATCATCGTGATGCCGGGCACACGCTTGTAGCAGGTGGCGTTGGCCTCCTGCAGGAACGAGATCGCGGCGAGGTTCTCCCGGCCGCCGTACTCGTTCGGCACCCACTCGCCGGGCTTGCGCGAGTAGTCCAGGTACAGCATCGACGCCACCGCGTCGACGCGCAGTCCGTCGACGTGGAATTCCTCCAGCCAGTAGACCGCGTTGGCGACCAGGAAGTTACGCACCTCGGTCCGGCCGAAGTTGAAGATGAGCGTGCCCCAGTCCGGATGCGCGCCGCGCCGCGGGTCGGGGTCCTCGTACAACGGGGTGCCGTCGAACCGGGCCAGTGCCCACTCGTCCCGCGGGAAGTGCGCGGGCACCCAGTCCACCAGCACGCCGATGCCCGCCTGGTGCAGCGCGTCGACCAGGAACCGGAAGTCGTCCGGGTCGCCGAACCGCGAGGTGGGCGCGTAGTAGGAGGTGACCTGGTAGCCCCACGAGCCGCCGTACGGGTGCTCGGCGACCGGCAGGAACTCCACGTGCGTAAAACCGAGGTCAACCACGTAGTCGACGAGCTGATCCGCCAGTTCCCGGTACGACAGCCCCGGCCGCCACGACCCCAGGTGCACCTCGTAGATGCTCATCGGCTCGCTGACCGGCGAGCGCGACGGCCGGGCCGCCATCCAGTCCGCGTCGTCCCAGGCGTACCCGGAGGTGAACACGACCGACGCCGTGGAGGGCGGCCGCTCAGCGAACTGAGCCAGCGGGTCGGCCTTGTCCCGCCACACCCCGTCCCGGCCGCAAACCGAGTACTTGTACCGGGTGCCGTCGGCCACGCCGGGGACGAACAGCTCCCACACGCCGGTCAAGCCGAGCGAGCGCATCGGGAACCCGCGGCCGTCCCAGTAGTTGAAGTCGCCGGTGACGCGTATCCCGCGAGCGTTCGGAGCCCAGACGGCGAAGGACGTCCCGGTGACCTGGTCGACCTCGCGGACGTGCGCGCCGAGCACCCGCCACAGTTCCTCGTGCCGACCCTCCGCGATCAGGTGCAGGTCGAGTTCGCCGAGTATGGGCAGGTAACGGTACGGGTCATCGGCCACTGTCTCGTCCTCCTCCTCCGGGGAGTACGAGGTGGCGATCCGGTAGTCCAGTACCTTCTCGTCCGGCACGGTGACGGTGAACACGCCCTGGTACAGGTGGGTCATCGGCAGCCGGCGGCCGTCGTCCATGACCAATGACACCGAACGGGCCAGTGGCCGCAGCGCCCGGACCACGGTTCCGTCTGGTCCGGGGTGGGCGCCGAGGATCGAGTGCGGGTCGTGGTGCTGCCCGGAGACCAGCTGCTCGATCTCGCCCAGGCTCGCTTCAGCGTCAGTGTCAGGCATAACTCTCATAGCTCCGCGATGGACTCTAGGGGGATGATCATCCAGTTCGGGCGGTTTCTGGCCTCGTAGATGACCTCGTAGACCGTCTTGTCCAGCAGCAGGGCGCGCAGCAGCACGGCGTTGCGGGCCGGGTCGAGGCCGCCGGCCTCGGCGTAGCCCGCGCAGAACGCCTCGGCGTTGCGCCGGACCCAGTCCCCGGCCACCGGCGCCAGGCTGACCCGCTCCGGATGGGTGAGCAGCTGGTGCCGGGCCGCGTAATCGAACGAGCGGAGCATGCCGGCCACGTCCCGCAGCGGCGAGGAGCGGGCCCGGCGCTGGGCCAGCGGGCTCGCGGGCTCGCCCTCGAAGTCGAGCACCACCCAGCCGGTCTGGGTCCTCATCACCTGGCCCAGGTGGTAGTCGCCGTGCACCCGCTGGGCCGGCACCGGCTCGGTCAGCTTGGCCAGACTGGAGAAAGCGTCGCCGGCCAGGTCGGCGTACCGGGCCAGCTCGGGGACGGCGGCGATGGCCAGGTCGAGCCGCCGGAACATCTGCTCGGCCAGCTCGCGGAGGGCCTCGGGCTCGAGCTCGGAGACGCCGAACGCCCCGCCCAGGTCCGTGTGCACCTGCGCGGTCGCGACCCCGAGCCGTTCGGCCTCGCCCGCGAAGTCGCCGCCGGCCTCGCCGGGTACCGCCGCGCTCCCGGCGGCCGCGGACCAGGCGTACAGGTCACGGACGCTCGTCGCGGCCAGCGCCCAGCCGTCCGCGGCCGCGCGCAGGTAGCGGGACAAGATGGCGAGCACCGTGGTCGCGCCGTCGATCCGGGTCTCCACCCAGCCGTAGGGCTCCGCGATGTGCGTCGAGCCGAGGTCGGCCAGCGCCGTGGCAACCTCCAGGTCCGGGTTGGGACCCGGGGCGACGCGGCGGAACACCTTGAAGATGGCTGACTCGCCGAACACCAGGCTGGTGTTGCTCTGCTCACCGGTGAGCACCAGGCTGTCCGGTCCGGACTCGGATTCCTCCGCCCAGGCCAGCTCGGCCCCGGGGATCCGGCAGAACCGCAGCGCGCCGATGGTCCGGTCGGCCACGATCGCGTCCAGCAGGGTCCGGGTCAGGTCGCTGTCGTGCAGGGCGTCGTAGGCCGCCATCCCCTCGTACGGGCCGATCTGAGCGTGCCGGAGCCGGGCGGGCAGCCGGGCCCGCAGGCCGATGAAGAGCTGGTAGCAGTCGGAGGTCGCGCCGTGCGAGACGGTGACCAGCAGGTGCCGCAGGCCAGGATCGCCGGGGATGATCTCGGTGTCGGCCATGACCGCGAGGTCGTGCACGGTCCGCCCCTTGCCGGCGAACCAGCGCTGCTTGACCAGCCATCCGGCCAGTACATCCTCGAAGGTCATGAACCTGCCCTTACCCGGCGGACCTGGCGTCAACCGTGATACAGCTGCGGGCCTGCGGACTCCGGGCGTTGAGCACGTTCCTCGCGCGCGGGCGGCAGCTGGAACCAGTAGAACCCGTGGCCGGGCAGGGTCAGCAGGTAGCTCAGCTCGCCGATCCGGGGGAACGTCACGCCGCCCATGGACTCCACCGGGGTGACGCCGATGAACCGGCGCAGGTCGAGCTCGACCGGCTGCGGGAACCGGGACAGGTTGTTGACGCACAGGATGCGGTCCGAGCCGTCGAAATCGGCATCGTCCGAAGCAGGCAGCCGCACGAAGGCCAGCACCGACGGGTTGGAGGAGGTCAGCTCCTCGTAGCTGCCGGTGCCGAAGACCGAGTGCCGCTTGCGGATCTCGATCATGCGCCTGGTCCACTGCAAGAACGAGGCCGGGTTGCGCTGCTGGGCTTCCACGTTGAGCGCCTGGTAGCCGTAGAGCGGGTCCATGATCGGCGGCAGGTACAGCCGCTGCGGGTCGGACCGGGAGAAGCCGCCGTTGCGGTCGGGGGTCCATTGCATGGGGGTCCGCACGCCGTCCCGGTCGCCTAGCCAGATGTTGTCACCCATGCCGATCTCGTCGCCGTAGTACAGCACCGGCGAGCCGGGCAGCGACAGCAGCAGCGCGGTGAACAGCTCGAGCTGGTTCCGGTCGCTGTCCAGCAGCGGCGCCAGCCGGCGCCGGATCCCGATGTTCGCCTTCATCCGGGGGTCCTTGGCGTACTCGGCGTACATGTAGTCACGTTCGTCGTCGGTGACCATCTCCAGCGTCAGCTCGTCGTGGTTGCGCAGGAAGATGCCCCACTGGCAGCCGGCCGGCACGGGCGGGGTCTGGGCCAGGATCTCCGAGATCGGGTAGCGCTGCTCCCGGCGCACGGCCATGAAGATGCGCGGCATGAGCGGGAAATGGAACGCCATGTGGCACTCGTCCCCGCCGACCGAGGGGTCGCCGAAGTACTCGATCACGTCGGCAGGCCACTGGTTGGCCTCGGCCAGCAGCACCTTGTCCGGGTAGAGCTTGTCGATCTCGGTCCTGATCCGCTTCAGGTACTCGTGCGTTTCCTTGAGGTTCTCGCAGTTGGTGCCCTCGCGCTCGTACAGGTAGGGCACCGCGTCCAGCCGGAAGCCGTCGATGCCCAGGTCCAGCCAGAACCGCAGCACCTCGATCATGGCGTCTTGCACGCGCGGGTTCTCGAAGTTCAGGTCCGGCTGGTGGGAGAAGAACCGGTGCCAGTAGTACTGGCCGCGGACCGGGTCGAAGGTCCAGTTCGACGCCTCGGTGTCCACGAAGATGACCCGGGCCCCGGAGTACTTGTCGTCGGTGTCGGACCAGACGTAGAAGTCCCCGTACGGCCCGTCGGGATCGCTGCGCGAGGCCTGGAACCAGGGATGCTGGTCAGACGTGTGGTTCATGACCAGGTTGGCGACGACCCGGATGCCCCGCTTGTGCGCCTCGTCGACCAGCGCGACGAAGTCCCCGATGTGCCCGTACTCGGGCAGCACCGCCATGAAGTCGGCGATGTCGTAGCCGCCGTCGCGCAGCGGGGACTCATAGATGGGCAGCAGCCACAGGCAGTCGATGCCGAGCCACTCCAGGTAGTCCAGCCTCGAGATCAGGCCGCGCAGGTCGCCGGTGCCATCCCCGTTGGCATCCTGGAAACCCCTGATGAGCACCTCGTAGAACACCGCGCGCTTGTACCACTCCGGATCCTGCGGCTGGTCCGCGTCGAACGAGTCGGTTATCGCCTCGTGGTGCTCTGTCACTGGCGGATCTCCTGGTCTTACCGGTTCAGGCCGTCTGTAATACAAAGGTCTTACATACCGGGGGTGACGGTAAAGATGTGCGCGGGCCGCGTTTGCGGGTCGAGGCGGACGTAGTTGGCCCGCCCCCACAGGTAGGACTCGCCGGTTAGCTCGTCCGTCACGATGAACTCGCGGTCCACGCCGAGGGCGGGCAGGTCCAGCCAGACCGTCGCCTCCCTGGTCCGGTGCGGGTCCAGGTTGACGACGACTAGCACCGTGTCGTCCTCCTGGGCCCCTTGACCCCCACCCGTCACCGGGCTTGGCGGGATACTACTCGCCCGCTTCGAGAAGCACATCAGATCCGGCTGGTCGACTAGGTGGAAGCGCAGATTACGCAGCCGGTGCAGGGCCGGGTGAGCGCGCCTGATCTGGTTGAGCTCGGTGATGAAGTCCGCGATGCCGTAACCGTGCCGGGCGGCGCCCGCCCAGTCGCGCGGCCGGTACTGGTACTTCTCCGAATCCAGATACTCCTCGCTGCCCGGCCGCACCGGGACGTTCTCGCCCAGTTCGTACCCGGAGTAGATGCCCCAGGTCGGCGACAGCATGGCGGCCAGCACGGCCCTGATCTTGAACGCGGGCAGCCCGCCGTACTGCAGGTACGCGTGCAGGATGTCCGGAGTGTTGGTGAAGAAGTTGGGCCGCATGTACGGCGCCGTCTCACCGGACAGCTCGATCAGGTAGTCGGTCAGTTCCTCGTCGCCGTTCCGCCAGGTGAAGTACGTATAGGACTGGTGGAAGCCGATCTTGGCCAGGGTGCGCATCATCGCCGGGCGGGTGAACGCCTCGGCCAGGAACAGCACGTCGGGATCGCTGATCCGGATCTCGGTCAGCAGCCGCTCCCAGAACCGCACCGGCTTGGTGTGCGGGTTGTCCACCCGGAAGATCCTGACCCCGTGGTCCATCCACAGCCGCACCAGCCGCAACACCTCGGCGTAGATGCCCTCCGGGTCGTTGTCGAAGTTCAGCGGGTAGATGTCCTGGTACTTCTTCGGCGGGTTCTCGGCGTAGGCGATGGAGCCGTCCGCCCGGGTGGTGAACCATTCCGGGTGCTCCTTCACCCACGGGTGATCCGGCGAGGCCTGCAGGGCCAGGTCCAGCGCCACCTCCATGCCCAGCTCGCGGGTGCGGGCCACGAACGCGTCGAAGTCCTCGAACGTGCCCAGGTCGGGGTGGATCGAGTCATGCCCGCCGTCCTGGGACCCGATCGCCCACGGCGAGCCGGGGTCGCCCTCCTGCGGGTGCAGCGTGTTGTTCCGGCCCTTACGGAACGTGGTGCCGATCGGGTGCACCGGCGGCAGGTACACCACGTCGAAGCCCATGGCCGCGATCGCGTCCAGCCGCCGGGCCGCGGTGCGCAGCGTGCCCGAGACCGGCGGCGTGTGGCCGGCCGGATCGACCTGGGCCCCCTCGGACCGCGGGAAGAACTCGTACCAGGCCCCGTACAGCGCCCGCTCCCGGTCCGCCTGCACGGTCAGCGACCGGGACCGGGTCACGAGGACGCGCAGCGGCCAGCGGGCCAAGATGGCGGCGATCAGCGGATCCTCGGATCCGGTGAACCGCTGCCACGGCGTGAGCTCGGTGTCCCGCATCCGCGCGGCCAGCGCGCGCAGCGCGGCCCGGGCCGCCGCCGGGCGGGTGGCCCCGGGCGGCAGGGGGATCCGCCGCGCGGCCCGCTCGAACAGCAGCGCGCCCTGGGTGAGCATCAGCTCCACGTCCTGCCCGGCCGGGATCTTGATGGCCGCGTCGTGGTGCCAGCTCGCGATCGGATCGGCCCACGCCTCCACGTGGAAGCGCCACAGCCCCTCCGCGGTCACGGTCACGTCCGCGCCGTAGCGGTCGGTGCCGGGCGCGAGCTCGCGCATTGGCGTCAGCGGGCCAGCGTTCCTGGCCGGGTCGCGCAGCACCACGCCGACGCCGATGAGGCCGTGCCCGTCGCGGAAGACCGTCGCGCTGACCTCGAAGGTCTCCCCGGCCACCGCCTTGGCCGGGCGGGTGCCGCAGTCCACCGCCGGCTCGACATCAAGGATCGGGATTCGTCCAATCACCCTGGTTACGCTACCGACCGCGAGGCGCTTCATGCCAATGCGGGTACCGGTCCACGGAGCGGGGCGCGGCCACGGTTTTCCCGGGGTTCGCACGGATCCTGTCACCACTGTTCGTTCCATATAATTCAAATTCATTTTTCCTGAACGAGCCATCGATCAGCGGCCGGCTATCCCCGAACGGTTCGGCGTGGCGGGCGCGGACCTACTATGGTCTGCCCGTGAAAGCGATTCGCCGGTTCACCGTCCGCGTCACGCTGCCCGAGCCGCTGGCTCCGCTGCACGGCCTGATGCTGAACCTCCGCTGGTCCTGGCATGCCCCGACCGCCGACCTGTTCGCCTCGATCGACCCGGACGCGTGGCAGGCGTCCGGCGGCGACCCCATCGCGCTGCTCAGCGCGCTGCCGCCGGACCGGATCTCCGCGCTGGCCGCCGATCCGGACTTCCTCGCCCGGCTGGCCGAGGCCGAGCAGGACCTGCGCGACTACATGTCGGGTCCGCGCTGGTACGCCGGGCTGAGCCCCAAGGCCGGGGCGGGTCCCGCGGCGGTGGCGTACTTCTCGCCGGAGTACGGCATCACCGCCGCGCTGCCGCAGTATTCAGGCGGCCTGGGCATCCTGGCCGGGGACCACCTGAAGTCAGCCAGCGACCTGGGCGTGCCGCTGATCGGGGTCGGGCTGCTGTACCGGCACGGGTACTTCACCCAGTCGCTGTCCGCTGACGGCTGGCAGGCCGAGCGCTACCCGAGCGATGACCCGAACGGGCAGCCGCTCGAGCTGCTGCGCGACGCGGCCGGGTCCGCGGTGCACGTCGCGGTCAGCCTGCCCGCGGGCCGCCACCTGGCCGCCCAGGTCTGGGTGGCGCAGGTGGGCCGGATCCCGCTGCTGCTGCTCGATTCGTACGTGGAGGAGAACGAGCCGGACCTGCACGAGGTCACCGACCGGCTGTACGGCGGCGGCAGCGACCACCGGCTCCGGCAGGAGCTGCTGCTCGGCATCGGCGGCATGCGGGCGGTGCGGGCCTTCTGCGCGCTGACCGGTCACCCGTCGCCCGAGGTGTTCCACACCAACGAGGGGCACGCCGGGTTCCTTGGCTTGGAGCGGATCCGCGAGTACGCCGAGCGCGGGCTGGGCTTCGACGAGGCGGTCGAGGTCTGCCGGGCCGGCACGGTGTTCACCACGCACACCCCGGTCCCGGCCGGCATCGACCGGTTCGGCCGCGAGCTGATCCGCCAGCACTTCGACGACGACCCGCTGCTGCCCGTGGACCGGGTGCTCGCGCTCGGCGCGGAGACCTACCCGGGCGGCGACCCCGACGTGTTCAACATGGCCGTGATGGGCATGCGGCTGGCCCAGCGGGTCAACGGCGTCTCGCTCCTGCACGGCCAGGTGAGCAGGCGGATGTTCGCGGGCCTGTGGCCAGGCTTCGACACCCGCGAGGTGCCCATCGGCTCGGTCACCAACGGCGTGCACACGCCCACCTGGATCGCACCGGAGGTCGGCTTCCTCGCCAGCCGTGCTGGCCAGGGGGGACGATCCCCCCAGATCCCCCCGCAGGAGGCCAGCGGCTGGGACTGGGACCGGGCCGCGGCCGCTCCGGCCGCCGAGATCTGGACCGCCCGGTCCGCGCTGCGGTCCCGGCTGGTGGCAGAGACCCGGCGGCGGCTGCGCGCCTCCTGGCGCCAGCGCGGCGCGTCCGAGGCGGAGCTGACCTGGATCGACGACGTGCTCGACGAGCACGTGCTCACCATCGGGTTCGCCCGGCGGGTGCCGTCCTACAAGCGGCTCACGCTCATGCTGAACGACCCCGCCCAGCTCGCCCAGCTGCTGAACGACCCGTCCCAGCCGGTGCAGATCGTCGTGGCGGGCAAGGCCCACCCGGCGGACGACGGCGGCAAGGCCCTGATCCAGCAGATGGTCCAGTACAGCGACACCCCGGACGCGCGGCGCCGGATCGTGTTCCTGCCCGACTACGACATGGCCATGGCCCGCACCCTGGTCCAGGGCTGCGACGTGTGGCTGAACAACCCGCTGCGCCCGCTGGAGGCCTGCGGCACCTCGGGCATGAAGGCGGCGCTGAACGGCGCGCTGAACCTGTCGGTGCGGGACGGCTGGTGGGACGAGTGGTACGACGGCGGGAACGGGTGGGAGATTCCGTCCGCCGACGGCGTGGCCGACGTGGCGCGCCGCGACGAGCTCGAAGCCCAGGCCCTGTACGAACTGCTCGCCAAGTCGGTAGCGCCACTGTTCTACGAGCGCGACGCGGACGATCTGCCGCAGGGCTGGGTGGAGCGGATCAGGCACACGCTGCGCTCGCTCGGGCCCAAGGTCCAGGCCGAGCGGATGGTCCGCGAGTACGTGACCGCGTTGTACGTGCCCGCCGCGGCCTCCTCCCGGGCGCTGACCGACGCCGACGGGTTCGGCCCGGCCCGGGAGCTGGCCGCCTGGAAGAGGCGGGTGATCGACGCCTGGCCGCAGGTGCGGATCGAGCACGTGGAGTCCGAGACGGCCGGTTCCGGGTCCTTGGGCCAGCGCCTCGGCTCCGCGCTGGCCGTGCGGGTCTCGCTGGCGCTGGGCGAGCTGACCCGGGACGACGTGGCCGTCGAGGTGGTCTACGGGCGGCTCGACGAGGACGACGAGATCGTCAGGCCCGCCTACACCACGCTGACCGCCGAAGCCGCCGAAGACGACGAGATCGTCAGGCCCGCCTACACCACGCTGACCGCCGAGGCCGCCGAGGCCGCCGCCGAGGATGAACCGAGCGCTGAGGCCGCCGCCGAGGATAAACCGAGCGCCGAGGCCAGCGCCGAGGATGAACTGAGCGCCGCCGAGGATGAACCCAGCGCGGTCCGGTACTCCGGTGAGGTCCCACTCGACCGGCCCGGGCCGTTCGGCTATACGGTCCGCGTGCTGCCGAGCCATCCGCTGCTGGACAGCCGGGCCGAGCTCGGGCTGGTCACTTACCCGCAGGCCCCGGCCGGCATGACCAACGGGGATCTTCGCTGAGGAGCTGCTATGGGTGAGTTCGTCCGGCTCGAGGTCGCGGACGGCATCGGCACGATCCGGCTGGACCGGCCGAAGGTCAACGCGCTGAACGACCAGCTGACCGCCGAGCTCGCGGCCGCGGCCCAGGAGGCCGAGGCGTCCGGCGAGATCCGCGCGGTGATCATCTACGGCGGCGAGAGGGTGTTCGCGGCCGGCGCCGACATCAACGACATGGCTGAGGCGGACTACGCCGCGATGACGGCGCGGTCGGACCGGCTGCAAGCCGCGCTCGACGTCGTGGCCGCCATCGGCAAGCCGGTGGTGGCCGCGATCACCGGCTACGCCCTCGGCGGCGGGCTCGAGCTCGCGCTGGCCGCCGACTTCCGGGTCGTCGGCGCCGGCGCCCGGCTCGGCCAGCCCGAGATCCTGCTCGGCGTCATCCCCGGGGCCGGCGGTACCCAGCGGCTGCCCCGCCTGGTCGGTCCGGCCCGGGCCAAAGACGTCGTCTTCACCGGCCGGATGGTCGCCGCCGCCGAGGCGCTCCAGATTGGCCTGGTGGACCGCGTTGTGCCGGATGCGGAGGTGTACTCGGCGGCGTTGGATCTGGTCCAGCGCTACGCCAACGGTCCCGCGCTCGCGCTGCGCGCGGCCAAGCGGGCCATCGACTACGGCCTGGGCGTGGACCTGGCCACCGGCCTGGAGATCGAGCGGGTGCAGTTCGCCGCCCTGTTCGGCACGCAGGACCAGCGCACCGGCATGCGCAGCTTCCTCGAGCACGGCCCCGGCCAGGCCACCTTCACCGGCCGCTGACCCTCACCAGCGTCCTGGAGCGCCCCGGGCCCCGCGCCGACTCAGTCGGGGGCGCCGGCTACGAGGCGGCGCAGGGCCTGAGCGGCCTGGGCGTTCTGCTCGGCGTAGGCGACCAGGGCGCTGGCCAGGGCCGCGGCCCACTCGTGGATGGGGACCGTCTGCCGGGACAGGACCACGCCGCGCACCGCGCGGCAGATCTCCGCCACCGCCTGGCCGTTGCGGACCGACAGCGTCATCTGCTGGTCGCCGAGCTGCACCGCGATCTTGGAGATCTCGCCGGGCCGCCCGCGCATCCGGTCCGATACGCTCCGGTCCCGGTCCACCGTCACGAACTCGCTGGGCAGCGCCTCGCCCAGCGACTGGGTCAGGACCCGGGCGTAGATGGCCACGTCCGTGCTGTCGGCGCGCAGCGCGGCGGTCACCATGTCCAGCGAGAGCGCGTCGTCATGCTCAGTCATCGGTAGCGGCTCCACAAGTAGCGATGCCGAAATTCTAGTCGGCGGCCCGATCCGTTACAGATAGGCAACGTCTTGTTCTCTCCCCAATGTGTCATCTGTTTCGTACTCTGGATTACGGGATGCCTGCTACGGATCGACTACCGGGGACTCTCGGCCCGTATCGCCTTCAGGACCGCCTAGGGGAAGGCGGCATGGGGGTGGTCCATCTCGCCCTGGACCCGCAGGGCGGCCTGGTGGCCGTCAAGGTGCTGCAGCCCGCCGCCACCGAGAGCGCCAACGCCCGCCTCCGCCTGGCCCGTGAGGTCGAGACGATGCGCCGGGTCCGCAGCGCGTTCGTCGCGGAGGTGCTGGACGCGGACGTGGCCGGCGAGTTCCCGTACATCGTCACCCGGTACGTGCCCGGTCCGACGCTGGAGGCGATGGTCCGCAGCCGCGGGCCGCTGTCCGGCCCGGGGCTGCGCAGGCTCGCCTACGGCACGGCGGAGGCGCTGACCGCGATCCACGCCGCGGGCGTGGTGCACCGCGACCTGAAGCCGGGCAACGTGATGCTCACCGACGACCGGCCGGTGGTGATCGACTTCGGCATCGCCCAGTCCCCGGACGCCACCCGGCTGACCCAGACCGGGCTGGTCATGGGGACGCCCGGCTACCTGGCCCCCGAGGTCATCGAGGGCCAGCCCAGCAGCCCGGCCTCCGACGTGCACTCCTGGGGCGCCACGATGGCGTACGCGGCCACCGGCCGTGCGCCCTACGGCGGCGGCGGCGACTCCTACCAGACGATCTTTTACCGCATCGTCTCCGGCCGCGCCGACCTGTCCGGGGTTCCCGCGCCGCTCGTGCCGCTGGTGTCCGCGGCGCTGGCCCGGGACCCAGCCCACCGCCCGCCGGCCGCCTGGCTGAGCGCCCAGGCCAGCGCCCTGGACCTGTCCGCGGCCGGTCCGGCCGCGACCGCGGTCGGGTCGCGGCCGATTGCGGTCCTCACCGGCCCGGCCCCCGGGCCGAACGGCGCAGCCCCCGGGCCGAACGGCGCAGCCCCCGGGCCGAACGGCGCGGGCCGCAAGGGCAAGCGGGCCAAGAACGCCCCCGGCCCGGCCTATCCCGGACCTAAGCAAGCCGCCCGGGACGTCGCCGACCTGCTGCCTCCGGTCGGCTACGCGCCGTTCCCGCCCCCCGCCGCCCCGGCGAACCCCGGTCGGCCCGCCGCCAACCCCGGGCGGCCCGCCGCCAACCCCGGGCGGCCCGCCGCAACCCCGGGCGGCCCGCCCCGGCGAACCCCGGCCCGCAAGCGGCCCCGGGCCCGAACGGCCCGCCCGGCCGCCCGGCCCAGCCCGGCCGGACCACCCATGCGGGCCTGGCCCTCATGATCGCCGCCGTGGGGCTGACCCTGATCCTCCCGGTGGCCGGCCTGATCGTGTCACTGGCCGCGATCACCCTGCTCCGGGCGGCCGACCAGGCGCAGAGCGCGCTGGCCGTGCGCCGGTCGGTGCGCGGGCCGCGGGCCAGCGACCTGCTGGTCGTGGTGGGCACGGCGCCGCTGAGCGTGGTCCGGGCGCTGTTCACCGAGGCGCTGATGGCCCCGCTGGCCCTCATCGTCGGTGCCATGGTCTACGTCGCCACGCTCGCGCTCACCCATAGCCTGGAGCTGCCCCGGGCCGGTTCGTACGCGGCTGCGGCCGTCGTCGCCTGGTATGGCATCGGCCCCGGGTCCGGCCGGCCGCGCAGGCAGCTGAACCGGATGGCGGGCGCGCTGGCGCGGACCCCGCTGACCGCCGCGGTGACCGCGCTGGCCGTGTGGGCGCTGGCCGCCGGCGCCATCATCTTCGCCGCGTCGCAGGCCCCGTACTACTGGCCGGTGCTGAACCCGCACCTGCCCACGCTGCCCGGCTGGCCGTTCACCGGCTCGCACCTGCCCCGGCTGCACGCCGCGCCGCACCTGCCCAGGGTGGGAGTGCCGCGGCTAGGGGGCCTGCTCGCCTCGGCGCGGGACTGGCTGTTCCGGCACTCGCACGCCTAACGTCTCGCCCGCGGCGCCCGCGGCGCCCGCATCGGCCTGCGGCAACGGCATCGGCCTGACTAGTCCGAGCGCCACCACCTCGTTGGCCAGCCGGGTCCGCCGGTTCGGGCCCTCGGGCACCCGGAACTTCTGGTAGAGCCGCAGCAGGTGCTGCTTGACGGCCGCCTCGGTCACCACCAGGTCGGTGGCGATCTCGTGGGCGGTGGCGGGCATCGCGAACGCCTCGTCGGACAGCGCGGGTCGGCACAGGGCGGTGAGCACGTCGACCTCGCGCCGGGTCAGGTCGGGGGCGGCCGCCCGGCGCAGTTCAGCCTCCTCCAGGTCCTCCTGCGGGATGCCGCCGATCCGGCAGCGGGCCGCGCCGAAGCTCAGCACGTCGCCTTCGCTGAGTACCCGGCGGGCGATGGGCCGGCCGTTAACCCTGGTTCCGTTGCGTGATAAACCGAGGTCAACGACGTAGACGTAGGGACCGCGGCGGACCAGCTCGGCGTGCAGCCGCGAGACGCTGGGGTCGTCGAGGCGGATGTCGACGCCCCGGCCGCGGCCGACGGTCGTCACTTCCCCGCGCAGCGAGACCACTTCGCCGCTGTCCTCGACGCGGAGAAACGGTATATCCACGGAGACCCTCCCGTCTAACGGAATCGATAGGGACATCTCACCATCTGGTCACCCCCAGTGTCACGGGTCGCAGCGCGAGATGTCACCCGACGCCAGGCAGGTCCTGACCGCGGCCCGGGTCGGCCCCGGTAAACTTCCCTGCGGGAAAGCCAGGAGGCATCTGCATGGCGAACAGGCCGGCCAACGCCGGTGCGCACAGCGCTGGTCCGCAGCGCGGACCGGCGACCGCGCCGCCGCCTATCCGTCAGGATGCGCCGCCGCCGGTTCACCACCAGGATTTCCCCCCCAGCCGGACCACGCCCGCCCAGCCGAGGACCGCGCCTGCCTGGCCGAGAACCGCGCCTGCCCGCCCGGCCGACGCCGCCGGGCCGAGGACCGCACCCGCCGGGCCGAGGACCGCACCCGCCCGGCCGAGGACCGCACCCGCCCGGCGGAGGACCGCGGCCGACGCCGACCGCCCCGCGGCCGGCGTCCTGGCCTGGCTGCCGTACCTGATCGTGCTCGCGGGTGTGGCCGTGGGGCTGTCTGTGGCCGGGCAGGGGTCGCTGCACGTGGGGCGGGGCGCGGCCGTGGTGGGCGGCGCGCTGCTCGCGGCCGCGGTAGTCCGGCTGCTGCTGCCGCCGCGCTACGCCGGACTGCTGGCCTCGCGGGGGAAAGCGCTAGACGTGGCGGCCTTCGCGGTGCTGGGCGCCGCGGTGCTCGGGGCCGCGCTTTCGCTGCCATGAGCAGCTGACCAGGAAAGGGAACGAGGCATACACATGGCCAAGATCAAGGTCGCGAATCCCGTCGTCGACCTCGACGGTGACGAGATGACGCGGATTATCTGGCATTACATCAAGGACCAGCTGATCCTGCCCTACCTGGATATCGAGCTGGAGTACTACGACCTTTCCATCCAGCACCGCGACGCCACCGACGACCAGGTCACCATCGACGCCGCGAACGCGATCAAGCGGCACGGCGTCGGCGTCAAGTGCGCCACGATCACGCCGGACGAGGCCCGGGTCGCCGAGTTCGGCCTGAAGAAGATGTGGCGATCGCCGAACGGCACCATCCGCAACATCCTCGGCGGCGTCATCTTCCGCGAGCCGATCGTCATCTCCAACATCCCGCGGCTGGTCCCGAGCTGGACCAAGCCGATCATCATCGGCCGCCACGCGCACGCCGACCAGTACAAGGCCAGCGACTTCGTGGTGCCAGGCCCAGGCACGGTGACGATCACCTACGTGCCGGAACACGAGGGCCAGCCGATCGAGATGGAAGTCGCCCGGTTCACCGGCGGCGGGGTCGCCATGGCCATGTACAACTTCGACGACTCGATCCGCGACTTCGCCCGGGCCACGATGCGTTACGCCCTCGACCGCCGGTTCCCGCTCTACCTGTCCACCAAGAACACGATCCTGAAGGCCTACGACGGCCGGTTCAAGGACATCTTCGCCGAGATCTTCGAGTCCGAGTTCAAGGCGGAGTTCGAGGCGGCCGGGATCACCTACGAGCACCGGCTCATCGACGACATGGTGGCCCAGGTGCTCAAGTGGGAGGGCGGCATCGTCTGGGCCTGCAAAAACTACGACGGTGACGTCCAGTCCGACGTGGTGGCCCAGGGCTTCGGCTCGCTCGGCCTGATGACCAGCGTGCTGATGACGCCGGACGGACGCACGGTGGAGGCCGAAGCCGCGCACGGCACCGTGACCCGGCACTACCGCCAGCACCAGCAGGGCCTGCCGACCTCGACCAACCCGGTCGCGTCCATCTTCGCCTGGACCCGCGGCCTGGAGCACCGCGGCAAGCTCGATGACACCCCCGCGGTCGCGCTGTTCGCCCGCACGCTGGAGGATGTCTGCGTGCACACGATCGAGGACGGCAAGATGACCAAGGACCTCGCCCTGCTCGTCGGCCGCGGCACCCCGTTCCTGACCACTGAGGAGTTCCTCGCCGCGCTGGACGGTAACCTGCGCACGGCGATGAGACCTTTATCTATTGAACGGGCCGTGGTGCGTGCCCCGTACACCGTGTTCCGCACCCCCGGCCCCGCAACGACCTGGTTGCCACCACGACGCGCACCTGACGACGTGCCGGAAATGGGTGCAGCCGCAACGACGCCGTTGGACCACTGACAGGAGACCCCAGGTATGGCACGTAAGGGCAAGGTAACCGTCGTCGGAGCGGGCTTCTACGGATCGACCACCGCGCAGCGGCTGGCCGAGTACGACATTTTCAATGAGGTCGTGCTCACCGACATCATCGAGGGCAAGCCCGAGGGACTGGCCCTGGACATCAACCAGTCGCGACCCGTGGAGGGCTTCGAGACCAAGGTGACCGGCCAGACCACCGGCATCGCGGGCGAGGGCTACGAAGCGATCGCCGGGTCGGGCATCGTGATCGTCACCGCCGGGCTGCCCCGCAAGCCCGGCATGAGCCGGATGGACCTGATTGAAACCAACGCCAAGATCGTCCGTAACGTGGTCGAGAACGTGGCCAAGTACGCGCCGGACGCGGTGCTGATCGTGGTGTCCAACCCGCTGGACGAGATGACCGCGCTGGCGGCCAAGGTGTCCGGCTTCCCGCACCACCGGGTCATGGGCCAGGCCGGCATGCTCGACACCGCCCGGTTCAGCTACTTCGTGGCGGAAAAGCTCGGCGTGCCGGTCGGTTCGGTGCGCACACTGACCCTCGGCTCGCACGGCGACACGATGGTCCCGGTCCCTTCGGCCTGCACGGTCGACGGCCGGCCGCTGACCGACCTGCTGCCCGCCGACGAGATCGAGGACCTCGTCACCCGGACCCGCAACGGCGGCGGCGAGATCGTCGCGCTGCTCAAGACCGGCTCGGCGTACTACGCCCCGTCGGCCGCCGCGGCCCGGATGGCCCGCGCGGTAGCCGAGGACTCCGGCGCCATCCTTCCGGTCTGCGCCTGGGTCGACGGCGAGTACGGGATCTCCGGCGTCTACCTGGGCGTCGAGGCCGAGATCGGCGCGGCCGGCGTCCGCCGCATCGTCGAGCGTGACCTGACCGAGACCGAACTGGCTGCCCTGCGTACCGCCGCCGAAGCCGTCCGCGCCAAGCAAGCCGACGTCGCCAGCCTCTGAGCTCCACCGGCCAGCGACCCGCTCACACCAGCACCGCTGGAACATTGGTGTCGTTATAGCGGCACCGCTGGAACGTTGGTGTCGCTGGGCGGCCCCGGATCGGGCAGCTCGCCATGCCGAACCGAGCGTACCCAGGTCAGCCCTGGGCCAGGCGGCGCAGGGCCAGTTCGGCGTACAGGGCGGTGCCGTCGGCCAGGGCCGCGTCGTCGAACACCGCGTGCGCCGAGTGATTGGTCGGCGCGGTCAGCGGGTCGTTCCCCGGCGGGCACGCGCCCAGCATGACGAACGCCCCGGGCACCTGCTCCAGGACGAACGAGAAGTCCTCGGCCCCGGTCAGCGGGAACTGGGCCGCCTCGCCGCGTTCCGGGCCGAACACCGCGGCGATCGTCTCGGCCGCGAACGCCGCCTCGGCCGCGTCGTTGACGGTCACCGGGTACTCCGCGGCGTAGATGGCCTCGGCGGTCAGTCCGTGCCCTCGGGCGATGTCCCCGATCAGCCGCGGCACCAGCTCGGCCAGCGCGCTCCGCGATTCCTCACTGAACGAGCGGGCGGTGGCCAGGAACCTGGCCTCGTCCGGGATCACGTTGTCGGTGGTCCCGGCGTGGAAGCTGCCGACGGTGATCACCACCGGATCGAACACGTCGAACTTCCTGGTCACCAGGGTCTGCAGCGCGGTCACCATCTCGCACGCGACCGCGATCGGGTCTGCGGCCTGATGCGGCGTCGAGGCGTGGCCGCCCCGCCCGTGCACGGTGACCGTGATCTGGTCCGCGGCGGCCAGCATCGCGCCGGGCCGGGTGGAGAACGTGCCGCACGGCAGCCGCTGCGAGGTCACGTGCAGGCCGTACGCGGCGACCGGGCGGTGACCGGCCGCCTCCAGGACCCCTTCCTCGATCATGTACCGGGCGCCGGCGTAGCCCTCCTCGCCCGGCTGGAACATGAAGACCACGGTGCCGGGCAGCTCGGCCCGGCGGGCCGACAGCAGCCGGGCCGCGCCGGCCAGCATGGCGGTGTGCAGGTCGTGCCCGCACGCGTGCATCGCGCCGCGGATCACCGACGCATAGGACAGCCCGGTCTCCTCGGTGATGGGCAGCGCGTCCATGTCGCCGCGCAGCAGCACGACCGGTCCCGGCCCACCACGCTGTGTTGACCCGGGGGGCCGACCCCCCCTATCCCCCCCGCGCAGGACCGCGGTCACCGAGCTCAGTCCTCGGCCGGTGCTGATCTCCAGCGGCAGCCCGTCCAGGGCGGCGAGCACCTTAGCCTGAGTCTTCGGCAGGTCCAGGCCGATCTCGGGCTCGCGGTGAATCGCGTGCCGCAACTCGGTGATCTCACCGGACATCCCTGCCGCCTCATCACATACCCGCACTGCGTCCTCCTCGCGCCGAGAACTCACTGTAAACCCAGGCGCCGGGCGCTGGCCGAGGGAGCCGCCGCCAGGAATTCCGGCGCGGTCCAAGACCGTCGGGCGAACGCCTCGGTCACCGCGGCGCGCACCGGCCCGGCCGCCTCCGAGCGGGCCAGCGCGAGCACCGAGCCGCCGAACCCCCCGCCGATCATCCGCGCCCCCAGTGCTCCCGCCGCCACCGCCGCGTCCACCGCCACGTCCGCTTCGGGCCACGAGACCTCGAAGTCGTCCCGCAGCGACTCGTGCGCCTGGATCAGCAGCCGCCCGATCCCGGGGTAGGGGTCGGCTCCTCCGGAGAGCAGTGCCACGACATCCAGGACCCGCTGATCGTCGGTGACGACGTGGCGGGCGCGACGGCGGAGAACGGGATCGGCGAGCCGGGCCACGTCAGCCACGTCCGTTAGGTATCTCAGGGAAGGAACCCCGAGCAGGCGCGCGGCCTGTTCGCACTCGGCCCGCCGCCGACCGTACTGCCCGGCGGCCAGCTCGTGCCGGGCCCGGGTGTTGATCAGGAGCAGGCACGAGTCCCACGCGCCGGGGTCGAACGGCACCTGGGAGATCTCCAGCGAGCGGCAGTCGAGCAGCAGCGCGTGGCCACGCTGGCTCAGCAGCGACGCGGACTGATCCATGATCCCGGACGGCACCCCGGCGAAGTCGTTCTCGGCCCGGCGGGCGATCGCGGCCAGCTCGCGGCGGTCGACGGCCAGCCCGGCCGGCCGGCCCGGCCAGCCCGGCCAGCCCGGCCAGCTCGGTCAGCGCGAGCGCGGTCACGCATTCCAGCGCGGCCGAGGAGGACAGGCCCGCGCCCGCGGGCACGTCGGAGTCGATGGCCAGGCACGCGCCCGGCACTCGGTAGCCCGCCGCGGCCAGGGCCCAGGCTACGCCGGCCGGGTAGGCGGCCCAGCCGGTGACCTGGCCGGGCGCCAGGCCGTCCAGCGCCACGTCGGCCGCGAAGTCCGGCTCCTGGGCCGAGCACAGCACCAGCCGCCGGTCGGCCCGCCGGGCCGCGGCCGCCACGATGCCCTGGCCGAGCGCGAACGGGAGCACGAACCCTTCGTTGTAGTCGGTGTGCTCGCCCATCAGGTTGGCCCGGCCCGGCGCGAGCCACACGCCGTCGGCCGCCCGGCCGAACCGCGCGCGGAACAGCTCCGTGACCGCGCCCGGTTCCGGGCTCACCCGTTGATACGAGCCTGGGCGAATTCCCAGGCGTCGGCGGCGATGGCCCGCAGGTCCCGGTCCGCCCGCCAGCCGAGCTCGCTTGCGATCCGCTCGGCCGAGGCGATCAGCACGGCCGGGTCGCCCGGGCGGCGCGCGGTCACGTCGACCTCGATCTCGATCCCGGTGACCTCGGCGCACACGTCGATCACCTGGCGGACCGAGAAGCCGGTCCCGTTGCCGAGGTTGTACACGCGATGCTGGCCGGGTCGGCAGGCCCCGAGCGCCCGCAGGTGCGCATCGGCCAGGTCGGTGACGTGGATGTAGTCGCGGACGCAGGTCCCGTCCGGGGTGGCATAGTCGTCGCCGAAGACTTGCACTCGGCCGCCCGCGGCCGCGCTGGCCAGCACGTTCGGGATCAGGTGGGTCTCCGGGTCATGCCGCTCGCCGAACCAGACGCCGTTGTCGGCCCGGTGCGCGCCGGCCACGTTGAAGTAGCGCAGGCTGACCGCGCCGAACCCGTAGAGCCGGGCGAACTCGGTCAGCGTGGTGTCGACGGCCAGCTTGGACGCGCCGTACGGGTTGGTCGGGCGGGCCGGGTCGGTCTCGGTGATGGGCGTGCGCTCCGGCTCGCCGTAGACCGCGGCGGTGGAGGAGAACACGATGGTGCGCACGCCGATCTCGCGCATCGCCTCGAGCAGCGCGATCGTCCCGCCCAGGTTGGCCGACCAGTACCGGGCCGGCTCCGCCACCGACTCGCCGACCAGCGACTTCGCGGCGAAGTGCAGGACCGCGTTGATGCCGTCGGCCAGCACCTCGGCGGCGCAATCGCGCAGCGTGCCCTTGACGAACGCGACCCCGGCCGGCACCGCGTCGGCGTACCCGGTGGACAGGTCATCGAGCACGGTGACCTCGTGCCCGGCCGCGACGAGCTGCGCGGCGACGACGCTGCCGATGTACCCGGCGCCGCCGGTGACAAGCACCCTCATGTAACCGCCTCCCGTAGTCTCTGCGCTGCCTCTTCAGGAACGATGTCGTTGATCCACACGCCCATCCCCGATTCCGTCCCGGCCAGGTACTTCAGCTTGCCGGGCGCACGCCGGATCGACAGTACCTGAAGGTGGGTCCCGAAGACGCGCCGCGCTTCGGTGTCGGCGACCGGTGCCTGGTGCCACGCGGCGATGTACGGGGCGGGCCGGCCGAACAGCGCGTCGAACCGCCGCAGCACGTCCAGGTACAGCGGCCCGAACGCCTCGCGCGCGGCCTCGCCGAGCGCGGGCAGGTCCGGCACCCGGACCAGGGGGAAGATCCGGACCTCGTACGGCCAGCGCGCCGCCTCGGGCACGAACGCGACCCAGTGCCCGTTGCGGGCCACGATCCGCGTTCCGGCCCGCAACTCGGCCGCGACCAGATCGTCGAACAGGTTGCCGCCTTGGTATTCGCGGGCCTGCGCCACCATGCGCTCCAGACGCGGGGCCACGAAGGGAAAGGCGTAGATCTGCCCATGCGGATGGTGCAGCGTGACGCCGATCTCCTCGCCCCGGTTCTCGAAGCAGTACACCTGCCGGGTTTCCGGCCGCGCGCCGAGCACCTCGGTGCGGTCCACCCAGGCCTCCAGCACGGTCCGCGCACGCCCGGGGGTGAGCTGGGCAAACGAGGCGTTGTGGTCGGAGGTGAAGCAGATCACCTCGCAGCGGCCGAGCGGCTCGCGCAGCGAGGGGAACCGGTTCTCGAATACCACCACGTCGTAGCTGGCCGCCGGAATCTCGGTGGGCCGGCCCGGGGCCGACGGGTCCAGCGGGCACTGATCGGCCGGGGGCAGGAAGGTGCGGTCCTGGCGGGCGGCCGCGATCACCACCCACTCCCCGGCCAGCGGGTCCCAGCGGATGCCCTGCTCGGGCGATCCGAGCAGTACCCCTGGGCCGGCTACCGCCGACGGGCCGGGCGGGCCGGGTGACCGCGGGGGCAGCGGCCGGGTGTCGCGGGCCAGCACGCGGTCCAACCCGGGCGCCTCGTCGAAGTACACGATCTCGCGTCCGTCGGCCAGCCGGGTGCTCGCCTTCCAGATTGATTGCGCGCCCACGGGAGTCATACGTTATCCCGTTCTAGACTGGCCAGACACCAGGAGGCGTCGGTCGGCGCCCCGTGAGCAACCCGATGGGCACGGCGTGAGCAAGGTCGTTCTGGACATCATCGTCGTCCTGGTCATCGTGTGCATCGGGGGATTCTTCTCGGCGTCCGAGATGGCTCTCGTTTCGCTCCGGGAAGGCCAGATCAGGTCGCTGGCCAAGCGGGGCAGGCGCGGCCAGCGGACCGCGCGACTCGCCTCGGACCCGAACCGTTTTTTCTCCGCGGTGCAGATCGGCGTGACGCTGGCCACCCTGGTCTCCGGCGCGTACGGGGCCGCGACCCTGGCCGGATTCCTCAAGTCATGGCTGATCCGCCAGCACGTGTCGCCGGGCTGGGCGGCCACGCTGTCGTTCGTCATCGTGACCGTATGCATCACGTTCGTGAGCCTGGTGCTCGGCGAGCTCGCGCCCAAGCGCATCGCGCTGCAGCGGGCGCCGCGGCTGGCGCTGCTCGCCGCACCCCTGCTGGACCGGATCGCGTCGCTGGCCCGGCCGGTCGTCTGGCTGCTGACCTGGTCCTCCAGCCTCGTGGTGGCCATCCTGGGCGGCGACCCCCGCATCGGCCGCCAGGCCATGACCGAGCAGGAACTGCGCGACCTGGTGACCGGCGCGCAGGCGCTCAGCCAGGACGAGCGGCACATCGTGGGCGAGGTGTTCGACGCCGGGAAACGGCAGATCCGCGAGGTGCTGGTGCCGCGTACCGAGGTGGTCTTCGTGGACGCCGAAACGCCGGTGTCCGCGGCCGCCGCGATCGTCTCGGAGGTGCCGCACTCGCGGCTGCCGGTGTTCCAGGACAGCTACGACAACGTGATCGGCTTCGTGCATATCCGGGACCTGCTCGGGCCGGGGGTCACCAACCGCTCGGTGCCGGTCGGCCGGATCAGTCGGCCGGTGAAGTTCCTGCCGATCAGCAAGACCGTGCTGTCGTCCCTGTCGGAGATGCGGCGCGAGCGGGCGCACCTGGCCATCGTGGTCGACGACTACGGCGGCACGGCCGGCATCGTCACGCTGGAGGACCTGGTCGAGGAACTGATCGGCGACATCAGGGACGAATACGACACCGAGCAGGGCCAGGCGACCACGCTGCGCGGCGGTGAGGTCGAGGTGGACGGCCTGCTCAACCTGGACGAGTTCGCCGAGCAGACCGGGATCACGCTGCCCGAGGGCCCGTACGAGACGGCCGCGGGATACGTGCTCGCCGCACTCGGCGATCTGCCGTCGCCCGGGGACAGCGTGCAGGTGGCCGGGCATACGATCACGGTGACCGAATTGGACGGTCGGCGTATCGCCCGCCTGCGCGTCGCGCCCAGCGCCCCGCCCGCCCCGCCCGCCGCGGCCGCCGCTCCGGTTTCCCCGGCTCCGGTCCGGCTCGAATCGTCCGAGAAATCCCAGGTGGAAGGCGGTTAGCGTGCCCGGCGGCTTCGATACCGTGCTCGTGGTGGACTTCGGCGCGCAGTACGCGCAACTGATCGCCCGGCGGGTACGCGAGTGCCACGTTTACTCCGAGATCGTCCCCTCGACCATGACGGCCGAACAGATGCTGGCCCGGCACCCGAAGGCCATCATCTTGTCCGGCGGCCCGTCTTCGGTCTACGCTGAAGGCGCCCCGCCCGCGCCGCCCGGCCTGTTGGCGGCCGGCGTCCCGGTCCTCGGCATCTGCTACGGCTTCCAGCTCATGGTGTCCGAACTAGGCGGGACCGTCGAGCGCACCGGCACCGCCGAGTACGGCGCCACCACCCTGGAGACCAGCGCGAGCCGCCTGCTGTCCGGGACGCCCGCGCGCCAGCAGGTGTGGATGTCGCACGGCGACACCTGTACCGCGGCCCCGGACGGGTTCTCGGTAGCCGCGCGGACGCCCGGGACGCCGGTGGCCGCGATCGAGAACCCGGAACGGCGCCTGTTCGGTGTGCAGTTCCATCCCGAGGTGATGCACACCGAGCAGGGCACCCGGATCCTGGCCCGCTTCCTGGAGCTGGCCGGGTGCCGGCCGTCCTGGACGATGCTGAACATCGTCGAGGACCAGGTTGACGCCGTCCGCGAGCAGATCGGCGGCGGCCGCGCGATCTGCGGGCTGTCCGGCGGCGTGGACTCTGCAGTCGCCGCCGCGCTCGTACAGCGCGCCATCGGCGACCGGCTGACCTGCGTATTCGTCGATCACGGCCTGCTGCGCAAGGGCGAGGCCGAGCAGGTCGAGCAGGACTTCGTGGCCGCGACCGGCGTCCGGCTGAAGGTCGCGAACGAGGCCGAGGCGTTCCTGTCCGCGCTGGCCGGGGTCACCGACCCGGAACAGAAGCGGAAGATCATCGGCCGCGAGTTCATCCGCGCCTTCGAGCGGGCGGCCCGGGAGATTACCGCCGAGGCCGGCCAGCACGGGGAAGCGTGCGAGTTCCTGGTCCAGGGCACGCTGTACCCCGACGTGGTCGAATCCGGCGGCGGCACCGGCACCGCGAACATCAAATCCCACCACAACGTGGGCGGGCTGCCCGACGACCTGAAGTTCCGCCTGGTCGAGCCGCTGCGCGCCCTGTTCAAGGACGAGGTGCGCCGGGTGGGGTCCGAACTTGGCCTGCCGCAGGCCATCGTCCGCCGTCAGCCGTTCCCCGGTCCCGGGCTGGCCATCAGGATCGTGGGCGAGGTGACCGCGGCCCGGCTCGCGGTCCTGCGCGAGGCCGATGCCATCGCGCGGGAGGAGATGTCGGCCGCCGGGCTGGACGGCCTGGTCTGGCAGTGCCCGGTCGTGCTGCTGGCCGACGTGCGTTCGGTCGGCGTGCAGGGCGACGGCCGCAGCTACGGGCATCCGCTCGTGCTCCGCCCGGTGACCAGCGAGGACGCCATGACCGCGGACTGGGCCCGGCTGCCCGCGGACGTGCTGGCCCGGATCTCTACCCGGGTCACCAACGAGGTCCCCGAGATCAACCGCGTCGTCCTCGACGTGACCAGCAAGCCTCCCGCCACCATCGAGTGGGAGTAAGACCGGGCCGCCCTGGCCCAGGCTTTTATCCCAGGCTTCGCATGGCCCACAGATCGGGGAAGGTCGGGGTGCCTAGCGTGGTCCGCAGGTAGGTGGCCCCGGTCGAGCCGCCCGTGCCGCGCCGCGCGCCGATGGTCCGCTCCACCATCTTGATGTGGTGGTAACGCCACTCCTGCATACCCTCGTCGAGGTCGACCAGCAGCTCACACACCGCGGTGGCCTCGGTGTCGTCGTCGTAGACCTTCTTCAGCAGCTGCTGCACGCCGGCCGAGGCCTCCAGGGGCTGGGTGACGTCGCGGGTAAGCATGTCCGCGGGCACGTCGTAGCCTAGCCCGGCCAGGTAGCGCAGGAAGGAGTCGAACAGGGACGCCCGGGACATCGCGGCCACGATCCGAGCCCGCTCCGGGCTGTCCGCCGCGTACTGCGCGAACATCATCCGGTCCCGGCGCCCCAGCACGGCCTCGAGCTCCCGGAACTGAGCCGACTCGAAGCCGCTCGAGGTGCCGAGCGCGTCCCGGAACCCGGTGAACTGGGTCGGCGTCATGGTCTCCAGCACGTCCAGCTGCGCCACCACGATCTTCAAGATGGCCAGCGTCCGGCGCAGCGTGCGCATGGCGTGCGACGTCTCGCCGGACTCGAGCTGGGACTGCAGCTGGCCGAGCTCGTGCAGCAGCTGCTTGAACCACAGCTCGTAGATCTGGTGGATGACGATGAACAGCATCTCGTCGTGCTCGGCCGACCGGGGCTGCTGGGCCGAGAGCAGCTGGTCCAGCCGCAGGTAGCCGGCGTAGGTGACCGGCTCCGCCGAGGGCTCAGCCATAGCCGGACCCCCGAGCGATGAGGGCGCGGGCCGCCTCGGTGGCATCCCACACGTCGGTGAAGCGCGTGGTCAGCGGGGATAGCCCGAACCGGAACCGGTCCGGGGTGCGGTAGTCGGTGATGACGCCCTCCTCAGCGAGCCGCGCCACGATCCGTTCGGCGTCCGGATGGCCGAAGCTGACGTGGCCGCCGCGCCGGCTGGCCTCCCGCGGCGTGGCGATCGTGCAGCCGAGCGGGACCAGCCAGGCGTCGCCGAGCTCGATCAGGTAGGCAGTCAGCCGCATGCTCTTGGCCCGCATCGGCTCGATGCCCGCCTCGAGCAGGAGCCGCGCGCTCTCCTCCACCGCCGCCGTGCCGGGGATCGACGGCGTGCCGGTCATGAACTTGGCCATACCCGGCGCCGGGTCGTACCCAGGGCCCATGGCGAACTGGTCACGCTGGGAGAACCAGCCCCAGATCGGCTGCCGCAGCACCTCCCGCAGCCGGGCCGACACGTACGCGAACGCCGGGGCGCCCGGCCCCGCGTTGAGGTACTTGTAGGTGCAGCCGACCGCGAGGTCTACGTCGTTGCCGTCCAGGTCGACTGGCACCGCCCCGACCGAGTGGCACAGGTCCCAGAGCATGAGCGCCCCGGCCGCCTGCGCGATCCCGGTGATGGCCGCCATGTCGGCCAGGGCGCCGCTGCGGTAGGCCACGTGGGACAGGCTGACCAGCGCGGTGTCCTCGTCCACCGCGGCGCGTACCAGGTCCGGGTGCACGCCCTCGTCCATGTCGGTGGCCAGCATGCGCAGTTCCGCGCCGCGCTGCGCCGCGAGACTCGCCATGACGTAACGGTCGCTAGGGAAGTTGTCGTGGTCGGTGACGATCACGTGCCGCCCGGGGCGCGCGTCGAGCGCCGCGGTGGCCAGCTTGTACAGGTTCACCGTGGTGTTGTCCGTGACGATCACCTGCCCAGGCGCGGCGCCGATCAACTCGGCCACCACGTCCCCGGCCCGCGCCGGCAGGTCCACCCAGTGGTCCCACGACCGGGCCAGGGCCGTGCCCCACTCCTCCCGGTACACCGTCTCCATCCGCTGCAGGACGGCCAGTGGCAGCGCGCCGAGCGAGTTGCCGTTCAGGTAGATCAGCGCCGGATCGGTCAGCAGGAACCGTTCGCGGTATCCGGCCAGCGGGTCTGCCGCGTTCAGCTTCTCGGCATACGCCCGGTCCAACGCCATACCGCACACCCTAACCCGGTGCGGCGGGCCTTCCGCCGGTTGCCCGTGTTGACGAGTTCGCCCGACCCCACTATGTTCGGGTTTAGCACTCACTAGTGTAGAGTGCTAACGCGACGAGGCAGTCTGACCCCCGCGACGGCAGGCCGCCACGCTCGCCCTCTCTAGCAACTCACCATTAGCCTTTCCGGAGGGGGAGGTCAGATCGTGACGACCGCCACCAAGGTAGTTATCAAGCCGCTCGAAGACCGGATTGTGGTCAAGCCGCTCGAGGCGGAGCAGACCACAGCGTCCGGACTGGTGATCCCGGACACCGCCAAGGAGAAGCCCCAGGAGGGCGAAGTCCTGGCGGTGGGCCCGGGTCGCTTTGACGACGCGGGAACCAAGCGAGTGCCGATCGATGTCAAGGTCGGCGATGTGGTGCTGTACAGCAAGTACGGCGGCACTGAGGTGAAGTACTCGGGCGAGGAGTACCTCGTGCTCTCCGCCCGCGATGTGCTCGCCGTCATCGAAAAGTAGTAGCTCGCGGTCCGGCGGGGCAGGACTAGCGGTCCTGCCCCGCCGCCTGCCCATGAACTCGTTCCAACCGTAGGTTGAGGAATTCAATGCCCAAGATCCTGGAGTTCGACGAGGACGCCCGGCGCTCACTCGAGCGTGGCGTCAACAAGCTCGCCGACACCGTGAAGGTGACGCTAGGCCCGCGCGGCCGCAACGTCGTCATCGACAAGAAATGGGGCGCCCCCACCATCACCAACGACGGTGTGACCGTCGCCAAGGAGGTGGAGCTGGAGAACCCGTACGAGAACCTCGGGGCCCAGCTCGCCAAGGAGGTCGCCACCAAGACCAACGACATCGCCGGGGACGGCACCACGACCGCGACGGTCCTGGCCCAGGCGATGGTGCACTACGGGCTGCGCTCGGTCGCCGCCGGCGCGAACCCGATGGACCTCAAGCGCGGCGTCGACGCCGCCGCCGCCGAGGTCTCCGACCGTCTGCTCAAGTCCGCGCGCGACGTGGAGGAGCAGACCGAGATCGCGCACGTCGCGACCATCTCCGCGCAGGACAGCAAGATCGGCGACCTGATCGCCGAGGCGTTCAGCAAGGTCGGCAAGGACGGTGTCATCACCGTCGAGGAGTCGCCGACGATGGGCCTCGAGCTGGAGTTCACCGAGGGCCTCCAGTTCGACAAGGGCTACATCTCGCCGTACTTCATCACCGACCCCGAGCGCCTGGAAGCCGTCCTCGAGGACGCGTACGTCCTGATCCACCAGGCCAAGATCTCCTCGATGTCCGACTTCCTGCCGCTGCTGGAGAAGATCGCGCAGGTGAAGAGGCCGCTGCTCGTGGTGGCCGAGGACGTCGAGGGTGAGGCCCTGGCCACCCTGGTGGTCAACAAGATCCGCGGCCTGCTGAATGTGGTGGCCGTCAAGGCGCCCGGCTTCGGCGACCGCCGCAAGGCCATGCTGGCCGACATGGCCGTCCTGACCGGCGGCACCGTGGTCAGCGAGGAACTCGGCATCAAGCTGGAGTCGGTCGGCCTGGAGGCCCTGGGCCGGGCCCGCCGGATCGTGGTCACCAAGGACGACACGACGATCATCGACGGCGCCGGCGACAAGACCGAGATCGAGGACCGGATCAGGCAGATCAAGACCGAGATCGACAACACCGACTCCGACTGGGACCGGGAGAAGCTCCAGGAGCGGCTGGCCAAGCTGTCCGGCGGGGTCTGCGTGCTGCGGGTCGGCGCCGCGACCGAGGTGGAGGTCAAGGAGAAGAAGCACCGTGTTGAGGACGCCGTCTCCGCTACCCGCGCCGCCATCGAGGAGGGCATCGTCGCCGGCGGCGGCAGCGCCCTGGTGCACCTGGCCACCGACCTCGGCGACCTCGGCCGCAAGGGTGACGAGCGGACCGGCGTACGCGTGGTCGAGCGCGCGCTGTCCGAGCCGGCCCGCTGGATCGCGCTGAACGCCGGCGCGGAAGGCTCGGTCGTGGTGGCCAAGATCGCTACCCTGCCCGCCGGGCACGGCTTCAACGCCGCCACCGGCGAGTACGGCGACCTGATGGCCCAGGGCATCATTGACCCGGTCAAGGTGACCCGGTCGGCCGTGCAGAACGCCGCGTCGATCGCCGGCATGCTACTGACCACCGAGACCCTGGTGGTCGAGAAGCCGGAGGAGAAGGAGCCCGCAGGCGACGGCCACGGCCACGGCCACTCGCACTAAGGCCATACAAACCCGGGGTTCACCACGCTAGGACGTGGTGAACCCCGGGTTTCATGCTGTTCAGCGGGCTGCGGGTTGTGCCGGATGAGCGGTTCCTGTCATATTTGAGCGGTCTTGTCGTAGAGGAACGGGGGCGTCGTGCGTCTGGGGAGCAGGACCGCATTCACCGTCGGCGCCGGCGTGCTGACGGCCGCCCTGGCCGGCCGAGCGGGCCGGCCGTCGCCGCGGCGGCCGGGTCAGCTACCGGTTCAGCGGCGCCGCAGGCCGCCGTGATCATCCACCCCGACGTGCACTACGTGGGATCCAGCTCCCAGCAGCCTCCCACCACGGCGGACTGCCAGGCCTCGTACCAGGTCGCGTGCTACGAGCCAGCCCAGATCCAGCAGGCCTACAACCTCCCCGGGCTCTACAACCAGGGAGTGACCGGCAAGGGAGCGACGATCGTCATCGTCGACTCCTTCGGCTCTCCCACCATCGCAAACGACCTGACCGTCTTCGACCAGCAGTTCGGCCTGCCCGCGCCGCCGTCTTTCAAGATCATCCGCCCGGCCGGCGCCGTCCCGCGCTATGACTCGTCCAATTCCCAGATGTTCAGCTGGGCCGGGGAGACGTCCCTGGACGTGGAGTACGCCCACGTGGTCGCGCCGGGGGCCAGCATCCTCCTGGTCGAGACGCCGGTCGCGGAGACCGAGGGCGTGACCGGATTCCCGCAGATCGTCAAGGCCGAGGAATACGTGATCAATCACCATCTCGGTGACGTGATCAGCCAGAGCTTCGGCGCGACCGAGCAGACCTTCCCGTCCGGGGCGGCCCTGCAGGCGCTGCGCGGCGCGTATATCGCCGCCGACCGGCAGCACATCACCGTGCTGTCCGCCTCGGGCGACGACGGGGCCACCGATCTCGGCCTGAACGAGCAGACCTTCTACACCCGCCCCGTGACGTCCTGGCCGGCCAGCGACCCGCTGGTGACCGGCGTGGGCGGGACTCAGCTGCACCTGGACTCGAACGGCAACCAGACTTCCCCGGACACCGTGTGGAACGACACGTTCAACGCGTCGGCCCAGGACTTCATCCTTGGCAGCAGCGGCCCCAGCCCGCTGGCCAGCGGCGGCGGGAAGTCGATCTTCTTCTCCCGACCGGCCTACCAGAGCGCGGTCCGCAACGTCGTGGGCGGAAGCCGCGGGGTCCCTGACATCTCCATGAGCGCCGCCTGCAACGGCGCGGTCGACGTGTACCAGAGCTTCGCCGGCGAGGCGGCCGGCTGGTATCCGACCTGCGGGACCAGCGAGGCCACCCCGCTGTTCGCCGGCATCGTGGCGCTCGCCGACCAGGTGGCCGGTCACCCGCTCGGGCTGATCAACGCCGCCCTGTACACGATGGCGGCCCGGCACCTGCCCGGGCTGGTCGACGTCACCAGCGGCAACAACACCGTCTCGTTCACCCAGGGCGGCCGGTCGCACACCGTGCCCGGTTTCACCGCCGGTCCCGGCTACGACCTGGCCTCCGGATTGGGCACGGTGAACGCGGCGGAGTTCGTCCCGGAACTGGCCTCCCTCGCCGGGTCGTAAGCAGGTCGGCCCGGCGCCGGTCACCTAGGATGTGAGCATCCCGCTGCCACTTCCGGTGAAGGTGCCATGACTGATCACGGTGTTGCCGACCAGGCGGACAAGTTCGCGCCCATCGGTCTGACCTTCGACGATGTGCTCCTGCTCCCGGCTCATTCGGCGGTGCTGCCCAGCGAGGCGGACACCTCGGCCCGGATCACGCGCCGTCACCGGCTCCGCATCCCGCTGGTGTCGGCGTCCATGGACACCGTGACCGAGGCCAGGATGGCGATCGCCATGGCCCGCCAGGGTGGCGTCGGCGTGCTGCACCGCAACCTGTCCATCGAGGAGCAGGCGCAGCAGGTGGACATGGTCAAGCGGTCCGAGGCCGGCATGATCACCCACCCGGTGACCTGCGGGCCGGACGCGACGATCGCCGACGTGGACCGGCTGTGCGGCCGGTACCGGATCTCCGGTGTCCCGGTGACTGGCTCCGACGGTGTCCTGCTCGGCATCGTCACCAACCGGGATACCCGGTTCGAGACCGACCACGGCCGCCGGGTCACCGAGGTCATGACCCCGATGCCCCTGGTCACCGCGCCGGTCGGGGTGTCGTCCGAGGAGGCGCTGCGGCTGTTGCGCCAGCACAAGGTGGAGAAGCTGCCGCTGGTCGACCAGGCCGGCCGCCTCAAAGGCCTGATCACGGTGAAGGACTTCACCAAGAGCGAGAAGTTTCCCGCCGCGACCAAGGACGCGGCCGGCCGCCTGGTGGTCGGGGCGGCGGTCGGGGTCGGGGAGGACGCCAAGCGCCGCGCCCAGGCGCTGACCGAGGCCGGAGTGGACTTCCTGGTCGTGGATACCGCGCACGGGCACGCCCAGGCCGTGCTGGACATGATCGCGCAGATCAAGGCGAATGCCGACACCGAGGTGATCGGCGGCAACGTGGCCACCCGCGGTGGCGCGCAGGCCTTGGTCGACGCGGGGGCGGACGGCGTCAAGGTCGGCGTCGGGCCGGGATCGATCTGCACCACCCGGGTGGTGGCGGGCGTGGGCGTCCCGCAGGTGACCGCGATCTACGAGGCCGCGCAGGCCGCGCGTCCGGCCGGGGTGCCCGTGATCGGTGACGGCGGGCTGCAGTACTCCGGCGACATCGCCAAGGCCATCGCCGCGGGCGCCGACACGGTCATGCTCGGCAGCCTGCTCGCCGGGTGCGAGGAGAGCCCCGGCGAGGTGGTGTTCATCAACGGCAAGCAGTACAAGCTCTACCGCGGTATGGGCTCGCTCGGCGCCATGCGGAACCGGGAGCGCGACCGCTCTTACTCCAAGGACCGCTACTTCCAGGACGACGTGCTGCGCGAGGACAAGCTCGTGCCCGAGGGCATCGAGGGCCAGGTACCGTACCGCGGCCCGCTGGCCGCGGTGGCCGGCCAGCTGGTCGGCGGGCTGCGCGCGGCGATGGGCTACTGCGGCGCGCGGACCATCGCCGACCTGCAGGAGGCGCGGTTCATCCAGATCACCGCGGCCGGCCTGACCGAGAGCCACCCGCACGACGTCCAGATGACCGTCGAGGCGCCCAATTACAGCGGCCGGCTCGGAGCCGAGCGCCGATGACCGAGCCGCGCAAGCTATGCCGGGGCAGCGGCGCCGCCTGGACTGAGGAGCGAGGAACAAGCGACGAGGGCCCGCCGCCACAGGCGGCCAGGTCGACAAGGTGGCGCCTTGAGGCGCCCCGCAGGCGAGTAGAGAGCACATGACCGACGTGGTGGAGATCGGGCGTGGCAAGTCCGGCCGCCGGGCGTATTCGCTCAGCGAGATCGGGATCGTGCCGGCCCGCCGGACCCGCGATCCGGAGGAGGTATCGATCGCCTGGCAGATCGACGCCTACCGGTTCGACCTGCCGCTGATGGCGTCTCCCATGGACAGCGTTGTGTCGCCCGCCACGGCCATCGCGATCGGCCGCCTCGGCGGTCTGGCCGTGCTCGACCTGGAAGGGCTGTGGACCCGGTACGAGGATCCCGAGCCGCTGCTGGCTGAGGTGACCGAGCTCGACGAGCAGGCCGCCACCCGGCGGCTGCAGGCCATGTACGCCGAGCCGATCTCCGAGGAGCTCATCGGGCGCCGCATCGAGGAGATCGCCCGGGCCGGGGTGACCACCGCGGCCAGCCTGTCGCCGCAGCGTACCGCCCGGTACTGCAAGGCCGTGGTGGACGCGGGCGTGGACATCTTCGTGATCCGCGGCACCACGGTGTCGGCCGAGCACGTCTCCGGCCGGGCCGAGCCGCTCAACCTCAAGCAGTTCATCTACGAGCTCGACGTCCCCGTGGTGGTCGGCGGCTGCGCCACCTACGCCGCCGCGCTGCACCTGATGCGCACCGGCGCCGCCGGGGTGCTGGTCGGGTTCGGCGGCGGGTCCGGCCACACCACCGTGACCGTGCTCGGGGTGGCCGTGCCGATGGCCACCGCGATCGCCGACGTGGCTGCGGCCCGGCGCGACTACCTGGACGAGTCCGGCGGCCGCTACGTGCACGTGATCGCCGACGGCTCGATGACCAGCAGCGGGGACATCGCCAAGGCGCTGGCCATCGGCGCCGACGCGGTGATGGTGGGCTCGCCGCTGGCCCGGGCCGCCGAGGCGCCTGGCCGCGGCTACCACTGGGGGAGTGAGGCGAATCACACCGAGCTGCCCCGTGGCGCGCGGGTCCGGGTCGGCACGATCGGCACGCTGCAGCAGATCCTGCACGGGCCGTCCACCGTCCCCGACGGCTCGATGAACCTGATGGGCGCGCTGCGCCGCACGATGGCCACGGCCGGGTACTCCGACCTGAAGGAGTTCCAGCGGGTCGAGGTGGTCGTCGCCGATTCCGGCCCGCCGCACGGCCGCCGCTAGACTCCTGCGCATGTCCCGGCTCCGCGTGCTCTCCGGTATCCAGCCCACCGCCGATTCGTTCCACCTGGGTAACTACCTCGGTGCGCTGCGGCAGTGGGTAGCCCTGCAGGACACCTACGACGCCTTCTACTGCGTGGTGGACCTGCACGCGATCACCGTCCCGCAAGATCCTGTCCTGCTGCCGAAGCGGACCCGGATCGCCGCCGCCCAGCTGCTCGGTGCCGGGCTGGACCCGGACCGGTGCACGCTGTTCGTGCAGAGCCACGTGGCCGAGCACACCGAGCTGGCCTGGATCCTCGGCTGCATGACCGGCTTCGGCGAGGCCAGCCGGATGACCCAGTTCAAGGACAAGTCGGCTAAGGAGGGCCACGACCAGGCTTCCGTCGGCCTGTTCACCTACCCCATCCTGCAGGCCGCGGACATCCTGCTCTACCAGGCCGACGAGGTGCCGGTCGGCGAGGACCAGCGCCAGCACCTGGAGCTGAGCCGCACGCTGGCCCAGCGGTTCAACCACCGGTACGGCCAGACGTTCGTGCCGCCGCAGCCCTACATCCTGGCCGAGGTGGCCAAGATCTACGACCTGCAGGACCCGGCGGCGAAGATGAGCAAGTCCTCGTCCACCCCGCAGGGCATCGTCGACGTCCTTGACGAGCCGGACGTGATCCGCCGCAAGATCGCCCGTGCGGTCACCGACCCGGGCTCGGAGGTGCGGGCCGACCCCGAGGCCAAGCCGGGCGTGACCAACCTGCTGCGGATCTATTCGGCGCTGTCCGGCGAGCCGGTCGCCACCCTGGAGGCCAACTACGCCGGCGCCGGCTACGGCGGGTTCAAGAAGGACCTGGCCGAACTCGTCGTGGCCACTTTCGCCCCGATCCGGGAGAAGACCCAGCAGATCCTGGCCGACGAGGCCGGCCTGGACCGCGTGCTCGCACACGGCGCGGCTCAGGCCCGGAAGGTCGCCGGCCAGACCATGGCCGTCGTCCGCGACCGCATCGGCCTGCTCCGCCCCGCCCCCTGAGGGCTAAACCCGGTCACGGGTGCGGTCGGGCTGCGCCGCCCGGAGCCGCCGGCGGCGGCTGGAGGCGAAGCCGAGCACCGCCACCGTCACCGCGAGGCAGCTGAACCCGACCGTGGCCAGTACCGACGGACCGGAGACCGGACGCGGGCCGGTCATGACCGCGGCCGGCGTGGGCCGCGCCGGCGTGGGCCGCGCCGTGGCGGCGGGCGACGCGGCGGCGGGCGCCGCTGAGGGCGGCAGCAGCGGGCCGACCAGCGTGCCGACCTGGCTGACCTTGCCGTCCGCCGCGAAGCCCCAGTTGAGCAGGCTCTTCGCCGAGTTGATCTCGGTCAGCGCGGGGCAGTGCAGCAGCGTGACGATGAGCGTGACGCCGTGCCGGCTCGCCATCCCCACGTAGGTGGCGCCCGCGGCGCTGGTCCAGCCGATCTTCCCGCCGATGGCCCCGGAGTAGGTGGTGAGCAGGGAGTTCTGGTTGTACAGCTCGACCGCCTTGCGCCGGGCGACCACGAACCGTGCGCTGATGGTCTGGTCATACTTCAGGAACGCGGGCAGCTTCAGCGCCTGCCGCGCGATCAGGGCCAGGTCGTAGGCGGAGGTGCGCTGGCCCGGGGCGTCCAGCCCGTTCGGGTCGACGGCCACGGTGTCGTCGGCCTGCAGGTGCCGCGCCTCGGCGTTGATCAGCGTCATGCCCTGGTCGAACGACCCGGTCGCCTGGGTCAGGGCGATCGCGGCGTCGTTGGCCGAGATGGTCAGCAGCGCGGTGAACAGGTCGGAGATCTTGTAGGCCCGCCCGGCGACCAGGCCGACCACGTTCGGCACGGTCGAGGTGGCCTGCTTGCTGGCCACCACCGTGGCATCCGGGTTGAGCAGCGGGATCAGGGCCACGGCGGTGAGCACCTTGAGCGTGCTGGCCGGCCGGTACCAGCCGTGCGGGTCCTTGGCCGCCAGCACCTGGCCGGTGCTGGCGTCCGCGACCACGAACGCCGAGGCCTTGATGTTCGGCAGCCGGAGCACCGAACGCGACGGGTAATTGACGACCACACCGCGGGCGGCCAGCCGCGGCCCGCCGACCGCCTGCGCCACCGGGGACGCGGAAGGAGTCGGGCCGCCCACCGCGACGGCCGAACTCGCGACGGCCGAACTCGCGACGGCCGAACTCGCGACGGCCGACGCCGGTGCGGCCGCGCCCAGGACGGCCACGAGGACGGCAGGCAGCATGGCGACCAGAAACGCCCGCGGCCTGATCCGGTCCAGCATGAGCCTCCCAGCTCTCGTCCTGGGGCTACCGGGTGCTCCCGAAGTAACCTGGGCGTTATGGAACGAACGTCGGAGTCCGGACTGCCCATCGATCCCGTCTACGACGACAGCAAGCTTACGGACTTCCGGCCCGCGGAAAAGCTCGGCGAGCCGGGAGAGTATCCGTTTACTCGCGGGGTGTATCCGCGGATGTACGTCGACCGGCCGTGGACGATGCGCCAGTACGCCGGCTTCGCCTCGGCCAAGGAGTCCAATCGCCGCTATCACGAGCTGATCGAGGCGGGCACTACCGGGCTCTCAGTCGCCTTCGACCTGCCCACCCAGATGGGATACGACTCCGATGCGCCGGTCGCGCACGGCGAGGTGGGCAAGGTCGGCGTGGCTATTGACTGCGTTGACGACATGCGCACGCTGTTCCACGAAATCCCGCTCAGCACGGTGTCCACCTCCATGACCATCAACGCGCCGGCCGCGGTCCTGCTGCTGATGTACCAGGCGGTGGGCGAGGAGCAGGGCGCGCGGCCGGAGCAGCTGACCGGGACGATCCAGAACGATGTGCTGAAGGAGTACATTGCCCGCGGCACCTATATCTACCCGCCGCGGCCATCGCTGCGCCTGGTGGCCGACACGTTCGCCTACTGCCGCGCCGAACTGCCGAAATGGAACACGATCTCCATCTCCGGCTACCACATGGCCGAGGCCGGCGCCACGCCGGTGCAGGAGATCGCGTTCACCCTGGCCAACGCGAAGGAATACGTAAGAGCGGCGCTGAACGCCGGGCTTGACGTCGACGAGTTCGCACCCCGGCTGTCGTTCTTCTTCGTAGCCCGGACCACGCTGCTGGAGGAGGTGGCCAAGTTCCGCGCCGCCCGGCGGCTGTGGGCGCACATCATGAAGAACGAGTTCAAGGCGACCGATCCCAGGTCACAGATGCTGCGGTTCCACACCCAGACGGCGGGCGTGCAGCTCACCGCGCAACAGCCCGAGGTGAACCTGATCCGGGTCAGCCTGCAGGCCCTGGCCGCGGTGCTCGGCGGGACTCAGTCCCTGCACACCAACTCCTACGACGAGGCGCTCGCGCTGCCCAGCACGAAGGCGGCCCGGCTGGCGCTACGGACCCAGCAGGTGATCGCTTACGAAAGTGACCTGACCGCCACCGTGGACCCGTTCGCCGGCTCCTATGCGATCGAGTCGATGACCGACGACATCGAGGCGGCCGCGGCCGAGCTCATGCAGAGCGTCGAGGACCTGGGCGGGGCGGTGGCCGCGATCGAGCGCGGTTTCCAGAAGGGGGAGATCGAGAACGCCGCCTACCATGTCGCGCGGGAAATCGATGACGGCGAGCGGGTCGTGGTCGGGGTGAACCGGTTCACCATTGACGGCGAGGAACCGTATCAGCCGCTGCGCGTCGACCCGGCCATTGAGGCCGAGCAGGCTGAAAAGCTGGCCCGGCTCAAGCAGCGGCGGGACACGGCGGCGTTCGGCCGCGCGATCGCCGCCCTCAAGAAAGCGTCGGAAGGCGCGGACAACGTGCTTTACCCGCTCCAGGACGCGCTGCGGGCGGATGCCACCCTCGGAGAGGTCTGCGACGCGCTTCGTGATGTATGGGGCGAATACCAGCCCGGCGAACTATAAACCCTGCGGTAATTCCGGGCTGGAGGTCGGTCATGGCGATCGAGTGGAATCCTTCTCGCGGCGCGACGCTCGGCGTCGAGTGGGAGGTGCAGCTCATCGACTCCGAGAGCCGGATGCTACGCCAGGAGGCGGCCAAGCTGCTCGCCGACATGCCGGTGGTCGGCGACACCGGCGAGCATCCGCACATCCGTTTCGAGCTAATGCAGTCGACCCTCGAACTGGTCACCGGCATTTGCAGCACGGTGTCGGAGGCCAAAGAGGACCTGGCCAAAACGATCGGTGATCTCCAGCGGGCGGCGTCTGAGCACGGTATCCTGCTGGCATGCGCCGGGACCCACCCGGTGAGTGACTGGCGTGACGCGACGATGGCGCCCATCCAGCGCTATGCGGAGCTCGTTGAGCAAATGCAATGGCTTGTACGCCGGATTCAGACCTTCGGGGTACATGTACACGTGGGGATCCGGGACGGGCGCAAGGCGATGCCTATCGTCAACGCGCTCGCCGCGTACCTGCCGCACTTTCTCGCGATAACCGCGTCAAGCCCATTCTGGTGTGGGTACGACACGGGGCTTGCCTCCAGCAGGTCCGTGACCTTCGGCGCACTGCCGACAGCAGGTCCGCCGAACCGGCTGACGAGCTGGGAGCAGTTCGAGGACTACATGGACACGCTGCTGCGCGCTGGGACCATCCGCAGCATCAAGGAGGTCTGGTGGGACATCCGGCCGCACCCGGACTTCGGCACCGTCGAGATTCGCATGTGCGACGGGGTGCCGACGCTCCGCGAGGTCGGCATGGTGGCGGCGCTCTCGCAGTGCCTGGTCCAGCTGTTCGACCAGCAGCTGGACCGCGGCTACACGCTGCCGTCCCCGTCGGCCTGGGTGGTCAGGGACAACAAGTGGCGCGCGACGCGATACGGACTGGACGCGACCGTGATTACTGATGAGGCCGGCGCCACCGCGCCGCTCCGCGACGAACTCTACGAACTGCTCCGGGAACTGGAGCCGGTAGCCTTGCGGCTGGGCTGCCTCGAGGAACTGTCGGTGGGCTTCGAGGTGCTTGAGCGCGGCGCCTCGTACGAACGGCAGCGGGCCGTGTACGCGCACTCAGGGGACCTGATCAGCGTGGTGGACGCGCTGGTCACGGAGTTCGCCGACGACACGTTCTGCACACAGGGGGGTGCTGGGCATGGCCGGAGATGAACCCGCAAATGAGCCCAGAATGGCACAGGGCAGCGATCTGGCCGCGGATCTGGACACGTTCCTGGCCCGGCACGAGGACGAGCTGATCGAGTTCCGCCGCGACCTGCACGCCCATCCTGAGCTCGCCAACGCCGAGCACCGCACCACCCGCCGGGTCGCGCTGCGCCTGGCCGCGGCCGGCCTGCGGCCGGTGATCCTGCCCAAGGGCACCGGCCTGATGGTCGACATCGGCACGCTGGATGAGCAGGACACCTACACCGACCGGCCCGTGGTCGCCCTCCGTGCGGACCTCGACGCGTTGCCCATGGCCGACGAGAAGGACGTCCCCTACCGCTCCACCGTGCCGAACGCCTGTCATGCGTGCGGCCACGACGTGCACACCACCGTGCTGCTGGGTACCGGCCTGTACCTGGCCGCCCAGGCCGCCGCGGGCTCACTGCCCGGCCGGGTCCGGCTCGTCTTCCAGCCCGCCGAGGAGGCCGCCAGCGGCGCGCTCGACGTGCTCGCCGCGGGCGGCATCACCTCGGTCGGCCGGATCTTCGCCCTGCACTGCGACCCCCGGCTGGACGCCGGCCAGCTCGGCGTGCGCTCCGGTGCGATCACGGCCGCCTGCGACCGGATCCAGGTCCGGGTGTCCGGGCCTGGCGGCCACACGGCCCGGCCGCACCTGACCGTGGACCTGGTGTACGCCCTGGGCAAGATCATCACCGAGGTGCCCGCCGCGCTGTCCCGGCGGGTCGACCCCCGGTCCAGCCTGAGCCTGGTCTGGGGCCGGGTCAGCGCCGGGTCCGTGGCCAACGCGATCCCCGACGGCGGGATCGTCGAGGGGACCGTCCGCTGCCTCGACGACGAGGCCTGGCACCGCGCGCCTGACCTGCTCAAGGACCTCATCGACTCGGTGGCGTCCGGCTACGGGGTCAACACCGAGCTCACCTATACGCGCTTCGTGCCGCCCACGGTCAACGACCAGGGCAGCGCGGCCATGCTCTCGGCCGCGGCGCTCGACGTGCTCGGCGCGGGCTCGGTCGTGCAGACCCCGCAGAGCCTGGGCGGCGAGGACTTCGCCTGGTACCTGGAGTCCATCCCCGGCGCGCTGGCCCGGCTGGGCACCCGGGTACCCGGTTCGACCGCGTCCCTGGACATTCACCAGCCCACCTTCGACGTGGACGAACGCGCCATCGCGGTCGGGGTCAAGGTCATGGCCGCCACGGCGATCAACGCGCTGTGGGACGACGGCGCGATGGTGGCCCAGCCCCTCCCCGGCGTTACCGGAGCGTAACTCTACCTTCCCGCTCGCCTCCGGGCGCTCTTGACCCGCCGCCTTCCCTCCTCGCTCCTTCGTCGCTCGTCAGTCCAGGCGACGGCGCGCCCTTTGGCTCGCGGGACAGGCGCCGGCCGCCATCCCCGCACCGGGGGATTAGGCTGAGTGGATGGGAAGCGTGCCGGTCGGCCGCAAGAAGCGCGCCGACGCCACCGGCGGCCCGCAGACGTTCCGCTCGCCGACCGCCGTGGTCGTCTGGTGGGTCTGGCTGCTGTTCGCCGCCGCCAACCTGGTCGACCTGGCCGTCCAGGGCCGGGATCACCTTTCGGTGGTCGCGGCGGCCATCTTGGTCATGGTCACCGGCATCGCCTACGTCACCGCGCAGCGGCCCAGGATCATCGCCGACAGTTCCGGGATCACGATCGTCAACCCGCTGCGCGATCACCACATCGGCTGGGCCGGCGTGACCAACGTCGATCTGGCCGACCTGCTCCGCGTCCACTGCCGGGGGCAGGGCCGCGAGAAGGTTGTCTACTCCTGGGCGGTGCATTACTCGCGGCGCCGCAAGCTCGTCGCGGAAAACCGGGCCCGCCGGACGTCTGCGCGGGTCAGTTCCGGCCGCCGTCCGGCCTTCGGCACCTTCGGCCTGGAGAGCTACGGCAGCGGCCGCCGCAATCCCGGCTACGGGAACCCTCCGGGCAGCGAAGGCGCCTCGGCGGCCGAGGCGGAAGCCGAGCGGATCGTCCGGGTCCTCAACGAGTACGCGACCGCCGCCCGGGCCGAGACGGTCTGGGCCGAGGGCACCGTGGCGATCGCCGGGGCTCCGGATTCCGGCCGCGAGGTCGAGCCGGCCCTCGATGGTGCCGTCGATGCCCGCGTGGCAGGCTGGCTCGAGCCGCTGACCAGCACCTGGAGCGCGCGGGCCCTCCTCGCCCTGATCGTCCCCGCGCTGATCCTGCTGATCGTCGCCCTCGTCTGAACGCGGTCTACGTCCAGGGCGGGTCGGGTTCGTACCCGGTGTTGGCGTCGCCCATCTTGGCGCACGGCAGCGCGCGCAGCGCGGCCACGTAGTCTTCCGGCGCGCCCGCCTGCTCCGCGGCGTCGGCCAGGATGCCGACGGCCCGTGCCGAGGGCAGCCCGCCCTCGTAGAAGTTGAGCACGTACAGCCAGGCCAGCACGTCGCCGTCCAGGGTCTGCACGCGGACCTTGGCCGTGCGGTAGTAACCGAGGGTCACGCCGTCCCAGTTGTCGAGTTCCTTCTCGTCCGTCTCGAACATCTCGTAGAGCACGACGAAGACCCGAGAGCCCGGCGCCTCCACGACCGTGGCCAGGGCCCCGTCCCAGCCGATGTCCTCGCCGCCGAAGGTCAGCCGCCAGCCTTCCAGCCAGCCCGTGCCCTGCTGCGGCGAGTGCGGGCAGCGCAGCAGCATCTGCTCCGGGTCCATGTTGCTGCCGTAGGCCGCGTACAGTGCCACGGGGGCAAGCGTACGGCGTCCCGGCCCGGTCCGCCGGGCATGCCCCGCGCCGATACACGACTGCGACTCAATGGGCAGTGTCTTATGCAGGAGTTTCGCGTGATGCAAGGTCCCGCTGTGGTTGCCGCTCGTGCCCCCGCACCGGCCACTCGCGCGGGCCCGGAAGGCCCGCACTCGCGAGCCGGTATTGCATAACGCTCACAGGGGAGAATCGCCATGTCACGGCATACCATCGCGATCCTGGGCGGCGGGCCGGGCGGGTATGAGGCCGCCCTGGTCGCCGCGCAGCTCGGTGCCGACGTCACCGTCGTCGACTCGGACGGGCTCGGCGGGGCCTGCGTCCTTACCGACTGCGTCCCGTCCAAGACGCTGATCGAGACGTCCAACGCGATGACCCTGCTCCACCGGTCCGCCGAGCTGGGTATCGCCAGCGGCGGCCTGGCCACCGTCAACGCCGCCCGGCTCTACGAGCGGATCACCGACCTGGCCCGGGCCCAGTCCGCGGACATCACCGCGCGGCTGGCCGCCGAGGGCATCAAGGTGATCAGGGCCAAAGGCCGCCTGGCGGGCCCCCAGCGCCCGGGCGTCGTGACTGCGGGCGACACGGAGATCAAGGCCGAGACCATCCTGATCGCCACTGGCGCGCTGCCCCGGGTGCTGCCCGGCGCGCCGCCCGACGGCGAGCGCATCTTGACCTGGCGCCAGCTTTACGACCTGACCGAACTCCCGCGCGACCTCATCGTGATCGGCTCCGGCGTCACCGGAGCCGAGTTCGCCAGCGCCTACCAGGCGCTCGGCTCGCGGGTCACCCTCGTATCGTCCCGGGACCGGGTGCTGCCGCAGGAGGACCAGGACGCGGCCAACCACATCGAGGACGTGTTCCGCCGCCGCGGCATGACCGTGCTGGGCCGGTCCCGGGCCCGGGCCGTGTCCCGCGACCGCGACGGCGTCATCGTGACCCTGGACGACGGCCGGACCGTGACCGGCAGCCACTGCCTGCTCACCGTGGGCATGATCCCGCGGACCGACGGCTGCGGGCTGGACGAGGCCGGGGTCAAGGTCGACGCGAACGGTTTCATCCAGGTCGACCGGGTGTCCCGGACCTCGGTGCCAGGGGTGTACGCGGCAGGGGACTGCACCGGCGTGCAGATGCTGGCCTCGGTCGCGGCCATGCAGGGCCGGATCGCGATGTGGCACGCGCTCGGCGAGGCGGTCCACCCCCTCCGCCTCGACCACGTTGCCGCCACGATCTTCACCGACCCGGAGATCGCCACCGTCGGCGTGACCCAGCGCGCGGTCACCGCGGGCGAGGTCTCGGCCCGGGTGGGCAAGCTGCCGCTGGCCACCAACCCGCGGGCCAAGATGGCCGGGTTCGCCGACGGCTTCGTGAAGCTGCTGTCCAGCCCCGGCACCGGCGTGATCCTCGGCGGCGTAGTGGTCGCCCCGCGCGCCAGCGAGCTGATCCTCGCCGTGTCCATCGCCGTCGAGCAGCGCCTCACCGTCGAGCAGCTGGCCCAGACCTTCGCCGTCTACCCGTCCCTGTCGGGCAGTATCACCGAGGCGGCCAGGAAACTGATGGAGTTCACCCCGGACACCCCATTATTTTCGGAACGGGCCGTGGTGCCTGCCCCCGGCCCCCTAACCGCCAGCCGCGATAATCAGCGCGGACTCACATGCGTCCCGCATCGACGATACGCCGCAGAAAGCGGCGGGTACGTTCGTCCGACGGCTGGCTGAAGAGCTGGTCGGGCGGCGCCTGCTCGACGATCTGACCGTCGGCGAGGAAGCACACGCGGCTGGCGATGTCGCGTGCGAAGCCCATCTCGTGCGTTGCGATCAGCATCGTCATCCCGCCGTGGGCCAGTTCCTTGATCACGTCGAGCACGTCGGCCACGAGTTCCGGGTCAAGCGCGCTCGTCACCTCGTCGAGCAGCATCAGTCGGGGCCGCATGGCCAGCGCGCGGATGATCGCGACCCGCTGCTGCTGCCCGCCGGACAGCCGGTCCGGGTAGTCTGACCGCTTTTCGGCCAGACCGAACCGGTCGAGCAACTCCGTCGCCCGCGCTACCGCCTCAGTGCGGGACAGGCCGAGCACCTTCATCGGCGCGAGCGTTATGTTCCGCTCTACTGTCATGTGGGGGAACAGATTGAAAGACTGGAACACGATGCCGATATGACGCCGGACCAGGTTCTCGTCCACCCCCGGCCCCGTGATCAGCTGGCCGCCCAGCCAGATCATCCCCGCGTCGATCCGCTCCAGCAGGTTCACGCAGCGGAGCAGCGTCGACTTGCCGGAGCCGGACGCCCCGATCAGGCAGATGACCTCGTGCGGAGCTACGGCCAGGTCGATCCCGCGTAGCACCTCCTCGACGCCGAACGACTTCCGTAGCCCCTCGATCCGCAGCGCCTCGGCCGCCTCTGCGACCCCGGGCGCCTCCCCCGGGGTGACGAACGCCGGGTCCCCGGGCGACGAACCCCTGTCCGTTCGGCCCATAACCGGGCCCCGGCGAGACGGCGAGCCTGGTCACGGGCGATCAGGTGGTCGGTGAAGCGGGCCAGCGGAATGGTCAGCAGCAGGAACAAGATCGCGGCGACCGTGTAGCTGGAGTAGTTGAAAACCGTGTCGCTGTAGATTTCGGCCGCCTTGTTGGCCTCGATCGAGCCCAGCAGGCCGACCAGCGCGGTGTCCTTCTGCAGGCTGATGAAGTCGTTGAGCAACGGCGGGATGATGATCCGGATGGCCTGCGGCAAGATCACGTAGCGCATCGAGGCCCACCCGGACAGGCCCAGCGAGCGAGCGGCCGCGGCCTGGCTGCGGTGCACCGAGCTGAGGCCCGCGCGGTACACCTCGGACACGTAGGCCGAATAGGAGAAGACCAGCGCGGCCACCCCGTAGACCGCCGCAGACTGGGACGAGATGCCACTGATCTCCAGCGCCGGGGCGCCAAACCCGATCGCGAAGATGATCAGGATCAGCGGCACGCCGCGGGCCACGTCCACGTACACGGTCCCGACCAGCCGCAGCGGCAGCAGTACCGGCCTGGTGGACTGGCGGACCACCGCGACGGCCAGGGCCAGGATCAGGATGAGGATCTCGGCTGCCACGAACATCCGGATGTTCAGCCAGAGCGCCGCGCCGACCGAGTAGTAGCCGGCCTTCGGGTCGCCCACGAAGGATCGCCACATGTCCGTGGGGTTGAAGAACGTGTGCCTGACCTGGTGGCTGCCCGGCGCGAGTAGGAAGATCGCCAGCAGCGCCCCGAGCACCACGACGGTGCTGGCGGAGGAAAGGACCAGCCCGCGGCGGTCATCGGGGCCTAGCAGCCGGGACCGCCGGGCGGACAGGTCGGGCAGCCCCGGTGCTTCCGCCATCGGGTTACGGCTGGATGGTCGGGACGCTGGTGTAGATCTGCAGGTACTTCGCCGTCAGCTGGGCCAGCGTGCCGTTGCTCTTCAGCGTGGCCAGCGCCTTGTTCACGCAGCCGACCAGCGGGTTGCCCTTGGCGAACAGCAGGCCGTAGTGCTCGCCGGTAGACGGGAACTGGGCCACCATGACGGAGCCGGGGATCTCCGAGGACGAGATGTACTGCGCGGTCGGCGTATCGGTGACCAGCGCCGCGATCTGCTTGGTCTGCAGCGCCTGCTTGACGTCGTTCAGCGTCTCGAAGACCTTGGGCGTCTGGGTCGGCTGAATCTCGCTGTTGATGAAGGCCAGGCTGGTGGTGCCCACCTGGTCGCCGTAGATGTAGGTCTTGAGCTCGGCGGGCGTGTGCTTGGTCACGATCGGGCTGGTCTTCAGCGCCACCAGCGACTGCTGGACGTCGTAGTAACTGTTGGAGAACGTCACGACCTGGGCCCGCGCGGCGGTGTAGGAGATCTCGTTGATGTCGAAGTCGAACTTCTTCGGTCCCGGGGCGTAGGAGCTGTCGAACGGCTCGTAGGCCCACTTGACCTGCGCAGGCTTGAAGCCGAGCTGGGCCGCGACGGCATAGGTGACGGCGCTCTCGTAGCCCTGGCCGTTGCTCGGCTTGTTGTTCTCGAACCACGGCGGGTAGGCCGGCTGGTCGGTGGCCGCGGTGAGCACGCCCTTGGCGTACAGCTCGTTCTGGACGCCGGCGAACGTGCAGGACGCGGCGCTCGCGCTGGTGCTGCCGCTCGCACTGGAACTAGCGCTACTGCTACTGCTACTGCTCGTGCTGCTGGCGCAGCCAGCCAGGCCCGCGCTGGCGGCCATCAAGGTGATCGCGGCCGCGGCCGCCACGGTGGTCTGTCGCATCGCGCTACTCCTCAGCCTATTGTCGAGCGTTTTAGTCGGCTTTCGGGTCAGCATACTCTCCGGCCGCTTACAGCCAGGATTTCGGCTTGCCGCGGGTCAGCGGCCGGTCCGGCCTTTAGTTCTGGCTCATGCGAGAGCACGAAGGGAGGCTAGCCAGCATGGTACGCGGGAACCGGCTGGGTGAGACATTGTGATCGGAAGAGTGGTTGTCCAGAAGACTCGGTAGAGCGCCACATTCGCCGGTTGTCCTCGCTACGCGCGTGTGACGCCAGGGTTAGTGTGGCGGACGGCCTAGGTCGGGGTCGTCGGGGGGCGTGAGCCCGTGCCGGCGCAGCCGGGACGCGCGGATGTCGTCGGCGTACATGGCCACGATGCCCACACTGCAGATCAGGAACAGCGCGGGCACCATGATGTGGATGAACAGCGGGCCGGGGAAGGCGGCCAGCGCGACGACGACCGGCAGCGTGACCAGCAAGTGACGGCCGATCAGCCGGCCCCGCCACCCGGCGTCGGTCAGCTCGTGCCGCACCCACTCCTGGTACCGCTCCGGCAGCCGGAACCCGGCTGCGAACAGCAGCTTCCGGCCCGCCCTCGGGTCGCCGGGGAGCCTGCTCACGGTGCTTGCCCTGATTGTTCGCACCATCCGGACAGCCTCGCGGCCACCGGCCGCTCGCACGGGCTCAAAAGACCCGTGCTCGCTAGCCGGTACCGGATGGTGCTCACCGGGGATCAGTCCTTAAGCTCGCAGATCGGGGCGCCAGCCGTCACCGTCTGACCCACCGCCACCGCCAGCCCGGTGACTGTACCGTCCTTGTGCGCGGTGAGGGGCTGCTCCATCTTCATCGCCTCCAGGACCACGATCACGTCCCCGGCCGATACCCGCTCCCCGTCCGCCACCGCGATCTTGATGATCGTGCCCTGCATCGGGCTGACCAGGGTGTCGCCGCTCCCTCCGGGCGCGGATCGCCTGGTACCGCGGCTGCCACCACGGACCCGTTCGATAGAACCCGGAGCGGTAGCGGTGCGGCCCGGCAGGCCGAGTGCGGCCGGTACCACGACCGACAGCCTCTTCCCGCCCACCTCGACGGTGACCGTCTCCCGGTCGGCGGCCTCGGCCGTCTCCGCCGGTTCCTGGGCGGGCATCGGGGCGGTGAACTCGGTCTCGATCCAGCGGGTGTGCACCCGCATCGGCTGGCCGGCAAACGCCGGATCGGTCACCACGGCCCGGTGGAAGGGCAGCACCGTGGGCATCCCGCCGATCTCGAACTCGCCGAGCGCGCGGGCGGCGCGCTGCAGCGCCTCGGCCCGGCTGGCCCCGGTCACGATCAGCTTGGCGATCAGCGAGTCGAACACCTGCGGGACCGTCATCCCGCTCGCGTACCCGGAGTCGAGCCGCACGCCGGGACCTGACGGCGGGCTGAACACGGTGATAGTGCCCGGGGCGGGCAGGAAGTTCCGGCCCGGATCCTCGGCGTTGATCCGGAACTCGATCGAGTGCCCCCGGGCGGGCGGGTCGTCGTAGCCGAGCGGCTCGCCGTCCGCGATGCGGAACATCTCCCGCACCAGGTCGATGCCGGTGACCTCCTCGCTGACCGGATGCTCGACCTGCAGCCGGGTGTTGACCTCAAGGAAGCTGATCGTGCCGTCCTGGGCAACCAGGAACTCGCAGGTCCCGGCGCCCACGTAGCCCGCCAGGCGCAGGATCGCCTTCGAGGACTCGTACAGGGCCTCGATCTGCTCTGACCCGAGGAACGGGGCCGGCGCCTCCTCGACCAGCTTCTGGTGCCTGCGCTGCAGCGAGCAGTCCCGGGTCGAGATGACCACCACGTGGCCGTGGGTGTCGGCCAGGCACTGCGTCTCGACGTGCCGGGGCCGGTCCAGGTACCGCTCGACAAAGCACTCGCCCCGGCCGAACGCCGCGGTGGCCTCCCGGACCGCCGACTCGTACTGCCCGTCGACCTCCTCCTCGCGCCAGGCCACCTTGAGCCCGCGGCCGCCGCCGCCGAACGCGGCCTTGATCGCGATGGGGTAGCCGTACCTCGCCCCGAACGCCCGGATCTCCCCGGCATCGCGCACCGGGTCCTCAGTCCCCGGGGTGAGCGGCGCCCCGGCCTGGCGGGCGATGTGCCGGGCCCGCACCTTGTCGCCGAGCGCCTCGATCGCCTCCGGCGGCGGGCCGATCCAGGTCAGGCCGGCCCGGGCCACGGCCCGGGCGAAGTCGGCGTTCTCCGCGAGGAATCCGTAGCCGGGGTGCACCGCGTCCGCGCCGGACTCCAGCCCCACCTTGATCAGCTTGTCGATATCCAGGTAGGTCTCGGGGCCGGTCGTCCCGGCCAGCGAATATGCCTCGTCCGCCATCTGGACGTGCAGCGCGTCCAGGTCCGGCTCGGCGTACACGGCCACGCTGGCCAGGCCGGCGTCACGGCATGCCCGGACGACACGCACCGCGATCTCGCCGCGGTTCGCGATCAGGACCTTGCGCAACGGCGGCCTCCCTGGTTCGCCCACCTGACCAGCCCCATTGACCAGCACTGCGCAGGAGTCTAGACGAGGTGGATCCTGGCCACACTGACGCACATATCAGCAAGGCCCGGGGGCTGGTTAATCCCAGCCCGTCCCGCACGCGGGCGGCGCGGATCGGCTGCCCCCCAGCGGGGCGGGCAACCCGGTGCCTTACCTTCTCCGCCTCTCAACCGAAGTGTGATCTCGGGTACGTAGAGTGAGCACTACACCGGTTGCGAGGCCGTCTTGGGGCTGGGATCCCGGTGATCGCCGGCGCTCGGTGATACGCGACGTCGGCGACTTTTCGTTACGACGCTGTAACGAAAAGCGCAACGCAGCTATCAGTCTTGCCTGGTGCGCGTTGTGGTTTGTATGGATGACGGGGCGGCAGAACGGAAGGAGTCCAGGTGCGCCTGATCGTCTCGGGGTACCGAGCATGAGCGCGCTTGGCATGCTGGCGTGGTTCGCGGCGGCGGTGAGCCTGTGGCTCGGCGCGCGCCAGCACGACAGCGCCTTCGCCCGCGGCTACCGGTGGCTAGCCGCGGCCGCCGCCTTGTACGGCGCCGGGCTCGTCACCCAGCAGGTCCTCGGCTCGGTGCTCAGTCCCGAATCCGGGCTGTCGTTCGCCGACCTGCCGCCGCTGCTGGCCGTGGCCGCCGCCGCCCTGGGCATCGTGATGCTGGCCACGGCGGAACGGGAGGGCGAGGCCGGCCGGGCCTCCGCTGCCCACGGCGGCGACGGGGCCAACCCGCTGGAGAGCACGACCTCTCCGGTCCTGCCCGGGCTCGCGGACGGCTACGTCATGGCGGTCGCGCTGCTCGTGATCGGCTGGGTCACCCTGTTCAGCACGGAGTTCCACCGGTCCGGCGAGCGGCCCGGCACCTTCCTGCTCACCCTCATCCACCCGCTGGCGGACCTGGCCGTGCTCGGCGCCCTGCTGCCCATGGTCACCACCGCGTGGCGGCGGGTCATGCTGCCCTACCTGGCCCTGGTCGCGGTCCTGGTCGGCGACGCCCTGGCCGTAGGCCAGCGGGCGCTAGGCGGGCACCCCGGCGTCGCCGCGCAGCTGCTGGGCGTGGTTGCGGCGGTGCTGCTCGGCGCGGCCCCGTGGCGGGTTGCCGAGACGAGCTGGACCCGCCGCGCCTCGAGCTTGGCGGCCGCCACCATCATCGCCGCGTTGACCGCGGCCGTGGCCACCGTCGTGATCATCGCCAACGGCCTGGCCAGTGCGCCCGCGTCCGGGGTCGCGCTGGTCGTGGCGGGCGGAGCGGGCGTGCTGGTTCTGGCCATGCGGGTCTTCATGCTGGTCAACCAGAACGGGATCCTCCTGGCGAGCTGGCGGGAATCCAGCCGGAGCCTGCGGGAGCTGGCCAGCCGGACCAGCGACGTGGTGCTGGTCTGCGATCTCGACGGGGTCATGAGCTACGCCAGCCCCGCGGTCGGGGAGTACGGGTACGCGCCAGGCGACCTGTCCGGGCGGCGGCTGCTGGACTTCGTGCACCCCGAGGACCGGGACGCCGTGCTCACCGCGTGCCGGCTCGCGCTCGGCGGCTCAGCCGCGGCAGACAGGGCCGCCGCGGACACGGCCGCCGCGGACAGCGCCGCGGGAGACACGGCCGCTGGAGACACGGCCGCCGACCGGGCCACGTCGGCCGACGCTGCTGGGTCGGCGGGGCGGTTCCCGGCCCGGGTGCGGGCCGCCGACGGCACGTGGCGGCACGTCGAGTCGACCGTGCTCCGGTATCAGGAGCCCGGCGCGCCGCGCCAGGTACTGGTCACCGCCCGCGACGTCAGCGACCAGGTGGCGCTCCGCCAGCAGGTCGCGCACCTGACCTTCCACGACGGGCTGACCGGCCTGCCCAACCGGGCCTACGTGGAGGAGCGGACCCGCGACGTGCTCCGGGATGCCCCGGCGTCCCGGGTCGGCGTCATCTTCCTCGACCTGGACCGCTTCACCGCGGTCAACGACTCGGTCGGTCACGGCGCCGGTGACCTCGTGCTGGCGCAGGCCGCCCGGCGCCTGCGCGCGATCGTTCCGGTTCACGACACCGTGGCGCGTTGGGGCAGTGACGAGTTCGCCGTCCTGATCGAGAACGCGGGCACCGGGCCAGAGGTCTCCGAGATCGCCGAACGGCTGGCCGCCGCCGTTGCCGCCGAGCCGTTCCGGGTGGCCGGGCAGCAGATCGCGCTCACCGCGAGCGTAGGCGTGGCCCTGGCGGGCCGGGAACCTGGCCTGCCCGACAATCCAGATGACCCGACCGGGCTGGTGCTGCGCAACGCGGACGTGGCCATGTCCCGGGCCAAGGAGGCCGGCGGCGACCGGGTGGAGGTCTATGCCGCGCATATGCACGCCGACGTGGTCCGCAGGCTCGAGATCGTGACCGACCTGCAGCGGGCCATCAGCAACGGCGAGCTCACCGTGCAGTACCAGCCGATTGTCGAGCTGGCCACCTCGCACGTCATCGGCGCCGAGGCGCTGGTCCGCTGGTGGCGCGGGGGTGAGGTCCTCACCCCGGGCGAGTTTCTCGGCGCGGCCGAGGAATCGGGCCTGATCGTGCCGCTGGGCGAGTGGGTGCTCCGGCAGGCCTGCGCGCAGGGCGCCGCCTGGCAGGGCGCCTCGTGGGACGTCGGGATCTCGGTGAACCTGTCCGCACGCCAGATCACCGCGCCCGGCTTCGCCGCCCGGGTGGCCGCGGCTCTGGCCGAGACCGGCCTGGCGCCGGGGGCGCTCACCGTCGAGGTGAACGAGCGGATCCTGGTCGAGGAGGACGGGCTGGTCATCGACCGGCTCGCGGACCTGCGCCGGACGGGCGTGCGGCTGGCCATCGATAACTTCGGCACCGGCTACGCCTCGCTGCTCTACCTGCGCCAGTCGCCCGTGGACATCATCAAGATTGACCCCTCCTTCGTGGCCGGTCTCGGCCACGACGACACCCTCTCGCTACTGACCAGGACCGTGGTGCAGGTGGGCCGCGAGCTTGGCCTGCGGGTCGTCGCCGAGGGCATCGAGCAGCCCCGCCAGCTCAGCGCGCTGCGCGAGATGGGCTGCCATTACGGCCAGGGCTTCCTGGTGGGCCGACCCATGGCCGCCTCCGCCCTCGAGGCGCTGATCAGGACGTCGGGTGAGGCGCCCCCTGAGCCAACCCAGCACGAGCCGAACGAGCCGGCGCGTCTCGGAATGTGAGACAACTTGCGCATCGGTTACGTTCTGATCGCCGATCGCAGTATGGTGATACCCGTGAAGCTCACGCAGATCCTCGTACTTGGCCGGCGCGCAGGCAGCTGACCGAGCCAGTTCCTGCGCGCTCCCCTCGACTGCCGCAAGGCACGAGGGGATTTTTTATGCCGCCGCCCCGCCCCGCCCCAGCCAAGCCAAAGCCAACAGAGCCAACAGAGCCAACAGAGCCAGCCAACAGAGCAAGCCAGGGAGACCACCGATGACCGAGCAGATGACGGGCCGCAACGGTACCGCCGGCCCGGAGAGTCCAGCGGGCAGCCCGGGGCCACCGGCATCGCCCGCGCCCGCCGTGCCCAGCCCGCGGGACCTCGCGGCCCGCTCGCCGCACCGCGACACCGCCCGCGCCGCCGATCATCCCCGCCCAGAGACCCCCGCGCCCGCCGCGTATGACCCGGCCGAGCACGACCCGGCCGAGCGCGGGCCGGCCGAGCACGGCCGGCCCCATGGGCCGGCCGAGCCGCCGCGGGTGCACACCGGACCCGGTCCGGGCCGGGTCCGGGCCACCGGAGCGCAGGCGCTGGTGTACGCGCTCGAGCGGGTCGGCGCCGACGTGGTATTCGGCATCCCGGGCGGCGCCGTCCTGCCGGCCTACGACCCGCTGCTCGACTCCCAGACGATCCGGCACATCCTGGTCCGGCACGAGCAGGGCGCGGGCCACGCCGCCACCGGGTACGCGCAGGCCACCGGCCGCGTCGGCGTGTGCATGGCGACCAGCGGGCCGGGTGCGACGAACCTGGTGACGCCCATCGCCGACGCGTACATGGACTCGGTCCCGATGGTAGCCATCACCGGCCAGGTGCCGACCAACCTGATCGGCACCGACGGCTTCCAGGAGGCCGACATCTCCGGCATCACGATCCCGATCACCAAGCACAACTTCCTGGTCACCAAGCCCGAGGACATCGCCAGGACGATCGGCGAAGCCTTCCACGTGGCCTCCACCGGGCGGCCGGGTCCGGTGCTGGTGGACATCGCCAAGGACGCGATGCAGGCCAGCACCGATTTCAGCTGGCCGGTGCCCTTCGACCTGCCCGGCTACCACCCGGTGACCAGGCCGCACGCCCGGCAGGTGCGCGAGGCGGCCCGGCTGATCAGTGAGTCCCGGCGCCCGGTGCTCTACGTCGGCGGCGGCGTGATCAAGGCGCGCGCCGCGACCCAGCTCCGGGAGCTGGCCGAGCTGACCGGCATCCCGGTGATCACCACGCTGATGGCCCGGGGCGCGTTCCCCGACCGGCACCCGCAGCACATGGGCATGCCGGGCATGCACGGCACGGTGGGGGCGGTAGGCGCCCTGCAGAAGTCGGACCTGATCATCGCCCTGGGCACCAGGTTCGACGACCGGGTGACCGGCAAGCTGGACACGTTCGCGGCGGGCGCGCTGATCGTGCACGCGGACATCGACCCGGCCGAGATCTCCAAGAACCGCCGGGCTGACGTGCCCATCGTCGGCGACTGCCGCGAGGTCATCGCCGACCTGGTCGCCGCCGTGAAGGCCGAGCACCAGGAGGGCCGCCGGCCCGACCTCGCGGCCTGGTGGGACCAGCTGAATACCTGGCGGGATACCTACCCGCTCGGCTACGACGAGCCGGACGACGGCACGCTGGCCCCGCAGTACGTGATCAAGCGGATCGGGCAGATCGCGGGCCCGGAGGCGATCTACGTGGCCGGGGTGGGACAGCATCAGATGTGGGCCGCCCAGTTCATCGACTACGAGAACCCGGGGACCTGGATCAACTCGGGCGGGCTGGGCACGATGGGGTTCGCCGTGCCCGCCGCGATGGGCGCCAAGGTCGGCCGCCCGGACGCCACGGTGTGGACCATCGACGGCGACGGGTGCTTCCAGATGACCAATCAGGAGCTGGCCACCTGCACGCTGGAGGGCATCCCGATCAAGGTCGCGATCATCAACAACGGCAGCCTCGGCATGGTCCGGCAGTGGCAGACGCTGTTCTACAACGAGCGTTACTCCAACACCGATTTGCATGTGACGGACGAGGCCAAGAAGCTCACCGGCACCCGCGTCCCGGACTTCGTCAAGCTGGCCGAGGCGTACGGCTGCGAGGGTATCCGCTGCGAGGAGCCCGGCGACGTGGACAAGGTGATCGAGCGCGCCATGGCCGTCGACGACCGGCCGGTCGTGGTCGACTTCGTGGTGCACAAGGACGCTATGGTCTGGCCCATGGTCGCGGCCGGCACCAGCAACAACGACATCAAGTTCGCGCGCGGCATGGCGCCCGACTGGGGAGGGTCCAATGACTAAGCACACGCTGTCGGTGCTGGTGGAGAACAAGCCGGGCGTCCTGGTCCGGATCGCCGGCCTGTTCGCGCGGCGCGGCTTCAACATCGACTCCCTGGCCGTCGGGCCGACCGAGCACGAGGAGATCTCCCGCATCACCATCGTGGTCAACTGCGATGAGCACCCGCTGGAGCAGGTGACCAAGCAGCTGAACAAGCTCATCAACGTGCTGAAGATCGTCGAGCTCGAGCCGGGCGCTACCGTGCAGCGCGAGCTGATCCTGGTCAAGATCAGGGCCGACGCCGAGAGCCGGTCGCGGGTGCTCGAGACGGTCAAGCTGTTCCGCGCCCGGGTGGTGGACGTGGCGCTGGACGTCGTCACGATCGAGGCGACCGGTAACCATGAGAAGCTCGACGCGCTGATCAAGGTGCTCGAGCCGTTCGGGATCAAGGAACTCGTCCAGTCCGGAATGGTGGCCATCGGCCGCGGCGGCCGCTCCATCACCGATCGCGCCCTGCGCCCGGTGGAACGTAGCGCTTAGGCTCCACAAACACAGAAAGGCCTAGTTCAAGTGGCAGAGATTTTCTACGACGACAGCGCCGACCTGTCCGTCATCCAGCGCCGGAGCGTCGCCGTCCTCGGCTACGGCAGCCAGGGACACGCGCACGCCCTCTCGCTCCGCGACTCCGGCGTGGACGTGCGGGTCGGCCTGCCCGAAGGCTCCGCGAGCCGGGAGAAGGCCGCCAACGACGGCCTGCGGGTCACCACGCCCGCCGACGCCTGCGAGGAAGCGGACCTGATCATGGTCCTCATCCCCGACCACCTGCAGCGGGAACTGTACCGCGAGGCCATCGCCCCGGCCCTGGTGGAGGGCGACGCGTTGTTCTTCGCCCACGGCCTGAACATCAGGTACAACCTCATCGAGCCGCCGGACGGCGTGGACGTGTGCATGGTCGCGCCCAAGGCCCCGGGTCACCTGGTCCGGCGCCAGTTCGCGCAGGGCCGGGGCACGCCGGTGCTGGTCTGCGTCGAGCGCGACGCCACCGGTAACGCCTGGCCGCTCACCCTGTCGTACGCCAAGGGCATCGGCGGCACCCGCGCGGGCGCGCTGAAGAGCACGTTCACCGAGGAGACCGAGACCGACCTGTTCGGCGAGCAGACGGTGCTGTGCGGTGGCGTGGCCGAACTGATCAAGGCCGGCTTCGCCACCCTGGTCGAGGCCGGGTACCAGCCGGAGTCCGCCTACTTCGAGTGCCTGCACGAGATGAAGCTGATCGTGGACCTCATGTACGAGGGCGGCATCTCGAAGATGTACTGGTCGGTGTCGGACACCGCGGAATACGGCGGCTACACCCGCGGCCCGCGGCTGATCAACGAGCAGACCCGCGAGGAGATGCGCCGGATCCTGGGTGAGATCCAGGATGGGTCGTTCGCGCGGGAGCTGATCGAGGAGTTCGACGCGGGCAAGCCGAACTTTCTCAAGCGCCGCGAGGCCGAGCAGCACGAGCAGATCGAGCAGGTCGGCGCCAAGCTCCGCCCGCTGATGTCCTGGCTCGCCGAGGACGAATAGACCCCACCCACGTTTGGCTGCTCCGGGCGGGGTAGCGGGCCATGATGACCATGAACACGACCCAGACCCTGACCCGCCCGGAGCGCCAGATCGCCATCGGCGGTCCGCGACCACGGCCGGACTCCTCCGCGGGCGACGCGGTGCTGGCCTACCTGCGCGCCCAGGCACAGGCGATGACCTCGCTCGAACCCAGGGTGCGCGCCGACGAGTTCGACTCGGTGCACCAGATGCGGGTGGCCACCCGCAGGCTGCGCGCTGCCCTCCGCACGTTCGCCCTGGTCATCCCCGACACTGACAGCCAGCACCTGGCCGGAGAGCTGCAATGGCTGAGTCGGCTGCTCGGCGTGGCCCGCGACGGCGAGGTGCTCGCCGGCCACCTGGGGGACAGCCTGCACACGGTCGCGCCCGAACTGCTCATCGGCCCGGTCCAGGCCCGCGTGCAAGGTCACTACGCCCCCCGGCGGGCGGGCGCGCACGACGAGCTGCTGGCGGCGCTCGACTCACCCCGCTACGCCCGGCTACTGGCCGAGCTGGACCGGGTCACGGCCGGCCCGCCCCGCGGTCCGCAGGCCGCCGCCCCGGCCCGTGACATCCTCCCGCCGGCCGTCCGGCGCGCCTACCGGCAGGCCAAGCGGCGGATGCGCCGGGCCCGGCACATGCCGGCCGGACCGGGCCGGGACATCGCGCTGCACCGGGCCCGCAAGTCGGCCCGCCGCGCCCGCTACGCCGCGGAGGCCGCGACCCCCGTGGTGGGCCCGCAGGCCCGCAGGTTCGCCCGGCAGATGAAGAAGGTCCAGTCGGCGCTCGGCGACCACCAGGACGCGGTGCTGGCCCGCCACGAGGCCCGGGTCCTGGGTATCGGTGCGCACCTCGCCGACGAGAATGCGTTCACCTACGGTCTGCTCTACGAGCTCGAACTGCACCGGGCCGAGCAGCGGCAAGCGGACGCGCGGCGGGTGTGGCGGCACGCCGCTCGCCGCCGGTACCGCCGCTGGATGAACTAGGGCCTGAAAACACGGTCTCGGCTGAATGAACTAGGGCTTGGAAAGAGGGTCTCGGCTGAATGAACTAGGGCTTGGAAATAGGGTCTCGGCTGAATGAACTAGGGCTTGAAAATGGGTCTCGGCTGAATGAACTAGGGTTTAAAAATAGTGTCTCGCATGCTGAGACGGACGTCTTGAGGGCTGTCCGGGGCCGCGGCCGGTCGGGTAGCGTAGCAGGCACTATGCGGCGCTTCGTACTTGTAACCAGCCGCAGCGGGATCCTGTAGCGACCTGATCCAGGGCAGGCCGGCCACCCGCTGCGGGGTGAGGCGCTGGCCGTAAGTCCCGCTCTGGTTCCCGATCAGGAGCTCCCTCGTGTATGACATGTATCCCTGGCACCAGCGTTCCGAGGCTGACCCCGGAAAACCCGAGCCGGCCATCAATGCCGTGCAGGTGGCGCTGGACCGGCGCGACAACGGCGGTGACGCGGCGGCCGCGCCCGGTACGCCCGCGGCAGGCTCGACCCGCCAGTAAGGTTCTGGCATGGGTTCACGAACGATTAGGCTCGCCGTCATCGGCGGGGACGGCATCGGCCCCGAGGTGGTTGCCGAGGCGCTCAAGGTGCTGCGTGCCGCGGCGCCCGAGGTCACCATCGACGAGACCGGTTACGACCTCGGCGCCCGGCGCTGGCACCGCACCGGGGAGACGCTGCCGGACGCGGTGCTCGAGGAGATCAGGGGTCACGACGCGATCCTGCTCGGCGCGGTAGGCGACCCCGGTGTGCCCAGCGGCGTCCTCGAGCGCGGTCTTCTCCTTAGACTGCGCTTCGAGCTCGATCACTACGTCAACCTGCGCCCGGTGCGCCTGTACCCGGGCGTCGCCTCCCCGCTGGCCAACGCCCGGCAGAACGGCGCCGAGTCGGTCGACATGGTGGTGGTCCGCGAGGGCACCGAGGGCCCGTACACCGGCGCCGGCGGCGTGATGCGCAAGGGCACGCCCGCGGAGATCGCCACCCAGGAGAGCGTGAACACCGCATTCGGGGTCCAGCGGGTGGCCCGGTACGCCTTCGTCAAGGCGATGGACCGGCCGCGCCGCAAGCTGACCCTGGTGCACAAGACGAACGTCCTGACCTACGCCGGCGACTTGTGGCAGCGGACCGTCGACGGGCTGGCCAAGGAGTTCGCCGACGTCTCGGTCGACTACTGCCACGTGGACGCCGCGTCGATGTTCTTCGTCACCCAGCCCGAGCGATTCGACGTGATCGTTACCGACAACCTCTTCGGTGACATCCTCACCGACCTCGGGGCCGCGGTGGCCGGCGGGATCGGGCTCGCGGCCAGCGGCAACATCAACCCCGAGGGCTCCGCGCCCAGCATGTTCGAGCCGGTGCACGGCAGCGCGCCGGACATCGCCGGCCAGAGCAAGGCCGACCCGACCGCGGCCATCTTGTCCGCCGGGATGCTCTGCGAGCACCTGGGGCTGGCCACCGAGGCGGCCCGGATCGAGCAGGCGGTGGCCGACGACCTGCTGGAGCGCCAGGGCGCCTGGGCGGCCCGCACGACCGTCGAGGTGGGCGACGACATCGCCGAGCGAGTAGCCGGCTGACCCCGCCCTCGGCTCGAGCCGTGCGGGGTCTACGGGTTCAGGTCTCCGGCTACTGTTGATACCACGGCGATGAGGAAGTACAGATCATGATTGATTTCGATATCCGCCCCTCCGGTCACCCGGTGCCCGAGGCCGAGCGCCAGGCCATCCTGGCCGCGCCCGGGTTCGGCCAGGTCTTCACCGATCACATGATCACGCTGCGCTGGTCCGCCGAGCGCGGCTGGCACGACGGCCGCGTGGAGCCGTACGGGCCGTTCACCTTCGACCCGGCCACTATGGTGTTCCACTACGCCCAGGAGTTCTTCGAGGGCCTGAAGGCGTACCGCCAGGACAGCGGGTCGATCACCCTGTTCCGCCCAGGGGCCAACGCGGCCCGGTTCAACCGGTCGGCGCGCCGGATGGCCATGCCCGAACTGCCCGAGGAGACCTTCGTCCGGGCCCTGGAACTGCTGGTCGCCCAGGACCGGGAGTGGGTGCCCGCGGGCGAGGGGAACAGCCTGTACCTGCGTCCGTTCCTGATCGCGACCCAGCGCGGCCTCGGCGTCAACCACCCGTCCAGTGAGTACCTGTTCTGCGTCATCGCCTCGCCCGCCGCGTCCTACTTCGGCGGAGGGGTCCAGCCGGTCACGGTGTGGCTGTCCGAGGAGTACACCCGGGCCGCGCCCGGCGGCACCGGCGCGGTCAAGTGCGGAGGGAACTACGCGGGCTCCTTCGTGGCCCAGCAGCAGGCCGTGGAGCAGGGCTGCGACCAGGTGGTCTGGCTGGACGCCGCCGAGCATCGCTGGGTCGAAGAAATGGGCGGCATGAACCTGTTCTTCGTCCGTGGCACCGACGGCGGGGGCTCTCCGCACATCGTGACCCCGCCGCTGACCGGGACCCTGCTGCCCGGTATCACCCGCGATTCCCTGCTCCGGCTGGCCCCCGAACTCGGCATCAAGGCCGTCGAGGACCGGATCGCGATCGACCAGTGGCAGTCCCAGTGCGCCTCGGGCGAGCTGACCGAGGTGTTCGCCTGCGGCACCGCGGCGGTGATCACCCCGGTGGGCCGGGTCAAGGGCAAGTCTGCCGAGTGGCTGGTCGGCGACGGCACGCCCGGCCCGGTCACTATGCGCCTGCGCGAGGAGCTGATCGGCATCCAGTACGGCCGCCTCCCCGACCCTTTCACCTGGATCCACAAGGTCTGCTAACCCGCGCAACGTCCATCCCAATGAGATGAAACCCGGGTTTCACCACGTCCCAGCGTGGTGAATGTCCGGTTTCACTCCGTTCCGGCCCCCAGACTGTCTCGCATGCTGAGACGGATGCGCCAAGAAGCGAAACCGTGTGGGAGACTGACGCCGTGACGTCAGGCCGCATCATTATCGGCTGGCGCGTCGGCACCTAGAGCAGCAGCTCTAGCGCCGGGACCAAGACCCGGCACGTCGGCGCGCAGACCTCTCGCGTATTCGCGAGGGGTCTTTTGTTTTGGTCAAAACGACCCGCAAAAAAGCAAACCCTGGAGAACCCGAAATGCTCGACGACAGCTTCCACGTCTACGACACCACCCTGCGAGACGGCGCGCAGCAGGAGGGACTGAACCTGTCCGTGGCCGACAAGCTCGTCATCGCCCGCCAGCTCGACGAGCTGGGCGTCGGGTTCATTGAGGGCGGCTGGCCGGGTGCGATCCCGAAGGACACCGAGTTCTTCCGCCGCGCCGCCGCCGAGCTGGACCTCAAGCACGCGCAGCTCGCCGCGTTCGGCGCGACCCGCCGGCCCGGCGCCAAGGCGGCCGATGACCCCCTAGTCGCCGCGCTGCGCGAATCGGGCGCGCCGGTCGTGACCCTCGTCGCCAAGAGTCACGACCGGCACGTCCTACTCGCCCTGCGGACCACGCTGGACGAGAACCTGAACATGATCGCCGACACGATCACGCATCTCAAAAGCAACGGCCAGCGGGTCTTCCTGGACGCCGAGCACTTCTTCGACGGCTACACGTCCAACCCGGCCTACGCGCTCGAGGTCATCAGGACGGCCGCGCAGGCCGGCGCCGACGTCATCGCGCTGTGCGACACCAACGGCGGCATGCTGCCGGACCAGCTGGGCGACGTCGTTAACCAGGTGAAAGACGCCACCCAAGCCCGCCTGGGCATCCACTGCCACGACGACACCGCCTGCGGCGTGGCCAACACCCTGGTCGCGGTGGACGCGGGCGTCACGCACGTCCAGGGCACGGCGAACGGCTACGGGGAGCGGGCCGGTAACGCCAACCTGTTCAGCGTGGTGGCCGGCCTGCAGCTGAAGAAGGGCCGCACCGTCGTGCCGCCCGCGCAGATCAAGGAGATGGCCCGGATCGCGCACGCGATCAGCGAGGTCACCAACGTCGCGCCGAACACCCACCAGCCCTACGTCGGGCTGAGCGCCTTCGCGCACAAAGCCGGGCTGCACGCCTCCGCGGTGAAGGTCGACCCCATGCTCTACCAGCACATCGACCCCGGCCTGGTCGGTAACGACATGCGCATGCTGGTCTCGGACATGGCCGGCCGCGCCTCGGTCGAGCTGAAGGGCCGCGAGCTCGGCTACGACCTGTCCGGCGACAAGGAGACCATCGGCCGGGTCACCGAGCGGGTGAAGACCATGGAGGCCCGCGGCTACACCTTCGAGGCCGCCGACGCCAGCTTCGAGCTGTTGCTGCGCGACGAGCTCGGCCAGCGGCACGAGTACTTCGCCGTGGAGTCCTGGCGGGTCATCGTGGAACGCCATCCCGACCAGCGGATGACCAGCGAGGCCACCGTCCGGCTGGAAGCCAAGGGCGAGCGGCTGGTCGCAGTGGGCGAGGGCAACGGCCCGGTCAACGCGCTGGACAAGGCGCTGCGCGCCGCGCTCGAGCAGATCTACCCGGAGCTGGCCACCCTCGAGCTCACCGACTACAAGGTCCGCATCCTGGCCGGGACGCACGGTACCGGCGCCGTCACCCGGGTCCTGATCGAGTCCGACGACGGCACCGGCGACACCTGGAGCACCGTCGGGGTGGACGAGAACATCATCGCCGCCAGCTGGCACGCCCTGGAAGAAGCCGTCACCTACTCCCTCCTCCGCTCCGGCCGCGAGCCCAGCTAGAAACCCGAAACCATGATCGTGGGTCGTTACCGGTGCCATAGCAACCGTAACGACCCACGATCCCGCGGCCCCCTACGCCGCGACCGGCACCTGGTCCAGGAAGCCGTGCACCGAGGCGATGCGGCCGTCGCCGGACAGCACCACCACGTCGAACCCGATCACGACCGGCTCGCCCCCGGCCGGCCCCAGGTGCCAGGTGAAGCGCGCCTGGTTGTGGTTGGCGTCCACCGGCCCGCCGAGCGTGAACACCCACCCAGGGAACTGCTGCTGTGCCGCCCCCATGAGCCCGGCGATCGCATCCGGCCCGCGCACGTCGGCCAGCGGGTCGGTGTAGCTCCCGTCTGCCGCCCACAGCGAGGCGACCAGCGAGTGCCGCACCGAAGCGTCCGTCTCGTTCCACGCCTCGAGGTACCGCTTGACGATCTCTTGCATCGGATTACTCCCTCCGTAGTTAACCCCGATCCTGCCCGGCAGAGGGAAGCGCAGCAATTACCTCCCAGGTAATGCCCCTGCTTACGGTCGCGCCGTAAACTCCCTCGCATGACCGCCCGTCCGCACGCCGGGGACCTGCTCCGCCAGTGGCGGCAGCGCCGCCGCCTCAGCCAGCTCGACCTGGCCATCGCGGCCGACGTCTCCTCACGGCACCTGAGCTTCGTCGAGACCGGACGCTCCCGGCCGACCAGCGACATGATCCTGCGCCTGGCCGAACACCTCGAGGTCCCGCTCCGCGACCGCAACACGCTGCTGCTGGCGGGCGGCTACGCCCCCGCCTACCCCCAGCACGGCCTGGCCGAACCCGAGCTGCGCGCCGTCCAGGCCGCGCTGAGCAGGGTCCTCAAAGGCCACGAGCCCTACCCGGCCGTGGTGGTGAACCGCTGGTGGGAGCTGGTCGACGCCAACGCCGGCATCGCCCTGTTCACCCGCCACGTCAAACCCGAGCTGCTCGCGCCGCCCGTCAACGTGCTGCGCCTCAGCCTGCACCCCGACGGCATGGCCCCGCGCATCGCCAACCTGCCCGAATGGCGCGCCCACCTGCTGGCCCGGCTGCATCACCAGGCCGAGGCGACGGGCGACGCGCGACTGGCCGAGCTGTATGCGGAGCTGGCCGCCTACCCGGCCGGGAATGGACAGGGCCAGGCCGAGCCCTGCCTATTCCCGGCGCCCGCCCGGGCCGAAGTGGTGGTCCCGCTCCGCTATCACGGCGACGCCCGGGAACTCTGCTTCCTCAGCATCACCGCCGTGGTCGGCACGCCGATGGACGTCACGGTCTCCGAGCTGGCCATCGAGTCGTTCTATCCCGCCGACGCGCCCACCGCCGCCGCGCTCGGGGGCGCATGATGGACCGGCTCGACACCCGGCAGCTCAACCGCGCCACCCTGGACCGCCAGCTGCTGCTCCGCCGGGCCGCGCGGCCCGCCCTGGACGCGATCGGGCACCTGGCCGGCCTGCAGGCCCAGGCCCCCCTGGCGCCCTACGTCGGATTGTGGACGAGGCTGGCCGGCTTCGGCCACGACGATCTCAAAGATCTTTTGATGGAACGGATCGTGGTGCGTGCCCACCTCATGCGCAACACCGTTCACCTGGTCACCGCCGCCAACTTCGTCCGCTTCCGGCCGCTGTACCAGCTGCGGATCGAACGCGACCTGTCCGGGCATTTCGGCCGGAACCTGGGCGGCGTCGACCTGGCCGAGCTCCGGGCCGTCGCGGCGGTCCTGCTCGCCGAGACCCCGCTGACCCGGGGCCAGCTCGGCGAGCGGCTGTCCGCGCGGTGGCCGGACCATGACCCGGCCTCGCTGGCCTACGCGGCCACCCATCTGCTGCAGCTGGTCCAGGTGCCGCCGCGCGGCCTCTGGGGCCACCGCGGGCAGGCCAGCTGGTTCCTGGCCAGTGCGTGGCTGGACGGCCTGACGCCGGCCGCCCCGGATGCGGGCGCCGCCGTGGAGCAGCTGGTGCTGCGCTACCTAGGCGCCTACGGACCCGCTACCGTCCGCGACATCCAGGCCTGGTCCGGCCTGTCCCGGCTGCGCGAGGTGACCGACCGCCTGGGCGCCCGGCTGCGCACGTTCACCGGCCCCGGCGGAGCGGAGCTCCTGGACCTGCCCGACGCACCCCGGCCGGATGCGGACGTCCCGGCCCCGCCCCGGTTCCTGCCCGAGTACGACAACCTGCTGCTGTCCTTCGCCGACCGGAGCCGGGTCATCCCCGGCACCCGCCCGGTGCCGCTGCCCCCCGGTAACGGCGCGACCACCGGTACCTTGCTCATCGACGGCTTCTGGACGGCCGACTGGACCATCACCCGGGGCGGCGACCGGGCCGTCCTGGAGGTCCGTCCCTTCGGCCCGCTGGGGGTGGCCCGGCAGGACGCCGTCGGCGCCGAGGGCCGCCGCCTGCTGGAGTTCGCCGCCCCCGCCGGCGCCCACGACGTCCGCATGAGAACGGTTTCGTAATATCTAGACCCGAGTGGCGGGACCGCTTCTGCACCGCCTCATAATTAGACCCCGTGCCCCCCTCGGCCCGCGGGGGACTTACGGTAGGGGCATGGACGACAAGGAGATCCTGGCTCACATCGACGACCTCATCCAGACCGAGCACACGCTCCGCGAGCAGCTCGCCGCAGGTCAGCTGAGCAGCGCACAGGAGCGGGAGCAGCTGAAGGCCGCCGAGGAAGCCCTCGATCAGTGCTGGGACCTGCTGCGGCAGCGGCGCGCCCGCCGCGAGTTCGGGGAGAACCCGAACGAGGCGATCGCCCGCCCCGCCGGCGAGGTCGAGGGGTACATGCAGTAGGCCTGGCTGTCCTAGCTAAGGGAGTAGCGTGCGTATCGCGAGATTCGCCAAAGGCGACGGGGTCGCGTACGGAGTGGTGGAGGGCACCGGGCCCAGGGTGACGATCGCGGAACTGTACGGGCACCCGTTCGGGGTGGACCCGGGCGGTGTCCGGCTGACCGGGAGCCGGTACCCGCTGGCCGAGGTGCGGCTGCTCGCGCCGGTGCTGCCGAGCAAGGTCGTGGCCGCGGGCCGGAACTACGCGTCGCACGCGCGGGAGATGAACACCGAGCCGCCCGCCGAGCCGGTGCTGTTCCTCAAGCCGTCCACGTCGGTGACCGGGCCCGGGGACGCGATCAAGTACCCGGTCAAGCTGGCCGAGCGGGTCGACTTCGAGGGCGAGCTCGCGGTGGTCATCGGCCGGCTCTGCCGCGGCGTGCCCCGGGAACGTGCGGATGAGGTGATCTTCGGTTATACCTGCGCCAACGACGTCACCGCCCGGGACCTGCAGGCCCGGGACGGGCAGTGGACCCGGGCCAAGGGCTTCGACACGTTCTGCCCGCTGGGGCCGTGGATGGAGACCGGGACCAATCCGGCCGACCTTGAGCTCGTCACCACCGTGAACGGGGAGGTCCGCCAGCAGGCTCGCACGTCCGAGCTGCTCTGGGACGTGCCCGGGCTGATCGCCTACGTCAGCCAGGTGATGACGCTGCTGCCCGGGGACGTCCTGCTCACCGGGACGCCGGCCGGGGTCGGCCCGCTGACCGACGGGGATGAGGTGTCGGTCACGATCGAGAGCATCGGCACGCTGACCAACCGGGTCGTCATCGGCGACTGAGCGGCCGCGGCGGCTTGTCTGACGCGCGCGCTCCGGGAGCACTGAGCTCAGCCCAGGAACTCCCGCAGGTGCCGGAGCTGGCGCTCGACGTGCGCGGTCGGCACGTCGTGGCCGGTGAACGGGTGGACGGCGATGTCCTTGCCCGCGGTGATCTCGTTGTACGCGGCGAACACCGTGGACGGCGGGCAGATTAGATCCATCAGCCCGACGGACAGCAGGCACTGCGCGGTGATCCGGCGGGCCAGCAGCGCGCAGTCCACGTACCGCAGCGTGTCCAGCGCCGCCGGGACCAGGTCCACCTGGTGGGCCAGGAACTCGGGCACCTCGGTGTACGGCGCCTGCGGGGCCAGCGTGATGGCGCGCTGGATGTCGCACAGGAACGGCACGTCGGCGTGGCACACCGCGACCAGCTCCGGGATCAGCGCGGCAGCCGCCAGCGATAGCCCGCCGCCCTGGCTCATCCCGGTCACCGCGACCCGCGCCGCGCCGGTCAGGCCCTGGGCCGTCTCGACCGCCCGCACCGCGTCGGTGTACAGGCGGGTGAAGTAGTAGTCCTCGGGCCGGGCGATGCCCCTGGTCATCACGCTCGCGTTCTCCGGGCCTGCCTGCCATCCGTTGGCGTGGTCGCCGGTCGCGCCGGTGGTCCACCGCCCGCCCTGGCCCCGGGTGTCCATCACCAGCAGGGCGTAGCCGAGCGCGGGCAGCAGTATGTGCTCGGCCGGGCGGCCGCGCCCGCCGCCGTAGCCGATGAACTTCACCACCGTCGGCCGCCCCGTCTCCGGCCCGTCGGCGGGCCGCAGGTACCACGCCCTGATCCGGTCGCCGTCTGCTCCGGAGAACTCGGCGTCGTAGACCTCAACCGGCGCGTAGGTCCCGGCCTCGTACCGGGTCAGGACCGGCTCGCGCGCCGCCGTGCGGGCCTCATCCAGCCGCAGCCGCCACCACTGGTCCAGGCCGGGCTCGGCGGTATCGGTCCGGTACTCCTTCAGCTGCTCTTCCGGCAGGTCAAACCAGGGCATCGCTTGCTCCTCGAGCCTCAGCGCGGATATAGCCATACCATTCTCCTTGTGACGGCGGACCCCCAGGCGAGCGACACTCAGCCGCCGCGTGGACCCCAGAGCCCTCGCCGACCCCGTCACGTGAGGGGCCGCCGGGCCTTCGCGCTGATCGCCCTGCTGCTGGGCCTGGCGGGTTTCGCCGTCTCGGCCACGGGGCTCGCGATCCAGCTGCTGCCCCGGCAGTTCACCGCCGCCCAGCAGCAGCAGATCGCGAACTGGGAGATCGCCAGCCGGTGGCAGCAGCTGACCGCCGGGCAGATCTTCCCGGCCTCGATCCCCTATCAACTGTCCCCCGTCCTGCTCCAGGACGCGACGCCGTTGAGCGTGGCCGCGCTGCGGGTCGGCGTCGCGCCACAGTCCGGCTGCGGCGCGGGGGTCACCACCTTGGCCGCGGCCACGGTGCTGCGCCGTGACGGGTGCCAGGCGGTCCTGCGCGCCACCTACGTGGACGCCACCCAGAGCTACGTGGTGACCGTCGGCGTGGCCGTGCTCCCCAGCGACGCGGCGGCCAAAAGGGCCAGCCAGAGCCTGTCCCAGCCGCGGCTGACCGCGATAAACCGCGCCGATGCGAACACGCTGGCCGCCGGCATCCTGGTGGTCAGGTACCACGGCACCGCGGCCGCCGTGTACGACTACAGCCGGCAGATCTCCGCGAGCTTCGCCGAGGGTCCGTACCTGATCATGTACGCCGCCGGGTACGCGGACAGCCGACCGCGCGTGTCGGTGGCCTCTGATCGCTACTCCTACGCGGAGATGACCAGCCTGGCCGGGAGTGTCGCCCAGTCGGTGGCGGACACGCTGGCGGCCCCGCCCGTCCGTCCGCACTGCCCGGGAACACCCGGATGCTGAGCCACCGGAGGCCGGCCCCCCGCAGGCCCGCCGGATGCCGGCCCGCCGGGCGGGCGCGGTCCTGGCCGCGGTCGGCTGCGCCGTGTCGCTGGCCGTGCTGCCCGGCACCGTCGCGGCCGCCGATACCATCCGGGACAACGAGCAGTGGGTCCTGAACCTGATGGACGTGCCCGCCGCCTGGCAGCTGACCCAGGGCGCGGGGGTCACCGTGGCGGTCATCGACAGCGGGGTGAACCCGCACGTCAGTGACCTGACCGGATCGGTCATCACCGGCCCCGACTACACCGGCGTCAGCACCCGGCCATCCAACCCCGACTGGGGCGTGCATGGCACCTGGATGGCGTCGCTGATCGCCGGCCACGGCCACCCGGCCGGCAGCGACAACGGAATCATCGGCATCGCACCGGCCTCGACGATCCTGTCCATCCGGGTCATCCCGGACCGGGCCGACCCGCACTATGGCCGGTACGCCCACGAGCAGGAGCCGCACATCCAGGACGCGCTGGCCCGCGGCATCGACTACGCGGTGCAGCACGGCGCCAAGGTGATCAGCATGTCGATCGGCTACAGCGCGCCGAACGGCGCGGTCAAGCAGGCGCTGCAGGACGCCTTCTCCCACGGCGTGGTCGTGGTCGCCTCCGCCGGCAACTCGGGCGCCCCGAGCGGGACCAGCGACGTCGGCCTGGCCCCGGAGTCCTTCCCCGCCGACTACCCCGGGGTGATCAGCGTGGGTGCCGTCAAGATGAACGGGGACGTGGCCGGCTTCTCCAGCGACAACCTGTCCGTCCAGGTGGCCGCGCCGGGCGTGAACGTACCGGCCCAGGGCCGGGACGGGGTGTACTGGGTGGTCAGCGGCACCAGCCCGGCCTGCGCCCTGGTGGCCGGGGTCGCGGCCCTGATCAAGTCCAGGTACCCGGACCTGGCCCCCAGCCTGGTCGCCAGCGCGCTGACCTCAACCACCACGGACCGGCCGGCCCGCGGCTACGACAGTCAGGTGGGGTTCGGCATCGTCGACGCGGCCGCGGCCCTGGCCAAGGCGGGCAAGCTGGCCGGTGACCCGCCCGCCCCGGCCGGCATTTCGGCCGCCGTCCAGTTCGGCGGCGGCCCGGCCGCGGTCTCGCAGGCACCGGTGCGCCCGCGCGGCTCCGGCCAGCTGATCCTGTTCGCCCTGCTCGCGCTGGCCTCGCTGGTCCTGACCGGCGCCGCAGGCACCCTTCTCCTCCGCCGGAGCCCGCCGTGACCGACACGTCAGGGGCGCCGCCGCTGGACGATTTCGCCAGCCGCGTGCTCGACGTGGTGGACTCGATCCCGGCCGGGCGGGTCATGTCCTACGGTGACATCGCCGCGTATCTCGCCGCGGGCCCGGGCCCGCGGCAGGTCGGCCGGGTGATGTCGGTCTACGGCGGCGCGGTGGCCTGGTGGCGGGTGATCCACTCCGATGGCACCCCCGCGCCCGGCCACGACAGCAAGGCCCTCCGGCACTACCTGGCCGAGGGCACGCCGCTGCGCTCGGCCCGCCCGCCCGTCCGGGTCGACATGCGCCGCGCCCGCTGGCCCGCCCGCTGAGAAATGTCGGTGGCATCTGGTGGAATTGATGGTGATGGAGCAAGCCCACGCGCCCGCGTACCGCCTGGTCCGCCGGCCCGTGCCGACGGCGCCGGCGGCACGCCTGGACCAGGCGCAACAGGCCGTGGTGGACCACGCCGACGGGCCGCTGCTGGCGCTGGCCGGCCCCGGGACCGGCAAGACGACCACGATCGTGGCCGCGGTGGCGGACCGGATCGAACGGCGCGGCCTGGACCCTGAGCGCGTGCTCGTGCTGACCTTCAGCCGCAAGGCCGCGGCCGAGCTCCGCGAGCGGATCACCGCCCGGCTGCGGCGGACCACCCGCGAGCCGCTGGCCATGACCTTCCACAGCTACGCCTACGCCCTGGCCCGCCGGGAGTTCGTGCTGGCCGGCGACGAGCCGCCCCGGCTGCTGTCCGCGCCCGAGCAGCTGCTCGAGGTGCGCCGCATGCTGCGCGGCGAGGCCCAGGACGGCGCGGCCCGGTGGCCCGAGGCGCTGCGGCCGGCCCTGGCCACCCGCGGGTTCGCCGAGGAGGTCCGCGACCTGCTGCTGCGCGCGGCCGAGCGGGGCCTGGACGGCCGGGGGCTGGGCCAGCTCGGCAAGCTGTGCGGCCGCGACGACTGGATGGCCGCCGCGGCGTTTCTGGACCGGTACGCGGCCCGCTTCGACCTGGCCCCGATCCCGGCCTACGACTACGCCGAGATCGTCCGCATCGCGGCCGCCCTGCTCAGCCGGGAGGAGATCAGGCGGCGCGAGCGCGCGGCGTACGACGTGGTGTTCGTCGATGAGTACCAGGACAGCGACCCGGCCCAGGAGTCGCTGCTGCTCGCGCTGGCCGGCGACGGGCGCGAGCTGATCGCGGTCGGCGACCCGGACCAGTCCATCTACGAGTTCCGCGGCGCCGACGTGCGCGCGCTCCTGGAGTTCCCCGAGCGGTTCCGCACCGCGGCCGGCCAGCCCGCGCCCGTCATCCCGCTGGGCACCTGCCGCCGCAGCGGCCCGGTCCTGCTCGCCGCGTCCCGCCGGGTAGCCCGGCGGCTGCCGCGCGGGGCCGTCGGGCACCGTGAGCTGATCGCCGGGAACCCCGCGCCGGGCGAGGTCCGCATCCTGATCGCGGACAGCTCGACTCAGGAGGCGGCCCTGGTCGCCGACACGCTGCGCCGCGCTCACCTGGCCGACGGCGTGCCCTGGTCCTCGATGGCGGTCCTGGTCCGGTCCGCGGCCCGGCAGGTACCGCTGCTGCGCCGGGCGCTGACCGCGGCCGGGGTCCCGGTCACCGTGGCCGGGGACGAGCTGCCGCTCGCCGACGAGCCGGGTACCCGGCCCCTGCTCATGCTGCTCCGCTGCGCGCTGCGCCCGGCCATGCTGGACGACCAGACCGCGGCGGAGCTGCTGTGCGGCCCGCTGGGCGGTACCGATGCCCTCGGCCTGCGCCGCCTGCGCCGGTCCCTCGGGTTGCTGGCCGAGGCCGGGGGCGATCGGGTCCGCGGCGCTGACGTGCTCGCCGAGGCCCTGCTGAACCCGCGGGATCTCGTCGCGCTCCCGGACAGCGTGTCCGGGCAGGCCCGGCAGGTCGCCCGCCTGCTCGCGGTGGCCAAGGCCGCCATCAAGGCCGGCGGCAACGCCGAGGACGTGCTGTGGGCCATCTGGGAGGCCTCTGGGCTGGCGCCGCAGTGGCAGCGGGCGTCCGCGGCGGGCGGCGCGGTCGGCGCGGCCGCGGACCGGGACCTGGACGCCGTGCTGGCCCTGTTCGACAAGGCCGCGCACTTCGCCGACACCATGCCGCCGGGCTCGCCGGGCCTGTTCGCCGACAGCCTGGCCGGGCAGGAGATCGTCGGCGACACGCTGGCCGAGCGGGCCGTCCGCGACGACTGCGTCCGGGTCCTGACCGCGCACCGGTCCAAGGGCCTGGAGTGGGACGTGGTGGTGGTCGCGGGTGTCCAGGAGGAGACCTGGCCGGACCTGCGGCTGCGCGGCTCCGTGCTCGGTGCGGGGGAGCTCGCCGAGGCTGTGCACTATGGCCTCTCCGAGGCGGGGCACCTGGGCGCCCCCGGGCCGGGCCAGGCGCCCGGCGGGGCCCGGGGCGCGGACGTGGACGCCGCGATGCTGGCCGCCAAGCTGCTGGCCGAGGAACGCCGGCTGTTCTACGTGGCGGTCACCCGGGCGCGGCGGCTGCTGGTGGTCACCGCCGCGGGCGGCGAGGATACCGACCTGCGGCCGTCCCGGTTCCTGACCGAGCTGGCCGGAGACGACGTGCCGATCGAACGGATCGGCGGCGGCCACGGGGCGCACCGCTGGCTGTCCATGCCCGCCCTGGTCGCCGACCTGCGCCGGGCCGCCGCCGACATCGACCGCCCGCTCGAGGTCCGGCAGGCCGCCGCGGCCCAGCTGGCCCGGCTCGCCGCGTCCGGGGTCCGCGCCGCCCACCCGCGGGACTGGTATGCGCTGACCGAGTTGTCCGACGCCGGCGCGATCGTGGCCGGCGGCGAGACCGTCCGGCTGTCCCCGTCCCAGGTCGAGTCGTTCACCCGGTGCGGCCTGCGCTGGCTGCTGGAGGCCGCGGTCGGCGCCGGGCGATCAGACGTGGTCCGCCACCTGGGCACGGTCATTCACGCCGCCGCCGTAGTGGCCGCCTCCGGCGCGACCGAGCAGCAGGTGGCCGACCGGATCGATGAGATCTGGCATCACCTGGACTTCGGCAGCGCCTGGTACAGCGCCAAGCAGCGGTCCCTGGCCGAGCGCATGGTCCGCAAGTTCCTCGACTGGCACGCCGCCAACCCGCGTGACCTCGTCGCGGTCGAGGAGGCGCTCAAGGTACGCATCGGCCAGGTGGAGATCACCGGCCGGGTCGACCGGCTCGAGTCCGACGACCAGGGCCGCGCGGTGGTGGTCGACCTGAAGACCGGGGCCAGCGCGCCGCGCGAGGAGGAGCTCGACCGGCATCCGCAGCTCGGCGTCTACCAGCTGGCCGTACTGCTGGGCGCGTTCGAGCGTTTCGGCCTGTCCGAGCCGGGCGGCGCGGAGCTCGTCCAGGTCGGCAAAGCCAGCCTGACCGCCCGGGCCAAGGTGCAGCGGCAGGACGCGCTGGCCGACGACCCGGAGCCGGCCTGGGCCAAGGACCTGGTGGAGACCGTCGCGGCGGGTATGGCCGGCCCGGTCTTCCAGGCCCGGGTCAACCCGGGCTGCCGCACCTGCCCGGTCGCCTCCTGCTGCCCGGTCAACCCCGAGGGCGAGCAGGTGACGCCCTGATCACCCGGGCCCGGTATGCCGGCGTCCATGATCGTGACGAGCACGAACATGATGGCGTATTCGGACAGGTTCATGGTGGCGGGTACCTTCTCGGGTCACGTACCACCAGGCTGCCGTACCGGCCGGGCCCTGGGACAGCCCAGGGGAGAAGTTCATCCGCGCCGGGTGATGCCCGCCGTCGGCCGAGCGGGGTAATCGTGGTAACGCGACCCCAGCCGCCGGTGCGCGGAACTCTTCGCCCGCCGCGGGAAGGAGCTGAGATTGCCGGGCCTGCCATGACGGACGACGGCGACGCGGCGTGGATCGATGTGTCCGTGACGGTCAGGCACGGCATGCCGCACTGGCCGGACAACCCGCCCATCGTCATGCAGCGATCCATGGAGCTCACCCGTGGCCACGCCTGCAACCTCTCCCACCTCGCCATGGGCGTGCACACCGGGACCCACATGGATGCGCCCGTGCACTTCATCCATCAGGCGGCTGGAGTCGACCAGATGCCGCTGACCGCGACGATCGGCCCGGCGCGCGTCATCGAGATCACCGACCCGCGCGAGATCACCGCCGATGAGCTTCGCGAGCACCGCCTGCAGGCTGGTGAACGTGTGCTGTTCCGGACCTCGAACTCGCCCCGGTGCTGGCAGGCCGACGGGTTTGTGGAGGACTTCGTCTACATTTCCGAACCGGCCGCCGAGTATCTGGCCGAGACGAGGGTGCGGACCGTCGGGGTCGATTACCTATCCGTGGGCGGATACCACGCCGACGGGGCAAAGATCCACCGCATCCTGCTCACCGCGGGCATCTGGATCATCGAGGGCCTTGACCTGTCTGCCGTCAGGGCCGGCCGGTACGACATGATCTGCCTCCCGGTCAAGCTGCACGGCAGCGACGGAGCGCCCGCCCGGGCCATCCTCAGACCCATTGCTTGAGGTCACATGAGTGAGGGACGACACCAGGTGGTCGTCGTCGGCGGCGGGTTCGGCGGGGTCAGGGTGACCCAGGCCCTGGCCCGGGCTGATGCCGACGTCACGATCGTGGACCGGACCAATCACCACCTGTTCCTGCCCTTGCTGTATCAGGTCGCCACCGGGATCCTGCCCGATGGCCTCATCGCGCCGGCGCTGCGCAGCGTGACCAGGAAGCAGGCCAACGCGCGCGTGGTGCTGGCCGAGGTGCAGGACCTGGACCTGGACGCGCGGGTCGTGCACGCCCTGGCCCCGGACGGCCGGAAGCTGAAGCTGCCGTACGACACCCTGGTCGTCGCGGCCGGCTGTACCGACGCCTACTTCGGTCATGACGAGTGGGCGGTGTGGGCGCCCGGCCTGAAGACCCTGGAGGACGCCAGCCGGCAGCGCAGTCATATCCTCGGTGCCTTCGAGCTGGCCGAGCTGACCACCGACCCGGCCGAGCGAGCGGCGTACCTGACCTTCGTGGTCATCGGGGCCGGACCTACCGGAGTCGAGATGGCCGGCCAGGTCGCCGAGCTCGCGCACGAGGCGCTACCGCGGGAGTACAAGTCGGTGACCACGACGGAGGCGAAGATCCTGCTGATCGAGGCGGGCCCGGAGGTGCTCGCCGCGTTCGCCCCCAAGCTGCAGCGCTATACGCGGCGGCGGTTGCAGCGGATGGGCGTGGACGTCCTGCTGAACACCGCGGCGCGTGCCATGGACCATTCCAGCGTCACCGTCGAGGGTCCTGACGGAGACCGGCGTATTCCGGCCCGCACGAAGATCTGGGCGGCCGGAGTGCAAGCCTCCCCGCTGGCGACCATGCTGGCCGAGGCGACCGGAGCCGGCACGGACCGGGCGGGCCGGGTAGCGGTGCAGCCGGATTGCAGCCTGCCCGGTCACCCGGAGGTCTTCGCCATCGGCGACATGGTCCGGCTGAACGATCTGCCGGGGGTGGCCCAGCCCGCGATGCAGGAGGGCACGTACGTGGGCCGACTGATCCGCGCCCGGCTGGCGGGCCAGACCGGCACGAAGCCCTTCGCCTATCGCGACAAGGGCAGCATGGCCACGATCGGCCATCTGTCCGCCGTCGCGGACTCGTTCGGGATGAAGTTCACCGGCGTGGTCGGCTACACGATGTGGGGAGTCGTCCACGTGTTCTACCTGATTGGCTGGGGTAACCGGGTGGCCGCCATGTTCAACTGGGCCCGGGCCTTGACCTTCACCAAGAACCGGGCCCATCGGACTATTACCGTCGAGCGCGCGCGGGATGAGCTGACGGCCGGGACGGCTGAACATACTGGCGAGCCGGTCTAGCGACTCCTGCCCGGATGGCGGCCAGGGCCCGCTGTGCTGTCACGCGGGTGCGTCGAACGTGATCACGCTCTTGATGCCGGTGGGCCTGCCCAGGATCAGCTCCGGTGCCTGCTCGGCGGGGAAGCGGCCGGCGATGAGCGTCCGGACCGCAGCCGGCCAGCGCTGCCGGAAGGCTTCCAGATCCCGGAGCGCGGCGGCGAAGGCGTCAGTCCCGGCGTTGACCGTCCCCAGCAGCACCTGGTTCTTCAGCACCATGTTCCGCATGGTGCTGGCCGGATCGGTCTCGACAAAGGCCTGCAGGCCGGGTACGCCGGTCAGGACGAAGATGCCGTTGGTCCCCAGCACCGGCAACGCCTGCAGCGCGAAGTGGGAGTGCCCGACCGCCTCATAGATCAGGTCGATGTTGCCCATCCGCTCCGCCAGCTCGGGAAACGTCGTGGCCTGGGAGGAGACGTAGGTCGCGCCGATGGCGTCCACCAGGTCAATCCGCGGATTGGGAGGCAGCTCACGGGAGTAGACGTAGGTGCTGAACCCCGCCGTGGCCAGCGTCATCGCTCCCAGCAGCCCGACGGGCCCGATGCCGAGCACCAGCGCCGAAAGCCCTCGGCCCTGCTCCCCTGCCCGCGCTTGGGGGTCGAGCCACGGCGGGCGGTTCTGCATCATCCAGAAGATCTGCGCGAGCGCCTTCTCCGCGATGGTCAGCGGCTCGGCCAGCACCGCGATCTCCCGCAGGCCGGGCGGCACGAGGTTCATGTACCGTTCCCGGTCGACGACGTACTCGGCCATGTAGCCGTGGGCTTCCTTGATGCCGCGCTCGCTGAAGTCGCCGGTGTAGCAGTAATCCTGGTGCCCGGAACGGCAGGCCAGGCAGCCGGGATGAGGACACGGGCGGCGTACCGACGACACGACAAGATCACCGGCCCGCAGACGCTCTACCGCCGAGCCGACCTCGATGACCTCGGCCACCGACTCGTGGCCGATCACCAGGTGATCGTCCCCCGGCGGCGGGGTGCCGTACTCGAAGGAACAGATCTCTTTGTCGGTACCGCAGATGCCGATGTCCAGCATCCGCAACATGACCTGGTCGGGCTCGGCGATGCGCGGAGCTCCCTGCTCGATGACCTTGACCACACGAGGTCCTGGAAACACCGCGACCGCTCTCATGTCCTCTCCGTCCTGTTCGGCTGGATCAGTCTTCAGCGCCGAGATAACTCCAGGCCCGCGGGAAGTGCCCGATGCCGAGGGTCCGGCAGATCTTCTGGGCTGCCATGGAGACACCCTCGGTGAAGGTGGGGAACGCGAGCTGGAGTTCGGCGACCTGCAGGGCGGCGGTGACCCCTGCGGGCCCCCCGCCCACCACCAGCAGGCTGATATCAGCGCTCATCGCCAGATCCCCAGGGCCGTGGTGCCATGCTGATCACAGTCTGCCGCGCAATCGGAGAATCTGTCACGTGGGCGACCTGCCCTTGGCCTCTGTTATCCCCGGCGGATTCATAATTCTTCATCCTGTAATTTGTTTGTCCCCTGCCGTTCACCTCGCGAAGTCGCCAGCCCATTCACGGGCCCTGTCCCGGTTCCGTGCCGCCATGGCCGAGTGGGACAATCGGCTACATGTCTGATGCCCCTGATCCGAACGTGGTGGCCGATCCGGTTTCGCTGACGGCCGAGGAGCGGCGGCTCCAGGAGGCGCGGGCTGGGGTCCCGTGGCGGGCCTGGGGGCCCTATCTCAGCGAGCGTCAATGGGGGACGGTCCGGGAGGACTACAGCGACAACGAAGACGCCTGGTCGTATTTCACCCATGATCAGGCCCGGTCACGCGCCTATCGCTGGGGTGAGGACGGCATCGCCGGGATCAGCGATGACAAGCAGCGGCTGTGCCTGGCGGTCGCGTTGTGGAACGAGCGGGACCCGATCTTGAAGGAGCGCCTGTTCGGCCTGACGAATGCCGAGGGCAACCACGGCGAGGACGTCAAGGAGTATTACTTCTACGTCGATAACCTGCCGACGCACAGCTATCAGCGTTATCTCTACAAGTACCCGCAGGCCGAGTTCCCCTACAACGAACTGGTGGCGGTCAACCGCGCGCGGTCGCGGCATGAACATGAATACGAACTCATCGATACCGGCGTCTTCGATGACGGCCATTACTTCGATGTCGAGGTGGAGCACGCCAAGGCCGGCCCCGAAGACATCCTGTGCCGCATCACCGTGCACAATCGTTCGTCGCGCGACGCCGCGCTGCACGTGCTGCCCACTCTGTGGTTCCGTAACACGTGGACCTGGCGGCCCGATGAGCCCAGACCCCGGATGGCCCCGGTCGAATCGGCTTTTCCGGTTCTCAAGGCAGATCATCATAAGGTCGGCGTTTTCTACCTCCACGCCGAGCCGGATGCGGCCCTGCTGTTTTGCGAGAACGAGACGAATATGCCGCGCATATTCGGCGCCGAGCCCACGACACCATTCCCCAAGGACGGCATAGGCGACCATCTCTTGCACGGCGCGGATACCGTCAATCCCGCCCGTGAGGGCACCAAGGCGGCGGCGCACGCCCGGCTGGCCGTCCCGGCTGGCGGGCAGGCCGCGATGCTGGTGCGGCTCACTCGCCAGAGCCCGGAGGAACTCCCCGAGCCGTTCGCCGGCGTGGATGAGCTGATCGCCCGGCGGCGGGCGGAGGCGGACGAGTTCTACGAGGCCATCACGCCCCCGGCGGTGCCCGATGACGCCAAGGCGGTCATGCGCCAGGCGCTGGCGGGCATGTTGTGGTCCAAGCAGTGCTATAACTTCGACGTCGACCAGTGGCTGCGTGAACGCCACCTCCACCCGCTGCGTACGCCGGTGCGGCGGGGGAGCCGCAACGAGTCGTGGTTCCACATGTTCAACCATGACGTGGTGTCCATGCCGGACAAGTGGGAGTACCCCTGGTATGCCGCCTGGGACCTGGCGTTCCACTGCATCCCGCTGGCCATGGTCGACCCGGACTTCGCCAAAAGCCAGGTCGACCTGATGTTGTCCCGGGAATACCTCCACCCGACCGGCCAAATGCCCGCCTACGAGTGGAATTTCGGCGACGTGAACCCGCCGGTCCATGCTTTCGCGGCCCTGTTCCTGCAGAATCTAGAGGCTGACCTGGGCGAAGTCGACATTTCGTTCCTCCAGGAGAGCTTCTCCCGGCTGCTGCTGAACTTCACCTGGTGGGTGAACCGTAAGGATCCCTCGGGTCATAACGTGTTCGAGGGCGGCTTCCTTGGACTGGACAACATCGGGGTGTTCGACCGCAGCGCCACGCTGCCCACCGGCGGACGGCTGGAACAGGCGGACGGCACGGCCTGGATGGCGATGTTCAGCCAGAACATGCTCGAGATGGCCTTGGACCTGCTGGACTACGATTCGTCGTACGAAGAGTTCGTGCTCAAGTTCGTCGAGCGCTTCTTCTGGATCGCCGCCGCTGTCGACCCGGTCGGTGAGCACCCCGACGAGATGTGGGACGAGGAGGACGGCTTCTTCTACGACGTGCTGCGCCTGCCCGACGGCACCGGAACCCGGATCAAGGTGCGTTCCCTCGTGGGCCTGCTGCCCATCTGCGCCACCACCGTGGTCGAGGCCGACCTCATCGAGCGCTACCCGAAGATCGCCGGGCAGGTGGGCGGCTTCCTCGAGCGCCACCAGGACCTGCTGACCAATATCGCCGACCCGCTCGTGCCCGGCGTCCGCGGTCGGCGGATCCTGTCGCTGGTCAACGAGGCCAAGCTGCGCCGCATCCTGGCCCGAATGCTGGACGAGGAGCGCTTCCTCGGCCCGCACGGGATCCGCTCGATCTCGCGCTGGCACCTGGATCACCCCTATGCCTTCGACGTTCACGGCACGGAGTACCGCGTGCAGTACGAGCCGGCCGAGTCGACCACCGGGATGTTCGGCGGCAACTCCAACTGGCGCGGCCCGGTCTGGTTCCCCATCAACATGCTCTTGATCCGGGCCCTGATCTCCCACTACCGGTATTACGGCAACGACCTGAAGGTGGAATGCCCGACGGGCTCGGGGAAGATGATGACGCTGTTCGAGGTGGCCCAGGAACTGTCCGGCCGGCTCGCCGGGACCTTCCTGCGCGACGGTGACGGGCGCCGTCCGGTCTACGGCGGGACCAGGTTGTTCCAGGAGGACCCGCACTGGCGTGACCTCATCTTGTTCTACGAGTACTTCCACGGCGACAACGGCGCCGGGCTCGGTGCCTCACACCAGACCGGGTGGACCGGCCTGGTGGCCAGGCTGATCCAGAGCCTGGGCCAATTCGACGCCGACGGCGTGCTCGAGGACCGCCACTGGCCGATGGCCCGGCCCTACCGCCGCATCGCCGCCGCACCCATGCCCGGCGTCAGAACGGCGCGCGAAGCCCGGGGGGCGACCGAACCACCATCGACCTAGCCATACGGCGAACAAGTTCACCCTCGACACCCTGGCGCGGCTCGACCCAGGTATCCTGCTCGCCTAGTCAGCTGGAGCCAGAGTGAAGTATCTCGAATCGCTGGACGCGACCTTCGTCATCGACACGTTCCTGCTGCTCCTGATCGGGATCGGGCCCAAGATCGCGCTGGTGCCCTTCCTCTCGGTCACCGCCGACATGCCAGAACCGGTCAAGCGCCAGGTGCTGCGCAAGATGCTGACCACCGCCGCCACGGTCGCCGCGCTGCTGCTGATCCTCGGCGAAATACTGACCAGGCTGCTGCACTTCTCGCCTGGTGCCCTGGGCGTGGCCAGCGGGATCATCCTGCTGATCATCGCGGCCACCATGGTGCTCGGCCAGCAGGACGGCAACGGCGAGGATCACGCGGTCCAGGGACGGGATCCGATGCAGGTGGCCACATCCCCGCTGGCCGTGCCCTACCTGCTCAACCCGGCCGGCATCGTCGTCCTGGTCACCCTGTCGGCCGAGACGAGCACGGTGGCTGTGTTCGCGGTCATCGTCGGGGTGCTCGCGGTGGTGCTCGCGATTGACGTCGCGGTGTTCCGCTGGGCCGTGCAGGTCAGCAGCAAGATGGACGCGAGCCGGATGCTGGTGACCGAGAAGGTGTTCGGTTTCCTGCTCGCCGCGCTCGGCGTACAGCTCGCGCTGAACGGGCTGGCCGACGTCGGCGTCATCCACCTCACCATCGGCCACTGACGCTCAACCGGGCCGCGCCGCCTTCAGGGCCTGGTAGTCGCGGCCGTGGGGTATGTACCTGACCAGCTCGAGCAGCGCGTCGTGCAGATGGCCGTTGCTGGCCAGCACGGTGCCGTCGCCGGACCGGACCTCGTGGCCGGACAGGTCGGACACGCGCCCGCCGGCCTCGGTCACCAGGATGGGAATCGGCGCGATGTCCTCGCGCCCCATCGGCAACCCGGCGATGACCATCGCGTCGGTCAGGCCGGAGGCCACGCCCGAGGTAGCCTTCGCGTGCGGGAAGAGCAGGACCTCCCGGTGCAGCGTCATGAGCAGCTCCGTGGACCAGGCGGCCGGGTTGACCATCTCCACCGCCGCCCCGCGCCGCTGCCGGGTGCCGCTCACGGTGATCCGCTGCGGCGGGCTGCTGCCGACCTGATGCCAGCAGCCGCGGCCCCGGGCCGCGTAGAACATCTCCTGGCCCATCGGGTAGCTGATGACCGCGACCGCGCCGCCCTCGGCGTCCTCGACGGCCAGCAGGATGTTGAACATCGGGACCCGCCGCGCGAACGCCGCGGTGCCGTTGATCGGGTCGACGATCCAGCATCGGCCGGTCGTGCCGGACGTCTCCGCCAGTTCCTCACCGAGGACGCCATCATCGGGGAACCGCGCGGTGATCAGCGACCGGATCACCGCCTCGACCTCGAGGTCCGCCGCCGTCACCGGACTCCCGTCGGCCTTGGCCCGGACCGGTGCCCCCTCGAGGAAGCGCTGAGCCGCCAGACGGCTGGCCGCGTCGGCGATCTCAACGGCGGCCGCCAGCAGGTCGTCATCCACGGGACTCCAGTCCGGTCAGCGCGTCGCGGGCCTCGTGCTCGATGGGCGGGGGGACGTCCTCCAGGTCCAGTATGTGCCGAAGCGCCTTGCCGTAGGCGACGTCGTAGGCCTCGGCCTCGGGCACGGCGACGTCCGGGGTCACCCCGGTACCCTCCCAGTTCGTCCCGGTGACCGGGTTGACCGACCGCGCGAACGGGATCCCGATGTGCACGGCGCCGCTGATCGGGAAGGGCCGGGTCGGGTGGGCGCCGCCGCCGGTGGTCTCGCCGATCAACTCGGCGCGGCCCAGGGCCTGCAGGTTGTAGCACAGTTCCTCGCCGCCGGAGAACGTGCGGGGGCCGGTCAGCACGTAGACCGGACGGTCCACGTAGCGGGTCCCCGGCACGTACGGCAGGGCCCAGAACTGCCTGGTCTCACCGGTGTCGGCGTGGAAGATGTCGTTGAGATGGGTCGGCTCTTCCGCCAGCAGGTAGCTGCACCACAAGGCCACGCCGTCCGGTACGCCGCCGCCGTTATGCCGCAGGTCGAGGATGAGCGCGTAGGTCCCGGCGACCAGTTCCATGGCCGCGGCGATGGCCGGGCCCGCGTTGGCCGGCATCGCGACCCGGCGCAGGTCGAGGTAGCCGACGTTACCGTCCAGCCGCTCCACCCGGCGGATGCCGAAGTTGTCCAGCCGCCCCCGCTGCCGCGTGGCCAGCCGCCTGGCCTCGTGGTTCTTGGGCTCGTCGGGTTCGGATGGCCGCTCCCGGCCCGGGGGCGGGCCGCCGCCCAGCGCCAGCCTCAGGTGCTTGTCCCCGGTGACTTCCTGCAGGTGCCTGGTGACCAGCTCGGTGAGCGTGATCTCGTCCAGGTTGTCGTACTCGCCGGCCGCCAGCCGGGCCTCGACCGCGGTGGCGGCCCGCTCGGCGACCTCGGGGAACACGTAGTTGGCGCGCAGCAGGGCCAGGGCGGTGGTCACGATCTCCCGGCCGGACATCTGCTTGGCGGCCAGCGAGCCGTCATCCGGCATCGTGATCCGCGGCGTCGCGTCCCCGGGATCCTCGAAGGTGAACTCGAGCAGCCGGGCCGAGGGCAGCCGCAGCGAGAGCAGGCGCCGCATCTCGTCCATCCCGGCCCGGTGGGCCTCCTGCCAGTCGGCCAGGACCTGCTCGTAGTCCGCAGGCTCCTCCGGCGCCGGGACGAACACCCGGACCATCAGTTGTCCCGGCTCGATGGCCGGGTCCTCGCCGTATTCCAGCAGCACGGCCCGCTGCACCGCGCCCGCGGCGAACCGTTCCTTCAGGTTGTGGTTGATGACCCGTTCGATCTGAGCCTTCTCCGCCCGTTCCACGGTGCCTCCGATCCGTGTCACTGTCTCAAACGCTCCCCGCCGGACACCGGTTCCGGGATTGATTAGTGCAGGTGAAGCAGGACCAGATCCTTGAGTGCGACCATCACCAGCCCTAGTGCCGCCGCGATAGACGTGGTGAAGATGAGTTGTATGCCGTGCAGCCGCGCCGAGCGGGCCGCTCCGGCCTGGGCCGGGTTTCGCCTGCGACGCCAGCCATGCCTGACCCTTCCGTGAACCCGATACTGGTGCCGAACTTAGCGGAACCTGGCCGGGCCGCCCTGACCGTGGGCCCGGCCCTGGGCAAGACCCTTCGGAATGTCAGTGGTATCTGCTGGAATGCTTACGTGACCACGGTCATGTACGGCCCCGCGCAGCTGGCCCGGCTGCTGCGGCTGCCCGAGCCGACCCCGGAGCAGGCTGCGGTCATCGCGGCGCCGCTCGGGCCGCTGGCGGTGGTGGCCGGCGCGGGCTCGGGCAAGAGCGAGACGATGGCGGCCCGGATGGTCTGGCTGGTCGCCAACGGCATGGTCCGCCCCGACCGAGTCCTCGGGCTGACCTTTACCCGGAAGGCGGCCGCCGAGTTCGCCGACCGGGTGCGCTCCCGGCTGGAGCGGCTGCGCCGCGCGGGGCTCGGCGACACGCAGCCGCAAGCCGCCGGCGCCACCGACCATGAGGACCCGTTCGGCGGGGACCCGGTGATCGGGACCTACCACGCCTACGCCGGGCGGCTGGTCGGCGACAACGCGTTGCGCGAAGGGCTCGAGCCGTCCATGCGGCTGATCACGCCCGCGCTGTCCTGGCAGCTGGCCGCGCAGATCGTGGCCGCCTACGACGGGCCCATGGACGAGATCATCTGGACCCCGCAGACGGTGACTGCGGCCGTGCTCGAGCTGGCTGGCGACCTGTCCGAGCATCTGCGCGAGACCGGGGACGTCACCGCCGTCGGCCGCTGGCTCACCGCGGAGCTCGGGGCGTTGCCGGGGCGAGTACCCGGGTCCGTTCGGAAGATAATGGAAATCCAGCGGGCGCGCGAGCAGCTGCTCCCGCTGGTCGAGCGGTACGTGGCGGCCAAGGCGGCCCGCGAGGTCCTGGATCACGGCGATCAGGTCGCGCTGGCGGCGCGGATCGCCAGCCGGCACCCGGAGGTGGGCGCGGCCGAGCGGGCCCGGTACCACGTGGTGCTGCTCGATGAGTACCAGGACACCAGCCACGCGCAGCTGGTCCTGCTGCGGTCCCTGTTCGGCGGCGGGCACCCGGTCACCGCGGTCGGCGACCCCTGCCAGTCCATCTACGGCTGGCGTGGCGCGAGCGCGGGAAACCTGCGCCGGTTCACCGCGGACTTCCCGGTCGTGGCCAGGATGCGCCCGTTCGGGGCCTCGGCGCCCACCGGCCCGGCGCCGGTGCTGGTCCTGTCGACGAGTTTCCGGAACGCCGCGCGCGTCCTGGACGCGGCCGCGGTCGTCCAGGAGGAGCTGCGCTACGAGGCCCCCGACGTGCCCCGGCTGGTATCCGCGCCGGACCGCGGCGAACGCGGCGCGGTGGCGTGCGCCCTGCTGGACACCGTCGCCGACGAGGCCGATTGGGTGGCCGGGCAGATCGCGGGCCTGCTGGCCCTGGACCCCGGCTCCGCCCCGGACGGGCGGCCCTGGCCGGACGGGCGGCCCGCCGGAGTGCGGCCGAGCGAGATCGCGGTGCTGTGCCGCAAGCGCTCCCAGTTCGTGCCGCTGCGGCGGGCCATCGAGGCCCGCGGCATCCCGGTCGAGGTGGTAGGGCTCGGCGGGCTGCTCGTCGTGCCCGAGGTGCAGGACGTGGTGGCCACGCTGCGCGTGCTGCACGACGCGGGGGCGTCAGACGCGCTGGCCCGCCTGCTCACCGGGCCGCGCTGGCGGATCGGGCCGCGCGACCTGGTGGCCCTCGGCCGCCGCGCCCGGGCCCTGGTCCGCGGTGAGGGCGACGGCAGGCGGCCCGCCCCGGCTCAGGGCGCCACGCCGGAGCAGGCCGCCGAACACGACCATGAGGACGCCCTGGCCGAGGCGATCACCGACCTGACCGCGGAGACCGGCAGCCTGGTCGAGGCGCTCGACGACCTGGGCGATCCCCGCGCCTACTCGCCGGTCGGGTACGCCCGCATGCACGCCCTGGCCATCGAGCTGCGGCGGCTGCGCGCGCACGTCGGGCGGCCCCTCGCCGACCTGGCCGCGGAGGCCGAGCGCATGCTCGGCCTGGATATCGAGGTCGCCGCGCGGCCGGGCGCCGATCCGGTCGCGGCCCGCGCGGACCTGGACGCCTTCACCGACGTGGCCGACGCGTTCGCCGGCGAGGGCGCCGAGCCGACCCTCGGCGCCTTCCTGGCTTATCTCACCGCGGCGCAGCAGGAGGAGTTCGGGCTCGAGACCGGCCGGGTCGGCGAGTCGGACTCGGTCAAGCTGCTCACCGTGCACGCGGCCAAGGGTCTGCAATGGCCGGCCGTCTTCGTGCCCGGCCTGGCCACGGGGGAGCGGTCCCAGGTCTTCCCGGCCCGGCCTCGGGTCTCGACCCGGTGGACCGACAACCCGCGGCTGATCCCGTTCGGCCTGCGGGGCGACGCGGGCGACCTGCCCGCGCTGCGCGGGCTAGACGCCGGCTCGCTCGAGGACTTCGCCGACGCCTGCGCGGCCCGGGACCTGGCCGAGGAGCGCCGCCTGATGTACGTCGCCGCCACCCGGGCGGCGTTCTGGCTGGGGTGTTCGGGCTACTGGTGGGGCGAGGGCGGGACCTGCCGCCTAGGCCCCTCGCCGTTCCTGCAGGAGGTGCGCTCGTCCGGGGTGGCCGAGGTCCGTGAATGGGCCGCCGAGCCGCCGCCGGACGCGGAGAACCCGTTGCTGGCCTCGGTGGACGAGGCCGACTGGCCGGCCACCCCGGCCGGACGGCACTACGAGGCGGTCCGCGCGGCCGCCGCCCTGGTCGAGGCGGGCGCCGAGCCGGCGCCAGACGCCGTGGACGCCCTCGGGCCTGAGGACCAGGCGCTGGTACAGGCCTGGCGTCGGGACGCCGAGCTGTTGCTCGCCGAGCGGGCCCAGCGGCGCAGCGACAGCGGGTCGATCCCGGTCCAGCTGCCCGCCCGGCTCTCGGTGTCGTCGCTGGTGTCGCTGGCCCGCGACCCGGCCGAGCTGGCCCGGCAGGTGCGCCGCCCGATGCCCCGGCCGCCCGCCCGGCAGGCCAGGAGGGGTACGGCCTTCCACCAGTGGCTGGAGCAGCGATACGGCCAGCAGCGCCTCATCGACGACGTCGACCTGTTCGAGCTGGACGAGCCCGGCGCCGGCCAGAGCGCGGACGGGCCGTCTGGCGAGGACCTCAGCCAGCTCCGCGCCCGGTTCGAGCACGGCGAATGGGCGGACCGGTGGCCGCAGGCGGTCGAGGTGCCGTTCGAGACGCTGGTCGGCGACCGGCTGGTCCGCGGCCGCATCGACGCGGTGTTTGCCGACGCACCCCAAGGCGGCTACGACGTGGTGGACTGGAAGACCGGCCGCCCGCCCGCCTCCGACGCCGAACGTCACGCCGTTTCCGTCCAGCTCGCCGCCTACCGGCTGGCCTGGGCGGCGCTGGCCGGGATTCCGGTCTCCCACGTGCGGGCCGCCTTCTACTACGTGGCGGACGACGTGACCGTGCGGCCCGCCGACCTGCTCGACGAGGCCGGCCTGGCCGCGCTCATCGAGCAGGTCCCCACCGATCCTCTTTCCTGAGCCCATGAAAGTTTGGTAAATAGCGCCCAAAACTGTGCACGATCATGAACCTGCAGCGCGCCGCCCCTCATATCACCTGCGGAGAGCAACGGGCCGCCAGGCGTCAGGTGTGCTCTGACACCAGCACGGCCAGCGTCCGCGATTCGAGCGCCTCGAACACGTGCTTGAGGTCGCCCGGGTAGCAGATGTAGTCGCCCGGGCCAAGTTCCACCGGCTCGCCGGCCACGCCGATCAGCGCCCGGCCCGCGCTGAGCACCACGTGCTCCATCACGCCGGGCATGTGCGCCTCGGATACGCGCGCGTGCCCCGGCTCGGCCGCGATCCGGTACACGTCGCGGCGGGCGCCCGGCGGGCACGCGGCCAGCAGCGTGGCCTGGTAGTCGGCCTGCGCCGCGGATACGGTAGGGCCCTCGTCGGCCCGGATCACCTGGACGCGCGGCCGCGGCGGATCCAGCAGCCGGGAGAACGGCGCGTCCAGGGCGACGCAGATGGCCCACAGAGTCTCCAGGCTGGGGTTGCCCGTGCCCGACTCCAGCTGGGACAGCGTGGACTTGGCGATGCCGGCCCGGCGGGCCACCTCGGTCAGCGAGAGCCCGGTCCGGCGGCGTTCCCGGCGCAGCGAGGCCGCGATGAGCTCGAGCGGCGCCCCGCCCGCGCCGGTCGGCGCCTGGGCCGCTCCGGCCGCCGAGGCCAGCCCTCCGCCCGCGCCGGTTTCGGTGCTGTTCGGCGTATCAGTCGCACGTTCGCTTTGACGAACGGCAGGATCGGTGTTCATAATAAACTCCGTGAGTTCGATATATAGAACTCTAGCGGGCGGTACCCGCCGGGACATCGCGCTCGCGTGCCTGGCCGTCTGGTTTATTGGCCTGTCCTACGGCGCGCTGGCCGTGGCGTCCGGGTTCCCGCTGTGGGTTCCGGCCGCGCTGAGCGTACTCGTGCTGGCCGGCGCGTCCGAGTTCCTGTTCATCGGGATCGTGGCGGCCGGCGGCAACCCCATCGCCGCCGCGCTGGCCGGCCTGCTGGTCAACGCCCGGCACCTGCCCTACGGCCTGGCCCTGCCTAATATGACGGGGCCTGATATGACGGGGCCTGATATGACGGGGCCGGATATGACGAGCCCGGGCGTGCCCGGCCGGGGCTGGCGGCGGCTGCTGGGCAGCCACGTGATGAACGACGAGAGCGTCGTGTTCGCCCTGGCCCAGGAGGATCTGCCGCGCAAGCGGGCCGCCTACTGGGCCTGCGGCCTTGGCGTGCTGCTCTGCTGGCCCACCGGTGCCGTCCTCGGGGCGCTGCTCGGCGGCGTGATCGGGAACACCAATGCGTTCGGCCTGGACGCCATGTTCCCGGCGGTGATCCTGGCCCTGATCGTGCCCTCGCTCCGCGACCGGGCGACGGTGCGCGCCGCCCTGGCCGGCGCCGCCATCGCGCTGGCCGCCGCGCCGTTCCTGCCCGCCGGCCTGCCCGTGCTGCTGGCCCTGGCCGGCGTCCTCGGGCTGGTCATCCCCCGGCCCGCCCGGTGAAGGACACCACGCTGGTCGTGGCCGGCCTGCTCACGCTGTCCGCGGGCACGTTCGCGTTCCGGTTCTCCGGCCCGGCGCTGCGCGAGCGGATCGCCTTCCCGCCGTGGGTCGAGAAGCTGCTCGAGGCCGCCGCCGTGGTCCTGCTCGCCGCGCTGGCCGCCACCACCGCGCTGACCCAGGAGCACGGCTTCGCCGGCCTGGCCCGCCCGGCCGGGGTGCTGGTCGGCGGCATCCTGGCCTGGCGCAAGGCGCCGTTCCTGGTCGTCGTGCTGGCCGCTGCGGCCACCACGGCCGTGCTGCGCCTGCTCGGCGTGCCCTGACCAGCCGCTCACCCCTCCAGGTAGCGCTCCACCGCCTCGACCTTGCCGGTGAGCGCTCCGGTCACGCCGGGCCGCAGGTCGGCCTTGAGTACCAGGCTCACCCGCGGCGCCCGGGCCGCGACCGCCTCGACCGCCCGCTTGACCACGGCCATGGCCTCGTCCCAGGTTGATATGTAATTTGCTACCATTTAGCCATGCTGAACGGCACAGATCAGACAGCCAAGCCCTACGACATCTACGCCCGAGTCAGCCGAGTCAAGAGCAAGGACAAGAAGAAGAACGAGCCGTCCACAGGTGGGCAGGTCGCGATCTGCCGACTGAGGCTCGCCGATCTTGACCTGCCGGAGGGCAAGGTTCTGGTTGATCCAGGGCGTTCGGCGTGGGACCCGACTGTTACGCGCCCGGCGTGGGACGAGCTGATGGACCGGCTAGAGCGCGGCGTGTCCGGCGGTTTCATCGTCTTCGACCTGGAGCGATTCACCCGGCAGCCGAAGGACGGCGAGCGGATGATCGAGCTGGCCGCTCGCGGCCTGGGCGTGCTGGACAGCGAGAGCGAGTACGACCTGACGACGCCGAACGGCAAGAAGGCTTTCCGCGACGCGATCAACGCCGCCGCTTACTACTCCGACCGCCTGTCCACCAGAGCCCGGCGGGGCAAGCGGCTCAAGGCAATGTCGGGGGAGCCGAACACCACAACCCGCCCATTCGGCTTCGAAGACGATTTCGTGACCGTGCGCGAAGCCGAAGCCGAGATCATCCGGGAACTGACAAGGCGATTCTTGGCGGGAGAAACGCAGCACGCGCTGGTACGTGACCTCAACGCACGCGGCATCCTCAGCAGCAAGGGCAACCCTTGGACTGTCCGATCCCTGCAACTTCTTCTGCTCAGAGAGCGCAACTGCGGGAGAATCCTCTACACCGACACGGAAACAAACGTTAAGTCCATCGCCGGGCATCTGCCGGGGAGCCCGATCATTACCGAAGACGACTTCGACCGGATATGCGCGATATACGCCGCGCGCCGGGGCAGCGAGGCGCCCTCGGAGATCTACCTGTGCACGGGGATAGCATTCTGCGGCCGTCCGGACTGTGGCAAACCGCTCACAGGTCACCCAGTAGACGCTCTGAAGCGGTACGAGGACGGTTCGGTACGCCGGGAATACAGGTGCGGCCCGTCTTCTAGCGGCAAGGGCTGTGCCAAGATCAGCGTTGATCAGCGTGGCTTGGATGAGGCGGCCGGAGCCATCGCTGTGGAGATTCTGTCTGACTCTCGCCATGCCGAGGCGATCGAATCCGTCACCCGGGAACTTGAGAGCGAAGCCGAGCGGCTGGACCTGGGCATCGCCGAGGCTGAACGTGTCGCAGAAGCGCTGGCCGACCGCCTTGGGCGCGGAGAACTCACTCTCTTGCGCTATGACATCGCCAATCGGCCACTGGATGAGCGCATAGCCAAGCTCAAGGCCGAACGCGAAGCGCTAGGCGACACAGCTCCAGGCGCTTTGCGGCAGCCAAGCCGGGAACACTGGCAGCGGCGGTGGGACGAAGCCGACACGGCAGAAAAACGCGAGCTATTGAAAATGGCCTTGCGCGGCAGACGCCTCATCGTCGACCCGGCCAACCTTAAGCGCGCTGAGCGGTCCGATGTCACCCGCCGGATCAGGATCGTCTCAGAGGAAGGCGAAGACCTGCCAGACACGACGATGACGATCGCCGACGTGATCGCGGCCCGGGCCGAGCATGGGGGACTTGTGTCCATTCCTGGCACGCCGGACACCAGATGGTCGAAGCGCCGAACCTTCACCGCTGAGTACAAGGCCCGCATTCTCGAAGAGTACGAGAACGCGGGACCGGGAGAACGCAGTGCTCTGCTACGCAGGGAGGGCCTGCACTACACGAATATCTCCTCCTGGCGGCGCAAGAGGGTCGGGTAGACTGTGGCCGCTGAACTTGTCAGCTCAGACCGGCCGATTGACATCTACGCCCGCGTCAGTCAGCTCAAGCGCAACGAGAAGCGTGAACCGTCGACCGAAGGCCAGGTGTCGGTGTGCCGGGTCCGCCTTGCCGACCTCGGTCTCGTGGAGGGCAAGGTTCTGGTTGACCCGGGGCGCTCGGCGTGGAACCCGGCTATCGAGCGTCCGGCGTGGGACGAGCTGATGGACCGGCTAGAGGGCGGCGTGTCTGGTGGGTTCATCGTGTTCGACCTGGAGCGGTTCACCCGTCAGCCGAAGGACGGCGAGCGGATGATCGGGGTGGCCGCTCGCGGCCTCCTGGTGCTGGACAGCGAAAGCGAGTACGACCTGCGGACCCCGAACGGCAAGAAGGCGTTCCGCGATACGGTCAACGCCGCCGCCTACTATTCCGACCGCCTGTCCACCAGGAGCGCGCGCGGGAAGAAGCTCAAGGCGATGGCGGGCGAGCCGAACGGCTCGGCGCGGCCATTCGGCTTCGAGGACGACCGCGTCACCCAGCGCGAGGACGAGGCTGCCATCCTGCGGAAACTGACCGCCCGGTTTCTGGCGGGCGAACTGCAAGACGCGCTGATCGCGGACCTGAACGCGCGGGGGATTCCCACGACTCAGGGCAGGCCGTGGACGCCCACGGCGCTGAAGACGCTGCTCACCCGCCAGCGGAACTGCGGCAGGATCATCTACACCGACCCCGCGTCGGGCCTGACGTCCGTCGTTGGCCGTCTTCCAGGTGATCCGATCGTTTCCGAGGAAGACTTCGACCGGGCAACCGCGATCTACGCCGCACGTCGGCGAGGACGTCCGAGTTCACCGCACTACCTCTGCTCGTCTTTCGCCGTTTGCGGGCAGCCCGGCTGCGGCCATATCCTCCACGGTCGGCCCCGCAACGGCCTCAAGCCGTACTCGGATGGATCGGTAAGCCGTTCGTATTGGTGCAACCCCACTTCGGGAGGGTGCGGAAAGACCGAAGTGGACCAGCGGGCGCTGGATTCAGCGGCACGCGCGCTCGTGGTTGAGATCTTGTCGGACACGCGCAACACCGACGAGATCGAGCACGCCGCCTACGAGGCAGCCAGCGAAGCCGTCCAACTCGACATCAAGATCGCTGAAGCTGAGGCGGTGGCGGAAGCTCTCACCGATCGCCTAGGACGAGGCGAGATCACCCTCGCCCACTACAACCTGGTCATCAAGCCAGTCGATAAACGCATCGCTAGCCTCCGGGCCGAACGAGCCGCACTCCCCGATCCCGGCCCCGTCCCCGGAACACAGCAGTCATTGGGAACAAACCGTGCCCAATGGCGGCAGCGGTGTGACACCGCCGACTACAAGGGAAAGCGAGACCTGCTCAAGATGGCGCTGAGGGGCAAGCACCTGGTGATACAGCCAGCCCAACGGGGCAGGGGCAGCGCCGACTTGGACGATGTCGTAGGCCGCGTCAGCGTTGGTCAAGGTTAAGCAGGGCGAGCATCCTGCCAGCCCGCGGTCCAGGTCGACGTCGAGGTCACCAGTGAAGCTGTGGCATCCCGGGGCTACGCTGGCAGCATGCTAGTCGCTTTCTCAATTACGCTACGCCGCTCGGCATGGGTGAGGGCGTCGGCGAGATCGTCTCCGAGGCGGTCCAGGTCGTCCGCGAGAGCGGGCTGCCCAACCGGACCGACGCCATGTTCACGAACATCGTGTGCTTAGCGCACTGTTAGCACTGACCGGCATCGCCGCAGCTCAGGACACCTACAGGAGGTCCCTCTGTCATGATCGTCGCGTTCTCGGTCGCTCCGTCCGGTACCGGACGCGCCGACGTTCCGTCTCCGATGCGGTTGCCGCAGCGGTGAAGATCGTACGAGACTCCGGCCTGCCGCACCGGACGTCGGCGATGTTCACTGAACTCGAAGGCACCACCTGGGACGAGTGCTTCGACGTGGTGAAGCGCGCCACCGAGGCCGTGCTCCCGTTCGGGTCGCGGGTCTCGCTCGTGCTGAAGGCGGACATCCGGCCAGGCTACGAGGGCCAAATCGACTCGAAGCTTGGGCGGCTGGAGGCAGCGATCGAGAAGCAGGACGACCAAGCCCACTCGTGACCCGCCTGTTTCCGACGTGGCTTAAGGCGCGTACCCGCCGATCTGCGCGAGCGTGGTGTCGAGCGTTCCGTGGCGATTGCGCAGAACGTGTCGTTAAGCGCGATGACAGTCTTCACAGCTTTACGCGCTTCTGTTGTGTATTCTCAGAACAAGCCCTCAGCGTGACAGCTCCCTCAGTCGTGCGTGGTGCGAGCGCCTGAGCGCGCAGCTGTCACTCGTGCCCAGAATTAGCAAAGCGCGACCCCGTAGCGGAGAGTCCACGTAGACAGGCGACCGCGTGTGGATGCGCAGCATTTCCGCACGCTGCATGTGCGCTGCTGAGCGCTTCAGCGTTCATTCCGGAAGCCGCGCGATTCCTCGCTCGTAGCGCTGCGCAAGTCCAAACGCTATCAAGCTGCTATCTCTCGCCGACGCCACCAGCTCACCGTGATGTCCTTGCCTGTGCTCTATCCCCTGGACCTCGTTGCAGCGCAACAACCTTCATCAGCTATGCACGCGCGCGCAGCGCTATCATCATCGTGCGCCTTCGCCTGACGCGCTCTGTCTACACGACATCGTATCTTGTCCGGTGGCGTCCGGAATCCGGTGTAAATGGGACGGGCGTGGTTCCGGTTTCATGGTGAGGTTAGGCGGTGGCGCTGACATTCTCGGGTCGGTCGTCGTCCTGGCTGGCGGTGACGGTGCGTGGCCGTAGCTGGCGGGGCGGGTCGAGCAGCGAGCGGCGCAGGTCTTGCAGCAGCCGCAGGCCGTCGCTGGTCATGGTCAGGCCGCGCCAGCCGCGGGAGGCCCGGTCCAGGACGGCCCAGACCAGGGTGAGGCAGCTGGTCTCGCCGGGGAGCCGGCCGATGACCTTGGTGCGGCGGCGGGTCTCGCCGAAGGTCCGCTCGATGAAGTTGGAGTGCCGGATGCGGTTGTGGTGCTCGGCGGGGAAGCGCAGGTAGGCGGTCAGGCCCTCGCGGTCGGCGAGCAGGCATTTCATCGCCGCCGGGTAGGTGGGTGAGTACTTGGCGGCCATCTCGGTGATCCGGTGATCGATGAGCTCGACGAGGCCGGGGCCCGGGCTGGGTCTTCAGGTCCTCGGTGTCGAAGAGCGCCCAGTAGGCGTCCTTGACCTCGGCCTGCATCCCGGCCGGGACCTTGGCCAGGACGTTTCTCGCGCGGTGGATGAGACACCGCTGGCGCAGTGCCTTGGGGAAGGCCTGCTCGATCGCGGCGATCAGGCCCGGCGCGCCGTCGCTGATGACCAGCAGCGGGGAGGGCAGGCCGCGGTCCTTGAGGTCGGCCAGGAAGTCGTCCCAGGCGTCGGCGGACTCGCCGGTGCCGGGGGCCAGGCCGATGAACGCGGGCTTGCCGTCGGTGGTGATGCCCCAGGCGGCCAGCACCGGCTCGGCCGGGGAGCCGGGGTGCATCCGGAAGAAGCTAGGCGTCCAGGAACAGGTAGTCCAGCGTGATGCCGTCCAGGCGGCGCCGCGCCCAGGCCTCGTACTCGTCCTTGATCTGGCCTGGCAGACCGACGACACCGTGGACTTGGAGATCGCGGCCTGGTCGCCGAGCGCCTCGGCCAGGGCGGCCTCGACGTCGCGGACCGACAGGCCGCGCACGAACGAGGCGATCACCAGCGATCTCCAGCGCGTTGGTCTTGGTCACGTGCGCTGCCGAACAGGCGGGACGCGAACGCCTCGGTGGTGCCGCGCAGCTTCGGCCGGGACAGCGTGCACCGGCCCGGCGGTGGTCTTGACGGTCACCTCCCGGTACCCGTTGCGGGACCCGGGCGGGCATCCTCGCAGGCCGCGGCCCGCTGGTAGCGGTCCCGGCCGAGGAACTCGGTGACCTCGGCCTCGAGCGCGGCCTGCATCAGCAGCTGCGCGCCGAGCCGGGCCACCTCCTCCAGGATCTCCGGCAGCTGCCTGGTCCTGAGCGAACAGCTCGTCGATGTGGCCGCGGATGCGGTCGGTAGGCGATACTCGGTGTGGCATGGGCGTAGGTCCTTCCCTTCGATGACTTGGCCGTCTTGAAGGGAACCTACGCCCGTCTTGTCATTTACACCGGGATCTTGGACGCCACCTTGTTTCTCGACGGTGACCTCATCGTCGATGCCGACGAGTTTGCGGCGGCGGCGCAGCGAGCGCTGCGTTCTTATATTTTCGAGGATTACGGTGCCGCCCTGAACCTCTACGCCGCGAGCTTTTGCCGGAGGACCGCTACGCCGACTGAGCGGCACCCCATCGTGAACTACTCGCGGCTTTGCAGGTGGCGCTGACGGCCGAGCAAGCCCGCGTCCTGCTGGAACACCGAAGACCTGAAGAAGCGGTCGCTCTGCTTTATCCTTTGATCACAGACCGGCCGACCGACGAACCGCTGCACCGAGTGCTCATAGAGGCGCTCTACCAGGCCGAGCTCCGGTTATATGCGCTGATATCTACGAGCGCTTGTGCCGGGTGCTGGACGGGGAGTATGCAGCGGCGCCGGAGGCGGCGACGCTGAGCCTTTACCAGCGGATTCTCGCTGAGCAAGTCCGCTGACCCGGTAGCGGTCTCCAATCTCCCGGCCGTGATAACCGCTTCATCGGGCGTCGGCGGGAGATCAAAGAATTGCTCTACCTCGCCGACGCACAGGCTGCTGACATTGAGCGGGCCCGGCGCGCAGGCAGCCCGGCTGGCGATCGAGGTCGTGCGCCGGATGGCGAACGCCAGCGTGGTCCCGGACGAAGTGTGGCTCATTGACCTGTCGGGGTCCGGGACGGGGGTTTGATACCGGCGGCTGCCGCGGCATGTCTTGGCCTCGTGCTGACCAGCGCCCGGCCCACCACGGCGGCCGTTGTGGAGCAGCTTGCGGACCGGAGAATGGTGGTGCTGCTCGACAACTGCGAGCACCTGCTCGGGGCCTGTGCAGAATTCGCCTTGGCGTTGCTTGAGCGCTGCGCTGACGTGACTCTGCTGGCCACCAGCCGCGAGCCGCTGCGCCTGCCGCGAGGTGGTCTGGCGGGTCCCGTCCCTTGAGCTGCCGGACCTTCAGCTTCCCGCCGACCCGCACGACTGGCGCGCCTGTACTCTGTCCAGCTGTTTCTCGAGCGCGCGGGAAACGCATCACCAGCGTTCCGGCTCGATTCCGCGACGGCCCTGCCGGTCGCACGCATCTGTCTCCGCCTCGACGGCATACCGCTGGCGCTGGAGCTGGCCGCTTCTAGGATCGCGCATCTGGCGGCCGCGGAGCTGGCCGACCGGCTCGATGACGCGCTGGTCACGCTCGCTGGGCGGTCCATGGCGTACCGGAGCGGCAGGCAACTCTGGCGGCCACGTTGGATTGGAGCCATGACCTGCTGGCCGATGATAGCGTGCGGTGTTTCGCCGCTGTCGGTATTCGCTGGCGGGTTCGCCCTCGACGCGGCTGAAGAAGTGTGTACGGGCGAGTTGTCCGAGCCGGTGGCTGTGGTCGTGTCACGGCTGGTCGACAAGTCTCTAGTGGCCGTGGAGACCAGCGGCGACCGGGCCCGTTTCCGGCTGCTGGAGGTCATCCGGCAGTACGCGGTCGGCTGTCTAGCCTCGTCCGGCGAGCTGGCCTGGCACCAGCGCGGCGCCCTCTGGTACGCCAGCCGGGCAGAGTCTCTTGACCCTGACCTTGCCGGGGGCGTGGTTGTTGAGCCGAGCCCATGGTTCGCGGTCGATGGCGGGAACCTGCGCGCAGCACTGTCGACGTCACTGGGTGACATGCCAGACCGTGCCCTAGTGACGACGGTTGCCATGTGGCGCTCGTGGATGGCGCGCGGGCTGCACGCTGAGGGACTCCGATGGCTTGCTCAAGCGCTGGAAGCCTGCCCGGCGCCATCCCCGCTGCGGGCCCGCGCGCTATTCGCGACCGCCGTGCTGGAGATTCGGCTAGGCCGGCCGTGGCGTGGTCTCGCCATAGGCGCCGAGATCGCGGCCCTCGGGCGCCGCCTCGGCGATCCCGGCTCGCTGGCAGAGGCGCTTCACCAGCAGTCGTTGCTCGCCTGGATGGCGGGCGAGTGGGATGACGCAGTCCGGCAGGCCAGCGAAGCGGGCCCCGTGACCCGCGGCATTGCCGGCGTGCGGTCTTCGCACGAGCACCTGCGGGCCGTGATGGCGCTATTCCGCGGCGAAACTTCCGCGGCGCAGGCCCTGCTCGACAACGCGCTGAGTGCTCTGGGCCGCGTGCCACCCGACGCACCACCCTTCTTTACGGTGTGCACCGTGGCCTGGACGGTTGATTCCATCGATGGCCTGCGGTTTCCCGTCTTCGAGGAGACCATGCTGGCCAGCCGCGTGTCGGCGCGGCGCAGAGCCGCGGCTACATCCTCGCCACCCAGGCACTGGCGGCCCGGATGGGCGGCCGTTTCGACGAGGCGGGAGCGCTGCTCGAACATGCCCTGTGGACGTTCGAGTCGCTAGGGGACCGTACCGGCCAGGCTCACATCCTGGCGCAACGAGGACACCTGCTCCGCAGCGGCGGCGATCCCGCTGCTGCCAGGGAATGCTTCCGGTCGGCCGCAGACCTGCGGGCGGAAATCCCCGACCAGCGCGGCACCGCGATCGCACTGACCGGCGTCGCGCTCGCGGAGGCGGCACTCGGTGACGGTCGGCGGGCGCGCGCGCTCGGTCAGGACGCATGCCGCATGCTGGAGCGGTCTGGAGATCGTACTGGCCACGCTGGCGCCCTGAATAACCTGGCTGTGGCCGAGGTCCTCGCCGGATGTCCGGAGCAGGCCATCGGCCTGATCGAGCGTGCGCTGGCGCTGCGCGCGATCCCCAGCCTTGGCTGGCAGTACATGCTGCTCGCGGGCCTGCGCGGGATGTCGGGGCAGACCGCGGCAGCGTTGGCGGCGCTCGCGGTGGCGCGGGGCAGTTTCGAGCAACTCGGCGAGCGGCGTGGCCTGGACGCTGCCGCCGACCTGGGTCGTCGGCTCGGTGCCGGTGAGCAGCGCTAAGCGGATGCAAAGTCCCCGGCCATAGGTTCCGATCGTCGGCTTCTTACCCTGGGAGGTAACGGACATGGAGGCAAGGACATCGGAAAGCCCGCGCGTCCTCGGTGAGGCGACCCTGGCCGAACTCCGGACACGGATGCTCGGCCCGGTGATCTCCCCGGCTGACTCCGGCTACGACAGCGCCCGGCAGGTCTGGAACGGCGCGATCGACATGCATCCCGCGCTCGTTCTCCGATGTTCCGGAGTCGCCGACGTCATCAGCGGGGTCCAGTTCGCCTGCAGTGAAGGACTGCCGGTGGCGATCCGCGGCGGGGCGCATAGCGTTGCCGGGTTCTCCACCTGCGAGGGCGGTGTCGTGCTCGATCTATCGGAGATGACGGCGGTGCGCGTGGACCCGCGTAACCGGCGGGCAATCGCGCAGGGCGGCACGACGTGGCGGCGATTCGACCACGAGACCCAGGCACACGGCCTCGCCACCACAGGCGGCCTGGTTTCCTCGACCGGGATCGGCGGGTTCACGCTGGGCGGCGGCATCGGGCACCTCGTCCGCAAGTACGGACTGACGTGCGACAACCTGCTGTCCGCCGAAATGGTGACCGCCGAAGGTGAGCTGGTGCGGGCGAGCGAAGACCAGAACGCTGACCTGTTCTGGGCGCTGAAGGGTGGCGGCGGGAACTTCGGTGTGGTCACTGAGCTGGAGCTTGCGTTGCATCCGGTCGGACCCACAGTCCTGGGTGGTCCTGTCTTCTACCCCGGAGACCATGCGGCCGAGGTGCTGGCCGGCTGGCGGGATGCCATTGCCGGTGCCCCCGACGAGCTCACCACGCTGATCGACATGACGACCGCCCCGCCCGCGCCGTTCCTGCCGGAAGACGTGCACGGCACGAAGATCGTTATCGTATCCGTGTGCTGGGCGGGCCCCCTGGAGGAGGGCGAGGAAGTCGTCCGTCCGCTGCGGGCCCTGGGCACCCCGCTGGTCGACCTGCTCGGCCCGATCCCGTACGCCGCCTTGCAGCAACTCGTCGATCCGCTGTACGCGGCGGGCGCGGCGAATTACTTCACCTCGGCCTTCCTCGACGAGCTTCCTGACCCGGCCGTCGAGACGTTTGCCGATGCCCACCGGCGCTCCGCAGGGCTCCCGGCCGCCTGCGAACTGCATGTCCATCAACTCGGCGGGGCGATGGCGCGGACGGCGCCGGCGCGACGGCGTTCAGCCAGCGGCAGCCGCCGTATCTCATCAACTGCATCGCGCGCACACCCACGGCGGAGGGATTCGAGGCCAGCCGCGCGTGGGCCCGCGGTACGCGGGACTCGATGGCCAGGTTCGGGGCAGGCCAGATGTATGTCAATTTCACCGGCGACGGGGACGAGGACAAGGTACGCGCGTCCTACCCGGCGGAGACCTACGCGAGGCTAGCCGCCGTCAAGGCGCACTACGATCCCGCCAACCGGTTCCGCTTCAACCAGAACATCCGCCCCGCCCAGGCCGGATAACCGCCGTGACCGGGAACATCGCCCGGGAACAGGATTGATCACTTCACATGTCCGGCCGCGACCGGGTGCGGAGTGGTGACGCCATCAGTCTCGACGAAGGGAGGCCAGGAACTACGATGACTAGGGAATTGTGGAGGCTAGGCGCACTCGATCTGGCGGGGCGAATAGCGGCCAAGGAGCTCAGCAGCCGAGAGGTCATCGACGCACACCTGGCCAGGATCGAGGCGGTGAACCCGGCGGTCAACTCCGTCACCGTGACACTGGCGGACGAGGCAATGGCCGCAGCGGCGGCCGCTGACCAGGCAATCGCGGCCGGCCACTCATTCGGCCGTCTGCACGGGGTGCCGTTCACGGTCAAGGAGAACCTGGACGTGGCGGGCAGCCCGACGACGGCAGGAGTCGCAGCCCTCCGGGACAACATCGCCGCGGCCGATGCACCGGTGGTCGCCCGTCTGCGCTCCGCCGGGGCCATCCCGCTTGCCCGCACCAACCTGCCTGACTTCGCGCTGCGCTTCCACACCGATAACGCGTTGCACGGCGCCACGGTGAACCCGTGGAACCCGAGGCTCACCCCCGGCGGCTCTTCGGGTGGCGAAGCCGTGGCATTGGCCACCGGCATGTCTCCGCTCGGGCTGGGCAACGACCTGGCGGGTTTGCTCCGGATGCCTGCCCTGTGCGCGGCGGGGGCAGCCTTCATCTTCCTGGTGCCGCCGGTACCAGGAAGATGAGTGACGGTACCAGGGCCGGGAGAGCGTTACGCCGCTGGCTCCTGACCGTTGCGGGCGTCGAGCCGCGCGGCGATCCTGGCCACCGTCGCCGCCTGCGAGCTGGTCAGCGGCGGCAGCTCGGCCGCCAGCGCCGCGGCCCACGCTCTGAGGCCCTGCTCACTTGACACCCGCCCAGGATCTTGGTCGGGGCAAAGGTCTTCCGCCTTCTTTCCCGGCGGGTCTGCTTCGCTGGGTGCTTGCGGTGTCGGCGGCCCAGGCGGTGACGTTCCGTTCGAGGCGGGCGGCATGCTGGGGGAATCGCCGGTCGGTGAGCTGGGGGCGACGGGGCTGGTCATAGGCGGTCCGACCTCACTTCGTCCCACCCGGTCTCGGCGGGGTCTAGCTCGTGCTGGTCTTGCTCGTCGTGTTCGGGTTCGGTGCGCCAGGGGCCGGGGAGTACGCCGCCCAGGTCGATGAGCCGCATCGGCGCGTGGCCGCCGTGCAAGGGCATCCACGCCGGGCCGCAGGCCGGGCAGGTGACGCGCGGGTCGAGGGCGGCGGTCGCGATCTGAAGGTCGAGGGACGCGGCGGTGGCGGCGAGTGCCTTGCGGGCGGACTGCTCGCGGCGCGCGGTGGGGAAGCAGAACAGGAGTGGCATCGTGAGCGCGGTGGTGGTCCCGGCCTGCTCGGCGTAGCTGGTGAGCTTGCCGACGAGCTGGGGCAGGTGCTCGGTGCCGGTGTCGTATTCGAGGAGGAACGCGATGTCGGTTCCGTCTTGTGCCCAGACGCCGAGCCCATCGGGGCGAGGGCCGAATTCGCTGCTGCGGGCGTACAGGTAGTCGGAGGCTTCGCCTTCGCCGTCCCACCTCAGGAGTTCACCGCCGCCGTGCTCGCGGGCGTGCCGCGTCAGGGCGACGAAGAACCACGACGCGCCGGTCATGTGTCCTAGGCGCTGGGAGCGTTCGAGGGCAAGCTGCCGGTCCGCGCGGACCATCGGCAGCCATCCTTTCTCGTCGCGGTCTTCCTGGCCGAGCAGCGCGGCGCCGATGGGGCCGAGGACGTAGTGCCACGGCGCGGAGCCGGTTTGAAGGTGCGGCCGGAAGCGGCGCAGCAGGCCCAGGCGCACGAGCACCGCCAGGCGGTGCCTGGCGGTGGTGATGTTCCCGAACGCGAGCGCGGCGAGCTGCTCGGTGGTCAGCACGCGGTGCCGCGCCACCAGGCGCACAAGCTCACGATCGCGGTCGGTCAGGTGACCGGCCACGGACAGCACCGCTGCCGCGTCCCGGGCCGCCCTGGTGCCGACGCCTGCGCCTATCCCTGCCCCGCGCGTATGAGGATGTGATGACACAGTCATAAGCCCCGGTCCCCTCCCGCAGGTACATTTCGCCGCTGACCAGGGGCTACGGCCGGGCCGGGGGTGGCAGGTCGGCCGGCAGATCTGGTGGTCCGGGTTGCCTGCCGAGCAATCGGCCGGGGGGTCTGCCAGGTGGAACGCTGGCTGTGGAGCGAGGTCATGCGCACAGTCGCCTTTCCGCGCGTGAACCGTGCCGGTCCCCGCGCATGCCAAGGGCGCCTTCATCCCCGGAGTGGACACGGGGCAGGCAGAAGGTCGTCAGGGAAGGGGCGGGCCAAGCCGCCGTGACGAGGGAAGGGGCCGGCTGGCGCGTTCGTCGGCGTCGCCTCCCCGGTCCCAGGTCCCCGCCCGGTCCGGAGCCCGCCGTCCGCACGCTCCCCGGACGGGGGTCGCGTGCCAGCCGTGGCCGTGCGCGCCGTGCCGCGGCCGGCAAGAAGGTCGGTGCCGCGCCGCGCGACGCTCGCGCATCCTTCATGAACGCTCCGTGCCGGGTGGGCTGTCAAGGCACGGGTAGACCGACAGGTATCCCCGGAACGGTAAAAACTTGGCCAAGGGGCGCGCGGGGCGGGCCATGGCACGCGCGGGCCGCTGTTGTCGCGCGGCATCCTGGCCATGAGTTGTCTCCAGGAACTTGCCCGGCTGACATTTTCCTGGATAACGCGCGCGTTCGCCGCTGGCAGGTCGTCATGGCGGCCTCTGTGATCCTCGGCGCGGTCCTGTGGGCCGACGAGATTGCGCACGCTTCCGCCAGAGCGCTGGGCGCGGCCCGGGAACGGCGCAGCAGCGCCGCGAGTTGGACCGTAGGTGGCTGGAGCTGGCCCGGCCGTCCCGGCCCGTGCCGTCCACGCATGAGTACCCGGAGGACGTCCGCGACCTCGCCGGGACCCTCGTCGCGCGGCTGTGCCCGGAGTGCGAGGCCCAGCTCCCGGCAGACTTCGAGGTGTGGAAGGGGGGACCAGTGACGCCGGACCGCGACCACGGCGTGGCGGGGCCCGGGGGCGCCCCGCGCCCCCGGCCGACGGCGGCGCGACGGCCGGAGTACGCCTCCGGGCGGGACAGTTAATTTCGTGCCCGGAACGGGCCTGGGCTGGCCGGTGGTCCTGCGGGATGCCGACGGGTACCCGTTCGCCGTCGGCTCCATCGACGGCCAGGTGATCATCCAGGTCGCCGCGACCGCGCCCCGGGGCACCGTCGGCTCAGCGCCGAGCACGCGTCCGGGCTCGCGCTCAAGCTCATCGAGGCCGCCGCCCGCGTTATGCGGGCCCACCCGGCCGCCCTGCTGATGTTCGAGGGCGGGCGGCGGTACGAGCTGCGCGCCACGCTCGCCTACGACAGGAAAGAGCCTTACGAAGTCCGCCTCCTGTTCCCCCGGGCCTTGAGCACCTGGACCTGGTCCTCGCCCGCGAGCTGCTGGACCAGGGTCTCATCGGCCCCGCCACCTTCGGGGGCATCCGGGTCTGGGCGGCCCACGACGGCCGCTGGACCGTCTGCATCGGGCTGGTGACCCCGGCCGGCGACACCCAGTTCGAGGCCCCGGCCACCACGGTTCAAGAAGCCGGGGGAGGCCACGCCAGGGCGGGGCGCGGGGCGCGGCGGCGCCCCCGGAGCATCCGACCGGGGCGGCAGCGCCCAGGGACGCAGCCCGAACGGGCACCCGCCGTCCCCGCCCCACCGCCGAGGCCGCAGTGACCGTGGACCACCCGGAGGGCCGCGCCGGCATCGGTCCCGGCGGGCGCCGGCTCAGTGCCCTACAGGTTCACCGACAAGCTAGGCGAATGCCGCTGCCCTGACTGCGAGCACTATCCCTGATGCAGCCAGCACGTCAGCAACGTCTGCGCATGCTGCCGTGCCGGGCTCCACGACCGCACCTGCGGCCCCCGCCGGTACGCCTGGTAAAAGCGGGCAAGTAGCCGCAGACGAACCAAGCGACCCCTGAGCGTCCAACGCTCGGGGGTCTTCGCATCAGAGCACTGTCAGACCTAACAGCCAGACTGTCAGATCAAACAGGGAAGAAGCGGAGTCGGACGATGCATGACATCATCAGCGACATCATCGACTGGGACCAGGCCAACAAGGCCTACCTGGCCGGTGAGGACCAGTCGGGCGAACGGTACATCCAGCGGCTAGAAGCGGCCGACCGGATGGCCGAGATCGAGGCCCGGTGGCATCATCTCCCCGGAGGCTTCCTAAACGAGCGGAAGCTCATCAAGACTCACATCCAGGCCGTTGCCGAGAGCACACAGGCTGCGACTAATGAAGAGGTATGCTGGCTGGCCATCGCCGCCGCAACCGCCTGGATACCCCAAGGGGAACCGGTTGAGACGGCGTTGCCCCGCAAGCAGGCCACCCTGCTGGACGGCTTTTCTGCTGCTCAGGGGCGGTTACCGTGCTGCGGATGGCAGGTTCGCCAAAAATAGTTTATTGAATCCCTACCCAGTCGCCCTCGATGGTGGTGAACATGGCGTCGGTCCGGTTCGGCAGCCCGCTCTCACGTACCACCCGGACCGCCTCGGCCACCTCCTCGGCGACCCCCTCCCCGAGCCCGAGCGGCGTAACCGAAAACGCGACAAGCACGTCCCTCTCCTCTCAAAGTCATTCATCCGAACGGATCGTGGTGCGTGCGCTGGCCCGCCCACGACCCGCCCGAACGTACCCTGATCGGGGCACCCGGACGCCCGACTTGGACCAGTGTCCGGTTACTGCCAGAATGAGTTCCGTGAAAGTAGCTGGTCAGATGGATGTAGTCGATGCGCAGTGTGGCCAAGTATCCGGCTGAGGCCACACAATGACGGCATGACCGGTTCCGTGGCAGCGGCCGAAGCAGGCCCGAAGGACGAGACGGGCCGCGTCGAGGCCGGCCCCGGTGCGGCGCGCGCCACCGCCGCCGCTCCACTGCTGACCGTATCCGGGCTGAGCGTCAGCTTCGGCTGGCTCCGCGCCCTGGAGGACGTCAACCTCAGCGTGCAGACCGGTGAGCTCGTCGCGCTGGCTGGCGAGAACGGCGCGGGCAAGACCACCCTGGTCCGCTGCATCGCCGGCGAAGTGGTCCCGGCCAGCGGCGAGGTGTTCTTCGCCGGCCGGCGCATGCCTGCCGACCAGGCCGCGGCGGTCAAGCAGGGGATCGCGGTGGTCTGGCAGGACCTGGCCCTGTGCGACAACCTGGACGTCGCCGCCAACATCATGCTCGGCCAGGAACGCCGTCGGCTGCTGCTGTCGGACACCCGTTTCCACGTGGCCGCCGCGGAACTGCTGGCCTCGCTGCGCATCCCGCTCAGCGACACGACGCGCAACGTCCGCACGCTGCCCGGCGGGCAGCGGCAACTGGTGGCAGTGGCGCGGGCCATGGGCCGCAAGCCCCGGCTGCTGGCCCTGGACGAGCCGACCGCCTCGCTCGGCGTGAAGGAAGCAGCGCAGGTCGAAGAGCTGATCATGACGCTGCGGGAGCAGGGCACCACGATCTTGCTGGCCTGCCACGACATCGACCAGATGTTCCGCCTCGCCAACCGCATCGTCGTCCTGCGGCAGGGCCGGATCGTGGGCGAGGTGCGCACGGCCGATGCCCACCCCGATGACGTGATTGCGCTGATCTCCGGTCGGCAGCCGGTCTCTTCCGCCCGCCAGCAGCTCACCCGGCTGCACGGGCTCACCGACCGGCTGGTCTCGGCCGACCCGTCGTCGAGCCTGTCGCTGATCTTGTCCGCGCTCGGCGCGGCCCTCGGCAGCAAGCGGCTGTGCATTCACCTGGCCACCGACAAGATCCTCTACTGCGCCGCGTCGCTCGGGTTCAAGCCCGGGCAGCTCGACCCGTGGAGCAGGCTGCCGTTCGGGCCTGCGGGCGGCCCGGTGGGCCTGGCCGCGGCGGGCGAACGCCCCATCATCGCCGACGACGTCCGGATCGGCCCGGCCTGGGGCAGCTTCCGCGACCTGGCCAAGACAGCCAAGGTGGCCAGCTCGTGGTCGGTCCCGGTGCTCGGGCCTGGCGGGCTGTCCGGCGTGATCACCGTGTTCCGGGCCGAGCATGGCGCGCCGGAGCGCGACGAGCTCGACCTCATCACCGTCTACGCGGGCTACGCCGCCAGCGCCATCGAGCGGGATCGGCTGCTCGACCAGGTGACCGCACGGAACCGGGTCCTCGAGACGATCCGCGAGATGCTGGAGACGCTGGCCGGGCCCATCCCGGTGGGCGAGGGGCTTTCCATCGCGGTCCAGTCGCTGCGCCGCGGACTGCAGGCCCACGAGGTGGCGCTGATCACCCAGCCGGTCGGCCAGCCGGCTCGCTGGCGCGCCTTCGCCGGCCCGCTCGGCACCGACGGGTCATCGGTCACCCCGCCCATGCGCGACATCGCCGAGACCGCGCTGGCCAGCGCGCTCCCCGACGGGGTGGCCCGGCAGCTGCGGAGCAGCCGGCGCCATCGCGTGCGGGCGGTGGCGTTCGTGGCGGCTGGCGGTCCCACCGTGCTACTGGCCAGCTGGCGGCGGGTGCCGCCGACCAAGGAGGAGACGGCGCTGCTGGAGGACGCGGCGCACTCCCTCCGGCTGGCGCTCGAGCGCGAGGAGGCCGCTCACGCCAACCAGGAGGCGGCCGCGCTGCGCCGATCCCGGGAGCTCCAGCGCGGGTTCCTGTCCCGGCTGAGCCACGAGCTGCGGACCCCGCTGACGGCCATCAGGGGCTACGCGTCCAGCCTGATGCAGCCCGACGTGACCTGGGACCGCGAATCCCAGCAGCGTTTCCTGGACCGGATCGCTGCGGAGTCGGCCCGCCTCGGCCGTCTGGTCGATGACCTGCTCGACTTCTCCGCGATCGAGTCGGGCATCATGCGCTTGCAGTTGGACTGGTGCGACATCCGGCTGGTAGTCGAGGCGGCGATCGCCTGCCTGCCGCCGGCCAGCGCCGCGTCGGTCGCACTGACCTGCGACGCCAGCCTGCCCGTGGTCTGGGCCGACCACGACCGGATGGAGCAGGTCTTCGTGAACCTGCTGAACAACGCGCTCCGCCACAACCCGCCGGGCACCCGGGTACGCGTGACCGCGGACCACCGGATGTCCGATGTGGTGATCAGCGTTCTGGACGATGGCGTCGGCATGTCGCCGGAACTGGCGGCCACCCCGTTCGAACCCGCCCGCCGCCCCCTCGCCATCCCGGGCAACGGCAACGGCAACGGCCACAGCAACGGCAACGGCCACCGCAAGAGCGCAGGCACGGGCCTCGGCCTGTCCATCGCCCAGGGTATCGTGCAGGCTCACGGCGGCCGGATCGAGCTGACCCCGCTGCCCAAGGGCACCTGCTTCCAGGTCTACCTGCCGGTCGAGGCCGAGGTCGACGCGGCCCGGGTGGCCGGATCCGTGCCAGGCGCGAGCGGAAGCGACGCGACCGCCAGAGGCGAGCCCGGTATAAGCGAGAGGGACCGCGACGGTGACGACGACTGAGGACGCGCGCAAGACCTGTGCCCTGGTGGTGGAGGACGATCCCAACATCGTCGACCTGATCCGGTCCAACCTTGCCGTGCGCGGGTTCGACACCATCGTGTCCGTGGACGGCATGCGCGCCCTCCAGCTGCTCGAGACCGAGGACCCGGACATCGTGCTGCTCGACCTGATGCTGCCCGAGGCCGACGGCTTCGAGCTGTGCCGGCAGATCCGCGAGCGCTCCCCGGTCGCGATCATCGTGGTCTCGGCCCGCGGCGGCGAGCGGGACAAGGTGACCGCCCTGCACATGGGCGCGGACGACTACATGACCAAGCCGTTCAGCATCGAGGAGCTGCTGGCCCGGATCGCCGCAACGCTGCGCCGGACCCGGCCCGCCGCGCCCACCGAGCAGCAGGCGTCCCCGGTCATCGTGGTCGGCGACATCGTCATCGACCTGGCCCTGCAGCAGGTCCGGCGCAGCGGGCAGCCGGTGCACCTGACCCCGACCGAGTTTGCCCTGCTGCGCGAGCTCGCCGTCAACCGGGGCAAGCTGCTCACCCACGCCCACCTGCTGCGCCGGGTGTGGGGCCACGGCTACGAGACCGAGACGGAGTACCTGCGCGTCTACGTCCGGCGGCTGCGCGCCAAGCTTGAGGCGGACGACAGCGCCCCGCTCATCCTCACCCAGCCGCGGGCCGGCTATCGCCTGGCCCCCGAGTGATCCGAATCGCAATTTCGGGTCACACTCGGATCACAATTCCGTTACGCCTGAACTGCCCGTTAACGGTATCTTCACGGGCCGGTGCCGATGTTAAGGCCATGTTAATTCCGGGAACTCTATCGTGATACCTAAGACGCTAGGCTGCAGCCGTACCAGGCATGCGGTGACCTCCGGCATGTCTGGATGCGATCATGTGGTCCTTCATTACCACGCGAGGTGGTACGTAATGATCCGAGTGGCCGTCCGTCAGCGGCCGTGTCCGGGTAGAGGCTGCTGGTCGGGTTCTATCCCGCGGATGGGCGTCTGGGGAGGAAGTCGGGTCGAGCTTGTCCGGCGAGAAGGTGCCGGGCGTGAGCCGGCCGCAATTCGACATCATCACCGGGCGGATTGCCGCACGAGGACGGACGTTCTGCTGACGGGAGAACTTTCGGCCCTGGATAATAATGTCGAATGAACTAACTTCCCTCCGACGGGACACCGCGGCTGTACCGGTGTCCCGGTCGGCTTATTCGGATACATTCCGGCGAAAGGGTGTGGGGAATGCGAGTGAGTAACAGAAGTAAGGGAGGTCGGTCCTCCCGTACGCAAGGCGACGGCACGTTCCGACGCTTCCCTAGACTGGGTTGGGTGGCTCTGGCAGCGGCCCTGGCCCTGATGGCTGCGGGCTGTTCGTCCTCGTCGAGCTCGAGCTCGTCGAGCTCGTCGAGCTCGTCGGCCTCGGCGTCGGCGTCGGCGACCAGCTCGGCCACGGTTCCAGCGGTGAGCATCAGCTCCTTCACCGTTAACATCGCGCCGACGATGTCCCAGTTCAAGGCGCTGGCCGCGGCCGGGACCAAGGGAGCCAACAGCCTGCTGGTGGGCGTGGTCCTGCCCGACACCACCTCGTCAACGCGGTGGGTCGACTTCGACGCGCCGTACCTGAAGCAAGCCTTCACCGCCGCCGGATATACCTCGGCGGAGTACCGCATCGACAACGCGCAGGGAAGCGACGCCACCCAGCTGAGTGACGCCACCGCCGACATCAACCTGGGTGCCAAGATCCTGATCGTGTGCCCGCTCGATGGCCCGACCGGCGTCGCGATCGCGAAGCTGGCCGAGCAAAAGGGCGTCACCCTGATCGCCTACGACCGCGCGATCTTCCAGGGCACGAACACCTACTACGTCAGCTTCAACAACCAGCACGTGGGTCAGCTGATCGGCGCGGGCTTCGAAGCGTGCGTTAAGGCCTGGGGGATCAAGAGCCCCAAGGTCTTCGTCCTGAATGGCGGCGAGGACACCGACCCCAACGCCATCTCCTTTGCCTCGGGTTACAACGGTGTGGTCTGGGGCCAGTCGGCCAAGAGCGTCGCCGCAGGCACGACCAACAGCCTCGGCTACTCGCTGGTGGGCGAGAACTTCGCCCCTGGGTGGGACAACACCAAGGGCGGCACCATCTTCCAGCAGGAGTTCACCGCTCACCCGTCGATCAACGCGACCATCGAGGCCAATGACGGGCTCGCCAACGCGGTGATCACCGACCTCAAGACGGCCGGGGTCAAGCCCAACACGATCCCGACCACCGGGCAGGACGCCACGGCCCAGGGCATGGCCTGGATCCTCGAGGGCTACCAGTGCGGCTCCGTGTACAAGGCCGTCTACAAGGAGGCCCAGGACGCCGTGGTGATGGCTACGATCCTGCTGGCCGGCGCCACGCCGCCGTCATCTCTGCTGAACGCTACGACCGTCGACCCGGCCAACTCGAGCATCACCGAGCCGGCGTCCCTGCTGACGCCGGTGTGGGTGACCAAGGCCAACATGGAATCGACAGTGGTGGCAGACAAGTTCGACACGGCAGCGGAGATCTGCGCGATCGCGGGTGCGAGCACCTGCGCCGCGAATGGGATCAGCTGATCAGCTGACCGGGGGAACCTCGACGGATCCTCGTCGAGGTTCCCCGCAGCCGGGGTTGCCGGACCCGCCATCGGGCGGGTCCGGCAATCCCGGCCTCATGAGATAGTTGTGCCGCGGGCAAGACTACTGACGGGTATGCAAGATGACTGAGGTGAACGAGGCCCCGAAAGGCGAGAGCAGCGGCGGGGACGGGGCGGAACCCCTGCTGGAGCTGCGGGGCATCGACAAGCACTTCGGGCCGGTGCAGGCACTCTACGGGGTGAACCTGGGCCTGTACGCGGGTTGTGTGACCGGCCTGTGCGGGGACAACGGTGCCGGGAAGTCGGTGCTCACCCGCACTATCGCCGGCGTGCACCAGCCGGACCATGGCCAGATCTTCTTCGGGGGGCAACCGGTACACATTCGGAGCGCCCGGGACGCCTCCGCGCTGGGGATCGAGACCGTCTACCAGGACCTGGCGCTGGCCGACAACCTGGACATCGTCCAGAACATGTTCCTCGGCCGGGAAACTCTGCGCCGCGGCCTGCTCGACGAGGACTCGATGGAACTGAAGGCGGGCGAGACCCTGAGCACCCTGCGGGTGACTACGGTGCGCTCGATCCGGCAGCCGGTGGCCTCGCTCTCGGGAGGTCAGCGGCAGGCGGTGGCGGTGGCCAAGGCGGTAATGTGGAACTCCAAGCTGGTGCTGCTTGACGAGCCCACCGCCGCCCTCGGGGTGGTGCAGACCCGGTCAGTGCTGGACCTGATCAAACGGCTCCGGGACACCGGGCTGGCGGTGATGGTGGTCTCCCACAACCTGAACGACGTGTTCGAGGTCGCGGACCGGATCGCGGTGCTGTACCTGGGGCGGATGGTGGCCGATGGGCCGGCCACGGACTTCGACCGGCAGAGCGTGGTGGAGTACATGACGACGGGTGGCGCCAACGGGCGACCGCCCGAGCCTGCCCGATCCGCTAGTGACGAGGGCTGAGCCCATGGGCGCGGATCGGGAAGTCCCCGTGACCACGGTCCCCGGCGAGACCGCGGCCGTGGTGTCGGACACCGCGACGGCGGCCGACCTCACCGCCGCTCCCGAGGCCGCGGCCGAGGTCCGCGAACTTGTCGCCCAGTCGCTGGGCCAGTACCTCCGGGCCTGGTGGCTCAAGGTCCGCAGTGGCGACAGCGGTATCCTGCCCGTGCTCCTGGCCATGGTGGTGGTCGCCGTCACCTTCCAGATCATCACCCCCGAGCATTCCTTCCTGCGGCCGAGCAACCTCGTGTATATCTTCGGACTGAGCACCGTGTACATGGTGCTGGCGATAGCCGAGACAGTGGTCCTGCTCCTCGCCGAGATCGACCTCTCGGTCGGCGCGGTCGCGCTGATCGGCGGAGTGATCGCCTTCAAGCTGGTGCAGCAGCCCGGGCCAGGCTGGCCGTGGTGGGCCGCCATAATCGCGGCGCTCGTCGCCTGCGGCGTGTTCGGCTCCCTCGCGGGGACGCTGACGGCACGGCTCAAGATCCCGTCCTTCATCGTGACCCTGGCCGGGTTCCTTCTTTTCTCGGGAATCCTCGTCGTCGTCCTCGGCGGCGCCGACGGCTCCGTCAACCTCAACACGGCGCAGTTTGACCAGCGCGTCATCTATGACCTGGTCCAGGGGGTGATCCCCCCGGTGGCCAGCTGGATACTCCTGGCGGTGGTGGTCGGGGCCATCGGCACCTCCCAGTGGCTGCGCGCGGCCAGGAGGCGACGCCAAGGCCTGGTGGCCCCCCCGAAGAGTGTGACAGCAATCAGAATTGCCCTGCTGGCGCTCGTCGGGGCCGCTGTGGTGGCGGTCTGCAATGTCAACCGCGGAACCTCCCTCAAATCGGTGCAGGGAGTTCCGTGGGTGATCCCGATCGTCCTCGTCGTGCTTGGCATCTGGACGCTCGTGCTCGGGCGAACCCGCTTCGGCCGCTACCTCTATGCCATCGGCGGCAACCCCGAGGCGGCCCGCCGCGCCGGCGTCAGCCTCGCCGGCATCCGCACCTGGGCCTTCGCGTTGTGCGCGGCGACCGCCGGATTCGGCGGCATCCTGCTCGGTTCCTTCTTCTTCGGTGAGTACAGCACCAATACGGCCGACCCCGGTCAGCTCGTCCTGTACACCGTCGCCGCCGCCGTCATCGGCGGGGTCAGCCTCTTCGGCGGCCGGGGTAAGGCCATCCACGGTGTTCTCGGCGGCCTCCTCATCGGCGGCATCGCCTACGGCGTATCCCTGCTCAACCTGGGTAGTCTGTCCACGCCGTTGCAATACATCCTGCCGGGCGCCGTGCTGCTCGTCGCGGTGGGTGTTGACGTACTGTCACGGCGCGGGACCGGGGGCTCGCACAGTGTCTGACCGCGCGTGGGAGACAAGCATGAGGAAATCACTGTGACCGCGGACCACGGCGAGACCCCGACCGCGACGGCGGACCCCGGGATGGCCGACCTGACCCTCGACGCCAGGGCCGCCGCCGCCGACGTCCCACCCGAGCTCGTCGCCGGGTCGCTGAGCCAGTACCTCCGGGCCTGGTGGGGCCGGGTCCGCGGCGGCAACAGCGGTGTCCTGCCCGTAGTCCTGGCCATCGTGGTGGTCGCCATCAGCTTCCAGATCGCGAACTCGAAGTTCCTGTCGGCGCAGAACCTGGTCAACCTCTTCGAGCAGAGCTCGATATACATGCTGCTGGCCATCGCTGAGATCTTCGCCCTGCTCCTCGGAGAGATCGACCTCTCCGTCGGCCTGGTCATGGGGCTAGGCAGTGTCGTGGTCGCCGAACTCGTGCAGGCCAGGGCGCGAATTTGCCGTGGTGGGCGGCGATCATCGTGACGTTGCTCGCCTGTTGCGCGGTCGGCGCCATCCAGGGAACGCTCGTGGCCCGGCTGAAGATGCCGTCGTTCATCGTCACTCTCGGCGGCCTGCTGATCCTGGAGGGCGTGGCGATCATCGTCCTCGGCGGGAGCCTCGTCGGTATCGGCAACTCCCAGTACAAAAACGAGCTCGTCCTTTACGACATCTTCTGGGGGTCGTTCTCCCCGGTGGTCAGCTGGATCTTGCTGGCTGTGGTGGTCGGAGCGGCCGGTACTGGGCTCTGGCTGCGGGACGCCCGCAAGCGCCGCCACGGCCTGGAGGCGCCGCCGCGCAGCCTTACCGCGGTGAAGATCGTCTTCATGGCGGTGGCGGGAATCGCGGTCGTCGCCATTTGCAACGTCAACCGGGCCCACTTCGGGACGATCGAGGGGGTTCCCTACATCATTCCGATCGTCCTGGTCGTGCTCCTCGCCTCGACGGTCCTGCTGCAGCGAACCCGCTTCGGCCGCTACGTGTACGCCATCGGCGGCAACCCCGAGGCGGCCCGCCGAGCCGGGGTCAGCCTAACCTCCGTCCGAACCTGGTGCTTCGTCCTCGCCGCCCTGATCTCCGGGATCGCTGGCTTGCTATTCGCCTCGTGGCAGGTCTCGCTGACCACCAACGTCATCAAGGCCGCCAACACCTACGTGCTGCTGGCGGTGGCCGCGGCGGTCATCGGCGGCACCAGCTTGTTCGGCGGGCGCGGCAAGACCATCCACGGCGTCCTGGGCGGCCTCGTCATCGGCGGCATCTACAACGGCCTCTACCTGCTTGGCGTGTCAAGCCAGTGGATCGACGTCGTAGTCGCCGGCGTGCTACTCGCGGCCGCGGTCATCGACGTCCTCTCCCGCCGAGGCGCACCGGGCCAAGCGTGACGTCCGGCACCACGAGAATCATTCATTCGGAACGGTCCGTGGTGCATGATCAGGTGCTGTGAGCAGTTACCCGTGGCTGAGCACGTTCCTGACCGACACCCGCGAGACGGTCGCGCCGTCGCGGGGGAGTAAGGACGGCCTGCTGCCGCCCCTGCTGGTCGCGCTGACCGTGGTCACCGGGCTGGTCGACTCGTTCAGCTACCTGGTCCTGGGGCACGTCTTCGTGGCCAACCAAACCGGCAACGTGGTGTTTCTCGCCTTCGCGCTAGCCGGCGTGCGCGGCTTCTCTGCGACCGCGTCGGTCGCCGCGATCGGCTGCTTTGCCGTCGGCGCCCTGATCACGGGCCGCCTCGGCCGGTCCCTGGCCAGCCGCCGCGACCTCCTGCTCGGCGTCACCGCCGGGATCCAGGCGATCATCGTGGCCGAGACCGTGACGATGACGGCGCTGACCCCGATTCCGATCCCCGCCGGCCTGCGCTACGCCCTGATCGCGTCGCTCTCGCTCACCATGGGCGCGCAGAACGCCACGGCCCGCAAGCTCGCCGTCCCGGACCTGACCACCACCGTGCTGACGCTTACCATCACCGGCATCGCCGCGGACAGCCCGTTCGCCGGCGCGACCGGCGCTCACGCGGCCCGGCGGCTGATCTCGGTGATCGCCATGTTCCTCGGCGCGCTGGTCGGCGCCGTACTCGTACTGCGCGTGCACATCGTCTACCCCTTGGTGATCGCGCTGGTCATCCTGGCCGCGGTGGCCGTCATCGCTCTCGCGCGAGCCAGGAACCCCCGGACTTTCCACTCCCCGGCTCCGTAGGAGGACCCGATGCGTCTTGCTGCCCTGTCGTCCGACACGATGACACCGGAACAGGTCGGTCTGTACCGGGAGATCCTCAGCGGCCCGCGCGGGCAGGGTCCGCGTGCGGTCCTGCTCGCCACCGGCGCCGGCGGCCTGGCGGGCCCGTTCAACGCCATGCTGTATGCCCCCGACGTCGGGTACGCGTTGCAGGAGCTCGGCGCGGCGATCAGGTTCCGGACCCGGCTGACCCCTCGGGTCCGCGAGATGGCGATCCTGGTCGTGGCGCAGGCCCGGGACAGCGCTTACGAGCGGGACTCGCACGAGCTGATCGGCCGGGACGCCGGCCTCACCGACCCGGAGATCCAGGCGCTGCGGGCCGGGACCGATCCCGGCCTCGCCGACGAGCAGGAGCGCGTCGCCTACCAGGTCGTCCGGTCCCTGGTCGGCCCGGCCGACCTGGACGACCACGAGTACGACCTCGCCGTCCGCACCCTCGGCGAGCGCACCCTGGTTGAGCTGTCGACCCTGGTCGGCTACTACGCCACCCTGGCCCTCCAGCTTCGCATCTTCCGCGTCGATCCCCAGTAGGGCCACGCCCCGCCCGGTCGCCCGGGTTTCCGCGTTCACCCGCGTGCGGCTAGGATGCCGCGGTGGTGTCGGTTCTGTTCGCGCTGCTTACTGCGCTGTGCAACGGCGTGGCGTCGGTCCTGCAGCGCATCGCTGCGTCGTCCGCGCCCCCCGAGCGTGCGCTGCACCTGTCCCTGTTCGCGTACCTAATCAGGCGAAAGGTGTGGCTGGCCGGGATCGGGCTGGTCGTGTGCGCCGCGGTGTGCCAGGCCATCGCGCTGGCCACCGGCCCGGTGGCGCTGGTGCAGCCCATCTTCATCATCGAACTGCCGTTCACCTTGCTGGTCGCCAGCCGGGTGACGCGGTATCGGTTGTCGCGGCGGACCTGGTTGGCGGTGGCCCTGGTTACGGTCAGCTTGGGGGTCGGACTCTTTGCCGCCGCGCCCTCGGGCGGATCGTCGTACGCCAGTACCAAGGTGTGGGTCACCACGCTGATCGTCACCGGCGGTTTCGAGGCGGTCGTCATCGCCGTGGGCGTGCGCGCCCGGGGCAACGTCAGGGCGGCGGCGCTCGGGCTGGCGGCGGCCTGCGGGTACGCGCTGACCGCGACGCTGCTGAAGAGCGCGGTGGCGACCCTGGACCAGGGCGTCGGGGCATTCTTCAGCACCTGGCAGCTGTACGCGACCGCTGCCGCTGGGGTGGGCGCGCTGTTCTTGCTGCAGAACGCGCTGCAGGCCGGTCGGCTGGTCTACGTCCAGCCGCCGCTCACCCTGGGTGACGCGCTGATCAGCATCTCCTACGGAGTGACGGTGTTCGGCGAGAGCGTGCGGACCGGCGGGTGGCTCGCCATCCAGATCATCGCCGTGCTCGCCATCGCCCTCGGCTGCGTCGATCTGTCCCGCTCGCTGAGCGAGGTCCACGGGCCGGAGTCCGCCGCGCTGCCTACTTCCGGGCCTACTTCCGGGCCTGCCTCTGGGCCTGTCAGCGGCGGATGATCACCGGCTCGCCCGGAATCTTCACCAGCGTGTGGAAGAACGCCGCGATGTCCATGGGAATCCGCACGCATCCGTGCGAGACAGGCTGCAGCGGCACGTCCGTATCACCGTGGATCGCGTACGCGGTGCCGATGAAGAACACCGAGTTGTACATGAAGCCCAGCGGCACCGCGATCCAGCCGGGGAAGAACGAGAGGGTCGTGAAGTTGCCGGTCGGCGTGATGGCGTAGGCGCAACCGCCGACCGTGCAGTAGTAGTAGCCGCCGCCGCTGGATACGTGGCTGATCAGCTCGATCTGGTTGTGGTGGTACAGGACGAGAACCTCGATGCCCAGGTTGACCTCGACCCGGTTGGGCCCGGCGGTAGCGTCGAGGACCCGCGGCGCCCGCGGGTCGGCCAGCGCTCGCTGCATCGCCGCGCTCACGGAGTCCTCACCCGGCAGCCCCTGCACCTCCTGGAACGCCCACACCGCCTCCAGGGTGTTGGTGTCGAAGTTGCCGTCGATCGCGCCCGGGTAGTACTTCAGCGCGGCCAGTCGGCGCTGCAGCGCCTTGACCGACAACCCCTGCGCCCCGTACTGCAGGGTCCGTACTGCTGCCGTGACGGGCGCCGCCTGCCCCACAAGGACCGACGGTGTGGCCAGGGCCACGGCCGGTACCGCCAGCGCCAGCACCGGCGCAAGCAGAACACTGATCCACAGGCGTCGCATCGTCAACCTCCGCACCCAGTGTCTAATTTAGATGTTCGCGTTATTCAGATCCATGCTGTGGTCCTCGCCGTACCTTGCGTGCACCGGCCGCTCGCACGGGCTCAAGGCCCGTGCTCGCTGACCGGTTCTGAATAACGCTCACGGGCCGAGGCCAGTGTTGGCACCCCACTAGCCGTTAGATACCCCAAGATTACGGCTGGGTATCACGAACCCCTAGGAGCGCCATATCTCGATCCGGTCGCAGCTGCGTCTCATGATGGTTAGCCGGAGCAACGGTCCCGGAGTCATACCCAGCCTGCTATCCGACCGGGCCACCGTCCCGCAGCCGCTCCGCCCGCCGCTCCGCCCGCCGCTCCGCCCGCCACTCCGCCCGCCACTCCGCCCGCCACTCCGCCCGCCACTCCGCCCGCCGCCCAACCCTGCCGTCCTCTCCGCCCTCTCCGCCCTCTCCGCGTCGCTCCGCTGCTCCCTCTGCGCTATGTATGCCAAGCGCAGCGCTTGACATACCAATCCAATGCTTGATATAGTTAGCAATAGCAACCCGAGAAGGAGAGAACAGATTATGGTTAGCACCGCGCAGGACGTGCAGGACGAGATCCTGAACACCGTCCGCAAGAGCCAGGAGACCGTCGTCGAGGCGATCAAGTCCTGGGTCGAGACCGTCCAGTCCATCACCCCCAAGCTGCCGTCCGTGACCCTGCCGCTCGTTGACCAGCTGCCCAAGGCCGAGGAGGTCGTGGCCAGCGCGTACGACTTCGCCGAGAAGCTGCTCGCCGGCCAGCGGAAGTTCGCCGAGGACATGGTGAAGGCCCTGGAGCTTCCGTCCAGCGACAAGGCCAAGGCCGCCAAGTAAGGCACCGTCCCAGACGCGAGATGTCAAGGTACGCGGCAGTCCCGGACGCCAGGGGCTGCCGCGTACTATAGTTTGCGAGAACCAGGAGGCAGCCCGTGAAAGATGCGTGGCAGGCGCAGCGGGAGGCGCTCGGCGCCTTCATCCGCACCCAGCGCCGGATGGCCAACCTGTCCCTGCGTCAGCTCGCCGAGCTGACCCACTTGTCCAATCCGTACCTCAGCCAGATCGAGCGCGGCCTGCACCAGCCGTCGGTGCGCGTGCTCAAGCAGATCTCCGACGCGCTCAACCTGTCCGCGGAAACGCTGATGGCTCAGGCCGGCCTCATCGACGCGGTCGCGGCCGATGCGGTCGTCGGCGACAGCGCGCCGGGCGCTCCGCAGGCCCCGCCGACCGAGGACGCGATCCGCTCCGACGGGCGGCTCAGCGAGGAGCAGAAGGCGGCCCTGATCGCCGTCTACCGCAGCATGCTCGGCTAGCCCGGCGGCATGCTCGGCTAGCCTGGCGGCGGGCCGGGCGTTTCGGCGACCGGAATGCATGCGAGCGCCTCGGCCACGCTGTCGAAGCGGGGGAGCACGCGGTCGATGCCGGTTATCTCGAGGATGCGGGGCACGGCCGCGCCGGAGACGGCCAGCAGCACCTGGCCTCCCTCGGCCCGGGCCCTTGTTACCGCCGCGCTGCAGAGTCAGCCCGTGTGGCGTCGGTGACGTGGCGGAGCAACAGCGCGGTGGTCACCGGTCCGACCCCGCCCGGTACCGGGCTGAGCGCGCCCGCGACGTCGGCCACCTTGGGGTCGACGTCGCCGGCCAGGCCGCCGTCCGGCGTGGCGTTCGTGCCGACGTCGATGACGGTAGTGCCCGGGGCCACGTGATCCGGGCCGATCAGCCCGGCCCGGCCCGCGGCGACCACCAGCACGTCGGCCTGCCTGGTGATCGCGGCCAGATCCCGGGTCCGCGAGTGGCAGATGGTGACCGTGGCGTTGCGGTCCAGCAGTAGGTGCGCCACCGGTTTGCCGACCACCGCCGAACGGCCGACCACCACCGCGTGCCGCCCCGTCAGTTCGATCCGGTAATGATCCAGCAGCCTGAGCACGGCCTCGGCGGTGGCCGGGGCGAAGGCCGGCAGGCCGGTCATCAGCCGCCCGAGCGAGACCGGGTTGGCGCCGTCCACGTCCTTGGCCGGGTCGATGGCCTCGGCCGGCTCGGCCAGCCGCGCGCCGCCCGGCAGCGGAGTGGTCAGGATGATCCCGTGCACGGTCGGATCGGCGCTGAGCGCGGCGAGCTGTGCCCCGATGCCGGCTACGGTGGCCTGCGGGCCGAGGTCCTCGACCTCGCAGCCGATCCCGGCCTTGGCCGCCGCCGAGGCGATCGACCGGACGTACCAGGTGCTGGCCTCGTCGTCGGTGGCCGTGACCACGGTCAGCCGCGGCGGGCGGTGCGCGGCCGCAAGCTCCGCCGCCGCGGCCGCGGTCCCGGCGCGGATCTCCGCCGCGAGCTCCCGCCCGGACAGGACGGACGGGCCGGACGGGACCGTCATGTGCTGATCTCCTCGCGCACGGCGGCCACCACCTGATCGGCGCGGGTCACCACCTCGTCGGTGACTTCGCACATGGCCGCCAGCTCGCCCTCGACCGTCGGATCCTTCATGCCACGCAGGTTGACCTCGATGTTGACCTGCGCGGTGACCGCCGCCGCCCGGGCCGCCTCGGCCGCCGCGGCCACGTCCGTGATCACGTTGCGGTTTCCGGCCGGGCGTAGTTCCTCGGCCAGGCTGACCAGGAGCAGCGCCAGGCGGATCACGTCGGCCGGGGGACGCGCGGCCCCGGCTAGGGCCTCCGTGATCGCGGCCGAACGGGCCTGCCGCTCCTCGTCGGTCCCCTTGGGCAGCGCGTAGGCGTCGGCCACCGCCCCGAACGCCGCGGCGTCTCGCTCAACCAGGGTCAGGGCATCGTTCCTGATCCCGTCGGCCTCGGTGATGATGTGGTCCATCAGGTCGGCGTCGTATTTGGCGCCGTCGCTGTATCTGGCCACCATGGCCAGCAGGGCCGCCGACTGCGCGGCGTGCAGGGCAGCGGTGGCGCCGCCGCCGGGGGCGGGCACCCGGGCCGCGAGCTGGTCCAGGAAGGCGGTAATGGTCTCGTCGCGCATACCGTGAGGTTATCGAGAAGCATCGCTTACAGTTGGATCATGCGCGGGTACACGCAGGACAAAGACGCTTACCTCAAGCGGCTGCGCCGCATCGAGGGCCAGGTGCGCGGGCTGCAGCGCATGGTCGAGAACGACACTTACTGCATCGACATCCTGACCCAGGTCTCCGCGGTGACCCGGGCACTGCAGGCCGTCGCCCTCGGCCTGGTCGAAGATCACCTCGGCCACTGCGTGACCCAGGCCATCGAGGAGGGCGGCCCGCAAGCCAGCGACAAGGTCAAGGAAGCCTCCGAGGCGATTGCCCGCCTCGTCCGCTCCTAGCCCGCGACGTCAGAAGAACGACGCGGGCAGATCCAGCGGCGGCCCCTCGAAGCTCGCCCGTGACTCCTCTAGCCAGTCCTGCACCGGCTGGGGCTCGGCTCCGGTCAGCTCGCGGACCGCGGCCGACACCGTGTTCGCGCCGCCCTGCCGGATCCAGTCGAACAGCTCGAGGGTCCCGTCCGCCTGCCACGGGCTGGCCCCGCCCGCCAGCATGGCCTCGCGTGCGCGTCCGGGCCGCTGGTCGGTGTAGCCGACCTCCCGCGCGAACACTGCCGAGACCCGCGCCGCGACGTCCTTGAACCGCAACGCTTCCGGTCCGGTCAGGACGTAGGTCGCGCCCTCGTGACCCGTGCTGGTGAGCACCCGGGCCGCGGCCGTGGCCACGTCGCTGGCGGCGACGAACCCGACCCGCCCGTGGCCGGCCGGCGCCGAGAGCTCCGCGGACTCGCGCATGCCGCCCGCCAGAGCCAGCAGGTCCTCCATGTACAGGGCCGGGGCCAGGTAGGTGACCGGGAGCCCGGTCGCGTCCAGGTGCGCGGCGACCTGCCGATGGCTGAGCATGAACCGCACCTCGCAGCCAGGATCGGCGAAACCGTCCGCCGCGATCTTGACCACGTGCGGCCCGTGGCCCGCGGCCACCAGCGCGTCGATGAACACCGTCTCGAGCTCGGCCTGCTCCTCGATCGCCGGGCTCAGCAGGAACACCCGGTCGAAGCCGCGCAGGATCTCGGCCGGGGGCGGATCGTCGAAGGTGGCCACTACGTGCCCCGGCGTCCCTGGCAGGTCGTCGGCCCTGGCCTCGACCCGTACCATCGCCGCGACGTCAGCGTGCGCGTCGGCCAGCGCCTCCATCAGGCGGTAGCCGACCCGCCCGGTTGCTCCGGTCACCAGTATCACGACGATCACCCTATAGCGCCCGGCGTCAGCCGTTGTGCTGCTCGAAGTAGGTCATGATCAGCGTTCCGGCGCTCTGGTAGGGCTGCGGCTCGTTGTTCGGCACGCAGCTCCAGGTCTTGGCGTTGATCGAGGTGGGCTCGTCCAGGTGCTTGTTGGACTTGATCAGCCAGCCCGGCACGAGCTGGTAGGCGCTCATGCCGATGCCGAGCCGGGCCAGGTACTGCAGGTACTGCGGAACCGTCGTGGGGGCATCGGTCCAGCAGTAGCCGGGGATCAGACCCGACTTCGGGTCCGGCAGCGGCTCGTAGTTGGTGAACTCACCGTTCACCACCGGGGCGATGCCATCTTCGACCAGGTAGCCGAAGGCCGCGTTCCAGGCCGCCACGTCGTGGTTGCCCTGGGAGTGATGGATGGAGTACACGACGCCGCTCACGTGGATCAGCGCGTGGTAGCGGATCATCCCGGCGAACGAGAGAGAGTACCGCGGGCCCTCGATCCAGAACAGGTTGCGCGCCCCCGCCGTGTACCGGACGTACGCCGCCAGCGTCGCCATGCCGAAGCTGTAGTACACGTGCTTGAAGTAGCCGCCGTTCAGCCACAGCCGCCACAGCGTGGCCTGCGGCATGGTGGGCACGGACGTCCGTGGCTCGTTGTACAGGTCAAAAATCACCTGCGGGTCGTTGCCGTAGACCCTGGTCATGTCCTTCCAGAAGACCTCGGTCCCCGGCGTCGGGTTGGCCTGGTAGTGCCGCACCACCAGCGGAGAGAAGTTGGTCTCGTCGTTGAGGACCACCACCAGGTGGTAGCTCTCGGCCAGGGACACCTCGGACTCGATCGCGGCCATGTACTCCGGGTTGAAGCTCGTCGCGTTCGGTCCCAGCAGCAGGTCCTGGTTGACCTGGATCCGGATCGTGTTGGCGCACCAGTCGTTGGCGATCACCGCGATCTTCTCCAGGTCCAGCGGGATGAGCCCGGTCCAGTTGCCCTCCTGCAGCCCGGACACCGTCATCCCGTAGGAGACGAACACCGAGCCGTTCTTGGCCAGCACTTTCGTGCCGTGGACGGTGAACGGCCCGACCGCCTTGCTGCAGGGCGACGCCTTGGCCGCGGTCCCCCCGTCCCCCAGCGGCATGAGCACGGCCAGGACCAGCAGCGGGGCCAGCACCAGGGCCCCACCCCGGGCCAGGCTCGGCCAACTGAGGCGCCTGCCGGCGCGGGGCCAGCTGAGGCGCCTGCCGGCGCGGGGCCAGCTGAGGCGCCTGCCGGCGCGGGGCTGGCCGAATCGCCCGCCGACCCGGGTCCCCCTGAACCACCTGCCGACGCGAGCCAATCCAGCCGTCACGAACCCCCTCCATGTGGCCACCGGAAAGCTGCCTCCTGTCTCCATGGCCGCCGAGAAGAGAGCTCCAGTGCCGCAATCGGGTGATGGAGCAGGCAATGGCATGGTTGCGCCGCGATCATAACGCTTTGGTCATGCCTGGCGTGGCGTGTTGAGATTCTAGCGGCGGCCGAGGTCCTCCAACCCCAGGTCAGCCGTTCTGCTGCCGGAACCAGGCCAGGACCTGCGCTCCAGCGCCCTGGCCAGGATCCGGTTCGGAGCTCGACTGGCAGCTCCAGGTCGCCTCGTTCATAGTGGTCGGGCCGGCCAGGTTGCTGAAAGACTGGATCATGTAGCCCGGCTGCAGCGTGTAGGCGCTCAAGCCGATGCCATTGCCGGCCAGGTACTCCAGGAACTCCGGCACGCTGGTCGGCGCGTCGGGCCAGCATGAGCTGGGCGTCGTCGTCGGAAGGGCGGTCGGCGGCGGCTCATAGTTCGTCCACTCGCCGTCCACCACCGGCGCCACGCCGGTCCGGGCCAGGTAGCCGAAGTCGGCGTCCCAGGAGGCCGCGTCCGCCGGGCCGGTTGGATGGTGCACGGCGTAGACGACGTTGCTCACGTTCAGCAGGGCTTGCTCCTGGACCATCCCCGCGAACGTGGAGGAGTAGCGCGGGCCCTCGATCCAGAACAGGTTGTGCGCGCCCAGGGTGGTCCGCACGTAGGCGGCCAGCTCAGCCATGCCGAAGGGGTACGTCACGCCGTCGAACCAACCGCCGTCCCGCCACAGCTCCCACATCTCGGCCAGCGGCATCCCGGCGTGGTACATCCGCGGCTCGTTGAACAGGTCGAAGATCATCTGCGGGTCGCTGCCGTAGACCTTGCTCATGTCCTGCCAGAACGTCTCGGTCCCGGGCGTCGGCCCCATCTGGACCGCTTGCTCCGCCGGCGCCGCGATGTTCGTTTCGTCGTTGAGGACCACAACCAGGTGGTCGCTCTCGGCCAGCGAGACCTCGGACTCGATGGCCGTCATGTAGGCGCGGTCGAAGCTGGTCCCGTTGGGTCCGATGAGATCGTCCTGGTTTACCTGCAGCCGCACCGTATTGGCGCACCAGTCATCCGCCGTCGCCGTGATCTCCCGCAGGTCCTGCGAGACCCAGTTGGCCCAGTCCGGGCCCTGCAGGCCCGACACGGTGAGCCCGTGGGAGACGAACGGCTTACCGCCCGCACCGAGCACCTGCGTGCCGCTGACGCTGAACGGCCCGGTCGCCTTGCCGCACGTCGCTGCGGCTCCCCCTCTCACCGTGCCGACTCCCGCGGGCGCGGCCTGCGCGGGTGGCGCGGCCGCCGCTCCGGCTACGGTAACGGCCAGCGCCAGCGCCGAACCCGCCACCATACCCCGCCAACCAAGCCCGCTGCCGACGCAGGCCAGGCGTACCCTCAGCATGAACCGACCTCCCAGTGGCCACCAGGATTGATGCCTCCTGTCCCATGTGGCCACCCGGGCGATAACTCCTGTCCCGCTATCTGGTGATGGAGCAGGTATTGGCACGTTGCGCGTAGATACTAGCGCCTTGCCCCGGCCCGGGATGAGATCTTGATCGTCTCGTGTCCACCGCGTCGGTCAGCCCGGTTCGGCTGGCCCGCCGCGGCGCGCTGCCGTCGGGCTCGCCATCCACCCTTTTTCTCCCCGGCCCCGGCTGCTCGGCCTCCATCGCGGAGTTCTCCCCGGGCGTGCTCGACCACCTGGGCACCCGGGAGACCACGTTCGTGCTGACCTCCCGTGCCCCCTACGCCAAGCTCGCCGCCAAGGCCAAGGAGCGCGGCTGGTCCATCCCCTGGTACTCCAGCTACGGCAGCGACTTCAACTATGACTTCCAGGTCACCCTGGATGCCTCCCGCGGCCTGGTCGACTACAACTACCGCCCCGAGCCCCAGGCCATCAGCGGCGAGCAGTCCACCGAACTGCCCGGCTTCAGCTGCTTCCTCCACGAGGGCGACGAGATCTTTCACACCCACTCGACCTACGGGCGTGGCACCGAGTACATCGGCAACACGTACACCCTGCTCGACCTGACCGCCCTCGGCCGCCAGGAAGACTGGGAAGAGCCCAAGGGCCGCGTCGCCCCGATCCGCGGCGGCGATCCCACCTTTTCCAGCTAGCCAATGCCGCTCAGCTCAAGTTGATCATGGGGGGTCAGCCCGCCGCTGAGCAAGGTGAATCCGGGCTTTCACCTCGTCAGAGCAAGGTGAATCCGGGCTTTCACCCGGTCAGAGCAAGGTGAATCCGGGCTTTCACCTCGTCGGTCAGAAGCTGAGGTTGTCGAACTCGCCAGCCTTGACCGTACGGATGAAAGACCGCCATTCCGCGGCACTGTAATGGAGCATGCTGCCGTGGGGCCGGGTGGAGTCGCGCAGGATAATCAGGTCGTCCCCCTGGGCGACTTCGACGCATTCTCCAGACGCGCAAAAGCTCGCCGTACGCCAAGCGGGCTGCACTGACCGCCCGGCCTCGTTTGATGACATATGTCCCATTACCTTCTTATGAAGTGCCGACATATCCGATCAGGATGCTAGCGAGGCAGCCATGCCATAGCCCGCCACCTGGCGGTTATGGTTCCATGTGTCGCGTCGGCCCGAAGCTGATCAACTGATTTGATGCTGTTTTTAGACTATCGACCTAGTGCCGCGCGGCGCGCGGTGACCAGCCAGGCAGCGGCGCGGACCCAGACCCCGTTGGCGCTCTGCCGCGCGGCGTATTCGCCGGCCACAGCGGCCAGCACGCGCCCGGTCGCCGCCGGGTCGTTGATCCTCGTGCTCAGGTCACGGATCATCGGCATACCGCGGACGTAGTCCATCACGTCATCGACGTCGGATCCCAGCCAGGCCGGCTCGGTGACCGAGGTGACCCGGATATCCTGCCAGCCCGTGCCGGACAGCAGGTCCCTGATCCGCTGCGGGTCGACGAACAGGTCATCCGCTGGGGGCGGCAATTGCGTGTGGGTGGCGAAGGCGCGCAGCGGGATGGCGAAGACTTCGTTCTCGGTATCGTCCTGCCAGCACAGGAAGGCCAGCCGGCCGCCGGGCCGCACGACGGCCGCCAGGCTCGTGAAGGCCGCGGCCGGGTTGTCGAAGAACATCACGCCGAAGCTGCTGATTACCGCGTCGCACCAGTCCGTGCGCAGCGGGCGCGACTGGGCGTCACCGCGCACGAACCGGGCGTTGGCCGTACCGGCCTCCGCCGCGAGTTGCCGGGCGACCTCCAGCATCGGGGCGGACAGGTCCAGGCCTATGGCGATCCCGCCCGGGTCCCGGCGCGGCGGCGGAGCCTCGGTCGTGCCCCGCGCGGCCCGGGCCGCTTCGATCGTGGTGGTACCGCACCCGCAGCCGACGTCGAGTACCCGCTCGCCCGGCGAGATGCCCGCGGCACGGAACAGATGCGGGACGAGGTGCTGGTGCTCGGCCAGGTGCCGCTCACGATGCTCGATCCAGTACTGGCCGCTCGCGCCGTTCCAGCGTTGCGCTTGCCTCGCGTTGGCCGGTCTCGCGTCAGCCACCGTTGGTCACCATCTTTCCGTCCTGCTCAGCTCATGCTGTCACGGCGCCCCGGACGGCCGTCCGGGCGAGCCGGTCGAGGCTGGCGGCTGGCCGGTGTCCGTAAATTGGCAAGTGCCAGATGCGTCACCAGTGGGTAGGATCCCCTCACGGGTTTGCTGTGTGGCATCTGACGCCCACAGAAGGGGGCGGGACTGAAGTGCACGCCGCGGGAAGCCCAATAGTCCGCCGCCGGGAGCTCGGCGCATTGCTCAGGGCGCTCAGGACCGGGCGAGGCTGGACCGCCGAGCAGGTGGCCGAGCGCCTGCTGATCAGCCCGTCCAAGGTGAGCCGCCTGGAAACCGGTCAGCGCGGCGCCAGCGCCCGGGATGTCCGCGACCTGTGCAACCTGTACGAAGTCGACGACGAGCAGCGCCAGCATCTGATGGAACTGGCTCGCGAGGGCAAGCAGCGAGCCTGGTGGCAGCCCCTCGCCCTGCCGTATTCCACCTACGTGGGGCTGGAGGACGAGGCGACCTCGATCAGCGACTACGGCCTGGCCATCATGCCCGGCTTGCTCCAGACGGCCGACTACGCGCGCGCCGTCGTCCGTGCGGCGGTACCCAGGTGGGTGCCGGAGGTCGTCGAGCAGCGCGTGCAGGGACGGATGACCAGGCAGCAGCTGCTCTTCTCCGACGCACCGCCTCGCTTCGAGGCGGTCGTCGACGAGTCGGTGCTGCACCGGGTGGTCGGCAACCCGGCCGTCATGCAGGCCCAGCTCGAGCGGTTGCTGGAGCTCTCTGACCTGTCCCACGTCACGCTGCGGGTCATCCCCTACCAGGCAGGCGCCCTTCCGGCCGGGAACAACAAGTTCATCATCCTGGGTTTCGCGCAGCCCGCCGTCTCCGACATCGTCTTCGTGGAGGGCCTGACCGGCGATCTGTACCTGGACGATCCCCGCGACGTCGAGACCTACCAGCTGACGTTCAGGACCCTGGTGCAGCTAGCCGCCAGCCCCGGCGCGACCCGCGACATCATCGCGGCCATGATCCCTAGCTACCGCGCCCAGACTGGAACGGGGTGGCACGGGATGGACCGCCCCCCTCATGACCGCCGATGATCGAATTCATCTGAGCCGCCGGAAGCCGGCCCGCAAGCCGCCCGCGTATGGTGCAGGTTCATGAGCGACGCTGATCTGCGTGTCGACCCGTTGACCGGGGCCTATGTCATGGTCACCCCGTGGCGGCAGCAGCGTCCTAACCTCCCGGACGGATCATGCGCGTTCTGCCCGGGCGGGCTCGAGGCGCCGGAACCATACGACGTCAGGTACATCCCCAATCGCTGGCCGGCGCTGCCCGCCGGGCGGCACGAGGTGGTCCTGCACAGTCCGGACCACGATGCCTCGTTCGTCACCCTGGGCGAAGAACGGTCGGCCCGGGTGATCGAGCTATGGTCGGCGCGCACGGCAGCGCTCGGGTCCCGGGCCGACGTCGCCTACGTGCTCGTCTTCGAGAACCGTGGCCGGCTGATCGGGTCCACGATCGAGCATCCGCACAGCCAGATTATGGCCTTTGACATGATCCCGCCCGTCCCGGCCGCCGAACTCACGGCCAGCACGTGCCACCTCTGCCCGGAGCCCGGCGACGGCTTGCTGGTCACCCGCCGCGACGGCTGGCAGGCCGCCGTGCCGTGGGCGCCCTCCTGGCCCTATGAGCTGCTGATCTGCCCCCGCAGCCATGTGGCCGACCTGCCCGCCGCGGGCCCGGAGCTCCGCGTCGGGCTGGCCGTCACGCTCGTCGACGTCCTGACCCGCCTGGAGCGGCTCCTGGGGCCGGGCGCGCCCTACATGCTGTGGGTCCATCAGCGGCCGAACGACGGGGCTGACCGGCCAGCCGCCCACCTCCACCTGCACCTGGCGCCCGCGCTGCGGGCTCCCGGAGTGATCCGGCACCTGGCCTCCGCCGAGTACGGGGCCGGTGTCTTCTTCGATCCCGTCGATCCGCGCCAGGCCGCGGCCCACTGGCGATCCCCACCTCCGTGACCCGGACCTGGTTTGCCGAACAGTACGGCCGGGAGCCAGACGGGATCTGGTTCGCGCCCGGCCGGGTCAACTTGATGGGCGGCCCGGACTATACGGAGGGGTTCGTGCTGCCCTTCGCCCTCGGCGCCGGGGTCACGGCCGCCGCGGCCCGGCGGTCCGACCGGCACATCGCAGTAGTGTCCCGGCAGGCGGGCGGCGACCCGGTCCGGCTCGACGTCGACGCGCTCGAGCCCGGATCGGTGGCCGGCTGGGCCGCCTATCCGGCCGGGGTGGCCTGGGCGCTGCTCCGGGCGGGCTACCTGGCCGGCGGCGCCGACGTGGCGATCGACGCCGACCTGCCCGCGGGCGCCGGCCTGTCCTCGTCGGCCGCGCTCGAATGCGCTACCGCGCTCGCGCTGACCGGGCTGTACCAGGCGCCGGTGCGCCGGCCCGAGCTGGCCGCCCTGGCCCGGCAGGCGGAGACCGAGTTCGTGGGCGTGCCCTGCGGGATCATGGACCAGATCGCCGCGTTGCTCGGCCGGGCCGGGCACGCGTTGCTGCTTGACTGCCGCAGCGGCTCGGCGACGGCGATCCCGCTCGACCCGGCCGCCGCCGGCCTGACGCTGCTGGTCATCGACACCCGGGTCCGGCACGCGCTCGGCGACGGCCGCTACGCACAACGCCGGCGGGCCTGCGCGGCGGCCGCGTCCGCGCTGGGCGTGCGCGCTCTGCGCGACGTTACCGACGAGGACCTGGCCCGGCTGGCCGACCCGGCGTTGCGGCGCCTCTCCCAGCACGTCATCGCCGAGTACCGGCGCGTGCTCCGGGCCGCCGACCTGCTCCGCGCGGGCGACCTGGCGGCGATCGGCCCGCTGCTCACCGAATCGCACCACTCGCTCCGCGACCGGTTCGAGGTGTCCTGGCCTCAGGCCGACGAGGCCGTCGCGGCCGCCCACGAGGCCGGCGCCGCGGGTGCCCGGATGACCGGCGGCGGCTTCGGCGGCTGCGTGGTCGCGCTCGCCCCCGCGGAGCGCGCCACGCAGGTCCGCGCCGCGGTCACCGACCGGTTCACCCGCCACCACTGGCCCGCGCCGGGCTACCGGGACGCGGTGCCCTCCGGCGGCGCCCGCCAGGTGGCCCCGCACGGGCTCAGACCGTAGCACCACGGTCCGTTCCGGCTCATTAAATTTGATGGAACGGATCGTGGTGCGTCATCCCGTCACCGTTCTCGCTCCCCATGCCCTTCGGGGTAATCAGGCCTTAACCGTGTATCAAGGCCGTGCTGGCACGCTCCGGGCAGGAAGAACTACCTGGGGGGGACACCAATGCGAATCTTGCTCATCGCCAGCGCCTACAACAGCATGACGCAGCGCGTGCACGCCGAACTCGCCGACGTCGGACACGAGGTGTCAGTCGAGCTGGCGCTGGGGGACCAGGTGATGCGGGACGCGGTCCGCCGCTATGACCCGGATCTGGTCATCGCGCCGATGCTGACCAGGGCGATTCCCGCGGACATCTGGTCGGCTCGGCCGTGCTTCATCGTCCACCCGGGTCCCTGCGGGGACCGCGGCCCGTCCTCGCTGGACTGGGCGATCATGACCGGCGCCGAGCGCTGGGGGGTCACGGTGCTGCAGGCGAACGCGGAGATGGACGCCGGTGACATCTGGGCCAGCGTCGAGTTCGCGATGCCCGGCGGCTCGAAGAGCTCGGCGTACCGGACCGAGGTCGCCGACGCCGCGTCCCAGGCGGTGCGGCTGGCGGTGACGCGGTTCGCCGGCGGCCGGTACCGGCCCGAGCCGCTCGACTACGGCCGGCCCGACGTCACCGGACGGTGCCGTCCGCCGTGCCGCCAAGCCGACCGCAGGATCGACTGGGCGGCCGAGCCCACCGAGGCGGTACTGGCCAAGCTGCACGCGGCCGACTCCAGCCCGGGCGTGCTGGACGAGATCGGCGACACGGAGTACTACCTGATCGGCGGGCATCCCGACGACGAGCTGCGCGGCCAGCCCGGCACGGTGCTGGCCCGCCGGGACGGCGCGATCTGCCGGGCCACCCGCGACGGGGCGGTATGGATCCCGCAGCTGCGCCCCCGCCCGGTGCCTGGCGGCCCGGGCACGTTCAAGCTGCCCGCCACGCTCGCGCTCCGTGAATCACCGGGTGGATCACTGGACGGCGTGCCCGAGGTGCTCGCGCCGCTGACGCTGCCGCCGGGCCGGCGCACTTACCGGCAGATCGGCTACCGCGAGTCCGGCGCCGTCGGCTACCTGGAGTTCTGCTTCCCCGGCGGGGCCATGAGCACCGGCCAGTGCCGCCGCCTGCTGGCCGCCTACCGGTACGCCCAGTCCCGCCCGGTCAAGGTGGTCGTGCTCGGCGCCCCCCGGGACTTCTTCGCCAACGGCATCCACCTGAACGTGATCCAGGCCGCCGACGATCCCGCCGCGGAATCCTGGCGGAACATCAACGCCATGGACGACCTGGTGCAGGCCATCTTGACCAACACCGGCCAGCTCACCGTGGCGGCGCTGGCCGGGAACGCCGCGGCCGGCGGGCTGATGCTGGCGCTGGCCGCCGACCGGGTTCTGGTGCCGGGAGGGCGCGGTGCTCAACCCGCACTACCGGCTGATGGGCCTGCACGGCTCGGAATACTGGACCTACACCGTGCCCCGCCGCGTGGGGCCCAGCGAGGCGGCCCGGCTGACCCAGGCCTGCCTGCCGGTCACGCCCGGCTCGGCGCTGCGCTCCGGCCTGGTCGACCACGTGATCGCCGACGACGCGGCCGGTTTCCGCGCGCAGGTGGCGGCCTGGGCCCAGCGGCTGGCCCGCAGCGCGGAATACCCGGGGCTGCTGACCGCCAAGGCGCGGGAGCTCGCGGCGGCCGAACGGCAGCGTCCGCTGGACGCCTACCGGGCCGCGGAACTGGCCGTCATGCACCGCAACTTCTCCGACCCGCGCGAGCCGTACGCCCGCCTCCGCCGGGCCTTCGTCTACAAGGAGAAGCCGGTGTGCACGCCGCCCCACCTGGCCCGGCACCGGGCCCAGCCCGCGGGCACCCCCGCGCCTGCCCCGGTCCTGGCCGCGGCCAGTTAGGCCGTGCGGCCTATCCTCGGCGCATGGGAATCGAGGTGCGGCCGGCCGCCGGGCGGTGGGATGATTTCGCGTCGTTCATGGTGCCGCGCCAGCCGGGCGGCCGCGGATGTGTCTGCGTGGTCTACCGTAATTCCAGCCTCGACATGCCCGGCCGTATCGCGCACATGCGCGCGCTGTGCCAGAGCGCACCGGGTCCCGGCGTCCTGGCCTACGTCGATGGCGAGGTGGCCGGCTGGTGCTCGGTTGCGCCGAAGTCCACCTACCGCGCCCTGGTCAACTCACGGACGATCCCGCATGTGCAGGACGAGGACGCGTGGTCGGTGGTCTGCTTCGTGGTGCGGCCGGGGTTCCGGCGCCGCGGACTGATGCATCAGCTGCTGGAGGGCGCGGTCGGGCACGCGCACGGGATGGGCGCGGCCGTGCTGGAGGGCTACCCGGTCGACCCTGGCACCGAGCGCATCGACCAGACCAGCGGTTACGTGGGCACCGTCCGGCTCTTCGAGGCACACGGCTTCAGCCGCGCCGGCCAGACCTCCGGCCGGCGCGGCGGCCAGCCCCGCTGGCTCGTCCGCCGCGAGCTTCCCTGACCTAGGGGATCTTCCAGTTCAGGTCGGCGGCCTTGAGGACCTGGGGGATGAACGAGTCGGTGATCTGCAGCGCGGGCTGCGGCTGGCCGCCGGCGCTGAATTGCACGGTGCCGCAGGCGGCCGGGCCTTGCGCGACAGCAAGCGGCGGGCCGCCCGTCCTGGCCCGGAACGTCAGCTGGATCCCGCCGCCCGGGAGCAGCGGGCAGGGGGCAGCCGGTCCGATCGTCGACAGCTGGAGACCGTCGACGAGCGCCGCGACTCGCCGGACGACGGCCGCATCGGTGATCGTGACCGGCCCGGGCGGACGTCCGGCGTGCGGGTCCAGGCTGGGCCGCTGGGTGATCGTGACGATCCGGGCGCCGGGCGGCACCCGTTCGAGGGCCGGCCGGGGCGGCTGCCAGCTCACCTGGGCGTCCACCCGGATCGCGGTCTGCCCGTGGCCCGCCGCGGTCACCTCGACGACCAGGTCGCGGGCGTTCAGCACGCCGGGAACCGGAAGGAGCGAGAACGTGCGGTCCCATGACGGCGGCCCGAAATCAGCGTCCTCGGGCGTGAAGCGGCGGGGCAGGTGCGCCTGCTCCCAGGCCAGTACCGCTTGCGGCTGGCCGGGCGCCAGCCAGAACGAGACGTCGTCCACCAGCGTGGTGGAGACCAGGGTGGAGGACGGAACCTTGAGGACATCGGGCGCCGTCGGCAACCGCTGCCCGCCCGGCGGCACCACAAAGGCCCGCAGAATGGCCGCCGCCTCGGCGACGGCGCGCTCCCGCCCCGTGGGCGCGGCCGCCGTCCGCGACGCCGCCGTTACCGGCCCCGTCGTGGTGTGCGTCGCGGCGCAGCCCGCCACCGCCATGACCGCCCCTGCGGCGAGCAGGAGCATCGTGCACGGCGCGCACCGCAAAGTTAGCCGCATATCGCTTGGACGCCCAGCGGGGCACCGCGGTTGCGCCCCTAGGGCTCAGGAACTGTGCGATCTCATATGCGGACGGGGTGCTGCCTGGCCCTGAGCCAGGGTACCGACCAGGGCCTTCAAGGGCGCGAGCGGCTCGCTTGCGTGAGAAGGTGAGCTGATGGTGACCTCGGGGCCGCGAGCCGGCGCTCTGCTGTCGGTCAATGTGGGGATGCCGCGGGACGTGACCTGGCACGGCCGGACGGTGCACACGGCGGTGTGGAAGAAGCCGGCCGCCGGGCCGCAGATGGTGCGGCGGCTCAATATCGACGGTGACGGGCAGGGTGATCTGGCCGGGCACGGTGGCGAGCAGCGGGCGGTGTTCGTCTATCAGATCGAGTCCTACCAGTACTGGCAGGAACAACTCGGCCGAGATGACTTCGAGTACGGGCAGTTCGGGGAGAACTTCACCGTACAAGGACTGGCCGACGACCAGGTGTGCATCGGCGACCGGTACCGGATCGGCGGCGCGGTCTTCGAGGTAACCCAGCCGCGGGTCACCTGCTACCGGGTAGGTATCCGAATGGATGATCCCCAGCTGCCCGCGCTGCTGGTTTCCCATCACCGGCCCGGGTTCTATTTCCGCGTGCTGACCGAGGGCACGGTGGAGGCCGGCCAGGAGATCATCAAGCTTGCCTCCGGCCCGGAAGGCATGACGGTCGCGGAGACGGACGCCCTGCTGTACCTGCCCGGGCATCCCCGGCAGCAGGTGCTGCGCGCACTGCGTATCCCGGCGCTCAGCGGCGGGTGGAAAGCCTCGTTCCAGGAGATGCTCGACCAGCCCGGGCAGGCCGCCGGCAACGCGGGCCTAACCGAGGCGATCCCGCCGCCGGCCTGGCCCGGGTTCCGGCCGCTCGCCGTGACCGAAATCAGCCGGGAGAGCGAAACGGTGATCTCGGTGCACCTGGCCGATCCCGGGGGCGGGAGCGTGCCGGCCGCCCTGCCCGGACAGTTCCTGACCCTGCGCCTGCACCCTGACCCCGCCGGGCGGCCGCTGCTGCGCAGCTACTCGCTGTCGGGGCCCCCGGGCGCCCGTGACTACCGCATCAGTGTCAAGCGGGAGGAACACGGCGTCGGCAGCCAGTTCCTGCACACCCGCGTGCGGGCGGGTGACCTGCTGGAGGCAGCCGCGCCGCGCGGCACCTTCACCCTGCACCCGGGCCAAGCGCCGGTGCTGCTGATCAGCGCGGGCGTCGGCGCGACACCGGTGCTGGCCATGCTGCACGCGCTGGCCGCGGCCCGGTCCGACCGGGAAATCTGGTGGCTGCACGGCGCACGCCGCCGCGCCGATGAGCCGTTCGCGGCAGAATCCCGCGCCCTGCTGGCCGAGCTGCCCAGCGCGCACCGGCACATCTGCTACAGCAGCCCGGGCCCTGATGACCTCCAGGGCCGCGACTACGACACGGCGGGACGCCTGTCGGCGCCGGTCCTGGCCGCCCTGGACCTGCCCGGCGACGCCGATGCCTACCTGTGCGGGCCCCCCGCGTTCATGGCCGACATATCCGCTGCCCTGGCCGTGGCCGGTATCCAGGCGGCCCGCATCCGCACCGAGGTCTTCGGCGCCGGGCCCGCGCAGACACCCGGTATCGCACCCGCGGCCGCCCGCCGGCCGCACCCGCCCGCCGGCCAGCCAGGCAGCGGCCCCCAGGTCGCGTTCGCGCGCAGCGACCTGAACGCGCGCTGGGACCCCGGCTACGCCAGCCTGCTCGAGTTCGCCGAAGCCTGCGACGTACCGGTGCGCTGGTCATGCCGCACCGGGGTGTGCCACACCTGCGAGACCGCCGTCATATCCGGAACGGTCCGCTATTCCCCCGACCCGGTCGATGACCCCGCCGACGGCAACACGCTGATCTGCTGCTCGCAACCGCGCGACGACCTGGTCCTCGACCTGTGACTGCCCCGCCGTGTCACATCCAGGCGATCATGCGATGGTGAGTACCGGGTAGGGCGACTGGTGCAGCAGCCGGACCGGGACCGAGCCGATGACGTGGTGCGCGGCATGATGAGAGCGACCGGTCACGATGACGAGTGTGCTGGCGGGCTCGGCCGCGGCGTGGACGCTGGCGGCGTGAAGAATCGCGTCCGCAGGCGATTCCTGGCGGCGCTCGAACGTGTGCGGCACGCCTGCCGCGGCGGCGATCTCCGCAGCGGCCTCAGCCGCGCTGGCGGCCTTCTCATCGCGGGTCTCTTCCATCTCGGCATGGGCGAATCCGGACAGGTCGCTGTCGACGAGCACGTGGTCGGCATAAATGACGTGCAGGGTGCCGGGTCGGGTCCTGATGAGGTCCGCGCCCCAGACCAGCGCCCGCCGTGCGGGCTCGGAGTCATCGAAGCCGACGATCAGGGTGACGGACTGCGCCGCACCGGGATCTGGGCTGCCGGGCGCGGGCCCTGGCCGGGCCGACACCGGTTCGGCCGGGCCACGTGATGACATGACGGGCTCGGTCCGTGCGGGACCAGGGCGTCGGAGCGCCGTGACCAGGATCAGGCCGGCGATGCCGGCCAGCGCCCAGGCGGCCAGGGTCCAGATGTAGGCACCGATGGCATGGCCGCCGAAGTAGACGACGTTGCGGATGCTGTCGGCCGCTATCCCTAGCGGCAGAACAGGGCTAAGGACGCGCAGGAAGCCCGGTGTGAAGCGGGCCAGATTGGCCGGCCCGCCGCTGACCGGGATCCCGAACACGATGAACGCCAAGATGGCTACGGCGACCAGAGGCGGCCAGATCCGGGCCAGTACGGCCGTGGGCGCCGCCACGGCCAGCGAGAACAGCGCGACAAGGCCGGCGATCGCTGCGTAGTTGCCCAGCCCGGCAATGCTATCCGCGATCGCCGCGGCGACCGCCCCGCTGACGACGGCCGCCGCCACGGGTGCGGCCACGGACCAAGCGGGCCGAGCGCGACGGAAGGCCATAGCCGACGCCGAGCCCGCGGCCAGGCTGGGGATCAGCACGCTGAGGACGACGAACCAGGACGACAGCGCCTGGGAGTCACTGGCCCGGGGCGGGACCACGTCCGACACTATGAGGTGACGTCCGGACCGTGCCGCCACGGTTGCGAAGGCCCCGCTGAGGGCCTGCTCAGGGCCGGTGCCCCCGGCCAGCGTGACCAGCAGTCGCAGGTTCGCGCCGGAAGCGACCAGCGCGCCATCGACCTCACGCTGCGCGATCCCGGTCGTGGCGCTGGCCTCGCTGGGGTAGCTACGGAAGCGGAACGCCCCCGGGGCGGCGCTGCCCAGGGCGTGCTCGACCTGGCGGGTTACCGCAGCGGACCCGACGATGCCGACGGGAAGGTCATGCGGTGTCGGCTTATGGAACGCGCTGAGGGTTACCGCGACGAAGATCGCCACGAAGACCGCGCTGGCCAGGATGAAGCCCGCGAGCGCGCGGTACCGGGCCACCCTGCTCACCGCCGTCCGGCGTCAGGCAGCGCCCCACGGAGCTGCCTGCGCGAGCTGATGCCCAGCTTGACGAAGACCTTGCGCAGGTGCCACTCGACGGTGCGCGGGCTGAGGAACAGTTGGGTGCTGATCTGCGGATTCGACAGCCCGTCACGGGCGAGCCGAGCGATCTGCGCCTCCTGTGCGGTGAGATCGCCCGCCGTCTCGGCCCTCCGCTTGCGCACGTTCTCCCCGGTGGCCAGCAGTTCGCGGCGGGCGCGCCCGGCGAACCCCCCGGCCCCCATCGCGGTCAGCATCTCGTAGGCCTCGCGGAGCTGGTCGCGTGCGTCTGTGCGTCGGCCCGCGCGGCGCAGCCACTCGCCGTAGAGCAGATGAGCCCGGGCGAGTTCCGGGCGGAGCTGGGTACGGCCGAGCCGGTCGATCGCCTCACGGTAGAGGCCTTCGGCGGCCGTGCCCTCGCTCACCAGCGCACGTGAGCGGACCTCGATGCCCAGGCCGAAGTCGGTGCCTCCGGGTCGCGTCGTTTCCGCCAGCCGCTCAAGAGCCTCGGCGGCCAGCCGGCGGTTGCCGCAGCGCACTGCGGCCTCGACCAGTTCGGGAAGCGCCCACATGGACGTATACAGCGCCGGCGTCTCCTGGCTGGCGTACCGGGCCGCCGCCAGCGCCTCCTGGTAGCGGCCCAGGCCGTTGTTCAAGATCGCGGCCGCCCAGTGCGCGTAGGTCGCCGCGATTCCCTGGCCGCTGGCTTCCGCCTCGGCGATGGTGGCCTCGATCAGCGGGGCCGCCTCGGCCTGGTCACCCCGCAGCGCCGCCGTCAGCATCGCGGCGAATGGCGCGCTGCGAGCCCCAGTCGCCGCGCAGACCGCATCGGTCTCGGCGATCAGGGCCGCGGCCGTCGCGAAGTCGCCGCGCCAGGCGGCGTCTGTGCCCAGCGAGCCCAGGTCGACCGGCAACTGGTCGAGTGCGCCGGCGTCACGGGCGAGCTGGACCTGCCGGCCCAGGATCGCGCGCCAGCGGACGTCGTCCCACAGTGCGCTGGCGGCCGCCCGACCCAGCCAGCCCCACCGGATCTCTTCTTCGGAGATGTCTGCGCTGGCAAAGGCGCTGACGGCTCGCTGCAGGGCTGGTGCGGCCACGGCCGGTCCGTCGGTGACCAGCAGCGCTAGGCCGTCGAGCACCAGGTCGGCCGGACCCGGTGGGCGCGCGGGGCGGGGCAGCGCCTGCACGGCCCGGGAGACCTCGGCCAGATCGCCGGCTCCCGCGAAGCGCCCGGCGAAGAGCGCGGCCATCCACGCGCTCCTGTAGGTCTCGCGCGCCAGTTCGAGGTTGAGCGGCTCGAGCCGCTTAGCCGCTTTGAGCAGCAGCGGGGGAGCATCACCGCTCGGACCCGAGGAAAACGCGATCTGCCCGCGGAGCAGGTCCATCCGGGCGCTGGAGAACTCATCCAACGGCCCGGCCTCTGCCCTGACCAGCAGGTCGAGAGCCTTATCGAACGCGCCCGCCTGGAGGCTGGCCCGCGCCGCCGCCAGCGTGCGCTCGGCTCGGCGCCCTGGCTCAGCCGTCAGCACCACCGAGCGCTCCAGGAAAGCCGCGGCCGCGGCCAGACCGCCGCGTGCCTGCGCCCGCCCGGCCGACTGCTCGAGCTCCGCCGCGACCTCCTCATCAGGACCAGACGTCGCCTGCGCCAGGTGCCAGGCCCGTCGATCGGGATCAGTCTGCGCGTCGGTCACCTCCGCCAGCGCGGCGTGCACCTTCCGGCGATCGCTGCGTGAGACCGCCCGGTAGGCCGCCGAACGCATCCGCGGATGACGGAACACCACCTGTCCTCCGATTCCCCCGGTACCGAGGAGCTCGGCTTCCTCCGCCTGCTCGGCCACCTCGACGCCCAGTCCCAGGCGTCCGGCGGCCCTGCGCATGAGTTCCGGGTCGCCGGTGGGATCGGCCGCCGCGACCGCGAGCAGCAGCCGGGTCGGTTCGGGCAGGCTCTCGACCCGTCTCAGGAGGTTCTCCCGGATCCGGCCCGGCCATGGCGGTACTTCTGGCCACCCGAAGCCCCCGGCCAGCTCGGTCGGCGAACACCCGCGCGGCAGTTCAAGCAACGCCAGCGGGTTCCCCCTCGTCTCGGTCACGATCCGGTCAGCCACCCGCTCGTCCAGTGGCCATCGGACCACCGAACCCAGCAGCTCCCGCGCGTCGGCATGGCGCAGGCCCTTCACCATCAGCTCGGGCAGCCCGTCCAAGTCAGCGTCCGGCTCACGGGCGGCGAATATCACCAGCACCGCCTCCGCCTGCAGCCGGCGCGCCGCGAACGCCAGAACCTGCACCGAAGCCCGGTCCAGCCACTGCACGTCATCCACCACGCACACCAGCGGCTGATCCCCAGCCACCTCCCACAGCAGGCTCAGCACCGCCAGGCCAACCAGGAAACGATCCGGTGCAGGACCTGCGTCCAGGCCGAATGCGATCCTGAGGGCATCGCGCTGCGGGCCGGGCAGACACTCGAGCCCGTCAAGCATGGGCCCGCACAGCTGATGCACCCCGGCGAACGCGAGCTCCCTCTCCGCCTCCACCCCGGCCGCACGTACCGACCTCAGATCCGGTGCCGACTCGACCACGTAGTCCAGCAACGCCGTCTTGCCCACCCCGGACTCGCCCCGCACCACGAGCACCGCGCTGCGCCCGCCACGTACCCCTTCGAGCAGCCCGTCCAGCACACCACACTCGGCGCGACGTCCGCGCAGGTATGTGTCTGCCATGGTGCCGACAACTCCTTCAGATCGCTCATCACCGATCTGGGCTCACGCCACCGCGGCAGGCGTCAGCGGACAGCCGCGAAGCAGCGAACGAGCTCCAGCAAGACCAGCCTGGCCGGGATGTACTCGCGAACCAATGGAGCGCTCTTCAGCGTGTGGGCTCCGGAGTTCCCGCAGGACGCCTAGGGTTTTCCCCGCGCCGCGGATTCCGATTGTGGGGTTCACCCGATTGCCGGCTCGTCTGTCAGCCGTCATCATCCCTAGGTGGGGTATCTGATCCTGATCGTCGACGACAGCCCGCGCTTCCGCACGGTCGCGGCAGAATTGCTCGCTGCCTGGGGCTTCGAGCTGTTCGGCGTGGCTGCGGACGGGCCGCAGGCGCTGGCCGCGGTGGCCGGGAAATGCCCGGACGGGATCCTGCTGGACGTCAACCTGCCCGGACCGGATGGCTTTGCGCTGGCCGCATCGCTCGCCGCCGCCTGTCCGGCGGCGAGGATCGTGCTGACCTCCACCGACGCCGACTGCGCTCCGCCCCAGGTCATGGCGACCTCGGCCGCGGCAGCGTTCGTGCCCAAGCAGGAGCTTGCGACCACCGACCTCCGGGCGGTTTTCGCCGCCTGAACCGGGTCAGGCCCGCAGGTAGGTGAGCACGGCCAGGACGCGACGATGCTGGTCCGGTGACTGATGCAGGCCGAGCTTGTCGAAGATGCTGGTCACGTGCCGCTCCACGGCGGCTACCGTCACCACCAGTTCGTGCGCGATGCCGTTATTGGAGCGGCCTTCCGCGATCAGCGCCAGTACCTGTCCCTCTCGCGGCGTCAGGACATCGAGCGGACTTGTGGTCCGCTTGCGGCCGACCAGTCGCGCCACCACGTCAGGATCGAGCACCGACCCGCCGCTGGCGACGCGGCGGACGGCGTCGGTGAACATGCCCAGGTCGCCGACTTTCTCCTTCAGCAGGTAGCCGACGCCGCGCGCGCCGTCGGCCACGAGATCGAACGCGTAGCTGTCTTCCAGGAACTGGGACAGGATCAGGACACCTGCTTCCGGACGGTCGGCACGGATCTGCAGGGCGGCCCGGAGCCCGTCATCAGTATGATCCGGCGGCATCTGGATGTCGGCGATGACCACGTCCGGGCCGTACACGCCAGCCATCCGTACCAGGTCGCCGGCGTCGTCCGTGGCGCCGACTACGTCGAATCCGCCCTCCTGGAGGACGTGCACGATCCCCTCCCTGATGAAGGGCTGATCCTCACCCACGATGACGCGAATCCGCTCAGGCTGGCCCACGTGGCCACGCTATCCTCCAGCGCAGGCGATGCCGTTGATCAGCCCCCGGGGGGCTGGACGCAGCCGTTCGCCTGAGCTGTCGGTGGTGGGTTGGCGCCGCCGCTGGCGCCGCACTGCCGGCTGCGATCGGCCGGTAAACGAACAAGCGGATCGAGAGGTGCCCGGGCTAGACTTCTCTCACTAGGCGGGAAAGGCTGATCATGACAATCCCAGCAGCCCAGGATCCGAGCCTGGGATTCGTCCCCGGCGACCATGTGTGCGCCTTCTACAGCAGCAGCCGGAACGTGCTCGACGATATCGTTGTCGATTACGTGACGAAGGGCCTGCAGGCGGGGAACAAGGTCTTCTGCATGGTCGATCAGCCGTCCGCGGTCCACGGCCGGGTCCCTCCCCAGCTCGTGGCGCGAGAGGGAATGCTGCATGTTCTCAGCGAGGACGAGGCGTACATGCCGGACGGCTCCTTCTCCAAGGACGTGTTCATCCGCAACATGGAGACGATGGCCCGCGCGGCGTCCGCTGACGGGTACGCCAGCCTGCGGGCCGTCGGGGACGAGAGCTTCATCGTCCGGAACGGCGTTGACATCAAGGAATGGTTTGCTGCGGAGTCGGAGCTGAATAAGATCATCCCTGATTATCCGCACTTCTTCTTCTGCCTTTATGACCTTGATCTGTTCGATGGCGACACGGTCATGTATGTGCTCAGGACGCATCCGCGGGTTTACGTTAATGGCATTATTATCGGCAATCCGCATTACCAGGAAGACGGGCTTCCCGGATAGCCGATGCCGTCAACGGAGGACCGTGGGCCTGGGCCTGACGGCGTAGCTCCAGATGTCAGCCGGCTGGTGTCGTCGGTCAATTCGGTACTCAGCCTGTCGCTCATCCTGGCCCAGGTTTCCACTCCTGCCCAGGCCATGCGGCTCGTCACCACGGCCGTTCCGTCTATCGCCGCTTCCCACCGCGCCGTAGCCTGGCACCCCAGCAGGTCGGGGGATTATTTCGAGCAGGCTCCCGAGGACGTCGGCGGTCTTCTGGCTGACCTTACGGAGGTCACGCGGCTCGACGTGAAAGGCCCTGCTGCGTGCTGGGCGTTCCCCGTTACCTCGCCGTTTTCGCGCGAGCAGGTCTTCCTGATCGTCACCGGCAGCGAGGACCTATCGGACCAGGAAACTTTCCTTTTGTCGGTCCTCGCGCAGCTGTGCGGCACCGTCATCGCTAGCCAGGAGTCGATCGCGGCGGAACGATCCAGGATCAGGCAGATTGCCGCGCTGAACGCGGAACTCGAGGCGACGGTCGCCACCCTGGCCCGACTTATGGAGATCCACCGCAGCCTGACCGGGATCGCCGCGAGCGGCGGGCAGGCCGGAATCGCCGCCACCCTGCATCAGCTGACTGATTTCCCCGTGCTCATCGTGGACGAACACGGCGATACCCGTATGACCGCTGGCCAGCTGCCTGACGACCTGGTGAACCGGGAGGCTGGATCGTGGGAGGAGATTGTCCGCTTGCTGCGAACCACGCGCCGCGCGATCTACCGCCGGCGTGCCTGGCTCATGCCGGCTATGCCGCGAGCCGATGTCCTGAGCGTCATCGCGCTCGTTGATCCCGCTCGCTCCGCGACTGAGACTGACCTGGCCGCCCTCGAGCACGCCGCCACGGTGCTCAGCGTTGAGCTCGCCCGGCTGGAGAGTGTTTCCGAGGCGGAACTGCGCGGCCAGGCTGACCGGGAACGAGAGGTCGCCGAGACGCGGGCGTCCGTGCTCGCCGTGAGCGAGGCCCGGCAACGCGCCATCCTCGAAGCTGCTCTCGACGCGGTCATCAGCATTGACCAGTACGCCCGGGTGACCTACGTGAATAGTGCTTTCGAGCGCACGTTCGGCTTCCGGGCCGAGGAGGTCATGGGCCGCGATCTGGCGGAGACGATCGTGCCGCCGTCGCTGCGAGAGGCACACCGGCGCGGGCTCGCCCGCTACCTGGAGACCGGGCAGGGCACCATCTTGGACCGCAGGATCGAGATGTCGGCCCTGCGTGCCGACGGCACTGAGTTCGCGGCCGAGGTGGCCGTCACCCGCACTGGTCTGCCCGGAGAGGCGGCCTTCACCGCCTACGTGCGCGACATCACCGACCGTCAGCGTGCCGAGCAGGAGCTGATCGCGTCGCGGGCGCGCCTGGTCACCGCATCCGACGCTGCGCGTCAGCGCCTGACCCGGGACCTGCACGACGGTGCCCAGCAGCATCTGGTCGCGACCCTGATCAACCTTCAGCTTGCCGAGCAGCGCTGGGAGTCGGCTCCGCACCGGGCCAGGGAACTCCTCGGCCAGGCCCTCGAGGACACCAGGCGCGGGATCGAGGATCTGCGCGAGCTCGCTGCGGGCCTGCATCCCGCGGTCCTCACCCAGCATGGCCTGGCCCCGGCCGTCCGGGCCCTGGCCGACCGGGTTGCCATTCCCGTCGAGATCGACGTGCCCGGCAACAGGCTGCCGGGGTCCATCGAGGCCAGCCTGTACTTCTTCTGCTCCGAGGCGCTGACCAACATCGTCAAGCACGCGCACGCCACCCGCGCCTGGGTCCGGCTGGAAGTCGCCGCTGACCGGTGCGTCGCCGAGGTCCGGGACGATGGGATCGGCGGTGCGCGTCCCCGCTCGGACAGCAGCGGCCTCATCGGGCTGAGCGATCGAATGGGGGCCATCGGCGGCACGCTGGACATCACCAGCCCGCCCTCGGGCGGAACGGTGCTCCGGGCCTCCGTCCCTATCCCGAACGGCCAGGGTACCGGCCAGTGATAGGCACGGGCGCCGCGGGACGGCCCGGGTGCCACCATGGGTCCTATGCGTCCTGACATCAGACCTGGCGGTATCTTCCCTGATTACTCCCTTCCGGATCACATCGGTACGGTGCGTACGCTCAGCGAGCTTCAGGGCCGCGATCCGCTGATCCTCACCCTGGCCCGCGGCAACTACTGCCCTAAAGAGCACCAGCAGCACCTGGAGCTGGCGGCCAACTATCCGAAGATCGCGGTGGCCTATACCCAGATCGCCACCATCGCCACCGATGACCATCACACCCTGCAAGAGTTCCGCGCGTCGGTGGGCGCCCAGTGGACCTTCCTGTCCGATCCCGGCCGGACCGTCCAGCAGGACCTCGACATCCAGGAGTACACCGACCCCGAGCACAACCCGATGATCCCGCACACCCTGGTGCTCAAGCCGGGGCTGGTCATCCACAGTGTCTATAACGGCTACTGGTTCTGGGGCCGTCCGTCGTTCTATGACCTGTGGCGTGACCTGCGGGCAGCCACGAGCGAGATCCGCCCGGACTGGGATCTGAGCACCCCAGGGCTCCGCGAAGCCTGGAACGCAGGCGACTACTCAAAGTTTCACGGCTGGGACCGGCGGTCCCCCGGGTCGGCGCCGACCTCGTATGTCGATCCGGGCCAGGGGTGAACGCGATGCGCACCCCGGTGTGCGAGTTGCTTGGGATTGAACAGCCGATCGTCCTGGCGCCCATGGTCGCGGTTCCCCGTCTGGCCGCGGCGGTCTCGAATGCCGGCGCGCTCGGCATGCTGACGCTGACGTGGTCAGAAGACGTCGGAGCCGTGGTTCGGGAGACGGCGGCGCTGACCGCTCGGCCGTTTTGCGGCAACCTCGTGCTCACCGAAGATCGTCACCGCCGCCTTGAGGCGGCCCTCGACGCCGGCTTGCGGATCGTGTCGTTTTTCTTGGGTGATCCCAGCGGCTACATCGAGCAGGTCCACGACGCCGGGGGGATTGTCATGCACACGGTCGGCAGTGCCGAGGAGGCACGGCGGGCCGTCGCGTCCGGCGTGGACGTGGTTGTCGCGCAGGGCTGGGAAGCCGGCGGGCACGTGTGGGGTACTGTCGCGACGCTGCCGTTGGTGCCCGCTGTGGTGGACGCGGTGGCGCCGGTGCCGGTGATCGCGGCCGGCGGGATCGGCGACGCTCGCGGCGTCGCCGCGGTGCTTGCCCTGGGCGCCCAAGCCGCGTGGCTGGGTACGCGGTTCCTGCTGGCCGAGGAGATGCCGATCCACGAGGATTACCGGCGCCGGCTGATAGCCGCGACCGAGACCGATCCGCAGCGGTACCCCAACCTGTACTCGGTCGGATGGCCCGACTCTCCCCACCGCGCGCTCCGCAACTCAACCGCCGACACGTGGCAGGCCGCGGGCCGCCCTCCACTCGCGCAGCGGCCGGGAGCGGGCGAGGTGATCGCGCACTTCGCTTCCGGCGAAGCCATCGTTCGTTACGAGCCAGCGCCGCCGATGGTGGGGACCACCGGTGACATCGAAGCGCTCTCGATGTGGGCTGGGCAGGGCGTCGCACTCGCCAGACAGTCGCAGTCAGCGGCGGACATCGTGACCGAGCTCACCTCCCGCCTGTAACCCGGGGCCTACGCCCCGCCTGTAACCCGGGGCCTACGCCGAAGGAGAATGCCGACATGCCGAGCCAGGCCATGCAGGACGTGATCGACGCCCTCAGGGACCGGCAGAAGGCCAGTGCCAGCCAGGCCCCGCCGACGCTGGAAGAGCGCCGCGCCACCTTCGCCCCCGCGGGCCGCCTCCATCCGGTGCCTGACGACGTGCTGGTCACGGAGGTGACCGCGGGCGGGGTGCCCGCCCACTGGCTGGCCGCCCCCGGAGCGGACCCCGGCCGGGTGCTCCTGTTCCTGCACGGCGGCGGGTACGAGCTCGGGTCGCTGCGCAGCGACGGCGAGCTGGCCGCCCGGCTGGGACGGGCCAGCGGGATGCGGGTGCTGTTCCCTGAATATCGCCTGGCCCCCGAGCATCCCTTTCCCGCCGCCATCGACGACGTCCTGGCCGCATGGCGCTGGCTCCGCACCGATCTCAGCGCCCGATCACTGGCGGTGGCCGGCGACTCGGCCGGCGGAGGGCTCGCCGTGGCCCTGCTCCTGGCCACGCGGGACACCGGGGAGGCATTGCCCGCGGCCGCCGTACTGATGTCCCCGACGGTGGATCTGACCAGCTCGGGGGCCTCGATGACCGAGCGCGCCGACCAGGACCCGTTCTCCACCCCCGAGTTGCTCCGTCAGCTCGCCTCCGACTACCTGGCCGGGGCTGACCCCAAGACGCCCCTGGCGTCGCCGTTGTTCGCCTCACTGGCCGGGCTCCCGCCGCTGCTGATCCAGGTCGGCACGGCCGACCTGCTGCTCAGTGATTCCGAACGCCTGGCCGCAGCGGCAGCCGAAGCCGGGGTCGACGTCACCCTGGAGATCGGCGAGGGCCTGCCCCACGTCTACCCGATCCTGCTCGGCACCCCCGAGGCCGCCGAGGCTACCGAGCAAACCGGGAAGTTCCTGCGGGCCCGGGTCCCCTAGCCGGCCAGGTCAGCGCGGCGGACGCGGACCACGGTGACGGCGACCACGAGCATGAGCACGCAGATCGCGGCGGCGACCAGGAAGGCCCGGTCGAAGCCGGCCGTCAGCGCGGTCTGGTAGGCCGCTGCCAACCTGGGCGGCCCGGGCGAGGCCGCCCGGGCCGCCGCGGCCGGGCGGGCGCGGTTGGCCTCCACCGTCCAGGCCACGGTGCCCAGCACCGCGAGGCCGATGGAGGCGCCTACCTGACGGCCGGTATTGAGCAGGCTGGCGGCGGCCCCCGAATCCGCTTCGGCGACGCCAGCCAGCGATACCAGCGACAGCGGCAGGAACATCAGGCCGAGTCCGGCCCCGATGATCAGCGCAGGCCCGAGCAGCCCGCCCGTGTACGTATCGTGCGAGGTCAGCAGGGACAGCCAGTACAGGCCACCAGTGCTGAGAACGGCGCCGGCGATCAGCAGCGGACGCGGGCCGACGCGCGACACGAGCTTGGTGGCGGCGACGGTGGCCGCCAGCATCACGGCGGTGAACGGCAGGAACGACACTCCGGTCCGGAGCGGCGAGTAACCCCACACGTCCTGCACGTACAGGGTCAGGAAGAAGAACACACCGCCGACGGCGGCCCCGACGCCCAGCATGATGAGGTTCGCGCCGACCCGGCCCGAGTTACGCAGCAGCCGCACCGGCAGCAGCGCGTGCCGGCTGCGCGTCTCGATGACCGCGAACGCCGCGAGCAGGACCACGCCGCCCGCCAGCGCGGCTACCACGTTGGCGTTACCCCAGTGGGAGGTACCGTTGTCGGCCTGCGACAGGCCGTAGACGAGCGCCGCCATGCCCGCCGTCCCCGTGACGGCGCCGAGTATGTCGAACCGGCCCGGGCGGGACGGCACCCCGGGCAGCACGGCCAGCGCGCCGAATGCGGCGGCGATGCCCACCGGCACGTTGACGAACAGCACCCACCGCCAGGAGGCGTACGTGACGAGCAGGCCGCCGGCGACCAGGCCGATCACACCGCCGGCCACACTCATCGCGGAGTACACGCCCATCGCCCGGTTCCGGGCCGGACCTTGGGGGAACGTCGTCGAGACCAGCGACAGTGCCGTGGGCGCGACGATCGCGCCGCCGACGCCCTGCACGGCCCGGGTCGTCAGCAACCACGCCTGCGTGGTCGCCAGGCCGCCGGCCAGCGACGCGGCCGAGAACAACAGCAGGCCGATGATGAACATCCGCCGGCGGCCGAACAAATCACCGGCGCGCCCGCCGAGCAGGAGCAGCCCGCCGAGGGTCAGGACGTACGCGTTGACCACCCACTCCAGGCCGCTGCCGGAGAATCCGAGTGCGGTCTGGATGTGCGGCAGCGCCACGATGACGATGGTCGCGTCCAGTACGACCATCAGCTGAGCGGTCGCGATGACCAGCAGCGCCCTACCGAGATGGCGGCCGGTGCCGGCCCGGTCCGGTGCCGAGACTGTCATGGTTGTCATGGCCTCGATGGTGCGCGGCCCGCAGGCCCGGCGTCATCGCCCCCAGGAACCGACTTCTGCCTGGTCAGCAGGGAGGCCGGCCGACGGCGCGGTACCACGCAGGGAGTAGCCGGAAATAACCACCACGGGCGGATGTGCTCGCGGACAGGACACGTACGCTCGGAGAATGCGCACCGATCAAGGCCGGCGCAGGTTTTACGCGGCCGGATGGCTTCTCTCAGCGGGCGTCATGGCGGTGACGTTCCGCATGTGGCAGCTGCACCTGCGCGAGGTCGAGCAGCGCGCGGATGAGGCGGAGCGGACCAGGGACGAGGCCGCCCGGCGCATGGCGGTGGAAGAACGTCTGCGCATCGCCCGTGAGCTGCACGATTCCCTGACCCATAGCATCTCGGTCATCCAGGTTCAGGCCGGTGTGGCGGTGCACCTGGCCCGCAAGCGCGGCGAGGACGTTCCGCCCGCGCTGCTCGCGATCCAGGAGGCAGGCGCGGACGCCGCCCGGGAACTGCGCGCGACGCTCGGCGTGCTGCGCAGCGCGGAGGACGGCCACGGCAGCGGCCTGAGCCAGCTGGACCGCCTGGTGGCCCGCGCCCAGGCGGCTGGCCTGCCCGTAACCGTGACCGTAACCGGCGCCGTGCGACCGCTTCCGCGCGAAGCGGACCAGGCCGCCTACCGGATCGTGCAGGAAGCGCTCACCAACGTGAGCCGTCACGCCGGCCACGCCCGCGCGTCGGTTCACCTGCACTACACGGCGGAAACCCTCACCGTCCAGGTCGACGACGACGGCCAGGGCCCGGTGATCAGCACGGATACCAGCAACGGCACCCGGCCGTCAGGTCCTGGGCTTGGCCTGGTCGGCATGCGGGAACGGGTGTCCGCCCTCGGCGGTCGGCTCCAGGCCGGGCCACAGCACGACGGCGGCTTCCGGGTGCGGGCCGAACTCCCCGCGCGGGCACCGTCGTGATCAGGATCGTGCTGGCCGACGACCAGGCACTGATCCGCAGCGGCATCCGGTCCCTGCTCGACGCCGAAGACGACATCGAGGTGGTCGCCGAGGCCGCTGACGGGCAGCACGCGGTCGCGCTGGCCGCCGAGCACCGCCCGGACATCGCCCTGATGGACATTCAGATGCCGGTCCTCGACGGTGTCGAGGCCACCAGGCAGATCGTCGCGGACGAGCGGCTGGACCGCGTGCGCGTCGTGATCCTCACCAACTTCGGGCTCGACGAGTACATCTTCGCCGCGCTGCGGGCGGGCGCCAGCGGATTCCTGCTCAAAGACACTGAGCCTGCCGAGCTGCTGCAGGGACTGCGGGTCGTCATGCAAGGCGGCGCACTGCTGTCCCCCGCGGTCACCCGCCGCCTGATCAGCGAGTTCGTCGCCCGACCGCCGGACGCAGTTGCCGCGGCGGGAATGGAAACCCTCACCGGCCGGGAACGGGAGGTGATGGCCCTAGCCGCGCATGGCCTGTCCAATGACGAGATCGCCGGCGCGATGGTGCTCAGCCCCGCCACCGTCAAGACCCACGTCAGCCGGGCGATGATCAAGCTTGGTGCCCGCGACCGCGCGCAGCTCGTCGTCTTCGCCTACCAGGCCGGCCTGATCACCCCGCGTGCCGCCGGGTGACCTGCTGGCTGTTCATCATCGCCACCGCGGCCCGGTCCAAGTCGGCGCGCCGGCTGGCCGCGTGGGTAATCCGTTCCACCGGTGATCCGGATTCAAGCTCGTAAGACCGGCTCATCCTGTTATCGTCGGCGAACCCTGTCTTGTCGTAACTCCCCGAAGGGCCACCCGATGCGTTTGTCCAGAGCGAGTTCCGCCCGGCTGGTGGTCGCTGGTGCTGTCGTACTGACCGCCGTCGCCGGCAGCGCCGTCGCGGGCAGCGCCGTCGCGTTCGGCAGCACCGCGACCAACATCGGCAGCACGATCAGCGCGAGCCACGCGAGCGATCCGGGCACGCTGATCGTGCACCCGGCTGCGGACCATGTCCGCGGCGCGTTCATGGCGCCGGTCCCGTTCTCCGACGCGCAGTGCGAGGCGACCTTCGCGATCGATTGCTACGTTCCCGACCAGGTTGAGGCGGCGTACAACCTGCCTGCCCTCTACAGCCAGGGCATCGACGGCAAGGGCCGGACCATCGTGATCGTCGACGCGTACGGATCACCGACGATCGCCGATGACCTGCTGTCGTTCGACCAGTATCTAGGCCTGGGCACACCGCCGCTGCGGATCGTGCAGGTCGGGCACGTGCCGACCTTCGACTCCGGCAATGCCGACATGGTCGGCTGGGCCGCCGAGACCACGCTGGACGTGGAGTACGCGCACGCTGGCGCGCCGGCCGCGAAGATCGTGCTGGTAGAGGTGGCTCAGGAGGACCTGCAGCATCTCGTGCTGGGGGTCCGGTACGCGGTCCAGCACAAGCTTGGCGACGTGATCAGCCTGAGCTGGGGGGCGCCTGAGCAGGCCCTCGGGCGGGGATTCGTCAGCTCGTACAGCTCCATCTTCAGCCAGGCCGCGAGCAGGCACATCACGATCGTCGCCTCCTCCGGCGACAGCGGTGCGTCCGGTCAGGACAACAACGGCAACTATTACCATCACCCGGTCGCGAGCTGGCCCGCCACCAGCCCGTTCGTGACGGCCGTCGGCGGCACTCGGCTCAACCTGAATGCCAGCGGCGCTCGCAACGGTCTCGACACGGCCTGGAACGACACCTACAGCACCGCGGTGAACGACTTTTTCTTCGGCAACGACGGCCCGAACCCGCTAGCCACCGGCGGCGGGAAGTCCGCGTACAACGGCAGGCCCAGTTATCAGAATGGCGTGCGGAGCGTCACCGGCGGCCAGCGTGGCGTCCCGGACATCTCGATGAGCGCGTCGTGCAGCGTTGCGGTGAACGTCTTCGAGACCTTCACCGGCGGGCACGGCGGCTGGACCGCATCCTGCGGCACCAGCGAGTCGGCGCCCATGTTCGCGGCCATCGTCGCGCTCGCCGCCCAGGTCGCTGGCCATTCCCTCGGGCTGATCAACCCGGCGCTGTACGCACTCGCCGCAAGGCACGCAGCGGGCATTGTCCCGGTGGCGTCCGGGAACAACACCGTCTCGTTCTCCGGCGTAACCGTGCACGGCTACTCGGTCCGGCGTAGCTACAACCTGGTCACCGGGCTCGGCACCGTCAACGGGCAGGATCTGGTCCCAGAACTCGCGCGCTCGGCCTAGCCCACCCTGGCGGCCCGGGCCGTCCTGGTCCCCAAGGCGTTCCCGGTCCGCCTGACGGCCCGCCCCTAAGCCGCTTCCGGCGCCTGCCGCAGTCCGCCCCGGAGACATGCGTCCGCGAGCTCATCGCGGGACGGCCCGGCCGTATAGGGCGGCCGCCAGCCGGTGCGCAGGACCGCGCGGGCCCGGTCCTGGACCGGGTCGAGCGCCGCGGGCAGCGCCTGCATGGCCAGGTAGGGCCCGGCCGCGGGCCAGATGGCGGGGTCAACCTCGGCGGCGGCACAGACGACGTCGGAGGGGATGCGTGCCTCGATGTCGATGTCGCCGCCATCGTCGACGCCGCGGCCCGGCTGTTCATCGAGCGCGGCTACGGAGCGACCACGATCGACGCCATCGCCGAGGCCGCCGGGGTGAGCCGCAAGACCGTCTTCACCTCGGTCGGCGGCAAGACCGAGGCGCTCAAGCTGGCCATGGACTGGGCCATTGCCGGCGACGACGAGCCGGTGCCCATCCTCGAGCGCCCCCACATCAGAGCCCAGATGCAAGAACCCGACGCGCGGCGGATGCTCGCCAGCTACGCGCGCCATGTCCGCGAGACCGGCGCCCGGACCGCGCCGCTGCACGAGGTGGTGCGGGCCGCCGCCGGGCTCGACGAGGAAGTCCGGGCCCTCGCCAAAGAAGGAGGCGCCCAGCGCATCCGCGGCATGCGGGTACTGGCCCAGCATCTGGCCGACCGCGGCGCGCTCAAGCCGAGCCTGACCCCAGCCGAGGCGGCCGATGTGCTCTGGCTGCTGAACGATCCCGGCGTCTACTACCGGCTCGTCATCGACCAGCACTGGGACCCCGACCGGTACCAGGACTGGCTCGCCGACTCACTCATCAGCCTGCTCATCCCGGCTAACTACCAGCCGGGGACCTCTCCGCCGCCATAACCGCCCTCACCGGGTCGCGCTGGCCAGGATGGCCACGGTCGGCAGGGCGACCGTGTGCTCGTCGACCGCATACCTCGCGATCAGGCGGTCGAACTCCGCCTTGATGCGCGCGACCGTGGCGGCGTCCTGGCGTCCGATCACGATGCCGTTGGAGCCCACGCCCGCCAGGTAGACCTCATCCCACCACTGCCCGGGATCCACCCGGTGCTCCCAGCTCAGCCGCCGCGCCGTCGCCTCGACGAAACCGGTCCCCTCGAGCAGGGCGGTGAACGCGCCGGGCGAGCTGTAGATGCGGAACGGCGGGACGGGGATGTCGTCCGGCCAGGGCACGCCGGCCGCCTCGATGGCCTCCGCGGCGATGCTCTGCACCGGGCCTGGCGGGTAGTCCCAGCAGGTGAGGGCGAGCCGCCCGCCTGCGCGCAGCACCCGGCCCAGCTCCACCAGCGCGGCTTCCGGGTCGCCCGTCGCGTTGATGACGAAATTGCCGGCCACGGCGTCGAACTCACCGTCCGGCAGGGGCAGGTCCGGCAGCACGGCCACCCGCACGTCCAGGCCCGGCACGTTACGCGCGGCGGCTTCGGCCATGCTGGGCTCGGCGTCCACGGCCGTCACCTGGGCCCCGCGTGCGACCGCGGCCCGGGCCACCACCCCGGGTCCGGTACCGACGTCCAGCATCCTGGTCCCGGCCTGCACCCCGGCCGCATCAAGCAGCGGCCCGGCCGTGTGCGCGGTCAGCCGCGCGAACCCGCGCTCGTAGGCGGTCGCCCGACCTGCCCACAGCCTGCGTTCGTAAGCATCGAAGTCCATGCCAGGATCACAGCACATCCCGCGCCCCGGCGCGGCCGCTTGACGTCGAGCAAACTCGAACCCCTAGCCTCGGGGTATGCGCTCAGCGATGAAGGTCCTGGTGACCGGAGGCACGAGCGGCCTGGGCCTGGCGATGGCCTCGGCGCTGGCCGCGGCGGGCGCGACGGTCGCGCTGACCGGCCGGTCCGGTGCCCGCGCGGCCGCCGTCGCGGCCGAACTGCCCGGCGCGGTCGGCCTTGAGCTGGACGTGCGGGACGAGGCCTCGGTGGCCCGGGCGGTGCAGGCGGCGTGGTCGCGGCTCGGCGGCCTCGACATGCTGGTGAACAACGCCGGGATCGGCATGCGCACGGTCAACCCGCGCTTCATGACGCACCCGTACGGCTTCTGGGAGGTGCCGCCCGAGGGCTTCCGCGCCGTGATCGACACCAACCTGACCGGCTACTTCCTCGTGGCCCGCGAGGTCACGCCGCGTATGCTGGCCGCCGGCGGCGGCCGCATCGTCAACATCTCGGTGAACCTGTCGACCATGCAGCGGGCCGGGTTCGTCCCCTACGGGCCATCGCGGGCCGGCAGCGAGGCGCTGTCCCGGATCATGGCCGCCGACCTGCGGGACACGGGCGTCACGGTTAACCTGCTCCTGCCCGGCGGCGCGACCGTCACCGGCATGCTGCCGCCCGACGCAGAGGCTCGAAGGTCATGGCTTCCTCGAGCCTGCCGTGATGGGCCCGCCGATCGTGTGGCTGGCCTCGGACGAGGCGGCTGGCGTGCACGACGAGCGGATCGTCGCCACCGAATTCGAGCGCTGGCTGCGCGACCGGTACCATTGAGGACACACACGGTAGTCGCGAGGTGTACCAGACGCGATGAGACCACGATGGCACCGGCAGAACCTGGTGGTGTGGAAATCGCCCGCCAGGCCAGTTGGCAGGTACGCTGCCCCGCGGTTCACCCGGCCTGCCCGCAGGAGGCGGATCCGCCGGTGGATCAGCACTGGCGCGCAGCTGGCGGTGATCGGGCTGATGCACCTGGCCCGCGCCGTGCGCGCCCGCCGCGGGGCCAGGCTCCTGCTGAGCGGGGCCGCACTCACGGTGGCCGGGATGGTGCTGCCTTACGGCCCGGTCGGCGGCGTGACCTTCATCGTCGGGCTCCTGGTCTTCCTGCGCGGCGTGGCGGTCGCCCTCGGCGTATCGGAGCGGCACCGCCGCTTCGATAGCGCGCCGACCGCCGGGGCGGACTACTTCGGCTTCGGGTCGCTGCCCACCAGCGAACCGCATGATCGCCGGACCCGGATGCCCACCGGCCGATCCTGACCCCGCGGCTCACGCGCTGAACCGATAATGGACTGCGTGGCTGAGCGCACCAGCGGAAACCCGATCGTGATCGTCGGCGGCGGCCTGGCCGGCGGTAACGCCGCCGCGACGCTCCGGGAGGAGGGCTTCGCCGGGCCGGTCGTGCTCCTCGGCCGGGAACCGGGCGTCCCCTTCGGCCGTCCGCCGCTATCTAAGACCTACCTGCGGTCGGAGGAGGATCTCGACGGCTGGTACGTCAGGCCGTCTGGCTGGTACGCCGAGCACGAGGTCGATCTGCGCACCGACGCCGCCGCGGCGGCCGTCGACCCCGCCGCGCACGCCGTCACCCTGGCCTCGGGTGAGGAACTGCACTACCAGAACGTCCTGATCGCCACCGGCGGGCGCAACCGGCGGCTCGCAGTCCCCGGGGCCAGCCTGCCCGGGATCCACTACCTCCGGACCAAAGCCGAGTGCGACGCGATCAAGGCCGAAGCCGTGCCGGGCCGGCGCGCGGTCGTCGTGGGCATGGGATTCATTGGCTGCGAGGTGACCGCCTCGCTGACCCAGCTCGGCGTCCAGGTCACCACGGTCTTCCCCGGGAAAGAGCCGCTGGACCGGGTCCTGGGCGGCCAGGTCGGCGCCGTGGTCGGCGCCTTCCACCGCGCGCACGGCGCCGACCTGCGGCCCGGTGAACAGGTCACCGCCTTCGAGGGTGCCGAACGCCTCGAAGCGGTCGTCACCGCCTCCGGTCACCGCATCGCGTGCGATTTCGTTGTCGCAGGCCTCGGTATCCAGCCCGAGGTCCCGGACGTCCCGGTCGACCAGGACAACGGGATCCTGACCGACGAGCGCTGCCGGGCCAGCGCGCCCGACGTCTACGCAGCCGGTGACGTGGCGAACATTCTCCACCCGCTGTTCGGCCGGGTCCGGGTCGAGCACTACAACAACGCGGAGAAACAGGGCGCCGCGGCGGCTCGGTCCATGCTCGGCTCGACGGCCCCCTACGACTACCTGTACACGTTCTGGTCCGATCAGTACGAGCACAAGATCGAGTACGTCGGCCACGTCGACCGCTGGGACGAGTTCGTGGTCCGCGGCAGTCTGGCCGACGCCAAGTTCATCGGCTTCTACCTGGTCGACGGGGTAGTGCGGGCCGCCGTGGGCCTGGACCGCGGCGGTGATCCCGAACTGGACCTGGACGGCGAGATGGCGGCCTGCGCCCGCCTGGTCGCCGCGCGAGCCCGCCCGGCTGCTGACGTGCTCGCCGACGACCGCACCGACCTGTGGTCGCTGGGACAGACCTAGGCGTTCGAGAACAGCGGGATGTTCGCCCCGCTGACCGGAGCCAGCGGGCTGCCCAGCAGCGCGACGATCAGCTCCGCGACGTCGCCCGGGGTCAGGCCCGGACGCAGGGCCGGGTTGGCCCGGCGCAGCATCTCGGTGTCGACGGCGCCCGGGCTCAGGCACACGGCGCTGATGCCGTGTGCCTTGCCCTCGACCGCGATCGCCTCGGTCAGGCCGATGACTCCGTACTTGGACACGTTGTACGCGGCCAGCCCCGGGAACTTCTCGGTGGCGTACACGCCGGACAGCGACGCGATGTTGAGGATCCGGCCCTGCCCGGCCGCCGCCATGGCGGTGAACGCCGCCCGGCAGCACAAGAACGTACCGGTCAGGTTGACTCCGAGCGTCTCGTGCCACAGGGCCGACGTCGTTCCGGCGAACGGCGCGGGCGTCAGTACCCCGGCCGCGCAGACCAGCGCGCCCAGCGGGCCGATCCGCTCGACCGAGGCGTACAGGCGCTCGACCGCTGCCTCGTCGCTCACGTCCGTCGGCACCGGCACGGCCTGGCCGCCTGTCTCGCGGATCCGGTCGGCCACCCGGTCGAGCGCCGCACGGTCCCGGGCCGCCAGCACGACGTGAGCGCCCGCCGCCGCCAGGGCCACGGCGGTCGCCGCCCCGATCCCGCGGCTGGCCCCCGTAACCAACGCCACCCGTCCCGCTAGCCACATCTCACTCACCAGCCACTCGCCGGTAGAGGCGCTCGTGCGCGTCCAAGCTGACCTCCAGGTCGAGCTGTCCCTCGGCGTGCTCGCGGCAGGCCAGCCGCGAAAGCTTCGCCGCCTCCGACACCGCCGCCGCGGCGGCGCCGATATCGTCGGGCGGCACCAGGAATCCGGTCACACCGTCCACTATCACCTCACCGAGTCCACCGCGCCGGAACGCCACGACAGGTGTCCCGCACGCCTGCGCCTCGGCGGCGGCCAGCCCGAAGGGTTCGTCCCAGCGGGACGGGCACAACACCACGGCCGCGGCGGCCATGGCCCGCCACAGCGCGGCCCGGGGTACTCCCGGGTGCACGGTCACCTCCGGCCAGCCTCGCCGCGGGTCGATCTGGTCCCGGCTGTATCCGGCATCGTAGACGTCGCCGTAGACCTCGATCGGCACTCCCGCCGCGCGGGCGATGTCGATGGCCTCCGCCGCGCCCTTCTCCGGGCTCAGCCGCCGGCGAACAGCGTGCCCGCCCCGGCCGCTCCCGACCAGCCGATGGCGCGGGTGGGCGGGTACGGCGGCAGCACCGCGCCGACGGGGACGACCCGGCGCCAGGCGCTGGCCTGGAAGTCCGACACGACGGCCACCGTCGGCGGCCTGCTGCTCTGGGTCACCTCACGGAGCGCCGCCGAGACGGCCCGGTCCGGCGGCAGGTGGACCGTGTGCACCACCGGGGCCCGCAGCGCGGCGGCGAGCCGGACGGCCGGCGCGTCGAACGCGTGATTGTGGATCACGTCATACCGGGTCGCCCCCATGGTCCGGTAGGCGCTAGTGAAAGCGGCCTCGGCCGCCGCGGCTGACTCGGCCGCCGCGGCTGCTGACTCGGCCGCCGAGGCCGCCGCAGCAGGCTCAGCCGCGGACGGCCCGAACGCCCGGTACAGCGTGCCCGCCAGCGACTGCGGATTGATGCCGGTGTCGATCACCTCGACCCCCGGGATCTGCGATCCGGAGGCGGCGTAGACGTGCACATCGTGCCCCCGGCCGGTCAGGCCGCGGGCCAGATCGGACACGAACGCCTGCGAACCGCCGCGCTGAGGTTCGCGGATGACCGTGACCAGCGGTGCCATGATCGCGATCTTCATCCCGCCAGCACCTTGAAGGCCAGGTCGCGTGGCGGATTGATGCCCAGCACCTCGAACGGAACGCTCCGCCGTCCGAGCCGCCGGACCTCGTCCGCTCCCTTGGGGTAGAAGATCTCGGCCAGCTCCACCGCGTCGGCGTAGCTGCCGAACTCCACCGACATCGGCCCCGGGAAGCTGACGTACCGGTAGCCGCGGGTGGTGAGCCAGTCGAGGTGGTTCGGCCAGATGATGGCCACGCACCCGCCCGGCCGGCCCACCCGCTCCATCTCGGCCAGGCCGGCCTCGCCGCCATGACCCGGCGACGGGGTGAAGGCCGAGCACGCCACGACCAGATCGGCGGAGTCGTCGGGCAGCGGCAGCTGGTCGAAGAACCCGGGGATCACCCGGGCCCGGTCCCCGTGTTCGGCGGCCGCCAGCTTCCGCTGCAGGATCTGGCGCAACGGCAGCGCAGGCTCTATCGCCACCACGTGCCGTCCGCGCCCGATGAGCTCCAGGGTCAGCCGTCCGGTCCCGGCGCCGACCTCCGCGATCCGGTCCACGTGGCCCGGCAGCCAGCCCACCACCCCGGGATGCAACCGCTCGGCCCCGGCCAGCCGGTCGTAGAGCTCCGGTTCGAGCCGGTACAGCACTTCCCAGGCCAGGACCACATCATGCTGCGGGTCCTCGTTCCCGTCCGGGACGAACCGGCGCGCCTCCTCGGGCGTGAACACGCCCAGGTCCGCGGTCGTGTACCGCCGCCGCAACGCCCGGCCTGGCCCGGGCGGAGCCGGAGCCTCAGGTCCGGTCACCGACCTCAGCCCAGTTCTTGTCGGTCTCCCAGACCCGGACCGACCGCAGCAGCCCGTCGGGAAGCTCCGGCCGGAGCCGCTCCCAGAAGGCCTGGGCCAGGTTTTCCGCGGTCGGGACGCGCCCCTTCAGCCAGGAGACGTCGGTGTTCAGGTTGCGGTGATCCACGTCCTGGATGACCCGCCTGGTGATGAGGTCCGACAGCCGTTTCAGATCCAGGACGTAGCCGGTGGCCCGGTCGATCTCGCCGGTCACGACCACCTCCAGGACGTAGTTGTGCCCGTGCAGGTTCGCGCACTTGCCGAACAGGCGCCGGTTCTCGTCATCGGACAGGCCCGGGTCGCACAGCTGGTGCGCGGCATTGAACGACTCTCGGCGGCCGACCATCACGGTCATCAGCCTCGTCCTCTTTCGCGAGTTTTTATTATCGATAGACTACATGAATGACTTTGCGTGGCCATCCGCGGCCGCGCATGACAGGAATGGAACGACATGACCCACTCCTCTATCCTCGACAACGCCGATATCCTCGACCGCACCGGGCACCTGGCTGCGGAACTGGACGGCGCGCAGCGGCCGGTAGACCTGGTCGCCGCCGAGCGGGCCGCCGCGGACTTCCTGATCGCGCTCGGGATCGACCTCGATCGCGAGGAGCGGCGGGCCACGCCGGCCAGGATGGTCCGAGCCTACGCGGAACTGCTCGCCGCGCAGCCGTTCCAGCTCACCACGTTCCCCAACGACGAGGGTTACGACGAGCTGGTGCTGGCCCGCGCGATCCCCTTCCGGACCTTGTGCGAGCATCACATGCTGCTCTTCTCGGGTGTCGCGCACGTCGGTTACCTGCCCGGCGACCGCATCCTCGGGCTGTCCAAGCTGGCCCGGCTGGTCGATCACTTCGCGGCCCAGCCCCAGACCCAGGAGCGGCTGACCATGCAGGTCGCCAAGTGCCTCGACGCGAACCTGCGCCCCCGGGGCGTCGGCGTGGTGCTGGAGGCCGAGCATACCTGCATGACCCAGCGCGGCATCCGCGCGCTCGGCGCCACCACCGTCACGTCGGCCCTGCTGGGCACGCTGCGCAGCGACCCCCGGTCCCGCGCCGAGTTCTTCGCCCTGGCCGGCGTCCCCACCTCACCGAGCCGCAGCTAGGGTCGGCGTCTCCGCGGAAACGCCGCTGCCGTCAGTCGTCTGGGACTGCGACGAACAGCCTCGACCCTGGCGGTGCGATGTTCTGGTAGTCGGCTACGGCTACCTTCCCCTCCTCCGACCCGAACGCCGCATCAAGCGCCCCCTGGTCAGCGAAGTACAACTCCGTGACGCGGTAGTAAGTCTGCTCACCAGGGTCAGCGGCAGCCACGATACGCGCCGTCTCAGTCCGCTGCAGGCCTGGAATCATGGCCACCAGAGGCATGTGCGTGCCGAGGTAGTGCCGGTCGAAGGCATCTGGATCATCAGGGTGCGTGTACAGGACCACGAGCTTTACCGTCATGCCGGTGACGCTACCCCCCAGGTACAGGATCATGCTAGCTCCCGGTGCACGGCGGGCTGGCCTGGACCAGGCTCACCGAGAACCCATCGAGACCGCCGTGCCGGAAGAGGGCGTTGATGGCCAGGCCGGCGCCGGACGGCAGCGCCGCGGGGTGGATGACCATGGCGTCCCGGCCCTTGGCGGGCACGGTCACCACGCTGCCCAGCTGCTGCCGCCGCTGACTCGGGCTGCCCGTCAAGGCGTAGCCCTGGCACGCAGGGTTCTGCTGGCCGGCGAAGCTGACAGCGGCCGGGACGCCGTTGGCGCGCAGCGTGCGCTGGAGGCCGGCCGGGTCGCGAAGTTCGCGGATGGTGACCTGAATGCTGCCGTTGGCCTGGCGGGTTACCGTCCAGGCCGCCAGCTGGGCACCAGGTGTGTCGGCGGGCAGCGCCACGGCCACGGCCAATGCCGCCGCCGCAGCCGCCCCCAGGGCCGCGGCCGCGCGGGGCACGCGGCGCCGGGCGCGCACCGCGCGGCCACGGCGGATGATCTGCTCTACCGGGACGGTCATCGGGACGGTGCCGCGCTGCTCCCGCAGCACCGTGATCAGCTCGTGGTCGTTCATGACTGGTTCTCCAGCTGCCAGGTAGGGATAAGGTCGTCGCGCAGTGCCGCGATCGCGCGGCCCAGGTGAGCCTGGACGGTGCCGGGCGCGATGCCGAGCACCTGCGCGGTGCGGGCGGTATCCAGGTCCAGGAACAGCCGCAGCGCGACCACCTGCCGCTGCCGGGCGGGCAGCCGCAGCAGCGCCGCCATGATCCTGGCATCGACCGAACCGTCGGCCGCCTCGCCCGCCGCGGACCGGTCCGCGACCCGGGCCAGGTCGGGCACCGGCACCTCCCGGCGCCGACGCCGCCACCGCGAGATACCAGCGTTCAGCGCCGTGCGTACCACCCACGCCGCCGGGGCCGGGTGCCTGCTGACCACGGCCCACGACGCCCAGGCCCGGGCGAAGGCCTCGGCCACCAGGTCCTGCGCCGTGTCCCGGTCGCCGACACTGACCAGCACAGCGAACAGGCACTCATCCTTAGCCTCGCGGTAGAACTCCGCGAAGTCCGGTCGCTGGATACTCACGCCCTTTCAACGCGCAACCGCCGATCGCCGGTTACCTGCGCCTCAGGCCCTGCCCCCCTCAGGTGCTGCCTGGCTCAGACCGTAGAACCACGGCCCGTTCAGATTGATAATTTTCGCCGAGCGGGCCGACGATCGGCGCGGCGATCCAGCGAACATCCGTTCGAGCCGATAGGCTGGCCGGGATGACGCGTGCGGAGCAGGCCGCCCTGGTTGCCTGGCTGCGACGACCTGGAGTCGTCTGGTCAGCGGTGACCGAGCAGCTGGAGGAGTGCGGCAGCGTGCAGAAGGCTGCCGCCGCGCAGTCGCCTGCCCAGGGCTCGCTGTTCGAGGCGGCGCGGACCGATGGCCCCGACGAGGAGGCCCGTGACCTTGAGCGCTGGGACCGGGCCGGCATCCGGATGGTCTGCGTACTCGATGCCGAATACCCGTCCAACCTCCGCATGATCTACCAGCACCCGCCGGTCCTGTTCATGCGAGGCAGCGCCGACGAGCGTGACGTGACGTCCGTCGCCGTCGTCGGCACCCGTCAGCCGACCCCGCGAGGTATCGACCAGGCCCGCCAGCTAGCCACCGGGCTCGCGGCGAACGGCATCCCGGTCATCAGCGGTCTCGCTGCCGGTATCGACACGGCCGCGCACACCGCGGCCCTCATGGCCGGCGGGCGCACCGTGGCCGTCATCGGCACGGGTATCGACCGGGTGTACCCGCCGCAGAACGCGGGCCTGCAGGAGGAGATCGTGGCGAAGGGCCTGGTGATCTCTCAGTTCCTGCCCGGCGCGCCGCCGACCAAGGCGTCATTTCCCATGCGCAACGCGGTGATGAGCGGCTACGCGCTGGCGACGGTCGTGGTTGAGGCGGCCGACCGGAGCGGCTCCCGCGTGCAGGCCAGGCTTGCCCTTCAGCATGGCCGCCACGTGTTCCTGATGTGCAGCCTGCTTGAGCACAAGTGGGCCCGCGACTACGCGGAGCGCCCCGGGGTCACCGTCGTGGAGAGCGCCGCCGACGTGTTCGCCGGCCTGCAACGGCTCGCGTCGGAGTCGACGGATCTCGTCTGGGCCTGACCGCCGTGGCATCGGTCTTCGAGCTCAGCGAGCCGTACCGCAACCATCTCGTCTCTATCCTCCCGGCTGGCCGCGGCGTATGTGCGACCTGCCGGCGGGCGGTCGATCCCGGATACCGGCTCTGCTACCCATGCCAAGTCGCCCACGACGGGTACGGCGGGCGGCTAGCGGAGGTCGTCGTCCCGGTCGCCCTCGCCGTGAAGCGCCAGCAGCTCGCGCACGAGCTCTGGCACTACAAGTACGATCCGGACCAACGGGTGCGGCAGATGCTGGAGATCCGGCTCGCGGCGGTACTGTGGCGTTTTCTCCGGCAGCACGAGCCGCACGTCGCGGCGGCCGTCGGCGTACCGCGGTTCGACGTCGTGACCACGGTCCCCGGGACCCGGCCGCGCGATGACGACCATCCGCTCGTGCGTATCGTCGGCACGCACGTAGGACAGACCCGAGACCGCTATCAGCCGCTGCTAGGGCTCGGCCCCGATGCGTCGGTCGAGGGCCGCGCCGTACTGGTCAACCGGTACCGCGCGGCGCACGCCATGACGGGCCATCCGGCCGTGCTGCTGGTAGATGACACCTGGACGACAGGAGGTCACGCCCAGTCTGCGGCCATCGCGCTCCACGACGCCGGAGCCGCCAGCGTCGCCGTGGTCGTTCTGGGCCGCCACTTCGACCGGAACTTCGGGTCCGGTGAGACCTACTACCAGCAGGCCCAAGCGCGGACCTTCAGCTGGTACGCATGCTGCCTGGAACTGGTGCCGCCCGCCGGCCCGACCCCTGCGTGACGGGTGGCATCCGCGCATCATCCAGGCGGCCGCGGTACCCGGCTAGCTCGCTGCCTAGCGCCGTCGTCGAACAGGGCCGCCCGCAGCACGGTGTCCGCCGCGGCGAGCTCGGCCGGGCTGACCCGCTGGGCGACCTCACGGTTCAGTTCCCCGATCACGGTGGCGATGGCGATGGCATAAGCCTGCCCGGCCGGGGTGAGCGTGACGTTCAGCTGCCGCGTGTCGTCGGGATCCCGTCGGGTCGTGGCATAGCCCCGCTGCTCGAGCCCGTCGACGACCTTCCTGGCCGCCTGCCGCGTCACGCCCAGGACCGTCCCGAGCTGCCCGACCGCCAGCGGCCCCAGATACAGCATCCGCACCGCACCCGCGTCGCTGCGCCGGTACTCGGCGTAGCCGAGCGCGTCCAGGCGGCTGGTCAGCTCGCCCACCCAGCTCTGCCTGGTCAGCCCGACCATGTTGCCGAACCGGTACGTGGCATTTGACTCTGCGGCCATGACACCAGCATACTAAAGATATGCAACCAGGTTGCATTTTTCCCCGGCCCCTGGCCCGCCTCACCCTGGCCGGCGTCGCCCTCTACGTGGCCATCGACGTCCTGCTGGCCTTCCTCCGCCCCACATACAGCCTGCTCTACAACGCAGAAAGCGACTACGGCCGCGGCCCTTGGTACTGGGTCATGGACCTGAACTTCCTGCTCCGCTGCGCCCTGTCCCTGGCCATCGCCGCCGCCCTGGCCCAGGCCGCCCGCCCCAGCCCCCGTCTCCGCGCCGGCCTGGCCCTCCTGGTCACCTGGGCCGTCTGCTCCGGCCTGCTCGCCTTCTTCGCCGATGACCCCGAGGGCACGCCCCAGCACGGCAGCGGCGTCGTCCACCTGGTCCTGGCGTTCGTCGCGTTCACCGCCATCGCCATCGGCGCCATCCTGATCTCGGCCAGCCTCATGTCCGACCCCGGCTGGCGCCCCGCCGCCCCCGTCATGCTCGGCATCTCCATCGCCGCCGCCCTGGCCTACCTGGTGCTCGGCCGGGCCGTCGGCCACCCCCACCTCCCCGGCGGCCTATTCGAGCGCATCTTCCTCGGCCTGGAACTCCTCTGGATCACCGTCGCCGCCCTCACTATCGCCACCAGAGTCGATCGGATCCACGAGACCGTGTAGAACAGTGCCTGACGTCCTCTAGCGGCCAACCGTTCCTACCGGGATCCCCATGAGAGAGTCGGCCTCGAGCCGCCCGCCGATGCCCGCCTCGGGTCGGCGACGGTAATCGATGTTCGTCCGAAGGCGTCGGCGGCCGCGAGCAACGCTCGCCAAGGCCATTGCTCCTGTCCCGAGCCCGCCGCGTCCGGTCCCGCCGCGTCCGGGCCCGCCGGCCGCGCATCCGCCGGCTCCGCATCCGCCGGCTCCGAAATTGATCAGCTGGACCGCGCTGGCGATGCTGACGGTCGGCTCGGTCGGTTATCTCGGGTCGGCGCCCGCGCTGGCGGTCTTCGGGCTCGCCTCGGTGTTCTTGTACGTGCTGCCCGCGTTCGTGTTCCTGGTGCCGGTGTCGCTGGTGGCTGCGGAGCTGGCCTCCGGCTGGCCGGGCGGCGTCCTGATGACCACGCGCGGGCAGGCGCTGGTGGCCAGGCTCGGCTCGGGCGGAACCCTGCTCGGGACGCTGATCCCGGCCGCGATCCTCGTCGCGCTCGGCATCGCGTACCTGGTCCAGGGCCACCACTCGGCCGCGCCGATGACCGCCCGCCACATCCTGCCGGCGTGGACCGGGCTGGCCAGCATCGTCCTGATCGTCAACAGCTTCTTCACCTACGCCGGCATCGAAGTCAACGCCGTGCACGTCGACGAGCTCCGGAATCCAGCCCGCGAGTACCCGAAGTCCATCTTCGTGGCCATGGCGCTGGTCCTGGCCGTCTTCATCGGCCCGACGCTGGCGATCTCCTGGGTGATCCCCTCGGCTCAGATCAGCTTCACCGCCGGCGTGATGCAGGCCTTCCAGAGCCTGTTCGGCCACTTCGGCGTCTCGTTCGCCGTGCCGCTGATCGCGATCGCCCTGGCGGTCGGAGCGCTAGCCGGGATGATTTCCTGGCTGGACGGCCCGTCCGAGGGGCTGCTGTTGATCGGGCGTGAGCAGGGGTTCCTCCCGCCTTACTTCCAGAAGGTCGACCGGCACGGCATCGAGTTCCGCATCCTCGCTGCGCAGGGCGCCGTGATCACGGTCATCGCGCTGCTCTACGCGTTCATCCCGAGCGTCTCGCACGCCTACTGGATCTTCGCCGCGATGGCCACGCAGGTCTACCTGATCATGTACGTGCTGATGTTCATCGCGGCCATCAGGCTGCGCCGGACGCAACCGGATCGCCCGCGCGGCTACCGGGCCCCGGCGCTGGGCCTGCTGTGCCTGCTCGGCACCGTCTCATCCGCGGCCGCGCTCGTAATCGGGTTCATCCCCCCGTCACAGTTCGGCCACTTGAACGCGCTCCGCTACGCCGTCGTGATCCTGGCCGGGATTCTCGCCATCGGCATCCTCCCGCCGCTGCTGATGGACCGGCTCCGCAGGCCCGGCTGGAAGGCAGCGAGCGACGGCTAGCACGCACATGTCGTCGAGCTGGGGTTCGGCGCCGAGGCACGCGATCAAGTCGTCGCAAAGCCTGCCGAGCGGCACGCCGGGCGGCCAGGCCTGCAATCGTTCGGCGACCCGGTTGATGCCGTCCTCGAGATCCTCACCGCGCCGCTCGATCAGCCCGTCGGTGTACATGAGCATGATGTCGCCGACCTCGAACCCCGTCTGGCCCTGGCTGTACTGCGAAAGATCTTGGTCGCCCGGGAGGCACAGAGCTGGCCCCTCGGTCGGCGGGGGGATCTCCACGGTCCCGGTCTTGGCGCGGCGGATCAGGATCGGCGGGTGGCCCGCGGTGGCGTAGGTGACCACGGACACGTCGGGCTCGATGATCGCAGTCGCCACGGTGGCGAACTTCCCGCTGGTGGCCCAGTCGGTAACCCGCGCCAGTTCCTCGAGGATGCGGGCGGGCTGGTAGCCGGCGATGGCCAGGGTACGCCCGGCGTGGCGCAGCTGGGTCATGTCTTCGGCGGCGGTCAGGCCGTGTCCGACCACGTTGCCGACGGCCAGATAGGCCCGCTGGCCCGGTAGGGCCAGCGCGTCGTACCAGTCCCCGCCGATTTGATGGGTCGTTCCAGCCTGCCGGTAGCTAGCCCCGATCTCCAGGCCAGGAATAACCGCGGCCGCTGCTGGCATGATCGCGCGCTGCAGGACAGTGGCGATCGCGTGCTCATCGGCGTAGACGCGGGCGCGGACCAGGGCCTGCGCGACGAGGTTGGCGGCAGCGGCGACGAAGGCGAGCTGCCCAGGCTCGAACTGCTGGGGATGCCTCCACATCAGGCCGATCGCGCCAATGGGTGCCGTGCCCGTCCACAGCGGCCAGCTCAGCCAGCTCGATCCGGGCGCGAGGATCGCCGGGGTATCCGGGCCCGGGTACCGCTGTTCATACTCGGCGGGCGTCCGGATGATTACCGGGCTGCCGGTCCGGGCGGCATCGGTCTCGGCTGCCGGGACATCCATCGGCAGGTCCGAGAACTGTTCGCCGACCTGTTCGGCGTAGCCGGCCGTGGTGATCCGTACCAGCCGCCTGCCGTCCTGACTGATGACGCCGAGGCAGAGCGCGTCGGCGCCGCCCGCAGCCGCGCCGAGGCAATCGGCCACCACCTCGCCGATCGCCTCGGGGGTCAGCGCCGAGGCGAGCAGCCGGGTGAGGTCGGCCAGGGTCTCGACCCGCGCGTGCTCGCGCCGCTCAGCCTGCCGGAGCCGGGCCCGCTCCAGGGCACGGCTCGTCGTCTCGGCTATCCGGCGCAGATACTCGCGTTCCGCGGCGGTCGCCTTCCGCGGCCCGGCCCACCAGACGCCGAGATAGCCAAGGGCGCCGACCTCGGTGAGCAACGGAAGCGCGGCCATGGATCCGGTCCCCGCGTCCGCCCCCTTCAGGTCGCCGAGGTACACCGGAGTGCGGTCCCGGACGGCCCGCGGTCCCGGCGCGTCGGAATCGATCGTCAGTTCCGCCGGCACGACCGCCGCCTGCGCGGCGGCGGCACCACCCGCGAGCGGCTCGAGCCGGCGTCCGTCGGCGGCCAGTACGCTGATCACGACCCGCGCCGCGTCCAGCCGGGCGCGGACCACGGCCGATACCTGGTCGCCGACGGAGCTGACCGTAGCGGCATCAGCCAGCGCAGCGCCTAGTTCGGCGGCCTCCCGTCGGGCCTCGGCTATCGCCCGCTCCAGCCGTGCGCTGTCCCGATCCTGTACGGCCGACATCCGGCCCGCGACTTCCTGAGCCAGCACCCAGCCGAGCAGGACGACCAGGGCGATATAGGCCTGCAGGATGGCCACCGAAGCGGCGGGCGACATCTCCAGCTCAGCGAACTCGCCGTACCCGGCCGCCGTCATGTAGTTGGCGACGGCCGCAAAAGCCGCTCCGGTGAGAACCACGCCCAGGTCACGTAGCCGGAGCGCGGCCCACGCCAGGATCGGCAAGAACAGCAGGCTGGACGGTGCGCTGAAGCGGAACGCAACGACCGAGAGCCCGGTCGTAAGCAGGACCACGAGTACCAGTTCGGGCCACCGCGAGGACACCAGTGCTCGCCGCTGCGCCCACAGCAGGATCGGACCGCCGATCACCAGCACCGCGATTCCGTCCCCGGCCCACCATTGCAGCACCAGGCCCGGCCACCAGCCGCCTTTGCTCGCCCAGCTCACCGTGGCCCCGATCAGCCCGCCCGCCAGCGGCCCGAGGATCGCGGCGCCCAGGACGAACCAGCCCAGATCGCGGCGGGTCCCCAGGTCCGGCCGCCGTCCGTCGCAGAACCAGCGGACGAACGACGCTCCGGTCACCGGCTCCACCACGTTGGCCAGCGCTGAGGCCAGCGCCACCGCGAGCGTCAGGTGATGCTGCAGGTCGACAGCGGTCTCGCTGACCATGATCGCGGCGATCACCACGGGCCAGCGCCGCCGCGCCACCAGAATGAGGGCGGCCACATCGACACCAGACGGGGGATAACCGAACGCCAGGCCCGAGCTGTAGTGGTGCCACGCCAGCTCGGCGCCCACCACGTACGCCGCGGCGATCACCGCGAACAGGGCCGCCGAGCGCCCAGCCGCTGATCGGGCCCCGCGTTTCAGGCTCGCCAGGACCGCCGTTGCCTCGTAGGGCAGCCGAGCCACGGCCAGCACGAGGCGCTGACCGGCCGGTTCCCATCCCGGCGGTCGGGGAGAGGCAGAGCGTGTCACCATAATTGGCTGCCGAATAGACCATCCCGCCGCTGCTGGCCGGTTATTACTGCCGCGCGAGTGATTGGCTCACGTAGCAATCCGCCAACCCCCCGGATGGGACGCCACCGGCTAGCCTGCGCCTGAGGACAGTCCCGCTTCCTGGCTTCGTCTCCAGCAGCCCACTCTAGCCAGTCAATGTCCCACTTGCAGGCAATATGTCCAAAAAGGACGACCGGCCAGCGAGGTCAGGCTGCTCTCATGCCGGGCCGGAATGAACGGCGCGGAGCCGCTGGCCGCTAGCTCCCCGCATACTTGCGGAGGGCACGCCACGTCCGGGTCTTGTCGCCCTCAGCCGGCCCGGCCTCGCCGCGGTTCGCGGCCTCCACCTGCTCGGTCAGCTTCTGCGGGCTGCTGGCGGCGACCAGCGTCCGCTTGCCGCTGACCGCGACCCACATGCTTTCCAGCGGATCGAACAAGATGCCCCACCGGGGGAACCTGGCCCGCAGCGTGCGCATGTCGTCATCCGCACGCGCATTGTCGTCTGGCATGGCATCCCCCTAAAATTTCCGAGAGCCTGCCCGTCTCTCCACCATAAGCCTGGGGCGCCTGGACCGCTGGGGAACAGCCAGATCAAGCGCCGGACGTCGCATCATGAGCCACCCTGGGCTCCTCCCTGACCGTCCGCCCCGGGTCTCACCATCTTTTTTCTACTGAACGGGCCGTGGCTCACCTTCCCGGCCCGCCGTTTGCCGTCCATCCGCGACGCCCGGTGGCCCGTCGCCGGCGAGCTGTCCGGCCACGGGCCACTAGGGCGGTCAGGATTCGGTCAGCGCCTCCTCCGCCACCGCCGTGCGCGGCAGCAGCATGGACAGGACCGCGCAGAGCGCGAACGCGCCCATCGCGTACGGCGCGACGTGGACGATCGCGGCCTCGAACGAGTGGCCGCTCAGGTACCCGAAGAACACCGTGCCGAGCAGCGCCACCCCGATCGCGCCGCCGAGCTGCTGCGCCGTGCTGAACAGCCCCGACGCCCCGCCGGCCGCCTCCACCGGCACCGCCGCCAGCACCACGTTGACCAGCGGGATGACCAGCAGCGCCAGTCCCGCGCCGGCCAGCACGAGCCCCGGGACGACCGGCCACGGGCTGCCGTTCACCCCGATGTGCGGGGCGGCCAGCGCCACGCCCGCGATGCCGGCCACCATCAGCACCCCGCCGAGGGCCAGAATGCTGCGGCCGTGCTTCTGGGCCAGCGGCACCGCCGCCGGCGCGCCGATGAAGCTGCCCACGCTGAACGCGACCGCGGTCAGCCCCGCCTTCAGCGGCGAGAAGTGCTCGCCGGCCTGCAGCCACAGCGCGAAGGCCAGGAAGAACCCCTGCATCCCGGCCGCGAACGCCACCTGCACGCTCAACCCGGCCGCGAACGCCGGAATCCGGAACAGCCCGGCCCGCAGCAGCGGCGCAGGCGCGTCAGCCCCGCCGTTCGGCCGCCGTCCTCGCCTGGCCTCGACCAGCCCCAGCACGCCGAGCCCGGCCACCCCGGCCGCCAGCAGCACCCACCCCCACGCCGGCCAGCCGAGCGTCCGGCCCTCCAGCAGCGGGTACACGATCGCGACTAGCGACGCCGCCAGCAGCACCGCCCCCGGAATGTCCGGCCGCCGCGCGCCCGGGTCCCGGGTCTCGGGCACGAACCGCGAGCCCGCGATCAGCGCGCCCACCGCCACCGGGATGTTGACGAAGAACACGGTCCGCCAGCTCCACCCGAACAGGTTCGCCTCGGTCAGCACCCCGCCGAGCAGCAATCCCACCGCGGACGCGAAGCCCAGCATGGCCCCGTAGATGCTGAACGCCTTGCCCCGCTCGGCCCCCGTGAAGATCGCGCGGAACGTGGCCAGCACCTGCGGCGCCATGGCCGCCGCCGCGGTCCCCTGCACCACCCGGGCCGCGATCAGCTCCGCCCCGGACTGCGACAGTCCCGCGGCCAGGCTGGCCAGCCCGAACACCGCGACCCCGGCCAGGAAGACCCGCTTGCGGCCGAACAGGTCGCCGAAGTTCCCCGCGATGATGAGCGCCGCCGCGAACGCCAGCATGTACCCCGAGACCACCCACTCCAGCTGGGTGGCGCTCGCGTGCAGGTCCCGCCGGATAGTCGGCAAGGCCACGTTGACGATGGTCACGTCGATCATGTCCATGAGCGCCCCGACGATCATCACGATCGCCGCGAGCCACCGCCGGGGGTACCCGGCCGCCACGGCCGACCGGCCACGAGCGGCCGCTTGACTTGTAGTCACTTCCAGACTCCTCGAACTAGGTTCGTCTCTCGAACGTCGTTCTATCATGGATCATCGATCGAAGTCAAACACTGTTCGAGTCTGGTACAGTGTTTAAGAGAACGAACGCGCGCTGCTGTAAGGTGAGACCCGATGCCGAACGACCCAGAGATCCCGCCGCCGCCCTGGCAGCGCGCCCCCGCCCGCCCGTCGAAGCGCCGCCGCGACCCGATCAGTAAGGACGCGATCGTGGCCGCCGCTATCCGGCTCCTAGACCGCGAGGGCCTGACCGCCCTGAGCATGCGCAAGCTCGCCGACGAGCTAGGCACCGGCGCCGCCTCGCTGTACTGGCACGTAGGCAGCAAGGACGGCCTGCTCGACTTGGTCCTCGATGAAGTCATTGGCGAAGGCAAGATCCCCGACCCCGATCCCGAGCACTGGCAGGAGCAGCTCAAGCAGATCGCCCGTGACCAGCGCGCCGCCAGCCACCGCCACCCCTGGGTCGTCCGGGTCTCGATCGGCCGCATCCCCATGGGCCCCAACGCCCTGCGCTACTCCGAGCGCATCCTGGCCATCCTTCGGGCCGGCGGCCTCCCCCCGCACCTGGCCGTCCAGGGCTATTTGCTGTTGATCGCCACCGTCAACGGCTTCACCATCGACGAGACCGGCGTCGACGACAGCACCGCCGCCGCCGACCGCCCCCGGCCCATCGACCCGGCCGACCTCCAGCAGGTCGCGAACATGGCCCGCGACTACATCGCCTCGCTCCCCGCCGCCCAGTTCCCCAACATGACCGCCCTGGCCGATGAGTTCGCCTTCTCCGACCCCGACGAACGCTTCGAGCTCCTCATCGACATCTTCGTAGACGGCCTCTCCCGCCGCGCCGCCAAACCCTGACGCTCCACGGGGCACAGCCTCCGCCAGACCAAGCCACCCGGGCCTGGACCCGCGTAACGGCCGGGCCGCCTGCCCCAGCCACGACGTAGCACCCTCCTACAGAACTTCTGCGACGAGGTCGAGGTAGTGACTGGCGGCGGACAGGCTCTCCGCCGGAGCGACGCCGCGGTGCTGGCCGAGCAGCCCTCGGAGCATCTTCAGGTGTTCGGCCGGAGCAGCGTCGGGTGCGTGTGGTCCGCCGACGAACTCCACCATGCGTCCCGCGTCGGGAGACCGGCGCGCGATCCGTTTGGCGGCCACGGGAATAAGCGCCATCTGCAGAAGCCGGTGCGCATTGGCTGGCTTGGGCGTCGGGGGCTGGACCTCGCGCTTGGCCAGGTGCTCGTCGAAGGTGTCGCTCAGTCGGCGGAGGCCATGGCGATCGAAGACCACCTTCGCGTCCGCGACCCAGGCCCCCTGGGAGTCCGGGTAGACGTACCAGTCGGCGTTGAAGGGAAGATCGTCGATCACGTAGTGGACGCCGACCGACCCGGCGCCACGGGGTGCGTTGTGACGCGCGTCGAAGCTGAGTGCGACCCGCTCCGGTCCGGCCCGTCGAGCCGCATCGGCGTAACGGTCGACCTGGTCATCGGGAACGACGATGAAGAGGTCGACATCGCTCCAGTCGTCCGCGTCTCCGCGACCGATGGAACCGACGAAGCCAACTGCGCCGATGTCGGGGTCAGCTTCGAGTTGTCCGATCACCGGTTGGAGCCATGCCTCGCGGATGGCGCGGAGGCGCGGCGCTGCGGGAGCCTTCCGGACGCCGCTCATGGCTCCGAGTCTCGCATTGGGCATCGCGCCGTCCGAGCATCGACTCCCCACCTTGCGCCGCGAGCCGGGATAGCCGGTGCGCTCGCGGCTGGCCTGGTGCACGCGGTCCTGCAGGTTACCTTCGGCTGGCACGGCTATCACCTGCACGCCTTCGAGACGGTGTGCGGTCAGTTCGGCTCGCCGGATGAGGAGGACGACTGGGCGGAACGGCAGGACGAGGCCACTGCTACGCTCGCCCAGGTGGCCGGGTCCGAACGGGCAAAGGCGGTGTACAGCTACGACTTCGGCGACGACTGGCGGCACGACATCGTCGTAGAAAAGATCATCGCGGCCGAGCCGGGAGTGGCCTACCCGCGCTGCACCGGCGGGCGCCGGGATGGACCGCCGGAGGATTGCGGCGGGATCTGGGTCTTCAATGAGCAGTTTGCCGAATTCGGCGATTTGTTCACCGTCGCCGACCTGAACGAGCGGCTGGCCGGCCTGGCCACGGTCGTGATCCCGGCCCGCTGAGCCAGGCGGTGCCGACCGTCGACTTCCGCCACGAACCAGGCGGCTAGGGAGTCTCGGCAGCAAGTGCCACGGTTCGTTCGGCATAAAGACAGAGCCGAAGTGGGTGCGGTCTAAAGGACGCGGCAAGTAGGCCAGCCCGGCTATCGCAGAACACGTCAGCCGGGCGCCCTTCGTCTAGGGTTTAGTGTGCCCGGTGAGCATGTGACCGTGATGTCCCTTAATACGCTCGGGGTGGGCTCGGACTTGGCTGAGCGTTACGCGGTGATCGGTGCGGAGGTTGAGGCCGGGGATGCTGATGTCGCCTGTTTCCAGGAGGTAATCAGCTGGTGGCATCTGCGGCTGCTGGCCCGACGGATGCGCTCGTTCGGGCATGTGAGTTACCGGTTTGCGCCGCCCGGGCCCGCTGGGGGTCTGGTGACGTTCTCCCGGCGGCCGGTGTTCAGCACGGTCTACCGCGGATTCGGCATGCCGCCGCGGGCCGACCGCATCTCCCGGCTGGCCCGGCTTCGCGGGGCGCTGAAGGGCGTGCTGGTGACCCGGCTCGCCGGTTCCGGGCTGTGCGTCGTCAACACGCATCCCGTCTCCAACCGGGATGGAGACTGGTCGAGTGCGGGCCGGTACTATCCGCTGCACCGGGCCCAGCTCGATGCCCTGGCGCGGGTCGTGCTCAGTGTCGCGGGTCCGGCCGTGGTGTGCGGGGACTTCAACGTCGACCGCGACAGCTCGCTGTTCGGCGACTTCGTGGCGGGTACCGGGCTGGCGGATGCGTTCGGGGGCAGTTGCCCGGCGACCTTCCGTGCTGAGTATCTTCCGGCAGGCGAGACGCCGCGCTGCATCGATTTCATCCTGACCAGCGAGGGGGTCAAGGCCGAAGCCGCGACCGTGCTGTTCGCCGGGAAGGTGCCGCTGTCCGGCGGCCCGGGATACGTCTCTGATCACCTCGGGTTGTACGCCAGGCTGTTGCTGGCGCCGCCCTGACTTGGCAGCGGTGTCGCGAGAGGGACTTCAACCAGTCGGCCTGAGTGCGGCGCATGGATCGAGTCTGAGGCGTCTCTGCCGTAGCCCTCGCGATCACCCATTGACGGCCTTCCACGGAACCGGGCGTCACAAGTCCTCGACAAACTCCCGGAGCGCACCTCCGGTCGCGGCGGCAAGGGCGCCGATGGCCGCGCCCGCACGCCGCAAGTCCCGCAGCTGAGCCGATGTCCCAGGTCCGGGACTCACCCGGCGGAAGCGGGCGGAGGGCTGTGGCTGTGCAGGGTCTTGGTGCCGTCGGGGCTGCGGGCGGTGGTGCTGCCGTCGGGGTGCAGGGCGACGGTCCAGCCCCACTGGTGAATAGCCACCTGGTGGTGGAAGAAGCAGAACAGGGCGCAGTCGGCCACGCTGGTGGTGCCGCCGTCGGCCAGGTGGGTCACATGGTGCACTTCGCAGGCCGCGGCTGGCTGGTCGCAGCCGCCGGCCCACCGGCAGTGGTGGTCCCGCAGGATCACCGCGCGGCGGATCGCGGCCGGGATCTGGTCGCTGTGCCCCACGTCCAGCGGCAGCGACGGCCCGGCCAGTCGGGCGCCCAGCAGCCGGGTCCGCAAGAACGAGGCCAGCCCGCCCGGGCCGGACACCAGGTCCACCGCCTTGCTGGTATTCCTACATATGCAAACGTATTGATATCAGCGTACAGCGCGGCGTGACGGGCGATGGTGTCATCGTCGTCAATCACCCCGACGTCCTAGCCGTGGCGACGGCCCGCTCGGCCAGGGTTTCGACCGCTGATTCGCAGTCCCTGCCGATGATCGAGTCGCTTTCCCAGTGGTCGGCCCGCCGCGGCTGGCCAGGTTCCGGGTCCTTGGGCAGGGGGCGGCCGCCTCAGAACAGACGCGGCGCGTCGGCGTGCACGGTAACTCAGGCTCCCGTTGCCGACGACCGCAGGATTAATCCGCGCTGGGCGGGAAGTCTGTCCGCATGAGCGGCTTCAAGAACTTCGTCATTCGCGGGAACCTGGTGCAGCTGGCCGTCGCGGTGGTGATTGGCACGCAGTTCAGCGAGCTGGTCAAGCAGTTCGTCCAGTCGTTTATCAACCCGCTGCTGGCGCTGGTGGGCGGCACGCCTAACTTCGCGGGCCTGACCTTCAAAGTCGGCCGCGCCACCTTCACCTATGGCGCGTTCCTGACCGACGCGCTGTCGTTCCTGATCTGCGCCTTGGTGGTCTACTACGTGATGGTGTTGCCGGTCAGCCGCTTGATTCAGCTGTTCGAGCGCAACCACGCAGCCACTCAGCGGGACTGTCCGGAGTGCACGGTGAGCATCCCTGTCGGGGCGCGGCGCTGCCCGGAGTGCACCGCGGAGATCGTGCCAGCCACCGAGCAGCCCCGGCAGATGGCATCAGGTCGCTAAGCACCTGGCAGGCAGCGCCGGACGCACGTCGGTTGCGTCCCTGTGCAGTTTCTCGGCCTGGCCTTGGGGTCGGTTGCGCCAGCTGAAGACCTGGCAGGTAGCGCCGGACACACCTGTGTCCAGCGCCGGACATCCCCGGGTCACGTGCTCCTGTTCAGCTTCTCGGCGCTGGCCTGCGCCTGCGGATGGCCAGCTTGCGCGGCCGCCTCGCGCTCGGATTCGGCGTTCAGCTCGGCGCCGAGCAGGATCGCGATGCCGGTCAGGTAGAGCCAGAAGATCAAGATGACCACGCCGGCGAACGCGCCGTAGGTCTTGCCGTAGCCGTTGGAGCCGAAGGCCTTCACGTAGAACGAGAAGCCGAGCGAGGCGATCAGGAAGATGGCCGTGCCCAGCAGGCCGCCAGGGCTGACCCACTGCCAGCGGGGCGTCTCCCGGTTCGGCCCGGCGTAGTAGTAGACCGAGAACAGCACGGTGATCAGGACGACGGCCGCCGCCCACCGGACGACGTTCCACACGATGGTGAACGCGGTCCCGGTGATCCCGACGTGGCCCTCGATCCCCGATCCGATCCACGAGCCGAGCACGATCAGCGCCGCGGCGATCCCGCCGAGCACCACGGTGGCCAGCATGAGGGGGAAGGCCCGCAGCCGCTTGGCCGCGAACTTGCGGTCGACCGGTACCTCATAGGCGACGTCCAGCCCGGTTTCCAGCGCGGCCATGCCGCCGGAGGCGGCCCACAGCGCAATCACTATGCCGAGGATCAAGGCGGTGAGCGAGGCGTGCGCGGACCGGCTGGTCGCGGAGTTGACCGCCTGGGTGAACACCCCCGACGCGCCCGGCGGCAGCGCCTTGTTCAGCTCATCCACCAGCCGGGTGACCGTGCTGGAGCCGATGTTTATCAGGCTGACCAGGCCCAGCAGCGCGATCAGCGCCGGGAACAGCGCCAAGAACCAGTGATAGGCCAGGCTGCCCGCACACATGCTGCACCGGTCGCGGACGAACTTCTTCCCGACGCGCTTGGCAGTGTTCCGCCAGCCGGTCTCGCCGAGTTCCAGCGGCGTGTCCGGGCCGCCGGACACCTCATTCTGCGGCGGGATCGACTCCGTGCCCCGCCTGCCGCGGGAAGCATGCCCGCTACGGCTGCGGGTGTGGTTGGCCTCGGTCATCTCAGGCCCCTCCGCTGGCTGGTTCGCCCTCGTCGCCTGGCCAGACGCCGGTGAGCTGGCGGGTGCCCTCGGCCGCGCTGCGGTCGATCGCGGCCTTGACCACGGCAAAGATCGCGCCTTGGAGCGCGGCGGCCAGCAGGATTTCCCGCCAGCCCCTGCGCTCGTCGGTGGCATTAGGCGCTTCATCTTCCCCGGCCGCGATCTTCCAGACCTTCTTGAAGATCGCGCCGGCTACCAGCCCGCCAAGGACACTGACCAGCATGCCTACCGGCTTATACAACAGCTTGATCATCGCCGCCTCCACCGTCCGATTACCAGCCACGCCAGCACGGCCGCGCCGACAGCCACCGCCAGCGGCACCCGGTGCCGCCGGACGGTATCGGCCGCCTTGGCGGCGGCACGCTGAACCGGGTCCGGCGTGACCGTCGAGATTTTCGCGACCGCTGTCGCCGCCTGCTGCCGGACCTGCTCGTTAGCCGGTCCGCTCACGGACGCTACCTTCTGCCGTGGCCCCGCGGTCTTGTCGGCGAGCTGGCCTTGTACCTGGCCAGCCTTCGCGGCGGCCTGTTGCCTGGCCTGGTCGGCTTTGCCCTTCAGGCGCTCAGTCAGCTGGGCCGCCTTATCCTGCGCCCTTGCCTTCACGTCCGCCTTGGCGGCCAGCGCCTGCATCGTCTCGCCGAGCTGCTCGCGGGTCCGCTCGATCTGCTCCCGCAGTTCCTCCGGGTCGTCAGGCGGCGCAGGCGCGGTGGTGGCGGCGGCGTCGGCGGTGACGTCCTGGCCCGCGGCAGCGGGAGGGACGGCCATCGCGGCTTCCGGTGAGTCGCCCGGCCCGGCAGCGTTTTCCGCTGACGGGGACCGGTGCCTTGCCGCGGACCTTCCGGTCTGCCCTTCAGTGGTCATCGGTGCGCCCTTTCCTTGATCTCCTCGACGTCAGCCTTGACGCTGCCGACGGCCTGTTTGGGGACCGGAGGCGTGGCCTTTTGCAGCCGCCCCTTCCCCAGCAGCGCGGCGACGGCGCTGACAGCCAGCAGAACCACGCCGACGATCAGCGCGGCCAGCCACGCCGCCACCACTCCGCTGATGGCGATGATCACGCACGCCAGCAGGCATGCCACGGCGTACAAGGCGACCAGGCCGCTTCCGCCGAGCATCCCGATGCCAAGCCCTGCCTGCTTGCCCTTGCGGGTCATCTCCAGCTGGGCAAGCTTCAGCTCATCGCGCACCAGCACGGAGACCTGTTCAGACAGCTGCTTGACAAGCTCACCGGTCGAAGGCTCTTGGGCTGGGAGCTGCTGCGCCGCACTGGCGGTGTGTTCCATGATGTCCGCCCTCCCCATCATCTGCGCGGATTGCGCTACCCGGCCACATGCAGATCTAACATCCGTGGGCGGAAAGAACGCTTTGATCTATCCCATGCCGGAATCCGCATACGGAACGAACAAGCGGGAAGCCAACCTCGCTGGGATACTGAGGGCTCAAGACGGTGATCACGCACAAGGAGCGGGCCGGCGCGCAGATCTCGCACCCGCCCCGAGGGGCTATCGCTGCCCGGTCCAGCCGACGTCCGGGTCCAGGACGTCGGCCCGGAGATCGACTCGCTCATTGCCGGCTTCTAATGAGGCGCGCAGTTACGCAGCGTCAGTGCAGCTCAGAGCAATATTGAGAGTGCATTAAAAAAATGGTTTTGCCGATGATGGCGTGCCGGAGCATCTCCAGGGCCTCGGGCGTGGGCGGCCGCAGGCCAGCGCGGTCGGCGGGGCTTGGACCGCTCGCCGAGCCAAGGCCCTGGTCAATCGGCTCCTCGGGTTGACCTGGTGGGCTGGACGGGTCCTCGGTTAGCCCGGGCGGCGTCAGGCCTGGTTGTGGCATGCAGTGGCAGCCGTGGCCGGCGTACTGCAGGCACAGGGTCACCAGGTCGTCCAGGGCGCCCGGGTCGATGCCGCCGGTGACCACCGGGATCAGGGTGGCGTCGCAGGCCACCGCGCGGGCGGGCTTGCCGGTCAGCCAGGCGGCGCCGTCGCTGCCGGTCTGCGAGGCGGCGGCGCGGCGGGCGGTCCACCGCACGGCCATCTCCCCGATCCACTCCCGGGCCAGCGCCGACCCGTCATGCAGGGCCCGCAGCTCGGCCAGGGTGACATGCGCCCACACCCGCACCGGCTGCCCGGCCCGCTCCGGCAGCAGGCCGGCCGCGACCAGGCGGCGCATCGCATCCTGCAGCGCATCGTGATACCGCTGGTCCTTGGTCCTCGTGTCCTCCGCGCCCGCCGGCGCGGACAGGGCCTCCAGCACCGCGGTCACCACCGCGGCGCACTGCGGGGTGAGGTCCCCGGAGATGACGCCCGCACCCTGGAAGGTGGTCTCCACCCGCAGCCGCCGGTCCTCGACGTCCGGTTCCAGCTCGTCGTCCGCCGGGAGGGAGCGGGCGTAGATCTCCGCGGCCAGGGCGGCCAGATCCTCCTTGCGGGCCCCGGCCTTCGCGGCGGCGACCAGGATGCCGTCGGCGGTGTCCCGGCAGTCGGCGGGAAGCTTGCCGGTCCAGTAGCAGATGATGCGGGCCATGGACTCCGACAGCACGGTTCCCTCGGCCAGCGCCGCCACCACGTGCGGATGCGCGATCGCCCGGCTGGCCCAGCGCAGGTGCCCGCGGGCGGCGCCTTTAGTGACGCGCGTGTGGTGGATCAGCCAGGAGGTGGGGCTGTAGTCCGCGTCGGCCGAGTAGCCCTGCCCCGCGGTGAACGCGGCCAGGATCCGGGCCCGGGCCGCGGTGGACATCGCGTCGGCCTGCTCCAGGGTCTGCAGGCATTCGGCCTGCGCCTGGGCGGCCAGGGCCGTGGGGTCGGCGTCGGCCAGGAAGCTCAGCCCGGCGAGGACCATGGTCATCGCCTCGGCGATGCTGGCCGGAGCCTGGGCAGCGCTCATGTGAGCCGTCACCTCCCTGGACGGGTCGCGGGCGAACCGGATGCGCTCTGCTGGCGTGCGCAGGGATGTCGTGGGGGCGTGTCGCCCAGGCTCTATAGGCCAGGAAGATCTTTTGATCTTTAGTTCGAGCCTAGCAGACCATACTGACATTTCCTTGAAACGACACGCGAAAAGGGTGTGCGACACATCTGTAGGGGTCCCGCGTCTGGGCTGGTTAAGATGGGAGTCTGGTTGTGATATTCACAACCAGATAAGGAGCGCCCATGACCGGGCTGTCGCTTCTGGAGCTGGAGGCCGAGCGGGACCGCTTGTATGCGCGGCTCAGCATGGTTGGCGATTTCCGGCGCGGGTCGGTGAGCGAGAACTACCGCAAGTGCGGGAAGCCGAACTGTGCGTGCGCGGTCCCGGATCATCCCGGGCACGGGCCGCGGTTCCTGTGGACCCGGTCGGGTGGCCGCCGGAAGACGGTCGGCCGGCAGCTGGCGGCGGCCGAGGTAGAGAAGGTGCGCCGCGAGCTGGCCCGCCATGCGGAGTTCGCGGCGATCAGCGAGCAGATCGCGGAGGTGAACGAGAAGATCTGCGAGGCCAGGCCCGTCGCCGGCACGGACGCGCCCTCCGCCCAGGAGGGCGAAAAAGGGGCTCCTCGAGGCGCTCGCCCAGGAGAAAGCCGCCGAGCTAGCCCGGCTGGCGGCGGAAGCAGCCCGGTCGCTGGGCTGCGGCCTGGAGGCCGCCGAGACGGTGATCCGCGCCGGGATCCTGAAGCTCGGCGGCGGCGTGCTGGGGCAGCTGCTGGCCGCCGACCCTGGCTACCGCGGCCCGCGGGTGCCGTGCGGCCAGGGCCATGAGGCGGAATTCGCCGCCTACCGGGATAAGGTCATCGACACCGTGCTCGGGCCGGTGACCCTCACGCGCGCCTGGTATCACTGCGCGGCCTGCGGGCACGGCCTGGCCCCGCGCGATGCCGAGCTGGGAGTGGCGGGCGTGTCCCTGTCACCGGGCCTGGCCGCGATGAACGACCGGGCCGCAGCCGCCGGGCCGTTCGCCGGGGCCGCCGGGCTGCTGGAGGACCTGGCCGGGGTGCGGCTGACCGCCAAGCGCGTCGAGCGGGCCGCCGAGGCCAGCGGCGCCGCGCAGGCTGCCGCCGTCCGGGAGCGTTCGGTGCTGATCGCCTCCCGGAAACTGGTGCCGCTGTCGCCGTCCCCGGTCCCGGACAAGCTGTATGCCGTCATCGACGGCACCGGCGTGCCCATGACATCGAAAGAGACCGCCGGGCGGGAAGGCAAGGGCGCCGACGGCCGCGCCCGGACCCGCGAGGTCAAGCTGGCGGTGTTCTTCACGCAGGACAAGGTCGATGACGACGGGTACCCGGTCCGGGACCCCGGCTCCTCCAGCTACATTGCCACCTTCGAGCCCGCAGCCGTGTTCGCGGACCTCGTGAAAGCCGAAGGCATCCGCCGCGGCGCTGATCACGTCCGCCAGCTCACGATCCTCGGCGACGGCGCGGCCTGGATCTGGAACATCGCCACCGCCAAGTTCCCCGAGGCCACCCAGATCGTGGACCTGTTCCACGCCCGCGAGCACTTGCACGACCTCGCCCGCAGCCTGGAGTTCATGCTGCTGGACCGGAAGGACGAATGGCTCGCCGCCCGGCTCGAGGACCTCGACTACGGGGACACCGACGGCATCTGCCGGGCCGCCCGCGCCTCCCCCCTCGAAGGCATCAAGAAAGACGAGCTCGAGACCGCCCTGGGCTACTTCGAGAACAACGCCCCCCGCATGCGCTACCACTGGTTCCGCTCCCGGGGCCTGTTTGTCGGCTCCGGTGTCGTTGAATCCGGGTGCAAGTCGGTCATCGGGCAGCGCCTCAAACTGTCAGGCATGCACTGGACCACCGCCGGCGCCGACGCCATCACCACGCTACGCTGCCAGCAAGCCAGCAGGCCCGAAGACCAGATCCGGCAAGCACCGCGCAACCAGACGCCAGCCGCCTGACCGGCCAAACCCGCTAAACGATCTTGTGCTCACCTGCAGAATTGACGCACACCCGGCGAATCTCGGCGGTCCGGCTGGTCTATATCGGCAGCCGCCGGCCGAACGCAGGCGGGACCGCGAAGGAGGAACAGCGATGACCGATCACAAGGTTGTCAGCCGTGCGGAGTGGCAGGCCGCTCGTGACGAGCTGCTGCGGCGGGAGAAGGAGCACACCCGGGCAGGCGACGAACTCGCCCGCCAGCGCCGCGAGCTGCCCTGGGTCGCGATCGGCAAGGAGTACGTGTTCGACACCGGGGACGGGCCGCGACCACTGGCCGGCCTCTTCGACGGGCGCTCGCAGCTGATGGTGTACCACTTCATGTTCGGACCTAGCTACGAGGCGGGGTGCCCGGTCAACTCGTCGATGGCCGACGGGCTCGACGGGCTGCTGCCGCACCTGCACGCCCGCGACGTGACCCTGCTGCTGGTTTCCCGGGCGCCGCTGGCCAAGCTTCAGGCGTACCGGGAGCGGATGGGCTGGCGCATTCCCTGGGTCTCGGCGGCGAACACCGACTTCAACTACGACATGGGCGCCTCCTACCCCCCGGAGCAGGTCGCCGGGTGGGGCCTGGACCCCGCCAGCCTGCCGCCGATCGTGGCGGTCAACGCGGCTGCGACCGGCACCGACATCAACGGCTATCTGTCGGAAGCACCGGCGGTCAGCGTCTTCACCCGCCAGGACGGCACCGTCTACCAGACCTACGCCGCCCCGGCGCGCGGGGTGGAATTCCTCATGAATTACTACCCCATCCTGGACCGGGTGGCGAAGGGCCGCGACGAGGGCGCGGGCTTCCAGACCTGGATCCGCCGCCACGACGAGTACGCCTGAGGCGCGGAGCAGATCATGGCCAGCGCGAGCGACTACAACGCCGCGATCATCCAGGAGTTCCGCGCCACCGGCGGGCATCCCGGCGGGGAATGGGCGGGCACCCCGATGATCCTCATCCACCACCTCGGCGCCAAGTCCGGGATCGAGCGCGTCACGCCGCTGGGCTGCCTCCCGCTGGGCGACGGCCGCTTCGCGGTCGTCGCCTCCAGCGGCGGGTCGCCAGCCCACCCAGCCTGGTACCACAACCTGCTCGCCCACCCCGTGATCTCCGTCGAGGTGGGCACCGAGACGTTCACCGTGGTGGCGGAGGAACTGGATCCCGCCGCCCGCGCCGGGCTGTGGCCGACGCTGGTCGCGAGGTTCCCCACCGTCGGCAAATACCAGGCCAGCACCACCCGGCAGATCCCGGTATTCATCCTGACCCGCCAGGACTGAGGAGATCATTCCGAACGGCCTGGTGGCGTCTGCGATCAGGAGATCCCCGGGGCACCATCTGGAATACGCCATTCCGCGCCGGGCGCTGCACGCAAAATGACGCGACGGGGCGGCTGGCCGACGAGGACTCCGTGGCCTGGGCAGCGATCGGCAACGAGGAACGAGACGGGCTGAATGCAGCCCTCGCCATACGCTGCCCTGCCAGCAGGCCAGCCGCCCCGACGACCGGATCTGGCAAGCAGGCCGCAACCAGACAGGAGCCGCCTGACCAGCCCGCACCGCTAAACGATCTTGCTCACCTACGAAATTGACGCACACCCACGCGAAAGGTGCGAAAGGTGCGATCCAGCCGCGGCAGAATCTCATAGGCGCCGCCAGGCCGGTCCGGCGAACCGAGCGTGATCTCGTGTGGCGGTCAGCGGTCGAGGGTTTTCAGTTCCCGGCGCATGATCTTGCCGGTGGATGTCTTGGGCAGGTCGGGCACGAACCGGACGGAGCGGGGTCGCTTGTAGGCGGCCAGGTGCGGCCGGCAGTGGTCGATAATCTCGGCCTCGGTGGCCGTGGCGCCGGGACGCAGCACCACGTAGGCGCGGGCCAGTTCGCCGTGGATCTCATCGGGCACCGAGCCGACGGCGACCATGGCCACGGCGGGGTGGGAGGCGACCACGCGTTCGATCTCGGCCGGGTAGACGTTGAACCCGCCGGTGATGATCAGGTCTTTCCGGCGGTCGACGATGAAGTAGTGGCCTTCGTCGTCACGGGTAGCGATGTCTCCGGTGTGCAGCCAGCCATCGGGCTCGATCGCGGCTTGGGTCGCCTCTTTGTTGCCGTAGTAGCCGAGCATGACCAGCGGGCCGCGGACCATCAGTTCGCCCGGCTCGCCGTCGGGGACGGTGACCTCGGCGTCGTCGAGTGCGGCAATGCGGGCCTCCACCCCGGGCAGCGCGAAACCGATCGAGCCGTGGACGTTGGGCATGTAGCTGCAGTTGCTGGTGCCGGCTCCGCCCAGTTCGGTCATCCCCCATAGCTCCAGCAGGGGCGCCTGGGACCGGTGCTCCCATTCGGCCATCTTCGCGGCCGGCATGGTCTGGCCGCCCACCGCGCAGATCCGCAGCGAGGACAGGCCCGCGCCAGGCAGGGAGGGGTCGGCGAGCATCATCGCGTACATAGTCGGCACGCCGTCGAACACCGTCACGTGGTGGCGCTCGATCTCGGCCAGGGCGGTGGCAGCGTCGAAACGATCCATCATCACTAGCGTGGCGCCGGCCATGAAGGTGCCGTTCATCACGATGTTGCCGTAGACGTGCGGCAGCGGTAGCGCATTGAGCATGACGTCGCGGTCGGTCCGGGTCTGGACGGCGAACAGCGCCGCGGTGTTGAGGAAAACCGCCCGGTGCGACTGCATCGCTCCCTTGGGATGCCCGGTGGTGCCGGAGGTGTAGCCAATCGTCGACAGGTCCGTCGGCGCCGGCCTGGGTACCTCCGGGGCCTCCGCGGGTGAGCTGAGCAGGTCCCCGAAGGATGCGGCGTCGCCGCCGACGTCGTCGAAGCTGATCACCCGGCGCAAGGTGGGCACCTCCCGGGTGAGGCTGAGGATCACCTCCGCCTTGTCCCCGGCGGCGAAGATCGCCGCGGCGCCACAGTCGTTGAGCACGAATGCCACTTCTTCCGGGGTGAGCATCACGTTGATCGGGTTGACCACCGCCCCCGCCCGCAGAGCGGCGTGGTAGGCGACCACCCACTCCCACCGGTTCGGCGAATACAGCGAGACGCGGTTGCCCGGCCGCACGCCCAGCGTGTGCAGGCCACCCGCCACCCGGTCGCACAGCTCATGCAGCGCCTGGTAGGTCAAGGTCCGCCCGCCGGCGATAAGGGCGGGCTTGGACCCGAACCGCTCCGCCGACCGCGCCAGGATCATGCCCAGGTCCGCCCGGATCGGACTGATCCCCGCAAGCGCCGGGTCAATGGTCTCCTCAGCCACGTTCTCGCCCCTTCGGAACAGCAGGCCCGGGTCGATCACGGCCCTGCCCTGAATCTGCTATCGCCATGAAGCGCCCGGCCAGCTGGCTTGTCAATAGCCCCGCGTCGGCGCCACTGTCGGCTCGCGGACTGGAGTTCCGCAGCAGCTTGGCCGCCGCGCTCGGTCAGCTCGGCTCGGCGCTCGCCGCCCGGGGCCGCGCGGTACACCAGTCGCTGCGCAGGCGGCGGTCGGCCATGCCGGACGCCGCAGGAGGGCCAGTCTGTCCCCTTATCGACATCTTCGTCGACGGCCTGGCCCGCCGCGCCGCCCAGCCTGACCAAAGGCGCGATACTGGCCGCATGGTTGACGACACAGCACGGGACCGGGCTATCTACCACGCGCTGAAGGCGGCCGACGAAGTCGCCGCAGCCCTGCAGACCCATCTCATCGAGGAACACGGCGCTGACCCGGAGCGTGGCGCCCCGCAGAGTCCCTCCACCAATTCCCTCAGGCTGCTGCGGCAGGCCCGCGAGCGCCTGGGCCAGGGGCTGCGAGCCGTCCAGGCCGACCACATAGCCGAGTCCGACGAGATCTCCCTGCGCAACCCGCCACCCCCGCAACGCACAAGCTAACGTCCCGCTCGCGGCAGGTGAGCAAGGCGCTGGCTGGCTATCGGCTCGGGAGCGATCGCGGCAGCCCGAACCACGGGAGCGCGCTGTTGTCGAAGCGGGTCATGGCGCAGATCCGGTCGCCGGCCAGGGTGAGGACGTACAGGCCTGTCCCATGGCTGATGCCGCCCGGGGCGCGCACGTAGGCCCCGAACGCCGGCTGGCCGTTGGCTCGCGTCGGCACCAGGTCGAACCTGCGGCCTGCGCCGAACAGGCCGGCGCAGAAGCGGGCCACGACGTCCCGGCCTTCGTATTCGAACGGCATCGGCGGCATCGACATGAACACGTCGTCGGTCAGCAGCGCCACCAGTGCATCGAGATCGGCGGACTCCCACGCGCGGACGAACTTCGCCACGAGCGCATCCTCGTCGGGTGAGCCGCCGGCCGGAGGCGGTTGGTCGGCAGCGGGCGGCTGCTGGCGCTGCAGGCTGGCGCGGGCCCGCTTGAGGGCGCTGGTGACCGATTCGACGGTCGAGTCCAGCATGCCGGCCACCTCGCTGGCGTGGAACCCGAGGACGTCGCGCAAGATGAGCACGGCGACCTGGCGGGGCGGCAGGACCTGCAGGGCGGTCACGAAGGCCAGGGAGATGGATTCGACCTGCTCGTAGCGGGCCTCCGGGCCGGGCGGTACGTCGATGGCACCCTCCAAGAGGGCGTCGGGAAACGGCTGCAGCCAGACCACCTCGCCGAGCCGGGTCGGCTCGGGCCATTCAACCCCAGGCACATCCCACTCCTTGGCCGGGCGCCGGCTGGCCGCGCGGCGCGCGTCGAGGCACCGGTTGGTGGCGATCCGGTACAGCCAGGTGCGCAGCGAGGCGCGCCCCTCGAACCCGCCCAGGCCTTGCCACGCCGTCAGCAGCGTGTTCTGGAGGGCGTCCTCGGCATCCTGGAAGGATCCGAGCATCCGGTAGCAGTGCACCTGCAACTCCCGAAGGTGCGGCTCGGTCAGCTCCCGGAACGCGTCACCGTCCCCGGCCCGCGCCCTGGCGATCAGGTCCGTTGCCACCACCCTCGCGTCACCTTCTTCCCGCACTGTGCCGCACTTCCCATCTTGTATAGGCGCCGCCCAGGGCGCGAACTGGGCGGCCGGCGCAAGCCTACTTTCCCGGCGCCGCGGCGCCTGCATCATCGACGGCTCGGACGATCCGAGCCTACGGCGACGACTGAAAACGACTTCGGAGGTTGATGATGGAATCGCCCGCACCGGTCGCGCGCCTGGCGCCCGCCGGCCTTGATCCGCGCCGCTGGTGGGTGCTCGCCCTGCTCTGCGCCGCCTTCTTCATGGTGCTTCTCGACGGCACGATCACGATCGTGGCGCTGCCCTCGATCGGAGCCGATCTCGGCTTCTCCAAGCAAGACCTGCCCTGGGTGCTGAGCGCGTACGCCCTCACCTTCGGCGGCCTGCTCTTGCTCGGCGGACGCGCGGCCGACCTACTCGGCCGCCGTCGCGTCTTCATGGCCGGTGTCCTGCTCTTCACGGCTGCGTCGCTCATGTGCGGGCTCGCCTGGTCGCCGGCGGCGCTTCTTGCGGCCCGCGTGGTCCAGGGCGCCGGCGCCGCGATCATGACCCCGACCGCCCTGTCGATCATCTCCACGACCTTTCCTGAGGGCTCCGAACGGAACAAGGCGCTCGGGATCTGGGGCGGGCTCGGCGGCATCGGTGCCGCCGCGGCGTGGCTGATCGGCGGCCCGCTCGTCGACGGCCCCGGCTGGCGGTGGATCTTCTTCATCAATATCCCCTTCGGCCTGGCCGCGCTCGCGGTGTCGCCCGTGCTCCTGCGCGAGAGCCGGGGCTCGCTGACGCGGCGAAGCTACGACCCCGCCGGGGCGCTCACTGTTACCGGTGCGCTGGTCCTGCTCGTCTACGCGGTCATCAAGGCGCCGGACGTCGGCTGGGGCGACGTCCGGACGATCCTCCCGCTCGTCGGCTCGGCCGTGCTCCTGGCCGCCTTCGCGCTGATCGAGTCGCGCCACCACGCGCCGCTCGTGCCGCTGCGCATCCTCCGCTCGCGAACGCTCGCCGACGCGAACGCCGTGACGGTGCTTATCGGCAGCGTCGCGGTGGGCATGCCGTTCGTCCTCACGCTCTACGCGCAGCAGGTGCTCGGCTACTCGGCCCTCAAGTTCGGGGTCAGCTCGGTCGTGCTCGCGGTGGCGGCCACGGCCGGCGCGATCGTCGGTCAGGCCGCGGTGCTCAAGGCCGGCTTCCGTTCGGCCGCCGCGACCGGCATGGCGCTCATGGGCGCGGGGTCGCTCGTGCTCACGCAGGTCTCCGTGCACGGCAGCTACTTCCCGGACATCTTCTTCGGGTTGCTCCTGTGCGGCCTCGGGATCGGCCTCGCCTTCGTGACCGCCACGGTCGCAGCGCTCGCGGGCGTCGCCAGGCACGAGGCCGGGCTCGCCTCGGGCCTCAGCAACACCTCCTTGCAGATCGGCACGGCGCTCGGCGTCGCCATCGTCTCGACCGTGGCCGTCTCCCGCTCCCAGGACTACCTGGCCGCGCACCCGGGCGCGAGCCCGCTCGTAGCGCTGACCGAGGGCTACCAGTCCGCCTTCGTGGCCTGTGCCGTGCTGGCCGGGTTCGGCCTGGCGCTCGCCCTCCTGCTCCCCGGCCGGCTGCCGGAAGCAGCGCACGAACTGCCGGAGCCCGCCCTGGCCACCCGCGCCAGGGACTGAACAGAGAAATGAGGAGAACCGAGATGGGAAAGATCATCATCAGCGAGAACGTCTCGCTCGACGGAGTCGTCCAGGACCCGACCGGTGAGGAAGGCTTCCGGCACGGCGGCTGGGTCGGCCGGGTCGGCGCCCGGGGTCGCGAAGAGGCCGCCCAGATCCTGCTCGACGAGGCGCTGAGCACCGAGGCCATGCTGCTGGGCCGGCGCAGCTATGAGTTCTTGGCCGCGCGGTGGCCATCCCGCCCTGGCGCCCTGGCCGACAGGTTGAACAGCAAGCCCAAGTACGTCGTGTCCTCGACCCTCCAAGATCCCGGGTGGAACAACTCGACGGTCCTGAAGGGCGACGTGGTCAGCGAGGTCTCGAAGCTGAAGCAGCAGCTAGCCGGGGACATCGTCGTCGCCGCCAGCTTCCAGCTCGTGCACACGCTGATGGAGCACGACCTCATCGACGAGCTGCGGCTGATGATCTACCCGGTCGTGCTCGGAGACGGCGAGCGCCTGTTCGGCAAGACCAGCGACAAGAAGCCTATGCGCCTCGTCGACACCAAGACCATCGGTGACGGCCTGGCCTTCCTCACCTACCAGTTCGTCCGAGCCGCCTAGCGGGCGCCGAACGGCGCCAGCGTTCCGAAAGCCCGGATGCCCGCCCGCCGGGCGGGCATCCGGGTCCTCCAAGACCGTGTTTGGAAACCGGTACCGGTGCACTGTCGGATCCGACTGCGTTGTATTCCATCCCCGCGCGACCTGGCGCCTGGACCCGGGGTCCCGCGTCAGTGGCCACGTGCCCGGGACCGCCTGAGGGCAGGGCCGGGCGGCTGGCTGAACCAGATGCCGAACATGGACTTCAATGACGTCCTGTCGGCGGGCGCGGCCGCGACGATATCGGCCAGGGCCCCGGAGTCGGCGATAACGGCGAAGTAGCGTTCCTGGTTCCGCGGGTCGTCGTAGATGGGCCAGTCCACCCGTTCGCCGTTCTTCATGATCGCGTACAGCTCGGTGACGCTGGCGTGGACGCGGCCGTAGATAGCGGCCGTGCCGTGTCCCCGGGTGGCCATCGTTATCGCGGCGCTGGCCAGATGCTGCCGATCGACTTGGATGTCGCACGCCGAGGCGCCCCGGCGGCCGTCCTGGTCGATCGCGATGCACCGGCCGCCGGTCGTGTCCAGGTAGCTGACCAGGTCGAAGCGGTGGCCGCTCGGGCCCGGCTGTCGGGGGAGCGCGGTTCAGGAGCCCCCGGAGCATCGGCACTGACCGCTGCCGAGCTCCGCCTGCTGCCGCTGCTGTCCACCCACCTGTCGTTCCCCGAGATCGCCGGGGAATTGTTCCTCTCCCCCAACACCATCAAGTCGCAGGCGATCTCGATCTACCACAAGCTGGGCGCCTCCTCGCGCAGCCAGGCGGTCGCCCGGTCCCGTGAGCTGGGGCTCCTGGAAGGGTGACGATCCGGTCCTTCACCCCATCAGGAGGATGACGCCCGCCCTGGGCATGAGGTGGAATGATGGCGCGGCGGGCGGAGGCGTATGGGCCAGACAGTGAGATTCCAGGAGACCTTGCGCAGGCTGGCGATGATCGATGAAGGCTTCGTCGAAGACCGGGCCGGGCTCGGGCTCGGCCTGGCCGGGATGTCGGCCCTGGATCCCAAGACCGCGGCGTTGCTGCAAGTGGGGGTGTCGGTGGCCCTCGGATCGCCGGCGTCTGCCTGGAATGGAGCGCCGGCCGGGCGCTGGCGGCGGGCGCGAGTGAGGACGAGATCGCCGACGTGCTGCTGGCGATCGCCCCGGTGGCCGGGCTCGGCCAGGTCGTCACCGCCGCTCCCGATGTGGCGACCGCGCTGGGGTACGACGTCGCGGCCGCGCTGGAGGAACCGGATGATCACTGACGGCTCCTCAGCTGGTTACGTCGACCTGTCGACGGAACCGGCCGCGACCATCCTGACCTGGATTACTCCCAGGTCTCACCCGAGCTGCAGCGGGCCCGCGGGCCGTACCCGGCCGCGGACGGCATTGGTGCACATGTGAAACACGTCGGGCAGCACCAGCCGGCGCGTGCCGCCAGCATGGCACGGTGATCGAGGTTGGCTGACCGGAGATGAACGCCGAGTTCTTCGCGCTGGCGTTCCTCTCGGCGCTGAACCCGAAGGCTGCTGAGCCATGCCCTGCAGCTTATGGTCGCGATCGCCCTGCTCCTGGGCGGCTACCTGGCCATCAGCAGCCTGATCCGGCTGAGCTGACTGCCAGCCGGGCCGAATGCAACACCCACGGCCGGCCGGGGATGTTCCGAGCAGGGCTTGGCTACTCGGCACATGACCAGCCTGACTAGTAGCCCGGCATGGGCGACTGTCGCCCGAATCGCTCCACGCCGGCTCTTGGGAACCCTCTCACCCTGTGGGGAGGATGCTTCTGCGGGCCGCGCGAGGTGAGATCGATGGCGTAGGGGCGTAAGAGGACCGGAGGCAAGGTTCCGCCAGTTCCGGCCTGGGAGGCGACAATGACCCAGCCCGAGGTGAGCGCAGATGAGAGGAGCTCAGGGATGGCCGATCAGCTGCCGAGCTGGGCCGACGGGCAGGCGAAGACTCAGATCCTGGAGTTCGTGCGGTCGGTGACAGAGCCGGGCGCCTCGTTCGTTCCTGTACAGGATCGGATCGCGGCGTTCGACAACGATGGCACGTTGTGGTGTGAGAAGCCGATGTCTCCGCAGGCCGATTTCCTGCTGCGGCGGTGGAAGGAGATGGCCCAGGCCCATCCCGGCCTGGCCCGCAAGCAGCCGTGGAAGGCCGTGATCGAGGGTGACCAGGAGTGGCTGGCGGGGCTGCTGGGGCACGTGCCCGAGCTGACCCGCGGCGTGACCGAGGCTTATGCGGGCATCACCACCGCGGCGTTCGAGAGGACCGCGCGGAGGTTCTTCGACGCCGCCCGCCATCCGGTGCTCGGTGTCGCCTACACCAGGCTCGGTTACCGCCCGATGCGCGAGCTGATCGACCTGCTGACGGCCAGTCAGTTCGAGGTCTATATCTGCTCAGCGGGCAGCCGGGACTTCGTCCGGGCGGCGGCTGAGCAGATGTACGGCATCCCCCGGCAGCGGGTGATCGGCTCGGGCGCCACCCTGGAGTACCGCCACGGTCAGCTGTACCGCACCAGGGGCATGGAACAGCCGGTCGATGATGGCCCGGGCAAGCCGGTCCACCTCTGGGCCCGCACCGGGCGCACGCCGCTGCTGGCAGGCGGCAACGCCGACGGGGACGCCGCGATGCTGCGGACGGCCCGGTTCGGGTTGCTGATCCGGCACGATGATGCCGGGCGGGAGTTTGCCTACGACACGGGTTCGGAGCGGGCTCTGGCCAAGGCGAAGGAACGCGGCTGGACGGTCGTGAGCATGCAGAACGACTTCAAGATGGTGTTTGACCTGTGATGCCCCTAAGCCCCGGCGCCGCCGGGCCGGGGAATGACCCATCCGCTGACACCTCCGCCGACCCGGCCACCGTGCACCGCCACATAGCCATCGCCAGCTGACGCCGCGGTCACGATCCCGGGGTACCGGTATCCTCGCGCGTAACAGGTACCCGCCGCCAGCGTTAGGCCCTTGTGATGGTGAACGAACGTGGCCGCGATGGGCCCCATGGCGAGCAAGCCCCGGTCACGATCTTCGGCCCTGACTTCCCGTTCCCGTTCGACGACTGGATCGCGCACCCGGCCGGCCTGGGCTCGATCCCGGCCGAACGTCACGGCCAAGAGGTTGCTGTCGTCGGCGCTGGCATCTCCGGGCTGGTCGCCGCGTACGAGCTGATGAGGCTCGGGGTCAAGCCGGTGGTCTACGAGGCCTCGCGGATAGGCGGGCGGTTGCGTTCGCAGGCGTTCGAGGGAGCCGAGGGCGTCGTCGCGGAACTGGGCGGGATGCGTTTCCCGGTGTCGGCGACGTCCTTCTACCATTACGTGGACATGCTGGGCCTGCAGACCCGGCCGTTCCCCAACCCGCTGACCGAGGCGGCCGGCAGCACGGTCATCGATCTGGAAGGCGTCACGCACTATGCGCGCACACTGGACGACCTTCCCCCGCTGTTCACTGAGGTCGCTGACGCATGGGCGCAGGCCTTGGAAGATGTGTGCTTCACCGCCATCCAGAACGCGATCCGGGCCCGCGACGTCACGACGCTGAAGTCGTTGTGGAACGACCTGGTGCCCCGCTGGGACGACCGCACGTTCTATGACTTCGTGGCGAGCTCGAAGGCATTCTCCTCGCTGTCGTTTCAGCACCGCGAGGTCTTCGGCCATGTCGGGTTCGGCACCGGCGGCTGGGACTCGGACTATCCGAACTCCATGCTGGAGATCTTCCGGGTCGTGATGACCAACTGCGACCAGAACCAGCGCCTGGTGGTCGGCGGCGCCGAGCAGGTTCCCCGCGGGCTCTGGCACCATCGCGCGCCCGGGCTGGCGCACTGGCCGGCCGGTACCTCCCTGGCCTTGCTGCACTCCGGCGCGCCCAAGGCCGGCGTCGCGAAGATCGCGCGCGACGGCGATGGCCTGCTCGCGGTCACCGACGCCTGGGGCGACACCCGCCGGTACCCGGCGGTCCTGATCACCTGCCAGAACTGGCTGCTCACCACGCAGATCGACTGTGCGGAGTCGCTGTTCTCCCAGAAGATATGGGCCGCCCTGGATCGCACCCGTTACATGCAGTCATCCAAGACCTTCGTGCTGGTCGACCGGCCGTTCTGGAAGGACCAAGATCCACGTACCGGCCGCGACGTCATGAGCATGACGCTGACCGACCGGCTGACCCGCAGCACCTACCTGTTCGATAACGGCCCTGGCCAGCCGGGCGTGATCTGCCTGACGTACTCCTGGATGAGCGACGCGCTGAAGATGCTGCCCGAGCCGGTCGACCGGCGGGTCCGGCTCGCGCTCAACGCCCTGCGCAAGATCTATCCCGATGTGGACATCGCCAGCCACATCATCAGCGACCCGATCACCGTTTCCTGGGAGGCCGACCGGCACTTCCTGGGCGCGTTCAAGGGCGCGCTGCCCGGGCACTACCGGTACAACCAGCGCATGTACGCCCATTTCAGGCAAGATCGCATGCCGCCGGAACAGCGGGGCATCTTCATCGCCGGAGACGACGTCTCCTGGACCCCTGCGTGGGCCGAGGGCGCGGTCCAGACCTCGCTGAACGCGGTCTGGGGGATCATGCATCACCTAGGCGGCCGGACCCACCCCGGCAACCCCGGACCCGGAGACGTGTTCGCCGCCATCGGCCCGATCGAATTGCCCGACTGAGCCGCAAGCAGGCGCGGTGAATGGGAATGCACTGAATCGGCTGGAATTAAAGGTCCGCCGCCGGGTAGCTGACGGCCGTGGCAAGCAGAACCGTAGCCGGGTACGCGATTCCCGGAATCATCGTGTTCTTCTTCTGGGTGGTCATTGTCGTTCTGGCCATCATCCTGCTGGCGGCCATCGTGCACTGGGCCGGCGGCGGCGCACTCAATCTCAGGCTCGGGCACTTCGACCTGGACGTCGGCTTCACCTGATCGCATCGGCCCCGCGGTCGCGCCGTCACCTCGTTGAGGGCGCGACCGCGGAGAACCACCCGTGCTCCTCCGCCACGGGATGTCCCCGCGCGCGGTCACCTCCGGGCGGCCGGACCAGGGGACTGGCTCAGCACCCTCAGCGAGGTGAGTGCCATCGCCCGGCTCGGATCGTAGGGCCAGTGCCCGTCCGGGATGAAGAAGTTCCTTTTCGCTGAACGGTCCGTGGTTCAAGCCGCTCAGGATTCGGTCAGCCTTACGGGAGCACACGTCCGCGACGTTTCCGCGGAGACGTTTTGTGCACGGATTCACCCTGCCGCTTCCGCACAAACGCGCACTCCTGCCCGGCCATGCGCGATCCCGTGCGGAACGGCCGGGCCGGTTGTCACCTACGATCCGCCTGATGGCCGGGCCACTAGGCGCGGTTACCGGCTAGAGCGGTGAGGCTGGGCGAGAAGAACATCGCCATGACGAACGCCGCCAGGGCGATGCCGCATGCCACGGCGAACCCGATCTGCTGCAGAATCGAGTTCCCGCCAGGACCAGCGACGCGAACGTGCCCGCCAGGATCAGCTTCCCGGACGCAGATCCCCGATCGCGTCTTCCAGGACCCGGGGATCGGCGAAGTCGCGGGAATGCACGATATGACCTTCCCGGCCGGGCTGTTTCACAGGTCCTCACCTGTGAAACACGGCCGCCGGTCGCATTAGCAGGGTTGGAGGCGGGTTTGCCGGCGAGGCGGCAGGCGGTCCAGGAGATCGGCTGCCCGGTGAGCGGGGATTGCGCGGCCACCACGCCCATATGGGGGGCAGACCAAGTAAGCCCGAAAGGGGCAATGGGCTTGGGAAGAGGGCCGGGTCGTTTCCTTCGCGGTGAAGTCGAAGCCGACGGCGGCCTCACCATGAACGCAGAATAGGCAGGGAGCCGTCCCAGGACTAAAAAATAACCCCAGAGTTCCCTGAGGTCTCCCGCATCTCTGTAGACCCAGGACCTGGGCGTTCTTGCTCGATCTGTAGCACCCTGGACTGCCCCGGGTGCACGGCCTGGTAAATGGTCTTGGCTAGCGGGCCGCGACCGCCATAGCGCCAGGAAGACGAAGATGCCCCAGATCAGGAACCAGGGGTCCCAGAGGTATGCGTGCCATTTCAGGGCCAGGCGGTCTGCATGGGCGGCCGCCTTGATCACGCCGGCCTGGACCAGCAGCTCGCTTGCGGTCAGGACCAGGCCGTAGCCGACCAGGATCGCCGCCTCGATCCAGGTCAGCACACGAGCCAGCCTTCGCAGGCCACCGTTCGCGGTTCGCGGCCAGACCCCTATCGCGAGCAACGGCAGGAGTGCGGCGACTGCCTTGACTGCGGCCGCTCCCCACACCGCGAGCAGCGCCGCCAGGTGCCCGGCCTGCCCCGGCTGGCTCAGCGAGATGCCTACCGTATTGAGCGGCCACCTGCCGCCGACGGCCCAGTAGACGCTGATCGTGGCATAAGCCAGCCCGACCGTGAGCCCGGCCAGCGCGGGCAGCATCCCCCGCCTGCTCGTTGCGCTATGGGGGATATCGGCCCCCGCCGCATGCGTGAACCCGGCGTCTGCCATGGCTTGCTCCTTCCGTCATAGGCGTTGGGCTACGGTTACGGGCTTATCGGAGGAGGGTGCCTGGGGTGGGGTCCGCCTGGAGGTGCGGCAGCCACGGCCGCCACGTCCTGGCTGGAGACGTCGTCACCGCGGATGAATGAGTGCGGCAATCCGCCGGTTATTCACTCCGGGCCGCTTCCGGGCCGGTGATCCGGGCCAGCAGCGGGAACGTCGCGGCGATGATCCCCAGCGACAGCAGCACTCCGCCCGCGATGAAGCCGTAGTAGGCCGGTCCCGGCGACCGCAGGTTCAGCCCGAGCTGGGAGTTCAGGAACAGCTCGGCGACCAGCAGGCCCAGGCCCGCCGAGACGATGGCTACCGCCAGCAGCGGCACAGCGGACTCCAGCGCGACCACCCGGCGCAGCAGCCCGACGGGGGTCCCGGCGAGCCGCAGCAGGCTGAACGGCCGCCTCCGGTCGGCCAGCCCGGCGACCACGCCGACGGCCAGGCTGCACCCGGCGATCGGCAGGCTGGCGAGGATCACCACGTCCGCGAGCTGCTGCCAGGCGGATAGGAGCTGCTCGCCTTGCGTCTCGTAGACCGTGGCCGGGGAGGCCTGGAGCGGAAAGGCGGTCTCGAACATCGTCCGCGCCGTCTCGATCGCGGCCGTGGACCCGTCGGTGCCGACGATGATGCCCGACGCGGGGAGGCTGTCGAGGCGGCTGGCCGGCACGTCCACGGCGGGCCAGACCCGCAAGCGGTGCGCCCCGGGCGTCGAACCGCTCGGCTGCAGGTTGATCGCGGCGACGGAGGCGCCCGGGGCGCAGGTGCCGAGCGCGGGCAGGCGGGCGAGCTGACCGCAGTCGACCAGGCTGTCATCCGCCGTCCCGAACGGATCGAGGTGACTTACCAGTACCGTGCTCACTCCTGGCACGTCGCGCAGCCGTCCGGTCAGTGCCTGGGGGACGGTGACCCCGGACAGGGGCGTGTTCGGCCCGGTCACCTGCTGCGGGCCGGTGAGGCCGGTGATCAGGATGTTCTTGCCGGCCGCGCCGCCGGTCTGGAAGGCGTGGTTGTCGGTCATGGAGGTGATGATGCCGACCGCGACGGTGGCGGTGAACACGGCGAGGATCAGGCCGCTGATCGCGCGGAACGCGGCCTTCGGGTTGTCGGCGAGCCGCCGGGCGGCGAGCAGTCCGGCGGGCCTCCTAGCTCGCCGCGCGAGGAGCGCGGAGCCGGCCATGGTCAGCCACGGCCCGGCGAGGACCAGGCCGGCGACGGTCAGGGCGCCGCCGCCGAGGTAGGCCCACAGCTGGCCGGTCGCTGACGCGGGGTGCCCGGCCGCGGTGAAGTAGGCCAGGTCCCCGATCCCGGCGAGCAGCGGGATCGCCCGCCACGCGCCCGGCCGGGGCGCGCGCGTCCTCTGCGCGGTGCCGAGCGGGGAGATCCGCACCCGGCGCAGGGCGAGGTGCGCGACCACGGCGGCCGCGGCCGGGATGCCGAGCGCGACGACGACGGCGGTGACGGGACTGAGCGACATGTCGGCGGGGAAGGACGGCTGCCCGGTGAAGGGGACCTTGGCCAGGTCGACACGGAACAGGAAGAACAGCCCGAAGCCCGCCGCGGTTCCGGTGATCGCCGCGGTGGCGGCCTCGACGGCGGCGACGAGCGATACCTGGCGGGGCGTCGCGCCGGCCAGCCGCATGGCGGCGAACCGCTGCTCGCGGCGGGCCGCGGCGAGCCGGGTGGCGGTGCTGATGAACACGAGCACCGGGAACAGCAGGGCGAGCGCCACGATGCCGAGCGCGGCGGCGATCCCCTCCGTGCTTTCGCCGATGCTGCGGCCGGCGCCGATGCTCGTGACCCGCGTGGCGCCGGGGACGCGGGCGAGCTGTGCCGGGGCGTGGCCGATGACGATGACCAGCGAGCCGGGCGACTGGAGCGCCGCCGGGCCGATCGTGCCGATCTGGTGGCCGGGATACCGGTCGCCGAGCTGCCCGGCGGGCACGGAGCGGAGCAGCGCGGCCAGCGCGGGCGAGGCGTAGTACTGGCCGGGGCCGGGCAGCGCGGGGATGCCGGGCGGCACGGGGGAGTGCGGGCCGAGCGCGGCCACGTCGACCCGGTCGATCCCCTGGCCGCCGTACTGGTCCTGGGAGCGGAGCCACCACTCGGGATAGGCGCCGGGCGCGGCGGGTGCCGAGTGTCGTAGGCTGCCGGTGTTGTCGAGCCAGCCTCTGCGCAGGCTCTGCGCGTTGAGGGCGTTGCTCGCGGCGAGCGCGGCGAGCAGCAGGCCGACGCCGACCGCGACCGCCACGGCGGTAATCACGAGCCGGGTGACGGCCTCCCGGCCGCCGCTGACGGTCAGCCGGAACGCGAGCCGGATCATCGGTTCTCCCTGAGGTCGAGCCCGACGGGTGCCGCGGGGGCTGAAGGCGTGGTGGTGACTGTGCCGTCGTGGACGATGATCTCGCGGTCGGCGTAGGCGGCCACGCGCCGGTCGTGGGTGACGAGCACGACGGTGGTGCCCTGGTCCCGGACGGCGGCCGTCAGCAGGTGCATCACCCGCTCGCCGGCGAGGGAGTCCAGCGAGCCGGTGGGCTCGTCGGCGAAGAGGATCTCGGGCCCGGCGACCAGGCCGCGGGCGAGCGCCACCCGCTGGGCCTGCCCGCCAGACATCTCCGCGGACCGGTGCCCCTCAAGGCCGTCGATGCCGAGCCGGCCGAACCACTCGCGGGCACGCCGCAGCGCCTCGCGCCGGCGGCGCCGGCCAGCAGCAGCGGGAGCGCGACGTTCTCCTCGGCGGTCAGCTCGGGGACGAGCTGGCCGAACTGGAACACGAACCCGAACTTGTCCCGGCGCAGCGCGCTGCGCCGGTTCTCCGGCATGGTGTCGATCCTCGTACCGTCGAAGACGACCTGGCCGGAGTCGGGGACGAGGATCCCGGCGAGGCAGTGCAGCAGCGTGGACTTGCCGGACCCGCTCGGTCCCATGATCGCGAGGATCTCTCCGCGGCCGATGGTCACGCTGGCACCGCGCAGCGCCGGGGTCGCGCCGAACGACTTGACCACGTACCGCGCCTCAAGCACGCTGTCTCTGGTCATTTCCGCACCTCTCTCGCGCGGCGGTTCGCCGTCCGCGCGGCGCGGCGGGCGCCGCTGGACCTGTATCTGCCTCACTGTGTCTTGTTCCTTCGGTGCTGGTTGCGCTGGTCAGCAGTTGTCGCGGGTGATCCCACCACGCGGGCGGCTTCGGGCCCGGGCTCGCAGGTCGCGGGGATAGCCGTCTCGGTGGCGAGCTGGCGGGCCCAGCGCATCCGCTCGGCGGCTGCCTGGGGGTGGTCGCCGGACTGTTGGGCCATCCGGCTGATGCAGCCGGGGGTACCGAGCCGGCGTACGGCGCGGCTGATCGCCGCGGCCGCGCTGTCGGCGGCCGGGGCGGCCGATCGTTGCAGCGCGGACGCGGACAGTGCCTGGCACCGTGCGTCGTCCGCGTTCAACCAGGGGCCTCGCGGTCTTCCCCGCTGTTGATGTGCTTGCCGGGGCGGGGACCGGCTGGCCGGGAGGGGGGGTACCGGGGCGGGTGAAGCGGACGGGCGGCCCGCCGGTGAGCCGGGCCTGGGTGCGGGTGGATGGGCCCGGTGAGGTGGTCACGGTGTCGTTCCTGACTGGCCGGCGGTGGTGCTGCTGCGGGTGACCTCGCGGGCGGGCGCGGGTCCGGGCCGGGCGGGCGGCTGGGTGCCCGCGGCGGCTGCGGGCTTATCGGAGGCGGGCGTCTGGGGGGGGTCGGCCTGGAGGTGCGGCAGCCAGTCCAGCCAGCGGGGCAGGTACCAGCTGCGCTGGCCGAGCAGGCTCAAGGTGCTCGGCAGGATGACCAGGCGGATCAGCGTGGCATCTAGGATCAGGGCGACCGCGACGCCGAAGCCCATCTCCTGGAACTGCAGGAGCTGCCCGCGGGCGAAGCCGGCGAATACTGCCACGATGATCAGCGCCGCGCCGGTGATGATCTTGGCCGTGGAGGCGACGCCACCTGCGACGGCCTCCCGGGTCGAGCCGGATTGGTCGTAGCGTTCCTTGATCCGGCTTATCAGGAAGACCTGGTAGTCCATGGACAGGGCAAAGAGCACGGAGAACATGAACAGCGGGACCCACGCGTCGATGGCGGGAACCTGCTGGAACCCGAAGATGCCCGCGCCGGCCCCGTGAATGAACACCAGGGTGAGCAGGCCGTAGGCGGCCCCGGCAGAGAGCAGGTTGAGCAGGATCGAGACGGCCGCGATCGTCAGGGACCGGAAGGCCAGCAGCAGCAGCAGGAAGCTGAGTCCGAGCACGAAGGCCAGCACGTACGGGGTCGGGCTGGTGACGGCGTGGAAGTAGTCGGCTTCATCGGCGGTCTGCCCGCCGACGTAGACCTGTGCGCCGGAACCGGCGAACGCGGTCGGGATCAGCTGCTGGCGCAGGTCCAGTACGGCGGCCACGTCCTGGCTGGAGACGTCGTCGCCGCGGATGGGAACGGTCAGGGTGAGGATCGTGCCGTCGGGCGAGGCCTGAAGGACGCCGGGCCCGAAGCGCGGGTCGGCGGCCAGCGCGGCGTCGAGCTTGGAGAGGTCGGCCCGGGCGCGTGCCGCCCCCTCCGGCCGCGGCGATCTCGACCGGGTCCTGGCTCTGGCCCGGGAAGTACCGCTGGACGGCCAGGTAGCCCTGTTTGGATGGCAGGGTGCCCGGCAGCGTGGTGACTCCGCTCTGGCCGATGTGCAGGCCGAGCACGGGCACCGCCGCCAGGACCATGACTCCTCCGGCCAGTGCCAGGCTCACCGCCGGGCGGCGCATCACCCCTCCGGTCACGGCCGTCCAGATCCGGGCTCCGGCGGCGTCGGAGCGGCCGAGGTTCTTGCCCACGACGGGCAGGGGCAGCGAGTTGACCCGGTCGCCGATCAGGCTGAGCATCGCCGGCAGCAGGGTCAGCGCGGCGGCGACGGATACCACGCCGACGATCACCGCGCCGGCCGCCAGGCTGCGCAGGACGGTGACCGGTACCAGGAACATGCCGAGCAGGGCGACGACGAAGGTGCTCCCGCTGAGGAGCACGGCGCGGCTGGCGGTGGCTCCGGTGATCCGGATCGCCGCCTGCTTGCCGCGGCCGCGGCCGCGTTCCTCCCGGAACCGGGAGATGATGAACAGCGAGTAGTCGATGCCGAGCGCCAGGCCCATCCCGGTCATCATGTTGACGATGAAGACCGAGAGGCTGAACTCCCGGGCGAGCAGCGCGGCGATGCCCAGGCCCACGATGATGGACAGCAGGGCCATCAGCGCCGGCATCACGCCGGCGACCACGGCGCCGAACACCAGCAGCAAGATCACGATGGAGACCGGCAGCCCGAAGTCCAGTTCCCCGTGCCGCAGGTCGCTCGCCGACAGGGTCGTGAAGTCGTTGCCGGCCGTGTGGTCGCCGGTGACGGCCACCGCGAACCCGCCGCTGCCGTTGGCCGCCCGGACGTCTTTGACCACCGGCTTGATGTCGGCGTCGGTCGCGGCCCGCAGCGCGATCAGGGCCGCGTGCTGGTCCGGCGAGACGAACCGGCTGCCAGCGCCCAGACCAGTGGCCACATCCGTGACGCCAGGAGCGGTCCGGACCCGGGCCGCCAGCCGGGCCACGAACTGCCGGAAGCTGCCGTCGCTGACGGTGGAGCTCTTCGAGCTGACCACGATCACGTCGGTCGGCCCTTGGACGGCCGACGCGCCCAGCGCCTGGCGGTACAGGGCCTCGGCCCGGCTAGACTGCGTCGTCCCCACCACATGGACACTCGTCGTCAGGCCGCTCAGCAAGGTGCCGATAAGAATCAGCGCCACCACCACGGCGACCCCCCAGATCACCAGCACACGGCGGGCCCGCCTCGCGCTCGCCGCGGCCAGCCGTTCGGTCAGGCCAGCCGAACCGCGGCCGTCCGGTGGCCTGGTGACGACGCCCGTTCCGCGGGCGGCACCGGAGCCAGCGGCCTGCGCCGCCAGGGGATGCGCCGGCGGGCGGACCCGCAACCCCGAGCCGGGCGCGTCATGGCCTACCTCATCCCAATTCCGGGAAGAATCGCTGTGCATCGTGGTCTCCTAATGTTGTGCCCTGACGGTCCGGCGCCCGCATCCGCCGGGCGGTTACTGGACCGGGCCGATCTCGGCGCGGGCGAGTTCGGCGTAGAGGAGGAACTTGAACGGGTCGGTCTGCTGGTAGGCCTCCATGAGGCGGTGCAGCGCGGTGGCGCGCAGCCCGGCCAGCGTGGTGCTGGCGGGGTGGCGGAGCAGGCCCGGCTGGATGATCTGCAGGGCGAGGGCGTGATCGCCTTGGCCGATGAGGGTGGCAGCGGCGGCGGCGAACGGCTCGTCCCGGCCGCCGGCCAGCAGGTCGAGCGCGGCGGCGTGCCCGGCCGCGGTGGCCGGCTCCAGTCCGCGCAGGTCTGGCTGCCAGTAACCGGTGCGCTGGTGGTAGAGCCGCTCGGTGAAGTGGTCGCGGGTCACCAGGTAGGGCACGACCGCGGCGGGGTGCTCGCGGAGCACGGCCGGGAGGCTGGCCCCCGCCAGGATGTCCGGGAGGCTGCGGCCGCCGCGGATGCCGTCCAGCACCTCGCCGTGCAGCTGGGTCAGGGCCGCCTGGAGACCGGTGATCGCCTCGGCGGTGAACTGCTCGGTCAGCGTGGTGTGGCCGTGGATGAGCAGGCGGGGCCGCAGGCTGCCGATGAAGGCGAGGGCCTGCAGGAGCCCCTCGGGGGAGCCTTCGGCGGCGAATGGCTGCCCCAGGTAGGGCATGAGCACGTCGCCGGCGAACAGCATGCCGCTGGCCGGGAGGTGGACCATCAGCGCGTCGCTGGTTTCCCCGCCCGGCGTCGGGTACAGGACAAGCTCGGTGCCCCCGACGGTCAGTGGCGTCGGCTGGCTGATCAGCTGGTCGGGGACCACGGCCGGGGGGATGCTCCCGGCGGCTCCGGTGAAGTAGCGGAAGCGTGGCCGGTCCCCCTGCTGGCGGTCCAGTCCGGCGGGGAAGCCGGCCTGGGCGATGACCCGGGTACCGGGCCCGGCCAGCGCGCCCGCGCCGCCGATGTGGTCCCAGTGCGCGTGGGTGAGGATCAGGTGGCTGATCACAGTGTCGGCGGGCGGGTCAAGGTCGCCGAGCGCGGCCTTGACCCGGTCCCCGGTGGTGCCGGCGTCGATCGCGACGACGCCGTCGCTGGTCGTGATGAACGCCAGATCGGCGAAGTCGTAGCCCTGGGCGACCTGGATACCGGGGTCCGGGCGCCAGATCCTGGGCGAGGTGAAGCGGAACCCGCCGGCGGCGGTGACCCAGAAGCCGCCGAACATCAGCCGGGTGCCGGCCGGGGCCGCGCCGAGCCCGGACTTGCGCATCGCCTCGGCGGCCTGGTCATGCTGGCCCAGCACGGCATAGGCGGCGGCCAGGCCGTGGTACGCGGCGCGCAGCAGCATAGCCGGGAACTGGTCCCGGACGGCCAGGACGAACTCCAGGTCAGCGATGGCCTGTCCGGCCCGCCGCCGGTCCGGCGGCAGCCCGGCCAGGGCCAGCCCGCGGAAGTACTGCGGCGGGCCGAGATCGGTGGCCGCGGCCTGGTCCAGCTTGGCCAGCGCGGCGTCCGCGTCTTCGCCCAGCCGGGCCTGGAAGAACCCGGCGAGCGCCAGCGGCAGCGCCTCACCAGGCCGCGCGCCGGCCAGCTCGGCGAAGTAGCGGTATCCCTCCGCGTCCGCGCGGGCCGCCGCGAGCCGGGTGGCGAGGATGACCGTGGTGTTCCGGTCGGCGCCAGGCCAGCGGGCCGCTGTCTTCAGTGATTCGATGTCGCGGTGGCGGGTGATCGATCCGGTCATGACGATTGGTTTCCTTCGGTGCTGATCAGGTGAGACTGCGACCCGCTGAGGGGCCGGGCGAGCCGCGGTTTCGCAGGCGCGGATGAGGTGGGGGAGGTCCCAGCGGATTACCGGGCTGCCGGGGCGGGACGCGCCTGGGGCCCGGTTTCGTTTGCGCCGCCGGGTGTTTCGGCTTCACCGGCCGCCGGGCTCGCTGGCGGGGCGATCTGGATTGGCTGGGCGGGCTGGGCGGGCAGGAACAAGACAGCCAGGAGGGCACCCGCCGCAGCAACACCTGCGGCGACGAGGCAGCTGATGGTCAGGCCGCGCAGGAATGCGTTAGCCGCGGTGTGCTGCAGCGCCTGCCCGAGGCCCGGATGGCCAAGGGCCGCGATCTTGCCGGCGGCCACGTACGCCGCGCCGACGGACTGGTGCGCGATCGCCGCGACCCGGCCAGGCACGCTGGTCGGCAGGGTGGCGGTCAGCCGTGATCCGTACACCGATGCGTAAACACTGCCGATCACGGCCACGCCGAGCGTGCCGCCGATCAGCCGGGTGGAGTCGTTGACCGCTGAGCCGACGCCAGCCTTGGCCCGCGAGATGGCGCCCATAATGGACTCGGTGGCGGGCGCCGAGCTCAGGCCCATGCCGAGCCCGTACAGCACCATCTGGGCCGCGATGATGCCGTAACTGAGCGTCGCGCTGGTGGTCACCGCCGCCCAGCCGTAGAACACGGTCATCGCGACCAGCCCGGTGGTGACGATGAGCTTGGTCCCCGCGCGCACTGCGAGCTGGGTCCCGGCGACCGACCCGGCGCCGACCGACAGCGCCACCGGGAGCAGGCGAACACCGGTCGACAGCGGGCCGTAGCCGCGGACGAACTGGAAATACTGGGTGATCAGGAAGATAAAGCCGAGCAGGGTGAAGAACGACACGGTGACCGCGCCGCTGGCCGCGCTGAACCGCATGTTGCGGAACAGCCGCACGTCGAGCATCGGGTGCGCGGCCCGCCGCTCCCGCACGATGAACGCGGCCAGCAGGACCGCCGAGGCGGCAAAGCCGGCCACGCTGCGCCCGGCGGCCCAGCCGTAGTCCGGCGCCTCAATGATGGTGAAGACCAGCAGCGCCATGGTTGCCGACGACAGCACCAGGCCGGGGATGTCCAAAGCGGCCGCGTCCGGGTCCTTCGACGTGGGCACGACCAGCGCCACCAGGACGGCGGCGGCCGCCGCGACCGGCGCCATGGCGATGAAGATGGACGCCCAGCTGAAGTGCTCGAGCAGCCAGCCGCCCACGATCGGTCCCATCGCGATGGCCACGCCAGCGACCGCGCCCCACAGCCCGATGGCGCGAGCCCGTTCCTTGCGCTCGGTGAAGACGTTGGAGATCAGCGACAGTGTCGCCGGGAATGTCATCGCGGCGCCCAGCCCCATCACGGATCTGGCCGCGATGAGCTGCGCCGGGCCGGTCGTGAAGCCGCCAGCGAGGCTGGCGGTCCCGAACACGGTCAGTCCGGCCAGCAGCATGCCCTTGCGGCCGAACCGGTCGGACAGGCTGCCGAAGGTCAGCAGCAGCGCGGCGAACACGAGGTTGAACGAGTCGACGACCCACTGCAGCTGCGTGGTGGTGGCATGCAGCTCGCGCACCATGGCGGGAAGCGCCACGTTCACCAGGGTCGTGTCCAGGTTGACGAGGAACGCTGCGAGCAGCAGCGCGACGAGGATCATGGGTTTGGATCGCATAGTGCGAGCCTGACTGCGACGCGGCCTTGGGGACATCCGCCGGATGGCCGATGTCGTTCCCCGGGACGGGCCTGCGCCGGGTACCGGCGGGCCCATCGCCACGGCGGTCTCGCCGGGCGCAAGATCCGGCCGGTTCACGGCGGCCTCGTGGCTGGCGGCTTCGCCACCCCCACCGGGCGATGGGTACCTGCGCCGCGATGAGCGTCACGGCGCGGCCGGCCTGATCGCGGGCGGCCTGCTCAGCACCTGCGCGTGCTTACCCGCCGGCGGAGTCCGCGGTGTCCGCCGGCTGGCTGCCCCGATGGCGGGTCACGTCGGCGGCGAGCTGGGCACGGGTGGCGATGTCCAGCTTGGCGAACATGTGCGCGAGGTGGGTCTGCACGGTCCGGCGTGATATGTACAGCCGCTCGCCGATCTGGGGATTGGACAGTCCCTCGGCGACCAGGCCGGCGACCGCGTGCTCGGCGGGGGTGAGGCTGGCCCAGCCGATCTGCGGCCGGCCGCGTGTCCCGCGGCGGCCGCGCCGGATGCCCGCCTCGCGCAATGTGGCTTCGGCGCGGGCCAGGTCACGGGCGGCGCCGAGCCGCTCGTAGATGCCGAGCGCCTGATCGAGGAGCGGGCGGGCGCGGTCCAGGCGGCCCTGCCGCGCGAAGGCGGCGCCCGCGTCCTCACAGGCAAGCGCGAGCCCCAGGGGACGCGACCCGCCCGCGCAGGCGCCAGCGGCGGCTTGCAGGATCTCGGCGTCGTCCTCGATCAGGCCCTGGCAGCGCAGCGCGGCGCCGGTCATCCAGGGCACCTCGTTGCGTGCCGCTACCTCGGTGACCGCCGCCGAGGCATCCCGGGCCCGTCCCACATCACCCGCGGCCAGCGCGAGCCGGACAAGATCGGCCCCGACGGCCGGGTAATCCAGCGCGAGCCCCAGCCGGGCGCACGTGTCCCACGCACCGGTCATGGTGGCGAGCGCCTGTCCAAGCTCGCCGCCGGCCTCCTGGATGAGCGCGCGCGGCCACGCGGCCCAGGTCGTGAGGTAGCCGGGGCCCCAGCGGGCGAGATCCCGGGCGGCGGCGCCGGCGGCCTCCTCGGCGCGGCTGAGGTCGTTGCGGTGAAGGCTGATCAGGGACAGGATGCCGTGCGCTCGAGCTACAACCGTCTGGATCTCGTCCGCCAGCTCGAAGCTTGCCTCAAGCTCGGCGATCGCGTCATCCCACTCCCCGGTGATGAAGCGCTCGAGGGCAAGGAACCCCTGGTAGAGGAGCAGGGGCCAGCGGACGCCGATCTCCTCGCTGATCCGCATCCCGGCGCTGAGCGCGGACCTGGCCTCCTCGGGCCGGCCGAGCTCGATGAGGATGTGTCCCCGGGTTGCGCGGATCGGATAGCGGTGTCCGAGCCTGCCAGGGCTCTCGTCGGCCAGGTGCATCGCCTCGTCGGTGATCTGGAGCGCGTCCCGGAGATGACCGCGGGATTCCGAGACCCGGGCCAGCGTGGTCATGGCGACGCTGACGGTCAGGTGATCGGCGGCTGCCGCCGCCGCCGAGCGGGCCTGCTCCGCCGAGGCAGCGGCGCCGTCGAGGTCTCCCAGCGACATGCGGGCGAAGCCTGCCCACGCCCTAGCGGCGGCTCGCTCGGCACCGGGCAGCGCAGGTGATGAGCCCGCCTGTTCCAGTTCCTGCAGCGCGTCGCGCACCTGTCCCTGGGCGAGCAGGGCGCGCCCGAGGCAGATCCGGACGGGGCCATCCACCTGCGGGTCAAGGTCGCGGTCCAGCAGCGAGCGGCAAGCCGCCAGGGCGTCGGCGTTCCGGCCCGACACCATCAGGCTGCTGGCCCGTTCGGCGAGCAGCCGGTCGCGGCCGGGATCGGCCGGCGCCATCAGCCCGGCCGCCCGCTCCAGCAGGCCGGCGGCGATATCAGGCGATCGCGCCGCTGCCTCCCGGGCGGCCCTGGTCAGCCACCCGATGGCCTCGGCGTCTCCTTGCCCGGCTCCGCGGGCGAGCTGCTCGGCCACCTGCAGCGTCGGGGCTCCCGTTTGCGCCAGCCGCTGCCCGGCCTCGCGGTGCAGCCCCCGGCGGACGCTGAGCGGCAGATCCTCATAGATAGCGTCACGGATCAGGTCATGACGGAACCGGATGACGGCGCCGTACTCTTCCAGGACCCGCCCCGCGATCCCTTCCGCCAGCACCACCGACAGCTCGAGCGCGGGCCGGGCCATGGTCACCGACAGCTCGGTGACCGTGAAGCTAGATCCCAGGATCGAGGCGGCCCGCAGCGCCTGCAGGGTGTCCCCGGGCAGGAAACTGAGACGGCGCAAGATCGTCAGCCGCAGCGTCGGCGGCAGCGTCACCTCCGCTACCTCGGCCCGCCCGCCGGCGGTCTCGATCGCGCCCTCCTGGGCCAGCGCCCCCAGCAGCTCGGTGACGAACAGCGGGTTCCCGGCCGCTCCCGATATCCCGGCCAGCAACCCGGGTCCCGGCACGGCGGCCACCGCGTCGGCCACCAGCTCCGCCACCGCCCGCTCGGTCAGGCCCCGCACGGCGAGAATGCGCCCCCCGGCATCCAGCAGCAGACCGGCGAGGCGATCCAGTTCCGGGATGCGCGGGGAGGGACGCAGGCACCCGATGAGGGCCACCGGGAGATCGGCCAGACGGCGGCTCACCGCGGCCAGCGTCAGCAGGCTGGACGGGTCGGCCCACTGCAGGTCATCCACGCCGATCACCAGCGGCCCGGCCAGCGCGAGCTCCTCCGCCAGGTCAGCGAACGCATCGACCGCGCGGAACCGCAGCCCAGGGTCGCTGGTCACCGTGATCGGGCCCCCCTCCCCACCGCCGTGGGTGGCCAGCAGCGCGGCGATGGCCGCCCGCCGCGGGTCCGGCGACGAGCGGACGCACCCGAACGCGGCGGCCACCAGGCCGAACGGCCGGGTCCGCTCCAGCTCCTCAGCCCGGCCCGCCGCCACCTGCATGCCGCGGCCGCGCGCGTCCTCCAGCACGCCGGCGAGTAGCCGCGTCTTCCCGATCCCGGCCTCACCCTCGATCAGCACGACCGCCGGCCGGCCTGACACGACCCGGTCCACAGCATCCCCCAGGACCGCGATCTCCGCCGCACGCCCGCGGATGCCCGGGACCGGCGCCAGCGTCCCCATGAGCCGGATGCTACTCCGCGAGGAGCGTCCCCGGGGCAGCGGGCCGCGCGCGGGTTAGGGCACCGGAACAGAGCCGGCGCCGGGCCCCCCGGTCACCTCATACAGCGCCCTGAGCAACCCGAGCCAGCCGGTGAAGCGGATCTCCTCGTCTTGGCCGGCGTGGCAATGCCCGGGATCGGGGACGGCCCGGAGGCGGCCGGCGGGCGGCTCGGCCCTGTCTAGGATGATGCGGATCTCCATCTGCCCCATCGTTGCGGCCCTGACCGACGACAACATCGGCCAGCTGGCCGATGTCTCCCTGCCGGTGCCGCCGCACGCTAGTGGCGTCCCGGCCGCTGGCCACCGCCACCGGCATAGAGAAAAGCGAGAGCCCGCACCTGCTGGTCCAGGACGCTGATCAGGCCGCGAGGCCGCCGAGCCAGTTCTGCCACGCCTCGGTCTCGGTCGACGGGTCGCGGTCGTCGAAGTAGTGCGCGGTCGCGAAGACCATGTCGTTGTAGCCGTGGATCAGCATGTACATCGCGTCGTCGGTACGCATGCCCACGAAGCTCGGCGAGCCCACGAACTCCACGGTGCCGTCGACCGGCTCGATCCCGGGCACGCTGAGCCGCGCCGGCTGACCGTCCGCCGCGTCCGCGCTGACGCCGACCGCCGCCGTCATGGCCGCCCACGAGTCCTTGGTGATCGGCCCCGGCATGAACAGCGAGCCCTTCGCGGTGCGCGGTGCGAAGTGCTTCAGGTAGACGGCGAGCTTCGTCATGTAGGCGTGGTCGCCGACGGACAGGCCGTTGTATTCGGCCTCCCAGTTCTCGCCGAGGAGACCACTGTGCACCACGCGCACCACCGCGCCGCCGCCGTCGCGCGACTCGATGAGCCACTCGAAGGCCATGAACGTGCCGTCCGGGTTCTTGTCCTCCTGCGTCGCGTAGCGGTGGCCGGGTTCCCAGACCGTGATGCTGGAGCTGGACACCTCGCCGAACATGTTGAACG
>CAVRLA010000002.1:0-190144 GCA_963722055.1 uncultured Actinomycetes bacterium | reverse complement strand
TCCGCGAGCGTTCCCCCGACCTAGGCCGGGGTTGGCTGGTTGGCAAACTGGTTGGCAAAGAGGAGAGCCCGGTGCCTGGTGATCCGCGGATCCGCGCCTCGGACGCGGATCGCGACCGCGCCACGGCGCTGCTGCGCGAGCACCACGCCGCGGGTCGGCTGACCGCCGAGGAGTTCAATGAGCGGATGGACGCCGCCCTCAACGCCAAGACGGTAGGCGAGATCGACGACTTGCTGGCTGACCTGCCGATCATCGACCTGTACCGGCTGCCGCACGAGTCGATGCGGCGGCCCGCCGACCTCCCGCACACCTCGCTCCTGCCCCGGGACCCGGGCCACGCGGCCGACCCGGCCCGGTTCTCGCCGGGTACGGTGGCCGTGGGCGCCTGGGCGGTGGTCACCGGTACACTGATCGCCATCTGGGTGGTCGCGGCCGTGGTTGGTGTCGGGACCTGGTTCCCCTGGTTCCTGCTGATCGCCATCCCGTGGATCTGGGTGATGATCCGCCGGTCCCGGCGGCACCGGGAATAGCTGCGGGCCGCCAGGTGTCCTATACATAGGCGGTTCGCGTTGGGGCTGCGGGTCGAGTACACTCGTCTCCGGCCCATCTGCTGGGTTCCCTGCGGTTGACTCCCAGGGCTCGCGTATGCGAGCGGTACGGACCCTTCGGAGCCTTTCCCGGTTATCTCGTCCCGTGTCTCAGCGAGCGCGGGCGTGAGCCAGGGGGGCAGGCCTGCCGCCCAGATAGTAAGGCCAACCCGCGCCTCGGCGCGGACCACAACCTATAGAGCGAAGCGCGGAGGACATGCCCAAGAAAGACGGCGCCATTGAGATCGAAGGCACGGTTGTCGAATCGCTGCCGAATGCCTTCTTCCGGGTGGAGCTGGACAACGGGCACAAGGTTCTCGCTCACATCAGCGGGAAGATGCGGATGCACTACATTCGCATCCTGCCCGACGACCGCGTGGTCGTAGAGCTCAGTCCCTACGACCTCAGTCGCGGGCGGATCGTGTACCGGTACAAGTAACGAACCAGACTTAGTGGAGATAGCACCGTGAAGGTCAAGCCGAGCGTCAAGAAGATCTGCAGCAAGTGCCGGATCATTCGCCGGCACGGCCGCGTCATGGTCATTTGCACCGACCCGAGGCACAAGCAGCGTCAGGGCTGACGCACAACGAACGGACGCACCGAGATAGACGCGCACCGCAAGCAGCCAGCGAGAGCTGCGACCCCCGGACGGAGGCCGGGGCCATGTCCGGGCAGGGCATGGGGGCGGCGCGAAGGACCTCCGCGAGACGAAGGAGAACTGCCCGCACATGGCTAGGCTTTCTGGCGTCGACCTCCCCCGCGACAAGCGGCTCGAGGTCGCGCTTACCTATATCTACGGCATCGGCCGCACCCGGGCCCTGCAGACGCTGCAGGCCACCGGGGTTAGCGGCGACACCCGGGTGCACAACCTGACCGACGAGGAGCTGCTCAAGCTCCGCGACTGGATCGACGCCACCTACCAGGTCGAAGGTGACCTGCGCCGCGAGGTCCAGGCCGACATCAGGCGCAAGGTGGAGATCGGCTGCTACCAGGGGATCCGCCACCGTCGCGGGCTCCCCGTGCACGGGCAGCGGACGCAGACCAACGCGCGTACCCGCAAGGGCAAGAAGAAGACCGTGGCCGGCAAGAAGAAGGCCGGCAAGAAGTAATGAGTAGTCCGTACGGACCGATCACCTCGAAGGAAGCAGATGCCGCCTAGGAGCCGTCAGCAGGCCGCCGCGAAGAAGGTGCGCCGCAAGGAGCGGAAGAACGTCGCTCACGGGCATGCCCACATCAGGAGCACGTTCAACAACACCATCATCTCGATCACCGACCCGACCGGCAACGTCATCTCGTGGGCGTCCGCGGGCCAGGTCGGATTCAAGGGATCGCGTAAGTCGACCCCGTACGCGGCCCAGATGGCGGCCGAGGCCGCCGCGCGCCGGGCCATGGAGCACGGCATGCGCAAGGTCGACGTCTTCGTCAAGGGCCCGGGCTCGGGCCGGGAGACCGCCATCCGGTCGCTACAGGCGACCGGGCTGGAGGTCGGTTCGATCCAGGACATGACCCCCGTCCCGCACAATGGCTGCCGGCCGCCCAAGCGGCGCCGGGTCTGACGGTCCCTGACAGGAGATAGCGACACCATGGCTCGATACACAGGCGCGGACTGCAAGCTCTGCCGCCGGGAGAAGACCAAGCTCTTCCTGAAGGGCGCCAAGTGCGACTCGCCGAAGTGCCCGATCGAGATCCGGCCCTACCCGCCGGGTGAGCACGGCCGGAACCGGCCCAAGGAAGGCGACTTCCTCCAGCAGATCCGGGAGAAGCAGAAGGCCAAGCGGATCTACGGCATCCTCGAGCGCCAGTTCCACAGCTACTACGAGGAGGCGGCCCGCAAGCACGGCCGTACCGGTGAGACCATGCTCCAGCTGCTTGAGCGCCGCCTGGACAACATCGTGTTCCGCGCGGGCTTCGCCAAGAGCCGCGACATGGCCCGCCAGCTGGTGCGGCACGGGCATTTCACGGTGAACGGGAGGAAGGTCGACATCCCGTCCTACCGGGTCAGCGAGAACGACATCATCGAGGTGCTGGCCAAGTCCCGGGAGCTGACCCCGTTCATCGTCGCCCAGGCCGAGGTCGGCGAGCGGATCGTGCCGGCCTGGCTCGAGGTGGTCCCGGACCACATGCGGATCCTGGTCCACTCGTTGCCGGTCCGGGCCCAGATCGACACCCAGGTCCAGGAACAGCTCATCGTCGAGTTCTACTCGAAGTAACGTGCGTTACCCGCCGTACCGCCCGGATGGCGGTACGGCAGGCGGGCCCTGGCCCGCCACTCGCGATAGTCATATAGCGGGCATCGCGGAAAGGACAATCACATGCTCATCGCTCAGCGCCCCTCCCTCGCCGAGGAGCAGGTAGACGAGTTCCGGTCCCGGTTCGTCATCGAGCCGCTCGAGCCGGGTTTCGGCTACACCATCGGCAACTCGCTCCGCCGTACGCTCCTGTCCTCCATCCCTGGTGCGGCCGTGACCAGCATCAGGATCGAGGGCGTCCTGCACGAGTTCTCCACCGTCCCCGGCGTCAAGGAAGATGTGACCGACATCATCCTGAACCTGAAGGAACTGGTGGTGTCCTCCGAGCACGACGAGCCGGTCGTGATGTACCTGCGCAAGCAGGGCCCGGGCGAGGTGACCGCGGCCGACATCGCGCCGCCGGCCGGCGTCGAGGTGCACAACCCCGAGCTGCACATCGCCACCCTGAACGCCAAGGGCAAGCTCGAGATGGAGCTGACCGTCGAGCGCGGCCGCGGCTACGTCTCGGCCACCCAGAACAAGCAGCCCGGCCAGGAGATCGGCCGGGTGCCGATCGACTCCATCTACTCTCCCGTGCTGCGGGTGACGTACAAGGTGGAGGCCACCCGGGTCGAGCAGCGCACCGACTTCGACCGGCTCATCCTGGACGTAGAGACCAAGCCGTGCATGCGACCGCGGGATGCCGTGGCGAGCGCGGGCAAGACTCTGGTCGAGCTGTTCGGGCTGGCCCGGGAGCTCAACGTCGACGCGGAGGGCATCGACATCGGCCCGTCGCCGACGGACGCCGCGCTGGCGGCCGACCTGGCGCTGCCGATCGAGGACCTCAACCTCACCGTCCGTTCCTACAACTGCCTCAAGCGCGAGGGCATCCACACGGTCGGCGAGCTGGTCGGGCGCAGCGAGCAGGATCTGCTCGACATCAGGAACTTCGGCGCCAAGTCGATCGAGGAAGTCAAGCAGAAGCTCATTGACATGGGTCTGTCGCTCAAGGACTCGCCGCCCGGATTCGACCCGAGCACCGCGGTCGGCGGCTACGGCGACGACGACGAGAGCTACGTGGAGACCGAGCAGTACTGACCCGCAGTGGCACCGCCACGCGTGTCTTAGAGAGCGAGAGAGGTCCGTATGCCCACGCCCACCAAGGGCCACCGCCTGGGCGGCAGCCCGGCCCACGAGCGGCACATCCTGGCTAATCTGGCCACCGCGCTGTTCCAGCACGGCCGGATCACCACCACCGAGGCCAAGGCCCGCCGGCTGCGTCCGGTCGCCGAACGGCTGATCACCTTCGCCAAGCGCGGTGACCTGCATGCCCGTCGGCACGTGCTGACCGTGGTCACGGACCGGGGCGTGGTACATCAGCTGTTCACCGAGATCGCCCCGCAGTTCTCCGAACGCGACGGCGGCTATACCCGCATCACCAAGATCGGCCCGCGCAAGGGCGACAACGCGGCGATGGCGGTCATCGAGCTGGTCCGCGGCGAGCCGGTGGCGGCCAAGCCCCGCCGCCGGGCTCGCCGCGCCGACACCGGGGCCGCCGCACCCGCCGCGGCCGCCACCGCGACCGCACTCGCCGAGCCCGAGGTCGAGGACGCGGCCGACGAGACGCCCCCGGAGATCGACACTGCCGTGACCCGCGAGGCCCCCGTGGTGCCAGAAGAGGGCTCGGAAGAGGACGGAGCCGAGGACGCCGATCAGATCGTCGACGAGGCCGCGGACGATGAAGCGGCCGAGGACGCCGAGTCTGACGACGAAGCCGACGAGGACGCCTAACCGTCCTCCGCGTTACGAGGTGGATGGACCGTTGTACCTGCTCTTACCGGTACAACGGTCCATTGACCTTCATCGACCGGCGGGCTTGGCCGCCCCGGACCGCTCGAGGTGGGCTTGAACGACGAACCACGTTCCGTTCGGCTTCGAATTGATCTGGCCTACGACGGGTCAGGCTTTTCCGGGTGGGCCGCCCAGCCCGGCAGGCGTACGGTCGAGGACATCGTGGCGGCGGCGCTCGGCCGGGTGCTGCGGCTGCCTGGGCCCCTTGACCCGCCGCGCCTGACCGTCGCCGGGCGCACGGACGCCGGGGTACACGCCCGCGGGCAGGTCGTGCACGCCGACGTGCCCGCGACCGCCTGGCCCGCCGCCGCAGGCGGCCAGGCCAGCCCCGCCGCCGCAGGCGGCCAGGCCAGCCCCGCCGCCGCAGGCGGCCAGGCCAGCCCCGCCGCCGCAGGCGGCCAGGCCAGCAGGGCCGTCGCGAACCGGGGCGCGGGGCCGCTGGCCCGGCTGAACGCCGTGCTCCCGGCCGACGTCCGCGTGCACGCCGTAGCGCCGGCGCCGGACGGGTTCGACGCGCGGTTCTCTGCGCTGTGGCGCCGCTACTCCTACCGGGTCTGCGACGAGGAGGCCCGGGCCGATCCGCTGCGCCGGCACGAGACGCTCTGGTCGTTCCGCCGGCTGGACCTGGCCGCTATGAACGAGGCGGCTGCGGCCCTGCTGGGCGAGCGCGATTTCGCCGCCTTCTGCCGTCGCCGGCCGGGCGCGACCACCGTCCGGACGCTGCGCGTCCTGGACTGGCGCCGGGACGGTGACGGCCGCGCGGTGGCGACGGTAGTCGCCGACGCGTTCTGCCACAACATGGTGCGCGCGCTGGTCGGTGCGCTGCTCGCCGTCGGCGAGGGCCGCAGGCCGCCCGGCTGGCCCGCCGAGGTGCTCGCCGCCGCCGTCCGTGATCCCGCGGTCCGGGTCGTCGCGCCGCACGGGCTGTGCCTGGAAGAAGTCGGGTATCCCGGGCAGGCCGAGCTGGCCGCCCGGGCCGCCGAGACCCGCCGGGTAAGGACTGAGATCAGGGTTTACCCGTCAGCATCCGGGTGCTGAGGTTGATGTTGGCGCTGCCGGTGACCAGGTCCGTCGCGAACTGCTCGAGCTGCTGGCGCTGGGCGGCCGTGGCCGGCGCCTTCAGGTTGGTGAACTCGGCCCACATCAAGATGAGGTAGTGCCCCTTGATCTCGGCCTGCACCACCCCGGTGCCGTTGCCGAGCTTGCTCGTGGGGCCCTTCTGCGCCGCCAGCGGCGCGATGATCTCCTTGGGCCCGGTGGTCTGCCCGGCCTGCTGCGCGCCGCTCGAGCTGCTCAGGTTCGCCACCCCGATGGTGCCCATCATGGTCCCGGTACCCGAGATGTAGCTGGCCCGCAGCACCTGGGTGCAGTGGCCGGCCTGCAGGGCGGTCTGCAGGTCCGCGCCGAACACCGCCTGCGAGCAGTTCTTGCTCACGGCGGCCGCGGTCCGCAGGTAGGAGCTGCCGTTGAGCTCGAACTGGGGCGGGAAGAGCTCGTCGAGCGTCAGCGGCTCAGGATCCTGCGACCTGGTCCCGATGTGCTGCCACTTGCCCAGGGCCGGGTCGAAGCCCGGTGACCCGGGAGCGTTCGTCGGCAGCCGCAGCGTCGAGGGCACCGGGGCGTTCACGCGCGGCTCGTACAGGTACTTGTAGCCGGCGTACCCGCCACCCGCCACGATCACGACGGCCGCCATGACCAGCCACGTTATGCGGGACGGACGTCGTCTGGGCCCGCCGGCGGCCCGTCCGCCGCGCCGCCCCGGGCCCGCACTGTCCGGGGCCGACGGAGCCGGGTCGTCCTGCCCTACGCCCGCCGCGTACCCGGCGTCCCGGTCGGCGGGCGGCGCTCCGGGCGTGTGCCAGGCGCCGAATCCATCCGGCGGGGTCGGCGCCGGCGGCTGCCCGGGGGCCAGCGGCGGGAACCCGCGCACCGGAGTGCGGTCCAGGGTCGGCTGCGGGCCGCTGCCGGGACCGAGCACCCGCTGCGGGGCGGTGCCGCCCTCCAGGACGCGGTAGCCGCCCGTGCCGGGGCCGATCAGCGGCCCGGTCGCGGGCCCCGGGCCGGGCTCTCCGGGGTCATCGGCCGACGGCCAGGGTGCCCCGGGCGTGTGGGCGGCCGGCCGGTTACGCCGCGCGCCCTGATCATTCATACGACGAGGGTAGCGTCCGCCCCAGCGCCGAGGGCGCCGCTTTGGCATCACTGGGTGAGTCGGAGTATGCTGCATTGGCGTCATGCGCGACGGGCATGACCGCGGCGTGTCAGCTGCGCGCGTTCAGCGCGGCGCGACGCGCCTGCTTGGCTTGTTCCAGGGGACACCCTCATGGCGGCCAGCAGGTGCAGGCCGCTCGACCACGATACATACGCGAAGGCTCAGGACTGTGCGCACTTTCAGCCCGAAGGACAGTGACATCACGCGCCGGTGGCATGTCATCGACGCGTCCGACGTCGTGCTCGGCCGCCTGGCTAGCCATGTAGCGGTGCTGCTGCGCGGCAAGCACAAGCCGATCTTCGCGCCGCACGTGGACACCGGCGACTTCGTCGTCGTGGTCAACGCGTCGAAGGTCGCGCTGTCCGGCAACAAGCTGGAGCAGAAGCACGCCTACCGGCACTCCGGTTACCCGGGCGGCCTGCGGTCGGTGTCGTACGCAAGCCTGATGGCCTCCAGCCCGGAGCGGGTAGTGGAGAAGGCGGTCAGGGGGATGCTGCCGAAGAACGCGCTCGGCCGCCAGACGCTGCGCAAGCTCAAGGTGTACGCGGGGCCCGATCACCCGCACCAGGCGCAGCAGCCTCAGCCGTACGAGATCACGCAGATCGAGCAGTAAGCCCCAGAGAAGGAAGCACGAGGAAGAGCGTGGCTGAGCCCACTGGCGTAAGCGGTACCGACGTCGACGACGTCGCGGACTACACGGACGACGAGTACGGCGCGGACACGCCGTCGGAGTACACCACAGAGACCGCTGCGGACGCTCCGGCGCGGGCCGCGGCACGACGCCCGGTGGTGACCGGGAATGCGACGGGCACCGGTCGGCGCAAGGAGGCGATCGCCCGGGTCCGCATCCTCCCCGGGACCGGCCAGTGGCTGATCAACGGCCGTTCGCTCGATGTGTACTTCCCGAACAAGGTGCATCAGCAGCTGGTCAACGAGCCGTTCGTGACGCTCGGCGCCGAGGGCAAGTTCGACGTGGTGTCCCGGATCTCGGGCGGCGGCGTGACCGGGCAGGCGGGCGCGCTGCGCCTCGGCGTGACCCGGGCGCTCATCCTCGTCGATCCGGAGAACCGCCCGGCCCTGAAGAAGGCCGGGTTCGTGACCAGGGACGCCCGGGTCAAGGAGCGCAAGAAGTACGGCCTGAAGAAGGCCCGGAAGGCGCCCCAGTACTCCAAGCGGTAGCGTCCGCTCGCGCCGGTCGAGCCACACGTCAACGCATACGAGCGGGAGTGACATGGGTGAAGCGGGTCAGCGCGGCCGTCTGTTCGGTACCGATGGCGTCCGTGGGGTTGCCGGGCACGAGCTGACCGCCTCGCTGGCCTTGGACCTCAGCGTGGCCGCCGCGACCGTCCTGGCCGGGGCGGGGGGCACCGGCGGCGCGGCCGGGCCCCCGGTAGCCGTGGTGGGCCGGGACCCGCGGGCCTCTGGCGAGTTCCTGGAGGCCGCCGTCGTGGCCGGGCTGGCCAGCGCGGGCGTCGGCGTACTGCGGCTGGGGGTCATCCCGACCCCGGGCGTGGCCTACCTGACCGAGGCCCTGGGCGCCGCCTTCGGCGTCGTCATCTCCGCGAGCCACAATCCGGCCCAGGACAACGGGATCAAGTTCTTCGGCCGCGGCGGCGTCAAGCTGCCGGACAGCGTCGAAGACGAGATCGAGGACCAGCTCGGGTCGCGGCCCAGGGTCACGTCGTTCGGCCGGGTCAGCGACGCTGCCGCCGAGCAGGAACGGTACCTGGATCACCTGCTGGCCACGCTGCCCGCCGATCCGGGACAGGCGCTAGCCGGCCTGCGCGTGGTGGCCGACTGCGCGCACGGGGCGGCGTACCGCCTCGCCCCGCAGGCGCTGCGCCGGGCCGGGGCGGAGGTCATCGCGATCGGCGCCGAACCTGACGGCCTGAACATCAATGCCGGGGTCGGCTCGACCTGCCTGGACACCCTGGCCGCGGCGGTCGTCGAGCACGGCGCGGACGCCGGCATCGCCTACGACGGCGACGCCGACCGGTGCCTGGCGGTCGACGCCGACGGGCAGCCGCTGGACGGCGACCAGATCCTGGCCTTGCTCGCCACCGAACTACGGGAAGCGGGGCGTCTGGCCCACGACGCGGTGGTGGTCACCGTGATGTCGAACCAGGGCTTCCACGTAGCGATGCGGGACGCCGGCATCACGGTGATCGAGACCCCGGTCGGCGACAAGCACGTGTCCGCGGCCATGCGCGACGGCGGGTACTCACTCGGCGGGGAGCAGTCCGGGCACATCATCCTGATCGAGCACGCGACGACCGGCGACGGCATCCTGACCAGCCTGCAGCTGCTCTCGGCGGTGCACCGGCGCGGGATGCCGATGGCGGCGGCGGCCGCGATGATGCGGAAGTACCCTCAGGTCCTGGTCAACGTGCCCGGTGACGCCTCGCGGCTGGGGCCGTTGGTCGACGCGGCGGTGGTGCGGGCCGAAACGCAGCTCGGCGACAATGGGCGGGTGCTGGTCCGGCCGAGCGGCACCGAGCCCGCGATCCGGCTGATGGTCCAGGCCGCGGACGCGGGCCTGGCCGAGCAGGTCATCGGCCAGCTGGCGGCCGAGGTGCGGCTGGCCCTGGTCGGCCAGTAGGACCAGCATGCGACGCGCCTACCAGGTCGCCGCGGTGCGGGCCGCCGAGCGCGCGCTGATGGAAGCGCTGCCCGAGGGAACGCTGATGCGGCGCGCGGCCGCCGGGCTCGCGTCGGTCTGCGGGTCGCTGCTGGCCCGGTGCCCGGGGCAGGTCTACGGCGCCCGGGTCGTGGTGCTGGCGGGCAGCGGAGACAACGGCGGCGATGCCCTGTACGCGGGCGCGCTGCTGGCCCGGCGCGGCGCGGCCGTGACCGCGATCACGGCCGGCCCGAAGGCCCACGCCAGCGGCACCGCCGACCTGCACACCGCGGGCGGCCGCACAACCGTTGACAGTGACACCATCGCCCGCGCCGACCTGATCATCGACGGCCTGCTCGGCATCGGCGGCCGCGGCGGCCTGCGCGAGCCCTTCGCCGGCCTGGCCGCGGCCGCGGAACAAGCCCGACAGCAAGGAGCGACGGTCGTCGCGGTCGACCTGCCCAGCGGCATCGATGCCGACACCGGAGCCGTCGACGGCCCGGCGGTGCAGGCCGACGTGACAGTGACGTTCGGCGCGATCAAGCCGGGCCTGCTGATCGACCCGGGCGCCGGGCACGCGGGCACCGTGGAGCTCATCGACATCGGGCTGCACCCGGAAGGCGAGCCCGCCGCCTTGGCCCCGCAGCGCGACGACATCGGGGCGCTGCTGCCCCGCCCGGGACCGGAGTCGGACAAGTACCGGCGCGGCGTCGTCGGCGTGCTGGCGGGCAGCGATCGCTACGCCGGGGCGGCCGTGCTCGCCACCGGCGGCGCGGTGCGTGGCGGCGCCGGGATGGTCCGGGTGGTGACCGCGCCGATCCCCGCCGCGGCGGTGCGGCAGGCCTGGCCTGAAGCCGTGCTGACCGTGTACCCCGACGACGGCGGCGACCGGGACTGGGACCTCATCGGGTCCGCGGGCCGGGTCCAGGCCTGGGTGGCCGGGCCGGGTATGGGCACCGGCCCGGACGCCACGGCCCGGCTCGTGGCCGTGCTCGGCACCGACGTGCCGGTGCTGGTCGACGCGGACGGCCTGACCATCCTCAGCCAGAACCCGGGCCTGCTGGCGCGCGCGGCGCCGACGCTGATCACCCCGCACGCGGGGGAGCTGTCGCGGCTGCTCGGCATCGACCCGGCCGACGTCGAGGCGCATCGCCTGGAGCACGCCCGGCGCGCCGCCGAACAGCTCGGCGTGACCGTGCTGCTGAAGGGCTCGACCACGGTCGTGGCGCGGCCAGGCGACCCGACCGTGCTGGTCAACCCGACCGGAACCCCGTGGCTGGCCACCGCCGGCACCGGCGACGTGCTGTCCGGGCTGGCCGGCTCGCTGCTGGCCCAGGGCCTCGAGCCGGCCTGGGCCGCCGCGGCCGCCGCGTACCTGCACGGCCTGGCCGCCCGGCTGGCCGCAGCCGGGACCCGGCGGCCCGGCCGGTGGGCCAGCAGGCCGGAGGACGCCGGGGCGCACGTACCCGAAGCCCCGATCGGGGCCTTCGACGTCGTCGGAGCGCTGCCCGCCGCCATCCGCGGCGTGTCCTGAGCGGTACGTTTGAACGTCATGGACAGTGTTAGCCACGGGGGGACGACCCCCCTGGCACCCCCCGCAAGTGTTAGCCACGGGGGGACGAGCCCCAGAGCCCCCCTGGCACCCCCCGCGAGCGCTAACCCCGACCGGCAGGCGTACGTTGACCTCGGTGCGATCACCGGCAACGTGGTGGCGCTGTGCGAGCGTGTCCGCGGCAGCCAGGTCATGGCCGTGGTCAAGGCAGACGGGTACGGCCACGGCATGGTCCCGGCCGCCCGGGCCGCACTGGCCGGCGGCGCGACCTGGCTCGGCACCGCCGACTTGGCCGAGGCGCTCGCGCTGCGCGCGGCCGGGATCACCGTCCCGGTGCTGTGCCTGATGGCCATCGGCGAGCCCGCCGACGCGATCCGCGCGGGCATTGACGTCACCGCCGCCTCGGTCGCGGTGGTGACCAGGGTGGCGGAGGCGGCGGCTCGGGCCGGCGTCCCGGCCCGGCTGCATCTCGAGGCCGACACCGGGCTCAGCCGCGGCGGGGCCACCCCCGCGGACTGGCCCGCCGTGGTTCAGGCCGCGCTGGCCGCCCAGGCCTCCGGACGGCTCCGGGTGGTGGGCCTGTGGTCCCACTTCGCCTGCGCCGACCTGCCCGGACACCCCTCGATCGCCGCCCAGCTCACCGTGTTCGCCGACGCGGTCGCGCAGGCCGAGAAAGCGGGCGTCACCCCCGAGGTCCGGCACATCGCCAACACCGCGGGCGCGCTTACCGTGCCGGAGTGCCGGCTGGACCTCGTCCGGTTCGGCGGCGCCCTGTACGGCATCTCCACCCTGCCCGGCGGCGCGCCGTCCTGGCTGCGCCCGGCCATGACCCTGCGGGCCCGGCTGGCCCTGGTCAAGCGGGTACCGCCCGGCTCTGGCGTGTCCTACGGCCACCGCTACGTGACCGACCGGGAGACCACCCTGGGCCTGGTCCCGGTCGGCTACGCGGACGGCGTGCCTCGCGCCGCGATCGGCCTGCCGCTGGTCAGCGCCCGTGGCCGCCGCTGGCCGATCGCGGGCACGGTCTGCATGGACCAGTTCGTCGTCGACTTCGGCGACGAGCCGGTGATGGCCGGCGAGGAAGTCGTGCTGTTCGGCCCCGGGGACGACGGCGAGGCCACGGCGCAGGAGTGGGGCGAGGCCCTCGGCACCATCTCCTACGAGATCGTCACCGGCATCGGGGCCCGGGTCGTGCGCACCTATCCCGGCGTGTGATCATGACTTTTCTCTCGAACGGACCGGGGCGCGTGCCCCCCGAACTGCGCATCGCCACCGATGCGGCCATGCGCGACCTGGGCCGCGAGCTGGCCGCCTGGCTGCGCGCCGGGGACCTGGTCATCCTGACGGGGCCGCTCGGGGCAGGCAAGACCACGCTGGTGCAGGGCATCGGCGAGGGCCTCGGGGTGCGCGGCCCCATCACGTCCCCGACCTTCGTCATCGCCCGGGTGCACCCGGCGCTGGCCGGATCGGGGCCGTCGCTGGTGCACGCGGACGCCTACCGGCTCGGCAGCATCACCGAGGTCGACGACCTGGACCTGGACGCGGACGTGGCCCGCGCTGTCACGGTGGTGGAGTGGGGCCAGGGGCTGGCCGAAGGCCTGGCCGAGGACCGCCTGGAGATCTCGATCGAGCCCGACCCAGACGGCGAGACCCGGACCGTCCGGCTCCGCGGTCACGGGGCGCGCTGGCCGCCAGCGTTCTCCGGAAAACAGCCAGCGAGCAGCGGAGATCGTTTATAGTTCCGCTGAGCGTTATGCAAAACCGATCCGTGAGTGCAGGCCTTCGGAGGCTTGCGCGAGCGATCGGTGCAGATGAGCGGCCAGCAACCACAGCGGGTTCTTTGCATTACGCGAAATTTGTATGAATCACGCTGTACTTGATCCCCGGTTCGCCTATCGCGCTGCTACGTACCGTATCCCTGGAGGAGGCGTTCCGTGCCTGAGCAGGAATTCCTGCCTCCTCGCCCGCCAGGCCGGTTCCATCGGCCCGGTCCTGGTCCCGATGGGCCCCCGGGCTACCCCGGCGAGGACGCGCCGCCGTGGGCCGGCCTGCCCCCGGTCCGTCCGGCCCGGCAGTGGGCCGGGCCGGACGCGGAGGCCGACGACGGGCCGCCGCGCGACCAACCAGGCGCCCCCGGCGGCCGGGCCGGACGGCCCGCCCCGGGCGGGCGAGCCCAGCGGGCCGCCGCGCGCCGTCGGCGTCGCTGGCTGATCATGCTGGCTGGCCTGGCCGTCGTGGCCGGGGGAGTGACGGCGGCGGTCGTGGTGCCGGGCGGGCCCGCCCCCGCGCCGGTCACCCCGGGCGCGCTGATTACCACGTTCCAGCCGGGCGAACTCCAGACGGTCCCGGACGCGTGCCAGACGGTCCCGGCCGCCACGGTCCAGCAGTACCTGCCGGGCCCGGTCAAGCAGGCCGCCCCGCTGGCGATCGACGGAACGGCCGAGTCGGCCTGCAACTGGACGATCGACCAGGCTCCGGTCTACCGGCTGGTCGAACTCAACCTGCTCGCCTACGCGCCGAACGGACTGGCCAGCGGCGACGGCAGCGCCACCGATGCCGCGATGGACTCCTACGCCCAGACCCTGCAGGACCTACGAGACCCGCCCAGGCGCTCGGCCGACCCCCCGGCCACGATCAGCATGCTCAGCGGACTCGGGAACGAAGCGTTCAGCGCCACCCAGGTCTTCCGCCGCGGCGGCGCCGTCACCGACGTGGCCACCGTGGTCGTGCGGTTCCACAACGTGATCGTGACGGCCACGCTGAACGGCCTGGAGCACTCCAACCAGGGCAACTACGGGCCGGTGTCCCTGTCCGAGCTGTCGGCGGCCGCCCTAGCCTTCGCCCAGGCGGCCGAGGCTGCCCTGCATTAACCGGCGGGGCCTTAGCTGGTCGGCCCGAGCGCACCGCCCAGGCCGGAGGGGCAGCGTCCGCTAGCCCGCAGCCACCTCTTCCACAACCCGCAGCCGCCTTCCCACTACCCCGCAGCCGCCCCCCACTACCCCGCAGCCGCCCCCCACTACCCCGCAGCCGCCCTCCCACTACCCCGCAGCTACTAGTCTGGGCGGGTGCTAGTGCTGGGATTCGATACGGCGACACCCGCGGTGAGCGTGGCCCTGCACGACGGGGAACGGGTCATCGCGTCGGCGTCGGCCCTCGACGCCCGGCGGCACTCCGAACTGCTCACGCCGATGATCGCGAAGGTCCTGGCCGACGCCGGCGTGCCGCGCACCGACCTGGACGTCGTCGCGGTCGGGGTAGGGCCCGGGCCCTACACCGGGCTGCGCGTCGGCGTGGTCACCGCGCGGGTGCTCGGGTCGGTCCTCGGCCTGCCCGTCCACGGCGTGTGCTCGCTGGACATCATCGCCGTCGCCGCGCGGGGGGGCCTGGGCCCGCCGCCACAGGCGGCCACGGCAGCAGGGTCATCCCCCCGGGCCAGCGCCGTCGGCCCCGGGCGGGAGTTCCTGGTCGCCACCGACGCTCGGCGCCAGGAGGTCTACTGGGCCCGCTACGATGCCGCCGGCCGCCGCGTGGCCGGTCCGCAGGTGGGCCGGGCCGGCTCGATCCCAGGCGCCGCCGAGCTGGCCGTAGCGGGCGCCGGCGGGCTGCTGTACCCGGAGGCGTTCGGCGAGGTGATCGGACCCGCCTATCCCGACGCCGGCGTCCTGTGCCGCCTCGTCGCCGGATCCTTGACCGCCCCGTCCCCTGGTCACCCGCCGCTGCTGGCCGCCGACCCGCTGTACCTGCGCCGTCCCGACGCCCGCGAACCGGGGCCGCCCAAGCGGGTCACGCCGTGAAACCCCCGCAGGAGGAGGAGCGCCAGGTCCGGCTGCGGGAGATGCGCCGGGCCGACATGCCCCGCATCATGGCCCTGGAGCACGAGCTGTTTCCCGAGGACGCGTGGACCCCGGAGATGTTTGCCGCCGAGTTCGCCCAGCCGGCCTCGCGCCGGCTCTACCTGGTGGCCGAGGAGGGGCAGGCGCTGATCGGCTACGCGGGGATGATGTTCACCGGCGGGCCGCAGGCCGACGTGGTGACGCTGGCCGTGGCTCCGGTCCGCTGGGGCCGGGGGACCGGCACGGCGCTGCTGACCGTGCTGGTCGACGAGGCGGCCCGGCGCGGGTGCACGGAAGTCCTGCTCGAGGTGCGGGAGGACAATCCGCGGGCCCGGCGGTTGTATCTGTGGCAGGGTTTCACCGAGGTGGGGATCCGGCGCGGGTACTATCAGCCGTCCGGCGTGAACGCCGTGGTCATGCGGAAGGCGTTGACCTGATGACCCTGCCCCTGGTGCCCCTCCCGCTGGTCCTGGGCATCGAGACCTCCTGCGACGAGACCGGGATCGGGCTGGTGCGCGGGCACGACCTGCTCGCCGACGCGGTCGCCTCCAGCGTGGACGAGCACGCGCGGTTCGGCGGCGTGGTGCCCGAGGTAGCCAGCCGGGCGCACCTGGAGGCGATGATCCCGGCTTTCGACCGCGCGCTCGCGACCGCCGGGGTCCAGGCCAGCCAGATCGACGCCGTGGCCGTCACCGCGGGACCCGGGCTGGCCGGCGCCCTGCTGGTCGGGGTGGCCGCGGCCAAGGCGTACGCGTTCGGACTCGGTAAACCGCTGTATGGGGTCAACCACCTGGCCGCGCACGTCGCCGTCGACCAGCTGGAACACGGCGCGCTACCGACGCCGGCGGTGGCTCTGCTGGTCTCCGGTGGGCATTCCTCGCTGCTCCTGGTCACCGACGTGGCCCGGGAGGTGATCCCGCTCGGCGCCACTATCGACGACGCCGCGGGCGAGGCCTACGACAAGGTGGCCCGGGTGCTCGGCCTGCCGTTTCCCGGCGGGCCGCCGATCGACCAGGCGGCCCGGGACGGCGACCCCGCCGCGATCGCCTTCCCGCGCGGGAAGTATCACGACGGCACGCTCGACTTCTCGTTCGCGGGGCTGAAGACCGCCGTGGCGCGCTGGGTCGAGGCCCGGCAGGCCGCCGGGGAACCGGTGCCGCTCGCCGACGTCGCGGCCTCGTTCCAGGAGGCGGTCGCCGACGTACTCACCCGTAAGGCCGTGCAGGCCTGCCAACGGCACGGAGTCCGGGACCTGATCGTCGGCGGCGGCGTGGCGGCCAACTCCCGGCTGCGCTCGCTCGCCACGGAACGGTGCGCGGCGGCCGGCCTCAAGCTGCGGGTGCCCCGGCCCGGGCTGTGCACCGACAACGGCGCCATGGTCGCGGCCCTAGGCGCGGAACTGCTCGCTCAGGGCGTCGCGCCGTCCCCGCTCGACCTGCCCGCGGACTCGTCCCTGCCCGTCACCAACGTCGTCGTCCGCTAGCCCTCACCAGCGGCCGTAGTGGATAACGTCCTGGGCGGGACGGCGGCGAGCCCGCAGGTCACGCGGCGCGGCCTCCGCGTTGTGGCCGATAGCGATGGCGCCGATCGGCTCGTGGTCGTCCGGCACGCCGAACGCCTCACGGAACGGCCCCACGGCCTCGGGCACGATGCCGAAGTACAGCGCGCCGAGGCCCTCGTCCACCACGGTGAGCAGGATCAGCAGCGCCGCCATGCCGGTGTCGATGTGCCAGAACGGAACCGGCCAGCGTTTCTCGTCCCGGTCGGTCCACCCCTTGTCCGGCAGGGCGTAGCGGTCCAGGTAGACCCGCTTGCACGACATGGGCACGATGACCAGCGGCGCCGTCGTCACCGGGTCGGCCGCGGCTTCCCCCGCGACGTCCCAGAAGCGCTTCAGGTCCTCGCCGGTCAGGACCAGGAACGCCTGGCCTTGGGAGAACCCGGCCGACGGGCCGCGCACGGCGTTGCCCAAGATCCGGTCCAGGCTCTCGGCCGAGACCGGCTCGTCAGTGAATCGGCGCACCATGTGCCGGCGCCGCACAACCTCGGTGAAGTCCACCGCCGCTAGTCCTGCTCGGCCTGTCCGGGCCCGCGCCGGCGACGCCAGAAGAGCCGGCTCAGCAGGGCCAGGCCGACCGCGCCGACCAGCACCGGGACCAGGCGCTTGAGGATTACCGGGCCGGCCACCTTGAGCAGATTGAGCGAGTCCTCCTGGGCGGGAGCGGTCGTGCTCGCTGCGGGCCCGGTGGTTGTGCTGGCCACCGGTCCGGCGGCCGTGCTCGCCGCCGGGCTGGCGGCCGCGCCGCTGCCGTTCCCGCTCGGGCCGTCCGCGGTCGCGGTCGGCGCGCTCGCGCCGTCTACGCTGCCCCCCGCGGCGGCCGCGTCGCCGCTAGCATGCCCGCCGGAATCTTCCGCTCCGCTGTCTCCGGCGATGAGCTGGGCCAGGTTCGCGGCGAACTGGTCGACCAGCTTGCCGCCGACTTCCACCATGACGCCGCGGCCGAACTGGGCCTGGCCGGTCACGTTCATCGTGGTGTGCATGGTGACCTGGGTACCGTCTCCCGAAGCGTCCGGGGCCAGGGACGCCCGGACGGTGGCCGCCGCGGTACCCGCGCCCCGGGTTTCCTTGCCTGAGGCCTCCATCACCACCAGGCGGGCGTCGGGATCGCGCTCGGTAAATTTCGCCGTGCCGCGGTAGGTCAGCGAGACCGGGCCGACCTTGACCTTGATCCGCCCGTTGACCACGTCGCCCTCGACCTCGTCCACGGTGGCGCCCGGCATGCAGGGCGCGATCCGCTGCACATCGAGCAGGACATCCCAGGCCTGGTCGGGCGGAACGGGCACGGTGAAGGAGTTGTCCAGCTCCATGGCCATCGGTGAGTCACCTTCTCTGGCTTGATTCGATCAGTGCATTATGCCCGGTAACGCCCCGTGGCGGCAAAGATGCCTGCGCGGCCGGGCAGGCAGTTCTCTTGCGGGAGTTCGCGTTATGCAAAGAACCCCCCACCCACCTCCCCATCCCCCTTCTCTGCTGCCTCCGCAACTGCATCGGCCCCTCGTGCAGGCCCAGAAGGCCTGCACTCGGGAACCGGTATTGCATAACGCTCAGGGCCCGCCCCGGCCGCGCAGAGCTGAACCCCGCTAGCTGATCCCGGCCGCTCCGGCCAGCGCCCGGCCGGTGAGCACCCGGGCCAGGTGTCGGCGGTAGTCGGCCGCCGCGCGCAGGTCGTTCGGGGGATCCGTCCCCTCGTCGGCGCTCGCCCCGGCGGCGGCCAGGGCCTGGCGTGAGGCCTCCGCGCCGGCGGCCGCGGCCTCGGCGGCCCGCGCCCGGACCGGGACCGTACCCATGTTGGTGAGCCCGACCCGGGCCTCGGCCACGTGACCGTCGGCCCGGCGGGCCAGCGCCGCCACGCCCACGATGGCCCAGGCCTGTGCGGTCGGCTGGAACTTCACGTAACGGAAGCCCCAGCCGGAGCCGAGCTTGGGCACCCGGATCGCGGTCAGGATCTCGCCCGGGGCCAGCGCCGTGGTCAGGTAGTCCACGAAGAAGTCCGCCGCGGCAATCTCCCGCTCCCCGCCCGGTCCGGTCGCGACCAGTCTGGCGTCTAGCGCGGAGATCACGGCGGGCAGGTCCCCGGCCGGATCGGCGTGCGCGAGTGAGCCGCCGATAGTGGCCCGGTGCCGGACGGCGGGATCGGCCACGGTGCCGGCCGCCGCGGCGATCAGCCCGCAGTGCGCACGGACGAGCGGATCGCGGATCAGCGAGTACATCGTGGTCATGGCGCCGATCACCAGCGCGTCTCCGGCATCCCGGACCCCGGTCAGCTCACCGAGCCCGCCGATGTCGACCAGCAGCTCGGGATAGGCGAGCCGCAGCCGCAGCAGCGGTAGCAGGCTCTGCCCGCCCGCGATCACTTTGGCGTCCTCACCGCCGCCGGACAGCGCCTGTACCGCGTCGGCCAGCGACGAAGGCCGGACGTAGTCGAACTTCGCGGGGATCATCGCACGTCTCCCTTGGCCTCGTTGATGGCCCGCCAGACCCGTTCCGCCGTGCACGGCATCGCGACGTCGGTGACACCGAGCGGGCGCAGGGCGTCGACGACCGCGTTGACCACGGCGGGCGTGGACGCGATCGTGCCGGCCTCACCCACTCCCTTGACCCCGAGCGGGTTGGTCGTCGACGGGGTCTCGGTCCGTTCGGTCACGAACGTCGGCAGGTCGGCCGCCGACGGGATTAGGTAGTCCGCCAGCGTGGTGGTCAGCAGGTTGCCGTCGGCGTCATAGGCGGCCTCCTCATACAGCGCCTGCGCGATGCCCTGGGCGATGCCGCCGTGCACCTGGCCCTCGACGATGAGCGGGTTCACCACCACGCCCACGTCGTCCACCGCCACGTACGAGCGGATCGTCACCTGCCCGGTCTCGGTGTCCACCTCCGTCGCGCACAGGTGCGTGCCGTGCGGGAAGGAGAAGTTGTTCGGGTCGTAGGTGGACTCGGAGTCCAGCGACGGCTCGACGCCGTCCGGCAGGTTGTGCGCCGCGAACGTGGCCAGCGCGATCTCCGCGATGGAGCGGCCCTGCTCCGGGTCGCCGCGCACCGACCACCGGCCCGGCGTCCACTCCAGGTCGTCGGGCGCGACCTCGAGCAGGCCGGCCGCGATGATCTTGGCCTTCTCGACCACCTTGTCGCACGCGCCGACCACGGCGATGCCGCCCACGACCAGCGAGCGCGATCCGTAGGTGTCCATGCCCTTCGGCGCCACCAAGGTGTCGCCGTGCAGCACCCGGACGTCCTCGAACGGCACGCCCAGCCGGTCGGCCACGATCTGGCTCCAGGCCGTCTCGTGCCCCTGGCCGTGCGCGCTGGACCCGGTGACCACCTCCACCTTGCCGGTGGGCAGCATCCGGATCGCGGCCTGCTCCCAGCCGCCCGCGCCGACGCCGAGCTGGCCGAGGACCCGCGACGGCGCCAGCCCGCACATCTCGGTGAAGGTGGAGATGCCGATGCCGAGCTGCACCGGGTCGCCGGACGCGCGCCGCGCGGCCTGCTCCTTGCGCAGGTCGTCATAGCCGAACAGCTCGACCGCCTTGGCCGTGGCCGCCTCGTAGTTGCCGCTGTCGTAGGTGAGCCCGGCGATCGTGGTGAACGGGAACTCCTCGTGCGTGATCCAGTTGCGCTTGCGCAGCTCCAGCGGGTCCATGCCGAGCTCGGCGGCCAGGTCGTCCATGGCGTGCTCGATGGCGAACGTCGCCTCCGGCCGTCCCGCGCCCCGGTAGGCGTCGGTGGGAACCTTCGTGGTGAACACGCCCGTGCACGTGAACGAGTAGGCGTCCATCTTGTAGATGGCGTTGTACATGAACGCGCCGAACAGCGGGATGCCGGGCGTGAACAGCATCAGGTAGGCGCCCATGTCGGCGAGCAGGTCCACGGACAGGCCGCGGAGCCTGCCGTCCCGGTCCGCCGCGATCTTGATCCGCTGGATCTGGTCGCGGCCGTGGTGCACGGCCAGGTTGCCCTCGCTGCGCGACTCGGTCCACTTCACCGGCCGGCCGATCTTCCGCGCGATCAGTACCGCGAGCACCTCCTCGGCGGTGAACTGGAGCTTGGACCCGAACCCGCCGCCCACATCGGGCGCGACGATCCGCAGCTTGTGCTCCGGAATGCCGGTGACCAGGGCCATCATGACCCGCACCACGTGCGGGATCTGGGTGGACGTCCAGAGCGTGAACTCGTCGCCCACCGGCTGGCAGACCACGGCGCGGGGTTCCATCGCGCACCCGATCAACCGCTGCTGGCGGTAGGTGCGCTCCATCACCACCGGCGCGTCGCGGAACGCCGCGTCCAGGTCGCCCTGGGCGAAGGGCCACACGAAGGACTTGTTGCCCGCCTCGTGCACCTTGGGCGAGCCCTCGGCGAGGGCGGCCTCCATGTCCAGGACGGCCGGCAGCGGCTCGTACTCGACGTCGATCAGCTCCAGCGCGTCCGCCGCGGCGTACCGGTCGCGGGCGACGACGCAGGCCACGATCTCGCCGACGTAGCGGACCTCGTTGGTGGCCATGGGCGGGTGGGCGGGGATGACGATGTCCGGGGTGACCGGCCAGGCGCAGGGCAGGCTGCCCTGCTCGGCGGCGAAGTCCGCGCCGGAGTAGGCGGCGATGACCCCGGGCGCGCCGCGGGCGGCGGAGACGTCCACCGAAACGATCCGCGCGTGCGCCATCGGGCTGCGCAGGTAAGCGATGTGCACCAGCCCGGGCAGGACGATGTTGTCGGTCCAGTTGGTCTGGCCGGTGACCAGCCGGGCGTCTTCCTTGCGGGCCCGCGCCTTGCCGATCTCGGTGGTCACGGTCATGATGCCGCTCCTTGGCTCGACGAGGCCGTCTGTCCCGGGGAGACGACCCCCCCAATCCCCCCCGCTGCGCGCATGACCGCGCGCACGATGTTCTGGTATCCGGTGCAGCGGCACAGGTTGCCCTCGAGGCCCTCGCGGACCTCCTGCTCGGTCGGGCTGGGGTTGTCCCGCAGCAGGTCGGCCGCGGCCATGATCATGCCCGGCGTGCAGTACCCGCACTGCAGCGCGTGCTCTTCGTGGAAGGCTTGCTGCAGCGGATGCCATTCACCGTTCGCCAGGCCCTGGATGGTGGTGATCTGCGCGCCGTCGGCCTGCACCGCGAGCACCGCGCAGCTCTTCGCGGACATCCCGTTCAACAGCACCGTGCAGGCGCCGCAGTTGGAGGTGTCGCAGCCGACCGGCGTACCGGTCCGCCCGGCCACCTCGCGCAGGTAATGCACGAGCAGCATGCGGGGCTCGACCTCATCGTCATACCGCACGCCGTCGATAGTCATACTGACCTTGGTCATCCGGCCTCCTCGCCGACCTACCTGGGCAGATGCTCTGTTCGTCCGCCAGGCCCACCTACGAGCCAAACCTAGGACGCCACCGGAGCAAGCACCAGTCCCCACCGCGCCCGCATGGAACGCCGCGCTGCTGGTGCTTCCCGTGTTCCGAACGCATGCTGGTGCCGTTCGACCGCTTACTATCAGTGTTGGAACACTGTGACTAGGCCCGGGTCAGGCCGCCACGGTAAGGGAAATCACGCGAAAAAAGAGTTGCCCCGGCGCCGCGGGCGCCGGGGCCGGGCGCCTCGGCAGAACCGGCTACCGGCCCGCCGGGCTGCGCTCCTCGCACGCCCAGGGCGAGCCGTACTCGGTAAGCAGGTCGAGGAACGGCCGCGGCGGCAGCGCCTCGGGACCCAGGACGCCCGAGCCGGACCAGGCCCCGCCCTCGATCAGCTCCAGCGCGACCACCGGGTTGACCGCGGTCTGCCAGACCACCGCCTGGGAGCCGTACTCGGCCATCGACCAGGCGTTGTCGACCACGTGGTACAGATACACCTCGCGCGGCGCGCCGTCCGGGCCGGTCCCGCTCACCCAGGTGCCCGCGCAGGTCAGGCCGCTCATCTTGTCCCCGAGGGTGGCCGGGTCGGGCAGGCACGCGGCCACCACGTCGCGCGGCGACACGCTGGCGGCGCCGACCCGAACCGGGTCCGTGCGGTCCAGGCCGAGCTTGTGCAGGGTGCTTAGCACGCCGATGAACTCCGCGCCGAGGCCGTATTTGAAGGTGACCCGCTGCGCCTGGATCCACCGCGGCATCAGCAGCACCTCTTCGTGCTCCACGTTCACGCACTCGACCGGCCCGATCCCGGCCGGGAAGGTGAAGACCTCCGGCTCGCTGAACGGCTCGGTGGTGAACCAGCCCCGGCCCCGCTCCCAGATGACCGGCGGGTTCAGGCACTCCTCGATCGTGGTCCAGATGGAGAACGTGGGGGCGAAGTCGTACCCGGCCACGGTGAGGTTCGCGCCGTCCCGCACGCCGAGGTCACGGATCTCGCGGAACAGCTCGTCGGCGGCGTGCCGGGCGAACACGTCCGACAGGCCCGGCTCCACCCCGATCCCCACCAGCGCGAGCTTCCCCGACTCCTCCCACGGCCGGGCCAGCGCGAACTGGTCGTCGCCCAGCTTGACGCCGGTCTTGCGGTACGGCTCATCCGGGTCGGGATGGGACAGCGACATGGCCATGTCCAGGTAGTGCACGCCCGCGCCGAGCGCGGCCCGGAACAGCGGCATCACGAACCGGGGGTCGGTCGCGTTCATGAGCGCGTCGCAGCCGCGCTGGGTGAGCAGCTCGGCGACGGCGCGCTCGTCCCGCGCGTCCAGCTGCACGGCCTCGTACCCCTCGCGGGCCACGGCCGCGTGCTGCGCCCGGGTCAGGTCGTAGTCGGCGATGACCAGCTCGGCGAAGGGGCGCCGGGCGGCGATCCGGGCCAGCGCCGTGCCGACCCCGCCCGCGCCCACCAGGAGTATGCGCATGGGGCAGATCCTCTCTTGAGCGGCCGTTAGCCGACGAGACCAGTTGTTTTACCCCATGTTACACAACTGAAATCGTTGCCGAAATGCGCGATTTATGCTAGAACCGTGGCATCGGGAAGGCTGGACGCTGCCGCGTCCCGATGCCAGAATCGTCGCATTCGCCCTGATCCGCCGGGTCATCGCAGGAAGGCTGGGGTATGGCCGCCATTGAGGAAGCCCTCACGGAACAGCCGCTCGAGAAGGGCCTCAAGTCCGGCGCCCTGGGTCTGATTTCCAGCACCGTCATCGCCACGGCGTCCGTCGCCCCGGCGTACAGCATCGCCGCCACCCTGGTGTTCGTGGTGCTCGCGGTGGGGCTCCAGGCGCCGGCCGTGGCCGTTTTCGCGTTCGTGCCGATGCTGCTGACCTCGATCGGCTACAGCGAGCTGAATAAGGCCGACCCGGACTGCGGCACGACGTTCACCTGGGCGACGCGGGCGTTCGGGCCGAAGACCGGGTGGGCCGGCGGCTGGGGCATTGTCGCGGCCGACATCCTGGTCATGGCCAGCCTGGCCCAGGTCGCCGGCCAGTACGTGTTCCTACTGTTCAACGCGGACGGCATCGGCTCCAATCCGACCAGCGGCTGGGTGTTGCTGGCCGGCGTCATCTGGATCATCCTGATGGCCGCCATCTGCTATGTGGGCATCGAGGTGTCGGCGAACTTCCAGAAGATCCTGCTGGGCATCGAGCTGATCATGCTCGCGGTCCTCTCGGTGACCGCGCTGGTCAAGGTCGGCAACGGGACGGCACCGCCCGGTCATCTCACCCCCAGCCTCGAGTGGCTCAACCCGTTCAGGATCTCCAGCTTCAGCGCGTTCGCCAGCGGGATCATCCTTATGGTCTTCATCTACTGGGGCTGGGATACGGCCGTCTCGGTCAACGAGGAGACCAAGGACCGCAACCGGACGCCGGGCCTGGCGGCCATCCTGTCTACCTTCATCCTGCTGGTCACCTACGCCCTGGTGATCTTCTCCATGCAGGCGTTCGCCGGGGTCGGGACGAAGGGTAACGGCCTGGGCAACATAGCCAACGCCGGCGACGTGCTATCGATCCAGGGCAGCGCCGTCTTCGGCACGGGCGGCTTCGGCCGGGTCCTCACCCACCTGCTGCTGCTCATGGTGCTGTCCTCGGCGGCCGCCTCGACGCAGACCACTATCCTGCCGACCGCCCGGACCACGCTGGCGATGGCGGCTTACAAGGCGCTGCCGAAGTCGTTCGCGAAGATCCATCCCCGGTTCCTGACGCCCACGGTGTCCACGGTCGTCATGGGAGCGATCTCGATCATCGTCTACGTGGGCCTGAACTACACCTCGAACGGCAGCGGCGTGATCGGCGACGCGGTGATCGCGATCGGCCTGTACATCGCGTTCTACTACGGCCTGACCGGCTTCGCCTGCGCGTGGTACTACCGGAAGAACCTGACCAGCAGCGCGCGAAACCTGTGGATGCAGGGCATCCTGCCAGTGACCGGCGCGCTGATCCTGTGGTTCCTCGGCGGCTGGAGCGTGTGGCTGGACTACGACGTGGCGACCGCGAACGACTACACGATGTGGACCGTCCCGGGCCTTCACTGGCAGATCGGCGGCGCCTTCGTGATCGCTGTGGCGGCCGCGCTGGTCGGAGTGGTGTTCTTCCTCTACTGCCGCTACGTGCAGCCCGGCGCCCCCTTCTTCAGGAAGCAGACCCTCACCCGCGCAACCCCGACCCTGGTCCCCGACAAGTAGCTGACCCGACCCGGCCGCGGTTGCTCAGCCTCGCCGGGCAACCGCGGTCTCTGCTGTCGTGCCGTAGCGGACCGGGCAGGACGAACCACGCTCCGTTCGGCCGAATGATTGCGAGCGGGTCCGTGGGGACCTGACGGCACTCAGGCCGGCCGGAGCCGGATCGCCGGACCCGGCGCGGTCATGTGCCGTTCCGGAGCATTCCGCCAGCTAGGATGGCGGGCGTGCTCGACGACGCAGACATCGCCCGGATCCTGTCCATCACCGCGCATCCCGATGACGTCGACTTCGGCGCCGCGGGCACGATCGCGCGGTGGACCGACGCGGGGATCGAGGTCACCTACTGCGTGGTGACCGACGGCGACGCGGGCGGGCTCGACGAGGGCTTCCCCCGCGCCGACATGCCCGCCCTGCGGCGGGCCGAGCAGGTCGCCGCGGCTAAGTGCGTGGGCGTACACGACGTGCGGTACCTCGGCTACCCCGACGGCCGGGTCGAGGCCACGCTGGACCTGCGCCGGGATCTGGCCCGGGTGATCAGGCAGGTCCGCCCCGACCGCGTCGTCTGCCCCAGCCCGGAGCGGAACTACGCCCGGATGGGGGCCAGCCACCCCGATCACCGCGCGGTCGGCTCCGCGGCCCTGGATGCCGTGTACCCGGACGCCCGCAACCCGTTCGCCTTCCCCGAGTTGCTCGAGCGGGAGGGCCTGGCGCCGTGGAAGGTGCGCGAGATCTGGATCGCCGGTTCTCCGTCGCCCACTCATTTCGTCGACGTGACCGCCACGTTCGGCCGCAAGGTCGCCGCGCTGCGCGCGCACGAGAGCCAGACCGGCCACATGGACGACCTGGAGGAGCGCATCCGAGGCTGGCTCACCCGCGGAGCGGCCCTGGGCGGCCTGCCCGACGGTCACCTGGCCGAGGCCTTCCAGGTCCTCGACACGGCCTGACCACCAGCACGCCAGGGGTGCGGTCTCCAGCGCCCCTGTCTCCCCACCCGCACCATCCGTACCGCCACCGGCTCCGCCATCAACAGATGAACGTGGCGCTCTACCGTCAAGAACCATCAGAACGCCGCGTTCATAGGTTCCCGGACCCGGCCCAGCCGGACCGGGCCAGCCGGACCGGGCCAGCCGGACCGGGCCAGCGGGAGCGGGTGGGTCAGGAGATGTCGGTGAGGATCTGGTTGAGCATCTTGACGGTGTTGCCCGCGGGCTCGGCCTGCAGGCACAGCTGCTCCATGACCTCGAGGTAGCTGTCGACCTCGGACGGCTTGTCCAGGTACAGGGCGCTGGTCAGCTGCTCGATATACACGACGTCGTGCAGGTCCGGCTCGGCGAACCGCAGAATCGTGAACGGACCGCCCATGGCCGAGTGCGGGCCCGCCGTGAACGGCAGGATCTGCAGGGTGACCGCGGGGTGCTCGGCCATCTTGATCAGGTGCTGCAGCTGGCGCCGCGCGACCTCGCGGCCGCCGACCGGGCGGCGCAGCGCGCCCTCGTCGACGACGGCCCACAGTTGGGGCGGGTTGGGGCCACCGAGGATCTCCTGGCGGCTGACCCGTAGCTCAGCCCGGCGGTCGATCTCGTCGTCGCTGACCGCCTGGCCCAGGCGAATCAGCGCCCGCGCGTATTCCTCGGTCTGCAGCAGACCCGGCACGAACTGGACTTCGTACGTACGGAGCACAGACGCGGCGGCCTCAAGTCCGACGTACGGCTCCAGCCAGTTCGGCAGGACATCTGAGTAGGCGTGCCACCAGCCGGGCGTATTGGCTTCCCGGGCCAGGTTCAGCAGGGCGGCCCGTTCTTCGCTGTCGGTCACGCCGTAGAGCGTCAGCAGGTCGCCGACGTCGCGCTCCTTGAAGCCGACCCGGCCGTGTTCCATCCGGCTGATCTTGGAGTGGGAGCCCCGGATGGCCTCGGCGGCCCGTTCCGCGCTGATCCCATGCTGCTCACGCAGCCGGTGCAGCTGACCGCCGAGTACCAGGCGCTGGACGGTGGGCCCGCCAGCCCGCGTACCGAAAATACTGGGCGGGACATCCCAGGCCGAGTCTTCGGACGAGACCATCGGCGCTCCTTGCATCTTTCACACTCTGAGCCTGGCGGGGTGTGGACCAGTCTCCCATGTGAGCTCATGCCTGCGGAAGGGGCTTCTGTGACAATTCAACAGAAGCCCCTACCTCTCCGTGTTCCCGCAGGTCAAGAGAGTCACGTTTGTCAGCCTGTTATTGACGAGTCGCCGCGCGCCTGCCGGTGGCGATGCTACTGACGAGTAAGATGTTGCGCCTCGTGCAGTATGTGGTCAAATTCGCCATCCTTGGCTCCGGCCAGGAATGCGGTGATCTCTGCTTGAGTGTAGAGCAGGACGGGACCTACCGGAAACCGCGAGTTCCGCATGGCGATCTCGCCGCCAGGCACCGCGGCCAGCTCCACGCAGGCGCCGTTGGGATTACTGTGCTGGCTCTTCTGCCAGCGAACGTCGCCGAGTTCGCCCGCTGGCATGCCGTTGTACATCGCGACCATCCTTATCCCCTTCCGACCGTCTTAACGCGTCCAGACTCACGGGCGGTTTCACTGGCGGTGACGTTGAGTTCGCAAGTGGTGAGCCAGTGCCTGGATACGTTTCAACTGTCTGCTGACCCCCGATGAGTCTATTCGGAGACCTGTGCACAGAGCGAATGAACGTGCATTTGGCCTTGCATTTGCACATATTATCAGGCAGCATGGCTCAGAGCACGCAGTTAACACCGTGATGGGCAACCGTTTTTGCCCCGGACATGCAGGAAGCTGTTGCGTTGGCGTATCTGAGTCTCGCGACCGGTAGCGGAGATGACGACGAGGACATGGGTGTCCCGTGGCCACCGCCCTCAGACGGGATGCCGCGACTGCTCCCGGTGCCGTCTGCCTGGTGGGAGACCCCGGCGGTCACGACTCGGGCCCTGAGCGCCCGGCCGGAAGAGGCCAGGACCGCCCGGCGGTTCGTCCGGGAGCTGCTGACCTGCTGGGGCCTGGAGGCGCTGGCGGACGACGCCGAGATGATCGTCGATGAGCTCGTGGTCAATGCCGTCCTGCACGGCACCCGGGCCGGCCTGACGCGCGGTAATCCGGGCGTGCTGCGGCTCTGCATGCTCCGGCGGGCCGGCGAGGTCATGCTGGCCGTCGTCGATCCCGGCAACGAGACCCCGGCTCCCCGGGCGCCCGACTGGGGCGGGGAGAGCGGACGCGGCCTGCAGATCGTCGGCGCGCTCAGTCACGTGTGGGGCTGGAGTCCCATCGCCGGCCACGGCAAAGCCGTGTGGGCCGTGCTACGCGATCCCTGACAGCGGCTCCTCTGACGCGGTCACCAGCACGTGCTCCACCAAGGTGATCAGCACTTCCTTGGCCGAATCCCGGTTGCGCGCGTCGCACAGCACGACCGGCTGATCGGGCTCCAGGTCCAGGGCGCGCCTGACGTCTTCGGTGTCGTACCGGCGGGCGCCGTCGAAGCAGTTCAAGGCGACGATGAACGGTATCTGCCGGCGCTCGAAGTAGTCGATGGCGGGGAAGCTGTCCGACAGCCGCCGGGTGTCGGCCAGCACGACCGCCCCCAGCGCTCCGATGGCCAGTTCGTCCCACATGAACCAGAACCGCTGCTGGCCCGGCGTGCCGAACAGATACAGAACCAGATCGCTGCGCAGGCTGATCCGGCCGAAGTCCATGGCGACCGTGGTGGTGGTCTTGCCCTCCACGCCGGCCGTGCTGTCCGTGCCCAGGCTGCCCTGGGTCAGCAGCTCTTCGGTGCGCAACGGCCTGATCTCGCTCACGGCGCCGACCAGCGTGGTCTTGCCCACCCCGAAGCCCCCGGCCAACAGGATCTTGATGGCACGGTACTGACGGTTCCCGCCGGCGGGATCAGAGACCCCGTAGTCCATTGAGGACCTCCCTGAGGGTGTGCTTGTCGATCCGCTCCGCCATCACGACCGGGGTGCTGATCACCACTAGGCCGAGTTCCCGCAGGTCGGCCAGGATGATCCGGACCACCCCCAGCGGGAGGTCAACGTCAGAGGCGATATCCGCGACCGTCGTCGGCACCCGCGCGAGCCGCAGTACGCTGATGTGCTCCGGCGCCAGCGAGCCCGGGTCGGTGAGGCTGCGCGTGGCCTTCACGGTGGCGACCAGATCGAACGACTCACCGGTGTGCCTGGTCCGGCCCTGGGTCAGGGCATACGGCCGGACCACCGGCCCGGCCTCGGCGTCCAGCCACCGCTCATCGTGGGACGGCATGGCGGCTCAGTCCCAGCCGCGCAGCGCGGTCGCGCGGGTATTGACCCGGATATGCTCGCCGGACCGCTTGACCAAGATGGCCATCTCGTAAGCGACCAGGCCGAGATCGGCGCCCGGCCCGGTGATGACCGCCAGACACGTCCCGCTCCCGGCCGCGGTCACCAGCAGGAAGCCCGATTCCATCTCGATGATGGTCTGCCGGGCCTCCCCGCCACCGAAATGCCGTCCGGCGCCGCGAGCCAGCGACTGGAATCCGGCCGCCAGCGCGGCCAGGTGCTCGGCGTCGTCGCGCTGCAGCGTGTCCGAGGCGCCGAGCGTCATCCCGTCCTGCGACAAGATGACGGCCTTGGTGATATGCGCGACCCGTCGCACCAGGTCATCCAGCAGCCAGTCGAGCTGGCCGACGCGGTTCGGCGTGCCTGCATCAGGTTCCATCGGATTCCCCCCGTGACTGGTCTGCGGCCGGCCCCTGGCCGCCGTCGGGATACGGCCCCGGGCCGGGTGGCCCGAACGGCGAGTCGCCCGGTGTGTTCATCCGCTGCGACCGCCCCTCTTGCCAGCCGCGCTGCAACGCCGACATGGTCTGGCGGATTTCGGCTGGTGTCGGCCCGCTGGCCGGCGCCGCGTTTACGGCCGCCGAGGTCGGGCGGCGCGGCGGGTTGTCGCGGAGCTGCGGGGCCAGGCTGGCCTGCCTGACCCGCCGCGGCAGCCCCGGTGCGTCACTGTCCGCCCGCGGGCGGCCCGCCGGGCCGCCGTCGTCGCGGATGACAGGCAGCGGTCCGGTCTGGCGCGACAGCTCCCATGGCGGACCCGACGACCTCCCGGGCCGGGGCGAGGCCACCGGCCGCATCGGCGTGGCCGGCCCCGCCCGACCCGCGGGTCCCGCAGCGGCACCCGGGCCGCCCGCCGCACCCGGGGCACGCGCGGCCCCCGGACCGGGCGCGACGGGCGCGGCCGGCGTATCCGAACCCCCCGCCACACTGCGGCCCGTCCACCCGGGGAACGGGGCCTGCTGATCCGGATAGGGCGCGGCGCCTAGATACGACGCGGAACCGCCATTGGCAGGCACCAGCCCGTCGGCTGCGCCGGCCCGCCGCGGCGTGAACGCATCGAAGTCCGGGTGCTCGGCGGCGCGGTCCGCCGGCTCGAGGCCGACCGCCTCGCCGCGCGGGTCCGCGGCGTCCGGGTCCGCGGCGTACGGGTCGGCGGCGTACGGGTCGGCGGCGTACGGGTTCGCGGCGTGCGGGTCGGCGGCGTACGGGTTCGCGGCGTGCGCGCCGCGGCTGATGCCATCCGGCGTTCCGCTGGACAAGCGCCGCAGCGGACCCGAGATACGGACTCCGGCCAGCTCCGCGGCGTGATGGCCGTTGGCGGCGGGCGCGGCCATGCCGATCGCCGCGGGCCCGCCCGGCAGTGCGACCCCTGGCAGCTCAGCCCCGGGCAGCCCAGCCCCCGGCAGCCCGGCCCGGAACGCCTCCTCGGTGACCACCAGGTGCTGTGGGACGAGCACGATGGCCGCCGTGCCCCCGTACGGGGACGCCTTGAGGGTGACCCGTATGCCGTGCCGCTTGGCGAGCTGGCTGACCACGAACAGACCGAGCTGCTCGCTGTCGGAGGGATTGAACTCCGGCGGGCTGGCCAGCCGCTCGTTGAGCTCGGCTAGGCGCTGCGGGCTCATCCCCAGCCCGCGGTCCTCCACCTCGATCGCGAACCCGTTAGCCACCGTGTCCCCGGACACGCGGACCGAGGTGTACGGCGGCGACAGGGTGGTGGCGTTCTCGATGAGCTCGGCCAGCAGGTGGATGACGTCGGCCACGGCGGAGCCGGCCAGCGCGGCCTGGCTCCGGGTGGCGACCGAGACCCGGGCGTAGTCCTCGACCTCGGCGATGGCGCCGCGCATCACGTCGACCATCCGGACCGGGCTGCTCCAGGACCGGCCGGGCGGCGCGCCGGCCAGGATGACCAGGCCCTCAGCGTGGCGGCGCATGCGCGTGGTCAGGTGGTCCAGGCGGAACAGGTCGTCCAGGGCCTCGGGGTCGGTGGCCCGCCGTTCCATCTGGTCGAGCAGGGTCAGCTGGCGGTGCAGCAGCGACTGGCTGCGCCGGGCCAGGCTGCGGAACACGTCGTTGAGGCCCTGGCGCAGCTTGGATTCCTCCACCGCGGACCGGATGGCGGTCTGCCGGACCAGCTCGAAGGCCTGCCCGACCCGGCCGATCTCGTCTCCGCCGGTGCGTAGCGGCGGCGCCTCGGCGGCCACGTCCACCTTCTCGCCGCGCCGCAGCCGGGCGATCACGTCCGGCAGCTGGTCCTCGGCCAGGGTGCGGGCCGACCGCTCGAGCCCGCCCAGGCGGCGGATGATGCTGCGGCCGACCAGGACGGTCACCAGGATGGTGAGCAGCAGCCCGAGCAGGGCGATGCCGCTGGTGACGGCCACCCTGACCCAGGCCGAGTGGCTGATCTGGTGGTCGGCGGCCAGGATGGCAGTCGCGACTGCGACGCCGCCGTTGTAGTCGTCCTGGAGCAGCGTCCCGGCCAGATGTTGCCATTCGGCCGGGGTAACGGGCAGCTTGCCGGCCGGCGTGCCGGCCGCGATGGCCTGCTCGATGCCGGCCAGGCTCTGCATCATGGTCCCGGACCCGGCCAGCGCGGCGTTGTAGGTGGCCAGGTTGGCCGGGCTCAGCACGTAATCCGCGTAGGCCGCGTCGGCCTGCCTGGTCGCGGCCATATCGGCGAACGCGATGCGGTTCTTGGCCGAGATCCGCTTGGCCGCCAGCATGCCGGACAGCAGCGCGTCCTCCTGCGACAGCTGCTCCCGGGCCTGCACGGTGGCGATCAGCCCGACGGCCTGGATCTGCTGGTCGTTGAGGGTCACGCTCTCGGTCTGGATCAGGAACAGCTTGACCTGGGTCGTGATGCCCTGGCTGTACAGGCCCAGCGCGTCCAGCGGGCTGAGGGCCCGCGCCTCGACCGCCTTGCGCAAGGTCGGGAGCTGCTTTAGCCCGCTGACCAGGCTGCTGACCGTCTGGGCCCCGGTGGAGTTCTCGGTGCCCGTGGTGCCCTGGGAGTTCATCGCGGCGACGAAGGCCGGCTCGGCCTGGTCGGTCGCCGCGGCCGCCGCCTGGTACGCGGCTAGGTTGGCCGCGGTGGGCTGGAACAGGTAGACCACCGCGGCAGCGCGCTCGGCCTGCAGGTAGGTGCCGAACTTCGCGGCTGGTACCGCGGTCGCGTTAACCAGGTTCGGCGCCCGGTCCAGGCTGATGGCGTTGTTGATCGAGGTGCCTGCCACGTAGGCGAGCAGTCCGACCAGGGCGATGAGGGGAATCGCCACTAGAAAATAGATTCGGAGCCGGATGGACCGGCCACGCGATCCCATGACACTCCCACGTTGCAGAGGAGTCGGTGCGAGGACCCCCCGGTCGCATCCAACGAAGGCTACCGTCAAGACGGCCAGAATAGCCCACACCAGGCATCCGCCGGAGGCGAAGAGCGATAATGCGGAGGCCAGCCGCTTCGCCGGTTGCTGTCATTGTGTCCTTTCCCGCTGCGGCCCCTTAACGGCCTGACGGGATGTGGTTTTCGCGCCACGCTAGGTACTTCTCGCGTGGGCATTCGTCCTGCCTGTGGCGGGTCTCGAGCTGAAGTACGGATCCGTACTTCAGCGGTATTTCCGGTTACTGTAGACCCGCGGCCGATACCAGGCAAGGGGCCAGATAAGGGGAGTGCCCTCCGGTACCGACCGTTCAGCGCTCCGCGCATCCCCCGCGTTTGTCGGCGCGACCGCCTACCCTAAGGACGTGGCCGCCCTCGCGATAGACGCCCTCCTCGACGGACTGAACCCGCAGCAGCGCGCTGCCGTCGTGCACGAGGGCAGCCCGCTGCTCATCGTGGCGGGCGCGGGCTCGGGGAAGACTCGCGTGCTCACCCACCGGATCGCCTACCTGCTGGCCGCGCGGGACGTGGCGCCGCACGAGATCCTGGCCATTACCTTCACCAACAAGGCAGCGGGCGAGATGGCGGGCCGCGTGGCCGCCCTGGTCGGCCCGCGCTCCCGGTCCATGTGGGTGATGACGTTCCACTCCGCCTGCGTGCGCATCCTGCGCCGGGAGGCCAAGCGGTTCGGCTACCCCTCCTCGTTCTCCATCTACGATCAGGCCGACTCGCAGCGGCTGATGGCGCTCACCTGCCGTGAGCTCGAGCTCGATCCCAAGCAGTTCCCGCCGAAGATGATGGCGGCCCAGGTCTCGAACCTGAAGAACGAGCTGATCGACCACGAGACGTTCGCCGCCCAGGCGCGCACGGCCCGGGACAAGGCCCTGGCCGAGGCCTACGGCGAGTACCAGCGCCGCCTGCACGCGGCGGGCGCGATGGACTTCGACGACCTGATCATGGTCACGGTCAACCTGTTCCAGGCCCTGCCCGAGGTGGCCGCCGAGTACCGCCGCCGGTTCCGGCACGTGCTCGTGGACGAGTACCAGGACACCAACCACGCGCAGTACATCCTCGTCCGGGAACTTGTGTCGGGGAGTGCTCCGCTTTTTTCTGGCCCAACGGAGCGTGGTGACAGCCCGGAGGACCCCCTCCCGCCCCCGGCTCTGCCAGCCCGGGGGGACGACCCCCCGGAACCCCCCGAACTGTGCGTAGTCGGCGACGCGGACCAGTCCATCTACGCCTTTCGCGGCGCCACCATCCGCAACATCGTCGAGTTCGAGCAGGACTACCCGGACGCCACGGTCATCCTGCTGGAGCAGAACTACCGGTCGACCCAGAACATCCTGGCCGCCGCCAACGCCGTGGTCGCCCAGAACCAGGGCCGCAAGCCGAAGAACCTCTGGTCGGACGCTGGGGCGGGCCCGCCGATCGTCGGCTATGTGGCCGACAACGAGCACGACGAGGCCGCATTCGTGGCCGAGGAGGTGGACCGGCTCGCCGACGCGGGGCTGGCCACGCCGGGCCAGGTGGCCGTGTTCTACCGGACGAACGCGCAGTCCCGCGTCTTCGAGGAGGTGTTCATCCGGGTCGGGCTGCCCTACCGCGTGGTCGGCGGGGTCCGGTTCTACGAGCGCCGCGAGGTCCGCGACCTGCTGGCCTACCTGCGGCTGATCGCCAACCCGGCGGATGAGGTGTCGCTGCGGCGGGTGCTGAACACCCCGAGGCGAGGCATCGGCGACCGGGCCGAGGAATACGTGGCCGCCTACGCCCAGCGGCAGCAGATCACCTTCGCCCAGGCCCTGGCCCGCCCGGCCGAGGTCCCGGGGCTCGCCGCCCGGTCGGCCGCCGCGATCGCGGGCTTCAATACGCTCATCAACGGCCTGCGGGACCTGGCCGAGAACGCTCCGGTCGCGGACCTGGCCGAAGCCGTGCTCGACCGCACGGGCTACATCGAGGCGCTGGAGTCCTCGACGGACCTGCAGGACGCCAGCCGGGTGGAGAACCTGGAGGAGCTGGTGTCGGTAGCCCGCGAGTTCGACGGGTCGCGCGACGAGGGGACGCTGGCGGACTTCCTCGAACAGGTGTCCCTGGTCGCCGACGCGGACGAGATCCCGGAGGGGGAGGAGCATGGCGGCCTGGTCACGATGATGACGCTGCATACGGCTAAGGGCCTGGAGTTCCCGGTGGTGTTCCTCACCGGGCTGGAAGAAGAGGTGTTCCCGCATCAGCGGTCGATCGGCAACGCCAAGGAGCTGGAAGAGGAACGCAGGCTGGCCTACGTCGGCATCACCCGGGCCATGCAGCGCCTCTACCTGACCCGGGCCGTGGCCAGGAACTGGTATGGCCGCCCCTCGTTCCACAAGCAGTCCCGGTTCCTGGCCGAGATTCCCCCCGGCCTCATCGAGTGGCGCCGCGACCAGGCCGCGGCCATGTCGGCGGTCGCGCCCGCGCAGGAGCGGATGGCGCGGATGCCGGGCGCCCGGTCACCGGGCAACCGCCCGGTGCCGTCGCTGTCGCCCGGGGACATGGTCACGCACGACAAGTTCGGGCTCGGCACCGTGGTGTCGACGGACGGCTACGGCGACCAGGCCGAGGCCAAGATCGACTTCGGGGCCGACTACGGGGTCAAGCACCTGGTGCTGCGCTACGCCCCGCTGGAGAAGTTGTAGGGGCCGGACCCGTGCCGCGACCGGGGACGCTGGTCCGGACCCCGGCCGGGGCCCGGTTCGGGGTACGGCCGGGAGCGCTGGTCCTGGCCCCCGGTCCCCTGAGATCCGGGCCGCCACTGCGTCGGCTGGGTGCCCGGCGATGTTCCCGGCGGGCGCGCCGGGCCCGGCTGCGGCCGGGGCGCCGCCCGGCCCGGATCCGGCCAGTCCGGCGGGACCGGGCCTGCCTGGTCGCGGCGCCACATGAACCAGCGCACCGTGGTCAGCGCGATGGCGAGCAGGGTGGCCAGCACCATCACGAAGAATCCGCTGGCGATCCACTGGGCCGCGCCGACCGCGATCTGCGTCTTGTCCGCGGACCGGTCGTAGACCACGCCGGCCCCGAGCGCGGCGATCAGGTAGGAGAGCGCCGGCACGGGGAAGATCAGGCGGCCGGTCCGCGGCTGCACGGTCAGCGCCGCGGCGACGGTGCCGGCCAGCACGGACAGGCCCAGCACCGAACCGGGCTGGCTCTTGGTCACGATGGTGGCGATGGCTCCGATCATCGCGCTGCCGACGATGACGCAGACGCCCAGTCCCCCGCGCAGCGAGCCCTCCCAGACCCGGCTCAGCCATCCGGACGAGCCTGGCGAGCGGTTACCGGCTCCGTGTCCGGGCGGCGGCCCGGGCCTGTCCGCCGGCCAGCGGGAAGTCTCGGTGGGCCGGGGCGTGAAGGTGGGCTGGGCCGCGCCGGGCTGAGCCGCGCCGGGCTGTGCAGTACCGGGCTGTGCTGTACCGGGCTGGGGCGCAATGGGCTGGGTGAGACCGGTCTGGGCCGGCATCCGGTGGGTGGCGGCGTCATCCGGCGGCCCGCCAGGGCGCCGGGGATCGAACCCGCGCGTGTCGCGGCGGCCCGGTCTGTCGCCAGGGTCGCCGCTGTACGGCCTGCTAGGGCGTACATCGCGCCATTGTGGGTCGCTCATAGGTGATTCGGATGTTAGTCGTTGCGCGCTGGTAACGGGACCATGAAGGTAGGCTTCCTGCGACGGTCACTATCTACCCCTGGGATTCCTGAGGAAGAACGTGAGGAACAGGACAGGCTCGCAGGCTCCCTTGTGGGGGGTGGCCGGGAAGGCCGGTTACGTCCTGAGCTGCATTGCCGCGTCGCTCGTGCTGGCCATCAGCGGCTTTTCCTACTTCGTCGTCAAGGACGTCAGCAGCATCGGCGGCTCGCACGCGATCGTCAGCGGCCCGTCCATCGGCGCGCAGAACATCCTGCTGATGGGCCTGGAAAGCCGGACCGACTGGAACGGCAACATCTTGCCCAATGACGTCCTGAAGGCGCTGCACGCGTGCAACGCGGCTGAGATCGCGGCCGGCTGCGGCGGCAACGACACGAACACGCTGATCCTCATCCACATCCCGGCGGGCGGCAAGAAGGCCATCGGCTTCTCGATCCCGCGCGACGACTGGGTCAGCTTCGCCGACACGCTCGGGTCGCAGCAGGTCGGCAAGATCGACCAGGCCTACGGGCTATCGCTGGCCGCCGAGGAAAACGAGCTGCGGGCGCAGGATCCGGGCCTGAGCCAGGACCAGATCGCCTTCGAGGGTAACGAGGCCGGGCGAAAGGCCACGGTAGCGACCGTGGAGCAGCTCACCGGGGTGCACATCGACCACTTCGCCGAGATCAACCTGGACGGGTTCTACGAGCTGGCCAAGGTCCTGGGCGGGGTGGAGGTCTGCCTCAACCACCCGGTGCCGTACGACCCGAACTCCGGCTTCCACGCCGCGCGCGCCGGCTACCAGCACCTGGACGCCAAGATGGCGCTGGCCTTCGTCCGCCAGCGGGACGGGCTGACCAACGGCGACCTGGACCGCACGCACCGCCAGCAGGCGTTCCTGGACTCGGTGATCCACCAGCTGCGTTCCGAGGGCGTGCTCGATGACCTCACCAAGATCCAGGCCCTGCTCTCGGTGGCCCAGCAGTACGTCATCACCGACTCCGGCTGGAACCTGCTCGACTTCGTGGCCCAGATGCGCAGCCTGAGCAGCGGCAACCTGACCTTCCGGACGCTGCCGATCGTCGGTTACCAGGTGATCGACGGCCAGGACGCGAACGTGGTCAACACCGCCCAGATCCAGCAGATCGTGCAGGAGACGTTCTACCCGGCGCCGCGCTCCTCCGCCTCGCCCTCCGCAAGCCCCTCGGCCCAGTCCACGGCGGGCGACAGCCAGGTCACGGTGGACGTCTATAACGGCGGCACCACCCCGGGCCTGGCCGGGCAGGTCTCGGCCGCCCTGGTCAAGGAGGGCTACATGGCCGGGGCGATCGCGAACACCAACCCGCTCAGCACGACCGAGGTGCTGTACGGGGCGGGCGCGTCGGCCAACGCCAGCCGGATCGCATCGCTGTTCAGCGTGACTGCCACCGCGAGCTCGACGGTGGCGGCGGGCCACGTCGAGATCCTGCTCGGCGCGGACGGCGCCCTGCCCAGCAGCGCCTCGGCCTCGGCTTCGGCTTCGGCCTCGGCGTCGGCGTCGGCTTCGGCAACGGCGATCCCGACCACCGGCCCGCAGGGTGGCGCGGTCAACGCCGAGAACGGCATTCCCTGCGTGAATTAAGCTGGCGGCATGGGGAAGATCCGCGTGATCGTCGCGAAGGTGGGCCTCGACGGCCACGACCGGGGGGCCAAGGTGGTCGCCCGGGCGCTGCGCGACGCTGGGGTAGAGGTCATCTATACCGGACTGCATCAGACCCCGGAGCAGATCGTGGCCGCCGCCATCCAGGAGGACGTGGACGCGGTTGGGCTGTCCATCCTGTCCGGGGCGCACATGACGCTGTTCCGCCGCGTCATCGACCTGCTGGCCGAACGAGGCGCCGCGGACATCGTGGTGTTCGGCGGCGGCATCATCCCCGATGCGGACATCGAGGAGCTCTACCGGATGGGCGTGGCCAGGATCTTCACCCCAGGCGCGCCCACCACCGACATCGTGGCCTGGGTCCGGTCCGAGCTCGGCCACGAGGTCGCGGAGACCCAGGCCTAGACCGGCTGGGCGGCCATGGTTTCCGGATAGATCAGCCCGGTCCCGGTGTTGAGGACCACCACCTCGTCGGTTCCAGACAGCCAGCCAGACGCGCGCAGCCGCCGGACGGCGGCGAAGCATGCCGCCCCTTCCGGGCAGATGAGGCTGCCCTCCAGCCGGGCCACCGCACGCTGCTCGGCGAGCAGCGCCGCATCGGTCACGGACACGGCGGTCCCGCCGGTTTCGTAGAGCGCCTGCAAGACGAGGAAGTCGCCCAGGGCCTTGGGCACCGTGAGGCCGAAGGCCACCGTGTGGGGGTCCGGCCACGGCTCGCTGCAGGCGGCTCCGGCCTGAAAGGCCGTCACGATCGGCGCGCAGCCGTCCGCCTGGACGGCTACCAGCCGCGGCAGGTCACCGGAGACCCAGCCGAGCTCGAGCAGTTCGCGCAGGGCCTTACAGATGCCGATGATGCCGACGCCCCCGCCGGTGGGATACACGATCACGCCGGGCATCCGCCAGCCGAGCTGCTCGGCGATCTCCAGGCCCATCGTCTTCTTGCCCTCGATGCGGTACGGCTCCCTGAGCGTGGCGGTGTTCTGGTAGCCGGGGCGCTGGGCCAGGACCTCGGCGACCAGCCGGCCTGCGTCGCCGATATCGCCATCGACCAGGCGCAGCTCGGCGCCGGCCGCGGCGCATTCGGCCCGGGTGATCTGCGGGGCCGCGGCCGGCATCACGATCAGGCTGCGCATCCCCGCCCGGGCCGCGTACACCGACCAGGCGGCCCCGGCGTTGCCGTTGGTCGGCATGGCGATCGCCGCCACGCCCAGCTCGGCGGCCCGCGACACGCCGACCGCGGCGCCGCGCGCCTTGAACGTGCCAGTGGGCAGCAGGCTCTCGTCCTTCATCAGCAGGTCCGGCACGCCGAGCGCCTGGCCGATCGCCGGCATGGGCAGCAGCGGTGTCATCCCCTCGCCCAGGCTGACCACCCGGCCGGCCTGCCGGACCGGCAGCAGCTCGTGATAGCGCCACAGATCCGCGGGCCGGTCCGCGATTCGCCCCGGCGATACGACGCTGGCCACCTGCCGCAGGTCGTAGCGAGCCAGCAGGGGCGACCCGCACGAACAGGTGCCCTGCACCTGGTCGGCGTCATAGCGGGACCCGCAGCGCGAGCAGTCGAGGTGGGAGAGCGCGGAGTACGGCATCTGCCTAGTCTGGTCCACCCCGGCTGGCGGGCCGGAGCCCGTAACCCGGTGGCGCGGGCCGGCTTCAGCACGGACGAGCCCAGCCAGTGGCTGGCCCGCAGCGCGAGCTCCAGGTCATGGGGGTTCTCGCTGACCGGTCGGCCGAGGCTCTCCTCGGCCCGGCGGATCCGGTACTGGACCGTGTTCTTGTGCAGCATCAGCTGCTCGGCGGTGGCCTTGTAGCTGCCGTTGGCGTGCAGGAAGGCCAGCAGGGTGTCGCGCAGCCGGGCGTGGTTCTCGTCGTCGGCGGCCAGGCCCGCCAGGGTGGCCAGGACCCAGGCCCGCAGCAGCTCGGGTGAGCCGAGCATCATCGCCACCGGGGCGACCTCGCCGAACGCCACCGCCCGCGGCGGGGCAGGCTCCGCGGCAAGGACGACGGCCTGGGTGGCGACGGCCTGCTGATGGGTGAGGCGGAACCCCGCCGTCCCGCGGGCCGCGTCGCCGAACGCGAAGTGGATGTCGCCGTCCGTCCCCGCCGTGCTGGCCGTCGCGGCGTCGAACGTGTCCCGGATCCCCAGCGGCAGCCAGGCCCACGCGCTGCGTTCGTCCCGGGGCAGGAAGACCGGCTCGCCGGCGCAGGCCGCCTTCCCCGCGACGTGGGCGATCGCGTGCTCCAGCCGGGTGATCGTGTCCACCGCGGCCGCGGCCTCGTCCGCCCAGCACACCAGGCCCAGGTGGTACTGGCGCAGCCGGTAGCCCAAGGTGGCCTCCGTCGCGGCCACGTTGACCCGTCGGCCCGACAGCAGGTCGCGGATCCGGGCGGCACGGGCCGCGCTGCGGTTGCGCAGCCAGTTTTCCCGTTCGCGCGTGTAGGCGGCGACGATCTCCTCGGAGGTCTGGTCGACGTACCCGGCCACGATCTGGGACATGCCGAGCGTGGCGGCGGTCAGCAGCCGGGCGTCGTCGGTCTGCCGGGCCAGCTCCCGCAGCACCCAGTCGGAGAAGCAGGTGTGCCCGAGCCGGTAGGCGCGCAGCAGCGCGGTCAGCGGCGTGCCGCGCTGCGCCCGCCGGCGCGCGTACTCCAGGGACGCGGCCGGGGCGCGCACGGTACTCAGGTCGATCTGGTGCTGCATGATCTGCAGGCAGGTGCCGACGTTGCTGTGCACGCTGGAGGCCAGCAGGGCGAGCACCGCCTGGTCGTCGTGCAGCTCCGGGATCTCCCGCAGGATCACCTCGTAGACGTTCTCGGACACCGCGGCGACCTGCCGGCTCACCGTTGCCGCGACGCTCGCCAGCAGCTCGGCTGCCCCGTGCCCGTCCTGCTCCACCCGCGGAAGTCTTACACATTTCTGTCTGCTTGGGCAGCGGCGGCCGTGCCTGGCTAATGTCGCCTTTCTTTTCCCGAACGGGCCGTGGTGCGTGCGGCCGGCCCACCCTTTCGCCGCGGGCTCGTCGGGCCTCGGTAAGGTTTGGTCGGTACCGGCGGCGTCGAGAGGGGCTGGCCATGACCGCGGCGAGCCAGCCGCAGCTTGTCACCCTCCGTTCCGGTGACGTGGTGCGGATCCGGCCAGTCCGGCCCGATGACGGGCCGGCCCTGCTCCTCGCCTACGCCAACCTGGGCGAGCAATCCCGCTACCGGCGGTTCTTCACCGTTATGCCGGAGCTTCCCGAAGCCACCCTCAAGGCGGCGGTCGAGGTTGATCACGTTGACCACGAGGCACTGGTCGCCGTGCCGCTGCTGTCGAGCGAGATCGTCGGCGAGTGCCGTTTCATCCGGCTGCCGGACCAGCCCGGTACCGCGGAGGTCGGGGTGACCGTGGTGGATGCCTGGCAGCGCCGTGGCCTCGGCTCGGCCCTGCTCGCGCGGCTGAGCGAGCGCGCCGCGGAGGCCGGGATCGAGTACTTCACCGCCGAAGTCCTGGCCGAGAACCGGACCATGCTCGGGCTGCTGCCGAGCCTCGGCCAGGTGGAGACCGAATCGCGCGGTCCGATGGTCACCGCCCGCGTGGAACTCGCCGAACCACCCCGCCAGCCCGCCCCGGACGTCCTCGCCCTGCTGGCCGCGGCGGCGCGCGGCGACATCGTGAGCCTGCCCGTCCTGCTCCGCCGGCTGATCCGCGTGCCGGAGGGGCTGGCGCATATCGTGCGGTTGCCGGTGAGCGCCGTGCGCAGGGCCTGGCGGCCCGGTCCCCAAGCTCCGGACCGCTTATCGCCGGGCGCCGTTCCCGGACCGGCCTACTCCGGCCGGAGCACCGCCGAGCCCAGCCAGTGGGTGGCCCGCAGCGCGAGCTCCACGTCCTGACGGTTCTCGCTCACCGGCCGGCCGAGGCTCTCCTCAGCCCGGCGGATCCGGTACTGGACCGTGTTCTTGTGCAGCATCAGCCGTTCGGCGGCCGTCTTGTAGCTGCCCCCCGCCTGCAGGAAGAGCAGCAAGGTCTCGCGCAGGCGAGCGTGCTGTTCGTCGTCGGTGGCCAGGCCCCCCAGCGTCGTGGCCACCCAGGCCCGTAGCAGTTCCGCGCCGCCGAGCATCATGGCCACCGGCGCGACCTCGCCGAACGCCACCACCTGGGCTGCGGGAGGTCCCGCGGCGAGCGCGACCGCCTGGGCGGCGACGGCCTGCTGATGGGTGAGCCGGAACCCCGCCGTCCCGCGAGCCACGTCTCCGAAGGCGAAATGCAGGTCACCGGCCAGGTCCGCCGTGCTGGCCGCCGCGGCGTCGAACGTGTCGCGGATGCCCAGCGGCAGCCAGGCCCACGCGCTCGATTCGTCGTAGGGCAGGAAGAGCGGATCGCCGGAACAGGCCGCCTGCACCGCCACGTGGCCGACCGCGTGCTCGAGCCGGCTGATCTCATAGGCGGTGCCGGTGGCGTCGCCCGCCCAGCACACCAGGCCGGCATGGTACTGGCGCAGCCGGTAGCCGAGGGTGCACTCCGCCGCGTCCAGCTCGATCCGCCCGCCCGCGAGCAGCTCGCGGATCCGGGCGGTCCGGGCCGCGCTCCGGTTCCGCAGCCAGTTCTCCCGTTCCTGGGTGTAGGCCGCCACCACCTCTTCGGAGGTCTGGTCGATGTAGCCAGCCACGATCCCGGACATGCCCAGCGTGGCGGCACTGATCATCCTGGCCTCACTGACCTGGTCGGCCAGCTCCCGCAGCAGCCAGTCCGAGAACCGGGCGTGGCCGACCCGGTAGGCGCGCAGCAGCGCGGTAAGCGGCGTGCCGCGCTGCGCCAGCCGGCGTGCGTACTCCACCGCCGCGGCCGGGGCGGTCACGGCGGTCAGGTCGATCCTGTGCTGCATGATCTGCAGGCAGGTGTCGACGTTGCTGTCGACGCTCGAGGCCAGCAGCGCGAGCAGCGGCTTGTCGTCGCGCAACTGCGGGATCTCCCGGAGTATCACGTGGTAGACGTCCTCGCGCACGGCGGCGGCCCGGCGACCCACCGCCGCCGCGACGCCGGCCATGACGCCCGGCCATTGCTCGGCTGGGGCGTCGATGACGATCTGAGTCATACGCCGGCACCACCCAACTCGCGTCGCGCCACGGGACGTCCCCCGGCGAACCCGCGGCTGCCCGCCACGGATCCAGCCTGGCCGCCGGGAAGGTGAAAGGTCATCACCAGATGCGGGTGATCGGCCAGGTCAGATGGCCGCCAGCGCTTCGGTTTTGGTCACCACCCGGCCCAGGGCGCCGTATTCGTGCAGGTCGCCGTACATCTCGATGCGGATGGACTGGTCCAGGCCGCCGACCCGGACGGGCTCGTAGCCGGCGGTGCGGATCAGGTCGGCGGCCAGGTCGCCGGCCGCCTCGTCGTCGGCGGCGTAGAACAGCACCGCGCGGTCGGGCTCGCGCCGGGCGGCCGCGGCCAGCGTAGGGGCCGACAGCGTGCCGAACGCCTTGACCAGCCGGGCCCCGGCCAGCAGGCTGGCCAGAATCTGACCCGAGGACTCCTGCTCGGGAATCATCTTGCGGTAGCCGCCGGCGCCGTCCGGTCCGACCGGGTTGCTCGGGTCGATGATCACCTTGCCGGCCAGCCGCTCGCCGTACTCGGCGATGAGCTGCTCGAAGGCATCCAGCCAGACGGCGAGCACCAGCACGTCGGCCCGCTCGACCGCCTCGTCGACGCTCACCGCCACGGCGTGCTCGCCGAAATCGGCCGCGATCTTCCGGACGGCCTCCAGGTCACGGCCGGCCAGCAGGAAATCCTGGCCGCCCGCCGCGAACTCCGCCGCCAGCGTGCCGCCAATGTTGCCGGTGCCGACGATGGCCACCGTGCGATCCGAAACAGTCATCCTGATCTACCTTCCGAACGCGGTTCCGTACTCACTGAACTTGAATGTTCAAGTCCGACCGTAACCTTCTGGACTTGAACTGTCAAGTCAATGCGATCGGAGAACGAGGGCCGATCATTGCGTTACGGTTCACACCTCACAAGCGATGCTCCGGCGATGCTCCGGCTCGTGGCCCCCGCCCAAGACGGTCTGGCAGCACCTATGACTTGACAGTTCAAGTAAGAGACGATATGACTTGAACAATCAAGTGACTCGCATACCTGCCCGACAAGGGAGTCCGCACATGAGCGAGATCGCCAAGCACTGGATCGACGGTGAGTGGGTCGGGTCCGAGACTGTCTCGGAGTCGGTCAACCCCGCCACCGGAGCGGTACTGGGCCGGTGGGCCGATGGCGGCGAGGCCGAGGCCCGTGCGGCCATCGCGGCCGCTCGCCGCGCGTTCAGCACCTCCGCTTGGTCCTGGGACCGTTCCAGGGCTGAGCAGCGCGGCGCTGACTTGAATGATCGAGTGATCGGTATCCTGTCGCTGTGACCGAAGCAGCCCGCCGGGAAGCCGATGAGCCGCCGGTGAAGTGGCTGACCGCTGCGGAAGTGGACTCCTGGCTCTCTGTAGTGCGGATGATGACCTGGCTGCCCTGGTCGATCGACCAGCAGCTGCGGCGCGACTCCAACCTGGCCATGGTGGAGTACCAGGTCCTGGCCAGGCTGTCCAACTCTCCGCAGCGCACCCTGCGGATGAGCCTGCTGGCCGACTTGGCCAACTCCTCGCTGTCCCGGCTTTCGCATCTGGTCAGGCGGCTCGAGGAGCGTGGCCTGGTACGTCGCGAGCCCGACCCCATGGACGGGCGCTTCACCAACGCCATCCTGACCGACGAGGGCTTCCGGACCTTGGCCGAAGCGGCGCCCGGGCATGTCGCCCACGTGCGATCGCTCGTCATCGACGTCCTGTCCCCCGAACAGCTGCGACGGCTCGGCCTGTCCGCCGACCGCATCATGTCGCGCATCGACACCTCAGAAATCAACTAGCCGCGTCAGCCGGGGCGGTCAGCCGTCCCAGATCGCGCGGGTGACGCGTCATTCAGTTGAGGCATCAAGTCTGATGGTAAGCATCCGGCCCGCGAGCGGGTCCGTTAGGTTCTGAAAATCTCCTGAGCGCCGACTTCAGGTGGGTACGTGATCAAGCTCAAGGTATCTCAGAGCACGCTTGATTGACTTGAATCATCAAGTCAGGAACAATGATCATGAGTCCGCCCTGGTCAAAGGAGCACGACCGCTATGTCCGTCCGGCAGCGTCCCGGCGCCGGCCGTCCGGCGAACCCGCCGGCCCGCGGTGCCGAGTCGGCGCCGGTGACGTGGCTGACCGCTGCCGAACTGGATTCCTGGCTCTCCCTGGTCCGGTTGATGATCTGGCTGCCCTGGTGCATCGATCAGCAGCTACGGCGTGACTCGGACCTGGCCATAGTGGAGTACCAGGTCCTGGCCATGCTGTCCCGGGCTCACGGGCACCGGGACACGCATGCGGACTGAGCGCAGCTCGCAAAGTCACCAACGCCTGATTGGTTCATGCCATACCGCCAGGCCGAAGCCGAGGCCAGCATCCTGCGGTTCTGGTCACCTGTTCCGGTGCCTGGCGTCTGCAGTGCGAGAGCTACATGCGCGCCGTGCTCTCGGTTGAGCCTTACACTGCTGAACGGCTCGATGAGCTGGTGGCGGCACGGCTTGAGCGCCAGGCGGTGATAGGGCACGCGTACCTCACAGCGGTCATCGACCAGCATGTCTTGCATAGGCTGATCGGGTCAGCGTCGGTCATGGCCGAGCAGTGCGCCCACCTGGCGAGCATGGCTGAACGTCCCGATATCGCGCTGCACGTGGTGCCGGAGGGCACGAACGTCGGGTTGTGGGGCGCGTTCGACATCGCGGCACGGGACACTGCGGCCACCGTGCGTCTGGAGACGGTGGAAGACGTGACGAGCACATCGCCTGGCCTGGTAGGCAAGGTGACCGTAGCTTTCGAACGGATACTCGGTGCAGCGCTGCCGCGTATCGCGTCTCATGACCTGATCCTGAAGGTGGCAGAGGAGCAATGGAAGACACAGATCTGAAGTGGCGCAAGGCGTCATACAGCTCAAATGGTGGTGGTAACTGCGTCGAGGTCGGCGAAGCCCGGCGCGGCGTGCTGGTCCGTGACACCAAGAACCGCGCGGGCGTTGTCCTGCGGTTCACGCCCGCCGCATGGCGGCGGTTTGCGGATCGAGTGAAGGGCTCGTTAGCTGGCCCGCAGCCGAGCTTGTAGGGGCATCTTTGTGCGTAAGGGTGCCCCTTCGGCGTGTCCGGGGCCTGCTTCCCGCCCGGCTGGTCCGCGCGAGCGCCGAGGTGTCCGCGGTTTGGCGTGCCGGGTTCACCCTGGCGCCTTCAGTTTCCTGGTCCGGCAGGTGCGGCCAGGTCTTCGCGGCCTGTGCCGTGCATTTTCCCCGGCCATTAGCGCGGTGCGTTGCATTTGCCTGGGGAGGCAGGAATGGGGGTCTGGGGGAAAACCTGGAACCGGGCCGTGGTTTTTCGGGGCCGGGGGGGTTCCGGGTTTTCCCCCAGTGCGTTTCCGGATTGGTCCCCCCTCCTGCCTGTTTACTCGCCTAGCAGAGCCGTAGTGTTCCTGACCTCGCCCTCTTGCTCTATGAGGGGGTGAGGTCAGGAAAACGAAGGCGGCGCGCAGCGAGCGCGCCAGCGCAGGCAGGAGGGGGGACCGAGACGGAAACGCGGCGCACAGCGCCCGCACGCGCGGGTGCTGCCCTGTACGGGAGGTGTGCGGGCACTGCCTAAGGTTACGCGTGGTATGTCGGCTTGCCCGGCGCGCCACGTGGGCCAGGGCGGACGCCGCGCGCCACGCGCGAAGGCGGCGAATCCTGGGGACACTTGCGCGTGTTTGCTCAGGTCACGGTCTCACTGCTGGGCTGGCACACAAGGCCATCGGAAACACCCGATAAGACCACGCTGTCTCGTTGATCGCGAGGTGATGATCTGCAGACAGGATGCCAAACGCGGCGAACAGGCTTACTATTGGATGGTTCGTTCGATGACCAGTCGACAGTTCGGACGGCGAGGGGGTGACCGTGGACGTCTCATCTTTTGTCTGTAAGAGTAACGATTCGCAAGCGCCGCGAATATCGCAGAACTTCCCTGGCGGAAAAGCGCCTGTCGGGAGAGCAGGAACTTGGACTATCTTAATGCTGAGGTATTCTGCGCGAAGTCGATTGCGCTTTCTGGGAGGGGTATATGAGTCGTCTGACGGCGGTCACCGTGTCGGTAATCGCGGGCATCGTGGCCGCGGCGGTCTCCGCGAAGCTCATCGACACGTGGACGTGGCCGCTTGGGATCGCCCTGGGCGTGTCGACGGTCGCTCTTATTGTCACCCAGCTGTGGCTTTCCAAGGACGGTGACGGCCGGAGCGGTACCGGGCACGTTGACGTAAACATCACCAACCTTACGAAGGTAATCGAGAAGGAGTCGTATCCCGGGCTCTCCGTTGAGCCGCCTGCCGGTCGGCTGCCTGGCCACCTGCGAGGCCGGGAAGAGATTTGTGCCGGGATCGCGACGTTGATCGATTCCTATGCCAAGACGCGGCCTGCGGCGGCGGCGCTCGTGTTCAGCGGCCTTGGCGGGGTCGGAAAGTCCGCCCTAGCGCTGTACGCCTGCCAGTACGCGATCGCGTCCGACGTCAGCGACTTCTTGGTCAGTTCCGGGACTGGGGCGCCGATCTCGGTCAGCTTGTGGCGGATAGCGCGGGCACTCGCCGAGCCCGGTACCGGGCTGCCTGAATCGCCGGGCCAGGACGGCGTCATCGATTCAGTGTGGCGAGTGCTGGAGGCTACCTCCAAGCCCTGGCTCATCGTGTTCGACAATGCCGACGACGCGAGAAGCCTCGCCGCCGATGGCTATGACCTGTCTGCTGGCAATGGCTGGGCCCGTGCCTCCGGCAACGGCTTGGTGATCGTGACGAGCAGGCTCACTGACCCCGGTGCATGGCCGCAGGGATTCCAGACGGTAATAGTGGAATCCCTGTCCTCTGATTCCGGTGCCGACCTGCTGCTGGACCTCGTATCGGGGAAGCACCCGAACGCTCGTGGCGAGCGGCAAGACGCGATAGCGCTCGCCGGAGCAACTGGGCGGCCTGCCGTTGGCCTGCGGGCCGCCGACCGGTCATCGACGAGACGGCTACCACAACTGCCGGAATGTTTACCGACTACACCCGTGCCCTGGACTCGCGCTTCGCCGCGGTGCTCGGCACATCTACCCGACGCCCGCCAGGACACCACCGCCGCGGCTAACCGGGAATCAGTCCTCGCAACGTGGTCACTGTCTGTGGAGCACCTCGTGGACAGCGGATACCGCCAGGTCCCGCAGATCATGAACATCCTGTCATGCCTGGACCCATCGGGCATTCCGCCGAGCCTGATTAGCCGCGTCCAGGATTACCTAGCGCCCCGCGGAGCAACCGATCTCGCGGCAGGCCCGGACCTGCTCGCGACCCTCAGGGCCATGCGGAACTTCGGCCTGGTTGATATTGCCCCATCCCAGGGAAAGTCGCTCGCCTTCGATAACGAGCGCGTCATCACCGATGACTCGACGATGCAAGTACACCGGCTCGTCGCTGACGTATTCGACCATGCCCTGCGCGGCATTCCGCAAGAGGCACGGCCGACCTATGCCGCGACCATCAAAACACTGGTCGCGGTCCTGACGCACGCTAGGAAGATGGGTTCAGCCGGGATCTTGGACGCTTCTCTAGCGACCCCCCATTGCGCTCGTGCGGCCCACAGTGCATCCCGGAACTCGGAACTCTACGACCGGGGAGGCTTGCGGCAGTTTATCACTGCGATCGGCAGCGCGAGCGAGCTGATGTTCAAGCTCCCTTCATCTGATTCCCTTGGAATATTGCAACAATTCTTGGCACTCGCGGAGTCGCTTATGCGGCGTCATGCGAAGCCAGTACGTCAAATCCGGCATTCCCTGGCCCATGAATTCTGGAAGGCCAGGGAAAACGACCAGACCATGCGATTGCTCGTGGACTCGCAGAATGGGTATTACCGCCTATACTGCAAGCTGCTGCCGGGAATTATCCACCCTCAGCTGGCCTCCCTCCATTCATTTATCTTGCCAGGAGCGGTCGGTAAGAGGCAGGCTGACGTGGCGCTCACGACCCTGCGTACGCTCAAGCGCATGCCCATCAGGTCGACAAATAATTCGCTGAAGCACCGCTTCAACCTTGCCGTCACACTGGCCGGTCAGGGACATCCAGACATAGCCGAAGCTGAGCTCCGGAGTATTGTCACAGTTTACGGACGGCGCGGCCCGAAGTACCAGCTGGAGGAATTGCAGGCGCGGTTTTACCTGGCAGACGCCCTACGGGCAAATGGCAATCTGGCCGAGTCCGAGCAGCAATATAAAGGGATTCTTGGCGCTGCAGATCGGATACTTCCCGAGTCTGACTCGATTGCGCTGAGATCCAGGTTTGGCCTGGCCGTCATCATGCACCTTCGCGGTGAGAATGCCGCCGCTGAGGCCCTGTTGAGGCAGCTCCTCGACGATGAGACGAGAATACTCGGAGCGACGGATCCCACTACTATCGCAACTGGGTGGCAGTTGGCGAAGGTGCTCTGCGCGAAGGGCGATTCCGACGAGGCCGAGCGGCTACTGAGAAATATGTTGAAAACTGGGGCGCAACCGCAGTTGACGGCACTCGAGAATCGGATCCTGGGCGCTGAGGACCGCAGCACCGTGGTCACCCGGTTCGAGCTGGCCGGGGTCTTGGCCCGGCAGGACCGGCTCGGCGACGCCGAGGCCGAATACCGGGCCGTGCTGGACGCTGGAGCCTGGCCGGCCGAGGACCCCAGCACCCTGGCCACCCGGTTCGAGCTGGCCGGGGTCTTGGCCCGGCAGGACCGGCTCGGCGACGCCGAGGCCGAGTACGGGGCCGTGCTGGACGGCAGGACCCGCGCCCTGGGCGCCGGGGACCCCAGGACCCTGGCCACCCGGTTCGAGCTGGCCGGGGTCTTGGCCCGGCAGGACCGGCTCGGCGACGCCGAGGCCGAGTACCGGGCCGTGCTGGCCGCTGGAGCCTGGCCGGCCGAGGACCCCAGGACCCTGGCCACCCGGTTCGGGCTGGCCGGGGTCTTGGCCCAGCAGGGCCGGCTCGGCGAGCGAGGCCGAGTACGGGGCCGTGCTGGGCGGCAGGACCCGCGCCCGGCGCCGGGGACCCCAGCACCCTGGCCACCCGGTTCGGGCTGGCCGGGGTCTTGGCCCGGCAGGGCCAGCTCGGCGACGCCGAGGCTGAGTACGGGGCCGTGCTGGACGGCAGGACCCGCGCCCTGGGCGCCGGGGACCGCAGGACCCTGGTGTCCCGGTTCGAGCTGGCCGGGGTCTTGGCCCGGCAGGATCGGCTCGGCGACGCCGAGGCCGAGTACGGGGCCGTGCTGGCGTGGAGCCTGGCCGGCCGAGGACCCCAGCACCCTGGCGATCCGGTTCGGGCTGGCCGGGGTCTTGGCCCGGCAGGGCCGCTCGGCGACGCCGAGGCCGAGTACGGGGCCGTGCTGGGCGGCAGGACCCGCGCCCTGGGCGCCGGGGACCCCAGGACCCTGGCCACCCGGTTCGAGCTGGCCGGGGTCTTGGCCCGGCAGGGTCGTCGGCGACGCCGAGGCCGTAGTACTGGGCCGTGCTGGCGCTCAATACCGCCCTGGCGCCGCGGCCCGCAGCACGCTGGTGGCCGGTGCAGCTGGCCGGGGTGCTTGGCCCGGCAGGGCCGGCTGGCAACGCCGAGGCCGTACCGGACCGTCTGACCAGCCGCGGGCCGAGACCCCAGCACCCTGGCCATCCGGTTGAAGCTGGCCGGGGTCTTGGCCCGGCAGGGCCGCTCGGCGACGCCGAGGCCGAGTACCGGGCTGGGCCGACCGCCAGGACCACCCCGGGCGCCGAGAACCCGGCACTTTAGCCTTGAGTGCTGAAGATTACCAAAGAATTAGCTGATCGTTGGCACCTTGAGACGGCACGACGACGCGAACCCGGTTGGGGCGTGGCGTGAGAGGACGCTCCCGCGCGCCAGGTACGCGGGGTGCCGGGCTCTGTCTGGCACCCCGCGTGGCCCGGGATTTTGGCGCGGCCGTAAGGCGCGCCACCGGGCAGGACAGTAGGAGCAATACATCTAATGGAAGTTGCCGTATCGGCCGCTCACCGCAGACCGCCGGGAACGGCCGACACTCTCAGCCGAGAGGTCAAAGCAGGTACGTGGCACCTCGATCGGAGTCGGCGTGCTGGACTGGTTCGGACGATTGGGGGATTGAGCCAAGATGGCTCTAGCTAGTACAACGGCCCATTGACCTCACGTGGCCTGCAGGGCGGCGTGCATCTCCCAGATCAGCACCTCGCTGGGCCCGGCGGCAGTGAGGCGGCGCGCTCCGCCCGCGGCGTGGCGAGCAGCGTCCGATCAAGCGATACCGGACCAGTCCCAGGAGCTCGCCCGCCAGCTACGCCATGACGCCAAGGAGCAGGCGCACCGTCACGGCCGGGCGCTCGGCGCCGCGGTCCCGAGCGCGATCGCGGCCTGACGCCCGGGCGGGCCTGTGCCCGCAGGACCATGACCGGTCGCGGGTTCGTGACCGGGGCCCAATGGCCGGCCTGCGCGCCGGGGCCTACGCTCGACTGATAATGAGCGCCGACGCCGATTCGATCAGGACCGCCGCGGCCGATGCCGCGGCTGGGCCGCTGGACCTGCTACTGGCCGACGCGGCCACGGGCATGCTGCGCCGGGTCAACCCGGGCGGTTCGGGCCTGCGCCTGACCGCGGCGCTGGCGGGTCGGCCCCGGCTGGTCGCCGGGCGCGGCCGCCAGCTGCTCGGCGAACTGGGCCGCATCGCCGTGGGGCGTTCGCAGGTGCAGCCATCGCGGCGGGACCACCGGTTCGACGACCCCGGATGGGCGGGCAACCCGCTGCTGCGCCGCACGATGCAGGCCTACCTGGCCGCGTCCGAGACCGTGGCGGGCGTGGTCGCTGAGGTCGGCCTGGACGAGGCCGACTCCGAACGCGTCGGCTTCGTGCTGACCAACCTGGTCGACGCGCTGGCCCCGAGCAATAACCCGCTGCTGAACCCGGCGGCGGTCAAGGCCGCCATCGACTCCGGCGGGGTCAGCGCCCTGAAAGGCCTGCGGAATTTCGCCTCCGACATGGCGGTCCCGCCCCGGGTGCCGTCCATGGTCGAGCCGGACGCCTACCAGGTGGGAGTGGACCTGGCCGTCACGCCCGGGTCGGTGATCCTGCGCACCCCGGTGTTCGAGCTGATCCAGTACCGTCCGACCACGGCCGCGGTCCGGCAGGTCCCGCTGGTGATCGTGCCGCCGGTGATCAACAAGTTCTACGTGATGGACCTGGCGCCCGGGCGGAGCATGGTGGAGTACCTGGTCGGCCGCGGCCTGCAGGTGTTCATGATCTCCTGGCGCAACCCGGACGCCCGGCACGCGAAATGGGATCTCGACACCTACGGCGCAGCCATCCTGGACGCCATGGACGCGGCGGCGCGGATCACCGGGAGCGAGCAGACCGTGCTCACCGGGGCCTGCTCCGGCGGCATCATCGCGGCGATGGTGGCCGCGCACCTGGCGCACACCGGCCAGCAGGACCGCATCGCGGCGAGCACCCTCATGGTCACCGTGCTGGACCAGGCGCACGCGGGCCTGGCCAGCGCGGTCATCGACGAGCGGACCGAGCGGGTGGCCGAGGCCGCGTCCCGGGCCCGCGGCTACCTGGACGGCCGGTCGCTGGCCGAGGTGTTCGCCTGGCTGCGCCCGAACGACCTGATCTGGAACTACTGGGTCAATAACTACCTGCTCGGCCGCAAGCCGCCGCCGTTCGACATCCTGTTCTGGAACGCGGATACCACCCGGATGACCGCGGGCCTGCACCGGGACTTCCTCCGGCTGGGCGCGGCCAACGCGCTGGTCACCCCCGGCGCCGCGACCATGCTCGGGTCCCCGGTAGACCTGGCCGCGGTCGACCGGGACATCTACCTGGTCGCCGGGATCACCGACCACATCTGCCCCTGGCAGAGCTGCTACCGGACCACCCAGCTGCTGTCCGGCCGCCAGCGGTTCGTGCTGTCCACCAGCGGGCACGTGGCCGCGATGGTCAACCCGCCCAGCAACCCCAAGGCCCGCTACCAGGTCGCCAAGGAGTGCCCGGAAGACCCCCAGGAGTGGCTGCGCCGGGCGGAGACCTGTCACGGGTCCTGGTGGCCGGACTATGCGGACTGGCTGGCCGAGCGCTGCGGAGAGGAGCAGGCCGCGCCCGCGGACCTGGGCGGCGGCGGGCTGGAGCCGATCTGCGAAGCGCCCGGCACGTATGTTTACGACCATTGACACGTCCGAGCCCCCGCCGGGCCAGAGCGACCGCTCAGGATCCGGCCTGGGCCGGATGCTAGGCCGGCTGCGCCGCGTCGGCCCGTCCGAGCGGATGCGGATCGTGACCGTCGGCGGCCGGGCCCTGCGCGTCGCGGTGCGGGAGGGGACCCCGGGCTGGCCGCCGCTGCTGCTGTGCAACGGCATCGGGGCCAGCCTGGAATTGTTCCAGCCGTTCGTCGACGCGCTCGACCCGCGGCGGCCGGTCATCCGGTTCGACATGCCGGGTATCGGCGGCTCGCCGGCCCCGGTCGTCCCGTATCACCTGGCCACGCTGCCGTCGCTGCTGGCCGGCCTGCTCGACCAGCTCGGCTTCCGGCAGGCCGACGTGCTGGGCATCTCCTGGGGCGGCGGCCTCGCGCAGCAGTTCGCGCTGAGCCGCCCGGATCGGGTGCGCCGCCTGGTGCTGGTGGCCACCGGGCCCGGCGCGCTGATGGTCCCCGGGCATCCGCGGGTCCTGCTGCGCATGCTCACGCCCCGGCGCCACCGCGACCCGGGATACGCGGCCCGCATCGCCGGCGAGCTGTACGGGGGTAGCGCCCGGACCGACCCGATAGCAGCTCGTGATCTGCTGCACGCCACCACCCGCCTGGGCCCGGCCCGGGGCTACTTCTACCAGCTGCTCTCCACCATCGCCTGGACCAGCCTGCCGCGGCTACCGAGGCTGCGGGCGCCCACCTTGATCCTGGCCGGCGACGACGACCCGATCATCCCGCTGGTCAACGGGCGGATCATGCACCGGCTGATCCCGCACAGCCAGCTGCACATCTATCATGGCGGTCACCTCGAGCTGGCCGCGGACACGGGACGCCTGGCCTCCGCTATCGAGGCGTTCCTTGGCCCGGGAGGAGCAGACGATGACACAGATCGCTAGCCAGCACCTCGGAGAATCCCTCGGAACGGACTTCTTCTCGGTCCGCGAGCAGTTCACCGACGAGCAGTGGTCGCACTTCATCACCGTCCGGCGGTTCGTCGACGAGGAGGTCGTGCCGGTCGTCGGCCCGTACTGGGAACGGGCCGAGATCTGCTGGCCGCTGATCAGGCGGCTGCCCGAGCTCGGCATCGTCGGCGAGGACATCAAGGGCTACGGCTGCGCCGGGATGAGCCCGATGGCGTGCGGGCTGGTCACGATGGAACTGCACCGTGGCGACGGCAGCCTCGGCGTGTTCCTCGGCGTGCACGCGGGCCTGGCCATGAACTCGATCGCGATGTGCGGCTCGGAGGAGCAGAAGGCGCGCTGGCTGCCGGACATGGCCCGGCTGGACAAGCTGGGCGCCTTCGCGCTGACCGAGCCGGCGCACGGCTCGGACTCGGTCGCCCTGGAGACCTCGGCCCGCCGGGACGGGGACAGCTGGGTGCTGACCGGCCGCAAGCGGTGGATCGGCCTGGGCAGCGTGGCCGACCTGGTCGTCGTCTGGGCCCGCAACACCGAAGACGGCCAGGTCAACGGGTTCGTCGTGGAGAAGGGCACGCCGGGCTACCAGGCTCAGGTCATCGAGGGAAAGGTGTCGCTGCGCTCGGTGTGGCAGGCCGAGATCACGCTGGACGAGGTGCGGGTGCCGGCCGGGAACCGGCTGCCTGGCGCGCGTTCATTCAAGGACACCACCCGCGTCCTGGCCACCACCCGGAGCACCTGCGCCTGGGGGGCACTGGGCCACGCCACCGCCGCCTACGACGTCGCCCTGCGGTACGCGCAGGAACGGCGCCAGTTCGGCGAGCCGCTGGCCAGCTTCCAGATCATCCAGCAGCGGCTGGTGTCGATGCTGGCCGACCTGACCGCGATGCAGCTGTACTGCCTGCAGATCGGCCGCCTGGCCGAGGCCTGGCTGACCCCGACCGTGGCCGGGCTGGCCAAGATGCACAACACCCGCAAGGCCCGCGCGATCACCGCCGAGGCCCGCGACATGCTGGGCGGCAACGGCATCCTGCTCGACTACCAGGTCATGCGGCACATGGTGGACATGGAGGCGATCCACACCTTCGAGGGCACCGAGACCATGCAGACCCTCATCGTCGGCCGCGCCATCACCGGGATCGGCGCTTTTACCTAGGAAGGCGCGCACTCGTGGCCAGCGGACCTCCCGCTCTGGGCATCTGCCTCGAGGAGTACGAGTATCCCTACCCGGTTCGGTTCTTTCCGGTCATCAACGATCTGCAGCCGCTGACGATGGCGTACATGGATATCCCGCCGGGCCAGGAGCCGAACGGGCAGACGGTCGTGCTTTTCCACGGCAAGGCCTTCGGCTGTTACTACTTCCGCAATGTCATCGAGGCGCTGACCGGGTCCGGGTACCGGGTGGTTGCCCCCGACCAGATCGGCTGGGGCAAGTCACCCAAGCCCGATGTCCACTACAGCTTCCAGCTCCTGGCCGCCTACACAGGCGCACTGCTGGATCATCTCGGGGTGGGGCGGGTCGCGGTCCTGGGTCACTCGACCGGCGGCATGACCGCTGTGCGCTTCACGCTGATGAACCCCGACCGCGTCACCCATCTGGTCCTGGAGGACCCGCTGGGCCTGGCGGACTACCGGACTGGCATCCCCCCGCAATCGGAGGAAACGCTCTACCAGCACGAGGTGAACTGGACCGACCCGGCCGTCATCCGCAGCTACGTCAAGGGGTACTTCGTGCATCCCGGCCCCCGGGTATGGGAGCCGCTGGCCGACGTCCTGGTCCGGGTGAGCTTGAGCCCGGACTACCCGCGGTGGGCCCGGTCCGCGGCCCTGACCTTCCAGATGATCTACCAGCAGCCGGTCCGCTACGAGTATCACCTGATCGCGCCGCCGGTGCTGCTGATCGTCGGGGCCGAGGATCACGTCGTCCCGCTCGGCCAGTATGCGAAGCCGGAGGACGCCGCCCGGCTCGGTGACTTCGTGGCGCTTTCCGCCGCGGCCGTCGCTGACATTCCCCGCGCGAGCAGGGTGGTGATACCCGAGTGCGGGCACATCCCGCATCTGGAGGTTCCTGACCAGTTCCTGGCCGAGTTCCTGCCGTTCCTGGCGAGCTGAAATCTTTCGTTATCGCTGGAAACCGGCCGCGGCGCGGCCGCGGCGGTGATCCAGGTACTGGCGTTCGGCTGGGTCGTGGGTCAGGCTGATCGCGCTGTCGTAGGCCGCGACGGCCTCCTGCGTCCGGCCGAGCCGGTCCAGCAGGTGCGCGCGGGTGGCCCTGGCCGGCTGGAACAGGCGGGCGGACTGACCGGCCTCGGCCAGCAGCGCATCGAGCGCGGCCAGTCCCGCCGCGGGCCCGTTGACCTCGGCGGTGACGGCGGCCAGGGCGACACCGCTGCCGAGCGAGGGCGCGACCGACTGCAGGATGCGGTGCAGGCTGAGCAGGGTCGGCCAGTCCGTCGTGCCGTCGGGTCCCCGGGCGCAGTGCACGGCCTGGATCGCGGCCTCGAGCTGGAACCGGCCCAACGTTCCGTGCGCGTGCGCGGCCCGCAGGTGTTCGTGGGCCCGGCTGATCAGCCGCGGGTCCCACCGCGCCGGATCCTGGTCGGCGAGCGGGACGAAACGCCCGCTCGCGTCGACCCGGGCCGGCGCACGCGCCGCCGACAGCTCGATCAGCGCCGCCAGCCCGCGGACCTCCGGATCGCCGGGGACCAGCGTGGCCAGCACCTCGGCCAGGTGCAGCGCCTCCGAGGGCAGCTGACGGGCCTGCGGTCCGGTCGCCCAGTCGATGACGTAGGCGCCGTACACCGCCTCCAGCACCGAGGCCATCCGCACCGGGAGGTCCGCCCGGTCCGGAATGCGGAACGGGATGCCGGCCGCCTTGATGCGCTGCTTGGCCCGGACCAGACGGTTGGCCATGGCCGACGGCGGCAGCGAGAAGGCCCGCCCGACCTGCTCGGCGGTGAAGCCGAGCACCGTATTGAGCATGAGCGGCGTGCGCACCGTCCGGTCGATCGCCGGGTGCGCGCACACCAGCATCAGCTCCAGCCGCCGGTCGGGGATGGCGTCGACGTCGATGTCGTCGATATGGGCCAGCGCGTCCCAGCCGGGCTGAAGCGGGACGGTCCGCTGCACCCGCGCGGACCTCCACTCGTCGCGCAGCCGGTTGCGCGCCACGGTCAGCAGCCACGCGTCCGGGCTGCCCGGTACCCCCTGCGCAGGCCACGTCCGCAGTGCCCGCTCGAACGCGTCGGCCAGCGCATCCTCCGCCGCGGCCAGGTCACTCGCGGAGGCAGCCAGCAAGGCGAGCAGCCGCCCGTAGCTGTCCCGCGCCGCCAGATCCGCGGAACGGACCGCCGGCCCCGGCTCACCCGGGCCGGGGCCTGCTCGGCCCGCCCTCACCTGCGGACGTCAGCGTGTCCACGCGCCGTCGACGAAGGCGGTCGCGGTGGGGCGCACCTCGATGAACCCCCACTGGGCGCCGGGGCACTTCTCGGCCCAGCCGATGGCCGCGTCGAGGTCGGGTACGTCGACCACGAAGATCCCGGCCAGCGCCTCCTTCGTCTCGGCGAACGGCCCGTCCTGCACCCGCAGGCCGCCGTCCCTGAGGGTCACGGAGGTCGTCACGGCGGACGGCTGGAGCACGTCGGCCAACAGCAGCACCCCGGCGGACTCCAGCGCCCGGCCGTAGGCCCCGAACGCCTCCCTGGCCTCCGCGAGCGCCTCCTCGCTGATCTCGCCCTCGGCGGGCTCGCGGTAGTGCATCAGCAGTGCGTAACGCATCGTCGTTGCCTCCCATACCAGTGTCGCGCCGATCGCGACAGCTGTACCGAGATGACGATCGAACCACCCGCAGATCGTCACCGGGCCCAGGCCGGTATGGAATGATCCGGCTACTGCTGTTCCTGGCCGATCTCCGGGAAGATCGACCCGCCCTCCATCACGTTTTCGGCCGGGTTCTCCCACAGCGAGATGAGAAGCTCCTCCTCCGGCTGACCGGTCAGCCGGGTCCACATCCGCGACAGGTCCGCCAGTATCCGCTGCCGCGTCTCCAGGTCCCGGCCGAAGCGGATGGCGCCATTCACGATCGAGTGAGCAGACGGCTTCCCCGCTACGAAGGACCGGCCGGCCTGCACGTCGAGGAACATGACGTTGACGAAGGACGGCGGGATGCCGGTCGCGTCGCAGTGAATACGCGTGATCTCCTCGGCGAGCTTTTCCCTGGTGGCGTCATCGAGCAGCCCTGAAGGGCTGATGCACTGGTAGAGGGGCATGTCTGGACGATAGGCGCCGCCGGCCGCGCCTTCATCGTCAGCCGGGCACGAACAACCGGACCGGATTCGTGTGCCCGGTACGATGCCGGGCCGGCCGGCCGCTGCGACAGTGAGCACAAATGCGCAAGATGCTCACGCCTCATGCCCGGGCCATCGGCCGGCCCGCGGGCCCGGCGCAGGACGACGCCGTTGACCCCGCCCGCGCCCCAGGTGCCGCGGCCGGACTCACCGGCGACCTGATCGCGCTGATCGGCCGGGGCCAGGTGCTGCACCGGATTTCCGACCTGGTCCGCTACGCCTCCGACGCCAGCCCCTACCGGTACCTGCCGCAGGTCGTGGTCCTGCCTCGCACGGTCGACGACGTGCGTGCGCTCCTGGCCTACTGCGCCCGAACCGGCCGGCACGCCACGTTCCGGGCCGGCGGGACGAGCCTGAACGGGCAGTCGCAGTCCGACGACATCCTCATCGACGTCCGGCGGCACTGGGCCGGCTTGGTGATCGAGGACGGCGGCGCCCGGCTGCGGGCCCGCCCCGGAGCGATCCTGGGTCAGGCCAACGCGGTCCTGCGGCCCCTCGGACGGCGGCTGGGTCCTGACCCCGCGTCCGCCGACGTGGCCACGATCGGTGGGGTCATCGCCAACAACGCCGGCGGCATGCGCTGCAAGCTGGAGCGCAACGCCTACCACACCGTGTCGTCGCTGACCCTGGTGCTCGCCTCGGGCACGGTCATCGACACCGCCGCTCAGGACGCCGAGGCGACGTTCGCCGCCGCCGAGCCGGAGCTAGCCCAGGGGCTGCTCCAGCTGCGCGCAGAGCTGCTTAAAGACGATGAGCTCGTCCAGCGCGTCCGCCGCAAGTACGCCATCCGCAACACCAACGGCTACGCCCTGTCGGCCCTGCTGGACGGCGATACCCCGCTGGAGATCTTCCGCCGGCTCATCGTCGGTTCGGAGGGGACGCTCGCGTTCGTGGCCGAGGCCGTCGTCGATACGATCCCCGCACCGGCCGCCACGACGGTCAGCTGGATCGTGCTGCCCTCGATCGGCGAAGCGGCCGCGCTGGTCCCCGGCCTGGTCGCCCAGGGCGCCGAAGCGGTGGAGCTCATGCTCGCGCCCGCACTGGCCGCGGCCGCGCAGGCCTTCCCCGGTGCCCCGCAATACTGGCGCGCTCTGGATCCCGGCGCGGCGGCGCTCCTGGTGGAGTTCGGCGCCGACGACCCGGCCGGCCTGGACGCCGCCGAAGCGAAGGCCACCCAGGTGACCGCGGGAGCGAACCTGCTTCACCCGCTGGAATTCACCCGGGACGCCGAAAAAATCGAGCTGTACTGGAAGATCCGCGACGGGCTGCTCGGCATCGTGGGAAAGCTGCGCCCCGCCGGTACCGCCCTGATCATCGAGGACGTGTGCTTCCCGCCGGACCGTGTTGCCGACGGCGCCGGGGACCTGCAGGAACTGCTAAAAAAGCACCGCTTCCTGCCGAACGCCGCCGGGCACGCCGCCTACGGCAACCTGCACTTCACGCTGACCCCCAGGCTCGGCGACCCGGCCGACCGCGAGCGATACGCAAACTTCATGACCGACTTGGTCGCGCTGGTCATCGACAAGTACGACGGCTCGCTCAAGGCCGAGCACGGCACCGGCATCAACATGGCCCCGTTCGTCCGGCACGAGTGGGGCGATAAGGCCACCGACCTGATGTGGCGGATCAAAAAGCTCGCCGACCCCCACGGCGTCCTCGCGCCGAACGTGATCTTGACCCGCGACGACGGCATCAACCTGAAGCAGTTCAAGTCGGCCCCGCCGATCGAGGACGTGGCTACCCACTGCATCGAGTGCGGCTTCTGCGAAGCGGTCTGCCCGAGCCGTAACGTCACCACCACCCCGCGGCAGCGGATCGTGCTGCGCCGGGAGATGGCCCGCCAGCCCGAGGGATCGCCCCTGCTCGCCCGGCTGCAGGACGAGTACGAGTACGACGGCATCGAAACCTGCGCCGCCGACGGCAGCTGCGCGATCCCGTGCCCGGTCCAGATCAACACCGGCGCGCTGGAAAAGACGTTCCGCCGCGCCGAGTCCACCCCCCGCCGGGAGAAGGCCGCGCTGGCCATCGCCCGGCGCTGGGCGACCGCGGAAAAGCTCGCCCGGACGGCGGTCGGCGCCGCCGACGTCATCCAGCGCACCGTCGGCGTCCGGGCCCTGACCGGCCTGACCGCGGCCGCCCGGATGGTGGTCAGCGACGATCTCATCCCGTCCGTGCCCGGCCCGATGCCGCGGGCCCAGCTGCGCACGCTGCCCTCGACCACGCGGGCGGGCGCGGCCGCCGCGTACTTCCCCGCCTGCATCAACCGCATCTTCGGACGCGACCCGGGCCAGCCCCGGCACCCGTCCCTGCCCCACGCCCTGGTCCAGGTGTCGGCGCGGGCCGGTAAGCCGCTGTGGATTCCCGGCGACGTCGCGGGCAAGTGCTGCTCCACCCCCTGGAGCAGCAAGGGCTACGACCGCGGGCACCGCTGGATGGCCGCCGCCACCTGCGACGCGCTGTGGGAGTGGAGCGGGCACGGCACGTTGCCGGTGGTCATCGACGCGGCCTCCTGCACCAACGGGCTACTGGACGACGTCAGGAACTACCTCGACGACACCCGCCGCCAAAGGCTCGATCAGATCACCCTGCTGGACGCCATCGCCTGGTGCGAGAGCCTGCTCCCGCAGCTCACCATCACCCGCCGCATCCACCGCGCCGCCGTGCACCCCACCTGCTCCACCACGCACATGGGGCTGACCAAGACCCTCGAACGCCTGGCGGGCCGCCTCGCCGACGAGGTCCTCGTACCGGTCGGCACCACCTGCTGCGGCACCGCCGGTGACCGCGGGCTGCTGCATCCCGAACTCGTCATCTCGGCCACCCGCGAGGAGCAGGCGGCCCTCGCCGAGAAACCGGCCCAGGCGTACCTGTCGGCCAACCGCACCTGCGAGATGGGCCTGCGCCAGGCCACCGGCCACCCCTACGAGTCGTTCGTATTCCTGCTGGAGGAGCTCACACGATGACCGATACCGTGCGGACCGCGACCTACGACCTGCTGCGAGCCCTCGGGCTGACCACCGTCTTCGGTAATCCCGGTTCGACCGAACAGACCTTCCTGGCCGAATTCCCCGCCGACTTCCGCTACGTGCTGGCGCTGCAGGAGGCCTCCGCCATCGCCATGGCCGACGCCTTCGCTCAGGTCACCGGGCGCCCGGCCCTGGTCAACCTGCACTCCTCGGCGGGCGTGGGCAACGCGCTGGGAAACCTGGTCGCGGCCTACCACGGGAACACGCCGCTGATCGTCACCTCCGGACAGCAGCACCGGGAGCTGATGATCGGGGAACCGTACCTGGGCAACCGGGAGGCGACCACGTTCCCCAAGCCGTGGGTGAAATGGGCCTACGAGCCGGCCCGGGCGCAGGATGTGCCCGAGGCGTTCATGCGGGCCTACGCGCTGGCGGTGCAGCCGCCGGCCGGGCCGGTCTACTTGTCGGTACCGCTGGACGACTGGAACCAGCCGCTGGCCGGCCCGGCCTGCGTCCGGACGGTGAGCACCCGGACGGCCCCGGACGCGGAGCGGCTGCTCGAGTTCGCCGGCCGTATCTCCGCCAGCCGCCGCCCCGCGCTGGTGTTCGGGCCGGAGGTGGACCGCGCGGGCGGGTGGGACGCGGCCGTCGCCCTCGCGGAGAAACTGCGCGCCGCCGTCTACGGCGCCCCGCTCGGCGACCGCGCCTCCTTCCCCGAAGACCATCCGCTGTTCCGCGGCCCGCTGGGGATGTCGGTCAAGACCATCAGCGACCGGCTGACCGGGCACGACCTGGCCGTCGTGATCGGCGCCGAGGTCTTCCGGTACTACCCGTACGTGCCCGGCGACCTCCTCCCGGCGGGCACGGAGTTGCTGCAGATCACCGCCGATCCCGACGTCGCCGGAGCCGCGCGGGTAGGCGACAGCCTGCTGGGCGACCCGAAGATCGCGATCGAGGAGCTCCTGGACCTGGTCGCGGCGGGATCTGCGCGGACGGCCCCGGAGCCGATGGCGCGGCCGCGCCTGCTTCCGCAGGTGCCGAGCAGCCCGCTCACCCCGCCCGAGGTCTACGCCGTGCTGAGCCGGGTCAAGCCACCCAACTCGGTCATCGTCAACGAATCGACCTCTACCATGGCCCAGCAGATCGAGTGGCTGCCTACGGTCAGGACCGGATCATTCTTCGCCACGGCCAGCGGCGGCATCGGCTGGGCCGTGCCAGCCGCGGTCGGGGTGGCGCTGGCTGACCGGGACCGGGGCGTCACCCGGCCGGTCCTCGGGCTGATCGGCGACGGCTCGTTCCAGTACTCGGTGCAGGCCCTGTGGACCGCCGCCCAGCACCGGCTGCCGGTCGTCTACGTGGTCATGCGCAACGAGGAGTACTCCATCCTCAAGTCGTTCGCGGTCCTGGAGGAAACGCCGGGCGTTCCCGGCCTGGACCTGCCCGGGCTCGGCATCTCCGACCTGGCCCGCGGCTTCGGCTGCCGCGCCGTCGACGTGCAGACCGCCGACCAACTGGAGCAGGAGCTCAAGACGGCCCTGAGCTCCGACACCACGACGGTCATCGTGGTCCGCACCCAACCCCAGCAGGCGATGCTCTGATCCGGCCGCCGAGCCCGATAACCGCTCGGCGGCTATCTCACTAGCCCCACCAACCCAACAGCTCCCATTTGCGCGGAAATTCCGGCTTCCGCGGTAACTCCGGGCAACCCCAGCTGCCCAGAATAACCGTTAAAGTCGAATGTTCCGCGATAATTTTCGAATGATGGAACTGGTGAGCGAAGACAGATACGCACAGGGTTAATGATGTGAGAGAGGATGCTGTTACGTCGCGGAGCGCGCGGCCGGAAGGATCTCAGTGCTGGCCGGAGCGCGCGCGTCGGGCAGGGCGGAAAGATCTCAGGCGTGGTCGACGAATAGGTCGACCTCCGGCTCGGACCCCGGCTGGTAGGCGTACTGGTCGAAGTCGGTCACGCCGTCGGCGGCCAGCACGTCCTCGCACAGGAACGCGTTCCCGGTGCAGTCCCGGCTGGGCTTGGTGATCACCGCGTAGGCCGCGTCGGCGTACAGCTCGGGCCGCCGGGCCCGGGCCATCGCCGCCTCGCCGCCGAGCAGGTTCTGCACCGCGGCGGTGGCGATCAGCGTCCGCGGCCACAGCGCGTTGGAGGCGATGCCGTCCGCGGCGAACTCGGCGGCGAAGCCCAGCGCGCACAGGGTCATCCCGTACTTGGCGATCGTGTACCCGACGTGCGGGCCGAGCCAGCGCGGCTCCAGGCTGACCGGCGGGGACAGGGTCAGGATGTGCGGGTTCCCGGCCAGCTTCAGGTGCGGGATGCAGGCCCGGCTGACCACGAACGTGCCGCGGGTGTTGATCGACTGCATCAGGTCGTAGCGCCTGATCTCCAGCGCCTCGGTGCCGGACAGGTTGATCGCCGAGGCGTTGTTCACGCACACGTCGATCCCGCCGAACCGCTCCACGGTCAGCGCCACGGCCCGCACCACCTGGTCCTCGTCACGGATGTCGCCGACCACCGGCAGCGCGTGGCCGCCCGCCTCCTCGATCTGCGCGGCGGCGGTGTACACCGTCCCCTCCAGCTTCGGGTGCGGGTCGGCCGTCTTGGCGATCAGCGCCACGTTGGCGCCGTCCCGCGCCGCGCGCAGCGCGATGGCCAGCCCGATGCCGCGGCTGCCGCCGGAGATGAACAAGGTCCTGCCCGCGAGCGTCATGGATGAGGTCCTTCCCGGCCAGTGTCCGCACGGAGCACCACGGTCCGTTCGGGCTCATAAATTCTTTTTTCCTGAACGGCCATGGTCTCAGTTCCGGGTCAGCCTGACTCCTGCGTCTCCTGGAGGCGGCGCCGCGAGGCTTCGACCTCGGCTTCGGCGGCGGCGCGGTCGGCCCAGGACCTGCCCTCGACGCTCTTGCCCGGCTCGAGTTGCTTGTAGATCAGGAAGAAGTGCTCGATCTCCAGCCGCTCGAAGTGGGGCAGGTCGTCGAGGTCGCGGAGCTGGGCCTGGCGTGGATCGGTCGCGGGCACGCACAGGACCTTGTTGTCGGGGCCGTTCTCGTCAGTCATCCGGAACATGCCGACCGGGCGGCTGCGGATCAGGCAGCCGGGGAAGGTCGGTTCCAGCACCAGGACCAGCGCGTCGAGCGGGTCGCCGTCCTCGCCCAGGGTGTTCGGGATGAAGCCGTAGTCGGCCGGGTACTGCGTGGCGGTGAACAGCGTGCGGTCCAGCCGGATCAGGCCGCTTTCGTGGTCGACCTCGTACTTGTTCCGGCTGCCCCGCGGGATCTCGATCACTACGTCGAATTCCATGGCGATCAGCTCGGCGGGGTGCTGAGCAGCAGCGCGTAGGCCCGGCGGTCCAGCCGCCCGGACAGGTCGAGGTGGACGAACTTCTCCTCGGTGTACTCATCCAGGGCGTGCGGCCCGAGCTCGCGCCCGATCCCGCTCTGCTTGTACCCGCCGAACGGGTAGGCGGCGTTGACCATGTGCCAGTCGTTGACCCAGACCGTGCCGGCCTTGAGCTGGCCGGCCACGTCCAAGGCCCGCTGGTTGTCGGTGCTCCACACCCCGGCGGATAGCCCGTACTCGGTGTCGTTGGCGATCCGGACGGCCGCCTCGGTGCTCTCGGCCCGGATGACCGAGAGGACCGGGCCGAAGATCTCCTCGCGGGCGATCGTCATGTCGTTGCGGACGTCGGTGAAGATGGTCGGCTCGACCCAGAAGCCGCGCTCGAACCGCGGGCCGGCCGGCACCCCGCCGCCGCAGGCCAGCGTGGCTCCTTCGGCCTGGCCCGAGTCGATGTAGCGCAGGATCCGGTCCCTGGCCTCGGCCGAGATGACCGGGCCGAGATCGGTGGCGATGTCGAGCGGGTCCCCGATCGTGATCGTCCTGGTCCGTTCGATCAGCCGCTCGACGAACTTGTCGTGGATGGCCTCGGCCACGATGATCCGGGTACCAGACTCGCACGCCTGCCCCTGGTTCATGAGGCAGCCGAACAGCGTGCCGTCCGCGGCCAGGTCCAGGTCGGCGTCGTCCAGGACCACGTTCGGGCCCTTGCCGCCGAGTTCCAGGGTCAGCCGTTTGACGTTGCCCGCGGCCATCCGCATGATCTCCCGGCCGACGGCCGTCGAGCCGGTGAAGGCGATCTTCCGCACGTCGGGATGGCTGGCCAGCCGGGCGCCGACGACCGGCCCTTCGCCGGGCACCACGTTCAGCACCCCGGGCGGCAGCCCGCACTCCTGCGCGATCCGGGCGAACTCCAGCAGGGTCAGCGGGGTGTGCTCGTCCGGCTTGATCACCATGGCGTTGCCCGCAGCCAGGGCCGGGCCGATCTTCCACATGGCCAGCAGCAGCGGGAAGTTCCACGGCACGATGGCCGCACACACCCCGACCGGCTCCCGCCGGACCAGGCCGGTGGCCAGCGTGGGCACCCGCATCAGCGGGCCGGTCCGCTCGAAGGCGTAGTCACGGGCCAGGCCGGCGAAGTAGCGCAGGTGGGCGATGGAGAAGCCGATCTGGAACGCCCCGGCCTGGCGGACCGGCGCGCCGTTCTCCTGCGACTCCAGGACGGCTAGGTCGTTGAGCCGCTCGGTGAGCCGGTCGGCGATCGCGTCGAGCAGGGCGCCCCGTTCCTGCGGCGACCTCTGCCGCCAGCGGCCGTCCTCGTGGGCCGACCGGGCGGCCGCGACCGCCCGGTCGGTGTGCTCGACGCCGCCCTTGGCTACGGTGGCCACCAACTCCTCGGTGGCCGGGCTGCGGATCTCGAACCGGTCGTCGGTATCGACCCAGTCCCCGTCGATGAACATGGCGTAATGCCGCACGGCGTCCATCCCGGCCTCCTTTAGCGGTGTGCTCCACGACGCTAATCCGGCGCGAACCCCGGGTTAACGTGCTGACGGCACGAGGATGGGCTGCTTCCTCGGTCCCGGGGACCGACGACCGCCAAGGCTGCGCGCCGGACAATGAGCAGCGTGACGAACCTGGCGAGGAACCTGACCAGCACTACCAGCACCCACGGCGGACGGGTGGCCGTGCGGGTGGACAACGCGGCGATGACCTACCGGGCCCTGGATGAGGCGAGCGCCCGGGTGGCCGGGCTGCTGCACGAGCGCGGCCTCAAGCCCGGCGACCGGGTCGGGCTCATGATGCCCAACGTCGCCGAGGTCCCCGTGGTGTACTACGGCGTGCTCCGGGCCGGCGGCGTGGTGGTCCCGATGAACCCCCTGCTCAAGGCGCGGGAGGTGGCCTACTATCTCGGCGACTCCGGGGCCGGGCTGGTCTTCGCCTGGCATGCGTTCGCGGACGCCGCACGCGACGGCGCCGGCCAGGTCGAGGCGGAATCCATCGTCGTGGACGGGGTCAGCTTCCCCGACCTGCTGGCCTCGGTGACCCCGGACTTCGGCGTCGCGGAGCGGGACGACGAGGACACCGCGGTGATCCTCTACACCTCCGGCACGACCGGCCACCCGAAGGGCGCCGAGCTCACCCACCACAACCTGAGCAGCAACACCGAAGTGTCCCGGGTCGACATCGTCCGCGCGGGCCCGGACGACGTTATCTTCGGCGGCCTTCCGCTGTTCCACGTGTTCGGGCAGACCGTCGCGCTCAACGTGTCGGTGGCGGCCGGAGCATGCCTCACCCTGCTGCCCCGGTTCGACGCCGAGCACGCGCTGCGGATCATCGCCGGGCACCACGTGACGGTGTTCGAGGGCGTGCCGACCATGTACGTGGCCCTGCTGCACGCCCCGAACCGCGCGGACTACGACACCTCCTCGCTGCGGATGTGCATCTCCGGCGGCGCGGCCCTGCCGGTCGAGGTGCTGCGCGGGTTCGAGGAGGCGTTCGGGGTCCCGGTGCTGGAGGGCTACGGCCTGTCCGAAACCTCGCCGGTCGCCTCGTTCAACCACCCCGACCGCGAGCAGAAGCCCGGCTCGATCGGCACCCCCATCCGGGACGTGCGGATGCGGGTCGTGGACGACGAGGACCACGAGCTGCCGCAGGGCGAGGTGGGCGAGATCGTCATCAGCGGGCCGAACGTGATGAAGGGCTACTGGCAGCGCCCCGAGGCCACCGCCGAGGCGATCCGCGACGGCTGGTTCCACACCGGTGACCTGGCCCGGGTCGATGAGGACGGCTACTTCTACATCGTGGACCGGAAGAAGGACCTGATCATCCGCGGCGGCTACAACGTCTACCCGCGGGAGATCGAGGAGGTGCTCTACGAGCATCCCGCGGTCGCCGAGGCCGCCGTGATCGGCCTGCCGCACGCGTCCCTGGGCGAGGAGGTCGGCGCCGCGGTGGCCCTCAAGCCGGGCGCTGCCGCCACCGCGGAGGAGCTGCGCGACTACGTCAAGGGCCAGGTCGCGGCCTACAAGTACCCACGGCACGTGTGGATCATGGACGCGCTGCCCAAGGGCCCGACCGGCAAGATCCAGAAGCGGGACATCGTCATCCCGTCCGACCTGAGCACACCGTGAGGCTGCTGCTGCTCGCCCCGCCGGGCGCCGGCAAGGGCACCCAGGGCGAGCGGCTAGCGGCCTGGTCCGGCGCCCGGCACATCGCCGCCGGGGACCTGCTGCGGGCGCAGGCCCGCGCGGGCGGCGTACTCGGCGAGCAGATCGCGGCGTGCCAGGCCCGCGGTGACCTGGTCCCCGACCAGATCGTGCTCGACGTGCTCACCCCGGTCGTGGTCGAGGCGGCAGCCGGTGGCGGGTACATCCTGGACGGCTTCCCCCGGACCCTTCCGCAGGCGGTCGCCGCGGCCGAGCTCGCGGCCCGGCTCGGCGTGACGCTGGACGCGGCGATCTACCTGCACGCGTCCGACGCGGTGCTGACCCGGCGGCTGCTGGACCGGGCCAGCAGCAGCGGCCGCTCCGACGATAAGGCCGACGTGATCCGGCACCGGCTCCGGGTGTACGCCGAGACGACCGGCCCGCTCGTTCCCTACTACACCGAACGTGGCATCCTGGTCGCGGTCGACGCCGACCAGCCCCCCGACGCGGTCACCGCCGGCATCCAGGCCGGCCTGCCGGAACCGTAGCTGGCCTGCTGGCCGGCCGTGGGCCTCGAATAGCCATGGCCTCCGGGCGGGGCATACGTTACATTCATGTGGCCTATCGACCGGCCGCCACAGTGGGTGGACCGCGGCCGTGAGCTCGCGGCCGTCCGCGCTGGCGTCGAGTCCCTGCGCCACGGCGGGGGGACGGCGGTCTGGGTCGAGGGTGAGCCGGGCATCGGCAAGTCATCCCTGGTCGCTGAGGCCCTGGCCGGGGCCGGTGAGCTCGGCTGGGACGTCGGGTGGGGGATGGCCGACCAGCTCGCCGAGCGGCTGCCGCTGAGCGTGATCCAGGACTGCCTGCAGGTCCGGCCCGGTTCGTCCGACCCTCGCCGCGCGCACGCCGCCCGAGCGCTGCGCAGCCAGCGGCTCGGCATGTTCACCGACGGCGACGTGCCGGTTTCTGGTCTCGAGGTCGTGATGGCGCTGACTGACGAGCTGTGCGCGGCCGCCCCGACGGTGATGGTCATCGACGACCTGCAGTGGGCCGACGACGCGTCGCTGCTCGTCTGGCACCGGCTCGCCGCTTCGATCGATCAGCTGCGGCTGCTCCTGATCGCGACCTGCCGGTCGGATCCGCACCGGCCGCAGGTCCAGCAGGTGCGCGAGGCCCTGGCCCGCCGCGGCGGTACCCTGGTCACGCTCGGGCCGCTCCCCGAAACCGACGTGGCCGCCCTGGTGCGGGGCATGCTCGGGACACCGCCCGAGGATACGCTGCGGCAGCTGACCGCCCAGGCCGCCGGAAATCCCCTCTACCTGCGTGAGCTGGTCGACGCGCTCGCGCGCGAGCGGGCCCAGCCCGGTCCCGCCGGTACCCGGCCGGCCGAGGAACAACTGCCGGCGTCGCTGGCGGCCGTGCTGAATGACCGGCTCAGCTCCGTCTCCGCCGAGACCGAGCAGCTCCTGCGGACCGCCGCGTTGCTCGGCGGGAAGTTCACCGTCACCGACCTGGCCGTGCTGCTGCGCAGGCCGGTGCCGGACCTGGCTGCGGGCCTGCAGGAGGCGGTGGGGGCCCGCATCCTGGTCGGCTCGGGTACCGAGCTGGCCTTCCGGCATCAGCTGATCCACCAGGCGCTGTATGAGAGCATGCCGACGGCCCTGCGCACGGTGCTCCACGATGAGGCGGCGCGAGAGCTCGCCGCCACCGACGCGGATGCCTTGAGCGTCGCGCAGCAGCTGGTCGCGGCAAAAACGCCGGGTGCGGTCTGGGCCCGGGCCTGGCTCGTCCGGAACGCGCCCGCGCTGACCACCCGGGCGCCACAGCTCGCCGCCGAGCTGCTTCGGCAGGAAGCGGATGAGACGCCCGTCGGCGATGAGGCCCGGGAGGCGCTCCTGGCCAGCCTGGTCCGGGCCTTGCTCGCCGTCGGATCCTATGACGAGGCGGTCCGGCAGGCCGCGGCGGCGCTGCCGGTGATGACTGACCCGCCGCGGCGGGCCGAGACATACTCGGCGCTGGCGCGTGCCCAGGTCAGTGCGGGCCACAGCGACCAGGCGAGCGCCACCGTGCGGCAGTCCCTAGCGCAGGCCGACCTGCCCCTGCCCTGGCGGGCCCGGATGCTGGCCTTCCTGGCGATGCTCGAGCGGGCCGAGGGCGGCCAGCTGGATGCGGCCGACGAGACCGCCCGGCAGGCCCTCGCCGTCGGCGAGGAAGCGGGTGACGCGTTCGCGACCGCCCACGCCCTGACCGACCTCTGGCTGAGCCACAGCATCCGACGCGACCACGCCGGCGCGCTGGACTACGTTGACCGGGCCCTGCGCGTGCTGGGCGACGATCCCGGCTACGCGGACCTTCGGTCGTTCGCCCTGGATGACCGCATCTTCACCCTGCAGAACCTGGACCGCTGGGCGGAAGCAGAGTCGGCTCTCCGGCATACCCGCGAGTCCGCCCAGCGCAGCGGCAGTCCCGACCGCACGACCTGGGTCACCGCCGCGGTGCTGAAGTACTGGCTCGGCCAGTGGGACGACGCGCTGGCCGAGCTGGGTCCGCAGGAGGACGAGGCGCCCGGGCTTACCTACACGTTCCTGCGCGAGCGCTGGCCAGACCTACTGGTCCACGGCGTGACCGCGCTCATCGCCGGCCGCCGGGACCAGCGCACCACGGCCGACCAGCATCTGACCGCGGGCCTGGCCCTGCCCGTGCTGACGGTTCCCGACCGGGAGAACCGGGACTTCCTCGTCGCGGCGTACGCGGTCGCGCTGGAGCAGCGCGGCGAGGTACCGCAGGCCATGCAGGCCCTGGCCGCGATCCTGCCCCGGCGCGACGGCGAGATGACCCTGATCCACCAGTGGCTGCCGGACCTCGTCCGGCTCTCGATCGCGGCCGGCGACCGGGAGATGGCGCGGGCCGCGGCGCGGGCCTGTCAGGAGGAGGCCGCGGCCGAAACCCGGCCGGCTCGGGCGGCCGCGGCCAGCCTGCGGTGTCAGGGACTCCTGGAGTCTGATCCGGCCCCGCTCCGGGAGGCCGTCGCGCACTACCGAACGGCCGGCCCGGCCGCGGATCTGCCGACCGCGGTGGAGGACCTGGCCGTCGTGCTGGCCGTACGCGGCGAGCACGACGAGGCCCGGGCCGCGCTGAACGAGGCGATCGGCGGGTACGAGGGCCTGAATGCCCGCTGGGACATCTACCGGGCCGACGGTCGGCTTCGCCCCTATGGCGTCCGGCGCGTGACCCGCGCCCCGCAGGAGCAGCGGGCCGTCTCCGGGTGGGCCGCCCTGACCCCGACCGAGGTCAAGATCGCCGCGCTGATCGCCCAGGGCGCCTCAACGTCGGAGATCGCCCTGGCCATGTTCTTGTCCCGGCGTACGGTGCAGACCTATATCTCGCGCATCCTGGCCAAGCTCGGCGTCAAGAGCCGGGTGGAGATCGTCCGCGAGGCGCTGCGCCACGGCGTCTCCCCCTTAACGGCCGTACCCGGGGCCGCTCCGCCCGCAATCGCGCGGCGAAGTGTCGTCAGTTGACGATAGGCAGTGCCCGGGCGAGGGGATTCGATGGAGGGATGGCACTCAGATCAGGCGCTAGCGGCATGCGTGAGCTAGCCACGCGCCAGCTGAGACCCTTCCAGGTCCGTCCTGGTCGGCCGGGGACCCTGGCTGGTCCCGGCGCTCCTGGAATATCAGAGGGAGTTGTGTCTCGCGGCGCATTGTTCCAGCGGCTGGCCGAAGCGGGACGCGTGGTTCAGATATCGGCACCGGCCGGGAGCGGGAAGACGGTGCTGATGGGGTCCTGGGTCGCCGCGGCCGGCCTGGCGGAGCACGTCGCGTGGGTACCGGTGGACCGCCCGATGCGTGATCCGCGGCTGTTCTGGATCTCGGTCGCTGACGCGCTGCGCGGCACGGCGGCCGGATCGGCGCTGGTGCGGCCGCTGACCGCGGCGCCGGATCTGACCGGCTGGGCGGTGGTGGAGCGGCTCCTGGCCGATCTGACTCCGCTGGAACACCGGCTGTGGCTGATGATCGACGATGCGCACGTGCTGGACGCGGGTGAGGTAGTGCGCCAGCTGGAGCTTCTGGTCTTGCGCGCGCCGCCCGAGCTGCGGTTCGTCATCGCGACCCGGCACGATCTGCGGATGGGGCTGCACCGGCTGCGGCTGGAGCGGGAGCTGACCGAGATCCGCCTGGCCGATCTGCGGTTCAGCCTGGCCGAGGCGCGGGCGCTGTTCGGTGCCAGCGGGGTGGAGTTGCCTGCCGACGCGCTGGCCCGGTTGTACGGACGGACCGAGGGCTGGGTGGCCGGGCTGCGGCTGGCGGCGTTGTCGCTGGCCGGGCACCCGGATCCGCTGCGGTTCGCCGCGGAGTTCTCCGGCACCGATCGCACGGTGGCCGAATTCCTGCTGACCGAGGTGCTGGACCGGCAGAGCGAGGAGGTGCGGCGGCTGCTGTTGCGCACCTCCGTGCTGGAACGGGTGTCCGGCCCGCTGGCGGACGCGCTGACCGGCGGATCGGGCGGAGAACGACTCTTGCAGGATCTGGAGCGGGCCGGCGCGTTCGTGGTCTCGCTGGACGTACGCCGGTCGTGGTTCCGCTACCACCAGCTGTTCGCGGACCTGCTGCAGCTGGAGTTGCGCCGCACCGAGCCGAATGAGCGGGCCGCGCTGCACGGTGTGGCCGCCGGATGGCTGGCCGGCCACGGGCACCCGGTGGAGGCGATCCGCCAGGCCCTGGCCGCCGAGGACTGGAGCATGGCCGGTCGGCTGCTGTCGGATCGCTGGCTCGACCTTTACCTCGGCGGCCGGGGCGCGACCGTGGTCGAGCTGCTGGGCCGGTTCCCCAGCCGGGTGGTGGCGGCCAGCCCGGAGCTCACCGCCGTCCAGGTGGCCAGTGATCTGGTCCGGGGCGCCCTGGAGGATGCCGGAAGGCACCTGGCCGCCGCCACGGGCGCGCTGGCGGCGGTGCCCGCCGACCGTCGCGGGCGCGTGCAGGTCATGCTGGCCGTGCTGCGGATGTTCCTGGCCCGGCGCTTCATCGATTTCCCGGTCGTGGTGCAGGAGGCACAGCGGTTGCTGGGCCTCACCGAGGCTGCTGGTACCGCGCCGGCGGGCCTGAGCGAGGACCTGCGCGCTGCGGCCTGGATTAGCCTGGGCCTGGCCGAGATGTGGTCGCTTCGCTTCGAGGACGGGGAACGGCATCTGAAGCAGGGCCTGACCCTGGCGCGCCAGATCGGGCAGCCGTACCTGGAGCTCCACGGCCTGGCTCACGGGGCGCACGCGAGGCTGCTGTTCCAGCCCGATTCCTCGCCCGCGGAATGGAGCAGGCAGGCGATCGAGCTGGCGGAGCGGCATGGCTGGGGCGAGGAGCCGCTGGCCGGGATGGCCTGCACCCAGCTCGGCATCGTGCTGCTGTACCAGGGACGGCTGGACGAAGCAGAGCCGTGGCTGGAGCGCGCCGAGCGCACCCTGCGCACCGAGGTGGAACCGGCCGCCGGGATGAGCCTGCGTTACGCTCGCGCCATCCTGGACCTGACCCGCGGCCGTTACGCTGACGCGCGGGCGGCCCTCCGGAGCGCGGAGGCGCTGGCTGAGCCGCTGGTCACGCCGCAGGCGCCCGGGGCGTGGATGCGATCATGGCTGCGGCAGACGCTGGAGCGGCTGGGCCAGACCGAATGGGCCGAGCAGGCTCTGGCCGAACTGAGCCAAGGGGGCTACCGAAGGGGTCTGGGGGAGATCGTCCCCCCGGTCGTTACGGTCACCGAGCAGCTCACCGAGCAGCTCACCGACAGCGAGACCCGCGTCCTGCGCTACCTGCCGACCCACCTCACCATGCACGACATCGCCAGCGAGCTCTTCCTCTCGGTCAATACCGTCAACACCCACCGGCGGCACGTATACACCAAGCTGGGCGTCCACAGCCGCCACGAGGCGGTGGACCGCGCCCGCGTCCTGGGCCTGCTCGCGCCCTTGGCGCGACGGGCCTAGCGGGCTGGCGGCAGGCCCAGGTGCTCGGCCAGCCACGGCCCGGTCACGCTGCCCTGGGCCGCTGCGACCTCCGCTGGCGTCCCGGCCGCGACGATGTGCCCGCCGTCCGGGCCGCCGCCCGGACCTATGTCGATGAGGTGATCCGCGGCGGCGAGCAGGTCTAGGTCGTGGTCGATGACGATGATCGTGGCCCCGGCCCGCATCAGCCGGTCGAACACGCCGGCCAGGGTGGCCACGTCGAGCGGGTGCAGGCCGGTGGACGGCTCGTCGAAGACGTACAGCGTGCCGCGCTGGCTGCTGCGCAGCCGGGAGGCGATCCGCAGCCGCTGTGACTCACCGCCCGATAGGGACGGTGTGGGCTCGCCCAGCCGCAGGTAACCCAGCCCGACGTCGCTGACCGGCCGCAGGGCCGCCGCGACCGGGGCCCGGTCGGCGAACTGTTTCAGGGCGTCGTCCACGCTGAGACCGAGCACGTCGGCGACGGTCAGGCCGTCCACCCGGACGGCCAGGCTGGCGTCGTTGAAGCGGGTGCCGTGGCAGGTCGGGCACTGGACGGCGATGTCGGGCAGGTACTGGACGTCGAGGTCGATATGGCCGAGCCCGCGGCAGGTCGGGCATTGCCCCTCGCGGGTATTGAACGAGAAGTGCCCCGGCTTCCAGCGCTTGCGCCGGGCGTACGCGGACTCGGCGAATATGCGGCGGATCTCGTCGAACGCCCCGGAGTAGGTCGCGGGCGTGGACCGCGCGTTCTGGCCGATCGGCGTGGCGTCCACCTGGACGACCTGGCGGATGCCGCCCAGGTCCAGGCGGCGGACGTGAGCAGGCAGCGCCGACCCCCTCAGCCGGGCCTGCGCGGCCGGGATGAGGCTGTCCAGGATGAGGGCGGTCTTCCCGGCCCCCGAGGGGCCGGCCAGCGCGGTCAGCCGGCCCACCGGGAAGACGGCGGTGAGGTCGTGCAGGTTGTACAGATCGCCGATCTCGATGGTGATCTGCCCTTCCTGCGCGGCCTGCGCCGGCCGGTCGCGTGGTACCGATGTGGCGCCGGCCAGGAACGGGCCGATGATCGAGTGCGGATCGGACTCCAGCTGGGCGGGGGTGCCCTGGGCGATGATCGTGCCGCCGGTCACGCCCGCCCCGGGGCCGAGTTCGATGATCCAGTCCGCGGCGCGGATGACCTCCCGCTCGTGCTCGACCACCACCACCGAGTTGCCGTTCCTGGTCAGCGCGGTGATCGTCTTCAGCAGTCCCTGAACGTTGCTCGGGTGCAGCCCGACCGACGGCTCGTCCAGCACGTACAGCATGCCCGTGGTGCTGGCCCGGACGGTGGAGGTGAGCTCGATCCGCTGCCGCTCCCCGGTCGACAGGGAAGCGCCGGCCCGGTCCAGGGTCAGGTAGCTGAGCCCGACGTCGAGCAGGGGCGTGAGCCTGCCGTCCAGCTCGGTGAGCAGGCCGGTGGTCATCCGGCTGAGCTCGGCGGGCAGCCCGGGGGGCAGGCCGGCGGTGAACCGGCGCAGCTCGTCCAGGCTGAGCGCGCTGATCTCGGCCAGGTTGCGCCCGCCCAGCCGGGAGGATAGCGCCTCCGGGCGCAGCCGGGTGCCGTGGCACACCGAGCACGTTCTGGTGATGAGGAACCGCTGCACCAGGCGGCGGGTGCGCTCGTTGTCGCTACGCAGGGACCGTTCCACCGCGGCGACCGCGTTGTCGTAGTTGACCGAGAGCTGGACGGTCCGGCCGGGCCGGTCCGAGTGCAGCGTGACCTGGCGCTTGACCGGCACGCCGTGCAGCACGATGTCCTTCTCACGGTCGGTCAGATCCTTATACGGGACGTCGAGCCGGACGCCGAGCTCGCCCGCGGCGTACATCGACAGCCGCCGCCCGCCGGAGTTCCACGGCAGCACCGCGCCGCCCTCGATGGTCCGGTCCGGATCGGGCACCAGGGTGCTCTCGTCGACCTCGGACCGGACGCCCAGGCCCTGGCAGGCCGGGCAGGCCCCGTAGGAATTGAACGCGAAGGACTCGGCGCCCGGGTGCACGAAGCGCGCGCCGCACACCGGGCAGACGATCTCCTCCTGTTCGACCGCGATCGACGGCTGGACCATGTGGCCGTTCGGGCAGCGGTGCTCGCCCAGCCGCGACATCATCAGGCGCAGCACGTTGAGCACCTCGGACATGGTGCCCACCGTGCTGCGCGGCCCCGGGACCGGCGGGCGCTGTCGCAGGGCCAGCGCGGGCGGCAGGTGCTCGATCCGGTCCACGTCCGGCCGCTGGGCCTGGGTCAGCCGCCGACGGCTGTAGGTGCTCAGGGCCTCCAGGAACCGCTGCAGGCCTTCGGCGTACAGCGTGCCCATGGCCAGCGAGGTCTTGCCCGACCCGGACACCCCGACCACTGCGACCGTCCGCCACAGCGGCACGTCGACGTCGATATCCCGCAGGTTGTTGTGCCGCGCCCCGCGCACGCTGATGACGGCGGGCAGCGTCTCCGGCACGGGTATCTCACCGGGCGTCATACCAGGCAATCTAAGGCCGTTCGTCGTGTGGCAGCCGGCAGGCCCGGCACCGGAGTCGGCCGGCTGCCCGCCCCCGGTACGGGATGATCAGGGGTGAACCGGCCCGCTGTGCCCGCGGTCCAGGCGGTACGACTGCATGATCTGGAACGTTGTGGTGTACGTGAATTCCGCGATGTCCGCGGCGGCCAGCACGCCGGTGTACTTCGCGACTATCGGCGCGGCCGCGCGTTCCACCACCGTGTCGAGGTGGCCCTTGACCCCGGCCCACATGTTCGGCCAGGCCTGGGTGTAGAAGGGCACCGGGTCGACCGCCTCCAGCGCCTCTCTCGCGCTGGCGTCGATGTCGGCGATGTACTGCTGGTGCACCGAGACGTCGTCGCGGGTGGCGAGCCGGCCGAGGTGCCCGCTGATCAGGTGCGTCCACGGATAGGCCAGCGCGATCTCCGGGGCGCCCATGTACCCGATGACGTCGTCGGACAGGTTGACGTTGTAGATGGGCACCCAGCCGGCGTTGACCACGTTGATGAACATCAGCGTGTCGTGGCCGGGGAAGTGGATGTAGATGTTGTCCGCCGTGTGGTTGGGGCCATGCCAGGCCAGTTCGACGCGCTCACCGCCGACCTCCAGGGTGTAGCGGTCGGCGAAGGTCACCTCCGGCAGCGGGCGGGCCTGGTCGTCATCGCGGGCCAGCAGCCGCCGGGTCTCCTCGTGTCCGATGCGGACCACGTCCCCGCCGAACAAGAACGCCGCACTGCCGTGGTCGGCGTGGTGGTGGGAGTAGACGAAGTGCGACACCGTGTTGGGCACGCCCTCGGCGGCGGTGATCTCGTCGATGGCCCGCCGCAGGTTGCCGCCGATGCTCGGGGGAGCGTCGAACAGCACCACGCCGTCCCGGGTGGCCAGGAACGCGCAGTTGTAGACGCTGTCGGTAACCCAGTACAGGTTCCGCTCCACGCGTCCGACGTAATAGCCCTGCTCGTTGAGGGCCGGACCGAGCGCTGAGGGCGGGATCGGTGCGTAGTCCGGCAGGTCTGGTGAGGTCACGGTATCTCCTGGATTCTCCGGGCACGCCCCTGGCGGCCGTGCGGGCATTCGCAACAGTCCCAGACTGGCCCGCGGCCAGGTGAGAAGCCGTCACCTGATCCTGGTGATTCACGCGCGGCCGACCACCCGCGCGGTGGCCGCTCCCCGGCGGTGCGGCCGGCCCGGGAGCTGCGGTTGGCCGCGCTGGCCCGGATGAGCTGGCCCGGCGGGTCACCGGATCCCGGTGATGCGGGTTCACCTGGCCGTCCTGGACCATGGCGGCATGGACCCGGCACCCGCCCTGTACGCGATCCGGATTAACGGGCACCTCGGCGCCACGGTGCTGTCCGCGTTCCCGGCCATGACCTCGCGGCGGGACGGCGCGCACACCGTACTGACCGGGCCGCTGGACCGGTCGGCGCTGTACGGAGTGCTGGCCGAGATCGAGGCCCTCGGCCTGGACCTGCTCGAGGTCCGCCAGCTCGCCAGGCACCGCCGATCAGCAGAATCCGGTGACTACCTTTCACCGTGACCGCAGGCTCGCGAACCCATCAGGGCCGTGGTTCCGGTGCGCGGCGGAATGCGACCGGGCAGGCGAGGTGGGGCACCGGGGTTTGGATGAGCGCCGTCCGTGGTGCCGGGGCGGGATGGCCAAGCCGGGTGATGAAGGTGGCGGCGAGCACCGCCGCGCAGGCGAACGCTGCCGTACAGATCCAGCTGATCTGGGCGAAGCTGGACTGGAACCGAGCCGGGTCGGTGTAGGCCGCGCCGATGAGGCCGGTGAGGGGCGGCAGCGCGGCGATCCAGAGCAGGCCCGCGACCCGCGCCACGGCGTTGTTGACCCCGGAGGCCAGGCCGGCCAGGGAGTCAGGGGCGGAGTTCATCGCGCTGGCGGTCAGGGGCGGGATGAGGGACGCCAGGCCGAGGCCGAACAGCACGGCCACCGGCCATACGGCCGTCCAGTAGCTGGCCTGCGGGCCGATGCGCACCGCGAGCATGCATGCCACCGCGCACAGCAGGCAGCCGGCCACTATTTGCGGCCGGGGGCCGATCCGCTGCGCGAGCCTGCCGCTGGTTCCGGACAGCAGCATGGTCACGACGGTGACCGGTACCAGGGCCGAGCCTGCCACGACCGGGCTGTAGCCGGCGATGATCTCCAGGGCCGGGATGAACACGAACGCGAAGCCGCCGAGGGCACCGTTGACAACGAAGGTGACGGCGTTGGCCGCGCGGAACTGCGCCGGGGCGAAGATCGCCGGCGGGAGCATGGGATGGCTGCCGCGCCGTTCGGCGACGACGAAGGCGGCCGACGACACCACGGCGAGGACCGCGGCCGCGGCGAACCGCGGCGACCTGACGCCCGCGTCCGGCAGCACGATTATTGCGTAGGTGATCGCGGTCAGCGCGACGACGCCGGCCAGCGCGCCGGGCCAGTCGGCGCTCCCGGAGGCCGACGTGTCCCGCGATTCGGGGACATGCCGCCGCGTGGCCCACGCGACCGCCGCGGCCACCGGGACGTTGATCAGGAAGATCGGCCGCCAGCTGCCGGCTTGCAGCAGCCACCCGCCCAGGAAGGGCGCGATCGCGGCGGAGACCCCGCTGAAGCCGGCCCACGTCCCGATCGCGCGGGCGCGGTCGCCGGGGGCGAAGGCCGCCTCGATGATCGCCAGGCTGGCCGGTGTCATCAGCGCGCCGCCGATACCCTGCACCGCCCGCGCGGCGATCAGCCATCCGATGCCGGGCGCGGCCGCGCACAGTACCGACGCCAGGGTGAACCAGCCCAGGCCGATCAGGAACACCCGCCGCCGCCCCCAGCGGTCGCTGAGCGAGCCGGCCAGCAGGATCAGCGAGGCCAGGGTCAGCGTGTAGCTCGTGACGGTCCATTGCAGGGCCCCGAAGCCGGCGTGCAGGTTCCTTCCGATCGCGGGCAGCGCGACGGCGACCACTGTGGAGTCGATCCCCGCCACCGACGACCCCGCGATCATCGCCGCGACCACCCACCGGCCTTGCGCGGAGCGGTAGCGGAGCAGTTCGGGCGGGCCGGGGCCGTCAGCCGGGCTCGGCTCGCCCGGCTGAGCGCCCGCGTCTGGTGTCACCAGTCGGCCTCCATGTCGGTCCAGGCGGCATGTCACAACCGGCTGGCCTGGCCGCCGCTGTGCTGCCCGCGTTAGGGCAGGGTGAGGATGATGCGCTGGTGGACGGTGCCGCTTTCCAGCTGCCGGTGGGCCTCGGCGGCCTGCTGCATAGGCATGGATGTGTGCGTGCGCAGCCGGAGGCGGCCGTCGGCCAGCAGGGCCATCGTCTCATCCAGGGCGCCGGGAGCCCGGCCCGGCGTGGGCTCGGAAAGCGTGACGCCGAAGTCAGCGGCGGCCGGATCGGACAAGGTGATGACCCGCCCGGGCCCGCCGGCCAGGGCGACCGCGTCGGCCAGGACCCCCCGGCCGGCCGCGTCAAACACGGCGTCGACCGGGCCCAGCGCGCGGACCCGGTTGGCCACACCCAGGCCATAACGCACCGGTGTCGCGCCCAGCTCGCGCGCCAGCGCTTCGTCGTGCTCGCCGACCACGCTGATCACCTTGACTCCCCGGGCCACCGCGAGCTGGGTAGCGATGACGCCGACCGATCCGCCGCCGCCGAACAACAGCAGCGTCTCACCGCTCGTGACGTCGAGTTGCCGCAGGACACCGACGGCCGCCTCGGCCGAGCTGGGCAGCGCGGCGGCATCGAGCCACGACACGGACTGTGGCTTACGGGTCCAGATCGAGGCCACCGCGTACTCGGCGTACCCGCCCAGGGTGAACAGCAGGGCCGTGACCTCGTTGCCGGCGGACGTGCCGGTCACGCCGGGGCCGGCCGCGTCGACGGTGCCGGCTGCCTCGAAGCCGAGCACGGCATCGGGGGGCAGCGGGATGGTGTCCTTGAGGTAACCGGCCCGCAGGGCCAGATCGGTCGGGCTGATGCCCGCGGCCCTGACCTTGATCCTGATCTGTCCCTCGCCCGGTTCGGGCAGCGGGACCTGGGCCCACTCCAGCACCTCGGGCGGCCCGTATCCGGTCATCACCACCGCGTTCGGCATGGCAGTTCCTTCCTGGTGGCCGCGAGGTCCATGACGCCATGGTCAGGGGGTGGCAGGTGAGAGCGCATCACCGGAATCCGGTGACGGCCGGGGCTAGCGCGTAGGGCCGGCCGCCAGCAACCGCAGCTCCCGCGCACGCTGCACGGCCGAGGATCGGTCACCAACCTGCAGCTTGGCGTAGATGCTGCGCAGATGCGTGCTGACCGTGTTCAGCGAGACGGACAGTTCGCCTGCGATTTCAGGCCTGGACAGGTTCGTCGGAAGGTATCGCAGCACTCGCAGCTCGCCCGGGCTGAGTTCCTCCGTCGGCGGTGTGGGAGACTGCTCCTTGGCCGCCCGGGATGAACCGTCGAGCACATCGAGAATCTCGGCGAGCAGCGCGGCGTGCGCTGTCTCATGTCGCGGCAGGGCCTCGAGCAGCTCCCGGGAGCCGGTCATCGCGAACGGCAGCACCAGCCGGTCGGACTCCGCCAGGGTCAGTGCGTGTTCGGCCGCGTGGTTCGCTGCGCGCTGGTCACCGAGTTGATGATGGGCCAGCCCAGCCAGCAGCCGAGCCTCGACGAGGGTGACGTAACCGATGACCGGCGCTGTACCGTCGAGAACATCCTGCACCGCGCGCAGCGCCCCGGCCGGGTCGTCTTCCGCGAGGCAGATCACCGCGCAGGCATCGCGGAGCTCACCGGACCCGGATCGCTCGTCATCGACTGCGGCGAGCGCCGCGCGGGCCTCGCCGGGTCGGCCAAGTCGGGCTTGCGTAGCCAGCATCCAGCCGGTCACCTGGCTCGCCAGGGCGTGCGATCCCGCTAGCCCCGATTGCAGGCGTTCGGCCGCGCTGAACTCCTCGAACGCCTCGTGCAGGCGGCCGTGGCAGGCGTGCAGCATGCCGCTCGCCATATGCACGAGCAGCCCCATGTCCGGCCCGGTGTCTGTTTGCAGGGCCCGCGCGGTGCGCCGTAGCCACCGCTCGCCTTCGTCGAACTCGCCGGTCCAGATCATCGTGCCGGCCAGCGTGCTCAGCGCCGGTGCGATCACCGGCTCGGTGCCCCAGCCGTACTGCTCGGCCAGCGCTATGGCCTCGCGGCAGCGCACCTGAGTGGTGGCGAACGGATGGATCTTCGACGCGAACGCCAGCTCTGCGAGGCAGCCGACTTCCAGGTAGGGGCGGCCGATCTCACGGGCCAGGACGGCACCCTCCCGGAGGTGGCGCTCGGCACTTTCCAGCCCCAGGGACCACGCCTCGGCGGTCCCCAGGTTCATCAGCGCCACCGCGCGCAGGTCGCTGCCCAAGACGATGTCCTCGTCGGACTGCCCGGTGACCGGCGAGGCGAGGAACCTGACCTGCTCGATGACCCCAGCCAGGTCACCGCGCCGCCTGGCCAGCGACAGCTGCAGCGACGCGACCGCCACCTGGAGGCGGCGTTGGCGATCCGGCGGCGCCGCCTCAGCGTACGTCTCGGCGACCGCCAGATGGGCGGCCGACTCGTCCAGGCGCCCCTGAACAAGGTCGTCCGCTGCCCGTACCAGGGCCAGTTCCGGGTGATACTCACCCGGCGGGAAGTCCCGCACCAGCGCCTGCATGGTCTGCGCCTGCCCGTCGAGCATCAGGCTGAACGAATGGTCGGCGAGCAGCCGGGCCGCATCAGCCCAGTCGCCCGCCGCCTGCGTGTGCCGGATGGCATCCACCACCTGGCCCTGCCGGAGGAACCATCCGGCGGCCCGCCGGTGCAGGGCCGGCACTTCCGCGGCCAGCGTCCGGCGCAGCTCCAGCTGCAGGAAATCGGCCAGCAGGTGGTGGTAGCGGAACCACATCCGCTCCGGGTCGAGCGGCACCACAAACGCGTTGGCGTCCGCGAGGTCCAGCAGGATCCGATCCGAGCCAGGACGGCCGGTCAGCAGGTCGGCCAGCTCGCCGTTGACCCGGTTGAGCAGCGAGGTACGCAACAGCAGATCCTGGACCTCGGGCAGCTGGCGGTCGAGCATCTCGGCGAGCAGGTATTCGGCGACCGTGCGCTCGCTGCCGGAGAACTCCGCGACGAACCGCTCCGGGTCGGGGTGACCGGCCAGCGAGATCGCCGCGAGCCGCAGGCCCGCCGCCCACCCTTCCGTCCGCTGGTACAGCAGCGCCGCCCCCGCCTCCGACAGCGCGATGCCCGAGGCGGCCAGCAGCTCGCGGGTCTCGCCCTCGGAGAACCGCAGGTCGGCCGCGCGGATCTCGGCCAGCTCACCGGCCAGCCGAAGCTGATGCAGGCCCAGCCGCAGATCGTGGCGCGTGGTCAGGATCACGTGCAGTGCGCAGGAAGGTCCGTCAGCAGCCGGGCGAGCTGAGCGAGTGCCTCTCGGGAGGTCAGCTCGTGCAGATCGTCAATCACCAGCGTGATGCCGCCGCGAGCCTCGGCGAGCTCCGATAGCACCCGGTCAACCATGGCCGGCGCATTGAAGTCGGGTGTCGCTGTCGCCGGTCCCGCGCGCCCGGTCGCTGAACGATGCATGACGGACCGTGTCAAGCAGGGCGAGCCAGAACTGCTGGGCGTCTTGCTGGTCGCGTTGTACCTGCAGCACGGCGAGGCGGCGCGGCTGGCCGGGACGGCCGGCCCAGGCGCGCAGCAGCGACGTCTTCCCGCTGCCGGCCGGCGCCGAGATGACCGTCACCTTCCGCGCCGCCGCGCGATCCAGGGCGGTCAGGAGATCGCTCCGGTCGATCAGCCAGGGAGTCGCCCGAGCCACACGGCAAGCGTACGTACTGTCGACGACCCCGCGAAACCCGGTCAATCACCGGAATCAAGTGACGCCTGCTGGCGGCGCATCTCGCCAGCGCAGAACGCGTCGCCGCCTAGCGATCGGCATATCACCGGAATCCGGTGATGACCAGTCGCCCTCCCGGTGGGGAAGCTGAACACGCCTTGAACCGGAAGGAGAAACACCATGACATCCGTTTTCCCGGAGGTGGCGGCATGAGCCAGCGTGTGGCGATCGTGGTCGGCGCGGGCGGTGAGCTCGGCCGGGCGACAGCGGAGAAGCTGGCGGCCGCCGGATTCACCGTGGTCGCGGTCGACCGGAGCGAAGAGGCGCTCAAGGAGCTGCCGGACGGCATCCGGCGCGAGGCGGCTGACCCGACCGATCCGGCGGCGGCCCGGGGCGTCGTCGACCGGATCGCCGCCGAGGTCGGCCCGCCCGAGGTGCTGGTGAACACGATCGGCACCTACCACCTGGGCGACGCGCTTGCGGCGACGCCCGAAGACCTGCGGCTCATGATCGACGTCAACGTGGGCGCCGCGCTGTGGCTGACCCAGGCGGTGGTTCCGTACCTACGGGACCGCGGTTCGGGTTCCATCGTGCACGTGGCCGCCCGCCCGGGCCTGGAGCCGACCGCCGGGATGGCCGCCTACGCCGTCAGCAAGGCGGCTCTGGTTCACCTCACTCGCGTGCTCGACCTGGAGCTGCGCCCGCTCGGGATCCGGGTGAACGCCGTCGCGCCGCAGCTGCTCGACACGGCCAAGAACCGTCCCTACCTCACGCCCGACCTGCTGGCGCACGCGGTCGCGCCGGAGGCGGTCGCTGACCTCATCGTCTACCTGGTCAGCGACGCCGCCGCGCCGGTCAGCGGTGCGGTGGTGCCCGCCTACGGCGCATGAGCGGAACCGGACCGGAACTCGGCGGATCCTTCGCGCTCGGCCCGTGGCGCGTGCACCGGGCCGGGTACGGCGCGATGCAGTTGGCCGGCGACGGCGTGTTCGCGCCGCCGCGGGATCGCGACGAGGCACTGGGGGTGCTGCGCGCGGCGGTCGCGGCCGGGGTCGACCATATCGACACCGCGCAGTACTACGGCCCGGGCACGGTGAATGAGCTCATCCGCGAGGCGCTGTATCCCTATCCGGCGGGCCTGGCCATCGTGAGCAAGGTGGCCGCCCGCCGCGATGCCGGCGGCGCGCTGCTGCGCTTCGACGAGCCGCACGAGCTGCGCCAGGGTATCGAGGACAACCTCGCCACGCTCGGCGCCGGGCGGCTGGCGGCCGTGAACCTGCGCGTGATGGATCGGTCCGAAGCCCCGGGCCGCCGGTTCGATGCCCAGCTCGCAGCGCTGGTCCAGGCTCGTGACGAGGGGCTGATCGACGCCGTCGGGCTCAGCAACATCTCCCGGCGGCACCTGCTGCGAGCGGTCGCCCAGACGGAGATCGCCTGCGTGCAGAACCTGTTCAACCTGGCCGACCAGCGGTCCCTGGACGTCCTGGTCGAGTGCCGCACGCGGGACATCGCGTTCGTGCCGTTCTGCCCCCTGGGCCTGCCCGGTGAGGTGCGGCGCCGGCTGCTGGCCGACCCTGTGCTGGCCGGAGTGGCCGCACGGCTGGGCGCGACGCCGGTACAGGTCACGCTCGCCTGGCTGCTGGACCTGGCCCCGAACATCCTGCTCATCCCCGGGACCCGTACCCGCGCCCACCTGGCCGAGGATCTCGGCGCCGCCGATGTCCGGCTCGACGCCGTCGCCCGCGCCGAACTGGCCGGCCTCGACATCGTGGTCGACGGCGGCATGAAGGCGAGGTGAGGGCTATGGTCAGGTGGCGGTTCTGGGCCGTGGCGTTCGCGTTCCTGGTCGTCATGATGTTCGCGACGCTGCCCAGCCCGCTGTACGGCTTGTACCGGACCCGAGATCACCTGTCTGCGTTCACGATCACCGTGGTCTTTGCGATCTTCGCGGTGGGCACGATCATCACCCTGCTGCTGGAGGGCCGCGTCGCCGGGCGTTTCGGGCGGCGGGGCGCGATGCTCGGCGGTGTGGCGACGATGATGGTGGCCGCCGGGCTGCTCGCGGTGTGGAAGGACCTGCCCGGGCTGCTGATCGGGCGCCTGCTCACCGGGGTGGCGATCGGGCTGGCCGCTGGCGTCGCGATCGCGTACCTGATCGAGTTGCGGCTGCGGGCGGATCCGAACGCGTCCCCGGCCGGCGCCCGGAACATCGGCACCGCGGTGAACGTGGGCGCACTCGGCATCGGCCCGCTGGTCGCCGGCTGCCTCGCGCAGTGGGCGCCGTACCCGCTGACCTTGCCCTACCTGGTCATGGTCGCGCTCGGGGCGGTGGCCCTGATCGGCGTGGCGGCCGCGCCCGAGACGGGTACGCCTGTTCCGCGCGCAGCAGCGCAGAGCAGGCCGGCTGGTCCGGCGCGCCGGGTTAGGCTTCCGGTTCCGGCGGCCGCCGCGACCATTGCGGCCTTTGCCGCGTCGGGCCTGTTCGCGGCGCTTTCCGGGCTCATCCTGGCCACCACGCTGCATCAGACCTCACATGCGCTGTCCGGGGCGGCACTGTTCGTGGTGTTCACGGCGGGAGTGGTGTCCCAGCTGGCCACGAACAGGCTGCGGTCCTCGCGCGTGCTCGCCCTCGGCACTTTCTCCATGATCGCGGGTCTGGTGCTGCTCGTGGTCGCCGTCCGTCTTTCCACGCCAAGCCTGGCGCTGTTCCTGATCGGGGGTGCGCTGATCGGTGCGGGTGCGGGTGCGGTCTACAAGGGCACCACCGGGATCGTGCTCGAAGCGACCGCGCCAGAAGACCGCGTTGCCATGACGTCGGCTCTCGTAATCGCGGTCTTCGTAGGACTCTCAGTCCCCGTGATCGGAGCCGGGATCGCGCTTGACCAAGGTGCCAGCGTCCCCAACACCGTGCTCGGATTTGCGATCCTCGTCGCGCTGGGCGTCTCGCTTTCGGGCTGGGCGCTGCTGGGACGCCGGCCTGCGGGCGCGCAGCACGCCGCGGAGCCCGTCAGCCGCTGACCCGGTCCGAAGGTCCGGCAGTCACCCGATCCCGGTGATGCGGGGTCACCCGTCGGCGTCTGACTATGGCCACATGGACCCAGGATCCGCCCAGTACACGATCCGGATAAACGGTCATTTCGGCGCGATGGTCCTGTCATGCTTCCCGGCGCTGGCGTCGCGGCGGCACGGCGCACACACCGTGCTTACCGGGTGCCTGGACCGGTCCGCGCTGTACGGCATCCTGGCCGAGATCGAAGCGCTTGGCCTCGACCTCCTCGAGCTCCGCCAGCTCGAACCGCCCGGCAAATCACCAGAATCAGGTGACCGCCGCTCACCGTGACGGCCGCTAGCGTCGTGTGCACCCGAACCTGTCACCAGAGGGAGCCGCTGCTATGACCAGTGCCCCAGTACGCGATCCGCTCTCCGACCATCTCTTGGCGCCGGGAAACGCCGCGTTCCTGCTCATCGACTACCAGCCCGCGCAAATCGGCGCGGTCCGCTCGATGGATCGCACGCTCCTGCTCAAGAACGCGGTCTCCACGGTCAGGACCATCAAGGCCTTCGGGATCCCGGTCGTGCACTCGACCATCAACGTCGGGACCGGCCGGGGCCAGCCGACTCTCCCCGAACTCGCCGAGCTGCTCGAAGACGACAAGCCGCTCGACCGGACCACGGTCAACTCGTGGGAGGACATCGAATTCGTCCAGGCCGTGCACGCCACCGGTCGCAGGAAGCTCATCATCTGCGGCCTGTGGACCGAGATCTGCATGGCCTTCACCGCGCTCGACGCGCTGCGCGAAGGGTATGAGGTGTATCCGGTGGTGGACGCCATCGGCGGCACCTCGCCGGAAGCCCACCGGTCGGGCCTGGACCGGGTGATGCAAGCCGGCGCTCAGCCGGTCAGCTGGGTCTCCCTGGCCGTTGAGCTTCAGCGCGACTGGGCGCGCCAGGACACGGTCGCGGCGGTCATTGAGATCGTCCTCACCGACCGCCTGCTGAAGGAGCAGGAGCAGTAGTGCCTACGATGAGCTCCGTGACCCAGGATTCCAGCGACGCCGCGTGGCTGCAGCAGGCGCGCGCCTATCTGAGCCACGCCGATCCGGTGCTGGCTCGGCTCATCGACGAACGGCCGGACTTCGACCCCCGGGCGTGGCTGACCGAGTTGCCGCCGATGGACCTGTACGGCGCCCTGCTGTTCCAGGTCACCGGCCAGCAGCTGTCGGTCGCGGCCACCCGCCGCACCGTGGCCCGCATCCAGGCGCTGTTCGACGGGCATCTCCCCGCGCCCGCCGAACTGCTGACTGTCGATCCCGGCCAGCTTCGCGAGGCCGGCCTGTCCTGGCGTAAGGTCAGCACGCTGCGCGACCTGGCCGAGCGGATGACGGACGGCCGGCTGGACCCGGACACCCTGGCCACCCTGCCCGACGATGAGCTGCTGGCCGAACTCACCGTGATTCCCGGCATCGGCCCGTGGACCGTGCAGGGCGCGCTGCTCGTCGCGCTGCGGCGCGAGGACGTCGTCTTGCCGGGCGACCTGGCGCTCCGCAAGGCCATCCAGGCCGCCTATGCGCTGGACCACCTGCCGACCCAGCAGGAGGTCCTGGCCATCGCCGAGAAGTGGCGGCCCTACCGCAGCCTGGCCACCAGCTATCTGTTCTCCGCCGCCTTCGCGGCAGCCGAGGCGGCGTCCGTCGCGCCGCCAGCGGCGGCGCACCCGTAGCGCCGGGGTGGCGGCGCTGCCCACCGTTCCCGTCCTTTACCAGGTGATCGCTGAAGGCGATACGGGGCCGGTCCCGGCGCGGGTGGCCCGGATGGCGGCGGCGATGTCGGACAGGTCGTCTTCCTTCAGCTCCAGGGTCGCGGCGGGCAGCCACCCGTCGACCTGACCGGGATTGCGCGCGCCGACGATCGCGCCGGTCACCCCGGGGAAGGCCAGCGTCCAGGCCACGGCCACCGCGGCCGGGGTGACGCCGTGCCGTTCGGCGACCGGGCGCAGCGCGTCAGCCAGAGCCAGGTTGGCCGACAGGGCCGGCCCGGTGAAGTCGGGGTGGCCGGCCCGCCAATCGCCCGGCTCCAGGCCAGCGGCCCGCGCCGCGGTGAACGTGCCGGTGAGCAGGCCCGAGGCCATCGGGCTGTAGACGATCACCCCGGCCTCGTGCTCGCGGGCCCACAGCAGAACGTCGTCGGCCGCGTCACGGTGGATCAGGTTGAACGGCGGCTGGATGGCGTCCACCGCGCCGATCTCCTCGGCCGCCTCCAGCTGGAAGATGCCATGGTTGGACAGCCCCGCCGCGCGGATCTTGCCCTCGCGCTTGAGGTCGGTGAACACCTGCCAGTACTCCTGCACCGGCGTGCCGTCCTCGGCCGGCCTGTGCATCTGGTACAGGTCGATCCGCTCGACTCGCAGCCGCTGCAGCGAGGCCTCCACCTCGGTCCTGATGCTGGCGGGCGCGCCGACCCGCCGGGGCTTCGCGGACCGGTCGGCCGGATCCCAGACCTGGCCGCCCTTGGTGAAGACGTAGGGCCGGTCCGCCTCGGGCAGGTCGGCCAGCGCGGCCGCTACGACCTCTTCGGAGTGTCCCAGCCCGTAGACGGCGGCGGTGTCGATCCAGTTGATCCCGGACTCCACCGCGTGCCGGATCGCGGCCACGGAGGCGGCGTCGTCCTGGTGGCCCCAGGCGTAGGCCCAGTCGCCGCCGCCGATGGCCCAGGCCCCGAAGCCGACCCGGGTCAGGAACATGCCGGTCCAGCCGAGCCGGGTAGTGGGAAGGAAGGTGTTCATGTCATTTTCTCCTCTGACGAGATGGAAGTGGGGGTCAGGACGCCGCGAGCAGGCCCAGGCGCTCAGGCCGGCGATGATGGCTCCGCCGACGGTGACCGCGAGGAACGACCGGGCGAAGCTGGTCCGGAAGAACCTGTGTCGGAGCCAGGCCAGGGTGAGCAGCTCGGTGGCGACGACGATGATCGCGGCGCTGATCGCCGCGCTGTAGCCGGGAATCAGGAACGGCAGGGTGTGGAAGATGCCGCCGGCGAACGTCCCGCCGCCGGTGATCGCGCCGCGAAGCACCGGGTTCCCGCGCCCGGTGAGGTCACCGGTGTCGGACAGTCCTTCGGAGAAGGCCATGCTCACGCCCGCGCCCAGCGCGGTCGCGGCGCCGGTGAAGAACGCGGTCAGCGGGTGGTGAGTGGCCAGGACCACCGCGAATATCGGGGCCAGGGTGGATAGCGAGCCGTCCATCAGCCCGCTCAGGGCGGGCTGGACCCGCTCGAGCAGGAACGAGCGGCTGTTGCTGGTGGCAGGTGCGACCTCGGCCTGGGTGGTCGTAGTCATGTCAGGGTCCTTTCGAAGGTCAGCTGGCTTCAGCGTTCCGGGCGCCAGGGTGAGCCGACGTCACACCGCCGGGTGATTCGCGGCGGTCGCCCTCCAGCCGCCGGACCTCGAGCAGTTCCAGGCCCAGCGCCTCGATCCGGGCCAGCACGCCGTGCAGCGCGGCTTGGTCCTGCAGGCCGCCGGTCAGCAGGGTGTCTTCGCCCTGAGCCGCCGCGCGCAGGGCGGGGAACGCGGCGCGCATCGTGCGGCCCAGCCTGGCCTCGGACGAGGATCTGGTAGTTCACCGGGCACCGCGGGCGAAGCGGGAGACCGAGAACAGGCACAGGACCGCGAGCAGAATCGCGAAGGTCAGCACGGCTGGGAAGGTCCCGGTGAACTCCGACAGCACGCCGACGCCGACCACGGGAATGCTCAGGCCGGCGTAGCACGCCACGAAGAAGGCGGAGATAGTCTGACCGCGCCGTCCGGCGGGGGCCAGGCGGTTGGCGGTGCCCAGGCTGCCCAGGAAGATGGCGCCGACGGCCACGCCGCCTACCACCGTGCCGACCAGGAACAGGGCGACGCCGGAGGAGGCCAGGGCGGCGACGATCAGGCCGAGCGCGGCCAGGAACAGGCCCAGGCCGGCCAGCACCACCCGGGGGCCGCTGAACCGCGACAGCGCGATCTGGGTGCCGGTCCCCACCGCGAAAATGAGAAACACCACGGCGCCCTGGACGGCGTGGCTGCCTTGATGCAGCTGCCCGGCGACGAAGCCGGGTACCAGGGAACTGAACAGCCCGAGCAGGGCGAAGGCCGCGAAGGCGGCCACGCCGGCGGCGATGAACTCACCCCGGCCCCGTTCCGGGATGCCCAGCCCGGCAAAGCGCAGGGCGGGCCGAATGCGGACGCCGACCGTCTCGGGGACGAACAGCACGATGAGGCCCGCCACCGCCAGGACGGCCAGGTAAACCTCGAACACCAGCGTGGTGGGGTGCGGCGCGTACTGGGCGAGCAGGCCGGCGGCCAGGGGACCTAGGCCCAGGCCGCCCATGTTCGCGGCCGTGGCCACTAGCGACGCCCGGCGGTGGTCCGAGGCCGGGATCAGTTCGGTGAGCGCGGCCGTGGCGGTTCCGGTCATTAGGCCCGCCGACAGGCCCGACAGGATCCGGGCCGCAATGAGCGCCGCCACGTCGGGCGCCAGGATGAACGTGATCGTGCTCAGCGCGCCGGCTCCGAGGGCCGCGGCCAGCACCGGCCTGCGCCCGGCCTGGTCCGAGGACCGTCCGGCCAGCAACAGGGTCGCGATCACCGCCACGGCGTAGACCGCGAAGGTCACCGTCACCATAGCCGCGGAGAAATGCCAGCGGCTCTGGTAGATGACGTACAGCGGGGTGGGCAGGGTGGTGCCGAGCATGGTGACGGCCAGCACCAGCGCCAGCAGCCAGAACGCGACCTGCCGCGGGGCGGTCAGCGCCCTGCGCGCAGGCGGCGATGAAGGCCCGGGCCGGTTCTGTACCTGCTGCCGGGGAGCATGCACGGTGGTCATGTCCGGTTCCTCTCTGTGGGTTGCCGCCAGCCTCACGGCCCGCCGGGTGAGCCGGCGTCACACGACCGGGTGATCCACGGCTCCGCCTCGGCCGCCGGGCCGGAAAGTCGTACTGTTGGAGCCGGGCCTGCCGAGGAGATCCGCCGTGGAGCTTGCCGCCTTGCCCGGGGCCACCGACGGCCCGGCTGTCAGGGATGGCGTTGTCTCGCGCCCCGCGCTGTTCCAGCGGCTGACCGAAGCGCAGCGCGTTGTGCAGGTGTCGGCGCCCCCGGGGAGCGGCAAGACGGTCCTGCTCCGGTCCTGGATCGCCGAGTCGGGGCTCGGCCCGCGGGCCGCCTGGGTGGCGGCGCCGGGCGAGGGCGGCCCGCAGCGGCTGTGGATCTCGGTGGCCGACGCGCTGCGGGCCACAGCCATCGGGTCCGCGCTGGTGCGGGAGCTGACGGTGGCGCCCGACCTGGACGGCTGGGCCGTGGTCGAACGGCTGCTGGAAGACCTCGCCTCGCCGCCGGACCGGGTCTGGCTGGTGATCGACGATCTGCACGAGCTGGGCTCGGCGGAGGCGCTGCGCCAGCTGGAGCTTTTGATCATGCGCGCGCCGCCCGCCCTGCGGTTCGTCCTGGTCACCCGCCACGACCTGCGACTGGGCCTGCACCGGCTGCGCCTGGCCGGCGAGCTCACCGAAATCCGCACCGCCGATCTGCGGTTCAGCCGAGCGGAGGCGCGGGCGCTGCTGGACGCGGCCGGGGTCGAGCTGTCCGAGCCGGCGCTGGAGAACCTGTATGACCGGACCGAGGGCTGGGCGGCGGGGCTGCGGCTGGCGGCGCTGTCGCTGGCCGGGCACCCCGATCCGGAGCGGTTCGCGGCCGAGTTCGGCGGCAGCGAGCGCACGGTCGCCGAGTACCTGCTGGCCGAGGTGCTTGAGCGGCAGAGCGAGGCGGCGCGGCGGCTGCTGCTGCGAACCTCGATCCTGGACCGGGTCAACGGCGAGCTGGCCGACCTGCTGACCGAAGACTCGGGCGGGGAACGGATCTTGCAGCAGCTCGAGGAGGCGGGCGCGTTCGTCATCTCCCTGGACGCGCGCCGGTCCTGGTTCCGCTACCACCAGCTGTTCGCCGATCTCCTGCAGCTGGAGCTGCGGGGGAGCGCGGCGGCCGAGTTGCCCGCGCTGCACGACGCGGCCGCCGGGTGGTACGCCGGGCACGGGTATCCGATCGAGGCGGTCCGCCAGGCTCAGGCCGCGCAGAACTGGGCCCTGGCCGCGCGCGTGCTGTCAGACCAGTGGATCGGCCTGGGCCTAGCCGGCCTAGGCAGCACCGCGCACGAACTGCTCGGCCGGTTCCCGGACGCCGTGATCGCCGGTGATGCCGAGCTGGCGGCGCGGGTGGCCACCGACCGGCTGGCCCGGGGACCGGTGCCAGAGGCCGAACGGTACCTGGCCCTGGCCGCCCGGGCCCTGGACTCGGTTCCCGCGGACCGGCGCGCCCGCGCCCAGGTGGTCCTGGCCGTGGCGCGCATGCGCCTGGCCCGCCAGCGCGGTGACCTCCCGGCCGTGGCCGAGGAGGCGCACCGGCTGCTGGCCCCCGCGATGACCGCCGAGTCAGCCGAGCCCGCGCTGGGCGGGGACCTGCGGGCGCTGGCGCTGATCAACCTCGGGGCCGCCGAGGTGTGGTCTGGTCGCTTCGAGGATGCGGACCGGCACCTGGCGGACGGCATCGACCTGGCCCGCAAGATCGGCCGGCCCTACCTAGAGGTCGCCGGCCTGGCCAACGAGGCGCAGCTGATGAGCTGGCGGTCCTTCCCGGCCGGGGCGCAGCGCAGCCAGCAGGCGATCGAGCTGGCCACGCGGCACGGCTGGGCCGATGAGCCGGTCGCCGGCGTGGCCTACCTGGCCCTGGGCGTGGCGATGGTCACCCAGGGACGGACCGAGGAGGCGGAGCGAGCACTCGGGCAGGCCGAACGCACCCTGCGGACCGAAGCCGATCCGGCCGCGGGGATGCGGCTGGTCTACGGCCGCGGCATGCTCGAGTTCATCTGCGGCCGTCACGCCGCCGCCCTGCGCGCCTTCCAGACGGCCGAACGGCTGGCTGATTCGGTCGTCTCCCCGCACACGCTGGCCCCGCGGCTGCGCTCGCACCTGCTGCAGACGCTGGTGCGGAACGGCGAAACCAGGCGAGCCGAGCAGGCCCTGGCCGGCCTGGATGCGCCGGAACGTGACCGGGGCGAGATACGCATCGCCGAGGCGTCGCTGCGGCTCGCCCAGGACGACCCCAAGGCGGCGACGGCCGTGCTCGCGCCCGTCATCGACGGCTCGGTCCCGCTGCAGAACGCGCACCTGTGGGAGGTCCAGGCGTTCCTGCTCCAGGCCGTGGCCTGCGACGCGCTCGGCGACGCGAGTGCGGCCCGGCGCGCCCTAGAGCGGGCGCTGGACCGCGCCGAGCCCGAACGCCTGCTCTTCCCGTTCCTGTACGATCCGGCGCCCGACCTGCTCGACCGCCACCGCCGACAGGGCACCGCGCACGCAGGACTGATCGCCGGGATCCTGACCGCGCTGGCCGGGCGCGAGCCCGGCTCGCCGCCGGCCGGACCGCCGCGGCTGCGCGAGCCGCTCAGCCACGCCGAGGCCCGGGTCCTGCGCTACCTGCCCACCAAGCTCTCGGCCCCGGAGATCGCCGACGAGCTGTACCTGTCGGTGAACACGGTCAAGACCCACATGCGCCACCTGTACGACAAGCTCGGCGCGCACCGCCGCCACGAGGCGGTGGAACAGGCCCGCGCCCTCGGGCTGCTGGCGCGCAAGCCAATCAATCACACCAGTGGGTGACGCCGGCTCACCCTCCCGCGCCTGAGCCTGAACCCAGGCAATCAACCGCCGGAGGCGTTAATCATGACCATTACATCCATCCGACCTGACCATCACGACCTAACCGCCAACCCGGTCGTCGCCCTCCTGGGCACCGGGCGTATGGGCGGCCCGATGGCCGCCAACCTGGCCCGCGCCGGCTTCGACCTGCGGGTCTGGAACCGGACGGTCAGCCACGCCGAGGCCCTGGAGGCGGACGGCGCGGTCGTGGCCTGCAGCCCGGCGCAAGCCGTCTGGGATGCCGCGGTCGTCATCACCATGCTGGCCGACGGGCCCGCCACCGAGCAGGCGGCCAGCGGACCGGACGGGCTGCTGACCGCGAGCTCAGGCACGATCTGGGTGCAGATGGCCACCGTCGGGATCGAGTGGACGGCTCGGCTGGCCGGCCTGGCCGCTGCCGCCGGGGTGGTGTTCGTCGACGCCCCGGTCTCCGGCAGCGAGGGCCCGGCCCGGGCCGGGCAGCTGACTATCCTGGCCAGCGGCCCCGACCAGGTCCGGGACGTGCTGGCCCCGGTGTTCGGCGTGCTCGGCCGCGCTACCACCTGGCTGGGTCCGGCTGGCCACGGCACCAAGGCCAAGCTGGTGCTCAACAACTGGCTCGCCGACCTGACCGAGACGACCGCGGAAACCTTGTCGTTTGCCCGGCGGCTGGGCCTGGATCCAGCGGAGATCGTGGACCTGCTGGAGTCGACCCCGCTGGGCGCGCCGTACGCGATGCAGAAGGCCCGCAGCATGCTGGTCGGCGACTTCAGCCCGGCGTTCGCGCTCCGGAACGCGCTCAAGGACGCCGAACTCGCCACGCAGGCCGCGCAGGCGAGCGGCGCCACGCTCACGCTCACCGACGCGCTGCTCCCGCGCTGGCGGGAGACCGCGGCCGGCGGCCATGCCGACGACGACCTGTCGGCGGTCTACCTCACCGCCTGACCGGCCCGGACGCAGGCGGTCGCCGCCGTCATCACCCAGGCCGCGGCCGCCGCTGGCGGCCGATAACGAGGCTCATGCCCTGCCGGGAACGCTGCCAGTCAGGCTCCCGGCAAGGCTCGCGATGACTGCTGATGCGGCACTACAGACCAGCAGGCCTGGAGCAGGGCCGGTGCGAACACCTGCGGCGCGGTGATGCATACCGCGTGGTCGGCGTCCACCTCGTGAACCGACGCGCCCGGTATCGCCGCGGCGAGCTTCCGCTGGCGGCTGGCCGGCACGACGCGATCCTGGGTGGTGACCACCACCGCGGCAGGGACATCGAGCTGGCTGATCCAGCTGTGCGAGGTGAACTCGCAGACCGCCTGCACGGCGGACAGGGCCGTACCGAGCGAGGTCTTGCGCAGCTCGGCGCGGGTCCGCGCGGCGATGGCCGGGTCATCGACGGGGCCCAGCAGGGTCAGGCCAAGGATCTCCGCGCTGACCGGCTGCAGCAGCGGGTTCCACCAGATGGCGGCGGCCGCCGCCTGCAGCGTCAGGGCGGCCAGCCTTTCCGCCGGTGACCCGAGGACGTTGCGGGCGGTGGCGCACAACACCAGACCTGACACCATCGGGGCGTGCCGCCGGGCGACCAGCTGAGCGACCATGCCACCCATGGAGTACCCGACGGCGACGAATTCGCCGATCTCCAGGACCCCGGCCAGCGCGGCGACGTCGTCCGCGCAGTCCTCGAGCCGGAACCGGAAGCCCGCGGGGATTCCGTCACCGTGGCCGCGCAGGTCCATGGCGAGGACCCGGAACTGCCTCGAAAGCGGGCCGAAGAGTCTTCCCCAGTTCAGCTCGGCGGTGATCGTCACCCCGTGGATGAGCATGAGCGTCGGCGCGCCCGGCGGGCCGGCGCACTCCCACACCCGGGTCACCCCCCGGCCCGGCAGCTCCACCAGCCGGGTCTGCGGGGTCGCCGCTTCCTGGGGCAGCTGCAGCACTGCGTCACACTCCTGCGATGCCGTCACCACGAGCCGGCGCCGCCGGGACCGAAAGTCCTGGCTACTATCTGATCTTCCCGTACTGGTGGTGAATATGCGCGCGGATTGACTCGCCGTGCCTGGTGAGGACGTCAGGCTGGCGTGTGGCCGGTCATGACGTACCCGGCGCCGAACGCCATCTCCCGGACCTGAACGTCCTCGACGAGCTGCTCCAGGTACCGCCAGGGCCGGTCGAAGCCGGCGAAGTCCCGCACGTACGGCGCGTGCAGCGCCCTGATCATCGAGTTGACCGCGACCAGCAGCGGCGCGGCCCACTTGCCGCCGCCGGCCGCCACCGGCGCCCCGGGGCACAGCCCGGCCACGACGTTCCGCAGCGCGCCCGGGGATTGCAGGATGTCATGAACGGCGCAGAACAGCGCGGCGTCCGCGGTCCCCTCGAACCGGGCATCTTCGGCTGGCGACTGCACCACCGTGACGTTGCGCCAGCCCTCGCGCGTGATGTGCTCGCGCGCGAGCGCCGCCATTTCCGGCGACTCCTCGATGCCGATCACGGTCCCGTCCGGGCCCACCTTGTCCCGGAGCAGGCCGCAGCATAGCCCGGTCCCGCAGCCCACGTCGAGCACGACCTGCCCGGGCTGGAGCGGCAGCGCCTCGGCGACCGCCTGGCGGTACGGCTGGAACACGCCGGTATCACGGTCGTAGGACCGGGCGTGCTCGTAATAGGCGGGCTGGCGCCCGGCCTCCCGGGTCGGCGCCCGCACGGGGATACCTGATGCGCTCATGACTGTTCACCCACGGATCCAACGTAACTACCACTCGTAGCATCCGCGTAAACACCATGTGAGATCGGAGTTGCGACTGACTGCGGAAGCTGGCTAAGCGCCGGTCCTTACGTGTATTGGTGTATAGGTGTTAGGCGACGGGGACGGCGCCCGTCATGAGGGGATGCCGTCGGCGGTGTCGAAAAGCACCTGCTGCAGGCGTTGACGTCATGGCCGAGGGTCTCCGGGGTGACCGGCGGCGTCTATCCGCTGCGGACGTGTTACCGCGCGGTCACCCCCGGGCCCCTACCTGCCTGTTTCCACCAGGAGCACCATGGTGTCGGCCAGTACCCCGTCGTGGTCCATCGCGTCCGACGCGGCGGCAGTCTGCAGCGCGGCGATCGTGGTGTCGAGGTCGGCGACATCCATGAGCACCGCCACCCGGGTGGGATTCTGCGGGTCGGTGAAGGTACGGATGTTGGTGACACCGAGCGGCCCGAAGAACTCCTCGCGTTTCGGCGAGGAGAGCCAGCGCTGGGTGTCCTTGACGTCGTGGTGGGCGATCACGGTGGGCATGGCGTCTCCTTGTTGGTCTTGTTCTCCAGGGTCGGGTTGACCGCGGATGTGGTGTTTCGCGAGCTGCCGGATCGAGGCGATCGATCCCGAGTGGCCCTGGCGGGGCGTCGGCTTGTCCCGCGTGGAGGCGACTCCGTGGTTGCGGGGTGTGCGCCGATGGTGGCCGGCCGTGGTGCGCGCTGTCCCGGGCCAGCACTGCGGTCGCGGATGCCGGCGCGGTTGAGCAGCTGACGCCCCAACGCGCGGCCGGGCCAGCCCGGCAGCCGTACCGGTGACCGCGGGCTGCCAGGCTTTCCGGGGCGGCTAGGCGTCCTGGTAGATCTCGACTCGCGGCTGGCCCTGGACACCCGCCTGCTGCATCGCGTCGCGCAGCTCAGCGCCAGCGAGGAATTTTTCGGCGTCGGCCGTGGTGGCGAAACCGTGCATGATCAGCACACTGTTCGGGTCGCCGTTCGACCGGTAGACGCTCTGACGGGTCACGCCGCGGGCATCACCGGGCGCAGCACTCATCGCCGCCGACCTGGCCGAAGCTGGCTACGTTCCTCAAGCGAGAAGACGGCCGGACCAGACGCCACCACATCTAGGTACACCGGCCGCTGCCAGGAAGGTCCCATCGGGGGAACTACTCGACTTCCCGCGACCCGGCCATGGCGGGGCCTTCCCGCTGGCCCGGGGGCGTCATATGGTGGCAGGCTCGCAGATCTGGTCCGGCTGCCCCGCCCTGCCCGGCGGCCGCGATGCTGCCGGGCTGGCGGGGGCCCGCTCGCCGGGCACGGTGACCATGGCGCGGAGCGCGGCATCGAGCATCCGTTCGCGCCGGTCGATTTCCTCGCCCAGGTACAGGACCAGCGACGCGAGCTCGGCTGTATTGCGCGGCCGGATCCGGGCGCAGAATGCGGCCAGGCTCCGCATGAGCGTGCGGCGGCTGCTCATTGCCGCCCGCGTGGCCACCTGGGGGATACCCAGGCACTTAAGCGCGAGCAGGCGCCCGTCCGGGCAGGCAGGCCCGGCGGCATGTCCGGCGTCGTTCACCGGCAGTCGCCGCGTGGTAGTGATCATCGGTATCGGTTCGTCCTTTGCGGTCTGCGGGTGCTGCGGGCACTGCGTGAGGTGTAGGACGCGCCACACGGGGGGCCGGTTGACACCACACGGCACAGTCGGCGACCAGCTGGTAACTGAGGGGCTGCGGGTGTCAGGGCAGAGCAACGGTGCTAATGGTGATGCGAAATCCCAGGTTGGACAGGACCCGGGGCACGTCGTCCTGGCGGTCGCGCAGGATTCCGGCAGTGGCCGGGCGGGCGGCTGCGTCTGGGCGGCAGCCGCCTGGCCCGGTTCCTGGCCTGTGGCCTGCAGGACGGCGAGTGAACCGCACCGCCTGGAGGTCGTCGGCTGCTGCGTATCATGCGGGCGGCAGCACCCTCTGGAGGTGTAGCTGGCCCGGACGGACGAGCCAGCCGAATCGATCAGGGGGAATCGCCATGGCCGCTGCCGGGATTCCGGCCGGGATAGCCGGTCGTGCCCGCCGTTTGACCGCATCTGGCCCGCTGCGTGTCGCGGCGGCGCTGTCCGCCGCCGTGATGCTGGCGGCGCTGACCGGCGCCGCCCGCCAGCCCGCCGTCAGTGACCCGGTCCAGGCCGCTTTCACGCCCGCCGGACCGTACGCCACGGCCACCGCAACGGTCACGGACGCGTCGGGCACGGCGATCTACGACCTGTTCTACCCGGGCGACTACGCCGCGCTCGGCTTCCAGAGCCCGATCGTGACCTGGGGCAACGGAACCGGCGGGACGCCAGCCGACTACTCGGTCTTCCTGCAGCACCTGGCCTCCTACGGGTTCACGGTCATCGCCTCCACCCGGCCCGATACGGGCAGCGGCAACGAGATCGACGCGGCCGCCCGCTACCTGGCCGCCCAGGACGCCGTCCCGGGAAGCGTCTTCGACGGCCATCTGAACGTGACCGAGGTCGCCGCCGCCGGGGTATCGCAGGGCGCTACCGGCGCGGTCCGGGCCACCACGAACGACCCGGCCCTGATCAAGACCGTGCTGACGTTCTCCGAGCCGAACCCGATCTGGTCCGCCCCCAATCCCGATTGCCCGACCGCGGCCGACTGCACGGCTCACCCCGCCGCGCTGACCCGGCCCGTCTTCTTCATCTCCACCCACGGGTTCTGGGACTCGATCATCGCCAGCCCGGCCACGCAGAAGGCGTTCTTCCTCAGTACCTCGGTCCACGCCGCGCTCGGCATCATCGCCAACTCCGACGGGAAGCCGGCCGACCACACCTCGATCGAGAACTCCGCCCTGGGCGGCAACCCCGGCGGTTTCCTCGGGTACGCCACGGCCTGGCTGGAATACCAGCTGCGCGGCAACGCCACCGCCGCCGGCGCCTTCACCGGGGCGCATCCGGAGCTGGTCTCCAACACCAACTGGCCAGGCAGCGCCACCAAGTGAGCCCGGCGCGAACGGCAGACATTTAAATGGCCGAATGTTCACCCGGCCGGGGGAGAGATCAACACACCGGTAGCACGAACAAAACGGCATTACCCGGTACACGGCGGCCCGGCTGCAGTCATGACCATATATGCCCGGTGACCAGAAAAGATGCACGTGAGCTGATCCGCCAGCTGCTCATCGACTAGCGGCCGGCGGGCTGCGCCGTCGCCGTCGCGCTTCCGGGACACCTTCGCAGTGTCTTGCATTGCGTGTCCTTCCGCGAGCCGCAATTCCTGCGGCTCATCGTCAGGCCACGTAACTTACACAGCCGGTAAGACACACACGTTCTGAACGGGTGACGGTGAATGACCACGCTGTGTGATTAGCGTCCGGGCTAAGCCTTTCGTGTTGCCAGCCGTCCCCCGGATAGGGCAGTGGTGTCGACGTCGTCGAGTGTGGTGACCACCAGATCCGCGCCGGACGCGGCCAGCAGGTCGGCGTCGTCGGCTCGGGCGATGCCGATCGCGGCCATGCCGCCGGCCTTGGCGGCTTGGATCCCGGCGGACGCGTCCTCGATCACCATCGCGTGGCGGGGCTCGACGCCGAGTTCGTGCGCGGCGGTCAGGAAGATCTCCGGGTGCGGTTTGCCGTGGGCGAAATCACGCCCGGAGACGTCGGCGTCGAAATAGTCGAGCAGCGTCAGGCCGGGCCGAAGCGTCGGCGAGGAGATCCCTTGCTCCTGCGCGAAAGTGTCGAGCCGGATCTGGCGCAGGAACAATCCCGCGTTTTTCGATGACGACGCGTCCGCGATGAACATCCCGGCGTCCTTGGTCGCGATGACGAACCGTAGCGCGTCGGGATAGGCGGTGAAATCACCGGCTTGGATGAGGCGCACGACCATTTCTTGCTTGAGCCGTGCGTACTCGGCGGCGGCGTTTTCAGCGTCGGGCACGTGGAAGTAGTCGAGGGCGGCGCGGGCGCCGCTCATGCGCGGCTTGCCGGATACGTACTGCTGGTAGACGTGGGAGGTGAACGCGTCCGGCGACCACGTTGTGCGGTCGCGGATGCCGCGCCAGCTGGACTCCATCAGCTCGCGCAGCGATTCGCGCCACGCCTTCTCGTGCGGCGAGTCGACCAGCACCCCGTCGACGTCGAAAATCGATCCCTGGAACTTCGGCATTCGGCCTTCTTTTCAGTCTTGGGCGGAGGGCCCGGTGATCGCCGGGTTCCGGCTGAGCTCGAACACGGTCTGGTCGCCCGGGCGCAGCTCACGGGCATCGTCGCGGACTGCGACCCTGACGGGCCGGCTCGCCCCCTCGGGGTGCACGGCCAGCGTCAGGTGCTCGCCGGTGAGTGTCACCTGGATCGGGGTATCCCGGAACTGCATCGAGAACGACAGGCTGTCGAGCCTGCTCGGGAGCTGGGGATTGAAGTGCAGGACACCGTTGTAGACACGGGCGCCGGCGTAATTCCGCTGCATGAGGTCGAGCGTCCCGGCCATGACACCCATGTGGATGCCTTCCTTCGTCGTACCGCCTTGGATGTCATCGGCATCGCTGTGCAGCGCGACCAGGAACCGGTCCCACGAGCTCTCGGGGTCGACGGCGGCGAGTACCCCGGCATGGGTGACGAAGCTCAACGTCGAGCCGTGAGAAGTACGCCGGTCGTAGTACGCGACGTTCCGCGTCAACGTGTCGGCACGGTAGTCATACCCGAGCCGTCCGAAGATCTCGCGTAGCTCCTCCTGCCTGAACAAGAAGAACAGCATCACGGTGTCGGCCTGTTTGGTGACCTTATAGCGGTTGGGGTCCTTGCCCTCCGCACGCAGGATCCGGTCGAGCCGCTGGATGTTGCCGTACTTGGCCCGGTAGGCGTCCCAGTCCAGCTCCTCGAGGTCCTCGTATCCCTCAAACTGGCTGATGATCCCGTCGCCGAGGAACGGGACGAACATCCGGCGGCTCATGTCCTGCCACACCGCCAGCTCGTCGTCGCCGATGCCCAGCCGCGTGCGCAGCGCCTCCGAGCGGCTGGCGGGGAGGAGCGGCAGCAACTGGCCGGCGATGCCGCACAGCCACGCCACCAGGACGTTGGTGTAGGCGTTGTTTCGCAACCCGCCCTGCAGCGCACCCGGGTACTTGTCGTGGAACTCATCCGGGCCCATCACGCCGTGGATCTCGTAGCGCTCCCGCTCGGGATTGAAGCAGGCGATCGACGCCCAGAAGCGCGTGATCTCCAGCATCATCTCCGCCCCGTAGTCGCGCAGGAACGCCTGGTCATGGGTGGTCTGGAAGTAGTGCCAGATGTTGTAGAAGATCGCCGCGTTGACGTGCCGCTGGTTGCGGCTGAGGTCGGGCTCCCAGAGGCCCGAGACCGGGTTGAGGTGGACCCGCTGGGTCTCCTCGATTCCCTCGCTCCCGCTCTGCCACGGGAACATCGCACCACCGAACCCTGCCTCATGGGCAGCCGCCCGGGCCTCGCCCATCCGGCGGTAGCGGTACATCAGCAGCCCGCGCGTGACCTCGGGCAGCCGGACGTTAAAGAACGGGAACGCGTAGATCTCATCCCAGAACACGTGTCCGCGATAGGCCTCCCCGTTAAGTCCGCGGGCGGGCATCCCGGCGTCGAGGTCGGCGGTGTGCCGGGAACAAACCTGGAGCACGTGCGCGATGTGCAGCCGCAGCAGCTGTTGCACGCTCTCGTCTCCCGAGACCCGCATGTCGCATACCTGCCACAGTTCGTCCCAGGCCGCGCTGTGGCGCTCGAATGCGGCGGCGAAGTCGGCGTGGCGGGCCGCCGACCTGGCCGCCCTCACCAGCGTGTCGCTGACCGCCGGATCCCGCGAGGTGTAGAACGCCACCATCTTCTCGACCCGCATCGCCGTGCCCTGTTGCACGTCGAAGGCGAGGACCTGCTGGATATAGTCCTCCACCTGATACAGCCTCCGCTCGACCTGGAGGCATTGATCAGCGGCGAACACGCGCGTACGGGCCGCGTGGCTGATGTACAGATTCGACTGCCGGGTCTCGGCCTTCAGCGCGATCACCTCTGGCCCGAACGTCCGCGGCGAAACGGGGTTCAGGTGGCGGCCCTCCAGCTGCCGATAGCGGGCGACACCGCCATTGCTCACCCGGCCGTCGATCGCCGTAACGACCTCGACATGCCCCGACCAGTTCTCCGGAACCAGCGTCCACTCGATCCCCGCGTGGTGCGCGTCGCCCATGCTGACGAACCGGCGGCTGTGCAATGTCGTCTCCCGGCCGCTGAAATCACGGAAACGAACGCGGCGGACGATAGTCGCGTACCGGATGTCCAGTTCGTGACGGTAACCGAGCAGATCCACCTCAGCGAGCCTGATCGCCTCCCCGCCCTCGATGCGCAGCTGGAGGACCAGCCAGTTCGGCATGTTAACAAGATCCTCGTTGAGCACGGGCACGCTGCTCAGGATCGTCGTCTCGCGGTTGTAACCGCCGTGTACGTAGGTGCCGGGATAATGCACGCCGTCGGCTTCTTCCCACTCCGCCGCGCCGCGCGTGCACAGGTAGCCGTTGCCCGTCGAGGTCAGCGCTTCGCGAAGCCCCTCAGACCCAGGCTCAAAGCCGTCATACGTGAGCAAGAAACCGTCCACGGCACCTCCTCGCCGCCTCGGCCCAGCGCGCCTCACGCCCGGCATAGCACCAGGCTTCACCAGCGCGATGGTCAGACCCGGAGAACACCTCCATCCCGTACCCGCAGGCCCGCGGGCCAGCTGCCGGGCCTCCTCACCAGCGCTACCGCTTCCGGGCACGGGTCGGAGGCCGCCCGCGTCGAAGGTGTACCCAGTCCCCCCGCCCCCACCGCCGCGCGATGCAGAATAATCCGCAGAGGTCGAAACGCATCGGGGCAGCCGCTGTACCGTCACGCTGTGGCCCTTGACGGCCGCCTGGGCGTGTGGGGCTTGGTTACACGGGTGAGACAGCTGGGCAGTGCCTCCCGGAACCGGAGGTCTGCGGAGGCTTCCGGTAGTGCTCCTGCTGGTGGTTCAATCAGGGCATATTTCCTGGTGGTTTCGGGGCGGGCATGGTCGGCGCTGCCGTCTGTGAGGGGTGATCAGTGGCCTTGACGCAGCAGCCGGTGAGCTGCCGGGCCTGCGGCGCCGGGGTATTTGCGGATGCGCTGTTCTGCAGCAGGTGCGGCGCGCGGCTGGATGAGGCGCTGGCGACGCCGGAACGGCGGGTCGTGACGGCGCTGTTCTGTGATCTGGTCGGGTCTACGGAGCTGGCCGAGGGAACCGATCCGGAAGAGGTCGACCGGCTGCTGCGCCGCTACTACGGGCTCGCGCGCGAGGCGATCGAGCGCCACGGCGGGACCATCGAGAAGTTCATCGGCGACGCCGTTGCCGCGCTGTTCGGTTTTCCGCTCGCGCACGAGGACGATCCCGAACGCGCGGTCAGGGCGGCCCTGGACATCGTGGAACGGGTCCGCTCGGCCGAGATCGGCCTGCAGGTCCGGGTGGCCGTCGAGACCGGCGAGGCCTTCGTCCGCGACGTGGTCCGGGGCCACGGGTTCGCCGCCGGCGACGTGATGAATACGGCGGCGCGTCTGCAGTCCGCTGCCGAGCCGATGTCGGTCATCGTCGGCCCGCGAGCGCGCGCGTCCGCCGAGCGCGGGTTCGAGTTCGCCGAGGTGCCGCCGCTGCGCCTGAAGGGGAAGCACGCCCCCGTGCGCGCCTCGCTGGCGGTCAGGCCCCTGGCTGTTGCCGTCTCGCCGGCCCGCAGCATCGGTCTGGTCGGCCGGGAGGGCGAGCTGCGGGAGCTGCGGTCGGTCGTCCGCGATGTGACGGAGGGTGCTGGCGCGGTCGTGCTGGTCGAGGGCGACCCCGGGATCGGGAAGTCACGGCTCGTGGCGGAGGTGCGGTCGGCGCCGGACGTCCTGTGGCTGCGCGGTCGGAGCGTGGAGACACGCGATGCGGCCGGCTACCGGCCGTTCGGGGAGCAGATCCGCTCGTGGGCGGGCCCGGAAGCGAGCTGGGACGCGCTGGTCTCCAAGGCGCTCGCCCTGGGCCTGGCCCGCAGGGACGCCACGTTTCTCGCCGCGCTCACGGGCATCGAACCCGACTCTGAGGCCGCGGGGCGTCTGGCGCTACTGGACCCGGAGGCGCTGCAGCCGGCGCTGTATCGCTCGGTGTGGACCTGGCTGAACGCGCTGGCCGCGGCGCAGCCGGTCGTGCTCGAGTTCGAGGACTGGCACTGGGCCGACGGCGCCTCGGTACAGCTTCTGGAGCACGTTGCGGCCCTGGCCGAGGTGCGGCCGTTGCTGCTGCTCGCGGTCTCGCGTCCGGGGTCGGCGACCGAGCGGGCCTTGAGCCGCGTGCCCGGAGGCCTGCGACGACTGCAGGTCGCGCCGCTCGCCGAGCAGGACGCGGGCCGGCTGCTGGATGAGTTGTTGTCCGGGCACGACATCGCGTCGGAACGGCTCCGCGCCGCGCGCACGCGTGCCGAGGGCAACCCCTACTTCCTCCACGAGCTCGCCCGGCTCATCGCGGAGGAAACCGGTATGGCCGATCTCCCGGACACCGTCCGCGCGGTCATCACCTCACGCGTCGACCGGCTGCCGGCCGGGCTGCGGTCGGTGCTGCGGTCAGCGGCCGTGTTGGGCCGCGCCTTCGAGACCGGGCTGCTCGAGCAGGTCGACGGGGGCGCGCCAGTCCGGGAGGCGCTCGACCAGCTCGCTGCGACGCGGCTCGTCGAGCGCGCAGGGCAGGACCGGTACCGGTTCGCGCACGCGCTCACCCGTGAGGCGGTGTATGAGGGGATCCCGCTGGCCGAGCGGCGCCGGCTCCACAAGGCGGCCGCAGATGCGCTCGCGGACGTTCAGGGACCTGCCGCCTCGAGCCTGCCCGCGATCGCCTACCACCTCACGCAGGCGCAGGACTGGGAAGCGGCCACGTCGGCGCTCGTCGCGGCCGGCGAACAGGCAGCCCGCATCGCCTCGGACGATGAGGCGCTGCAGATGTACCGGGCCGCGATCGCGGCGCACGAGCGGCTCGCCGAAGATCGCTGGACCCCGCTGGAGCGCTCGCGGATCGATCGCCAGATGGCCGAGGCGCTGCGCCGCCTGGGCCGCAACGAGGAGGCAGTGCGGCAGATCACCGGCGCGCTTACTCGCCTGGGCGTCCGGCTTCCCCGGAACAACGCGGCCGTCAAGCGGGCGGTGCTGCGGGAGGTGCTGCCGCGGCTGCTGCGCCCGCCCGCGCTTCCTCCTCTTAACGCGGCCATCGGCGAGGTCGCGCTCGAGATCGACCGCGAGCTGCCCGCCCTCATCTGGCTCTCGTACTTCGAGGACGTCGACATGATGGCACTGGCGGCGCTCCTCCTCGCGAACCGGGCGGCGCGCGCGAACGACCTGGAGGGGATCACAGCGGGCACGAACAGCGTCGCGCTTCTCTTCACGGCGCTCGGCCGCGAGCGGCTGGCCATGCGCTACCTCAGCCGCTCGCTCCAGGCCGCCGGGAGATACGGGGATCCCCTCATGCTCGCGCAGGTCAAGCAAGGGGGCTCCGTCGTCGCGCTGGCCCAGGGCGGCTGGGACGACGTGCGGGCGTTCGCCGAGCCGGCCATGGACTTGAGCGCCGAGCTGGGCGACCCCCGCGTCTGGGCCGCGAGCGGGGCCTTCCTGGTGACAGCGGCCGCGCACCACGGCGATCTGGCCCGGGCCCGCGAACTCGCAGCCGAGGTCGAGCGGGTCGGCACGGAGTCCGGGAACCTGCAGATCCACGGCTGGGGACTCGGGTTCTTGAGCCTGGTGCACCATCTCGAAGGGGACGCCGAGGAGGCTGTCCGCCTGGCAGAGGCCTCGGTCGCCGAGCTCCTGCGCGTACCGGACCACCTGGTCGCCGTGCTCGGGCTGGGCGCCCTGGCCCGCGCGCAGCTCCGCGCGGGCCACCTCGACGCGGCCGCTTCGACCATCGCTCACGTCAGCGCCGAAACGGACAAACGCGGCTTCCGCGGCGCCTACACCGCCTATCAGGTCGAGGCGGCAGCCGAATACTCACTCCTCGGCCTCGCGACCGACAACAGCGCCGCGACGAGGAAGGCGGCGAGACGAGCGATCCGCGGGTCGCTCCGCCGGAAGCATCTGACGCGCTGGCACACCGTGCACGCCCACGTGCTCGACGCAGGCATGCGATGGGTTCTCGGCGAGGAGCGCCGCGCCGAGCGCAGCTTCGCCCGCGCAAAGACGCTCGCGCAGGAGTACCAGTGGCACGGAACGCTCGATGACGCGGCCAGATGGGTCGGGTACTGCTGCGCCGCTGCAGGCCGCGACCCGCCTGCGCTTCTTTCCTACGCGCTGCCGCCCGTAAGTGCCGGGCGCGACCTTACCTCCGCAACCGAGGCCTGACCTCCCCAGGGTCGCGCCACCGGCCCGCTCTGGTGGATCACCGGCCACCGCCTCTGAGCTGACGTGGGTGGCTAGACCCTAGCGGGGCCGCTCACCGCTGGTCCCCGGCGATCAGAGCGAGCAGGTCGCCTCGCCCGATCTGGGTTAGCAAGCTGGCGGTATCGGAGTAAACGCGCTCGTTGACGATGCGGTCGCCGTCGAAGAAGAACACCGCGATGGTTGGCACACTGAACGCGTTCCCGGTGGGCGGCATGCCGTAGAACTCGCCCAGATTGGTGCCCAGCAGATCGAACTCCACGATGACCGCGTTGTCGGCGACGTGGCAGCGGACGTTGCCGTGGCGCAGGTCGGGAAATGCGGTCCGGCTCGTCCGGTAGTAGCCCATGACCTCATCGGCGCCGTCGAAGACCTGGCCGGTGGGCACGATCTCGTAGCGCGGGTGCCCGTTGAACGTCGCCAGAGTGAGATCGAATTCGTGGGTCACCTCCGTGTCCATGTGCTCTTTGATGACCTTGAGCCGCCGCTGCCGCAACTCGTCAGAGATCATGATTTCCTGCCCCGGGATTCGTTCGCTGGCTGGCAAGCGCCACCAGGGCCACGTTATGGCATATGAACGACGATCGTGCCGACGGCCCGCTGGCGGCGCATCGGATCACCGTTCGCGGCAAGACCAAGACCGAAGTCAAGGACAAGCTGCGCACCAAGCACGCCGAACTTGCCGCGGGCATCCGCACGCCCGCCAACAAACGGAGGCCAGAACTGAACGTTAGGCTTCCGTTAGGCTACCGACATCCTGACTGATTGAATAAAGATCTTATGACCAGCAGAAATAGCGAGGGTTGAGCGTGGACCTGTTTGAGTATCAGGCGAAGGAACTGTTCGCCGAGTACGGCGTCCCCGTGCAGGCCGGAAGGGTGGCCCGCACGGCGGAAGAGGCGCGCGCGGCCGCGGCCGGGTTCGCCGCCCAAGGCCATCCGCTCGTCGTGGTCAAGGCCCAGGTCAAGACCGGCGGCCGCGGGAAGGCCGGCGGCGTCAAGCTGGCCGACGGCCCGGACGAGGCCTACGAAAAGGCTAGCCAGATCCTCGGTATGGACATCAAGGGCCACACCGTGCACTCGGTGCTCATCGCCCAGGCGGTCGACATCGCCGCCGAGTACTACCTGTCCTTTCTGCTGGACCGGGCCAATCGCACGTTCTTGTCCATCTGCACGGTGCAGGGCGGCATGGAGATCGAAGAGGTCGCGCACAGCACCCCGGAGGCCGTGGCCCGGATCCCGGTGTCCCCGCTGACCGGCGTCGATGCGGCTAGGGCAGAAGAGATCATCGCCGCGGGCCGGATCCCGGAGCAGGCGGCCGCGGGCGCGGCCCTGCTGGCCGAGCGGCTGTGGGCCATGTTCACCGACGAGGACGCGACGCTGGTCGAGGTCAACCCGATGGCCCTCACCGAGGACGGCCAGGTGCTCGCGGTCGACGGCAAGGTCACGCTGGACGACAACGCCGCCTTCCGCCAGGAGCACGCCCGCTTCGAGGACCTCAGCGAGACCGACCCGATCGAGGCCCGGGCCAAGGCCAAGCACCTCAACTACGTCAAGCTCGACGGTCAGGTCGGCATCATCGGCAACGGGGCGGGCCTGGTCATGTCCACCCTGGACGTGGTGGCCTACGCCGGGGCGCAGTTCGGCGGCATCCGCCCGGCCAACTTCCTGGACATCGGCGGCGGCGCGTCGGCCGAGGTGATGGCCAACGGCCTGGAGATCGTGCTGTCCGACCCCAGCGTGCGCAGCGTGTTCGTGAACGTCTTCGGCGGGATCACTTCCTGCGACGCGGTGGCCAACGGGATCGTCTCCGCCATCGGCATGCTGACCGAGCGCGGCGAGCAGGTGGACCGCCCGATCGTGGTCCGGCTCGACGGCAACAACGCCGCCGAGGGCAGGCGCATCTTGTCCGAGGCGGCCATACCCGTGGTCGAGCAGGTAGGCACGATGGACGGCGCGGCCAAGCGGGCCGCCGAACTGGCCAGCCCAGGACTGGCTAGCACCGCGAAGGGGGAATGAGATGGCGATCTTCCTGACCGGCCAGAGCCGGGTCATGATCCAGGGCATCACCGGTTCCGAGGGCCGCAGGCACGGCGCGCGCATGCTGGCCGCGGGCACCATGGTCGTCGGCGGGACCAATCCCCGCAAGGCGGGCCAGACCGTCGAACTGAACGGCACCGACGTGCCGGTGTTCGGCACCGTGGCCGACACGATGGCGGCCACCGGGGCCGACGTCTCGGTGGTGTTCGTGCCCGCGTCCGGTACCAAGGCCGCGGTCATCGAAGCGATCGACGCGCGCATCCCGCTGTGCATCGTGATCACCGAGGGCATCCCGGTCCATGACACGGCAGAGTTCTGGGCCTACGCGAGCGCCGCGGGCCACCGCACCCGGATCATCGGGCCGAACTGCCCGGGCGTCGCCTCGCCGGGCAAGTCCAACGCCGGCATCATCCCGGCCGACATCACCAGCGAGGGCCGGATCGGCCTGGTCTCCAAGTCGGGCACGCTGACCTACCAGATGATGTACGAGCTGCGCGACATCGGTTTCTCCACGGCCGTCGGGATCGGCGGCGACCCGGTGATCGGGACCACGCACATCGACTGCCTGCAAGCCTTCCAGGAGGACCCGGAGACCGACGCCATCGTGATGATCGGCGAGATCGGCGGCGACGCCGAGGAGCGGGCCGGGGCCTTCATCGAGCAGCACGTGAGCAAGCCCGTGGTGGGCTACGTGGCCGGCTTCACCGCCCCGGAGGGCAAGACCATGGGCCACGCCGGCGCGATCATCTCCGGCTCCTCGGGTACCGCCCAGGCCAAGAAGGAAGCCCTGGAGAAGGCCGGCGTCCGGGTGGGCAAGACCCCCAGCGAGACCGCCGACCTCGTCCGCGACCTCATGAAGCGGTAGGCCGGCGGGCGGCGCGCCTGCTTGGGCCGGGCGCGGCCGCGGGTGAGTATCGGGTGTGTGAGTGTTTCCGCCGAAGCACCGCCGGCCCGCGAGCCCGACGACCCGCAGTCCGCGGCCGGCCCGGAGCGTGCTGGGTCCGGACCGGCGACGCGGCCCGCGCGGCCGCTGGTAGTCACGGGCGGCATCGCCGCGTGCGCGGCGGCGGCCAGCGGGCTTGCCGTGCTGACCACGCTCACCGCGATCGGCTGGATCACCGCTCCGCACGTGGGCATCGGCGCTGGCCTCGGCGGGGTGCTGCGCACCGCCGCCCTGCTATGGCTGGTCGCGCACCATGTCGGCGTCACCGTCCACGGTGCCGGGCGGATCGGCATGCTGCCGCTCGGGCTGGTCCTGCTGCCGGGTGCGCTGCTCGCCATGGCCGGGCGGTGGGTGGTACACGCCGGAGCGGTTACCCGGCTCCGGCACGTCGGGTACGCCGCGCTCGCGCTCGCGCTGCCCTACACCCTGCTGGCCGGGGCCCTGGCCGTGGCGAGCCGGACCGCGCAGGCCGCACCGTCGCTCTGGCAGGCCGTCGTCGCGTCATTCCTGCTCGCCGTCGTGGCGGGCGGGCTGGGCGCCGCCCGCGGGCTGGCCCCGTGGTCCCGGCTGACCCGGCTGCTGCCGGCCCGGCCGCGATCGGTCATCCTGGGCATGCTCGGGGCTTCGGCCCTGCTCACCGCCGTCGGCGCGGCCCTGGCCGCCGCGTCGATCGCGCTGCACCTGCCGGAGGTCAAGGCGGCCACCGGCGCGCTCGCGCCCGGTCCGGTCGGCGCGGTGCTGCTGCTGCTCGCCCAGCTGGCGTACGCGCCCAACGCGATCATCTGGGCCGTCGCCTACGTGCTCGGTCCCGGGTTCGCGGTCGGCGCCGGCACCGTGGTCGCCCCCACCGGCTCGGCGCTCGGTCCGCTCCCTGCCTTCCCGATGCTGGCCGCCCTGCCGTCGGGCGCCAGGTCGGCCGGCCCTGGATGGGTGATGATCCTGCTCCTGGCCACGCCGTACCTGGCCGGCGTGTTCGCGGGGATCGTGACGGTCCGGATCACCCCCACGCCGGCCACCGAGGCGGCCGCGCTGTGGGGCTTCGCGGCAGGCGCGGCCACGGGCGCCCTGGCCGGCCTGGCGGCGGCGTTCGCCGGCGGCCCGCTCGGGGACGGCCGCCTGGCCCGGGTGGGTCCGTCCGGTTGGCAGGTCGGCCTGGTGGCCACGCTCGAGATCGGCGTGACCGCGGCGCTGACCGCGGCGGCCGCGAACTGGCTGATGTTCCGCCGCAAGATCCCGAGGAATCGTCCCGCCCCGGACACCGAACGTTCCGATGGGCCAGCAGAGCTGGCGGGCATCCGGTTCGGCGTCATTGATGAGAATGACGACGCCGACGGTCACCGGATCTACCTGAATCCCTGGGCCGACGAGGAGGAAGACCCGGACGAGCAGGAAGACCCGGACGAGCAGGAAGACCCGGACGAGCAGGAAGACCCGGACGAGCAGGAAGACCCGGACGAGCAGGAGTTACCGGCCGTTTTGCAGGATGCTGAGCTCGTTGCCGATCGAGTTGCTGAGCTGGGTGCGGCACACCTGCTGGGCCGCCACCGTATTCGCGCTGCTCATGCAGTTGTAGTACGTATTCAGCTGCGGCCAGAACACCGCCAGTACCAGCAGCCACAGCGCGCTGAACGTCAGGCCGAACCAGCCGAGTACGATCCCGCTGGTCGCCCCGCGCGGCCGGGCCGTACCACCGCGCCGCGCCCGGCGGTTGACGGTGACGCCGAGCCAGATCGCGATCACGGCGAACAGCAGGGTCAAGACGGCCACGAACACGCCGCGGCGCACGTTGCCCAGCCCGAGGGCCAAGCCGAGCAGGCTGAGCACGCCCAGCGCGAACGCCGCCAGGGCCTGCTGGCGCGAGGCCGGGTCTGGCGGTGGCAACTGCCGGGCTGGCAGCATCCCAGGTGGCTGGGGTCCGCGCTTGCCCGGTGGCTGATATCTGGCCATCGGGTCCATTGTGCCCTGTCCGGCGAGTTCCGGATCCCGTGCCTTAGGGTGGCTGCGTGACCTCGCGGCTGGTGGTGCTCGTTTCCGGCGAGGGGACCAACCTGCAGGCGCTGATCGAGGCCTGCGGTGATCCGGGCTACGGGGCCCGGGTGGTCGCGGTCGGCGCCGACCGCGGCCGGATCAACGCGCTGGCGCGAGCCGAACGGGCCGGCCTCCCGGCCTTCACCGTCCGCCTGGCCGACTACCCGACCCGCCAGGACTGGGATGCGGCGCTGGCCCGCGCGTGCGCCGCGTACGCGCCCGACTTGATCGTCCTGGCCGGGTTCATGAAGCTGGTCGGCCAGTCGTTCCTGGACTCCTTCGGCGGCCGCTGCGTGAACACGCACCCTGCGCTGCTGCCGTCGTTTCCCGGCGCGCATGCGGTGCGCGAGACGCTAGCCCACGGGGTAAAGGTCACCGGGTGCACGGTCCTGATGGTGGACGACGGGGTGGACTCCGGGCCGATCGTGGCCCAGGCGCCGGTCCCGGTCGCGGACGATGACGACGAGGCGACGCTGCACGAGCGGATTAAGGTGACGGAACGGGTGCTGCTCGTCGGCACGGTCGGCCGGATGGTCCGCGAGGGCTGGTCCGTCCACGGCAGGAAGGTGAGGATCGGCCAGTGAGGAAGACCCTGTGACCAGGATCCCGATCAGACGAGCACTGATCAGCGTCTACGACAAGACCGGCCTGGAGGAGCTGGCCGCCGGGCTGCACGCGGCCGGCGTCGAGATCATCTCCACCGGCAGCACGGCGGCCCGGATCGGCGCGGCCGGGGTGCCGGTCACGCCGGTCGAGGAGCTCACCGGCTTCCCCGAGTGCCTGGACGGCCGGGTGAAGACCCTGCACCCGCGGGTGCACGCCGGCCTGCTGGCGGACACCGCGAACCCCCGGCACGAGGCCGAGCTGGCCGGGCTCGGCATCGAGCCGTTCCAGCTGCTGGTGTCGAACCTCTACCCGTTCGAGGCCACCGTGGCGTCCGGCGCCTCCCCGGAGCAGTGCGTGGAGCAGATCGACATCGGCGGCCCGTCGATGATCCGCGCCGCGGCCAAGAACCACGGCTCGGTGGCCGTGATCATCGACCCGTCGCGGTACGCCGACGTGCTCGCCGCGCTCGACGAGGGCGGCTTCACCCTGGACCAGCGCCGCGGCCTGGCCGCCGAGGCGTTTGCCCGCACCGCCGCGTATGACCTCGCGGTCGCGTCGTGGTTCGCCTCGGTCGGCGCCCCTGACCAGACCGCGCGGGACAGTGGCTGGCCGCAGGTGGCCGGGGCCTTCTGGCGGCGGGCTGATGTCCTGCGCTACGGCGAGAACCCGCACCAGCGGGCGGCTCTTTATGTAACGGAACGGGCCGCAGGTGCGAGCGTCCGGTCCGGCATCGCGGCCGCCGAGCTGCTGCACGGCAAGGCCATGTCGTACAACAACTACGTCGACGCGGACGCGGCCCGGCGCGCCGCCTACGACTTCGCCGAGCCGTGCGTGGCCATCATCAAGCACTCCAACCCGTGCGGCATCGCCGTCGGTTCCGACCTGGCCGGCGCCCACGCCAAGGCGCACGCCTGCGACCCGGTCTCGGCCTTCGGCGGCGTCATCGCGGCCAACGGGCCGGTGACCGCGGACCTGGCCCGGCAGATCGCCGAGGTGTTCACCGAGGTGGTGGTCGCGCCCGCCTTCACCGACGAGGCGCTGGACATCCTGTCCGCGAGCAAGAACGTCCGCCTGCTCCGCTGTGAGGCTCCCGCCGCCGCCGCGGCTACGGAATGGCGCCCGGTGAGCGGCGGCATCCTGCTGCAGTCCGCGGACCGGGTTGCCGAACCGGGTGACGATCCGGCGAACTGGCAGCTCAAGGCCGGCCCGGCGGCCGATCCGGCGCAGCTGGCCGACCTGGCCTTCGCCTGGAAGGCCTGCCGTGCGGTGAAGTCGAACGCCATCTTGCTCGCCTCCGGCGGCGCCTCCGTCGGCATCGGCATGGGCCAGGTCAACCGGGTGGATTCGGCCCGGCTAGCGGTGCTGCGGGCGGGGGAGCGGGCGACGGGCTCGGTGGCCGCCAGCGACGCGTATTTCCCGTTCTCTGATGGCTTCGAGATCCTCGCCGAGGCTGGCGTGCGCGCGGTGGCCGAGCCGGGCGGATCGATCCGCGATCACCTGACCGTCACGGCCGCCGAGGCCGAGGGTGTCACGCTCTACTTCACCGGCATCAGGCACTTCTTCCACTAAGTGCGACAAGCTAGGGACGCCCGAGCACGTGGACGGTCCAGCCCGCGTCGTGCCACAGCCCGGCGTCCAGGCCGCACCGGGCGTCGATGATGACCCTCCGGGCCACCGCACGGGCCAGCGCGGCGGGGTCGATGGCCCGGTAGTCGACCCACTCGGTGAGATGCAGCACCAGGTCCGCGCGCTCGGCCGCCGCCGAGACCGATCCGGCGTATTCCAGGTCAGGCTGCCGCTTGGCGGCGTTGGGCATCGCCACCGGGTCGTGCACCGATACGATCGCCCCCTCGGCCTTCAGCCGCTCGCACACGGCCAGGCTGGCCGAATCCCGTACGTCGTCGCTATTGGGCTTGAACGCGACGCCGAGCACCGCGACCCGCTTGCCGTCCAGGGTGCCGCCCGCGGCTTGGCGGGCCAGCGCCACGACCCGGTCCCGCCGCCCCTGGTTGATGGCGTCCACGGTGGTCAGCAGGCTGGCGACCGAATCCACGCCCAGGGCGGACGCGCTGGCGCGGAACGCGCGGACGTCCTTGGGCAGGCAGCCGCCGCCGAACCCGAGACCAGGTGACAGAAATCGTCGGCCGATCCGCGCGTCGTACCCGAGCGCCTCGGCCAGCGGTATCACGTCGGCGCCCGCCGCCTCGCAGATCTCGGCCATGGCGTTGATGAAGGAAATCTTGGTCGCCAGGAACGCGTTCGCGGCCATCTTGACCAGTTCGGCCGTCTCCAGATCCATCACCAGCAGCGGGACACCAGCCGCCTGCGGCATTGCGTAGACCTCGCGGAGCAGCCCCTCGGCCCGGTCGGACGTGACGCCCAGCACGATGCGGTCCGGGGTGAGGCTGTCCTGGATCGCGAATCCCTCCCGCAGGAACTCCGGGTTCCAGGCCAGGTCGACCTGCCGGCCGGCCGGGGCGATGGCCCGCACCCGGCTCAGCACCTGCCGCGCGGTTCCGACCGGGACGGTCGACTTGCCCACGATCAGGGCCGCCGAGGCCAGGTGCGGGGCCAACATGTCGGCCGCTCCGTGCACGAAGCTGAGGTCCGCGTGGCCCGAGTCGCCCTCGGGTGTCCCCACGCACAGGAAGTGGACCTCGCCGAACGCTCCGACCTCAGCGAACGAGGTGGTGAAGCGGAGCCGCCCGGCGTCGAGGTTCTTCCGCAGCAGCGGCTCCAGGCCGGGTTCGAAGAACGGGGCCTCGCCGTTCGCGGCCCGCGCGATCTTCTGCGCGTCCACGTCGATGGCCAGCACGTCGTGCCCGAGGTCGGCCAGGCAGACGGCGTGCGTGAGCCCGAGGTAGCCCGTCCCGACCACGGTGACCCGAGGCAACCGACCACTCCTCCCCGCGGGGCGTTTCCTCCACGATACTGAGCCGGGTACCTCCGCACGCCGAAGTGCCGGTCGCTGTCATCTGGCCGTTAGGATAACTACCGGCCGGTAACATTGACCTCGCGACCCGGTGCCGGGCCACCTCAGCGGGTTTGGCAATCTGTATGGGAGCAACGAAGGAGGCCGGTGTCATCCATGAAGATCGTCGTCTGCGTCAAGCAGGTTCCAGATACCGCGGCCGAGCGCAAGCTTAAGCCGGCGGACTCGACCCTGGACCGTGCGTCGGTGGACGGGCTCATCAACGAGCTCGATGAGTACGCCATCGAGGAGGGCCTGCTGCTCGCCGAGGCGCAGCGCGAGGCGGGCCACGACGCAGAGGTCATCATCTTGACCATGGGTCCGGAGAGGGCCGCCGAGTCGATCCGTAAGGCGCTGTCGATGGGTGCGGACCAGGCTATCCACCTGCTCGACGATGGCCTGGCCGGCTCCGATGGCCTGTCGACCTCCTACGCGCTGGCCCAGGTGCTGAAGGACACCGGCTTCGACCTGGTCATCACCGGGTCGGAGTCCACCGACGCCCGGATGGGCGTGATGGCCGCGATGCTGGCCGAGCGACTCGGCGTGCCGCAGGTCTCGCTAGCCAGCAAGGTCGAGATCGACGGCTCGGCCATACGCATCCGGCGGGTCTCCGAGGACGGCTACTTCGAGGTCGAGTCCACGCTACCTGCCGTGATCAGCGTGGTCGAGAAGATCAACGAGCCGCGTTACCCGTCGTTCAAGGGCATCATGGCCGCGAAGAAGAAGCCGGTGCAGACGCTGAGCCTGGCCGACGCGGGCATCGACGCCGCCCTAGTCGGGCTGGCCGGCGCGAGTACCGAGGTGGTCGACTTCGCCCAGCGGCCGCCGCGGCAGGCCGGCACGATCGTCAAGGACGAGGGAGACGGCGGCGTCAAGGTCGCCGAGTTCCTCGCCGCGCAGAAGTTCATCTGAGGGGGCGCGCTATGGCTGAGATCCTGGTGCTCGCGGAGCACATGGACGACGACATCAAGAAGGTCACGCTCGAGCTGATCACGCTGGCCCGCCGGTTCGGCGAGCCTGCGGTGGTGTGGACCGGGCCGGGCGCCGAGCAGGCCCAGGCGCGCTGCGCCGAGTACGGCGCGGCCAAGATGTACGTGGCCGCCGCCCCGGCCTTCGACGACTATGTTGTCGCGCCGGCCGCCGAGCTGCTGGCCCAGCTGGTCAGGGAGAAGTCCCCGGCGCTGGTGCTGCTGGCCGGCACCGCCCAGGGCAAGGAGGTCGCGGGACGCCTCGCGGTCAAGATCGACTCGGGTGTGCTCACCGACGCGGTGGACCTGCAGCCCGGTGACGACGGGCCGGTCGCCGAGCAGTCGAACTTCGGGGGTAGCACGATCGTCCACGCTCGGGTCAAGCGGGGCACGCCCATCGTGGCGATGCGGCCCAATGCGGTGGCGCCCGCGCCCGAGCCGGGCGCGGCGGAGATCTCCCAGGTGTCGCTGGCCAGCGAGGCCGCTGGCGCGAAGGTGACCAGCCGGGTGGTCGCCGAGCGCGGCGAGCGCCCGGATCTGACCGAGGCGTCGATCGTGGTCTCCGGCGGCCGCGGCACCGGCGGGGCCGAGGGCTTCGGTGTCATCGAGCAGCTCGCCGACGCGCTCGGCGCGGCCGTCGGCGCCTCGCGCGCCGTGACCGACGCCGGCTGGTACCCGCACCAGTTCCAGGTCGGCCAGACCGGCAAGACCGTCTCGCCGCAGCTGTACATGGCGATCGGCATATCCGGCGCGATCCAGCACCGGGCCGGCATGCAGACCTCCAAGACCATCGTGGCCGTGAACAAGGATCCCGAGGCCCCGATCTTCGAGCTGGCCGACTTCGGCGTGGTCGGTGACCTATTCAAGGTCGTGCCCCAGCTGCTGGACGAGATCAGCAAGCGCAAGCAGCTCTGAGCCGGACGGTGACCCGGCTTCGCCCGTTACATCTGTATCTTGACCCCGGCTAGGCTGTACGCCGTCATGAGTTCGCAGCACATCGGATCCGGCTACCTGGATCACGCGGCGACGACGCCCATGCGACCTGAGGCGATCGCCGCGATGACCGAGGAGCTGGCCCGGCTCGGCAACCCGTCATCGCTGCACGCCGCGGGCAGGCGGGCCCGCCGGGTGGTGGAGGAGTCCAGGGAGCAGCTGGCCGAGGTGTTCGGCGCCCGGCCGAGCGAGGTGGTCTTCACCAGCGGCGGGACCGAGGCGGACAACCTGGCCGTCAAGGGCCTGTACTGGGCGCGTCAGGACGGCTCCCGGAGGCGGGTGCTGACCACCTCGGTGGAACACCACGCCGTGCTCGAACTCGGTCCGCTGGCTGGAGGACACCCAGGGCGCGGAGGCGATCTGGCTCGGCGTCGACGTCGACGGCGGGGTGCGCCCCGAGGCGCTGCGGACCGCCATCTCCCGCGCTGCCGACCAGGTGGCGGTGGTCAGCGTGATGTGGGCGAACAACGAAGTCGGCACCATCCAGCCGGTCGCCGAGCTCGCCGCGGTGGCGCACGAGTACGGCATCCCGTTCCATACCGACGCCGTGCAGGCCGCGGCGCAGCTGCCCGTCGACTTCGCGGCCAGCGGGGCGGACGCGCTCGCCGTCTCCGCTCATAAGCTCGGCGGCCCGGTCGGCGTCGGGGCGCTGATCCTGGCCCGCGGCGTGGAGCCCGTTCCGGTGCTGCACGGCGGCGGTCAGGAGCGAGACGTCCGCTCCGGCACCCTGGACACGCCCGCGATCCGGGCCTTCGCCGTGGCGGCCGCCGTGTGCGCCAAGCAGCGGGCCGAAGAAGCCGAACGGATGGCCACGCTCCGCGGCGACCTGATCCGCCAGGTGCGGGCCGCCGTCCCGGACGCGGTGCTCAACGGCCCGCCGCCGGGCCCGGACCGGCTGCCCGGCAACGCACACTTCTCGTTCCCCGGCTGCGAGGGCGACGCCCTGCTCATGCTGCTGGACGCCAACGGGATCGCCTGCTCCACCGGCTCGGCGTGCACCGCGGGCGTGGCCGAGCCCAGCCACGTGCTGCTGGCCATGGGCGCCGACGACTCCCGGGCCCGCGGCTCGCTCCGCTTCTCGCTCGGCCACACCTCGACCCAGCATGACATCGACGCCCTGGGCGTCGTTATCGGCGAGGTCGTGGACCGCGCCCGCCGCGCCGCCGCCCGCTGACCGTAGGCGGCCATCTCGCGGACGCGCCTATCCGCCACGGCCGCGTGCAGCGTTCCCGCACCGGAACCCGTCCGCGTTTGGCGCTGCGCGGTCAGTGCAGCACAAGCACGCGGTCGTCGTCGGTATCGGACTGCGGCTGCTGTGGCAGGTCACGCCGGATCCCGCCGGGTGGCTCCGGGCCGGGCTTCCTGGCCGAGGCCGCCGCCAGCAGGACGAGCGAGAGCGCGATCGCCAGGCCGACCAGGGCCACCAAGGCCACGAGCACCCCGTCAAGAAGCTGCATGTTGATCATCTGAAGACCCCCGTCATCGATGATGTTTACACCGTTTACCGAGTCGATTATGGAACTGACCGGTTAACGCTGTCAACTGATTTATTAGCGTAAACTTCAAGCACCAGATCTCCCAGCCGCCCGGCCGCCCCCGCCCACCCCGTCCCGCCAGCCCCTCCGACCCCACCCCCGGACCGACCCGAAGTCCCGCTGGGGCGGTTATAACCGCCCCGATGTCCCATCGGACCGGTTAGGCGAGGGGTTGTGGCATACACGCCCCAGTGGTGGGGCACGGACGCTTGGGCTAGCGACACACGCACCCCACCCGCCTCGTCCGCGGCGGGGGTGGTGGCGGGCGGCGCGTAGCCTAGAGGCAATGAGCAGTCTTCGGGTGCTCGCGGCGATGTCGGGCGGAGTGGATTCCGCCACGGCCGCGGCTCGGGCGGTGGACGCAGGTCACCAGGTGACCGGCGTCCATCTCGCGCTGTCCGCCAACCCGAAGTCCTACCGGACCGGGGCCCGCGGCTGCTGCACGCTCGAGGACGCGCGGGACGCGCGGCGGGCCGCGGACGTGATCGACATCCCGTTCTACGTCTGGGACATGGCCGAGCGCTTCCACCGCGACGTGGTAGAAGATTTTGTGGCGGAGTACGCCGGGGGCCGCACCCCGAACCCGTGCCTGCGCTGCAACGAGAAGATCAAGTTCGCCGCGGTGCTGGATCGTGCCCTGGCCCTCGGCTTCGACGCCGTGTGCACCGGCCACTACGCCCGGATCGAGAACGGCGTCCTGCACCGCGCCGCGGACCCCGGCAAGGACCAGTCCTACGTGCTGGCCGTGCTCACCTCCGAGCAACTGAGCCACGCTATGTTCCCCCTCGGCGACACCCCCAAGACCCAGGTCCGCGCCGAAGCCGCAACCCGTGGCCTCGCCGTGGCCGAAAAGCCCGACAGCCACGACGTCTGCTTCATCGCTGACGGCGACACCAAGGGGTTCCTGACCCGGCACCTCGGCCAGGCTCCCGGCCGGATCGTCGACCAGTCCGGCGCCGTCCTCGGCGAGCACGACGGCGCCTACGCCTTCACCGTCGGCCAGCGCCGCGGCCTGCGCGTCGGCACACCCGCCGATGACGGCCGCCCCCGCTATGTCCTGGACATCGAACCCATAACCAGGACGGTCACGGTCGGCCCTGCCGAGGGACTGGACGTCACCGAGATCGCCGCCACGCGCCCGGTCTGGACCGGCTGCGCCGCTCCGGCCGAGCCACGAGACTGCCTAGTACAGCTCCGCGCCCACGGCGAGGTCCACGCCGGTACGGCCTGGCTGGACGGTGACGAGCTACGCGTCCGCTTGCACCATCCCGCGCGCGGCGTAGCCAAGGGTCAGGCCGCCGTCCTGTACGACGGCGACACGGTGCTCGCCAGTGCGACGATCGTGGGTACCGTCGCCGGCCGGCAGGCCCTAGGCTCAGCCCGGGCCGGCAGACCCTAAGCTCGGCCTCGGATCGGCAGGCCTAAGCTCAGCCCCGGGCCGGCAGGCCCTAAGCTCACACCGTGGGCAGGCAGGAATTTCCGTGGCCGCCGGCTAGCGCCACCGGGATCGGGTCGATGCCGGGGACCGATCCGGCCGAGGCCATGCGGGTCATCGTCGGGGAACTGCCGGACTTCCCGCATCTGGCCGAACTGCCAGACCGCGGGCCGGGCGCCGACCTGACCGGGCGGACCGCCGCTCTACTGGTCGACCTGCCGGTCGAGGTGACGCCCCGCGGCTGGCGCCTGGCCGAACGCCCGGGCCGGGACCTGGCCCGGGCCAGGTCCATGCTGGCCTCAGACCTGGACGTGCTGGAGGAGGTGCTCCAAGGCTTCACCGGGCCGGTCAAGATCCAGCTCTGCGGTCCCTGGACGCTGGCCGCCACGCTGGAGCTGACCCGCACGATGAACGTGGCGCTGTCCGACCCCGGTGCGGTGGCCGACCTGACCGCGTCGCTGGCCGAAGCCGCGGCCGCCCACGCCGCCGACGTGGCCAAGCGCGTGCCGGGCGGTCGGCTGGTCGTCCAGTTCGACGAGCCGCTGCTCCCGTCCGTGACCGCCGGGCTGGTGCCGACTCAGAGCGGGCTGTCCCGACTGGCCGCGGTCGAGGCCGATACCGTGCGGGACCGGCTGAGTCAGGTCCTGGCGGCGACCCCGGCTTACACGGTGATTCACTGCTGTGCCACCACGGTCCCGTTCGGCATCATCCAGCGGGCGGGAGCGGACGGGATCGCCTTCGACCTCAGCCAGCTGCGGCGGGGGGAAGGGGACGGGGTGGCCGAGGCGGCCGAGGCCGGCCTGGGGGTGCTGACGGGGGCGATCTCGGCGGTGACGGTCGAGCCGGGCGGGGCTCTCCAGACGGCTGAACGGGCCATCCGGCTGTGGCGCAGACTAGGCTTGCCGCTTTCCACCGTGGCCGAACAAGCCGTGGTCACCCCGGCCTGCGGCCTGGCCGGCGCGTCCCCGGAGCAGGCCCGCGCGGCGCTGAGCCGGTGCCGGGAGGCGGCTGCCATGCTGCCGGAGTTGGTCCAGGAGGCAGGGGGGAGCCAGCATGAGTGACGACGCGAGCCCGGCCGAGGAGGCGCCGGCCGAGGCCCGGCGGCGGCACGCGGACCTCAGCCTGGACATTACCGAGGCCGATCACCGGTACTACGTCCTGGACTCGCCGACCATCTCGGACATCGATTACGACACCAAGATGCGCGAGCTGCGCGCGCTCGAGGACCGGTACCCGGACCTGCGCACGCCGGACTCGCCCACCCAGACCGTGCACGGGACGATCTCCACGCTGTTCACGCCGGTGGAGCACCTGGAACGGCTGCTCAGCCTGGACAACGTCTTCACCGACGAGGACCTGGGCGGCTGGGCGGACCGGGCCACCCGGCTCGGCGGCGAGGGCCCGTACCTGTGCGAGCTGAAGATCGACGGGCTCGCGATCGACCTGATCTACCGGGACGGCGCGCTGATCAAGGCGGCCACCCGGGGGGACGGGCGAACCGGGGAGGACGTCACGCCGAACATCCGGACGATCTCCGCCATCCCGGCGCGGCTGGCCGGTTCCGGGTACCCGGCCGTGCTCGAAGTCCGGGGTGAGGTGTTCATGCCGGTGGAGGCGTTCGGGAAGCTAAACGAGTCGCTGCTGGACGCGGGCAAGCCGGCCTTCGCCAACCCGAGGAACTCGGCCGCCGGATCACTGCGGCAGAAGGATCCCCGGGTCACTGCGTCCCGTGCCCTGGACGCCATCATCCACGGCATCGGCCGGGTCGAAGGTTACGCGGATTCCGACGGCATCAGCGGCGCTGCGGCCGGACCGGGGGAAGAAGGGCACCTCGAGGGGGCGCCCGACACGCAGTCCGGCTGGTACCAGCGGCTGCACGACTGGGGCCTGCCGGTCAGCAAGCTGTACAAGGTGGTCCCGGACATGGCTGGGGTCCGCGAGTACATCGCGTACTACGCCGAGCACCGGCATGACCCGCCGTACGAGATCGACGGTGTGGTGGTGAAGATCGACCAGATCGCGCTGCAGCGCCTGCTCGGCTCGACCAGCCGGGCGCCACGGTGGGCCATCGCGTTCAAGTACCCGCCGGAGGAGGTCACCACCCGGTTGCTCGACATCCAGGTCAACGTCGGGCGGACCGGCCGGGTCACCCCGTTCGCGGTGATGGAACCGGTCAAGGTGAGCGGCTCGACGGTGGACCGGGCCACTTTGCACAACGCGGACGAGATCAAGCGCAAGGGCGTCCTGATCGGCGACATGGTGATTCTGCGCAAGGCCGGCGACGTGATCCCCGAGGTGCTCGGCCCGGTGGCGGACCTGCGGACCGGCGGTGAGCGCGAGTTCAGGTTCCCGGACGCCTGCCCGTCCTGCCAGACCGCCCTGGCCAAGGAGGAGGACGAGGTCGACTGGCGCTGCCCGAACACCCGGTCCTGCCCGGCCCAGCTGCGCGAGCGGCTGTTCCACCTGGCCGGGCGGGGGGCCTTCGACATCGAGGTGCTCGGCTACGAGGCGGTCGGCGCGCTGCTCGACTGCGGGCTGGTCACCGACGAGGGCGACGTGTTCGCCCTCACCGCCGAGCGGCTCGAGACCTGCCCGTTCTTCGTGGTCAAGCAGGGCACGCTGAGCGCTAACGCCACCCGGCTCCTGGCCAACCTGGCCGAAGCGCGGACCAGGCCGCTGTGGCGGATCCTGGTCGCGCTGTCCATCCGGCACGTCGGGCCGACGGCGGCGCGGGCGCTGGCGGCGGAGTTCGGTTCGGTGCAGGCGATCGAGACGGCCAGCGTGGACGCGCTGGCCGCGGTGGACGGGGTCGGCCCGACGATCGCCGCCTCGCTGCATGACTGGTTCGCCGTCGACTGGCACCAGGCGATCATTGCCAAGTGGCGGGACGCGGGCGTGCGGCTGGAGGACCCGGACTTCGACCCGAATCGGGCCGCGGCCCGGCTGCTGGCCGGCGTATCCGTGGTGGTCACCGGCACGCTGTCCGGCTTCAGCCGGGACGAGGCGGGCGAGGCCGTCCGGGCCGCGGGCGGAAAGGTGACCTCCTCGGTGTCGAAGAAGACCGACTTCGTGGTGGCCGGGGAGAACGCGGGCTCTAAGTACGACAAGGCCGTCGAGCTGGGCGTCCGGATCCTGGACGAGGACGCCTTCCGGGTCATGCTGGAGCGGGGCCCCGAGGCCGTCCGCCAGCAGTAGCCCGGCCGACACCGAGATCGCGCCCGCGACGTCCGGGTGGGTGCGGGCGGGCGGGGCCGGTCCTGACCGACCCCGCACCCTGGCTCTCCGGGTGCGGCCTCCCGTCGGCGGCCCTCACGGTGCCGCCGGGCCATCCCGAAGCCGCAGGACCCCACAAGGGGGGGAATATGAGGCCCTGCCGTCCCGCCAGAGATCACCGCCCGCCGCGCAGGGCTCATCCGTGATGGAGAGGCGGGGTTCCTGCGCGTGTGCGGCAATGCTCCTCCCGGCGGGCCGGGCCGTCAAGGACAAGCCGAGCGCTCCCGGGCCGCGATTTCAGGCCAGCTCGCCGGTCTCGGCCAGTCGGCGGGACAGGAAACGCCGCTCCGCGTCGGTGCTGGCCAGCTCCAGCGCGTCCCGGTACGCGGCGGCCGCCTCGCTCCGGCGGCCGAGACGTCGGAGCAGGTCGGCCCGGGTCGCGGGGAGCAGGTGATAACCGGCCAGCTTCCCGGACGCCTCCAGGGCGGCCACCAGCGGGAGCCCGGCCGCCGGGCCCTGGGCCATGCCGACCGCCACCGCGCGGTTCAGTTCCACCACCGGGGTGGGCAGGAACCACGCGAGTTGCTCGTACAGGGCCGCGATCTGGGCCCAGTCGGTGTCGGCCGCGGTGGCCGCCGTGGCGTGGCACGCGGCGATGGCGGCCTGCACCTGGTACGGGCCCGGCTGCCCGCGCCGCAAGGCGCCCTCCAAAGCCGCAACGCCCTCGGCGATCTTCGCCTTGTCCCACCTCGCCCGGTCCTGGTCCTCCAGGGTCACCAGGTCCCCCTGCGCGTCGAGCCGGCCCGCCCGGCGCGCGTCGTGCAGCAGCATCAGCGCCAGCAGGCCCGCGGCCTCGGCCTCGTCCGGCATCAGCGTGGTCAGCACCCGGGCCAGCCGGATCGCCTCGGCGCACAGGTTCTGCCGGACCAGGTTGGCGCCTGCCGTGGCCGAATAACCCTCGTTGAACAGCAGGTACAGCACCGCCAGCACGCCCGGCGTCCGCTCCGGCAGCAGGTGCGCCGGAGGCACCCGGTAGGGGATGCCGGCGTTCTGGATCTTCTGCTTGGCCCGGACCAGCCGCTTGGCCATGGTCGGCTCGCTGGCCAGGAACGCCCGGGCGATCTCGGCCGTGGTCAGCCCGGCCAGCGTGCGCAGGGTCAGCGCGACCCGGGCCTCGAGCGCGAGGGCCGGGTGGCAGCAGGTGAACATCAGCCGCAGCCGGTCGTCGGGGACGGGACTGTCGTCGGCCGCCGGCGGTTCGGGCTCGTAGGACATGGCGGCTACCTCCCGGAGTTTGGCCGCCCCGACCGCTTTCCTGCGCAGGACGTCGATGGCGCGGTTACGGGCCGCCGTGGTCAGCCACGCCCCCGGACGGCCCGGGATCCCGTCCCGGGGCCAGCGCTGCAGGGCCAGCGCGAATGCGTCCTGCGCGCACTCCTCGGCCAGGTCCCAGTCGCCGGTGGTCCGGATCAGCGTCGCCACCACCCGGCCCCACTCGTCGCGGAACGCCGCGTCGACCGCCGCGTCGACCGCCGCCTTGACCGCCGTGATGTCGCTGGCCATGACGGATCCTCCTCTTCCCCGCACCAGCACGACGAACGGGACCGCCGGATCAGGACGGTCCAGGACCACGCTAGCGGCCTTATTCGGTTACGGCCTGCCGCCACTGCGCCCCTAGGATGGCGTGCATGTCCATCACCCGTGAGGAGGTCGCGCACCTGGCGCGACTGGCCCGGATCACGCTCAGCGACGCGGAACTCGACCACCTGGCCCCCCAGCTGGACCAGATCATCACGTCCGTCGCCCAGGTCCAGGAGGTCGCGGCGGACGGCATCCCGCCGACCTCGCACGCGACCGGCCTGACCAACGTGTTCCGTGACGACGAGCCGTGGCCGTGCCTGACGCCCGAGCAGGCCCTGGACCAGGCGCCCGCGGTGGAGCAGCAGCGGTTCAAGGTACCGCGGATCCTGGGGGAGGACTGATGGAACTCACCCGTATGACCGCGGCCGAACTGTCGGCCGCGCTGGCCGCCGGGCAGGTCTCCGCGACCGAGGTCACCCAGGCCCACCTGGACCGGATCGCGGCCGTCGAGGATCGCGTGCACGCCTTCCTGTACGTGGCGGCCGAGAGCGCGCTGGCCCAGGCCGCGGACGTCGACGCCCGGCGCCGGGCGGGCGAGCCGCTCGGCCCGCTGGCGGGCGTCCCGGTCGCGGTCAAGGACCTGTTCGCCACGACCGGCATGCCGACCACCTGCGGCTCGCGCATCCTGGACGGCTGGCACCCGCCGTACGACGCCACGATCACGCGGCGGATCAAGCAGGCCGGCGCGATCATCGTCGGCAAGACCAACATGGACGAGTTCGCCATGGGCTCGTCCACGGAGAACTCCGCGTTCGGACCCAGCCATAACCCGTGGGACCTGGACAAGGTTCCGGGCGGCTCGTCCGGCGGGTCCGCCGCCGCGGTGGCGGCCTACGAGGCGCCGCTGGCCGTAGGCACCGACACCGGCGGCTCGATCCGCCAGCCGGCCGCGGTGTGCGGGATCGTCGGCACCAAGCCGACCTACGGCGGTAACTCCCGGTACGGCGTGGTCGCGTTCGCGAGCAGCCTGGACACCCCGGGACCGTTGGGGCGGACCGTGCTCGACACCGCGCTGCTGCACGAGGCGATCTCGGGATACGACCCGTGCGATTCCACCTCGATCGACGCGCCGGTGCCGCCGGTGGTAGCCGCGGCCCGTGAGGCCGACGTGAGCGGCATGCGGATCGGCGTGGTCAGCGAGCTGAGCGGCGACGGCTACCAGCCGGGTGTCCTGTCCCGGTTCGCCGAGGCCGTTGAGTTGCTGGAATCCCTGGGCGCCAAGGTCACCGAGGTATCCTGCCCGCACTTCAGGTACGCCCTGCCCGCGTACTACCTGATCGCACCCAGCGAGTGCTCGTCGAACCTGGCCCGGTTCGACGCCATGCGCTACGGACTGCGGATTGGTGACGACGGGACCAGGGACGCCGAGGAGGTCATGGCGCTGACCCGCGAGGCGGGTTTCGGGGCCGAGGTGAAGCGGCGCATCATCCTCGGCACCTACGCGCTGTCCAGCGGCTACTACGACGCCTACTACGGCAAGGCCCAGCAGGTGCGGACCCTGATCATCAGGGACTTCGACGCGGCCTTCGGCCAGGTCGACGTGCTGGTCTCGCCCGCCACGCCGACCACGGCGTTCCCGATCGGCGAGCGGGCCGACGACCCGATGGCCATGTACCTGGCCGACCTCTGCACGATCCCGTCGGACCTGGCGGGCAACGCGGCGATCTCGGTCCCGTGCGGGCTGGCGCCGGAGAACGGCCTGCCGGTCGGCCTGCACGTGATGGCGCCCGTGCTGGCCGACGACCGGCTGTACCGGGTCGCCGCCGCCGCGGAGGCGGCCTTCACCGGCCGTTGGGGCCATCCGCTGCTGTCCGAAGCTAGGGGGCTGCCAGCCGAAGGAGATAGAGCATGACGACGGACACGCTGGTCCCGTTCGCCGAGGCGGTCGAGCGCTACGAGCCGGTGATCGGCCTGGAGACGCACGTCGAGCTCGGCACCACGACCAAAATGTTCTGCGGTTGCCGGACCGCGTTCGGCGCCGAGCCGAACAGCCAGGTGTGCCCGGTCTGCCTCGGCCTGCCCGGCTCGCTGCCGGCGGTAAACCGGATGGCGATCGAGTACACGATCCGGATCGGCCTGGCTCTGAACTGCACCATCGCCACCTGGTGCCGGTTCGCCCGGAAGAACTACTTCTACCCGGACATGCCGAAGAACTTCCAGATCTCGCAGTACGACGAGCCGCTGTGCACCAACGGCTGGCTGGACGTCGCGGTAGGCGACAAGACCATCCGGGTCGGCATCGAGCGGGTGCACCTGGAGGAGGACACCGGCAAGTCGCTGCACGTGGGCGGCGTCACCGGCCGGATCCACGGGGCTGAGTACTCGCTGGTCGACTACAACCGGGCGGGCATCCCGCTGGTCGAGATCGTGACCAAGCCGGTCACCGGCACCGGCGCGGACGCACCCGTCGTGGCCCGCGCCTACGTCACCGAGCTGCGGAACCTCGTCCGCGCCCTGGGCGTCTCCGACGTGCGGATGGAAGAGGGATCGCTGCGCAGCGACGTGAACGTCTCGCTGTCCCCGCGCGGTTCCGGCCAGTGGGGCAAGCGGACGGAGACCAAGAACGTCAACTCGCTGCGTTCGGTCCAGCGCTCGGTCGAGTTCGAGATCGAGCGGCAGGCCGCCGTGCTCGACGCCGGCGGCCGGGTCGTCCAGGAGACCAGGCACTTCCACGAGGAGTCGGGCACGACCACGTCCGGCCGGTCCAAGGAAGAGGCCCAGGATTACCGGTACTTTCCCGAGCCCGACCTGGTCCCGGTCGCCCCGCCGGCCGAATGGGTGGAGCAGATCCGCGCCGCGCTGCCTGAGGCGCCGTCCGCGCGGCGGGCCCGGCTGCAGGCCGAGTGGGACCTGCCCGCCCTCGACATGGCCGCGCTGTCCAACGCGGGCGCGCTCGATCTGGTCGCCGAGACCGTCGCGGCGGGCGCCTCGCCGGCCGACGCGCGCAAATGGTGGCTGGGTGAGCTGGCCCGCCGGGCCAACGACGCGGGCCTCCAGCTGAAGGACCTGAACATCACCCCCGCCCAGGTCGCCCGCGTCGCCGAGCTCGTCGCATCTGGTGTCCTCAACGACCGCCTGGCCCGCGACGTGATCGATGCGGTGCTGGCCGGCGAGGGTACGCCGGACGAGGTGGTGGCGGCCCGCGGCCTGGCCGTGGTCAGCGACGAGACCGCACTGATCGCCGCCGTCGACGCGGCGATTGCGGCCAACCCCGCGGTGGCGGCCAAGGTCCGCGAGGGCAAGGTCGCCGCGGCGGGTCCCCTGATCGGCGCGGTCATGACGGCCACCGGTGGCCAAGCCGACGCCGCCCGTGTCCGCCAGCTGATCCTGGAGCGCCTCAGCTAGCCGGCCATAACCGCCCCAATGGGCCATTGGTGCGGCCCTAACCGCCCCGACGGGCCATCGGGGCGGTTCGGATCGGACGCGGCACCGGTAACGGGAGCGGTCTACCTAGGCAGGGCGGAGCGGCGCCAGGCGTCGGGGGCGGGGAACAGCGGGCGGCGCAGCAGCCGGGACCGGTCGGCCCAGGCGGACGGCGCCCGTCGAGGCCTCGGCTCGGCCAAAGCAGGACGAGCCAGCAGCACGGCGACCACGGCCGCGATCTCTTCCGGGGTGGCGTCGCCGCGGATGACCCGCAGGACGGGGCTGGGGGCAGTCACCACGATCCGTTCCGTATAAAAAAGTCAGCTAGCCGCGGGATTTGCCGGTGCCGATGCCGAACTCCCGGTGGACCCGCTCCCAGAACGCGTCCCGCAGCCACTCGCGGGCCTCCTGGAAAGGCCGCAGCGATAGCCCGAGTTCCTTCTCCGCGTCGACCAGGAGCTCCTTGTCGATCACCGGCGGGAGGATCGGCCCGGGCAGCAGGTCGCGGATGTTGTCCCGGCCACGGGTCAGGATCCACTTCTGCGCGACGTGCTCGCCGGCCTCCTCGACCCGGATCCGGTCGGGCCCCAGCCGGGGCATAGGGCCGGTGGTGGACGCCGACCACCCGCCCGGCGGCATCGCGGCGTGCGGCCCGGTCCGGGACATCGGCTGGGTGACCTGCATCGCCTGGGACCGGCTGTGCCGCTCACCGAACAGCTGGGACGGCGAGGGCACGACCGGCGCCGAGCCGAGGGCCGGGAAGGACCCCGTATCCGACCGGGACTGGTCGGACACCGGGTTCTTGGTGAAGTAGGGCCGCAGGAACGAGGCGTCCAGCACGTCGACCGTGTCCGACTCCCACACGAGCCGCTCGGCCTGGTTGGTGCCGTACGGCGGCTCGATGCCCCACAGGTGCACGCGGACCCCGAAGGCCTGGGCCGCCTCGACCGCAGGCACCATGTCCTCATCGCCGGCGATCAGGACCGCGTCGGTGATCGCGCGGTGCCGGGCCAGCGCCTCCATGTCCGCCCTGATCTGCGCGTCCACGCCCTTCTGCTGGCCGCGGGCGTTCAGGTTGCCGAGCCGCAGCTTGACCCAGGGCATCTGGGCGATGACCCGCTGGTCGATCGTCGGCACCCGGTCGCGCGCCGCGTCGTACCAGTAGACCCGGAGCAGCTCGCCGCGGATGATCTCATCGGCGTGCTTGGTGACCACCTGGATCAACGGGACCGCGTCCACCCGGAAATCGCGGCGCGAGCTGGAGGCGAACAGCAGCTCGCCCGCTGCGGCATAGATGTAGCCGACGTCCACCATGACCGCGTAGCGGGCCAGGATGGGAAGCGGGGCGGCGAATTCGGTCATCACCTTTGACTCTAGGCCAGCCGGGCCCATGCGTGCGCCACATGTACCACATTCATCGACGGATTGCATCCAATCAAATACTCAGAGTGGTATGTTGCCGTGCTTCTTGGGCGGCAGCGTCTGGCGCTTGGTGCGGAGCGTGCGCAGCGCGCGGGTCACCGCGGGCCGGGTCTCGGCCGGGCGGATGACCGCGTCCACGTAGCCGCGTTCGGCCGCGATGTACGGGTTGGCCAGCGTGTCCTCGTACTCGGCGATGCGCTCCGCGCGCAGCGCGTCCGGGTCCGCGGCGGCGGCCAGTTCCCGGCGGTACAGGATGTTCACCGCGCCCTGCGCGCCCATGACCGCGATCTGCGCGGTGGGCCAGGCCAGGTTGACGTCGCCGCCCAGGTGCTTGGAGCCCATCACGTCGTAGGCGCCGCCGTAGGCCTTCCGGGTGATCACCGTGACCTTGGGCACGGTGGCCTCCGCGTAGGCGTAGATGAGCTTGGCGCCGCGCCGGATGATGCCCCGCCATTCCTGGCTGACGCCGGGCAGGAATCCCGGCACGTCGACGAAGGTCAGGATCGGGAGGCCGAACGCGTCGCAGGTCCGGACGAACCGCGCCGCCTTCTCCGACGCGTCGATGTCCAAGGTCCCGGCGTAGTGCATCGGCTGGTTGGCCACCACGCCGACCGGTGAGCCCTCGACCCGGCCGAAGCCGACCAGGATGTTCGGCGCGAAGCCGGCGTGGATCTCGAGGAACTCGCCGTCGTCCAGCACCCGGGTGATGACCTCGTGCATGTCGTAGGGCTGGTTCGGCGAATCGGGGATGATCGTGTCCAGTTCGGCGTCGGCCGCGCCGATGTCCAGGTCCGCGACGACGTCCAGCCGCGGGGGCTCGTCGAGGTTGTTCGAGGGCAGATAGGACAGGATCTCGCGCGCGAAGTCGATGCAATCCTGCTCGTCGGACGCCTGGTAGTGCGCGACGCCGGATTTGACGCCGTGCGCGGTGGCGCCGCCGAGCTCCTCGAAGGTCACGTCCTCCCCGGTCACGGTCTTGATCACGTCGGGGCCGGTAATGAACATGTGGCTGGTGCCCTCGACCATGAGGGTGAAGTCGGTGATCGCGGGGGAATAGACCGCCCCGCCCGCGCACGGGCCCATGATCAGCGACACCTGCGGGACGACGCCGGAGGCCATCACGTTGCGGTAGAAGATCTCGGCGAACAGGCCGAGCGCGACCACGCCTTCTTGAATCCTGGCGCCCCCGCCGTCGTTGATGCCGATGATCGGGCAGCCGGTCTTCAGCGCGTGATCCATGATCTTGACGATCTTGGCGCCGTAGACCTCGCCCAGCGATCCGCCGAACACCGTGAAGTCCTGGCTGAACACGCAGACCGGCCGGCCGTCCACGGTGCCGTACCCCGTGACCACGCCGTCCCCGTAGGGCCGGGTGGCCCCGATGCCGAAGTCGGTGGCGCGGTGCCGGGCCAGCTCGTCGAACTCGGTGAACGAGCCCGGGTCGAGCAGCATGTCGATCCGTTCCCGCGCGGTCCGCTTGCCCCGTTCGTGCTGCTTGGCCACCGCCTGCTGGGACCCGGCGTGCACCGCCTCGTACCGGCGGTGCTCTAGGTCGGCGAGCTTGCCCGCGGTGGTGCGCAGAGTGGTATGCGGGTCTTCTTCTCCGGAGGTCAAGGCGGGGTTGGTCATGTCATCAATTTAACGGGCCCGACACATGCGCGGATTACGCTCGCGCCGTGAGAGCTATTCAGAAAGCGGCTAGCGAGCATGGGCCGAAGGTCCGTGCGAGTGGCCGCTGCATGAGCGCGACGGGAACCCCCACCGGATTCTGAATAACCCGAAACTCTGAAGAGAGCACCGTGAACATGGACCGAGCAAGGGACCGAGCAAGGGACCGAGCCGAACTCCCGGAGCCGATGCGCCGCGACGTCCGGCTGCTGGGCGACATCCTCGGGGAGATCATCCGGGACTCGGACCCGAAGACCGGCCCGGACCTGCTGGCCGACGTGGAGCGGCTCCGGCACGTCGTGATCGATGCCCGCCACCAGCCTCGTGACCGCGCCGCGGACGCGATCGCGGCCCTGGTCGGCTCGTGGGACCTGGACCGGGCCGAGCAGGTGGCCCGGGCCTTCACTGTCTACTTCCACCTGGCCAACCTGGCCGAGGAACATCAGCGCATCCGCCAGCTGCGTGAACGCGACGCCGGGCATGAGCCGGTCCGGGAGTCGCTCGCCGCCGCCGTGGCCGAGCTGACCAGCGACGCCGGCGGCGCGCACCTGGCCGAGCTGCTCGGCGAGCTGCGTGTGCACCTGGTGCTGACTGCGCATCCCACCGAGGCCCGCCGCCGGGCCGTGGTGGCGGCGCTGCGCCGGATCAGTGAGCTGCTGAGCGTCACGGACGACCAGCGGGCGGGCGCGGCTGAGCACGCCGAGGCACGCCGGGCGCTGCGCGAGCACGTCGACCTGCTGTGGCGGACCTCGCAGCTGCGGGTGAAGGCCATGGATCCGATCGACGAAGTCCGGACGGTCATGACCGCCTTCGACGAGACCCTGTTCCGGGTGGTGCCCGCCGTGTACCGCGAGCTGGACCGGGCGCTGGGCCGTACCGGAGGCGAAGTGCCAGGGCCGGTCCCCGCCTTCCTGCGCTTCGGCAGCTGGGTGGGCGCCGACCGGGACGGCAACCCGTTCGTGACCGCCCAGGTCACCCGCGAGACCGCCGCCATCCAGGCCGATCACGGGCTGCGCGCGCTGGAGAACGCGACGGTCCGGACCGGCCGGGCGCTGACCCTGCACGAGGCGACCACCCCGCCGTCGGCGGGCCTGCGGCGCGCGCTCGCCGCCGCGGCGGCCGCCCACCCGGAGCTGCTGGCCGAGATCACGGCCCGCGCCCCGCAGGAGCCGTACCGGACCTACCTGCTGTACGCCGCGGCGCGGGTCAACGCCACCCGGGTCCGGAACGCCGACCTGGCCTACCCGGGTCCGGGCGACTTCCTTACCGACCTGCGCATCGTCCAGGAGTCACTGGCCGCGGCCGGGGCCGCGCGGCAGGCGGCCGGTGAGCTGCAGAACCTGATCTGGCAGGCCGAGACGTTCGGCTTCCATCTGGCCGGGCTGGAGGTCCGGCAGCACAGCGAGGTGCACGCCCGGGTGCTGCGCGAACTGCGGGCCGCCGGCCTGTCCGGTACCGAGCCGGGCCTCGACGAAACCGGCGCCGCGCGATCGCCGGAGACCGAGGAAGTCCTGGCCACGTTCCGGGCCATCGGCTGGATCCAGGACCGGTTCGGCGTCGACGCGTGCCGACGCTACGTGGTGAGCTTCACCCGGTCGGCCGGCGACATCGCCTCGGTCTACGAACTGGCCCGCTACGCGGCTAACGGCGGCCGGATCCCGGTGCTGGACGTGGTCCCGCTGTTCGAGAGTGCGGTCGACCTGGCCCACGCGCCGGACGTGCTGACCGGCATGGTGGCGCTCCCAGAGGTCGCCGAACGGCTCGCCGCCACCGGCGGCCACCTGGAAGCCATGCTCGGCTACTCCGACTCGGCCAAGGAACTCGGGCCGGCCAGCGCCACCTTGCGCCTGTTCGACACCCAGGCCCGGCTGGCCGAATGGGCCACGGCGCACGGCGTCAGGCTGACCTTGTTTCACGGCCGGGGCGGCGCGCTGGGCCGGGGCGGCGGCCCGGCCGGCCGGGCCGTGCTGGCCCAGGCGCCCGGGTCGGTCAACGGGTCGTTCAAGGTCACCGAGCAGGGCGAGGTGATCTTCGCCCGGTACGGCCAGCAGGCCATCGCCAAACGGCACCTGGAGCAGGTCAGCTCCGCGGTGCTGCTCGCTTCGTCGCCGCGCCGGGCCGAACGGACCGCGGCCGCCGCGGCCTCCTACCGGGACATCGCCGACCGGATCGACAAGGCCGCATGCGCCGTCTTCCGCGGCCTGGTCGAGGCGGACGGGTTCGCCGAGTGGTTCGCCCGGATCAGCCCGCTGGGCGAGATCGGCGGCCTGCGCATCGGCTCGCGGCCCGCCCAGCGCGGCCTGAGCCGGAGCACGCCGGCCGTCACGGACCTAGACGACCTGCGGGCCATCCCCTGGGTGTTCGCCTGGTCCCAGACCCGGGTGAACCTGCCCGGCTGGTTCGGCCTGGGCAGCGGGCTGGCCGCCATCGAGGCCGATCCGGACGGTACGGACGTCCTGCGCCGCGCGTACCGCGAGTGGCCGCTGTTCGGCGTGCTGCTCGACAACGCCGAGATGAGCCTGGCCAAGACCGACCGGCCGATCGCGGCCCGCTACCTGGCCCTGGGCGGCCGGGACGACCTGACCGGGCAGGTGCTGGCCGAGTATGACCTGACCAAACGGCTGGTGCTGGCCGTGACCAGCCACGACCGGCTGCTGGCCGACCGGCCGGTGTTGTCCCGGGCCGTCGCGCTGCGCGACCCCTACGTGGACGCGCTGTCCTACCTGCAGCTGCGGGCCCTGGCCGCACTGCGCGGGCTCGACCCGGACTCCGGACCGGAGGCCGGCCATCGCGATCGGCTGGAGCGCCTGCTCCTGCTCACTGTCAACGGGGTCGCGGCCGGGCTGCAGAACACGGGCTAGGCTGCCTGCCATGGATGACACGCAATGGCGCACGCACCGGCTCGAACTGGACGACCAGACCCTGCGGGAATGGGACGCCGCGGTGCTCGCGGCCGACGCCGAGGGCATCGTCCTGGACCGGTCGGCGTTCTACCCCGGCGGCGGCGGTCAGCCGCCCGATTACGGCGTACTGCTGTGGGGTGGCGTGCAGACCCGCATCGTGGGCGCGCGCAAGGGTGACGACCTGTACCTGATCCCGGCCGAGGGGGATCCGCTGCCGCCCGCCGGCACCGCGGTTCGCGGCGCGCTCGAGGACGAGCGGCGGACCGCGCTGATGCGCACCCATTCCGGCCTGCACGTGCTGTGCGGCGTGGTGTTCCGTGACTTCGGGGCGCTGGTCACCGGCGGCAACATGGAGCCGCTGACCGCCCGGATGGACTTCAACCTGCCGGATCTGCCCGAGGGTTTCCGGGACGTGGTCGAGGCGGCCTGCAACACCGAGATCGGTGCGGACCGCCGGATCGACGTGCGCGTGCTGCCCCGGGACGAGGCGTTCGCCCTGCCTGACATCATCCGCACCGCCACCAACCTGGTGCCGCCGGAGGTCAAGGAGGTCCGGATCATCGACATCGTGGGCCTGGACCAGCAGGCCGACGGCGGCACCCACGTCGCCTCGACCAGGGCGGTCGGCCGGATCGAGGTCGTCAAGATCGAGAGCAAGGGCAAGGGCTTCCGCCGCCTGCGCATCCGCATCAGTGACTGAAGCTCTGTGACTGAAACGGGCCGCCCACCCCTCGACGCCGCCGTCCTGCACGCCGCCGTCGTCCGGCCCGGCGGCCTGTGGCGCGCGGTCGAGGTCACCGCCGTCACCGGCTCGACCAACGCCGACCTGCTGGCCCGCGCGGCCGACGGCGAGCCGGAGGGTGTGGTGCTGGTCGCCGAGCAGCAGAGCGCGGGGCGCGGCCGGCTGGGCCGCGTGTGGGTGGCGCCGCCGCGCGCCGCCCTGACCTTCTCCGTGCTGCTGCGGCCGGAGGCGGTGCCGCGGGCCCGCCTGGGCTGGCTCCCGTTGCTGGGCGGGGTGGCCGTGGCGGCGGCGGTCCGCGCCGTGGCCGGGGTGGACGCGCAGCTGAAGTGGCCGAACGACGTGCTGGTCGGCCCCGGGAAACTCGCCGGGATCCTGGCCGAGGCGAGCGGTGCGGCCGTGGTGGTCGGGGTCGGCGTCAACGTGTCCACCGGGCCTGGCGAGCTGCCGCCGCCCGGCCCCGGCGCGCTGGCCGCGACCTCGCTGCACCTCGAAGGCGCGGCCAGCCTGGACCGGACCGCCCTGCTGGCCGAGATCCTGGCTGGCCTGGAACGTAGGTACCAGGCCTGGTGCCAGGTCTTCGGAGATTCTGAACGGTCCGGGCTGCGTGCCGAGTACACCGGCTTGTGCGCCACCATCGGCCGTCGCGTCCGGGTGGAACTGCCCGGCGGCCGGCTGTTCGACGGCCTGGCCGCCGGGGTTGACGCCGACGGCCGGCTGCTGGTCAGCGTGCCGCCCGACGCCGACCTGCCGGTGGCCGCGGGCGACATCGTGCACTTGCGCTGAGTGGTAGCCGACCCGTGCCACTATGTGGCGTATGGCCCGTGAGTCTTCGCCGACCGGCGATGAGCAGCTCGTGCTGCTGCTGCATCCGCACTGGAAAACGCTCATCCGCCCGATCCTGGTCGCGATGCTCGTGGTGGCCATCGCCCTGGTCGCCGAGGCGCTGATCCTGTCCGGCTCGAGCGCGCTGGCGATCCGCGGGGGAGTCGGCGTGGTGGCCGTGCTGGTCCTGATGGTGTTGCTGATCGTGCCGCTGCTGCGCTGGCGGACCACGACGTACGAGCTGACCACCAAGCGGCTGCGGACCCGGTTCGGCATCGTGACCAGGCGCGGCCGTGACATCCCGCTGACCAGGATCAACGACGTGTCGTTCGAGCAGGGCGTGCTCGACCGGCTGCTCGGCGCCGGGCGGCTGGTGGTGGAATCAGCGGGCGAGCACGGCCAGATCGTGCTGACCGACATCCCGCACGTCAAGCACGTACAGGCCACGCTGTTCCAGCTGGCCGAGAACGAACAGCGGCGGCTTGAACACGACCAGCGGAACCAGCCCTAACCGCTTGCGATCTGCACCGTGGCCGACTGGCCGAGCACGTGGCCGCCGGCATCCTGTGCGGTTACGGCGAAGTACGGCCCCGCCGAGTTGACCGTGATCATCGTCTCGAAGCCGCTGCGCGCCTGGGAGCCGATCTTGGCCAGCGTACCCGCCGACGTCCCGGCCAGCACCGTCCAGGTGTTCACCTCGGTCGCCCCGTTCCAGCTGGCGTACACGACCGAACCGCCGGCCGGGTTCACCCGCGCCGCCGCGGCGGGCTTGTCCGTCGGGTGCCCGGTCCAGGCCGCGGTGAAGGCCCGGTAGGACTGGTCCCCGACCGGGAACTGGCCGTCTAGGATCAGCGTCCCGTCCTCGCTGAACTGCGAGAAGTACGGCAGGTTGCCCCAGCCGACCAGCACCTCGCCGTCGGCCAGCACCTGCATGCTGCCCTGGTTGGCGGCCGCCAGGCCCGCCGGGTGGACGTAGCTGCGCTGCAGCGTGGCCCGCATGGTGCCGGTGTCCAGGTTCAGCAGGATGCCCCGGGACTGCGGCTCCTTGACTGGCGGGGCGCCGCCGTCGTCGAAGATGCTCAGCGTGTCCTGGCCCTGCGGGAGGACGTGGTGCTGGAACCAGAACGTCGCGCCCGGACCCATCGTGAAGCTGGACCGCTTCCCGCCGAGTTGCCAGATGACCTGTCCGGTGGACCGAGACACCTTGTAGACCGTGCTGGTATTCCGGGCCGAGATCAGCAGGTTGCCGTCCGGTGCGATCGAGATCGCGTTGACATGGAAGTAGTCGAACGGCGCCGCCGTGGTGCCGCCGGAGAACGGCACGTAGGTGTCGGTCACCGGCACGTGGTCGAGGCTGCTCCATTCGAACAGCACCTGGCCGGTCGGGATGTCGATCTCCTGGACCACGCCGGCCAGCGCCACCCCATGTGTCGGGCCGCCCACCCCGGACAGGTCGGTCGGCACCGGCCGGACGGCGGTGACGAGCGCGGTGTCCTGCGGGCTGATGACGAATTCGTGCAGGTCGACCTGGAGCCCGCCTCCTTTGATGGTGGCGATGGTGCGGTAGGAGGTGTCGGCGATGATCGCCTGGCCCTCCCCGGTGCCCCTGATGATCTGCCCTTCCCACCAGGTGAGCACGGGGTGGCCCTGGTAGCTCTGGACCTTGAGGTCAACCCGCCCCATGCCCTTACTGGCCGGGAAGCCGGTGTTCGGCGAGTACCAGACGATGCCGCCGTGCCGGTCCAGGATCATCAGCCCCGGCGTGCCGGGCCCGGTGAGGGGATATCCGGACGGCGTCAGGATGAAGTACGGGGGATCCGAGGCTCCGGCGGGGCCATGGCGGGCGATGGTCAGCGCGGGCGGGGTCAGATCGGGACGGCTCACGAAGTGCAGGACCCCTCGCGTGTCGTCCGGCGTGACCGGTGCGGCCGGTATCTGCTCGGCGGCCGCCGCGGCCCGCGGCCACGCGTAACCGGCGACGCCCGCCGCGGCCAGCCCGCCCACGCTCGCCATCGCCACTCCGCCCCGCCCGAGCAGTTGCCGGCGCGTCCATCCGTGTGCGTTCAACTCCGTACCTCCACTCACCCTCCGTAATAGGCGGCCGGTCTGGGAGAAATCGCAGAGAAGGTTCCTAATTCTCTCGGAGCCGTAGTAAGCCGACTGTACGCCGGCTCGTCCGGGGCCGGTCCGCTCAGCGGGCTCCCAGCGACGGCTAGCCTGGATGTATGAGCGAGCCAAAGGGGCGCGGCGTTGCCTGGACTGAGGAGCGAGGGACGAGCGACGAGGGCCCGCCGCCACAGGCGGCCAGACCAGCAAGGCGGCGCCTTAAGGCGCCCCGGAGGCGAGCGGGGCTAACACAGTGAGCTGGGAACTGCCGGACCGGATCTCGGTCCGCGAGGTCGGGCCGCGGGACGGGCTGCAGAACGAGGACCCGGTGCCGACCGACGCCAAGGTGGCGCTGCTCGACCGGCTGTCCGCGACCGGCGTGCAGCGGATCGAGGCGGTGTCGTTCGTGCGGCCGTCGGCGATCCCGCAAATGGCCGACGCCGAAGAGGTGTGGAAGCGCGCGGTCCGGATGCCGTCGGTCCGGTACTCGGCCCTGGTGCCGAACCTCAGGGGCGCCCAGCGGGCGCTCGACGCCGGCTTCACCGAGCTCGAGGCGGTCGTCTCGGCCTCGGAAACCCACAACCGCAAGAACGTGAACCGCTCCACCGGCCAGTCGCTAGACGAGATCGCGGAGATCATCTCGGTCGCCCACGAGCGCGGCGCGACCGTGCAGGTCATCGTGTCCACCGCCTGGGGCTGTCCGTACGAGGGCGACGTGCCGCCCGGCCGGGTGGTCTCAGTGGCCGGACGGGCCCTGGCCGACGGGGCGGACTCGGCCTCGTTCGGCGACACGACCGGCATGGCCACGCCGGCCCGGGTCCGGGCCCTGGTCGGGGCGTTCCGTTCGGCCCATCCGGAAGCGGCGCTGAACCTGCACTTTCACAACACGCGCGGTACAGGGCTGGCTAACGTCATGGCCGCGCTCGAGCTCGGCGTGGCCGACTTCGACGCCTCAGTCGGCGGCCTCGGCGGCTGCCCCTATGCGCCGGGCGCGACCGGCAACATCGCCACCGAGGAACTCGTGCACATGGCCGAGGACATGGGGGTGGCCACCGGGATCGACCTGGAGGCGATGATCGCGGCGGCGGCTGAGGCGGAAGCCATCGTCGGCCACACCCTGCCCTCCCAGGTCCTCCGGGCCGGCCCCGCACCAGGACAATCGCGTCATGACCGACTTCTCCAAGCTCAGGGACACCATCGAGCGCGGCGGCGCCGCCCGCTACCACGAGGCGGCCGCGGCCCGCGGCAAGCTGTTCGCCCGGGAGCGGATCGCGCTGCTCACCGACGCGGGCAGCTTCACCGAGGACGGCCGGTACGCCAACGCCCTGGCCGACGGCCTGCCGGCCGACGGCGTGATCACCGGGACGGCCACCATCGACGGCCGCCCGGTCGCGCTGATGGCCAACGACTCCACGGTCAAGGCCGGGTCCTGGGGCGCCCGCACCGTGGAGAAGATCATCCGGATCATCGAGAAGGCGTACGAGGCCGGCCTCCCGATGATCTACCTGGTCGACTCGGCCGGGGCGAGGATCACCGACCAGGTGGACATGTTCCCTGGGAGACGCGGCGCCGGGCGTATTTTCCGCACCCAGATCCGCGCCTCCGGCTCGATCCCGCAGGTCTGCGCGCTGTTCGGCCCGTCGGCGGCGGGCGGCGCGTACATCCCGGCGTTCTGCGACTTCACCGCGATGGTCGACGGCAACGCCTCGATGTACCTGGGCAGCCCGCGGATGGTCGAGATGGTGGTCAGCGAGAAGACCACGCTGGAGGAGATGGGCGGCGCCCGGCTGCACTGCACGGTGTCCGGCAGCGGCCATCTGCTCGCGTCCTCGGAGCCCGACGCGCTGGAGGCGGTCCGGACTTACCTCTCCTACCTGCCGCAGAACTGGGCCGCGCCGCTGCCCGTGGCGGAGCCGCGGCCGCCGAAGCCCGTGGACCTGCGGGCGCTGGTGCCCGAGAGCGAGCGCCAGGCGTTCGACATGCGCCGGTTCATCCGCGGCGTGGTGGACGAGGACTCGTTCTTCGAGATCCACGCGCTGTGGGCCCGGGAGGTGGTCACCGGCTTCGCCCGGCTGGACGGCCAGGTGACGGGGGTGATCGCGAACAACCCGATGTTCAAGGGCGGGGTGCTGTTCGTCGACTCGGCCGACAAGGCGGCCCGGTTCATCCAGACCTGCGACGCGTTCGGGATCCCGCTGCTGTTCCTGGCCGACGTGCCCGGCTTCATGGTCGGCACCGCCGTGGAACGGCAGGGCATCATCAGGCACGGCGCGAAGATGATCGCCGCGATGTCCGACGCCACCGTGCCGAAGATCTGCGTCGTGGTGCGCAAGGCCTACGGGGCGGGGCTGTACGCCATGGCGGGTCCCGGCTTCGACCCGGACGCGACGCTGGCGCTGCCGACGGCCAAGATCGCGGTCATGGGCGCCGAGGCTGCGGTGAACGCCGTGTACGCCAACAAGCTCGAGCAGATCGCGGACGAGGCCGAACGGTCGGCCGAGACCGACCGGCTGCGCCGCGACTACGAGCAGGACATCGACATCTTGCGGCTCGCTTCCGAACTCGTCGTGGATGACGTGGTGGAGCCCGAGGACCTGCGGGACGAACTGGTACGCCGGTTCGCCACCGCGCGCGGCCGGGACCGCACCCCACCCCGCCGCCGCCACGGCATCAGCCCCGCCTGAGCCCGGGGTGGCCTAGCCGGTGAGGGTGGCACTCTCCCGGCTCTAAGGGGTTGTTCAGATCCCACGTCGATACGGGCTGGCTGGGCCGGTGTCGTCGTAGCCGTCTTGCGTACTCATCGGCACCGGGCCAGCTGACCAGGCTCAGAAGGCCGCTCGCACAGCCCGGCCAGGCCGCGCCACGCGCCGCCGCCGATCGCCGCCCGGACGTCGGCCATCTAAGGGGTCCCGCGTAGATCTAAGGGCCCGCCGCCACTGCGTGAGGGCGGCCGGCCGGTGCGCTGCCCCGGCCCTTAGCGCGAGTGTGGAAGTAACTCGGCCACGGGGAGGGATGCCTGATGGCCGTGCCAAGCGCGGCGGTCGGCGCCGTGTCACAGCTTCGAGGAAATCGGCAATTCTTATGTGTAAGGGAATAGGGATCGAATTGTATTACGACATTGCGGTCATCGGCGGTGGCGCCGTGGGTCTCGCTTACGCGATCCGCGTCAAACGGGACGATCCTGAGCTGCGGGTTCTCGTCCTAGAAAAGGCGAAGGAACCTCGCTTCAAAATCGGGGAGAGCACGCTCTCGGTGACCGTCGAGCACATGCTCGAGCTCGGCTTCACCATGCCGCAGTTGCGGCGACTGTTCACGATCAAGTCCGGTCTGGGATTCTGGTACACCGACTCCGCGGCCGATGAGCTTGTGTCCCCGGTCGACGTCTGCAACACCGAGGAGACATTCCAGGTCGAGCGTCGGCCGATGGAAATCGCGCTCGCTGTCCTCGCCCGGTCGTGCGGGGTGGAGATCCGGTCCGGGACAGTCGTCTCCACAGGCAGGTCGCGGCTGGACGGGCCGGACCCGATGCTCGTGATGCGCGATTCGTCGGGGGCCACGGACTCGGTTCACTGCCGGATGATCTGCGACGCAAGCGGCCCTGCCTCGGTGATGGCACGTGCACTGGGAACGCACCGCAAGCAGAAACACGTCAACACCAATGCGTACTGGTCGCACTTCCGGAAAACGGCATCGACGGGGATACCGGGCTGGGACGCCCCGATGACACACCACATCTGTTTCCCGCAAGGCTGGTTCTGGTTCATCAGCCTGTGTTCCTGGGAGAGCTCCCCCACAGCCAATCTGACCGCGATGATCAGTGCTCTGCTCGAGGATTGCCGGGAAGAAGAGGACATGCCGGATCGCCAGGAATGGGCGAGCCGGTTCGGCTGCACGCATTCACTGCGCGTCTCGATCGGCGTGTCACCCCGGTCGGACCTGGACTATTCGCCATCCGGCGGGGCACGGGAGCGGTTCTGGCACTACGTCGACGCCTACCCGGCGATCCGGGAGGTCATGCGTTATTACGAGGAGGTGGCGGATCCGTACCAGGGAAGGCCCGCTTACGGTTATCTGAAGGAGATCGAGCATTACAGCACCTCGTACGCTGGCGAGGATTTCCTCTCGGTGGGAGATGCCGCGTTTTTCGTCAATCCGCTGTTCTCCAACGGTCTGGCGTTCGGCATGTTCTGCGCAAAGGAGGCGGCGAGGGCGACGGCCGGGCACCTGAAGGACCCGGCGCGCGGCGACTTCGCGAGGTACGACAGGCTGCTCCATTCGGTCTACCGCGCGCTGTCCACGGAGAACGAGGCCCTGTACCGATCCTGGGCCTCGCCGACAGGATTCGAGCAAGTACTCATGGCCAAGCTCGCCGGAGGGCTTCCCGAGGTGAGGAACCGGGCCGAGGGCTTGGTCCACGAGGACGTGCCCTACCGGCTCCTGGCCCCCCGGCACGCGAAGGTCTTCACCGACCTCGTCGCCCTGACGCGCGACGCCGGGTCACGGGAAGACCGCTCGCCGGAGATCGAGGCAGTTACGGGCCGGTACCTGGAGGAACTGCGCACCGAGCCCGAGACGATCGAAGCACGCCTGGGCCGGTTCCTCACCTACTACGACGACAACCTGGTCCGGCACGAGAATGCCGCTGAGGTAGCGCAGCCCGGCGTGTTCGGCGCCGTCGCTTGCCCGAACTGCCGGCAGTACGCCAACGCGACCCTGGAGCGGTGCCCGGCTTGCGGTCAGGACATGGATCCGTGTCGCGTCTGGCGATCACCAGCCATGGCCTTCTCGTAGCTCCTGATGCGGACCGGAGGGTTCACGCCTGTTACCGGAGGGACTCATGTGCACCCGGTGCCGCCGCTGGCCCCGCACAGTGTTCTGGTCTTTCTCGCCGCGATCGCTGTCCTCCTGGCCGTCGCCCGGCTGCTGGGGCGACTGGCCGCGCGCGTCGGCATGCCCGCGATCGTCGGGGAACTGGCCACCGGAGTGATCTTGGGGCCCTCGTTGCTCCTGCATGTGCTGCCCGGGGCCTCGCACTGGCTGTTTCCGCGGTGACCACGGCGTCGCTCGGCATGGAGCCGATCTTCGGCGCGTTCATCGCCGGGACCGTGATTTCCGCGTCACGCATCGCCCAGCGGCAGCTGGCTGCGCTGCGCACGCTGGTCCTGTCCGTCCTCGCCCCGCTCTTCCTGGCGACCGCCGGACTGCGCGTTGACGTCACGGTGCTGGCCCGGCCCGTGGTCGCCTTGACGGCCCTGGTCATCGTGCTTGTCGCAGTCCTCGGCAAGTTCGCAGGTGCTTACGCCGGCGCCCGGCTCAGGCGGCTCAGCAGCCGGGAGGGCATCGCTCTGGGCGCCGGCATGAACGCCCGCGGCATCGTCGAGGTGGTCATCGCCCTCGCCGGCTTGCGCCTTGGCGTACTGAACACCACGATGTACACGATCGTGGTCCTGGTCGCGCTCGTGACGTCCGTCATCGCACCGCCCGTACTACGGCACGCCATGTCCCGGATAACGCAAACGGACGAAGAGCTAGTCAGGAAGATCGACCACGATACCTGGGACGGGGACAGGCGCGTACAGCACGCCGCCTAGACATCCCGGGCGAAAATCCCCCATCTAAGGGGGGCCCGCGCAGATCTGAGGGCCCGCCGCCGCTGCATTACGGCGGTCGGCCGATGTGCCGCCCCGGCCCTTAGAGCGAGTGTGGAAGCAATTCACAACGCGAAGGGATGGTCTGATGACCATGCATCACACGGCGGTCGACGTGATCTTGTGCACGGTGGCGGTGTTGGCGGTAGTGGCGCTCAATTTCATTACCCAACGCTTCGCCGGTAGTCGCGCATCGGGTCAGCATCGCTACGCCCGGCGTCTACGCCCCGAAGGCGTGCGCTGGCGTCCGCTCCGCGCTGGCGGACGTCTCCGACTCGATCCGGGCCGACCCGGCCCGGCACGTGCGGATGATTGGCGCGGTGCAGAGGGCGGCGTGGAGCGGACTTCACCGTCCGCTCCACCTGCATCATCGTGGCCCACGAGGCCGGATCTGCGGAGGACAGAAAGATGATCTGGATATGGCTCAACCTGCTGATGGCCGCACCCTTTTTTGCAGTCTGGGTGGGGGTCCCTCTGTGGCTGGTCTTCAAGCACCCCGACCGGGGTCACCAGCGGCGGGCGGCAAGCGGCCCAGCCCGCAGCCACCGGACCGAGCCCGCCGAACCGCAACTCGTGCTCGTCCCCTGACGCGGGCCAGCACCCCAGTTCGGGCGTCAGCAGATCCTTCCAGAAGAGCTGCGCCCAAAATTAACACGGCAAATACACCAGAAAGAGGAAATTGATGTTTAGCAGTGCCGAGGAGGTCCTCCGTTTCATCGCGGAGGAGAACGTGGAGTTCGTTGACGTCAGGTTTTGTGACCTGCCGGGGACGATGCAGCATTTCACGGTGCCGGCGGGTTCGTTCGGGGAGGGGGTGTTCACTGATGGGCTGATGTTCGACGGGTCGTCGATCCGGGGGTTCCAGCAGATCCACGAGTCGGACATGCAGCTGCTGCCGGACCCGGCCACGGCGTATGTGGATCCGTTCCGGGCACACAAGACGCTGAACCTGACGTTTTTCGTGCATGATCCGCTAACCGGGGCGCCGTACAGCCGGGACCCGCGCAACATCGCGCGTAAGGCCCAGGATTACCTGCGCGGCACCGGGATCGGTGACACCGCGTTCTTCGGGCCGGAGGCGGAGTTCTACATTTTCGATTCGGCGCGGTTCTCGACGTCGGCGAACGAGGGCTACTACCACATCGACTCGGTGGAGGGGGCGTGGAACACCGGCAAGGACGAGGCCGGCGGGAACCTGGCCTACAAGCCCCGGTACAAGGGCGGCTACTTCCCGGTGCCGCCCATGGACCACTACACCGACCTGCGGTCGCAGATGGTCACCAACCTGATCAAGTGCGGCATCGAGGTCGAGATGCAACACCACGAGGTCGGCACGGCCGGGCAGGCCGAAATCGACATCCGGTTCAGCTCGTTGCTGGCGATGGCCGACAAGCTGATGGCGTACAAGTACATCATCAAGTCGACGGCGCTGGCCGCAGGCAAGACCGTGACGTTCATGCCCAAGCCGCTGTTCGGCGACAACGGCAACGGCATGCACTGCCACCAGTCGCTGTGGAAGGACGGGGCGCCGCTGTTCTACGACGAGGTTGGCTATGCGGGCCTGTCCGACACCGGCCGCTACTACATCGGCGGGCTGCTCGCGCACGCGCCTGCGTTGCTGGCCTTCACCAACCCGACCGCGAACTCCTACCACCGGCTGGTGCCGGGCTTTGAGGCCCCGGTCAACCTGGTCTACTCCCAGCGGAACCGCTCGGCCTGCGCCCGGATCCCGATCACCGGCACCAACCCGAAGGCCAAGCGGGTCGAGTTCCGCGTCCCGGACCCCTCCGCCAACCCCTACCTCGCCTTCGCCGCGATGCTGATGGCCGGCCTGGACGGGATCAAGAACAAGATCGAGCCGCCAGAGCCGGTCGACAAGGACCTGTACGAGCTTCCGCCGGACGAGGCGGCCGCCATCCCGCAGGTGCCCGGTTCGCTCGACGCCGTCCTGGACACCCTGGAGGCGGACCACTCCTTCCTGACCGAGGGTGGCGTGTTCACCGAGGACCTCATCGAGACCTGGCTGGACTACAAGCGGACCGCCGAGCTCGATGAGCTCCGGCTCCGCCCCCACCCGCACGAGTTCGAGCTCTACTACGACGTCTGACCGCCACACCGGCCCCTGTGCGAAGCAGCGCCGGAGGTCGTGACAGCGGAAGCCCGCGAGAAGGCCTTGGATCTTCTCGCGGGCTTCCGCATGACCGCTCCACCGCCCATGTCGATGGCCAGGGGGCCGTCCTCGCCTGCCCGAGCCGGTGTCAGCGGCCGGATGGAGGCCGCGGCGGTAGCGCACCGCCTGGGCGTTGGGTAGCAGTCCCGCCTAAGGGGGTCCCGCGCAGATTTGAGGGCCCGCTGCCGCTGGGTTACGGCGGCTGGCCGATGTGCTGCCCCGGCTCTTAGCGCGACTGTGGAAGCAATTCACAACGGGGAAGGGATAGCCCGATGACCATGCAGAACACGGCGATCGACACGCCGTACCAGACCAGCAACGGCAGATCCGGGCGGCGGTCAGGTGGTATCCGGTCGCGACGCCGGCCGACCGCGCTGGCCCTGGCGCGGACCGGGCTGGCGCTGGCCGAGCGTGCCGCGCCTGGTCTAGGTGCCCGGGCGGCGGTCCGGATGTTGATGACGCTGCCGCGGGCCGTGCCGGGGCGGCGGGCCGCCGCGGTGCCTGACGGCGACCGCCAGCGGGTAAACCTGCCGGGGCTGGCGCCCGCGAGTATCGTCACGGAGGCGTGGGGCGAAGGCCCTGCGGTGTACTTGCTGCATGGCTGGGGCGGGGACCGTACGTCGTGGCGTCGTTTTGTCGGGCCGCTGACGCGGGCCGGGTTCCGTGCCGTCGCGCTGGACGCTCCCGGGCACGGTGACTCTGGTCCCGGTGCGTACGGTCCTGGCCGTACCTTGCTGCCGGAAATGATCACCGCGCTTCGCGCGGCAGCCGGGCACCACGGCCCGGCTCATGCGGTCGTGGCCCACTCGATGGGTGGTCTTGCCGCCGCGGTCGCGTGTCTGGACGGGCTGCCCGCGGCCCGCCTGGTGCTGATCGCGCCGATGCCTGACGTGCCGTCGGCCATCCAGGTGTTCGCCGAGGCCGCCGGGGCCGGGGAGCGGATACAGGCACGCATGCCCCGGGCCCTCGAGCGGCTGGTGCGGGCGCCGCTGAGCCATTTCGACGCGGTGCAGCGGTCCGCGGAACAGGAGACGTTGCCCGCGGCTCTGGTCATCCATGACGGAGGTGACCGCAAAGTGCCGTTCGGGCTCGGCGCGCGGCTGGCCGCGGCGTGGCCATCTGCGCGCCTGCATGTCACCCACGGCCTGGGCCATCACCGCATCCTGCACGATGAGAGGGTCATTGCTGCGTCGGTGGACTTCCTTATGGCCGGGTCTGGCTGCTAGGGGAAGGGGCTAGCAGGCCGGCGCGTTCGGCGATGGCGGCGGCCTGGACCCGGCTGGTGACGCCGAGTTTGCGCAAGATGTTGCTGACGTGGACGCTGGCGGTGCTGGTGCTGATGTAGAGCTCGGCGCCGATCTGGGGGTTGGTGCGCCCGGCGGCCAGCAGCCGCAGCACGGTCAGTTCACGGTCGGTCAGCCCGTAGCGGGTGAGCAGCTGGGCCGGGGGCGGGGCTTCGGGTTCGCCGGCGGCGGCCGGGTGCAGCGGGATCCGGGCCCGCTCGGCCAGGGTGCGGATCTGGGCCAGCAGGGGGGCGTGCCCGTCGGCGGCGGCCGCGGCGGCGCGCAGTGGGCCGGCCGCGGCGGCGGCCGGCTGCCCGGCGTCCAGCTGCGCTTCGGCCTGCCGCCACCAGGCGTACCCGGCGCGGTGCGGGCAGTTCAGGTCCTGCCAGGCTTTGGCTGCGCTGTCCCAGGCCCCGGGGTCGCCGGGCCCGGCCACCCGGGTCCGCTCGGCGTCCCAGGTGGCGCGCTCGGCCGGGATCGTGGCCACGGTCGGGTGGTCGGCGAACGGGACGCCGCCCATCCGCTCGACCCAGGCGGCCAGGCCATCGGCGGCGTCCGCGGCGGCCATGGCGGCGGACTGGTCGCGGCGCGCCCGGGCCTGCTCGGCCAGGTCAGCGCAGGCCCGCATGCCCGCCGTCAGGAGCCGCCCGGACAAGATGGTCAGGTCCGGGACCTTGAACAGGGCCAGCGCCCGCCGGGTCTCCCGGAGCGCCTCGCCGGGGCGTCCAGCCCACAGCAAGGCCTCCGCAGCCCGCGGCACTGCGTCGTAGGCGAAGTCGACTCTGCTGATGATGGCGGGGAGAGCCTCGATCAGCTCCCACCGCTCGGCGGCCGCGCCGGTATCGCCGCGCAGCAGGTCAATTTCGGCGCGGATCACCTGCGCCAGCCATTGATCGTGGTCCGGCGGCATGGTGGTCAGCGGGTCGATCAGCGCCGCCGCCTCCGCGGTGCGCCCAACGGCGAGCAACGCCTCAGCTACGAAGGCGGCCAGGCGGCTGGCCAAATCCCAGGACTGCAGGCCGGCCTGCCGGGCGTCGTCAAGACCGCGGGACGCCACGTCGGCGGCGCGCTGGAACTGCCCGAGCTTGAGCAGCGCGCCGCTTTCGTTCACGGCCAGCCACACCAGGGCCGGGCCGTCCCGTGCGGCCCGGGCGAATGCCCACCCCCGCTCCAGGGCGGCGAACCCCTCCTGGACCTGACCGCGCACGAACGCGGTGAACGCGATCACGGACAAGGTGCGGGGGATCAGCGCCGTGGCGCCCGCCGCTTCGGCGATCTCCAGCGCCCGGTCCAGCGCCGCGCGGCCGGCCTGAACCCGTTCCTCGGCGTACAGCAGGAAGATCGTGGTGTAGTCGAGCAGGGCGTCGGCGTGATCGGATGACGGCGGAGCCTGCTCGAACAGCCGCAGCGCCTCCTCCATCAGCGGCAGCCCGGACGACCGCGGCGCAACCCTCGCCCGGACGACCGCGGCGCGGTGGCAGACGACCGCGGCGGTAGCGGGGTCCGGGTGGTCGGCGAACCGGCGGTAGGCCTCCTCGGCGACCAGGCCGGCGCGAACCCTGTCGCCAGCGTGAAGAAACGCGTCGATGGCCCGCACGGACAACCGCGGCACGTCGATCCCGGCGGCGGCATCGGGCTGGGCCAGGCCCAGCTCCATGGCCCGCTGCCAGTGCGCCGCCGCCTCGGCGTAGCCGAATACCCGCTCGGCGGCTTCGGCCGCCGTCACCCGGGCCGGGAACTCCTCGGCTGGGCGGCCCGCGGCCTGCCAGTGCCCGGCCACCTCCGCAGCCAGCGCTCGGTCCTGCGTCGCGGCCAGCGCCCGCGCCGTACGCTCGTGCAGCAGCGCGCGCTCCCCGGGCAGCAGCCTGGCGGCCACCGCCTCGCCCAGCAGCGCGTGCCGCGGCCGGTGCCCCCCGCCGGAAGCGTCCTCGGCCAGCAGCCGGGCCGCCGCCAGTTCCCGCAACCCCCGCCGAACTGCCCCGACCTCCAGCCCGGTGACCGCGGCCAGCAGGTCCTCGCCCAGGCTCCGGCCCGCGACCGCCAGGCCCGCCAGCACCGCCCGGGCATCGCCGGCGCAGCGGCCCGCCCGCGCCGCCAGCAGCTCCGCCAGCCGAGCTGGCAACTCCGCCGGAACCCGTAGCCCGCCCCCGGCCCCGGCCTGGCCGGCCAGGGCGGCGGCCACCAGCTGCTCGGTGAAGAACGCGTTTCCCTCTGCGCGCGCATATAGGTAATCGATCACCTGCGGTGACACCGGGCCGTCCGCCAGCGCCGCGGCCTGCCCGGCTACCTCCGCCCGCGACAGGGGTCCCAGCCGGATCTCCTCGGTCCCCGCGTCGCCCCGTACCCGCGCCAGCCACCCAGCCACGTGCGCCGCTAGCGGCGCCTCATCCGCCCGGCACGTAGCCACCACCCGCACTGGCCCCCGGCGCCCGGCCCGCACCAGGAAAGTCAGGAAATCTAGCGTCTCATCGTCCGCCCAGTGCACGTCCTCCACGATCAGCCCCACCCCGGACGGCGACCTGCCGGCTACCGCGGCCAGCAGCTCCGCTACCCCGGCGAACAACCGCTGCCGGCTCCACTCCCCGTCCCGGCCAGACGGGCCCGTCCCGCCGTCCTGGCCCATCCCGGGCAGCAACCGCCCCACTTCTTCCCGCACGTACCCCGGGGCGGCGTCCAGCGCCGCCGCTAGCTGCCCGCCGCGGTCCAGCCTGGCCAGCTCACCCAGCGCATCCTTCACCGGCAGCAGCGGCAGCGTGCCCGCCAGCGGCAAGCACTCCCCTCGCACCGTCAGCATCCCCGCCGCCGCGGCCCGGGTCATCCCCTCGGCCACGAACCGGGTTTTGCCCGCACCCGCATCTCCCACCACCAGCACCAGCCGCGCGTCGCTGCCCAGCGCCCCTAGCAGCCGGGACAATTCGCCCTCACGGCCAATAAAACCCGCCGGCCCTGCCATGTTCACAGCCCACCAGCCCGAACCCCTCGGGTCAACCCCCGCGGCTTCTCGCCGGGGTCGGTCTGGGTCAGGATTCGGGCTGGCGGGAGGAAGAGCAGGACCGGGGGGCAGGTTGACCCTAGGGGCGTTGATCAAATTCACTATCCCCGTGATCCGGGTTCATAGGCTGACTATCGAAGTTACGTTCAGCCTCTGACCCGGCGCGGCCGCGGTGGCATCCGTCCGGTATTACTGCCAGATGGCGACCGGGGTGCCGGGCGCGTAGACGAAGCCCGCGGCGGGGTTGCCGGTCGGGGCGGCGGACAGGTGCGAGTAGTCGATCAGGAACTGGTACTCCTGCCCGGTCCCGACCCGGTGATAGGCGGGGCTGGGCGGCTGGATGATGCCAGGGTCGGTGAACGATCCGTCGCTGAAGTAGAACTGGCTGGGGTTGACCACGAACCCGTCGGCGCCGCCGATGACGATCCAGGCGATGATCCCGCCGCCGCTTTGGTCACCCTGGGTGTCCAGTTCGGCGATGCGGGACCCCTCCGGGGTGGTGTACCAGGACAGGGCGCTCGGGTCCGGGCTGTCGGTGGACTTCAGCATCGCCTCCGGCGGGGCGATCCCCTTCACCGCGTCGAGCCGGGCGGTGCTCTCCTGCAGCAGGCAGGCGCCGGTGTTGATCTCATCCACGCTGCCCCCGCTGTGGAAGGCGAGCTGGCAGACCGGCCCGCGGGCCGCCAGCCAGGCGCTGTCCTGGGCCAAGATGGCCGCCTGCCCGGCGGGCGGCGCGGCGTCGTACCGGGCCTGCTGCACGGCGTCGATCGCGGCGTCGGTGTTCTCCGTCCTGATCTCGAAGCACTCGTCGATGGACGCGGTCGAGGGCTGGCTGTAACAATCGGCCGGGGCCGGCTCGGGCCGGGTGTCCGGGTCGAACGGCTCGACGATGCCAACAAACCCGCCGCGGAGTCGAACGGCTCGACGATGCCAACAAACCACGCCGCGGAGGCGGACGCACTCGCAGAGGCGGTGCTCGCGGGGGCGGAGCTCACGGGGGCGGTGGCCGCGGCGGCGCTGGTCGCGGGGCCGGTGGCCGACGGGTTCCCACTGCCCGACGGCGAGCTGCTGCAGCCAGCCGCCAAGCCGATCAGGGCGGCGAACACCGCCGCGGCACCAATGGTTCTAACTTTCCTATTCATGGCGTTCCTCTCTATAAGGTTTAGCGTGGCTTGGTGTCACGAGCTATTCACGCGAGCCTCGGGCGTCGGCATTTCAGCAAGCACGGAACATCCGCCGCCATCAAAAAACGGGCTCCGGTGATCCGCATTTATTTCCGTGTTGCTGACGGCGGCCACGAACCAGTCCTGGTCGTGGCCGCCGCCGGATCCGGTCAACCCAACACCCTCGCCCAGGGTTGCAGGATCTGAGTGTTGCCCGTACCGGCGAAGTCGCCGGTCACCCAGGCCAGGGCATTCGGTATCTGGCTAATATCGTTGCTGAACACTGTCGACAGGCTGCCGTTGCCGATATCCCCGTAGATGAGCAGCTGGACGGTTCCGTTGTTGTCCCGGGTTTGCGCGATCTGCGTGTAGCCCGAACCGATGAAATTGCCAGTCAGGAAGGCCAGGGCGCTCGAGCCCTGATTCAGGGGGAAGGCGGACACCGTCCCCAGGTTGTCGTTGCCGACATTCCCGTAGACGATCATTTCCAGCGTCCCGTTGTTGTCCCAGAGTTGCGCGATCTGAGTGGTGGTGCCCGACCCGGTGAAGTAGCCAGGCAGGAAGGCCAGGGCGCCCGAGCCCTGGCCCATATTGGGATTGGTGTACACCGCCTCCAGGGTGCCGTTGCCAATCCCGTAGACGATCAGCCCCAGGATCCCGTTGTTGTCCCAGAGTTGCGCGATCTCGGTGGCGCCGGACCCGGTGAAGTCGCCGACCAGAAAGGCCAGGGCACTCGAGCCCTGGCTCATGTTGGGGTTGGCGAACACCGCCTCCAGGGTGCCGTTGCCAATTCCGTAGACGATCAGCCCCAGGATCCCGTTGTTGTCCCAGAGTTGCGCGATCTCGGTGGTGCCCGACCCGGTGAAGTTGCCGGCCAGAAAGGCCAGGGCGCTCGAGCCCTGGCTCATGTTGGGGTTGGCGAACAGCGCCTGCGGGGAACCGGCCGGACTCCCGTAGACGATCAGCCCCAGGATCCCGTCGTCGTTCCAGAGTTGCGCGATCTCGGTAAAGTCATTGCCCGTACCGGTGAAGTTGCCGGTCAGCCAGGCCAGGGCACCCGATCCCTGGCCCATGTCGCTGGAGGTGAATACTGGCTGCAGGGTGCCGCCGACATCCCCGTAGATGTTCAGCCCGAGCGTCCCGTTGTTGTCCCAGGGTTGCGCGATCTGAATACCCATGTTCTCGGTACCGGTGAAGTTGCCGGTCAGCCAGGCCAGGGAATCCGGTACCTGGCCCGTGGCGGTGTAGCTGAGCACCGTCTGCACGTTGCCACCGACGTTCCCGTAGATGTTCAGCCCGAGGGTCCCGCTGTCCTCGGCGGTTTCCTCGGGCCCGGCGAGAATCTCCTGGTCTGCCATAGCCGTTTGCTCCTTGTGGTGAAGTGTTCGTTCTGATCTGCCTGCCAGTGGCCCAGCGGGGCGTCGTGCCGCCGCGTTCTGCATGGTCATCGGGCCATCCCTGTCTCGTTTCCAGGGTTGCTTCCACACTCGCGCTAAGCGCCGGGGCGGCACATCGGCCGACCGCCGCAAAAGCGGCGGCGGCGGCCTCTTAGATCTGCGCGGAGCCCCCTTAGGCGGCCCACGGGCCCCTGACGCGGGCGTTGTTCGGCCATGGTCAACTGGCGGGCAGGGCGGATGTCTCCAGCATTGGTGCGCGGGCGGTGTTCAGGGGGGCGGGGGGGCCAGCAGGCCGGCGCGTTCGGCTATGGCGGCGGCCTGGACCCGGCTGGTGACGCCGAGTTTGCGCAAGATGTTGCTGACGTGCACGCTGGCGGTGCTGGTGCTGATGTAGAGCTCGGCGCCGATCTGGGGGTTGGTGCGCCCGGCGGCCAGCAGCCGCAGCACGGTCAGTTCACGGTCGGTCAGCCCGTAGCGGGTGAGCAGCTGGGCCGGGGGCGGGGCTTCGGGTTCGCCGGCGGCGGCCGGGTGCAGCGGGATCCGGGCCCGCTCGGCCAGGGTGCGGATCTGGGCCAGCAGGGGGGCGTGCCCGTCGGCGGCGGCTGCGGCGGCGCGCAGCGGGCCGGCCGCGGCCGCGGCCGGCTGCCCGGCGTCCAGCTGCGCTTCGGCCTGCCGCCACCAGGCGTATCCGGCCCGGTGCGGGCAGTTCAGGTCCTGCCAGGCTTTGGCTGCGCTGTCCCAGGCCCCGGGGTCGCCGGGCCCGGCCACCCGGGTGCGTTCGGCGTCCCAGGTGGCGCGCTCGGCCGGGATGGTAGCCAGGTACTGGTGGTCGGCGAACGGGGCCCCGCCCATCCGCTCGACCCAGGCGGCCAGGCCATCGGCGGCGTCCGCGGCGTCCGCGGCGGCGGCCTGGTCGCGGCGCGCCCGGGCCTGCTCGGCCAGGTCAGCGCAGGCCCGCATGCCCGCCGCCAGCAACCGCCCGGACAAGATGGTCAGGTCCGTTCCCTTGAACAGGGCCAGCGCCCGCCGGGTCTCCCGGAGCGCGTCCCCGGGGCGTCCGGCCCACAGCATGGCCTCCGCGGCCCGCGGCGCCGACTCGTAGGCGAAGTCGACTCTGCTGATTAGGCCGGGGAAAGCGTAGATGAGCTCCCACCGCGCGGCGGCCGCGTCGGTATCGCCGCGCAGGAGGTCAATCTCGGCGCGAGCCACGTCTACCACCCAGCGATCGCGGTCCGGCGGGGTGATGGTCAGCGGGTCGATCAGCGCCGCCGCCTCCGCGGTGCACCCCAGGGCCAGCGACGCCTCAGCTGCGTTGGCGGCCAGAACGATGGCAAAACGCCAGGAGTGCAGGCCGGCCTGCCGGGCGATGTCAAGACCGCGGGACGCCACGTCGGCGGCGCGCTGGAACTGGCCGAGCTTGAGCAGCGCATCGCTTTCGTTCCCGGCCAGCCACACCTGTGCCGGGGCATCCTGTACAACCCGGGCGAGTGCCCATCCTCGTTCCAGGGCGGCGAATCCGTCCTCGACCTGCCCGTGCATGAACGCGACGCCTGCGATTATCGACACGATGCGGGGGATCAGCGCCGTGGCGCCGGCCGCTTCGGCGATCTCCAGCGCCCGGTTCAGCGCCGTGCGGCTGGCCTGGAGCTGTTCCTCCGCCCACCACAGGAAGGTATTGGCGTAGTCGAGCAGGGCCTCGGCGTGATCGGATGACGGCGGAGCCTGCTCGAACAGCCGCAGCGCCTCCTCCATCAGCGGCAGCCCGGCATCCGGCGCGTCGTTCGCTCGGGAGGCCGCGGCGCGGTGGCGGACGACTGCGGCGCGATGGCGGACGACCGCGGCGGTCGAGGGGTCGGGGTCGGTGGCGAATCGCCGGTAGGCCTCCTCGGCAACGATGCCAGCGCGCCCGCTGTCGCCAGCGCGATAAAGTGCGTCGATGGCGCGTACGGACAACCGCGGCACGCCGATTCCGGCCGCGGCTGCGGCATCGGGCCGGGCCTCGGACAGCGCGATGGCCCGCTGCCAGTGCGCCGCGGCCTCAGCGCAGCCGCATACCCGCTCGGCGGCTTCCGCCGCCGCGATCCGGGCCGGGAGTTCCTCGGCCGGGCGGCCTGCCGCCTGCCAGTGCTCGGCCACCTCCGCGGCCGGCGCCTGATCCCCGGCCAGCGCCTGTGCCATGCGCTCGTGCAGCATCACGCGCTCCCCGGGCAAGAGCCCAGTAGCCACTGCCTCGGCCAGGAGCGCGTGCCGGGGCCGGTGCCCCCCGCCGGAGGTATCCTCGGCGAGCAGCCGGGCCTCGGCCAGCTCCCGCAACCCCCGTCGTACCGCCTGGACCTCCAGCCCGGCGACCTCGGCCAGCAGATCCTCAGCCAGGCTCCGGCCCGCGACCGCCAGGCCCGCCAGCACCGCCCGCGCCTCCTCCGTACAGCGGCCGGTCCGCGCCGCCAGCAGCTCCGCTAGCCGGGCCGGCAAGCCCACCGGAACCCGCAGCCCGCCCCCGGCCTGGCCGGCCAGGGCGGCGGCCACCAGTTGCTCAGTGAAGAACGGGTTCCCCTCCGCCCGCGCAAACAGCTCCCCGGCCACCTGCGGTGACACCGGGCCGCCTGCCAGCGCCGCGGCCTGCGCGGCCACCTCCGCCCGCGACAGCGGGCTTAGCCGGATCTCCTCGGTCCCCGCGTCGGCACGTGCCTGCGCCAGCCAGCCCGTCACATGCGCCGCCAGCGGTGCCTCATCCCCCCGGCACGTGGCCACGACCCGCACTGGCCCCCGTCGTCCGGCCCGCGTCAGGAAGGTCAGAAAATCCAGTGTCTCGCTATCCGCCCAGTGCACATCTTCGACCACCAGCCCCATCCCTGGCCCGGCCCTCTCGGCCACTGTGGCCAGCAACTCCGCCACCCCGCCGAACAACCGCTCCCGGCGCCACTCAACGTCCCGGGCCGCCGGGGCCGTACCGCTACCCGGACCCAGCCCCGGCAGCAACCGCGCCATTTCGTCCCGTACATATCCGGGGGCGACGTCCAGCGCGACGGTCAGCAGCCTGCCGCCCTCCAGCCTGGCCAGCTCACCCAGCGCATCCCCCACCGGCAGCAGCGGCAGCGTGCCCGCCAGCGGCAAGCACTCTCCCCGCACCATGACCATCCCCGCCGCTGCGGCCCGGTCCGTCCCTTCCTCCACAAACCGGGTCTTGCCTACCCCCGCATCCCCCACCACCAGCACCAGCCGCACATCGCCGCCCAGCGCCCCCAGCAGTTGGGACAACTCGCGCTCACGGCCAACAAAGCCCACCGGGCCCGCCATGCGTCCAGCCCACCAGCCCGGACCCCTCTGGTCAACCCCTTCCATTGCGCAGATATGGATGACTGGGCGAGGAGCCAGATATGGGGCCTGTTTACCCGGTCATTGCGGGTGGCGCACGTCGCGACCGAGCCAGCGCTGGATGCGGGTAGCCACGAATTCGGACTTGCGGCCGGTCAGGTCGGTCGAGGGTGCCTCGAAGGTGCCGGTGGGGGGCCGCCCCGCCGCGAAGGTCAGGTCGAGCCGGGCCACCTGGCAGTGCCCGAACTCCATGTAGACCTGGCCGCGGCCGTCGTACTGCACCGGTGACTCGCGACCGGCCTGCCGGGCGATGATCGCGGCGGCCACGACGGCTGCCTGTCCTTCGGCGAACACGCCGGCCTTAGGCGTGCCCACGCTGGTGACGTCACCGACGGCGTAGACGCCGGGGAACACCGTCTCGAGGGTGTGTGGGTTCACCGGGATCCAGCCGTCGGCGCACAACCCTGATGCCTGGACCACCGCCGGTGTCTGGTGCACCGGCACGCCGATGAACAGGTCGTAGGGGATTTCACCGCCATCGGCGAGCCGGGCCAGCTGGCGAGCGGGGTCGAGTTCGCGCACCAGCTGGCTGGGGTACAAGCGGATGTCCCGTTCGGCAAAAGCGGCCAGTAGCGCTTTAGAGGCGCCCGGTGAGGGCGGAATGGGCGCGCCGAGGGGTGTGACCAGCGAGATCTCCGACCTGTCTCGCTGGCCCCGGTCGGTGAGGTAGTCGTGCATGAGCAGCGCTACCTCGCTCGGCGCCGGCGGGCACTTGAATGGGGTGGAGGTCACCCCGACCACCACGCGGCCGCCGTCGAAGGCCGCCAGCGCGTCACGCACAGCCAAAGCGCCGGGCATCGAGTAGAACTCGTAGCCACCTTCCATCAGCCCGGGGGTGGCCGCCGGGTCGAGGTCGGCTCCCAGGGCGACCACCATGACGTCGGCGTCAAAGGAGCCGGCGTCGGTCTCGACCCGCCGCTGGCCGGGGTCGATCGACCGGATCGTGGTCTGCACGAACCGTACTCCGGGCTTGACCAGGTTGCGGTAGGGGTGGACCACCGTGTCGGCGACAAGCCGGCCGAACATCACATCGAGCCTCGAGAAGCCAAAGGCGAAGCCGTCGGCCTTGTCGATGAGCACGACCTCGGCGGCGTCGCCGAGTTCGTCGGACAGCCTCGTGGTCAGCTCGAGACCGCCAAAACCGGCACCGAGTACTAGGACTCGCATCATGTTCTCCTCACGCACTGTTTGCTTTTCGCTGGTTCAGGTCGGCCAGTTCACGTGTGTGTCGGTGTCGGTGCACCGCGGCGTCCCCGTTCTGTATCCAGTCCCGGCCGACGGCTTGGGGCCAGTGGCGGGGTCCCCGGGGGGTGATCTGCCGGACCGCGAGCAGGGCCTCGAGCGGTCCGGCCATCGTGGCCGGACCATAGGGGCTGGCCTCGGTGATCTCCTCGAAGCGGTAGCCGAGCACGCCACGGTGGTCGGCGTCGCCGAAGCTGAGGGCGCCGATGGTGAACGACCCCGAGGCGACTTGGTGCCAGCCGTCAGCCAGGAGAACTGCGACGACCGTCGCCGGAGTCATGGGCAGCTGGCGTGTGCCGTTCATACCGCCACCGCCTCGGGGGTATCCCGCACGGCCCGGCGGAGCAGCTCGGCTGCTTGCGTGTGGCCGTTGCCTTCGGCGTCGGATAGCGGGGTGCCGCCCCAGCGGTCCTGGGGCTGGGGGTCGGCGCCGAGGGCGAGCAGATACCGGACCACGTCCAGCTGTCCTTCGGCGGCGGCCAGATGCAGCGGGGTACGGCCGTCGTAGTCGGCGGTGCCCGGCTCGACGCCGGCCGCGAGCAGGGCGCGGACCTCGTCCAGGTCGCCTTGACTCGCCGCCCAGGTCAGGCCGACCACGGCCTCGATCTGAGTCTGGTTCTTCTTCCGCCGGGGGTCGCGTTTGGCGCTGCGGCCGCGGCCGGTGACCAGGGAGTCAAAGACGTGCACGTTGTAGGCGGCGACCAGCTTGCGGCAGAACTCGATGCCGCGGACGGAGTTGCCGAGCTCATCGAGGCGCGGCGACCACACGCAAATGCCCATCAGGCCCGGGATCACCAGCATCAGCGCGCCGGACACCCCACTCTTGGCGGGCAGGCCGATGGTGAACGCGAACTCCCCGGAGAAGTCGTACATCCCGCACGAGGACATCAGCGACAGGCAGCTCTGCACGGTGCCCGGGGTGAACACTGGGTCCTCGGTCAGCGGGCACACCCCGGCGTTGGCCAGCGAGGCCGCCGCCACCGCCAGCATCTGCGCGTCGACCTCGATCGAGCAGCCCTGGAAGTAAAACTCCAGCGTCTGCTGCAGGTCGGTGCCCGGCCCGAACGCGCCGCTTTCCCGCATCGAGTAGCCCAGCGCGAAGTTACGGTCAGCGGTCTGCCGCTCGGACAGGTACACCGCGTTGTTGAACCCGACCCGGCCGCCGCCGGCCAGCCGGGCCCAGGTCGCAGCCACCAGGTCGAACCGGTCGGCGATATCCAGGTCCGGCCGGATCAGCGAGCTGGTCATGATCGCGCCGGCGTTGACCATCGGATTGTGCGGCAGGCCCTTCGGGTTCAGCGCGAGTTCGTTGAACGACCGGCCGGACGGCTCCCGGCCCACACGCTTGTGCACCGCCTCGGTGCCGTGCTCATCCAGCGCCAGGCAGTAACTCACCGTCTTGGACACCGACTGCAAGCAGAACGCCGTCCGGGCGTCCCCGGCGGAAAACCGCTGGCCATCCACCGTACACACGGCGATCGCCAGCTGATCCGGGTCAACCCGCCGCAACTGCGGAATATAGTCAGCTACCGAACCGGACCTGACCGGCAGCAGCTCGCCGTACATCCGCTCAATGTCGCTGCTCAGCGCCGGGAAATCCGGCACCGCCAGGTTCCCCTCCACCGCCCGCTGGATCAGGCTGCTATTGTGCTTCGCCAGCGCCTTGAACTGCCCGAAGCTGATCTGCTTGGAGGCTCCCTCCGTTGCCGTCAGCCCGGCCAGCGCCTCCTGGATCCGCGGATCGTCAGGTAGGAGCCCGCATCCTTGCAGGCGGCTGAGCACCGCCCACTGCGAGACCTTATCGTCCCGGTCCCGCTCGAATGAGTCGAACAGCTTACGGTAGACCGCCTCTGCCCCCGTCGGGGAAACCGGCTGACCGGAAGCGCGGGAGGACCGCGGCGGGGCCGCGCCCTTACCCGCACCCGGCCCGGCCGTCCTCGTGATTACCGTCCGATCCCGCCCAGCCCGCGCTGGCCCGTCCATCGTTGATCCCTTCAGCCGTTGGTGAATTCCGACTTGCTTCCAGAGTCGCGTTAAAGGCCGCGGCGGCGCATCGGCCGGTCGCCGTAACCTGGCGCCGGCGAGCCCTTAGATCTGCGCGCAACCCCCTTAGGCCGCGTCATGTAGGTGGCTTATCCGCCCCGTTCTCCGCGGCCGCTCAATCTTGCGCCGATCCTCGCGCCGGCCCGCTGGCCGCCGGGCACGCGGCGTCTTCGCGCAGCGGCTGGCGAAGGGGTGCAGGCTGCGGTCGGCGGTGCGGCGGAAGAACTCGGTGCCGAGCATGCTTTGCAGCAGGGGCTGGGGGAGCATCGTCGGGACGATCGGGTACTGGGTGCGATGCCGCGCCAGCGCCGCGAGTTTGCGGGGCAGGTGACTGGTGACGTCTACCGCGCAGGTCCCTGGCGGCAGGTCGGCGGGCGGGGGCTGGGCTGGGCTGGTGGCGCTGGCGCCGCGTCCGGCGTATGGCTTGACCGGGGTGCGGGACAGGACGAGGCAGGTGAGACTCTCGCGGGCCACCACGTGCCGGGTGCGCTGGCCGGTCATCAGGCCGAGTTCGCCGAAGAAGTCACCGGCCTGCAGCCCGGGCAGGCGGGTCACCTGGCCGTCGGGATGCTCGCGGAGGGCATCGGCGGTCCCGTCGAGGATCAGGTACAGCGCATGGGCGGGCTCGCCTTGCTCGACGACGCTGGTGCCGGGGGGGAACCACTGCACGCGCACGTCGTCGCGGGCCAGCCGCATGGTGGCCGCCTCGGCGGCGAACAGCGCGATGGCCTGCCGCGCGGCGTGATCGGCGGCACGCTGGCCCGAGCCGGCGATCCAGTGCGCCAGCTCCTCGGCCATGCAGGTGCGCCGGGGCGGGAAGACGGCGTGGTACAGCCGCTGCGCCCGAGGGTGATCGCGGACCAGCGTCCGGAATGCCTGGGTGGTCAGCTCGGAGATCGCGGTGTGGTCCGGGTGGCCGTACCCGCCGTCCGCGCCGAAGGTGATGACCGTGTCCGGATCGAACCACCGCATCACGTCGGCGATTGCCGCACCCAGCGAGAACCGATGGTGCTGCAGGGTCCCGTCCGCGTAGCCCAGCAGGTGCACGCGCTGTACGCCGAGTTCGGCGGCCGCCGCGCGCAGCTCGCGCTCTCGGACGGTACCGAGCGTACGCCGGGTCGCGGCGGCAGGATCGCGGATCTGCCCCTGCTCTCCGAGGGTGGCCGAGACGATCATGATCTCGGCGCCCGCCTCGGCCGCGCGGGCCATCGTGCCGCCCGCGCAGAACACTTCGTCGTCCGGATGCGCGAAGACGCCGAGCAGGCGCCGCGCCGAGCCGGGTCCATTGTCTCCCATGATCTCCTCCGACCGCGGCCGCTCAACAGCCCCGCCGGGGGGCCAGATCGCCGGTGCCGATCACGCGATCCCGGTAGGTCAGCTCGACGAAAGCCAGGAACCGCTCCACGTCCTCGACGTTGGACGCCAGGCCCACCGATGCGCGCAGCGCCCCGGCGCTGGGCAGGCCGAGCAGGCCGAGGTACTGATCCATCGTCTGGGCGCCTCCGCGCAATGCTGTGTGCCAGTTGGCCCTGGTGAGCTGGAACGCGCCCTCGGCGGCGCCCGGGTTGCAGAAGCACCCGGTCCGGATCGAGATCCCGGCGGCGGCGGTATCCCGCGCGACCGCGCGCTCGTCGACGACGCGTCCACCGGGATCCAGGAGGTTGAAGGCAACGGCGCCGCCGCGGTCGCGGGTGCCGGCGGGCCCGTAGATCCGCGCCATGGGCTCACCGTTACCGTGGCGCAGGGCAGCGAGCCGGTCGATGAGCCAGCCGGTCAGGCAGGTCACCCGCTGATGGATCCGGTCGATCCCGATGCCATTGATCCAGGCCAGTCCGGACTCCAGATCCGGGATCTGCTGGAAGCTGAGCGTTCCGTCCTCGAACCGAGCCTCGTCCGAGGCCAGCGTGTGCCAGCCGGCCTGCACGCTGGCGATGTGAACCGACCCACCGGCGAACCAGGGACGCTGCAGGCGCCCCAGCGCCTCCCGCCGCGCGATCAGGCAACCGACGCCGGTCGGGTAACCGAATACCTTGTACCAGCTGACCGGCACGAAATCGGGCTTGACCACGGACAGGTCCAGCCGGTTCGACGGCACGTAAGCCGCTGCGTCCAGCAGGACGTCATAGCCATGCTCATGCGCGGTAGTGATCCAGTGCAGGGGATGCTGTACCCCGCTGAAGTTGCTCTGCGCCGGGTACGCGAGCAGCCCGCGGCGGCGGGGGGCGGCCGCCCGGGGCGTCACCCGGGAGCGCGCCATGCACCAGGCCGCGCCCAGCGGGCCAGCCCTGGGCTGTGTCAGGGCCTGGCGGATCGCGTCATCGTCCACCCGCAACTCGGGCGAGCAGAACGGCACGTACCGCGTGATCGCGCCGCGCGAGGCGGCGAACTCCCGGATGCCGTTGACCGAATTGTGGTTGTCCCAGGTCAAGACCAGCCTGGTCCGCGGGCCGAACGGATAGGACTCCCCGACCAGCCGGCACGCGCCGGTGGCGTTCGGGGTGAAGATAGCCGCGTACTCCTCGGGCGGCGCGTTGAAGTGCGCGAGGACCGCGCGCCGCGCCCGCTCGATCAGTTCGGTCGACGCGGCGGAGGCCGGGTTTTCCGAGTGCGGGTTCCCGAAGCACCGGCCACGCATCCGGTCGGCATTCGCGGCCAGCTGGGCCTGGGCCGGCAGGCCCGCGCCGGCGTAGTCGAGGTAGACGTGGCCGCCCTCGTCGAGGTAGGAGTACTCGGTCGCCCGTAGCTCGTCCAGCAGCGCCGTGCTCCGGTGGCCGGGGTAGTCGGACAGGAAGCGGCCGGCTCTGGCGGCCGGCCGTTCCCGACGCTGCCGGGCAGGCCGGGCCGTTCGGACAGGGTTCTGGTCATGACCTTTCCTCGATTAGCTTGATCAGTGAGCCTCCGGCCGGCCGGAAGCCGCGGCGGTGCAGCCTGCGTCGTTCGTCTTCGGTCAGGCCGCCCCAGATTCCGGCCTCCTGGCCGCTGGCCAGCGCCAAGCTCAGGCAGGTGGCGCTGACCGGGCAGCCGCGGCAGATCAGCTTCGCCGTCTGGACCTGGGCCCAGGCGGACCTGATGTCGCCGTCGGGGAAGAACAGCTCCGGGTCGGCGTCCCGGCAGGCGGCGTAGACCCGCCAGTTCGGTTGGCTGTCGCAGCCCGGTCTGGCCGCCGCGGCGGACGTGCTCATCGCGCTTTGCCTTTATCTCTCTGCTACTGCCGGCCCGCGCGAACTCGCCACCGTGCGCCTTGATCCGCCCGTTGAGCGTCGTGCGCGGCCCGGGCCCGGTCTAGGTCGCCGACGCGCAGTGCGGCCGGGGTGACCTGCCGGACCGCGATGATGCTGCCTAGCGGGCCGGCCAGCACGGTGGGCTGATACGGGCGGCCGGCATCGGCCTCCTCGAAGCGGAAGCCGGGCGTGCCAGGACCGGCTTCCGCTTCGAAGCTCAGTGGGCCGACACCGAACGAACCTGGGACGATCCGGTGCCAGCCGTCTGCGAGCAGGACCGCGACCACCCTGGTGGCGGTAACGTCGTTGCCGCTCATGGCGTTTCCGCCTCTCGTTTGCCCGCGCGGTGCGCGAGGGGGGCCTTGTCTTCCGTGTGCTCCGCGGCAGTGACCGTCTTGGCCATCGTGGGTTCCCTTCTGTTCTGGTGGCGTAGGTCAGGCGACGAGGCAGGCCGGCGCTAGCTCGAGCGCCTCACGGGCCGCCCGGCGGCCGGCCTCGCGCGCCGTGTCCAGCTGGTCGAACTCGAGCAGTCCCACGCCCGCGGCATTCGGTTTGATCACCAGGTCGGCGTGGCAGCGGGCCGCTTGGGCCGTGTTCTCGCTGCCGAGTAGCAGCAGCCGGGTGAGCGTCTCAGGCAGGCTTGGCGGCCGGTCGTCTCGTCCGCGTGCCCCCTCCGGGCGATTTTTCGGGCGCCTGGGCGTCGCCTTCACGTCGATCGCGATGATCGGGCCTTCTGCCGTCTCGGCCATCGCCTTCACCGGCAGGTTGTCGACCAGCGAACCGTCGATGTGCAGCTTGCGGCCGCGAACCTGCGGAGGCGCAATGACCGGCAGGTTGATGCTGAACCCGACCGCCTCCCACAGCGGCCCGTACCGCGCGATCTCCAGACGTCCGCTGCGGAGTTCGGTGCTGCAGCACATGAAGCTGCGCGGCAGTTCCTCGATCAGGCGGGTGCCGAAGGTGCGGTGCAGCATCGACTGGAACCGCTGGCCGCGGATCAGCGCGTGGCGGGGGATGGTGAAGTCGCGCAGCGGCCGGCGTCGTACCCACTCCTCGAAGCAGATCGCGTCGATCTCGTCGGCGTCGTGGCCCATCGCGTACAGCGCGCCGATCATGGCGCCCATGCTGACCCCGGCGACGCGGTTGACCGTCACGCCCGCGGCGGTCAGCTCCTCCAGCACGCCGATGTGGGAGAACGCCCGGGCGCCGCCGCCGGACAGTACGATCCCGACCGAGGTACCTGCCAGTCGGCGGGCCATGCGGGCCATGTCGGCGCCGAACTCGGTTTCCCGAATCACGTGCGACCTGGCCGGCTTGAGCACGGCCGCCCAGCCGTCGAGTGCGCCGGGCTCGGCGTCATGGACCACCAGGTCGCAGCCCTGCAGTTCCGGATGACGACCAAACGCGGGCGGGACCTGTCCGCCAGCGGTGACGGCCAGGATCCGGTCGGCATGCTGGAGGCAGAACTTCGTCCAGGGCTGGCCTAGGACGAATCCGCCGAACAGCAGAACCATGTCGTGCCCGGCTTCCGCCCGGTCGAGCAATGGCCCGTACACGGCGGCTGGTTCGTCGGCCCCTGCTGCGTCCGGTACCTCCGCACCGCCGAGCACCGCGACCGATAGGTGAGCACCTAGAGCGGCGCCTAGCCGGGCGGCGAGCCGCTCCATCGGGATCCGCCAGTCGAGCGCGATCAGCGCGACCGTCGTCGGCCGTGGCCGGGCGGAACTTGCTCCGGCGCGGGTGTCTTGGAGCCTGCGGCTCAGCGATCGGTTGAGCGCGAGCGATGCGGCCGGCGAGCTGTGCAGGAGGTTGGTGAAGTCGGCCTGGTCGACGGCGATGACCTCGGTGCCGCGTGCGGCGCGCACCGAGGCAGCTCGCGGCGAATCGGTCAACAGCGCGACCTCGCCGAGCGCATCCCCGCGGCGGTACTCGCGGAGCACGGCGCCGGCGCCTTCGTCGACCGCCTCGAGGCGGCCCGCGCGGACGACATACATCTCGTGCCCGGGGTCGCGCTCGCGGAACAGCCATTTTCCTGCATCCAGGTGGTGCGCACGTGATTTCGCCGCGAGCTGCTCGACGAGCTCCGGATCCACGCCAGAAAACAGCGGGGTCCGGGCCAGGAACTCGGCCGCCGACTCCGCGCCCGAGGCCACCGGCTCCGCGCCCGAGGCCGCCGGATCGCTGGTGTCCAGCACGACCGCACGCCGCGGACGAGGGCGCGGTGAGCGCAAGATCCCTTGAGGCTCAATCTCCGCGAGAACCGCTCGCGCAGCATCGCCTCCCGCAGCACCGCCTCGTGCGTCCTCGCCTGCGCCGGCACCTCGCCGACCTTGACGTGTCCGACCAACAGGCAGCCAAGCCCGGCGACGAACAGGCAGATCGCACCGAACGTCCAGGCATCGTGAAACACCGCATAGGCCGTCGCCGGCGTCGGCGTCCCGATGATCGCCACCACAACCGCGACGCCGAGCGCGGCTCCGATCTGGCGCGCGACCGAGTTCATCCCGGTCGCCGTCGCGAAGCTCCCGCCCGGCGCCGAGGCGACCGCGGTCCCGCTGAGGTTCGGGAACAGCGTGCCCGCGCCGATCCCGAGCAGGATCATGCCCGGCAGCCACTGACCCACGAAGTCGGGTGTCACCCCGACTCGCTCGACGAACCACAGCACCGCCCCGCCCCACACCAGGCCCCCCACGACCAGAACGGGACGGGGGCCGAGGCGCTGGGCCAGCCGGCTGGTCGGCCCGGCCACCGCGACCGCGACGGCCGGGCCGATGGTGAGCGCCAGGCCGGCCTGCAGCACCGAGTAGCGCCAGACGCTCGTGAGGAACAAGACGTTGGCGAGGGTGTAGCCGAAAAAGCCAGCCGCCCCGATGACCGTCATCGCGTTGGCCACACTGAATGTCCGGATCTTCAGCAGGGACAGGTCGAGGATTGGCCAGCGGTGCCGCCTGCAGCGCCAGATGACCGCGGCACCGAGTCCGAGCGCCGCCGTCAGGCAGCCCAGGATCCGGGGACTGCCCCAGCCCCAGTCCTGGCCCTTAACCACGCTGAGCACCAGCGTCCCGATCGCGGCGGCGAACAGCAGCGTGCCCGGGAGGTCGGGAACCCGGCGGTGGCCCGGCGCGCGGCTTTCGGCCAGCTGCCGGCGGGCCAGCAGGATCGCCGCCACGCCGATGGGGACGTTGACCAGGAACACCAGGCGCCAGTTCGCGGCGGCGACGAGCACCCCGCCGAGCGAGGGGCCCAACCCGGCCGCGGCCGCGCTCACCGCGGACAGCATGGCGACGGCGTGGGAGCGGCGCGCGGGCGGGAATGCGTTCAGCACCAGCGCGAGGGCGGAGGGTACGAGGAAGGCGGCGCCGAGTGCCTGGATGACCCGGAAGGCAATCAGCGTGTCCGCCGACGGGGCGATGGCGCACAGCAGCGAGCCGGCGGTGAACAGCGCCAGGCCGAAGATGAACACGCGCCGGCGCCCGAGCACGTCCGCGAGCCCCGCGGCCGCCATCAAAAACGCGGCGAACACGATGTTGTAGGCGTTCAGGACCCACGACAGCGCCGAGATCGGCGTGCCGGGGAACGAGTGCGCGATGTCGGGGAACGCGATGTTCACGATCGTCGCGTCGATGAAGGCGATCGCGCCGCTTAGCGACGCGATGGCGAGCACGGTCCGAGGCGAAGGTTTTCGCCGCACCCTGCGGTCCAGGGCTGGTCCAGCGCGTCCGGGTCGGCGTGGCCGCGCCCGGCGGGCGGCGCGGGCGATGGTGTCCCGCTGAGCGGCCTGACGCAGGTCGGCCAGGCGGGCCTGGGCCAGCCGGCCGCTAATGGCGTGGTGCATGGCGGTCTCCTCGGTGTGACCTGGTAGCGGTGTCTTCCGAGGATGCGGCTGATCGACATCTCGGTTCCCGTCAGCGGCTTCGCCTGCCAGTGGCAGTCCCCGCGAACCCGTTGATCCCGTTATGTCAGTGGTATCCCGCATTGTGGTGCTGCCGCTTCGCCCGTCCGGGCCAGATTCACGCGGCCGCTATAGATGGCCCGATCGGGCCATGCTCACACCAGCCCGGTGCGCACGCCCCAGGCCGCGGCCCCGGCGCGGGAGGACAGGCCGAGCTTGCGGAGGATGTTGGCCAGATGCCGATGCACCGTGTGCTCGCTGAGCACCAGCCGCCGGGCGATCTCCGCGTTGCTCAATCCCTGCGCGACCAGCTTCAGCACGTCCAGCTCGCGACCCGTCAGCACCGTTACGGTCTCGCCCGAGTCGGCCACCTGCGCCTGCTCGGCCGCGGCGTCACTGTGGCCGAGCCCCGCCACCGCCTGCGCCAAGTCGAGAGTGCGGCCCGCGGCGTATTCGGCTTCGAAGGCCTCGGCGCCCATCGCGCCGCGCAGCCGCTGGCGGTCGAGGCCGGCCAGCCGGGCTTCCAGCGGCTGAAGGGTGTGGCCCAGGTCCGCTAGGGCCTGGTCGGCCGCGCCGTGCAGCCGGGCGGACCACGCCGGGTCAGCCCGGCCGGGGCCGGCCAGGGCCACGCCGATCAGCGCGTAGGCGGTATGCCGCTTCATCCCCATGCGCCTGGCCAGCTCGAGTGATTCGGTGAACAAGGCCTCGGCGGCGACCGGCGAACCGGCGAGATACTCGGCCAGGCCCAGGTTGAAAGTCCCGATGACAGCGTTATTACGGGCGTCGAGCTCGCGGGCGATGTCGAGCGACTCGGTCAGGTGGCGGCGGGCGGCATCAAGGTCGCCAGTCCACAGCTCGTAGTCACTGAGGTTGCAGAGCAGTGTCCCCGCCTGGAGCCGGTCACCGGCCTGGCGGGCGAGTCGGAGGGCCTCAGCATTATCGCGGGCGGCGCCGGCCGGGTCTCCCTCAACGTTCGTGGCGAACGCCCGGGCGGAAAGCAGCCGGGCCGTAAGGTGGGGTTGCCCGAGGCGGCGGGCCAGGTCCAGGCCCTGCTCGATGAGCGGCAGCGCGGCGCCGGGCTGCCCTTGGCGCACCAGGAGCCAGGCTCGGACGTGCAGCAGGTCGGCGACCAGGTAGTCATCTCCGGCGGCGCGAGCGATGACCAGCGCCTCCTCACAGTAGTCCCCGGCGATCGCGTAGCCGCCCGTCTGCTGGAGAAGGTGGGCTGCTGTGGCCAGCGCGCGGGCGCGCGGCAGCGTCGCCTCCCGGGCGGCCGGCAAGTCAAGCAGCACCCGCAGTGCGTCGGCGCCTTCGGCGGCATGCCCGCGGACCATCCAGTACACCCGCAGCCAGGCGGCCAGCTGCAAGCCTGGCCCAGGGTCGGGCTGAGTTTGGCTGAACGCGATCGCGGCCCGCAGGTTGCCCAGCTCGGCATCGAGCCGGTCCAGCCAGGCGGCCTGGTCGGGCCCCACGAGCTGGGGGGCGGCCGCCTCGGCCAGGGTCAGGTAATAATCACGGTGCGCGACCCGGGCGGTGCCGGCCGCCGAGCCCTGCGCGTCCAGCTGCGTGGCCGCGTACTGCCGGACGGTTTCCAGCAACCGGTACCGACCTGGCCCGGCACTCGTGCGGTCGAACTGGACCAGGCTCTTGTCCACCAGCGCACCCAGATGCCCGACCACCTCGGCGGCGAGCACATCCGGGTCTGCGGCAACCGCTTCGGCCGCGGCCAGGCCGAACCCCCCGGCGAAGGTCGACAGCCGGGCCAGTACCGCTCGCTCGGCGCCGGTCAGCAGCTCCCAGGACCAGTCCACCAGGGCCCGCAGTGTCTGCTGCCGCGGCGCCGCCGCCCGTGACCCCCCAGTCAAGATGGCGAACCGCTCGTCGAGCCGGGCGTCCAGCTCGTCCGCCGGCATTACCCGCAGCCGGGCCGCGGCCAGCTCGATGGCCAGCGGGATGCCATCCAGCCGTCGGCAAATCCGCCCGGCCACCACGGCGGTCGGCTCGTCCCGGGCCAGCGGGACTCCCTGCGCGGCGGCGCGGTCTTCGAAAAGCTGCACCGCCTCGCTGGCCCGGATCGCCGCGGCGTCATCACCGTCGGCCGGGGTTCGCATGGACGGCACCCGGTGCACCTGCTCCCCGCTGATGCCCAGCGGCTCGCGGCTGGTGGCCAGCAGCGCCAGGTTCGGGCAGCCTCGAAGCAGCGCGTCGGCCAGCTTGGCGCACGCCCCGATCACGTGCTCGCAGTTATCCAGTACCACCAGCAAGTGCCCCTGGCCGACGGTCTCCACCAGCGTGTCCAGCACCGGGCGGCCCGGCTCCTGCCGAACCCCCAGCACATCAGCCACGGTCACCGCGACCAGATCCGGGTCGCGCAGCGGGGCCAGATCAGCGAACCACACACCGTCCCCGGTACCGTCCAGCAGCCCGGCCGCCACCTGCAGTCCAAGCCGGGTCTTGCCCGCCCCGCCCGCACCGGTGAGGGTGACCAGCCGCGATCCGCGCACCAGGACGCGCAGCGCGGCCAGCTCACCCTCCCGGCCGACGAAGCTCGACACCTGCGCCGGCAAGTTGGTCAGGAGCATCAGGTCCTCCAGCGACCGCAGCGACTGCAGCGACTGCCGCGACGGAGCGCCCTCGCTGCCGAACCCTTGATGTCAGCGAACAAGAGCGCGAGCGTCTGCGCGGCCACCAGCTCAGGGCTTCTCATCAAGATCGACGCCAACCGCACCAGCCAGAACCCCACCGAGCTCCCTTACAACGCGCAGCGCAAGCATCATACGTCCGCCACTACTTGCTGGAATGATCGCCAAGATCGCGAAGGAGTATCAGAGAGTCGGCTCCGTCGCCATCATTCTCTCGGCAGGCGACTCAACCAGTGAGCGCGGCGTTCTACTGGTTCTATCCGTCGGCAAACGTTTTACCTTTCCTTTACTATTTAGCCATGACGCGCATGCTACTCGCCGAGGACGACACCTCCATCTCCGAACCGCTGTCCCGCGCCCTGCGCCGCGAGGGATACGAGGTGGACGTCACGTCGGACGGGCCGACGACGCTCGATCGGGCCCTCGGCGAGGGCGTGGACCTGATCTTGCTCGACATCGGCCTGCCCGAACTCGACGGGCTCGAGGTGTGCCGGCGGGTCCGGGCTGGCGGGTACGCGGTGCCAGTGCTGATCCTCACCGCCCGCGCCGACGAGGTGGACACGGTGGTGGGCCTGGACGCGGGCGCTGACGACTACGTCACCAAGCCGTTCCGGCTGGCCGAGCTGCTGGCCCGGGTCCGCGCCCTGCTGCGCCGGGGGACGGCCGAAGGCTCGGCGGTGCTCGGCGTCCGGATCGACCCCGACGCCCGCCGCGCCTGGCACGGCGATACCGAGCTGGACCTGACCACCAAGGAGTTCGACCTGCTCTGGATCCTGCTGCGGGACGCGGGCAAGGTGGTCACCCGCGAGCAGATCATGCGCGAGGTGTGGGACGCGAAGTGGTGGACCTCCACCAAGACGCTGGACATGCACATCTCCTGGCTGCGCCGCAAGCTCGGCGACGACGCGCACAGCCCCCGCTACATCACCACGGTCCGCGGCGTCGGCTTCCGCTTCGAACGCGGCGACAAACCAGGCTGACCCATGCGCCGCCCCAAGCACCCCAAACGAAGTGAATCCAGGGTTTCACCCTGCCCTAGCGTGGTGAACCCCGGGTTTCACTACCCGCCAGCGGCCCCGATGGCCAGCGTGACGGTACGGGCGGGGCCCTAGTGGCGATTGTAGGCTGACCCATGCGCAGGAGGTTGTGGTTCTCGACCTTCGTCGCCGCGGCGGCCGCCATCCTGGTCCTCGGCGTTCCGGCACTAGTCATCGCCGCCGGACGAGGGGCAGCCGCCGCCACCATCGTCGCGGCGTGCATGGTCGGGGCGGCGGCTCTGGCCGCCTGGCTGGCGGCGGTGCTCGCGGCCCGGATGGCCCGGCCGGTGGAGGAACTCGCCGAAGCCGCCGGGCGGCTCGGCGCCGGCGACCCGCGCCCGCTCGGCCGCCGGTACGGGGTGGCCGAGCTGGATCAGGTGGCCGACGGGCTGGACAGCTCGGCCCGGCGGCTGTCCAGCCTGCTCGCGGCGGACCGTGAGCTCGCGGTGGACGCCTCGCACCAGCTGCGCACCCCGCTGACCGCGCTGTCCATGCGGCTGGAGGAGATGATCGCCGCCGCCGACGACCCCGAGGTGGTCCGCGAAGAGGGCAGCGCCGCGCTGGCCCAGGCCGAGCGGCTCGCGGACGTGGTCAGCCAGCTGCTGAGCCTGAGCCCGGCCCGCCGGGCGACCGCGGCCTCGGCGGAGTTGACCGGGATCGACGAGATCGTGCAGCAGCAGGTCGTCGAGTGGGAGCCCGCCTTCCGCCGGGCGCGCCGGAAGCTGGTGGTCATCGGCGTGCGCGGCCTGCAGGCGCACGTCACCCCGGGCGGGCTGGCCCAGGTCCTGGCGACCCTGCTGGACAACGCGCTGATGCACGGGGGCGGGACCGTGACCATCCAGACCTCGCAGAGCGCGCGGTCGGTGGTGATCGAGGTCCGGGACGAGGGCAAGGGCGTTCCGCCGGAACTGGTGTCGCGCATCTTCGAGCGGAGCGTCAGCGGCCGTCCGGAAGGCACCGGGCTAGGGCTGGCGCTGGCCCGGACCATGGCGGCCGCCGACGGCGGCCGGGTTGTGCTGATCAAGGCCAAGCCCGCCACGTTCGGGGTGTTCCTGCCCCGTCACCCCCTGCGCCCCGGCACCCAGCCGGTCCGCGGCCCCGCGTAGCCGCTCGAGACCGGGGCAGGCTCAGGGGCGGCGCCGTTCATGGATTCGACCAGGGTCCCCTGCTGAACTTCGGCGGCAGCCGTGGCCGTGAGATCAGCGCCGCCGGGCGTCGGGCTGGGCCGGGTCAAGGTGCTCCCAGGCCGGTCCGTAGCGCAAGTGCGCGGGCCGTTCGAGTTCCTCCCAGGGCGGCTTGGCCGCTCCGGCCAGCACCGCGCCTGACGGGCTCGTCTCGGCGGGGTCGACGATCCCGGACACCGCCGCCTCTCCGGCGGCCACCACGGTGCCGGGCGCGCCCGCCAGGAAGACCCACTTCTTGTACGAGAAGTACCGGAAGATCGTCCCGAGCCCGGTGCCGACCACGCTGGCCGCGTTGTAGGCCAGCTCCGACTTCATGTCCAGCCCGTACGTCGTGGCCGCGATCACGACCTCGGCGATCGCCAGGCCGACGACGTTCAGCATCACGAACAGGACGCCCTCGCGCAGCAGCGCCTGGTTGACCCGGTGCCGGAAGGTCCAGAATCGACTGCCCAGGTACGTGACCACCGTGGCCGCGGTGATCGACAGGCCCTTGGCGACCATGGGCCCGACGCCCAGGTGGACGTGCAGGTAGTCGGCGCCGCCCAGGTCGATGATCGCCCCGGTCAGCCCGACCACGCCGAACTTGGCCAGCTCCGGGATCAGGTCGGTCAAGCGCTTACGGAGGCTTGCCATCCTGGGCATAGAGAGAAGTCCCTTCGGCACGGTGCACATGCAGCGGTGTGCCTGCGCGCAAACCCCCGGCAGGCTCCAAGCAAGACCTGCACATGCTACCGGCCGAGCCTGGGTGAAGACTCACTCTTCCCTGAGGCAGCCCTATGAAACCACGAAGCGCGGCTCAGCCGGCCAGGGTGCTCTCCCGTCCGGTGCGCGCGATTGCGTGCCAGGTCAGGTACACGACCGCCGTGATCACGAACCCGACCTCGAACGTCAAGTCGCCGACGGACGGCACGTGGGTGGGCACGAGCCCGATGTACTCGGTCTGGTTGGCGAACAGCCAGATCGAGATGCCCATGCCAACCAGCATGGCCACCGGCCCGGCCCAGTTCGTGCGCCTGGTGGCGAACAGCAGCGCCTCGTCCGGGTTAGGCCGCAGCAGCAGGTCGCAGAAGTAGACGGCCAGCCACGGGGCGATCCAGTACGCGATGATGAGCAGGAAGTTCGTGTACTTGCTGCCCGCGTTGGGCAGCCCGCTCCAGGCCAGGAAGAACCCGATGGTACCGAACCCGAGGGCCACGATCGCGCGGCGCAGCGACAGCGGCAGCTTGATGCCGATTGCGGTGAACGAGAGCGCACCGGAGTAGATGTTGAGCACGTTCGCCGAGACCGCGCCGAGCGCGATGGCCAGCAGCGTCAGGTCGGCCAGCGGGGTGGCCAGCAGGCTGGTCATGCCGCCGGGTCCGGCGAGCGCGTCGCCCGCGCCGACCGCGGTGCCGACGGCCGCGCCGACGATCTCCAGCAGCGCGCAGGACAGGAACAGGCCAAGGCCGGACCACCAGGCGATCGCGGTCCGGCTCGTCTCGGGCTTGAAGTAACGGGTGTAGTCGGACGCGTACGGGTTCCACCCCACCGCGTACCCGAACGACGCCCCGAAGGCCAGCAGGAACGCTCCGGGGATGGTCTGGTGGTGGGCGCCGGGATGGGCCTTGCTCAAGATGACCACGGACGCGATCACGAAGATGACGGCGAGGATGGGGAAGGCATAGCGCTCGAACAGGTGCACCAGGTTGTAGCCGAAGAACGCCACGAAGACCTGCACCACCACGATGATCAGCAGGCAGAGCACCTTAGGCCAGTGGGTCAGCACGTTCAGGGCGAGGGCGCCGCTGACGCTGTTCACCGCGAACCAGCCGATCCCGGCGGTCACCGAGTTCAGCCCGGCGGGCAGCGCGTTGCCCCAGTACCCGAACCCGAGCCGGCTCAGCACCATCTGCGGCACCCCGTACTTCGGGCCGCGCAGGGACAAGATGCCCTGGGTGATGCCGCCGATCGCGCTGCCCAGGACCATGGCCAGCACCGCCGGCCAGAAGCCCATGCCGAACCCGGCCACGGCGAGCACGCCGACGAAGATCGTGGCGAACTCCATGTTCGGCGAGGTCCAGGTCCAGAACAGCTGGATTGGCCGGCCATGCCGCTCGTTCAGCGGGATGAACTCCGCGCCGCCCGGCTCGACGGTCATGACCTGGGTGCCGTAGCTGCCTTCGCGGACCAGAACGCCCGCTTCCGCCGCGCCGCCGTGGGTAATGTCCTGGTCGCTCGTCGCCATCTGCGTGTCCTTCCGGTGACCGTGATCACACGGGCCCTCCCTGATCTTCTAAAGATGAGGGAAACGGGCCGCCGCCACAAGAGAGAAACCCCTAGATACTGAACGGAACGTGGTGCTCGCACCCAGCCACCTGCGTGCCCGCCGGTCCCGTAGGGTACGGAGCGTGAGCGAGCTTAAGGGGCGCGGCGTCGCCTGGACTGAGGAGCGACGAAGGAGCGACGAAGGAAGACGACGCCTTGAGGCGCCCCGTCGGCGAGCGGGGAATAGAGCGTGACCGACTCCGCGGAAAGGGCCGCGCCGGGCCCGGCCCCCGTCGCTTTGCGCGGCGTGCCCGTGGTTGGCATGGTCGGCGCCGGCCAGCTGGCCCGGATGACCGCCGCGGCCGCCATCGGCCTGGGGGTCGGGTTCCGTGTCCTGGCCGGCTCGGCCGCCGACAGCGCCGCCCAGGTCACCGCCGGGACCCGGCTCGGGGACTACCGCTCGCTGGCTGACCTGCGTGACTTCGCCGCCGGATGCGACGTGGTCACGTTCGACCACGAGCACGTGCCGGACGAGCACCTGGCCGCGCTCGAGCAGGCCGGGGTCCCGGTCCGGCCGGCCGCCGCGGCGCTGCGCTTCACCCAGGACAAGCTGGCCATGCGGGAGCGGCTGACCGGCCTGGGCGTCGACTGCCCCCGGGTCGCGCCGGTGAGCGGGATTGCCGAGGTCGAGGCGTTCGCCGCCGGAACCTGGCCGGTGGTGCTCAAGGCGGTCAGCGGCGGTTACGACGGGAAGGGTGTGTGGGTCTGCGGCTCGGCGGCCGAAGCCCGGACCGTGCTCACGCACGGCCTGCGGCTGATCGCCGAGGAGTACGTCGCGTTCGAGCGCGAGCTGGCCGTGCTCGCGGCCCGTTCGCCGTACGGCCAGGGCGCGGTGTACCCGGTGGTGGAGACCGTCCAGCGGGACGGCATCTGCCGCGAGGTGATCGCTCCCGCGTCGGGCTTGGCGCCGGGCCGGGCGGCGCAGGCCGCCGAGCTCGCGCTGCGGATCGCCGCGGAGCTCGGCGTAACCGGGCTGCTCGCGGTGGAGATGTTCGAGACCTCACGCGGGCTGCTGGTCAACGAGCTCGCCATGCGCCCGCACAACTGCGGGCACTGGACCATCGAGGGCGCCCGCACCTCCCAGTTCGAGCAGCACCTGCGGGCCGTCCTGGATCTGCCGCTCGGGTCCCCGGCGCTGGCCGCGCCGGTGACCGTGATGGCCAACGTGCTCGGCGGCGACGACGCGGACACCTACGACCGGTACATCCACGTCATGGCGGCCGACCCGGCCGTCAAGGTGCACATGTACGGCAAGCCGGTCCGACCCGGCCGCAAGATCGGCCACGTCACCGTGACCGGGGACCGGGACCACCGCGACCCGGAAGAACTCACCGACCGGGCCCGCCGGGCCGCCAGCTACCTGCGCTGGGGCAAGGAGGATGGCGAGTGAGCGGCACCAGCCCCTCTCGGCCGCCCGTGGTCGGAATCGTGATGGGCAGCGACTCGGACTGGCCGGTCATGCAGGCCGCGGCCGCGGCGCTGGATGAGTTCGACGTGCCGTACGAGGCCGACGTGGTGTCCGCGCACCGGATGCCGCGGGACATGATCGAATACGGGTCGGCTGCGGCCGGCCGGGGCTTGCGGGTGATCATCGCGGGTGCGGGCGGCGCCGCGCACCTGCCCGGCATGCTGGCCTCGGTCACCCCGCTGCCCGTCGTCGGCGTGCCCGTTCCGCTGGCCAACCTGGGCGGCCTGGACTCGCTGCTCTCGATCGTCCAGATGCCGGCCGGGATCCCGGTCGCCACCGTCGCGGTCGGCGGGGCCCGCAACGCCGGCCTGCTCGCCGTCCGGATCCTGGCCGCCGCCGAGGGTCCGGCCGCCGAGGCCCTGCGCGCCAGGCTCGTCTCGTTCGCCGGGCAGCTGGCCGACCAGGCCCGGGCCAAGGGCGCCGCGCTGCGTGATCGCGGCCCGACATAAACACTGGACCGGCTTAGAGTCCGCCCGATGCGGGCATGCTCCCTCGGCAGCCCCTTCGACCGCTGGGACGACCGGTTGACCAGCCTGGGAGGCAACCGTGAGCATCGGCGCGACACTGGCCTCGGCCCGTCGCCATGCCGGGCTCACCGTCGCCGAGGTCAGTCAGCGCACCCGGGTCAGGGAGAACATCATCCAGGGCATCGAGCAGGACGACTACGCGGCCTGCGGCGGTGACTTCTACGCGCGGGGGCATATCCGGGCCATCGCCGAGGCGGTGGGCACCGACCCCGCCGCGCTGATCGAGGAGTTCGACGAGAGGTGGGGGTCCTCGCCCGAGGTCACGGCGGCCGAGGTATTCAAGCCGAGCATGCCGCTGCGTAAGCGCGAACGCCGCCGGGTCCGGTGGACGGGGATCCTGGCCGTGCTGGTCCTGGCCGTCCTGGGCTTCGCTATCTACAAGTTCGTGGCCGGGGTGGGTAAGGTCCAGCCGACGGCCGCCGCTTCGCACCACCCGGCCCATACGGGCCAGGCCACCGTTGTCCCATCGATCACGCCCAGCGTCCAGGGCAGTACGGCCCCGGCCAGCCCGACGGCTGCTCCGTCTACTCCGCCGCCCAGTCCGCCGACGGCGCAGGCCCTCGCCGCGGCCCGCGTTACGGCCTTCGGCCCGGCCGGGACCCCCGACGGCGACAACCCGCAGAATGCGGCGCGCGCTACCTCAGGCAACCCGGCCACTCCCTGGTCAAGCGACTGGTACGCCACCCCGGACTTCGGCCACCTGCAGGCCGGAACCGGCCTGCTCCTCGATATGGGCCGCACGGTTACGATCTCCTCGGTGCGGCTCGCCCTGGGCAGCGCCCGGGGCGCCGACGTTCAGGTACGGGCCGGCGGCACCCCGCTACTGGCCGATCTGCACACGGTGGCGACCTCCGCCGGCCCGGGCGGCATCGTCGAGTTGTCCCTGGCCTCCCCGGTGCACGCCCGCTACCTGCTGATCTGGTTCACCAAGCTCCCGCCCGACAACACCGGCACCTACCAGGCCAGCGTCTACGGCATCACGGTCCGAGGTCAGCGCTGAGATGTACCACATCGCTGTGGTACATTCATGCTATGACCCGCGAGGAAGCCATCGACCGGATCAACGAACTGCTGGGCAGCACCGATCCGGAGACCGTCAACACGTCAATGCGGATACCGAAGCCGCTGCGCGAGGCGGCCGCGCTCGCCGTCAGCGAACTCGGCGTGGCGCCGTCCTCGACTGTGCTGGCGGCGAACGCGCTGCGCAACATGCTGGAGGGGACGGTGGCTCTGGCCGCGCTTGAGCTCCACTTCGATCAGTACCCGGAGGCCCGCCCGACCTTGGCCGATCTGGCCGTCGTCGCGGCTGAGTGGGACGACAGCCCGCTAGCACAGCGGCCGGAGTTGCTGCGCCGGTACGCCGAGGAGATCGTGCAGCGGCACCCGCACGCCGAGCCGGAGGATGTGCTCCTGTGGGCCGAGGCGCGCGAGTACGCCGCAGAGGAGCAGAAGGGGGCAGCGTGAGCCGACTCGTCCTGCTAGATAACGAGGCGGTGCAGGCCCTCCGCGACCCGGCGCACCACAAGCACCGGCGCGTGCTCGGCGAAGTCGAGTTCGCATTCAAACGCGCGGTTCGTACCCTACGAGTCCGCGTCGCGGTCCCCGTTGCGGTCCGGGTCGAGGCGGGCTGGGACCGGACCGCTCCCGCGTGGGCGTTCATCAACCGGTTCCCGATCGCTGATATCCCTTTGGACACGCACCACGCCGATACCGCCGCCGGAATCGCGAAACGGACCGGGGTCTCAGTGGCTGACGCCCATCTTGGTGCCGCGATCCAGACCGCGGAGGCGGACCGAGTCATGGTCCTCACCAGCGACCCTGGTGATATGCGGAAGGTGGCCGAGGGCCGGCAGGTCAACGTCGTCGCCCTCTGATCGGCTTACCATCAAGCCATGAGCGTTGATTTCCCCGCGTTTGCCCTGTCCGAAGAGCATGAGGCGCTGCGCGAGTCGGTCCGGGCCCTGGCCGACGACAAGATCGCGCCGCGGGCCGCCGAGGTCGACCGGACCGGCGAGTTCCCGTGGGACGTGTACGAGGCGCTGGTCAAGGCCGACCTGCAGGCCGTGCACATCCCGGAGGCGTACGGCGGCGCGGGCGCCGACGCGATCGCCACCGCGATCGTCATCGAGCAGGTGGCCCGGGCCTGCGCGTCGTCCTCGCTCATCCCGGCCGTGAACAAGCTGGGCACCATCCCGCTCCTGCTGGCCGCGTCCAAGGAGGTCAAGGCCGCCTACCTGCCGCCGGTCGCGCGCGGCGAGGCGATGTTCTCCTACGCGCTGTCCGAGCCCGAGGCCGGCTCGGACGCGGCGGCCATGAAGACCCGGGCGGTGCGCTCGGACGGCGGCTACGTGCTGAACGGCGTCAAGCGATGGATCACCAACGCCGGAGTGTCGAAGTACTACACGGTGATGGCGGTCACCGACCCCTCGGCCGGCCCGAACGGGATCTCGGCCTTCGTGCTGGAGGACGGCGACCCCGGGTTCTCGTTCGGGGCACCCGAGCACAAGCTCGGCATCAAGGGCTCGCCGACCCGGGAGCTGTACTTCGACGACTGCGCGATCCCGGCCGCCCGCCTCATCGGTGACGAAGGAGAAGGCTTCAAGATCGCGCTGCGCACGCTGGACCACACCCGGATCACGATCGCCGCGCAGGCCCTCGGCATCGCCCAGGGCGCGCTGGACTACGCGCTCGGGTACGTCCAGGAACGCCAGCAGTTCGGCCGGGCGGTCGCCGAATTCCAGGGCCTGCAGTTCATGATCGCCGACATGGCGATGAAGCTCGAGGCGGCCCGCCAGCTCACCTACGCCGCGGCGGCCCGTTCGGATCGGGCCATGGCCGGCCAGCGGGTGGACGATCTGACCTTCTTCTCCTCGGCCTGCAAGTGCCTGGCCTCCGACGTGGCCATGTCGGTCACCACCGACGCGGTGCAGCTGCTGGGCGGCTACGGCTACGTGAACGACTACCCGGTCGAGCGCATGATGCGCGACGCCAAGATCACCCAGATCTACGAGGGCACCAACCAAATCCAGCGCATGGTGATGGCCAGGCAGCTGCTTAAGGGGTAAAATTAGGCCGCTGAACTGCGATTTCTCTAGCACATACTGCAGCAAACCACGCGGTGCGACGTGAAGGTACAGGCCCTCGTTTGTGTCCGCTTTGCCCTATTCATGCCGGTTATTTCCGGTCGTTTCCTAGCCGCGTGCTGAATCCGTGCTGATACCTGGAGCCTATTGGTCTAGACCAATAGGCTCCGGCGCGGGGGGAAAGCTGCTGCAGAAGGCAGCCGCCTGCTCAGGAGGCCGTGGTTTCCTTGTACTCGGTCCCATTACGGGCGGCGGCGGCCGCGATCCCTCTGCGGCTCTAAGCGCTAGTCGGCGGCGTGTTGCGCGGGTGGAAGAGGAGCGGTCTGTAAAACCGTCGGCTAAGCCTACCCTGGTTCGAACCCAGGACCTGCCACCACCAGCGTAAACGGCCCGCTAGCTGCGGATTCTCGCGCTAGCGAGCCGTTTTTCTCTGTCCCGTCATGTGTCACCTTGTAGCGCTGCAGACCGTCATGTTGTGCTGTCCACGGACGTATAGCGGACGAGCGTCCATGCCGCTAGGACGGTCAGTGAGCACAGTTCGGACGGTCGGCATGCACCGTCGGCGTTTCCACGGACGGCCACGGACGGGCCGCGATCGCGGTGTGGTTCTGGCTTGACGCGCGTCCTGGCCCGGGCCGTACCCCGAGAAGTGATCCACCCGGGTTGAGAGTCGATCTTCGTCGGTGTGTGCGAGCTGAAGCCTAGCTCGCCTTAGGGTTTGCGGCCTGCCAGGTGCAGTAGGCGATCTTGAGGCGTTGCCGTGCTCGGGAGGGTGTCCTGCGGGGGCGCGAAGAACGCCTGGGTGGCCGGCACTTGGATCAGCCGTTCCAACAGTGGGTAGGTCAGCATGGCGAGGCGCTCGTCGATTCGTTCATCGAAACCGATTGCGCGTGAGACGTCCCAGGTGTGCACGGCGGCTTCGAAGACGCGGACGAGTAGTACGTCTCGGGCGGGCAGCGGGAGGAGGAAGCTGATCGTGGTGTCGAGGCTGTCCAGCCCGGCTATTGCCTCATCGAGAAGAGCCACGCCCCTGGGCCAGGAGCCGTGCGGATCGTCGCCGAGGAAGTCGTCGTCGCGGGAGGCCACGTAGTACTCGGAGTTGTTTGTCGCGAGGTTGTCGGCGTAGCGGTACTCATGGCTGACGATGTGGTTGACCAACTGGCGGACATTCCACTCCGTGCACGGTGTCGGCCGCCCCCAGTCGTCGTCAGTGATGGCGGTTAGCCTGCGCTCGAACTCCGCCCTGGCGATAGCCAGCGCGTCGATGATCCCCTCCGTCATGCGCGAAGTCTGGCATGCGACGAGACAGCCTGCGGCGGGGCCCGCCCGGGAGGTATGTCCGAGTGACCCGGCAGCCCTGTGTCGTTCGCACGGGCGGCGGCGAAGGCCACGGGTGTCTGGTAGCCGAGCGAACTGCGCTGCGGGAAAGGTGGGCTAGTAGCCACCGGTCCTTGCTCGCGTGGACCTCGCGGGACCGGCGTATCCACTGGAAGAGGCCATCAGTACCCCTAAATGACCGTATTTCCGCAGGCCAGATGATGTACAGGGTATTCCAGCGCCCCCAGCGGGGCTCCACGCAAACCTTCACGGGCACGACCTGCGGGTTCGCGGGTTGGTCGGCTTATGGTGGACGGGAGTTTCGTGGTTGGTGCCGATCCCTAACTTGCAGCTCACAGTTCTGGGCGGTCCAATATGTGGGTGTCACATCTCTGAGCAGGACGACCGGATAACGGACCGTTATCACGTATTAGGCTGCTGCGGAGATGCGTTGCCGACGTTTGCGTCCCGCTCCAGCCAGGAACACTTGCAACGATTGCTCCAGGTTCTGTTGGTAGGCATCGGGCCGCCTGGCGGCCAGCTCCCGGAAGATGGTGACGGCTTCCTGGATGGCGGCCAGCGCGTCCTCCGGCAGGCCCAGGTCGGCCAGCCGTACCGCCAGGTTGTTCAGCGACTGGGCCAGGGCGGGCCGGAACGCGTCCGGGCGGGCCGCGGCCAGCTCCCGGCGGATGCCGGCGGCTTCCTGGATGGCGGCCAGCGCGTCCTCCTGCCGGCCCAGGTCGGCCAGCCGGTTCGACAGGTTGTTCAGCGAGCTGGCCAGGTCGGGCCGGAACGCGTCCGGGCGGGCCGCCCGACGGACGCGCCCAGCCACTCACATGAGACAACCGGGACGAAGCCATAACCATCGGGTGGACACCAGCCGACCAGCCTGACCGGCACAACCCGAGATCCGCCGCGAGCTCTCCGCCGCGCGAGACGAACTAATCTGTGCGCAAGCGACGGTTGTGCGCCAGAAGGACCATTACCATGCAGAACGGCGGGAATGCGCGCGTCGTACTTTACGAGCGTCGATCACACGCCGTGGTCATCGGAGGGCCTTCCGGTCGCGGTTGGATAAGCCGGGCTCTCGGCGTGGGCGGCCTCGATGTCCGCGACGGCCATCTGCAGGCCCCGCACCCCTCCGCTGGGACATGAACTACCGGCCGACGAATAAATCGCGGTGCTCAACACCTATTCACACCATCGGGTTCTCGACCACGACAGCGAGAGCGTCCGCTCTTGCTCCGGGTTCCCTGCCGAGTGTGCGCTGCCTGCCCGCAGCGGGTGGGCTGGAGCCAGTGCGGACAGTGCACTGATCGGCACTAGATCGACACTCGAGCCACAGCGTCTCAGGAACAGGTCGTTTCAGCTATTCAGTTGAAGTCGCGCCGCTCGCGCGGGTGACGCGGGCAGCCGCGTAGGTGCACCCGGGGGTCTCGCAAAGGGTAACGATGCCACGAGGCGCATCCCTGACATTGCCGCTCGTCCCGCCCGGCACCGTATCCGAGCGCAGCCGGGGCTGGCCGCAGCTCGGGCAGTCCCCCGGCAGCTTATTCCCCCACGAGGCCAGCGGACTCGACGCGAGCGCCGCCAGCAGGAAGAACCCGGCGATCCCGAGGGCAACAATGCCCAGGGTGATAAAGACAGGCATCGACAAGCCCCCTAGGAGCCTGAGCGGCCCCGGCAGGAGCATGGTGACCAGGTGAGGCACGACGATGAGCAGGCAGCCCACCACGCCCAAGGCCACAGCCACGCCAAGCATCGCAAACATGGATGCGCCCGACCGATGCTTCCTGCGCTCGGCGCGCGCAGCCTGGATCAGGGTGTCCTCGTCGGCTGGCCAAGTTGTCATGCCGGTCCTCCGCCTAGCGTCAGCCTCGCAGCTATCATGTCACGAAGCGCCCGCTCATGGCGAAGGAAGCGCAGGGATCGAACTCGGACGCGTCGGCTATGCCAAACCCGTCCTACAGGCGTACGCCCTCCCAGCCCAACACGTCCCGGATCACCCCGGTGTAATGGACAGCCACACCGGGTGCCGTCAGCAACTCGGAGATTGACCTGAGCGTCCAGGCCGGACGGAGTGGCACCGAATGTTCCTTATGCGCGGCTACAGGCGCGCGCACCCTACCGGCGGAAACCGAGCAGATCGGCGGTTCACGTTCATCCCCGAGTCGCTCGGCGTGATCATCTTCCGGCTGTCGATCCCAAGCCTGTCCCTCCTGGCAGCGCTGGCCGCCAGGAGGGATACTGGCTGACCTGGTTTACCGGGCGGCGCCAGCGACGTAGGCCGCGACGATATATGTTGCGTGCCGGTCCAGGTTGCCTCGGGCCCGGTCATACCTCATCGTGGTTCGCGGATCCGCATGAGAGGCGGCTTCTTGGACGTCGCGCAGTGGCACTCCGGCATCAAGCGCGGCGGTAATAAATGCGCGCTTTTTCCAATGCTTCCCGCTCTGCTCTTAGCCGGATTATTCGCGGCGCCGATTGCCGCGGCGTCGTTGTTCCGCTTGCGTCCAGGCGACCGTGGCGCGCGGAAGAGCACTGGAGGTGGATCGGCCGCCTGACGCTGGCTGCGGCTTTCACTGCGGTGGTTGCTTGACTCTTCGATGCGACCTGACTGACGCCGATGTGCACCGATCAGCGCAGCGACCTGAACGCCGCTCGCATCTCGCCGGCAAAGAGTTCCGGTTGTTCCCAGGCGGCGAAGTGACCGCCCCGGTCGAGTTCGTTGAAGTACACGAGGTTGGGATAGGCGCGCTCGGCCCAGCTGCGCGGTAGGGGGATTATCTCTCGTGGGAATCTACTCACGGCCGCAGGGATCGAGACTCCGCCGCCGATCTTGGCTTTGTGGGCGTTGTTCTCCCAGTACAGGCGGGCCGAGGACGCCGCTGTGTTCGTGAGCCAGTAAAGCGTGATGTCGTCGAGCATCTCGTCTTTCGTGAGGGCGCGCTCGGGTTCGCCGTCCGTGTCGGTCCATTCCGCGAACTTCTCGTAAAACCACGCGGCCAAGCCGACCGGCGAGTCCGCGAGCGAGTAGCCGATGGTTTGCGGGCGCGTGCCCATGATCGCCCGAAATCCCGAGCCGCTCGTAGCAAAGTTTTTGAATGCTTCATAGGCGATCGTTTCCTCGGCCGAGAGGCCCGCCGGCGCCGGTTCACCGTTCTTGAGCGCGTTCGCGACCTCGGGAGGCACGGTCGTTTGCATGTTCGGCGTTGGTGGCCGTTCGATCGCGCCGAGCAATGTGGTGACGTGGATACCCACGAGACCCGCCGGCGCCTGGCGGCCCATCACGTCCGTGACGACCGCACCCCAGTCGCCACCCTGGGAGACGTAGCGCTCGTAGCCCACTCGCCTCATCAGCTCCTCCCAAGCGCCGGCGATGCGTTCGGGATTCCAGCCTGTCGCCTGCGGCCTGGCTGAGAAGCCGAAACCGGGCATTGAGGGCACGACGAGATCGAACGCGTCCTCCGCGCGAGCTCCATGGGACTCCGGATCGCTTAGCGGCCCGATCAGCTTCACGAACTCGAGGAACGAGCCCGGCCAGCCGTGGGTCATGATCAGCGGCAGCGCGTTCGCATGCGGCGAACGGACGTGGATGAAATGGATATCGAGCCCGTCGATCTCCGTGATGAACTGGGGGAGCGCATTCAACTTGGCCTCGAGCTTGCGCCAGTCATAATCAGTGGCCCAGTAGCCGACGAGCTCCTGTACCTTTGCCAGCTGCGCGCCCTGGGTGCGATCGCTGACGGTCTCACGGTCGGGCCAGCGGGGCACCGCCACACGCCGGCGGAGCTCTTGGAGCGACTCCTCCGGGATGTCGATCCGGAAGGGGCGAATGCCGTCATTCGAAGACATGTGGGTCTCCTTCTGTGCGAGGTGACCGGAGCCATACGCTGCATACGGCTGCCGTGCTGGTCACTGGATAAGCGCCGCCCTGATCAGAACCGGAACGGACGGCAAAGCCGGCGCCACCGCGGTCCGGATGATCTGGACCGGCGATCACCTTGACGTCGTCTGCCGTCTGCAGACGGCCATCATCTCACCGGCGCGCGCCACCGCCGGGCAGCCCCCCAGCCGCCGCCGCCGGTTCGCGAAACGGTGCGCCGCTGGCAGGCTAGGCGGCAGGGCATGGATCAACCGGTGGTGCCGGTGAGGGTGCTGCCTGCCGGACCGCCCGCAGTCTGGACGTGTGGCCGTGACTGGGCGAAGATGGCCCTGCCGGCCGATCGGGGAGGTAGGCATGGACGCTGAGCTGAATCCCGCGCAGCGGCTGCACACGCTGGGGCAGAGCCTGTGGCTGGACAGCATCAACCGGGTCATGCTGCGCACCGGGACGCTGGCCCGGTACGTGCGTGACCTCGCGGTCACCGGGCTGACGTCCAACCCCACGATCCTCGGGCATGCCATGGCCGCCGGGTCCGACTATGACCGCTCGCTGGCCCGCCTGGCGGGCAACGGTGTCACCGATGCTCAGGACCTGGTGTACGCCCTGGCGCTGGAGGACCTGACCGAGGCGGCGGCGCTGTTCCGGCCGGAGTGGGAGCACACCGAGGGCGGGGACGGCTACGTGTCACTGGAGGTCCCGCCCGACGTCGCCTACGACGCCGCGGCGACGGTCGCGTTCGCCCGGCGGCTGCACGACCAGGCCGGCTTCCCCAACCTGCTGGTCAAGATCCCCGGCACGCCGCAGGGCCTGACCGCCATGGAAGAGGCCATCACCGCCGGCATCGGCGTGAACGTAACGCTGCTGTTCTCCGACACGCACTACCTGCGCACCGCCGACGCCTACCTGCGGGCCCTCGAGCGCCGCCGCCGCGCCGGCCTGGACCTGGCGGTGCCCTCGGTGGCCTCGCTGTTCATCTCCCGCTGGGATTCTGCCGCCGACCCCCTACTGCCGGCCGCCCGGCACGGCACCCTGGGGCTGGCGATGGCGCAAAAGACCTACGCCTCCCATGTGCAACTGCTCTCGGACCAGCGCTGGCAAGCGCTCGCCGAGGCGGGCGCCCGTCCGCAGAGGGTTCTGTGGGCATCCACCTCGACCAAGAATCCGGACCTGCCCGACACCTATTATCTGGGCCGGCTGGCCGCTCCCAACACGATCGACACTGTCCCGGAGAAGACCCTGCTGGCCTTCGCTGACCACGGAAGCCTCGACGACCGGCTGGAGCCCGACTACGCCGCCGCGGAACGGGCCATCGCGGCGGCCGCCGACGCCGGCGTCGACGCCGATGCGCTCGCTGAGCATCTGCAGCGCCAGGGAGCAGGCGCCTTCACCGCGGACTGGTCCGCGCTCCTCACGGCAATCAAAGCAAAGGCGGCAAACCCCACGACCTAAAGCCGCCATTGACCCGCTTCCAAGCCGGAGAATCGCAGGTTTGAAAGGGATGTTGTGGCCCGCCGCGAGGTGCTTAACGACCCAGTCCGCCTTGGTGAGCGCGCACCGGACATCCTGATCTGCGCAGCCGCCAGGCCACCCAAGCTCACCGCGCGGCCGCGCCGAACGGCGGATCTCGCGTGATGGCCGCGGTCAGCGATCGTCACGCAGCGCGACTGGTATTCCAGAGCGCGATCGTCCTGATCGCCGATTACGCGCTGCGATGAATCGACCGCTTTCCTGGACAGCGGCAATGCAGATCTGCCGTTTATGCGCGCCCCTCTCCAGTGCTGACGTGCCCTCGCCTGGGCTATGACCTTGGTGCCCTGCTCCTGTACGGGACCTGGGGCCCTGAGGACGCGACCGAGACGGCAGGCACCTGACGGCTCGGGTGGCCGGGTCAGCTCGGCGCCATCACCTCCGCCAGGGCGGCCTGTCTTCGGCGCCAGCTGCTTGCCGCTGGCCGGGTGGCCCAGCGAGACTGGGCGATGTAAGAGGCCATCCCTGCCGCCGTGGCCGCCGGGCCGGAGGGTGCGCTCGATGACGTCGCCGTTGAAGATGACCGTCTACCGGCCAGCGGGCCGGCTGGGTTTGTATGTGCGCGCCTTCCAGGTGTTCTCCGCGACGGATCCGCCGGCCGGGGTGTCGGTGCTGGATTTCGGTGGTGGCGACGTCTCGGTGCCGGTCTGCTTCGGTGACCCTGTGCTGGTCGAGGACTGGGATCGTGGGGAGGTGCCCTCCACGGCCGTGGTCGGGCCGCGCAGGCACGCCGTATGGCTGCGGTTCCAGGGCAGGGTCGACCAGGTGAATGTCTCGTTTTTCCCCGGTGCGGCGGGAGGGTTCGTCGGCTTGCCGATGTCGGAGCTTGTCAACCGGATGGCTTCGCCTGACGACGTGTGGCCTCACGACTTCCGGGAAGCCGTGGCGGAGTTGCAGCCACTGCCCGCCGAACAGCGGATCTCCGGGCTCGCTGACTTGCTGCTGGCCAGGCTGGAACCGCGCAGAGAACCGCCCCGGCAGGTTCGCGAGGCAGTCCGGCTGATCCGGGCACGCCGCGGCCGGGTCACGGTGCGATTGCTGGCCAGCCAGGTAAACCTGAGCATTAGCCAGCTTGAGCGCGGGTTCACCAGGCATGTCGGCGTCGGGCCGAAACTGCTGGCCCGCCAGACTCGTGTCTGCGCACTTGCCGCCGAGGCGACGACGCTGGCGAACCCGGGGTGGGCGTTGCTCGCCGCCAGATACGGCTATGCCGACCAGGCGCACCTGGCGCGCGAGTTCCGCGAACTGACCGGGCTCACACCCTCGAGCCTCGCCAGAGCCGGCTCGGAGGCCGATTTTCTTCAAGACGCCCTGGTCTGCCGTCTGGGAGTCTTCAAGCCTCCGGCTTAAGAAGAGCCGGAGGCGGTCAATGCCCGAACCAACCGATCTTGATGCCCGGCATCCGCTTGGCGGCCATCGCGCCGGTGTCCCCGCCAGTAGCCAGAATCACCTCGTCAAGGGAGAACGCGAATGCCAAGCCAGCACGAATCACCGGCTCTCAGGGTTGCCCGCGCCCATGTGGAGGCGTGGAGCAAAAAGGACTGGGACGCGGCACGCAGCCTGCTCTCCCCCGACGTCCACGTCACCGCCACGCACACCGGACCCTACCCGCCACCCACCGACCTGACCGGCGCGGACGACTACATGAAGGGCCTGGCCGCGTTCGCTGAGCCCATCGTGGCGGGCAGCGTGCGCGAACTGGCCGGCGTCGGCGATGACCGCAACGCGCTGATCACCTTGGACCTGCAGGCGGCGTTCGACCCGTCTGGCCCGGCGGTGGCGGCTCCGTGTGCCCGGCTTTACCTGGTCGAGAACGGCAAGATCAAGACCGAGCAGGTCGTGTTCTACGTCGGCCAAGGGTAACTGCCCCGTGCCATCACGCGCTGCAGCTGCGGTGGCCAGCCTTCCGTTAGCGAGCCGGAGGGGCGGCCACCAGCCCGCGGCAACGAAGCGCGCGGCACGCTGAGCGTCTAGCCGCTTCTCCTTCGAGCAGGTGGCGATCAATACGTCCACAAGACCTGGCACCATTCCCGGCCGATGCGCATCCATAGCGCCAGCGCCGGACGTGCAACCAAAGGGCCCCGCCACTGCACTGTGATCACGTGGTCGCGCTGACCTGCGGCATGTCCTACCGGCCGCTAACCGCCAGCCGCGGCGGCGCCCCTGCCAGGTGCTAACGGCCAGCTAAGCTGCTGTACGCCGGATTGCCCGGCAGCGCCGAACGGTCATTCCGACGCACTGTCGGCAGCGAAACGACCACAGCCCGCCAGCCACCGCGAGGCGAGGCGCGACGCCGGGAGCTGTTGGAACGCGTCACCGACGATATCGCGGCCAACGGCCTGGTGGGTTTCTCGCTCCGGCGCGCGGTGCGGACGGCCGACACCACGCATAAGGTCCTGCTCTATCACTTCGATGGGGCCGATGGGCTGCTCGGGCAGGCTGTTGCCCGGTTGCGCGACAGGCGGATCGCCCGCGGGCTGGCCGCCGCCGAAGGAGCGGCACCGCAGACGTTGGCGGTCCGCGTGCGCGCAGCCTGGCCCATCCTTGCGGGCGAGGAGTCATGGGCACGATCAGGCCATCGGGCTGATGATGTATGAACCCGCACGCTACGGCAAGTTCGGCCGGGGATCCACGCGCTAGTGCCTGCCGGCTTTGCTGGCCATCTGCCCGCCGAGCTGGTCCGAGCAGCACAAGCGCGAGGTCGCCGAGATGATCCTGGCGGCCCTGCGGGGGTGTGTCCTAACTCTGGCGCGGCCGCAGGTCGGCAGGCACGTGCCGGGTGAGTGCCGCCTCGATCCCGGCGGCGGAGCCGGCCGCGTCCTGGACCGCCGCCGGAGCTCCGGGAAGTGCGGCCGCCGCCTGGCACCGGCCCGCGAGCAGGCATGCCCGCTCGGTCAGCAGCGCCCAGGCGGGCTCGCGCCACGGCACGAAGTTCCCGAACTGGTAGTACATCTCGAACGTCGGCCCCGCTGTCCGGCCGGAGTGGTCCGGCCCGGCCGGGAGCCGGGTAAGCGCCCGTCCCAGCGGCCGGAGCACGCCTGCCATCAGCCCGAACGCGGCGCCGACGAGTGCGGCGAGTTGCTCGTCGGTCTCGTCGGTATGGGTGAAGAACCGGTTGAGCATCTGCAGCAGCGTCTCGTAGCCCAGGTTGAACACCTCCGCTACCGAGCGGGTCAGCGGATCGCCGATCAGGGGCTGCGGCTCGGGGATGTCATACGGCTGGCGGGTGAACGCCGGGATGACCGGGCGGGCCGCTCGAACCACGGATCCGCCTCGGTGAGCTTGCGGTACTCCTCCCAGATGCCCAGGAACCTGCCGTAGTGGGCGGGCTTCCAGTTGCCCCTGGCGCCCTCGCCCTGCTCGATGATCTCGCCGATGGCGGCCATCGCCGTCTGCAGGTCATGGACCGTGATGAGCTGCGGCCAGCGGAACAGTTCCGGACTCGCCTGGGCCCGCCGCGGCCCGACGAACACCGCACGCTCGCCGATCCGCTCGGAGAAAGCCTTGAGGCCTTGCTCGATGCTGCGGTACAGGTGCCCGACCGTGCCGAAATCCTGGCCCCGGGGCATGACCTCATCGGGCTGGACCGGGGCGCGCGGCGGCGCTGCCGGCACGAATCCGGCGGCATCTGCGCGCTCCATGCCTTCCGGCCGCTCCAGGTACAGGAAATGGGTCAGCGACTCAGTGCCGAACGGCAGCAGCGCGAACTGGACCCCGCCCGGCAGGTCGTCGCTGTGACGGGGGAAGTTCGGCCTGCTCAGCGGTGGGGCAGCGCCGATCGCGGTCATCACGTTGAAGACGAGCGCAAGGTGCAGCATCTCCTCGACCGCGATGCCGGTCAGTAGTTCGTACCACCGGGCGACCGCGGCGGCCTGCCCGGCCGTCAGCCCCTCGTCCGGGCCGGTCTTCAGGCTGAAGCTCGCGTACAGGTACTGGCACATGATCAGGTGCTCGACCTGTGCCGCCTCGGCCAGCAGGTACCACAGGTGCTCGCGATGCTCGACTACGATCTCGGGCTCGGCCACTGATGCTCTCCGGTTATCCGTCGCTATCCGTCCCGTCTCCGCTGCCATCTTTTCAGCCGCGGCCGGGTGGTGGCTACGGGTTCACTGCCGCTACGGGTTCCTCGCCGCCCGGGGCTCACTGCCGCCAGCTTCTCCTCGAATGCTCGTGTCGCGGCGACGGGATCGCCGGCTTCGGCGATTACGCGAACGACGACCACGCGGGTGGCACCGGCGGCGAGCGCGTCGT
>CAVRLA010000001.1:0-331499 GCA_963722055.1 uncultured Actinomycetes bacterium | reverse complement strand
TTCCTCGTGACGTAGTAGCGGCCGGAGGTGGTTCTCTACTGGGACGCTGCCTTGAACTTGACCACCAGCTCGGCTGGCACTCGTCCACGGTCCTTGACTTCGATGCCCTGCGACTTAGCCCACTCGCGGACCGCTGTGGGGTCGGGTCCACCGACATTGGCGGCCCTGCGTCCGGTTCGGCCTGGGCGCCGGGTAGCGGAGCCGGGTGCCCGGCGGGCGGCGCCAAGATACGGTGCCAGTGCCTTTCGCAGCGCCTCGGCATGCTTGGCGCTCAGGTCGATCTCGTAGTCCGTACCGTCGAGCCCGAAGCGCACGGTGTCGTTGGCCTGGCTGCCGTCGAGGTCATCGATGAGCAGCGTCTGCACTTTCTGTGCCATGCGTCTGTAACTCCTTTTCTTGAAGTAATGCACAGCGTAGAGGATCAGCTCTCCGGCACCTCATCGCCGCACCGCATTCGTGTCGATCTGCTGGATGCTGGTTACCGCAATTCGAAGGTGACGCGGCCGATTAGGAACGACCCAAGTTACGGAGCCCATCGCGGAGTCGACGCAGGATATCCGGATCGTTCATGACCGCCGTCGACCGGACCAGTACGGCGCCGGGCGTCCGCCGCGGCAGACGCGGCTGCGCAGCCGATCCATCGATCTCCGACGGGGACTCCAGCTGGACAAGGTCCAGCTCACACCAGGTGACCTTGCCCATGGGCTCTTGCGTGGCACACCAAGCCCAGCGCATACTGAGCGCCGCCACCAGGAACAACCCTCGTCCACTCTCGGCTTCAGGATCGGGCGTTCCGTCTGCTGCAGGGTCGTTAGGAGCTGGCGGCCGCGGGTCGGCATCCCAGACTTCGATGCGGATTCGCCTGTTATCGGTCAATAGCCGCAGGCGGATCGTCGGCTGGCCGTCTTGTCCCGCCATGGCCTGGACGGAATTGGTCGTCAGCTCGGAGACCAATAGCTCGATCGTCTCGGCCATGCCGGCCAATCCCCATTCCCACGCGAGGTGTTTGGCGTGCAGCCGGGCGCACGGCACCGCGGTCGGCAGGGCGCCGAGTTCAAGGGAGCTGCGGAGCGGCCACGAAAAAGGGGTCACCACGGTGCTTGCTCGCTGAAATGGACGCATGGTCGGCGCGGGAACAGGGCTCATGGTTGTTCACAGCTGGGGATAACCCTGGCCACGCCGCCGAGGAAGCGCAGCGGCGCAGGCGGAGATGAGCGCAGGCTGCGCCAGGCACCGACCTCGACGAGGCCGGGTTCCACCAGGTTCAGCCCGCCGAAGAAGCTCTCGATCTCCTGCCTGGTCCGGAACACTGCCGGGGCGCTGGCCTCGGCGTAGATATCGCGGATCGTGGTCTGGAGCACCGGCGGGGTTCCGTCGGCGGCGATGTGCGAGACCGCCAGCATGCTGCCGTTGGCCATCCGCCAGCGGAACGCCGCTACTTGCTCCAACGGCTGATCATCGTCGGTCAGGAAGTGCAGCACGGCCACGAACAGCATGCCGACTGGCCGAGTGAAATCGATGATCGTGCGGGTGATCGGGTCGTCCAGGATGGCCTGGGGCGTCCGGATGTCTCCTTGGATCGCGGCGACGCCGTTGCCGGTGGCGAGCAGGGCCCGGGCGTGGGAGCAGACCATGGGGTCGTTGTCCACGTACAGCACCCGCGCGTCCGGGTGAACCGACCGGGCCACTTCGTGGACGTTCGGCCCGGTCGGTAGCCCGGTGCCGAGATCGATGAACTGATCGATCCCGTCGCGGGCCATGAACGTGACCGCGCGCACCAGGAACTGGCGGTTGGCGCGGGCGACCTCACGGCCGAACGGCACCACGGAGAGGGCCTGCTCGGCTGCTTCGCGGTCGGCCGCGAAATTGTCCTTGCCGCCGAGGTAGTAGTCGTACATCCTGGCCGGGCTCGGCACCGATGGATCGAAGCGTGGCACTGTTACGCCGCCGGAATCCTGAGCCGCCATATCCGGTTCGGACTGTCCATCCATTAGCGCTTGATCAGCCAGGGCTTCTCCGGCTGCCGGGGTGTTCATGAGCCGCCCCTCCACTCTCCTTAGTACCGCTGCGCGGTTCCAGACGTTCGTTTCGCCAAATCCGCATTGAGGCAATGGCTGTAACGGACTTTGCCAAAGCGCCTGTGCACTCCAGCCTCAGGTTCCGAAAATAGCGTCGATATGAACGAGCCGGTTGCTGGTCAGCACGCGAGCGCCGTACGCTCTAGAAGACAATCGACTCTCGCCGGTGATTGACAGAGCAGGAGGATCCTGGTGGTTAATTCAGGTTTTATGCCGCGAGGCTGAGTTCGAGGCGTGCCAGGTGGCTGGTTCGCTGCCGGTCTAGTGGCGTGCCGGTCCAGAATGCTTCCAGCCGGAGCAGGTTGAGCGCGCAGGCCATGTATACGTGGTCGAGGCGGGTTTTCGGCAGACCGCGGTAGCGGGCGCGGCGAGCGCCGTGACTGGTGGCCTGGTGCATGGTGCCTTCGAGGCCGGCGCGGCGGGCGTAGTCGGCCTGGAAGGGGATCGTGGTTTCTGCCGCGCGGGCGGCGGCCTGGGCTTGGGCCAGGTCGCGGGGCAGGATGGTGATCTGCCGCCGGTTCCGGCTGCTGGTGGTGCACTGGGGGCGGGCCGGGCAGGGGCCGCAGTCGCCGGGGGAAAAGGTGGCCACGGCAGCGGCGTGGCCTTTTTGGGTGCACAGCGTCCAGGATGAGGATGTGTTGCCCTGAGGGCAGGTGACGGTCTTGGTGTCGTAGTCGACGGTGAAGTCGGCGCGGGCGTAGCCGTGGCCGGCGCGGGCCTGGGCGGAGGTGTCGGCCAGCAGCGGCCCGATCAGCGCGATGCCCCGGGTAGCCAGCGCAGAGACGACCAGGGCGGCGCTGAGGTAGCCCGAATCGGCGTAGTGCCGGCCGGGGGCCAGGTTCCTGGCCGCGAGCCCGTCATGGACCGGCTCGGTCATCTGGGTGTCGGGCACGGTGGCGTCGGTGGTGGCCACGTTGGTGATCAGGTTCGGGAACACCAGGTGCGGGCAGCCCCTGTCATGCCCGCGGTCGTGCGCGCCTGCCCCGGCGCTGCCCGCAGCGGGCCGGGCTGCCACGGCGGGGCGGCAGCTGCACGGCGGGGGATCGTCGCAGGTCTCGGTGATGTGCAGCGTGTAGCCCAGCCAGAAGGCGTCCCGCCTGGCGGCCCAGCGAGCGTCGGTGTCATACGGGGAGGCGATCCGGGCATGGCCAGGCGGGAGACCATCGCCCTCAGGCTGTTTCTCCCGCCGCCCGATCACCTCCTGCCCGTCCTGGGTGATGGTGCGCGTGTAGTTCTGCACCAGCACCCGGCGCGGCACGTCGACCGCCGGGAGCTCGCGCAGCCAGGCCGGCGCCGCGCTGTCGTAGATCGCCTCCAGCAGTGCGTACCCGTCGCGGGCGTAGGCGATCGCCAGCTCATCCTGCTCCGACGGGGACAGCGGCGGGCGCCAGGAGGTCATCGGGGTGCCGTAGCGGCGGGCGAAGTCGCTGACGCAGACCCGCTGTTCCAGCCAGGCCGGGTGCGACGCCGCCAGGGCTTCCAGCGCCGCCCGCACGCTTTCCCCGGCCAGCTCCAGCCGGCGCAGCGCCGCCACCGCGGCGGTGACATATGTGGAGTCGGTCCGCTGCTTGCCGCCCGCCTTGACCAGGCCCTCGGACACCAGGCGTGCCAGTAGCGCATCCAGCACCACCTGCTCCAGCCCGGCCCCGGCCACCCGGCCCCGGAACTCGGCCAGCACCGTGTGGTCAAAGCCCGGATCATCGAACCGAAGCCCCAGCAGGTACTGCCAGTCGATCCGGGTCCGCACCGCCTCGGCCGCCTGCCGGTCGGTCAGGTTCTCGGCCCGCTGCAGCACCGTCACCAGCGCCAGCCGGGACGGGGACCAGCCCGGCCGGCCCGGACCCCGAACGCGGCCGCGAAATCCGCATCAGCTAGCCACTCGCCCAGCCGGTCCCGGATCAGCACCGCCAGCGGCCGCGGCCGCCTACCCCCGTATTTCGCCGCGATCGCCGCCGTGATCAGCGGATCCGGCTCCGGCCACGCGGCAGGCTGCACGCACATGACATACCCGATTCCGCGGCCACGACGACGGAGAAGGACGACCGCGAGACAGAGCATCACACAGATCACAACAGTTGACAGCCGTAACCAGGCAAGCATGCCAGCCTGTCGCGAATTAACCACCAGGATCCAGGAGTTACGCAAAACCGCCGCAAATATGCCGCATGCGCGCCTCTGACTTGCGCAGACACCTATGCACGCAAGGAGGCGCCGGAGATCGGAGGTCGCCTGATGCCGACAAGGCGCCAGCGCTTGGCGGCCCGGCGCAAGGCGGTCGGATTCAGCCAGGAACAGCTGGCGGAGCGGTTGAACATTGACCGCTCCACGGTGGCACGCTGGGAAAGCGGTGAGACCGAGCCACAGCCCTGGATACGTCCACGGCTCGCCCGCGCCCTGCAGCTCTCGCTCGGCCAGCTTGATTATCTGCTCGGCGGAGGCGACCTAGCCGAAACCGACGCCGCAGAGCAAATGAGCTATGCACTCACCCATCCCGGCAGCGCCGACATCGTGGCCGTCGCTCACCTGCGCAACCAGGTACAGCACCTTGATGAGCAGTACGTGCACGTCCCGTCTTCATCGCTCCTGGCACACGCTGGCCAGTGTCTTGGGCAGGTACGTTTCCTTGCCACTCACGCGGTCAGCGGACGGGTCCGGCGGGAGCTGTACGCCGTCGAGGCCGAGGCGGCCATCTTGATGGGCCAGCTCGTCTGGGACGCGTCCCAACGACGCGACCACGCATCGGCCCGGATGTACCTGGATCAGGCCATTGATGCTGCGCGCCAGGTGCGTGATCCGGCCGCGGAAGGCCTCGCGCTGCTGCGCAAGGCGATGATCGCCCTCTACGGCGAGCGCGACCCGCAGGAAGGACTCGCGCTAGCCGAGCTGACCGCCGAGACGACCAGCAAGGTCAGTGATGTGCTGACCGGACTGGCTATCCTGCACGCCGCTGAGGCACACGCGATGCTCGGGGACCTGGCATTGTGCGAGGAGGCACTGGCGGCCGCCGATTCCCGGTTCGGTCGCGTGGGTGAGCTGGATAGGGCGATCGAGCTGTACTCGGTCACGCAGTTCGGGCGGATGGCCGGGTCGTGTTACCTGTTCCTGGAGGACACCAGGCGTGCACAAGGTTTGCTCGAGACGACCGCCGCGGCTCTCAGCGATCACTCGAAATCCCAGGCCATCGTGCTGGGCAATCTGGCGCTCGCGCTGATCCGACAAGGAAACCTGGATGAGGCGGCGGGACGGCTCCATGAAGCGATCGACGTCATCGAGCTGAACCGGGGCGGGGGCGGATTGAACATCGTCTTCAGCGCCGGACGTGAAATGCGTCCCTGGCGCACCGTGCCCGCCGTCCAGGATGTTCACGACCGGCTGCTCAACCTGATGGCGGGCTGAGCGAACATGGAGGCATGACTGCCGCCAAGCAGGCCGTCCGGGAACGGGTCTGGGCACAGCTCGAACGAGCTGGCGTAGTCGAGTTCGGAGTGCGCGGCTACATCCCCGCCTTCGAAGGAGCCGACCAGGCCGCGGAACGGCTGGCCGATCTACCCGTCTGGCAACGGGTTCAGATAGTCGAGGTGGCACCCGACCGGGCCCAGCTGCCGGTTCGCAGCCGAGCCTTGCAAGACGGGAAGCTCGTTTACATGGCGGCGCCGAAGCTAGCGACATCTGAGCCGTTCTATCTGCTCGATCCGCGTGACCTGTCCGTGCCAGTAACCGAGGCGGCGGATCGGACGGTGGCGGCGCGCATCGCGCCGGGCATCAGCCTCAGCGAGATGCTGGCGATTGATCTCATCGTCTGCGGGAGCGTCGCCGTCAACGAACGCGGAGCCAGACTGGGAAAGGGCGCTGGATACTCAGACATCGAGGTCGCACTACTGGCAGAGACGGGACTGATCAGCGAGCAGACAGTGATCGCGACCACTGTCCATGATCTGCAAGTACTCGACGAAGACCTACCCGAACAGGCACATGATTTCCGCGTCGACCTGATCGTGACTCCCGACCGCATCATCTGCCCCGGTAGTCCCAAGCGACCAGCAAGGCTCGACTTGGACAGCCTGAGCCCTGAGCAGATCGCGGCGATACCGGTGCTGGCGCAGCGGGCACGCCGCTGACGAAGCGCTCTGTGAGGCACGGCCAGATTCGCTGGCGAAGCCTTCAACCCTGCGGACCTTCGCCGCGGTAGGCGCTCAGGAAGCAGCTAGCCTCATGGGGAATTCTGTGGCATGGATGCCCCCATCGAGGGGCCGCATTAGCAACCGGCATTGTTCCCAGATGCTCCAGTGCGCTGTCAATCGGCGGCCTCCCAGTCGATGTCGCGGTCGGCAGCACGTTCGAGGACCTGCTCGGACGGCCGGATCTCCGGCTTGGGTGGCTGCAAGATCGCGTCCCTGTCCGTGCCAGGCCAGGGCGGGAACGCCTGGCCTAGGTCACCGTAACGGGGGTCCTCAGAGGGGATGGTCAGGCTTTGCCGGTCGGCGAGCCGTTCGGCGAACGCACGGTGCGTGGCGGCCAGGTCGGTGATCCACTGACCCATCTCGCCCGGCGGCTCGGCCGTCGTCAGGGTCAGCTCGTCGCGCTGGGTCTCGGTGGAGGGGTCGGGTTCGGCGGAGCGGAGCGGGGGGTAGTGCTGATCGGGGTGGCGGCGGCGGAGTTCGGCGTCAGCGGCGACGGCCAGGTGGCGCTGGGCGCGGGTGGCGGTGTCCCAGTCAGCGCGGTCGGCCATGACCGTAGCGAACACTTCCTCGCGCTGCCGGTAGGCCTCGTGCAGGGCCTGGTAGCTGACCGCGAGTTCCTGCTGGCGGGCGGCGGTGTGGTGGTCGCCGTTCTTTTCGGCGACAGCGGCTTCGGCACCTGCGCGCAGGCCGGCCAGGCGGGCCTCCAGGGCGGCAGCGCGGACCTGGCGGAGCTCGTCCCCGACATATTGCGGTGCCCAGGCAGTCTCGATCGCGTAGGTGTCGCGCAGGTGCAACAGCGTCCCGTCAGGCATGCCACGTACCTCTGGCCCGTTGGCAGGGCCGAGGGCGGCCAGGGCCTCGTGCCAGGCCGCGCGGATGTCCGGGGCGGCCTGGCACGGGCTCGGGCCCGATCGGGTCGGCCGGGTGGGCGTAGCCCGACAGTTCGCGGTAGGCGCCGATGGAGGCCGCCCGCTGCTGCCAGTCCAGCCTGTCCAGCGGATCCGCAGGTACCAGGCCCAAGGCGTTGACCGCCCAGGGCGGGGCGTGCTCGGCGGCGTGCTCGCCGATCCGGTCCTTGCGCGCGTCCATCAGCGCGGCGATCTCGGTCAGGTAGCCGCGGCGTTCGGAGTCGGCGATGGCGGGGATCTGGGCCGACCACGGGCCGGCCGGGATCGGGACAGGGGCGCCGATCCGGTAGCGGAGGCGGGCGTCGATGACGGCGGCCAGGTCGCGGGCCCCGGCCAGGTCCCGCTCGCCGATCGCGGCGGCCAGGACAGCCTCAACGTCCAGGCCCGCCAGCTCGGCGGCGCGCAGGGTCCGCCACAGCCATCGGGCCTGGTGGCCGGGCTCTCGCCGGTATTCGGGTGGCAGGGCGTTCATGAGCAGGTCCCGGTAGTGCTGCTCGCGGGCCGAGGTGGTCTGGTCGGTCCAGATTGCGTGCAGGATGGCCAGGTGATCGGAGTCAGTCAGGGCCTGCTGCCAGGTCTGGGACGCGGACAGCTGCTGGCCATCTCGGTCCAGCACGCCGGCCAGCACGGCCAGCGCGTCCCGGGACCCGGCTGCATCGGCGGCCGATGCGGGCTGACCCGCGCGCTCGCCGGTGATCCGGTCGTAGCGGGCCAGCTCCGGCGCCGGGCGCGGGCCCGGCACAAGGTCGGCGAGCTTCGGCGAGACTGTGAACACGTACGCCATGTTCGTCTCGGTGCCGCGGCTCAGCACGACGTACACGTGCTGGCGGTCCTCCGTGCCGGCGATCACCCCTAGGCCCGTGTGCACGGTGCGGCTTTGCGCGACATGGTTGGTGACCGCGTAGCCCAGCTCGGCGTTGTTGTGGTCGGCGTACAGGAACTGCTGGCCGGTCCACCGGCGCTGCCCGGTGGCCGGGTCGGCGTCCAGGGCGCGGCGGACGATCAGCCCGTCCGCGGTGACCGCCTCGATGCGGAGCAGATCACCGTTGGCCAGCATCCGGCCGGGCTCCCCCGCCTCGACCGTATGGTCGTTGCGGGTGCACACGATAAGGTCCCCGGCACTGGCCGTGGTGCCGTCGGCAATGCGCACCGCGGGCCCGGCGGCGACGATCCCCAGGCGGATCAGGTCATCGCGGATGCGGCGGGACAGCTCCCGGCGCAGCGCGTGATCGGCGGCCATCAGCAGCACGTCGATGCCGTCCAGGGCCAGCGCGAGGTAGTGGGCCGCGGCGGCGTCGATCATCTGCTCCGGGTCCCCGCCGCGGATCCGGGCGTGCTGGTCGTACTCGGCCAGCACAGTGGCATCGCCTGCGCGCAGCCGCAGGCTGGCCGCCTGTTCCCACCCGGTACGGAACCGGACCGGTTCGGCCAGCTGGACGAAGCCGAGCGCGCCGGCGAGCAGGGACAGGCCGCCGCCGTTCTCCACTGCCTGCAGTTGCTGGGTATCCCCGGCCAGGATCAGCTTGGCGCCGCTGGCGGCCGCCTGGCTGATCACGTCGGCCATATCCGGGTTGGCCACCATGGACGCCTCGTCCATCACCACCAGGTCGCCGGGCCGCAGCGGGATGGGGCCGCGGGCGCCGCGCCGCCCGGGCAGGTGACCCAGGAACTGGGCGCAGTTGTAGGACATCGGGATCCCGGCGGCCAGGGTGTTGCGGGCCGACTGGGACGGCGTGATGCCGATGACCCGCCCGAGCCCGGCCGCAGCCCACGCCTGTCCTGCCGCGGCTAGCACCCACGTCTTCCCCGATCCCGCTGGCGCGTTGATGACCGAGACCCGCCGGCCGTCGGTCAACACCGCCAGCGCGGCGGCGGCCTGATCCACGCGCAAGCCGGTTCGCGTCCGCTCGCCTCGCGCGTCCTGCGCGTCACCGGTTAGCGCGCGGTCGAGTTGCGCCAGGTCCGCGCCGAGCGCCCGCGCCGCGTCGGCGCGGGCGAGGCGCGGCGCGCCGCTGGCGCGCGCGAGTGCGAGCATGCGCTGTTCCATGGTCAGCTGCGCGTGCGTGGCGAACCGCACGCCACCGTGCCGCTGATAGACGCTGCGCCCGTCCGCGCGCAGCAAGCTGGCCGGCACCTGCACCGGCTCGGGCGCCTCCAGGCAGGCCACCGGTTCGAACTCCGAGGCCAGCGCCCGGTCCGCGAGATCCTCAAGCAGCGCGGCGGCCGCAGCCGGGTCCATGCCGGACCGGGGCAGCACCCGGCCCAGGTACTTGACCAGGTCCGCGCGGGTCCAGGTGCTCTTTTCCTGCTGGGCCAGCGCGACCGCCTTCTGCGCCGCACGGCTCATCTCCAGTGGGCTGGGCGCCGGGCCGGGATCACCCGGACCGCGCGTACGCGCGCCCGCGCTGGCCTCGTGCCACACCGACGGCGCGACCGACGCCAAGCGCACGCCGAGGGTGCGCGCGAGCGTGTCCGCCCACCCTGCGTGTGTCTGCGTGATATCCAGCGCGCCGTGCTTGGCGTTGCGCGTGGCGAAGTTGGATGCTTGCGCCAGCCGCGCGAGCTCACGCTGCGACGGCGCGCGGCCATAGCCCTGCTCGAACCGCGCGGCGCGGGCACGCAGATCCGCGGTGATGGATTCGCGGCGGGAGGAGAACAGCCGCATCATCTCCCCCGGGATTCCCCTGATCTCGAACCCGTGCCCGTCATCGCGCGCCTCCCAGGCCAGGCCGAACCGGCCGGTGAGGGCTTCTTCCAGGTGCTGGGAGACGATCGCGGCTACCGCGCCGACGTGCTCGTTGTAGCCGAAGGAATCCGGGGCGCGCCACTTCCCGTCGGTGACGGTCTTGGCGGTGTGGGCGATCTGGGAGTGGACGTGCAGCTGCATGTCGCCATCCCGCGAGGTGTGCTGCAGCCAGTGCGCCACTGCCAGGTCCGCCTCGTGCCACTGGCCGGTTTCCCGGCCGTGCACCCGGGTGTTGTGCGACCCGGTGCGGGTGTAACCCGCCTCACGCTGGAAGTAGTCAAACCCGGCCCGGATCGCCTGCCAGATCATGTCATCCACCTCGGCCACCAGCCCGGACCAGTACCCCTCCCCCGCTTCGTCCCCGGCTTCACGAGCCAGGCGGACGTTCTCCCCCAGGGACGCATGGAAGAGCGAAATTGACTTCGACAGCGAAATGGTCAGGTCGAAGAACAACGGCCCCTGCCGGGCTTGCCTGGCGGCTTCAACCCGCAGCTCGCGCCTGCGCTCGGCCGTGGCGTGCGGCTCGGCGGCCAGCAGCCGCGCATAGATGTCTGCCGCCTTCCGGCCGTTAGCTGGCGGCCTGCCCAGCTGGGTGCCGTCCGGGGCTTTGCGCTGCCCGAACAGCAGATCGTACGCTTTGCGCTCCACGACCTGGCCCGGCGCCAAGCCGAGCGTCTTTACGCCGGGGCCCCACCAGCGGCCTGGCGGCTCTCCCCCGCTCTGGCTGGCCTGGATGTAATAGCCGGCGGCGTCCTTGGCCGGGCCGCGGTCGACCTGCTTCCAGATGTAGTCAAGGTGGTAGCCCTTGCTCAGCGTTGCGACGACGGCCACCGGCTAATCCCCGCCAGCCGGAGCAGAACTACCCATGATCATCAGATGGTGCATGGGTGTGGAGCGCGAAACGATCACGGATCAAGGGTGGCAAAACGGTAGATCAAGATCAGAAACGAGAAGCGCTGTAGGTTCTCATCACCGATGTCGCTTTCTCAGATCCCATGTCGCCTAAATGTCGGTTGCGACACTTCAGTGAGAAGCTGCTACAACGGACCTGGCATGGGGAGGACTGCGAGCTTCGTGACGGACTGTAACTGCAACTTTGAAGCGAGCGTCCGATATTCGTTATGGGCGCGACGTCAGCGCGTCCAACGGGTACGGCTGAGGAAGCCGAAACGGTTGCTCTTCCTGCTTGCAAGAGTTAGCAGAACGGATGGTCAACGGGGCGAACGTTTGCTCTGGGTGCCATCGATGGAGCCGGTGTGTCGGTCCAGCTGGCGTGCCGTCGCCTCGACGGGCTCAGCGACCGAGGAGGCGTCTCAATCGGGGATCCGCATGCGTAGCGGCTCGCAGACGATGCCGATGAGTTTCGGGTGGCTCTGGGGTCAGGAGGAGTAGTGGAGCCGAGCCGATGGGAAGGAACAACAATGGGCACGATGACCTCCGTGCGGGCGAACGGCGTCGAACTCGGCGTCGAGACCTTCGGCCGCGATGACGATCCACTCGTGCTGCTGGCCGGCGGACCCACGATGTTGTCGTGGCCCGACTCGGTGTGTGAGCGGCTCGCGGCAGGCGGCCGGCGGGTGGTCCGCTACGACCTGCGCGACTGCGGGGCGTCGACGACCGTCGACCCGGAGGCGCCGGGGTACCATCTGCGCGATCTCGCCGCCGACGCGGCGGCGCTGGTCGGCACGCTCGGCGCCGTGACGGCTCACCTCGGCGGCGTCGGGGTCGGCGGGATGGTCGCTCAAGTCGCCGCGCTCGACCACCCGGACGCGTTCTCGGCGCTGACGCTGGTGAGCACCCGGCCGGTCGCGCCCGGCCCGGTCGACGACGATCTGCCGGATCACGACGCGGCGACCATGGACGCGGTGTTCTCGCGCCCGATGCCCGACTGGACCGACCGATCTGCCGTCGCCGCGTTCGCCGCCGACGGCGCCGAGCTGCTGGGCAATGACCCGGAGCAGGCGCGCGCGACCGCGGCACGGATCTGGGACCGCACACCGTCGAGCGAACCCTCGGTGCAGCAGGCGAATCAGCTCGGACTGGTGTTCGCCCGGCTCGACTGCGCACCGCGGTGGCGTCAGCGCCTCGGCGAGCTCACGCTGCCGACGCTCGTCGTGCACGGCCGCGCGGACCCATTCTTCCCGGTCGGCAACGGCGAGGCGCTCGCCGGCGCGATCCCCGCCGCGCGGCTGCTCGTCCTCGACGACATGGGCACCGCCCTGCGGGACGCCGCGGCCGGCGAGGTCACCGCCGCAATGCTCGCCCTCTGACTCCGCCGCCGGACCGGCCCGCAGCGGCCGGCACCCTGCGACTCGCTGACCTGGACGCCGGCAACGGGCGGTTTCGCCGGTGGGCGATGCACCCTCAACCGTCGGACCGGCCGGGACGTCGAGGCCGACCGTGACCGGATCAGAGCCGAGATACCCAGGGGATCCCGCTGCGGCACAGCGCGCGGGTGAGAGGCTGGAGCGGTGTGATGGACTCATCTGTGTGATTACCGTTCCGTCCACGTTTCGGGCCATGCTGCGCGGGTCGCACGAAAGGCGCGCGTGGCTGGACTCCCTGCCGGAGCGGGTCGATCAGCAGCGCCGGGCTTGGAACCTCTCGCTCGACGGTGATCCCTGGCACGGATCGAACGCATTGGTCCTTCCGGTCCGGCGCGGTGGTGAGCAGTTCGCGTTGCGGCTGACCGCACCGGATGAGAGCTTCCCCGCCGAGGTGGCGGCGCTCCGGTTCTGGGCCGGCCGGGGCACTGTGCTGCTGGTGGAGACGGACCTCGGGGCCGGGACCATGCTGCTGGAACGGCTGGATCCGGCGCGGTCGCTGGCCACCTTGCCGCTGGCCGAAGCCAATCATCATGCGGGCACCATGATGCGCCGGCTCGCCGTACCTGCCCCCAGCTGGGTGCTCAGCACCGGCGAGCTGGTGCGGGACCGAATGGCCACGCTGACCTCGGACTGGGTCGCGCTGGGCCGTCCGGTGCCGGCCGGAATGCTGGCCGCTGCCTGTACCGCCGCCGAGACCCTGACCTCCGCCACCGGCGACCGTGCCGTTGACGCCGCGCTGCACCACGAGCAGGTGCTCGGCGGGGAGCGGGAACCCTGGCTCACCGTCGATCCTTGCCTGCTGCGCGGCGACATCGGGTTCGACCTCGCCCGCTGCCTGTGGGACAGGCTCCACGAGATGCCCGACGCCGCGACGATCAACGAGCAGCTGGACATCATCGCCGACGCTGCGGGCCTCGACCGGGACCACGCTCGCCGCTCCGCGATCTTCCGCACCATCGACTACTGGCTGTGGGGTCTCCAGCACGGATTCACCGAGGACCCCCTCCGCTGCCGGCGTCTGCTCACCGCGCTGCTTCAGTGACCCGCCCTTCACTCCCCCGGGGGATCACCCGGGGCGATGATCGATCGCTACCTCATACGTCAGGCAGCGCGCCCGCAAGGGAAAGCCCAGCGGACGCCCGGCGGAGCGGAGCCAGCTTGGGCTCCCCCGCCCCGCCGGCGCAGGTCAGCCACCCTGCGTCCGTGACCTGCGCAGTCTCAGATAGGTGGTCCGCAAAGATTCTCAGTGAACGGGGGCTATCCGTTACGCCCTGTCGCGCCGGCGAGGACGCGCCCCCTGGCAGGCCTCGTCGGCCAGCTCGGGACGGCCAACGGCCGCCGCCTGGCCTCCGGGCCATGGCAGTCGCCGGCTTCGGTCCGCCGACCTGCCGCTTGCGACAGTTAGCACTTGAGCGGTCTCACCACGCGCAATACCGCTCGGACCGCCTTTGCCCGGTGGTCGCCGACGGCTTGCGCCAGACTTGGCAGGGAGGATGCCTCACTGCCTGAAGCGGCTGCCATCGATCACTCTCTGTGACAATCATGAGCCTAGCAGATGGTGTCCGTAGCGAATCTCCGGTAGCCGCCTGAGCGCCTCGTCGCCGAGGAAAACGACAAGTACGTGAGAAGAAAGCCGACGACAGACAGATGAGAACCCGGCAGATCCGCAGCTCAGCAGCACCTGAAGCGACATCCGTGGTGAGAACCTACAAGCGCATGTAGGTTCTCATCGCCGATGTCGCTTTCTCATATCGTTTGTCGCTTAAATGTCGCTTGCGACATGTTTGTGAGAGGTTGTCCGGCGTGGCGGCGTGCCCTGGTTCTGGGCCGGTGACAGTATCGCGACTGTGCCGTCGGGGCATGAGCGCGGTCCCGGCCGGGTCCGCGTGCGGTATCGCAGGGCCGATGGCGAGTTCGCCGAGACGACCCTGGATCGCGTGGTGCCCGCTGAGGTGGTGGCGGGCCTGCCGGTTCGCGAGTTCCGCTGGTATAAGGGCCGGCAGCATTATTCGGGCTGGTACTGGTCGGCGACGATGAACGGGCACGTGGTGTATGAGAGCCGGCTGGAGCTGGCCAGGATCATGCTGGCCGACTTCGACCCTGCGGTGGCGGGGCTGGCGGCGCAGCCGTTCCAGCTGGCCGGCCCGGATGGCGGCAGGGACCGGCGCCATGTCCCGGATCTGCTGCTGGTAAGCGGGGATGGCGCGGTGACGGTGGTCGATGTCAAGGCCGCGTCACGGCTGCGGGACCCGCAGGTCCGGGCGCAGTTCTCGTGGACGCGCGCCGTTGCCGCGGCCCGGGGATGGGGGTTCGAGGCCTGGTCCGGCGCGGACAGGCGGCTGCTGGACAACGTCCGGTTCCTGGCCGGATACCGCCGCAGCCTGGTCATCGACGCGGGGCTGCTGCCGGTAGTGCTGCACGCCGCGCGGGGACAGGCCACCATCGGCTCGGTCGAGCAGGCGCTGGCCGGCGAGCACCCGGTTGCGCTGGTCCGCCCGGCGGTGCTGCACCTGCTGTGGACAGGCCGGCTGCGGGCCGATCTGCGCAGGCCGCTGAGCGCGGCCACGCCGGTCCAGCCCGCCGCGGGAGCTGGGTGATGAGCGGCCAGGTGCTGTCGCTGGCGCCGGGCAGCCGTCTGGTCTTCGACGGCGAGGTGGCCGAGGTGGTGGCGATCGACGGGGTTCGGGTGACGCTGCGCAGCGACCGCACCCGCCGGTTCACCGCCGTGCAGATTTCCCGCCTGGCGGCGTCGGCCCGTCCGGCGGGCGGGACGCTTCCTGCCGGTGCTGGGCTCATGCTCGGCAGCCTGGCCGGTGAACAGCTGGATCAGGTCGCGGAACAGGCCGGGCACGTGCGGGAGGTCCTGACCGGATACAGGTCCGGTCACCCGGATCAGGCCCGTCCCGGCGAGCCGCGTCCGGGATACCGGCCGGGGCAGCCGCTGAAGGCCCGCTACCGGGCCAAGGCCGGCGAACTCGGGATCACCAGCAGGACGGTGGAGCGGTGGGTGGCGGCCTACCGGGAATCCGGTGAGGCGGGCCTGGCCGGGGCTAGGGCGCTGCGCGGGCGGGGCACGGCGGTGGATCCCCGCTGGGATGAGGCGGTGCGGCTGGTGCTGGCCGGCATGGTCAGCGACTCGACGCCGACCCGGGCCGCGGTACTGCGGAAAGCAGAGGCGCGGCTTGATGAGCTGCACGGCGCGGGCGTGGTGCCCCGGCCGTCGGCCGCGACTGCTTACCGGCGGCTGGCCGAGCTGGCCCGGGGCACCAACGCGGTGTCCGGCAGCTCGACGGGCCGCCGGTCGATCGCGGACCGGCCCCGGGGGGTCTACGGGCGGCTGCGGGCGATGCGGCCGGGTGAGTACGCGATCTTGGACACCCAGGATCTCGACGTGTTCGCGATGGAGCCGGTCACCTGCCGGTGGGTGCGCGCCCAGCTGACGGTGATCCAGGACCTGTTCACCCGCTGCATCACCGGGCTGCGGGTCACCCCGGTGTCGACCAAGGCGGTGGACGTGGCGGGCGTCCTGTTCCAGGCGATCGTGCCGCGGCCCGCGCCGGAAGACTGGCCGGAGGAGGCGTGCTGGGCCTATCACGGGGTGCCGCAGCAGCTGGTGTTCACCGAGGCCGGGCGGCTGCCCGGGACACCTGTATGCCCGCCGGAGACCCTGGTGATCGATCACGGCAAGGCGTTCTTGTCGGCGCACGTGATCAGCGTGTGCACCAGGCTGGGCATCTCCATCCAGCCGGCCCAGCCGAAAAAACCAACGGATAAGCCCACCTGCGAGAGGTTTTTCAAGACCCTGCGCGAAGGGCTGATCCAGCACCTGCCCGCCTACAAGGGCCCGGACATCTACAGCCGCGGCGAGCACGTGGAGGACGCCGCGTTCTTGTATGTCTGCGAGCTGGAAGACATCATCGCCGAGTGGATCGCGCTGGTGTATCACCGGTCCCGGCAAGACGGGCTGGCCGTGCCGGAATGGCCGCACCTGAAGCTGTCGCCGAACGAGATGTATGAGACCGGCGTGGCCCGTGCCGGGCTGCTGCGCATCCCGGCCTCCCCGGAGCTGGCTTACGACTTCCTGCCGGCCGAGTGGCGCACTATCCAGCATTACGGCGTCGAGGTGGGCGGGCTGCGCTATAACGGCCCGGCGCTGGATGCCTACCGCAACGCCGCCAGTCCGTTCGGCGGCCGGCACGCCGGCAAGTGGCCGATCCGGATCAATCCCAACGACGTCCGATGGGCGTATTTCCAGGACCCGGCCGATGATTGCTGGCACCGGCTGGAGTGGGAGCACGCCGCCGGGCTGGGGACGCCGTTCAGCGGCGAGGCGGCCCAGTATGCGCGCCAGCTCGCCGCCCGGCAGGACCGCTGGCCCGATGCCGGGCAGGCACTGGGCGAGCTGCTGGCCCGGTGGGACCAGGGCATGGTGACCGGACGCAGGGAACGCCGGATGGCGATCCGGCTGGCCGCCGAGCGCGCTGCCCTGCCAGATCCGGCGGCCGCGCAGCCACTGGCCGCCGAGGCCGCGCTGCACGCCGTCCCGGACGTGCCCGGTGACGACGAAGACGCTGAGGAGATCTTTGATGATCCCGCCGATGGCGACTTCTATGCGGATGCGTTCGAGATCCTGGAATGACCGGGCCGTCATACAGCCTGTCGCGCAAGGAAGGCTGGCGCCATTACGTGGACGCGCCGGCCCGCCAGCGGCCCGAGCCGCTGACCGCCGGGCAGCGGGCGGCGCTCGGCGGCCAGGCCCGCGAGGACTACGACGAGGCCCGGCACGACTGGCACGCCAACTTCGGGATCTTGCGGACCCCGCAGCTGGCCGCCGTGCATGACGAGCTGGAGGTCATCGTGACCGCCGGGCGGTGCGACCCGGACCGGGTCCGCGGCGCGGCGGTGATCGACGCGCTGCCCGGGCTGGGCAAGACCACCGCCGCCAACAGCTTCGGCCGCGGGTTCGACCGGGACCAGATCCGCCGCCACGGCCCGCTGACCGGCCAGGGTCACGAGCGGATCCCGGTGTTCCGGGTCGGGCTGACCTCGAACACCACGCTGCGCACGGTGAACCGGATGATCTGCCAGTTCTACGGCCATCCCGGCGCCGGCCGGGCCAGCGCCGCCCAGCTGGCCAGCCAGGCGGTGGACTGCGTGCTGTCATGCGAGACCCGGATCGGGATCATCGATGACCTGCATTTCATCGACCCGCGCCGCAAGGACGGCCTGGAGGTGTCCAACCACCTGAAGTGGCTGGCCAGCGAGCTGCCGGTGACGTTCATCTACGCCGGGGTCGGCCTGGCCGGGCGGGGCCTGTTCGCCGAGGGCCTGACCGGCCCCAACGCGGCGCTGGCCCAGACCGGCCGGCGATGGACCCGGCTGGAACTGCCGCCGTTCGAGATCGTCACCGAGCAGGGCCGGCGGGACTGGCAGGGCCTGGTGAAGGCTACCGAACGGCAGCTCGTCCTGGCCCGCGCCCGGCCGGCGATGCTGACCGGGCTGGCGGACTACCTGTTCGAGCGGACCAGCGGGCACATCGGCTCGTTCATCACGCTGATCACCCGCGGCTGCGTCACCGCGATCCGCACGGGCGAGGAGAACCTGACCGCCGCGCTGCTGGACCGGGTCCGGATCGATGAGGCCTCCGAGCAGGGCCGCCGCCAGCTGGCCGCCGCGTTCGCCGCCGGGCGGCTGCCGGCCGCCCCGGCCCGGCGCGGCAAACCGCGGGCCGCCGCCTCGTGAGCCCGGGCCGGACGCTGCCGCTGCGGGTCCCGATCGTCCCGGGTGAGGCCCTCGACAGCTGGCTGGAGGCCCTGGCCCGCCGCCACCAGGTCACCGTCGGCACGCTGGTCACGGCGCTGGGCTGGCGCATGCCCAGCAGCCCTGGCGGCCTGGTGGCCGGCATCCCGGCCCAGGTGCTGCGCCGCCTGGAGCCCCTGGCCGGGCTTCCCGCCCGGCGTCTTGACGTCGCGGTCCTGGACCGCCACCTGCCGCTGGGACCGGTGCGGCACCGCGGGTCCCGGTACTGCCCGTCGTGCCTGGCCGAACGGGACGGCCGGTGGCTGCTGGCCTGGCGGCTGGGCTGGACCTTCGCCTGCACCACCCACCGTGTCCTGCTATGTGACACCTGCCCGGGCTGCGGGCAGGCCCCCCGCGGCCGCAGCGGACGCGCCGGGCTCAACCCGTCCGGCACCTGCCCCAACACCATCAAGCGGACCAGCTGCTGCAGTGCGGACCTGCGCCAGGTGACCGCTGACAGGCTCGCGCCCGGCCACCCGGTGCTGGCCGCCCAGCACTGGACCGCCGCCCTATTCAGCCTCGATGACACCCCGTCCGCGGGAAACCGCGTCGCACCCGCGACCGCACTCGGCGACCTGGGCATCGTCGCCTCCTGGGTGTTGCGCCAGGCACCGGCGGGCCACTTCGCCGGCTCCGGCCCGCAAGCGCTGGCCGCCTGGCGCGAATGGGACCAGCACTCACCTGCCGCCCGCCGGTTCCCGCCCGCCAGCGCCGCGCTGACCGGCACCCTGGCCGCCACCGCCATGACCATGCTGGCCGGCAGCGACGAGCGGGCCATCGACCAGATCCGGGCCCTGCTGTCCCGCCGGGCCCGCCCGCAACGGGCCCGGCCAGCCGGGCTGCCCGCCCAGCGCTGGCAGCAGCTATCACAAAGAACCCGCAGCAGGTTCCTGCGCGCCCTGGACCCAGACCTCATCCCCGCCGACCGGATCCGCTACCGCACCAGCACCCCTCAGGCAGCCATCCCGGACACCCCGCCCGGGCAGCTGGCCGCCCGCGCCCGGGCGATCCCGCAGCTGCTATGGCCCGAGTGGGCGATCCGGCTGATGCCCGCCCGAGGGTTCGCGGCTGGCCCGTTCCGCAGCACCATCGCCGCGTGCCTGCTGCTGCCCGGCCACCCCGGCCGCGCCACCCGCACGGCCATCACCGCCCTGCACGCCTACCGCAGCGCCCTGGCCATCGGCACGGAGCTGCGGGCCCTGGCCGGCAACGGCCACGACACGGTACTCACCGCGATCACCTGCCTGGCCGGTTACCTGGACACCTGCGGCAGCCCCATCGACTACCAGCGCCGCCGCGACCTCATCCCCGCCGCAACCATCACCGCCGGGCAGTGGCGCGACCTGTGCTACGGCGCCGCCGCCCACCCCGGTGAAACCCCACGGCACCACCACGCCCAGCGTTACCTGTTCCAGCTGCTCACCGGCGCCGACCTGCACGACCCCCGGCACGCCCTCGCGTTCACCACCACCAGCGACTACAGCCACTACCACGCCTTCGCCGACGCCCTCCCCGGCGAGCTGCGGGACGCGCTGCACCACCACGCCGCCGCCCTCCTGCACGACCTCGGCATCAGCGAGCCGCTGACCTGGGCCCCGCCGGCCCTCTGCTGCGCCGGCCTGACCCTGCCCGGACCCGAGCCGGACGACATCGACCTGGACGCCGTCGCCAGCCTCATCATCACCGGCAGGCTCCCGGTCGCCGACGCCGCCGCGCAGCTGGGCACCAGCACCGGCCACGTCCGGCTCGCGCTCGAGCACGTCCCCCGGCCCGCGCGCCAGTGGGGCCGATCCGCCGCCCCCCTGGTCTGGCAGCGGCAGCAGCACGCCCGCGCCATCTTGACCCGCGAGTTCTTCGAACGCCAGTACATTCAGGCCGGCAAGAACCTCCGGCAGCTGGAAGCCGACACCGGCATCCCCCGCAGATTCCTCACCCGGGTCGCCCGCGAGCACGGCATCACCATGACCGGCGTGTCCGGTCCCGCCGGCAGCCGCAGCCGTTACCGTGACCGCATGCCGACTAGCCCGGGACCCGGCGCCGTGGACGCCCAGCACGCCGCCAGCCTGTTCCGCATCCTGGCCAACCCGACCCGGCTGGCCATCCTGCTGACCCTGCAAGACCGAGAACAGCGCATCGCCGAACTGACCGCCCAGCTCGGCGGCCCCCAGGCCAACATCTCCGCCCACCTGACCAGGCTCAAGCAATCCGGCCTGATCACCAGCCGGACGCAAGGCCGCGCCGTCTACTACCGCCTCACCCATCCCGAACTCGGCTCCCTGCTGCAGGCCGCCGGGCAGCTGCTCACTCCCACCGGGCAACAGGCCACCGAAGAAAATGACACATCGGTGAGAAAAACCCAGCCGTCAAAACGATGAGAAACCCACCAAGACAGCAGCTCAACGCAGCTTCAGGCGACATTCAACCTGAGAACCTACACGCACTAACCGGACATAACGGGCTTAGATTGCAAAGTCCAGAGTTAGCTTGCGAGCGACCTTGCGAAGTCCGTACTTACCTCGCGTGTCGCAGCACGGCTGCCAGGGTCGACTGTCCCGTGACAATGAAGATTCCTCAATTCGTGCTCCTGACCTGGGAAGAGGAATCCTTATTGTCAATCCGCGACTGTTCATCGTGTCCGTTATGTCCGTTGCTGATGGGCGCTGCGGGCTGCTTCCGCCAATAAAGATTGATCAGGGCGGGCTTTGCGGCTGGCGCAGACAGCGGCGATGGCGTCGGGATAGGCCGCGGCCTGGAACAGTTCCTGCGGGCCGGATTCGGTGACCGGCCGGGGGTTCGACTCGATGAGGGCCGTGGCCCGGCGCTTCCACTCGCGGGCGGTTTCGCCTGCAGGTGCCTGGATCGTGGAGTAGATCAGCCGCTCGGCGGTGCAGCGGCGGAGGAGCCGGCGTGCCCGGCGTTCGGCGTCCAGGATGTCGGGGCAGCCGCGGACGCTGAACTGCGGTGTTCCCGGGCCGGACAGCCAGATGCCGTGCCTGAGGCAGACCTGGTGGCAGGCGGGAAGGTGCACCGGGACCGGCTGCCGGATGCGGAGGGCTGCTGTGCAGAGGCGGCATGCGGTGACGGCCCGGACGGGCTGTCCGCGTTTCCCGCCGAAGGCGGGAAGCGCGTTCTTGATGCCTGCGATGGTTGAGCCGCTGACCACGGCGAGGCATGCTGCGGCGTCGTCTGCCCAGGCGGTGAGCTGCTCATGCTGCCAGCGGTCGTCGTGCCACCGGGTCTTGATCCGGAACCAGGATGGGAGGATGCCGAGCAGGGCATCAAGGCTGGTCCGGTTGGCGGCGCCGAGGCGGCCCAGGAACGAGGCCAGCGTTTCCCCGTTCACCGGGGAGTCCGGCACTGGCAGCGGGAACGGCTGCGGCTGCCGCGCCGGCGGCTGCAGGACGTAGCCGCTGATTCTCGCCAGGTGGCAGTGCGGGCAGGGATGCGGCTGGATCTCGTGGCGTTCCATCGCCCGGTAGAACGTCCTGGTGGTGCCGGGAAAGCCGAGCCCGGTGATCTCGGCCAGCAGGGCCGCGGCCCTCAGGTGCGGGTCGTCGGCCAGCCGTCGCCGGCAGTAGGCGGCGAACGGTGCGAAGTCGTCGTCCCTGGCCGCCGGTTCGCCGGGGGTGCGCCGCCCGAGCACGTAGTCGCGGACCGTCTGAGTGCTGTGGCCGTAGGCCGCGGCGATCCCGCGGATGCTTTTCCCGGCGGCGTAGTCGGCCATGATCAGCTCGGCCCGGTCCCGGGGCAGCATGTTCGTCATCGTTTCGGCGCCGTCCGGGGCGGCGGTGCCTGCGCGGTCATGTCGATCGCGATCTGGTCGAGGCTTTTGCGGGTGATCTTCTCGGTGCCGTCGAGGATTGCCTGGCAGGATGCGTCGCGCAGGAGCCAGAGCAGGCTGCCGATCATGCCGCGGGTGCGGCGGTGCAGGTAGTCCGCGAGCGTGACGAGGGAGCCGTCTTTATGGTGGTAGAGCCGCAGAGATCCCTCGATCGCGGCGATGAGGGCGGACCACTCCTGGCCGGGGGTGAACGCGCTGGCCGGGATGAGAGTGAACCGGCAGGCAACCTGGTCACCGCGAGGGCCGGCCAGCATGGCCCCGCGGTCCAGGCCGATCCCGGAATATACGAAAGTGGCGGGCAGCCTTTCGGAAAAGTACTTCAGGGTGTCGGATGCCTCGGCGCCGGCACGGGTGGTCATGTCCAGGTTGTGCAGTTCGTCGACGATGATCATGGTCACGCGGGTATCCAGGCAGATGCCGCAGACCGACTCGATCACGTCGGTGATGTTGGCCCGGCGGGGAACCGGGAGGCCGAGGAACCGGGCGATCTCCGTCGCGATCATCTTGCCGGTCGCCGCCGGCGGGACGGTGATGTAGATGACGGGAATGTCGTCGCGGGAGCCCGGGTTCCGCTGCCGGTGCATGAGCTCGGCGGTCTTGCCGAGCTGGGTGACGGCCGTGGTCTTCCCGGTCCGGGCCGGCCCGGACACCATGAGCCCGGACCGGCCGTAACGGGCGAGGCGGTTCATCCGGATCAGGTTCGCGCCCTGCCTGACGATCCGCCCGATGACCGGGGTCTGGACCACGACCAGCCGGGAATGGTGTTCCAGCCGCTCCTCGTCGTGCGCAGCCCGCTTGCCGTCCTCGAGCGAGAGCCAGTCCTGCTCGGGGAGCAGGTGCGGGATCGACGGCACGGCCGCGACGAACTGCCGCCATCCGGGCAGCGTGGTCAGCTGGGTCGCGGGATCGGCACTGCCCGCGGCGGGCGGGGTCACCGCCATTTCTCCGCCTCGCGGAACGGGTCGAAGATCGGCATCGGGACGATGGCCTCCCGGCTGCCGGGCTCTTCGGCTGCCGGTTCCTCTCCCGGCTCTGGCTCCGGGCCTGCCGGCATGGCCGGGCCGGCGGCCCTGGTGCGGCCGGCGACCCGCCGGTCCCGCTTCCCGGCCAGCGCCGGCTCGTTCCTGCCGCCGGGTCCCTGGCCGGCCCTGGTGAGCAGGTCCTGGACCGCGTCGGCGAGCTCGGCCTCGGTAGCGGCGGGCATCAGCTTGCGGGCGTGGTCCCAGGCCAGTTCCCCGAACGGGGCCGCGACCCGGTGCAACTGGGTCCAGAACACGGTGATCCAGCCGCCGTTCCAGTGATCGCGGACCCAGACCCGGGAGATGTCGTAGGGGTCGTAATGAACCTCGTGCAGCCCCTTACGGGCGGTGACCCCGGAATGCTGCATCCGCAGCGGGTTCAGCTCCTTCCCGTCATAGACGCGGCGGCTGATCTTGATGCCGTAGGCGTTCACCGCCCGCCAGGTCGCGGGAAGCAGCTCGATGTAGTCATCGGATGACAGGGCCAGCGGCACGTATCCGGCGGTCTCGATCAGGGCGGCGTACTTCTCGTTCGGGCTGAACGCCCGCCCCGGGTGCAGCGGGTCGCGGAGCCCGTCGTGGGGCCGGTTCTGCCATTCCGCGATGAGCCACTGGTCGAGCAGGTCCTGCAGCTCGGGCAGCGACCACACGGCGTTCTTCTCGACACCGCGGCCGCGGTATTCCGGGCTCCGCCCGGTATAGCCGGACACGTACTGGGCGAACATCGTCGCCACCGACCCCAGCATCCGCTCGATGTGCGCCTTGTCGGTCCCGGTGGCCTTGCGGGCGGGCTGGAAGCTGATGCCAAAGAACGCGCAGGACGCCTTGAACGACTCCGAGACGAACACCTTGCCGTGATCGACGACGATCACCTGGGGAATGATCACCGGGCGGGCCGCGGCATGCTCTAGACGCTCGTCGATGCTGAGCAACCGCCGGAACGGCAGGGCCGACGCCGCCATCCGCATGGCCTGCGGCCAGCCCGGCCGCATCGGCTCCGGGGTCACGGTCCGGGCCAGCAGCACGCTCGCGTCCACCAACTTCGTCGCCGGCCGCAGCACGGCCGCGGTCACCGTCCTGGTCGCGACGTCGATGATCCCGGTCAGGTCCACCCGGTCGGGAACCCCGTTGTCCAGGCGGACCAGGACATCCAGCGGCGTCGAGTCGATCTGCATCACATCGCCGGGCGCAGCCGCGGGCACCTGCCCGAACGGCCCCTCAGGACGAGCGGCCAGCGACCGGCGGGTGCTCGCCAACCCAGTCGTGTGACGGCCCGCCTCCAGCCGGCCGAACAAGCGGTAAAGGGTCCGTTCCGACGGCAGCTTCCCCGTCTCGCCGTCGCCGGCCCCGGCGAGGATCTCCCTGGCCCGCCGGAACACGAACGCCGCCGTCCTCGTCGAGTCCCCGGCCGCCTCTCCGATCGCCTGCCGCATGGCCGCGACCACGGCGGCATCGGCCCGGCCGTGCGGCGGCATCCGCCGCCGTGCCCGGTAATCGACCATGCCGGACAGGCCCTGCTCCTGGTAACGCCGGCGGCGCTTGGCGACCGCGCTCGCCGTGACCGGGTGCCCGGCGGCCGTCAGCTCGGCGGCCTTGGCCTGCTCCCGGCGGGTCAGCGTGACCACCGCGGGGTCATACTCCGGCCGCGGGATCGTGCCCTCGCCCGCGTCCGGCGGCACCCCGGTCAGCACCTCGACGATGTGCCGCTCCCACCACCGTGCCTCTTCCACGGCTTGCGCGGGCAGGCCGTCAAGCACCGAGACCTGCGGCATCCCCGGCCGCGGCCGGGAATCCAGCACGGCGAAGCCCCCGTCGGCCAGCAGCCCGGACACGCTGACGGTGACGACCTCGCCGCCGGTGCCGGCCAGCCGGACAACCGGCCCGGATACCCCGATCACCACCTGGTCCCGGCCGCCGAACCGGACCCGGTCCCCGATGCCGAGCTCACCCGGCCGCCCGGTCACCGGGTACCGCCCGGAGCCGTGCCGGCCACGACAAGGGCCTCCGCGGTCAGCCTGACGGCCAGGTCCGCGGCCAGTGCGTGCTGCCACATCAGGTGGAACAAGGCCGGCAGGACCGCCATCGGATCGCCGGCGGCGGCAGCCCCGGCCATCAGCGGGGCCGGCTCGGCGAAGATCTCCCGCAGGAGGCGGGCCAGGTCCGGTGAGCCGCCGCATCGCGGGTGCCGGTACCGTGCCAGCCACGAGACGTTCGCCGCCAGCACCGGATCCGGGACGCCCACCCGCCTGAAACCCCACCCGGCCAGCCCGCACGCGTCCTCCGTGACGTCGAACGCCTCCGCGTCTTTATCCTCGATCCGGTCATCGGGACGCACGTCGATGACAACGCCGGAGCCATCGGCCAGCCGGGCGAACAAGTCCGGCGCGTGACGCCGGGACCGGCCAGCATCATCACGCCAGCGCAGCCAGAACGGCTGCGCCACGAGCATGGTGACCTGCGGGTCGAAATCCAGCAGCATCACATGATCACGCTCCAGCCAGGACTCGTACCCGACATGCGACCCGGTGGTCGCCCACCACCACAGGCCGGGCAGGTGCTTCTGGCCTCTGGTCCACCGGAACTCCCGGACCGGCATGAACGTCTCAGGCCGTAGCCCCGGCCACGCAGCCGGCAACTCGCGGCGCTCATCGCCGTCCGCGTCGAGAAAACACAGCTCGAACCCCGGGCCGTCCCCGGCCACTGCCCTCACGCCCTGCCTCACCAGTCACGCTCCGTCTCACGCGTTCACGTAGTGAGGAAACTCTAGTGACAGAAGACCCCAGTCGAGCAACGTTAATTGGCAAAGAGGAATGTTCGATGTCAGAGGACATCGACGGCTCGACTTGTGTGTCTCCGGCCGCTTCTTCTGATGTCCTGTGCCAGCGAATCTGAGCTACTGCCATAGCTTCTGAGCCATCTGCGGGTTTCTGCCATCGAATCTGAGCCGCCGGCCTTGTCCGTTCTGTCCCGGCGGGCCGTTCCGGCCGCGTTGACGGCCGCCCCGCGCCATAGCGCACACCAGGGCCGTTCAGGAAACTAGACGGCCTGATCCGGTTCATGGCACCGTTGTTGCCGGCACCCCGGATAGCGTGCGGCGGCACGCCGGCCCGGGCACGCCGCCCGCCGGAGGGAGGAGGCCGGGGATGCACCCGGAGCTTGCGCATTTTCACGTCATGGAGGATGCCCTGGCTGACTGCGAGCACCTACTGCTTCATTTCCGCGGCCCGGTCTGCGACCTGTCCGTCCGGCCCGTCACCGCGCTCACCGCCCGGCTCCGTGACCTGCTGGCCGGCCAGGGCGTCCCGCTGCCGCCGGCCATGCGCGCGGCCAGCGACCCGTATGCGCTCTTGCGGTTCATCCTGGCGGCCTGCCCTGGCCTGGCCGCCCGGGCCGAGGCCGAAATCTGCCAGGAGGAGATCCTCGCCGCCGCGGCCGCCCGGCCCTCCCCGGGCATCCGGACCCTGCTGGACGGCCCGGCCTCGGTCAGCATCATCGGCGACGTGTGCCCGGCGGCGATCAAGGGCTACCTGGCCCGCCTGTACCGGCATCATATGGACCGGGTACGGCTGATCATCGGACGGCTCGGCGCCGACCCGGCCCTGCTCGAGCCGACCCCGATCCCCATCTTGCAGGCCGCCCAGCTGCTCGGGGTGCCGCCCGCAGCGTGCGCCGTGGTGGCCAGCACCCCGGACGGCATCCGCGCCGCCCGCCAGGCCGGCGCCCGCGCCATCGGCTACGCCCGCACCGCCGCCGCCAGGGACCAGCTCACCGCCGCCGGCGCCGCCGCCAGCACCGACAGCATGACCGAGCTCGCAGGCGCCGCCTACAGCACCGAACAGCGCCGGCGGTACGACCGTCGCCACCCCGGCGCACCATCACTCCGCCGGCCGCAACCGGGGCCTGGGGCGCCCGCTCCCGGGAATCTGCCACGTCAGATGAGGAACCATGACCGGTAACCAGCCCGCCAGCAAGCGGCGGACCGCAAGTCAGCAGCACCCATGCCCGGCAGGTCAAACCAGAAGCGGCAGCCGCGGCCATTCCGTCGCTGACGCGGTTCTCGCGCAGGTCCGGATCGGACTTGTGACCTGGGGGCACAAAGGGATGACACGGTTGAGTACGTGGTGCCCGGCTGAGGGACAAGGTACCGCAGCCGCCGATCAGGCCAGTCGCGGCAAGATGGCTCAGATCAAGTGGCAGAGACGCCACCGTCCAGCTCAGAGGTCTTGCTATGCAATCTGAGCCACCGCACGTCAGCGGCCTACCCGTGGCTCGGATCCAATGGCACAGGACATCTGAGTACCTATCGCTTGAGGGTGATAGTACAAGCCGACGCCACCCGCGGCGGCGAGTGACTGACTGAATGGGCTCCAGGCGCAATCTCCGAGCCAGCTGTCGACTCGCATAACGGCGCTGATCCCATCGGCGGTCAGGTCCCAGATCCGCACCGTCCCGTCCCTGCCAACGCTAGCCAGCCACCTGCCATCCGGAGCGATCGCCACCGCCCTCACTAGGCTGACGTGGTAGAGGGCCTGAAGCCGGTCGGTGGTCAGGTCCCAGATCCGCACCGCCCCGTAGTCGGCGCTGGCCAGCCCCCCGCCGTCCGGGGCGATCGCTAGCGCCATCACCGCGCCGTTGTGGCCGGTGGTCCTGCTAGAGGAGCCCGTCTTCCCCGGCTGCTGGGTGCGGGGTCGGCCGATCGGGATCTTCTGGATGGAAGACGAGAAGGGCCCGGACGCCAAGATCATCTGCGTCCCGCTCGGCGACCCGCGCTGGGACCAGGTGCGGGACCTTAAGGACATGCCGACCCACCTGCGCAGCGAGATCCATCACTTCTTCGACGTCTATAAGGCGCTTGAGCCTGGTAAGTCAACCTCGACAACGGGCTTCGAGGGAAAGGAGCCCGCGCTGGGCGAGATCGCGGCCTCCCGGGCTCGCCTGGAGCATCAGCAGCGGACGGCGGAAGCCGCGAGCCACGGGGTTTCACCAGAGGGCAACCCCCGTGTAGCACCGACCATCGATGGCCTGCAAGTGAAATGGCGTTCCCTCCCAGCTCATACCGCCGGGGGCTGCAAGGCTCGTGATCATTTGTCGTGGATCGTCTTCACTCTTGCCGGGCCGGGATGCGTAGCTGTCGAAATAGTGGGCCTTTCGTAGCTGAAGCTCTCCTGCGCGAAAGCGTGCTCGTAGGCGGCTGGGATCGCGTTGTCAGCGATGATGAGCTGGACTTGGCGGCGGCCAACGTCTTGCTGGATGGAGAGCCTTCGGTAGAGCGCTTCGGTAAGCGTCACTTGAGCGTTAAGTGCTAGCTGCGGCGTGTCGATGATCAGCAGTGTCGGGTAGTCGTTGAGGTAACCGGTGGTGTGGATCGCCACCGTGAGCAGTGACGTCCAATAGGCCACCTGGACTGCAGTGATGATCCCGCCGCCGGAACTGAAGTTGTGGAAGGGCCCCTCGTTGAGCAGCGGCAGGTAGCTTTTCGGGTCGATGGTGGCGGCCGTGATCCCTGGAACGCCTATCTCGTCGACTGTCCGCTGGAACTCGTCGTCCAGGTCGGCGAACAGGGCTGTGCGGCGTGCTCGAACGTTTTCTTCTGCAGCGGCCAGTTCTGAACGGATCCTTTCCCGCTCGGCACGGTACCGCTCTGCCACGGCGCCGATGTCGTCCGCTCGGTCCCACTGGCGGAGCACCTGCTCAAGTTCCTGCTTGCGGGCGCGGGATGTAGCCATGCGCTGGACCACGTCGCTGAAGGCCTGCAGACGCGGGGTGATCCGCTCCCGCGTGCGGGTGTCCAGGTCGGCCGTCAGGTTCTTCACCAGGCCCTCACGGGCAGAGATGGCCTGGGCCGCGGCGGCGACCTGCTCGGCAAGCACGTCATCGTGCTGGGCTGGCGGGGCTGCGCTGGAGGGTCCGGTACACGGTGGGCCGGGACACGGTGAACAGTTCGGCCTGCTGCTTGGCCGAGAGCTTGGGCTGGCGGCCTCGGGAGTCTGCCTTTGGCCCGCGCGACGGCCGTGCCCTCTCGGGTGCGCATCCGCAGCAGGTCGACCTCAAACTCTGCGAAGGTGGCGAGGATGTTGAAGAACATCTTGCCCATCGGATCGGCCGGTCGTAGACCTGCCCGCCGAGGGAGAGTCTGATGCCGCGGGCGGCGAGGTCGTCACTTATGCCGCGGGCGTCGGGCACTGACCTGGCCAGGCGGTCGAGTTTCGGCACGACGAGGGTGTCGCCTTCGCGGACGGCGTCCAGCGCTTGGTCGAGCCCAGAACGCTTCCGGCTGGTGCCTGTGAGCCCGTCGTCGAGTGGCCCGGATCAGCCGGTCCACCAAGACCAGGCCGGCGACCTGGTTGTGCGGCGGGGCCACGCCATTGTGGCTTCCGTCCGCAAGTGTCCCTGTGCTGCCACGCGGCTGCCCCCGTCCGTGTCGGCCAAGCGGTGGCACCCCCGCTGTCGGCGAGCGCGAGTCCGCACTGTTATGCGGGGTCGCCGTCGGCCAGGATCATCCTCATCAGGGCCTGCAGCGGGCCGGTGAGGTCTTGCTTGCCTGCCAGGAAAGCGCGGTCGCCGGAGTGTATGACGTAGATGGAACTGCCCGGTGCCGCCCGGTACGGCGGAGGGGAGGCCAGGACCTGCTCGATGAGGATTTCCCAGCGGTCAGCGTCGGTCAGCTGCCAGGTGTCGAGCACCCGGCGGCTGATGCTTCCATCCCACCCGATCTCGGTGACCGCCACCCTCACGTAGATCAGTGTGCTCCGTCCAGTGCCGGGCGCGCTTCACTTGGCGGGGATCGCTTTACAGTAATTGCAATCGATTGATTTTGGAATGCGCGAATACGGCCTTGCGTAATTGAGCGTGGTGATTTCACGGTATTGGTATTAGCTACCCAGAGTTATGAGCTGGTAATGAGGGTTTCCGATAGCATTGATGGTCTTTTGAATCTTCATAGGCTTTTACATGTGCTGTTTCTTGACGGCACTAGCGCCAAGGGAGCAACCTAGCGAAGGTCGCAGGACGGCCTCGAGCCAGGCCCTGGTTCAGTATCCTGCGCGCCGGCAGTAACCCGGCACCCGCAGGACCCTGCTACCCCTCAGCGGGGTCCTGCGGCCGGGGAAATGGCCCTGGCAAACCGCATCGCGCGTTGGCTTCGGGACGAAGAGGGCCTGCCCGTTGCATCCTTGGTCAGATCAGGTCGAAGGAAGAGGAGGCGGACCATGGGTGAGGCACTGACCATCGAGGCCCGGCACGAACGGGGCTGCGCGGTCGTGACCGTCGCCGGGGAGATTGACATCGCCACCGCGACCCGGCTGCGGGAGGGGCTTGCCGGGCTGGCGGCCGGCGGCCGCCCGCTGGTGGCCGACCTGGACCGGGTCCGCTTCATCGATTCGGCCGGGCTGGCCGCGCTGGTCGGCGCGGCCAACCGCGCCGCCGCGCACGGCGGCAGCCTGCACGTGGTCTGCGCCCGGCCGCGGATCCGCCAGCTGTTCCGGCTGACCGGGCTGGACCGCCGGCTAGCGCCGGCCCGCACCCTGGAGGAGGCCCTGGACGCCGCGATGGCAGCCCGGAGCACACCCCGCTAAAGCCGGGGCCTGGCCAGGCCCGGATGGCACGGTCTAGCGTGCACGCGCCGGCGGGGAAGGAACTCGAGCAGATCCATCGCCGAGGTGGATAGGGACGGCTCCCCGGCCGTGGCAGGGGGAGGGGAGACTTCCCACGCTCCCCGCTAACCGGGCAAAGGCGGCGACCTCGCCTGAGCCAAGACCAAGGCCAAGGCCAAGGCCAAGGTAGGCCGGCCACGGCGAACTGACCACCGCCAGTTACCGCCGCGACCATGACGACTCCACCCGAACCACTCTCACCCCTCTCCAGGCGTCGCCAGGCCGACGGCGCGCCTCACTCAACCGCTACCGGCGCCTGTCCGATATCAGCACCTGCTGGAGGGCGTCGAAGTCCTCAACGCATTTGCCGGTGCCGCGCACGACCGATTCCAGTGGATTGTCGGCCAGGTAGACCGGTATCCCTGTTTCATCGCCCAGCCGCTCATCCAGGCCGCGCAACAGCGCACCACCGCCGGTCAGAGCGATGCCGCGGTCCATGACGTCGCTGGCAAGCTCGGGCGGGCACTTGTCGAGTGTGGTCTTGACGATGTCCACGACGGCGCTGACGGGTTCGGCGATCGCGTGCCGGACCTCCCCGGCGGAAATCACGACGGTCTTCGGCAGGCCGCTGACCAGGTTGCGGCCGCGGATCTCGATGCGTGGTTCCTCTGCGGACGGGCAGGCCGATCCGATCGTCATCTTGATCTCCTCGGCTGTCCGTTCGCCCAGCAGGAGCGAGTGCTCCTTCTTGACCGAGGCAATGATCGCCTGGTCCATTTCGTCGCCGCCGACGCGAATGGACTCGGAGGCGACGATTCCGCCGAGCGAGATCACCGCTACCTCGGTGGTCCCGCCGCCCACGTCCACCACCATGTTGCCGACCGGCTCGTGCACCGGCAGCCCGGCGCCGATCGCGGCCGCCATCGGCTCCTCGATGATGTACACACGCCGGGCCCCGGCCTGGCGCCCGGCTTCCTTCACCGCGCTTTGCTCCACGCCGGTGATCCCGCTGGGCACCGCCACCACCAGCCGCGGCTTGGCCAGGTGCCGAGGCCGGTGCACCTTCTGGATGAAGTAGCGCAGCATCCGCTCGGTGACGTCGAAGTCGGCGATGACCCCGTCCTTCAGCGGCCGGACCGCGACGATGCTGCCCGGCGTCCGGCCGATCATCTGTTTGGCCTGAACGCCGACCGCAACGATCTTGCCGGTAGTGGCGTTGAGCGCCACCACCGACGGTTCATTCAGCGCGATCCCCCGCCTGCGGACGTACACCAGGGTGTTCGCGGTACCGAGGTCGACCGCCATGTCACGGCCGAGGAACGCCAGCATGCTGCCCATGACAACGAGCCTTCCAACGAAACTATCTGCTGCTGGCCTCGACTGCCGATACCGGCTGCTGCCGCGGTGGCACCCTGTCAGTCACCGACAGGGGCGAAAAGGGGTGAACGAGCTCCAGAAGAAGATCTTGATGGCCGGCCGGGCTGACGCGGGCAAGCCGGGACCATGCACGAGGCTATACCTAACTCCAACGCATAGTCACCGCGGATCGTGCCCGGCGTCGCCGGGCGAACCCGGGTCCGGGGGCGGCAGACCCATGGCGGACCCGCTGAGGAACGGGACCCGTCGATGCGGCGCGCAGGTGTAGGGGGTAACGACCGTTACCCCGACACAGCCACCCAGCCCGGCGCCGTCGGCGCCCGCCAGGTCACAGCGTCGGGAAACAATGTCGGGAAAACTACGTCGCCTAACTAACTAGGTACGCCTGGCCGTTTGCGCTACAGTCAGGGCCCATGCCAGCGACCCGGCTCATCAACGCGGCCGGGTACCGGCGCGGGCAGCCCCGGCTCGGGTCCGCGCGATGGCAAAGATCGGGTACGCGCGGGTATCCACCCGCGGCCAGAATGACGACAGTCAGGTCGATGACCTGACCGCCTACGGATGCGACAAGATCTTCATCGACACCGCGTCCGGCAAGCTCGCCGCCCGCCCCGAGCTCGACAGGGCCCCGGCCTACCTGCACGAGGGCGACGTGTTCGTCATCACCCGCCTATCCCGGGCGATGCGGTCGCTGAAGCATCTCCTCGCGCTCGCCGACGAGCCGCGCGAGCGCGGCGCCGGTGAAACAGGACGGCATGCTCGCGGCGCCCAGCATCGAGGACCTCGGTCCCGGTAGCCACAGCGTCTCCTGTCCATGCGCGGTCACAATTCAGTTCACATCGTACGCGGACAGCTGCGATGGTGAGCGGGTAGACCGTTACCTTGACGTGCAGTACCATCGCCGGGCCGGCTGCCTGATCTCACGCAGGCCGCACGCTCTTCCCGTACCTTTGTCTGGGCTCGGAGGCTGGCAGGTGTCTGAGGTGAGCTACTCCCGCGATCTTGCTGGGCTTCAGGTCATCGATGTGATGCTGGTCGAGGACGACCCGGGGGACGTGCTGATGACGACCGAAGCGTTCGAGGTGTCCCCGAGACGCAGCACGCTGCATGCAGTGGGCGACGGCGAGCAGGCGATGCGCTTCCTGCGCCGGGTCGGCGAGTTCACCGGCGCGGCCAGGCCCGCCCTGATCCTGCTAGATCTCAACTTGCCGGGCCGCAACGGCCTGGAGGTGCTCGCTGAACTGAAGGCCGCCCCTGACCTGCTGACCATCCCCGTGGTGATCTTCAGCACCTCCCAGGCGGAGACGGACATCATGGCTAGCTACCGGTTGCACGCCAACGCCTACATCACCAAGCCGGTGAGCCTCGATCTGTTCACTGAGGCGATCCGGCAGGTCAATGACTTCTTGCTCGCTCTCGTGAAGCTTCCCAGCTGAGGACTAAAGCGAGAGCAGAGGGTCCGCCGGTCCCGGCGTTGCCTTACGGCGGGGGCCGAGGATGCGGCGGCTGCGCTGGAAGGTGCCGACCGCATGCGTGAGACGTCTGGGACACTCCGCGGGGGTAGGAGGGCGATAGTGAGGAAGCTGCAGAGGGGGCGATATGAGCCGATCGGTAAGAGCGGCGCGCCGCCGCCTACCTCGCGCAGCGGGCCGCCGGATCCGCACCTCAGAGCAGCTGAAGCTGGCGGTTCGCCAGCCTGGCATCGGCCTGTCCGCCCCGAAGGCAGAGCGACAATGCCAGGACCGGCTGTCAGCTCCGGGACAGGAACGCGGCGAGCCCCTCATCTCGGCTGGCGATGAATGCTCCGGGCACCGTCACCAAGATCTCGTCAGCGTGGGCCAGGCACGCCCATGCCGAGTGGCCCGCCGAATCCGCAAGCTTGATCTCGGCCTGCTGCAGGCAGGTCCTCCCAGCGTGGCTGATCTCGCATTGAGCTGTCGTGCCGCCACGAGCCTGGACCAGGGCCGCCGCCTCCTTCAGAATGGAGAACCAGTCCTTCTTGTTTCCTTCGGGGACCGGTGGCTGGCTTGGTGAGCGCTCTTCCTGAGCGAGCAGGATCGTGTTGCCGTCCGGATCAGTGACTTTCGCTTCGCCGCCGGGCGCGTGAGGCGGGTGCCTGAGGTGGACGGGTTTGAGCCCGGCATCATCGAGTGTGCTCAGGAGGGCGTCGAGGTCCTCGAAGAAGAAGTAGAACAGCAGCGGGAACTGCGGAACCGGCAGCGGCGGCCTGGTCCACGTCAGCAGGACAGTATCCCGGCCGTTGCGCATGGCCGACCACGCCGATGCGGGGCCGCGGCCGGACTGCAGCTCATAAAAGCCCAGAAGCTCATAGCTTGCGATTTAACCTTTCTTCTTGTCACGCGCCTTCTTCGGCGTGTCCGTTTTGCGAAGTTCTGATCCGAGGCGGTGGCGTGGGGCTGGGGTGTTCTTCCCTCCGGGCGGGCGGCCGGGGCCGGGCCGGGTGGTTTTCGGCAGGCGGGCCGGGGTCCCCAGCTGAGCGCGCAGATGGCGAAATGCGCGGCGGACCCGGCAGGGTGTCAGCGGCCGCCCGGGCCGGGGTCGCCGTTCCCAGGGGCGGCGCAGGTCGGCGGCCAGGTCGCGGGCGAGCCGCAGCTGGACGTAAGCGGCGATCAGCAGCCAGGTCCAGCGGACGGCCTCTCGCGCTCCGCCGATCCCGGACCCGGGCGGGGTCCACCACCGAGCTGAGTATTTCCGATCAGCTTGAAGGTGGCGGGCGGACCGGCTCCTTGACCTGGCCCTGGCCCGGCTGAAGGAAGCCGGGCTGGTCCGTGAGCGGACCAGCCAGCGCACCGATTCCACCCATGTCGTGGCGGCGGTGCGGGTAACCCGCCAGGACACGTCACAGGCGGTGCGCGCGGCCCGGAGACTGCCCGCACAGCCAGGCACGCGCTGGGCGGGCTGGGACGGCCATGGGGCCGCCGCTCGGGCGGCCGGTCCGCCTGGCAGAACCCGACCCTGCCCTGACCCGGATGAACGAGGCGGGTGTGCAGATGCCTCCAGCCGCGGCGCAGTAGGCCGCCCGCTGCACCTTCTGCGCGGATCCAGGGTGCAGGCCCGGCGGCAGTATCCTGGTGCAGGACGACCACTGGGTCCCGGCAGGGCGCTGCACTGGCGCGGCGAGAGCTCGACGCTGGCCTGCCGCCGTCGGCCGCCCGCATCGTCTTGCCCTACGACCCGGCCGCGCGCTATCCCGCCAGGGCCAGGTCACCCGCTGGACGGGATACCTCGCCCAGGTGACCGAGACCTGCGCCGACGACGCCCACATACGTCAAAGCGGCCGCCGCATACCCCTGGTCCAGGATGAACAACGGCCCGGGCCGCACCAGCCTGGCTGTATCTTCGGTCCAGCCGCCCGGCCAGGTCACGGATCTGGCTGGCGGTCGCGGTGACCGGGCAGGCCCTCCGGCAGCCGCCGGGCGCGACCGGCAGGTCCTCACCAGGAGCTGCCCGCACTCCACCCCCATCACCCACTGGAACTGCCAGCCCGGTACGACTTGCGCACCGTCACACCGGCACGGCACGTCATGCAGGCCGCGGTCCGGTGAGCACTCCGCGTTCGGCCGGGGGCTAAGGTCGTGGCATCGATGCCGAACATCAGCGGAGCCCCGCCGGGCAGCTCGGCGGCCAGCAGGTCCCGCAGCCGCTCCTCATCGACGGCCCCGCCGGCCAGCGCGTCATACAGCGCGCCGTGACCGCGGCGGAACACCGGCTCCAGCGACAGCTCGACCAGCGAGGTGACCGGCCCGCCGGCGCAGATCGCCGCGTCGGCCAGCTCGAACAGCGCATCGGCCCGCGCGGTCAGGCACTCATAGAACCCGGCACGGAACCCGGACAATCCGGACAGCGCCTCGACGCCGGCGGCATCGTGCACCACACTCACCTCTACGGCCTTCGGGTGATCGGTTGACTTCAGCGAGAAAACACGATCGCCCGAAGGCCGCCCGGCTGTCCGGAAAACCGCGAAACCAGCAGGAAACTGATCTTGCGGAGGTTAAATCGCAAGCATAGAATGCCCGCGACGTTTCGAGGTCCTTGACGTACGTCGCCGCGTCCATCCTGCGGAGCACCGGCTTCATTGCCATAATGTAGCGCTCACACCGGGGCGGCAATACAGACGGTGGTGCGGATGCCAGCAGCACGGCCCTCTTGGTCCGGCGCGGCTGGATTGTCTCCTGCGCAAGGCGCCCCGGCGCGTGGCGGCAGGGAAGCGTGGACCGGCTCGCTAGATAATCCCAGCGTGGCAAGCGCCGTCGGCGCGATAACGGTCGCCAAGGACACCCACGAGACGACCTGTGCGACGGCGTACCCGCAGTTGGCGGACACAATTCGCTGGTAATAATGAGTGGTCAGGGACAGGATCGAACTGTCGACCTTCCGCTTTTCAGGATAGCTGGCGCAGGTGACGTGATCGGCAGGCTCATCCGTCATGTCCGCTAGAGGGCGCTGGCGCTGCCACGTCTGTTGCCTTCGCCTGCCTCGGATGTGATCAGCTCGCGGGCGAGACTGGGCTGGTGGTCGCGACGGCCTGTTTGCGCTAGGGCCTCGGGCAGGCTGGTGAAGTTGGGGATCATGTGATCGACGCCGGTGATCGCGAAAACCCGGAGAACGGCGGTGCTGGCCATGACCAGCAGCACCTCGCGGCCCTCGGCTTCGGCTCTCTTGTGCGCGGCGAGCAGCGTATGCAGCGCGGACGAATCGCAGAACTGGGTCTGGGTCATGTCGACCACGAGCGTGCGGTGGGCGTTCGTGGCTGCTGTGAGCAGGGCCGACCGCAGCGCCTCGGCGTTGGTGATGTCGATCTCCTCGGGCGTGGCCACCACCGGCACGCTCTCGACCAGCTCAACCGGAAACCTGTCGTCAAGCATCTGCGCACCTCCTGTGGCTGCGGGCACCGCGGCGTTCGCCGCGCATGGCCGGCCAGGGACGGCCGCCTCTCCGACAGGGAAGGACATCCCTGCCAAGGGTGCTGGTCATCCTGCCCGCAGGCGCGGCCCGGTCGGGGCACTGCCAGTTTCAGCCCCCCGGCGGGCACATGTCAATATAAAACGCGAGAAAAACTTCGCGTGTTTTGTCTCGCGGTAATCGTCCCGCGAGTTGTATACTCAGGGGGCATGAGCGACCCTGACCAAAGCGGCGGCACCTGGACGCTGCTGACCGGCCACGGGCACGTCCTGGTGGAGATCGCCCGCAATCCCAAAGCCCGCATCCGGGACATCAGCCCGGTCGTCGGCCTGACCGACCGCACCGTCCAGGCCATCGTGGCCGACCTGGAGGCCGCCGGGTATCTCACCCGCACCCGCATGGGGCGGCGCGTCATGTACACCGTGCACCGGGACAGCTTGTTCCGGCACTCCGCCCAGGAAGGACTCCGGGTCGGCGCGTTCCTCGACCTGCTCGCCGCGTCCGAGGGTGATCTCGGCCCCGGACCCGAACACGACTGAGACCTGGTACCGGCAGCCGATATGCCGGTGGAAGCGCGAGTGTCCTCCCCCGAACCCCGCCGTAGGAGCATTCACGCCAGCCGAAGCCTGCTCGGAGCCGAGTAACCAAGGAAAGAGATGCCCCACCAGCGGCGCACACCAGCGGACATTGACGGACGGCGCTTCCCAGGCCACGCTGGCCGCAGCCCTGGCCGCCCTCATCGCGCGTTGGCTTCGGGACGAAGAGGCCAACGGGTCAATCCAGTTGCCCCGGCCCAGCTCAAGGCCGGTCCTGTCTCGCCTGGCGTGGTGACGTCAGGGGGAGCTGCCTACTTCACTCGTAGATTTTGTCCGTGGTCTTACCGGTTTCGTCTATTTCAAATTCGTATACCCCGGCGATGCCGTTGAGGTGCGCCAGCCGCTGCGAGGTGGTCGTGGTACCGGTACTAGCGCCGGCCTGCCGCTTCGGTGCCGACGGCCTGGATGTGGCCCCGTGGATCTACGCAGATCCACACGTTCTCCCAGGCCGGCGGGATGACCAGGGACTTGATGCGGGCCAGCGTCCGCGGATCGGTGATCACCGCGGCGTCTGGCTTGAGGTAACTGAAGCCGCGCCCGCGGCGCCTGCGCCGGATGCCCGTGCCGCCGGGGTCGCTGCGCCGCAGCGGAGCCGTTGCCGCTCGCGTCAGCCCTTTCTGATCTTGGCGCGGCACCACAGTTCCTCCGGGTACGGTCCCGTGGTCAAGCCGGCCACCGCGACCCGCCTTACCCGCTCAGCCGCATTGGCCGTCATCGGCGTCTCCGTCCGCTTGTCTCGCCTCCTGCCTACCGCCTCGATGCATGCTCAAACCCACGCATCCACCCACCCGCAGTGACACGTGCAAGCGCCGGCCCGGCACATGAAGCTGGCCTACCCAGGTGGTTTACCGCCGCTCCCCCTCGTAGGGGAGTTCTGTCGGTTGCGTGGCCTGGGGCGGGATCGATGACGTAGCCCGCGCTGAAGGTCGGCGCGCTCCTGGTCTGGGAAAGGCCAGGAGTCGACCGGAGGCGATCACATGGATCTCAGTACGTGCGTGAATACCTTTCGGTCCAGCACCGCGACAATCCCGCCGACGGCTGCCCCTCCGCGGCCCTGCTCGACGAGACCGGGCGCTGCACCGACGCCATCAAGCGGGCCTACACCGACGGCGTGCTGGCCGTCATCGACGACATCGCCGCCCGCCTGGCGCCCGACGATCCGCCTTCGGCACGGGCGAAGACGTTCAGCGTCTTCGCCCTGATGACAGGGACACTGCAACTCTCCCGCGCCCTGGCCGATAAGCAGCTTGCCGATGAGGTCCTCGAGCAGGGCCTTCAGAACGCCCTCACCCTGCTCGGCGCGAGCAATAGATCTGCTCAGGAACACGGCACGCTCAGCAATACTGTGACTGCCGATCTCCCGGCCTGATCACAGGTCCATCGGACTGCCGGAGTGCCGGGGCGCCGGTCCCGCGGCGATCCGGACCGCGCGTCGCCTTCGTCCCCGACCGAGGGCGGATTGGCCCCTCCCTCGGGCACCGGGGGCGTCACGGTCGGGGCGATGCTGCGCCCGCCACCGACGTGCTGGCCGCCTTGAGCCAGCCCACGCAGCGGCTCCCGCTGGGTGCTCCTGACCGGGTTGGCGGCCGGCTCGGGCCACCATGACCAGCCAGACGGCCAGCGACAGCACGATGACCACGCAGAACACCACGATCCCAGTTGTGGTTCCTGACATGCCAATCTCCTCCGTTCAGCCTTCTCACCACTACCCAGGCTGGCCGGGGCAAGCGCGGGTCCGCCGTCCGGCTGCGCTCATGTACCTGCTTGGCGCAGGGTGGCGCGGATAGGTCGGCGCCGGGACAAGGCCCGCGCCGTTAGCACGGACGCTGCAGGGAGTCTCCCGGCGCCTGATGGCCCGGCGCAGGTGTCAGATGATCATCGAGCTGGCCCGGCGGATGGCTTTGTGCTGGGCCGCAGCTTGGTGCAGGTCGTCATCGGAAGTATGGATGCCGATCGGAACCGGCCGCGCCACTGCCCGCAGCGTGCCTGCTCTACCCTCCGTCGCAGGGTTGACACCCGCGAGCTGTCACAAGATCTCCGCGGCGGCCGATAGCGCGATGCCCCCGAAGGAAAAGGAAGACAGCACCCGCTCCGCCCGCGCACGAGCGGCATCGGCGCCGGGCCAGCCGGCCGGCCGCGCAGTGGCCGCGCCGGTCCGGACCGTAACACCACGGCCCGTTCGGCATTGATTCAATCTTTTGCCGAACGGGCCATGGTGCCCGCAGCCGACCGGTACCAGCGCCCTAGGGCTGGCCCGGCCGGGAGGGATCAGTCGCCGCGCCCGGTCACCGCGTCGCGTGCCTTGTCCGCCGCGGCGACGACGGGCCCGGCCCCCTTGAGCACGCCCGGCGAGGGGGGCGTGTGCGGGTGCGGCCGGGTGGGCGCGGTCTTCTTGCCCTCGGCGATCTGCGTACCCAGCTCGGCCGCCCGCTCGGTGTTCAGAGCCGTGCGCAGCCTCGGCCACACCCGGGTCTCCTCGAACCCGATGTGCTCCCGGGCCGCCCCGATGAACGTGCCGAGCAGTTCCTCGAACTCCGCGTCGCCGGCCTTGAGCTTGTCCAGCCTGGCGAGCACCTGCTTGGCTTCCTGCTCCTGCGCGGTGGCCTCGTCGGCCAGCGTGTCACCGTCCGGCAGGTGATCACGCACGACCGGCCAGAAGTACATCTCCTCCAGCGCCTCGTGCCTGGACTCCTCGATGATGAGCTGCTCGGTCATCTTCTTGCGCAGGGCCAGCTGGTCCTGGCTGGCCCCCGTGGCCCGGGTCGGGCCCTTCTCCAGTTCGGCCAGCATGCCCTTGACTTCCTCGTGGTCCTTGGCCAGGACCATGAACACGTCCGCCATCTGTCCTCCTCCATCTCCGGCTGTCCGCGTGGCCATATCCCCTTGCCGTCCTGAGCCCGGATAAACCGCCATCCAGCCGTCCGGGGGATACGTCCTGGCCGCCCTCTGAAAGCCGGGAGCCGGACCAGCGGTGCACGTCTCAGCTAGCGTGGTCCGCTGAGGAATCGTCGGTGATGGTCTCCGGCGGACCGGCGCCGGTAAAGGAGCGCGACGTGGGCCCGTCGGCCGGCCGCTGGTACTGGCCCTGCGGCGGCAGGTCGTAACGGCCGGGCTACCGCGAGGACACGCCGTCCGGTGTCGCTGCCGGACCGCCGCGGCCTGCAGAATCGAAGTCACCGGTGCCGTCGGGTGCTCCTCGCCCCGGTGCCGGATAGCTGGTCGTGCCGCTGGCCGGCACGGTTTCGGGATGTCCCTCTCCCAATGACATCTGCTTGATCTTCAGATACCGGACGATGTTGTGCCGTTGGGTCGCGGCGGCCAGCCCGGCAACCGCCAGCCCCCCGATCAGCAGCTTCCGCATCATGACGCTTCCTCTCGCTTAAGATCCGCGGACGAGCGCAGGTCCCGTTCTGTGCTGATGCCCCAACAAGGCTCTGACTAGTGAGCCCCTCTACCCTGCCGGGTGTGACTTATCCCGCCGGCTGCTCCTGAGGCGCCTCGTTGTAGTCATCCTGGCCGGATCTCGGTTCCCTAGCAGGACGGCCTTCCCTCGCGCCGCCAGTTGGTGGACGCGACCGATGATCAGGGACGGTTCCCGTTACGATCTGGGCATGGCCTGTAGCGAATTCGACCGCAGGCTGGAGGCCATCGAAGCCAAGGTCATCGAATTGTTCGGCATGGTCGCTGAGGACCTGCCCACAGTCGCGGGCCGAGCATGGACATTCCGGCTTTCGCGAACGATTCGACCAGCCAGGACTTGACCTGGACGGCAAAGGGGGTCTCTGGCAGCCACCCGAGCGTGGAGAGATCCGCTTCTATCGGCACGACCAGGCCACCAGGGCGGAGCACCGTGGCCTGCCGCCGCAGCAGCGCAGCCGGGTCCGGAACCAGCCACAGGACCAGTCGCTCGACGATCGCGTCGAACGGCCCGCCCGGCGCCGGGTCGTTAAGGTCGCCCTCCATGAACTGCACCTGGGTCAGGCCGCGCTGTCCGGCTCGCAGCCGGGCCCGGGCCAGCGCCTCCGGCGAGCGGTCCACGCCGACCACGGAACCGCCGGGTCCGACCAGGCCGGCGGCCACGAACGTGACGTCCCCGGCCCCGCAGCCCAGATCCAGTATCCGCATGCCGGGCCGGATGCCCGCCTCGGCAAAGATCATCCGCGTCGCCGGGGCCAGCGCTGCGCCCTGGACCTCAAGACGGGCCACCTCGTCATCGCCGATGCCGCTGCCGAACTGGTAACCCGGGTCGCTGTCACCCATCGTGATCTCTCCCTCGGCGAAGGCCGGTGTCATCCGCGGCGCGGTAACGGGCGAAGGCCCGTGCCGGTTCGCCGGCTACTGCCATTGCTGCGGAATGTCGCCGACGTGCAGGCCGTGACGGCTGATGAGCTGCGCGGCGAGGTCGGCGTGGGAGGTGGTGCCGTATTCCGCCTGGACGGCACATGGCCTGCGCAGGTGGGGTGGCTGCGGCCATGTCGTGGTAGTGGGACTCGAAGCCGCCGGGGCTGGTGATCTCAAGGGCCAGCGCCGGTGTGCTGCCCGGGTTCCAGAAGCCGTGCGCGATCCCGCGCGGCTTGATGACGTAGCTGCCCGCGGGCGCCTCGATGAACTCGCCGCCGGCCTGAAGGGGGGCCGTTGCCGGTGTCCGTCCGCGGCTCGAGCTCAGCGGCGGCGGTGATCGGTGTCGCGTTCACGTGGTCACGCTCCAGGCTTCGCGGCCGGGGTCGGACCGAGCGGGAGGATGCCGAGTTGGCGGGCCATCTCCAGGTCCTCGCGCACGCCCCAGTGTTCAGCGATGCGGCCGTTTCGGACGCGGAAGAAGTGATGGTGTGCGACCGACACGCTGCGCCTGGTTGGCGGGATGCCGGCGAGGACGCCGCCGAGTACAAACGGCACCGAGGGCATCGCGCTGTGCGTTCCGGTGAACCGCACCCGGGCAGCGACGAGCTCGCCGTCGCTGACGAGTTCCTCAACGTCGTGCCGTTCGTCGGGGAAGACCTCGGCCAGGGTGGCGAGAATCCCGGCGACCCGGCCCCCGCTGGCAGGCCGGCCGTTGTTGATGGCATCGTCGGCGAACTGGGCGGCGGCTTCGGCGTGCCGCCCGGTGCTCTGGTAGTCGAACTGCTGTCGCACGACTCGTGCTGCCGCGTCGTCGGTACTCATGTCTCTCCCTGACTAATTGGCTAGATGCTAGTCTGATAAATATGGAGGCGAAGGTCAAGAGGGCCTACGACAACTCTCGCCGTCGCGCCGCCGCGGCTTCTGCACGCACGCGGATCATCGACGCGGCCGCCGCGCTGTTCGTCGAACGCGGCTACGGGCCCACCACCATCGAGGACATTGCCGCCGCCGCAGGGGTCTCGCGGGCGACCGTGTTCGCCAGCGCCGGAGCGAAGCCTGCGCTTGTGAAGGCGGCGTTCGACGCGACCCTGGCCGGCGACCACTTGCCTGTCCCGATGAGCGAACGCCCCGAAGCCAAGGCGATGGAGGCCGAACCGGACCCGGGCCGGATGCTCGACTACTACGCCGAGGTCGCCACTGGCCGGGCCCGGCGCATCGCGCCCCTGCAAGCGGTGATCCGGCACGCGGCCGGTGTCGATGCTGACGTCGCCGCCTTGTGGGACGAGACCGAGGCTCAGCGACGCCGCGGTGCCGGCATCGTCGTCGCGCGACTGCGCCGCAAGGCCGGGCCGCATTCTGAACTGCCCGACGAGCGGGCTGCCGATGTCGTGTGGATTCTCAACGACGCGGCGCTCTACCGATCGTTGGTCACCGATCGGGGCTGGCCCGAGCCCGAGTACACGGGCTGGCTGGCGCACTCGCTGCGTTCGCAGTTGTTGCGGTAAGGCTTCCCCAGCTATCCATGTTCGCCGTGCCGCTGGTCATCAGGTCATCACCGGCCACACCCGCGGGGTGGACGCGGTGGCGGCCGGGGCGCTGCCGGACGGCACCCCGGTCACCATCAGCGGCGGCGACACGGGTGCGGGTGCGGCGGACCGCCGATAGCGCCCCGCTCATGCCAGAACTACGCCACATTCGTCTCGATCGTGAGCGACAACGACTGGCCAAGAAAGGCCGGGCGGGCGAAGCGGCCGAAGGATTCCTGCGCTGGGCCTGCCGCACCCCGAACGGCACCTCCTACGACGCCATGCCCGCCACATGGCACGAGGTCGCCACCACCAACTCCGCCGCGTTCCTCAACGACGCCGGCATCGGAACCGGCGAGTCGATCGGTCGGCGCCAGCTGACAGCGATCACCCAGCTAGCGGCGTGCTCATCCGGCCAGTACAGCGCGCGGCCAAGCAGCTGGTATCCCGGTTGCACCGGCAACTGCCGGACAGCGCGACGCACGGTCCCCCGCGCGGGACACGCCGCCTGGTCCGGCGCACCCGACGCGTTCCCCGAGATTGCGAGCTGCCCGACGACGCAGGCGACGCCCATCTAACCGGCTGCCGCCCCTCTTCTGAGCCGACCGCCTGGCGCCTGGTCGCTGGCGATGTCCGTCTTGTGCACCCGCGGGGCCCGCACCCGCGGGTCCGCCGGGTCCCCCTCGATCATCAGGACCTGGCGGACGCTGCCTGGCAATCGTCCTGGTGCCCGCGATCTGGCCCGCCTTCGTCGTGTCATGTCCGGCGGGCACTGCGGCACCGGTGTCCGCGGCGAACTTCGCAGCAGGCACATCACCTAGTGGGCGCGCCGGTTAATTCGTCGGGCGGGGTGAGCCAGGCTGTGTGGTCGCCGAGATAGAGGCCGCAGGCGCAGTCGAGGGCTTCCTGGGGGGGCCCACCGGGTACCCGCTGGGAAGGATTGATTTTTCGTAGTCGTCGTGGCTGGCGCGATAGATGGCAAATCCCCAGGTGGTGGCCGAGTCCGCGTAGCGGAGCCGGAACAGGGGCAGGGTGGTGCCGTCGGGGAGCTGCCCAGCGACGTAGGCGAACTGGCCGTGCCAGCGGACGGTGATGCCGGCGAGCTGGGGCCACCGCTCGCGGCCATAGGCAGGCGGCGGGCCGGGACGGGCCTACCGTGCTCCCGTGCACCCGACCGGGCACGCGGCGGGATCAGGGGGCGGTCATGGCCCCCCCGCCGGGAGAGGCCGAACGGCCTGGCAACCAGGCCGCGTATTCAAGCGGTGTCTGTATTGCGGGAAATTTCCCGGTTTGGGTGAGGACTTCACGTTTGGGATTGACCTGGGCAGACGGGGTTCTGGTTTGAGGGCTGCCCGCAGGTTAAGCGGGCTCAGCCCGCGTTTTCCGGACCGTGGGTCTCCGGTTCCGGGTTCTGCCGGGGCTGGTGGCTGTCTGTTCCGACGATCTCGAGGGTGAGATCCTGGAGCTCGCTGAGCAGGGCGCGGAGTTTCTTGGCGTTGTCGAACAGGGGCTGGTATTCGGCGAGCTGGGCGGGGGTGAGCCGGCGGGTGATGGTCTTGCCGCCGATCTTGCGGGTCCATTCGGCGTAGGGTCCGTGCAGCCGGGGCGGGTCTGCGTGGCAGCGGCAGCCGGGCTTGCCGCAGGCGTAGGCGCGGACGATCAAGGTGCCGGGCAGGGCGAAGCCCGCCTGGGCGAGCTCGGCGGCGATCCGGTCCCGGGCCGCGCGCTGGGCTGCGGTTGGTTCCATGCGACACACCGTCTCAGATCCGCGGGCCTGGCTGCTGTCCACAGTATATTCCTGTGGACATGTCATGCCGGGAGGGCTGATGAGCGAGGCGGGACCGGAGGTGGCCGGCTACATCGCGGCCTGGCGGCCGGTCTCGGTGCCTGCGCCGGCGGCGGCGCTGGCCCGGCTGGTGGCGGAGCAGGCCGCGCCGGGTGGCCGGAAGCGGGCGAACGCGCTGTTGTGGTCAGCGGCCCGGCTGGCGGACTTCGCGGCGTCGCGTGGGCTGGAGCTGGTGCCGGAGGTGGTGTTCCACCCGTCGGTGATCGAGCGGTTCGCGCTGGCCGCGCCGGGGCTGTCTGACCCGGCGCGCCGCGTCCTGCGCACCAACCAGCGGTTCATCGCCCGCCGGGTGGTGCCGCAGCTGCACCCGCCGGATGCGGCGCTGCCGCGGGAACGCGCCAAGAGGCCGTACAGCGCGGCGGAGATCGCCGGCTACCTGGCGCTGGCGGGCGCGCAGCCGACGGCGGCGCGGCGGGCGCGGGCGGCGGGGCTGGTCTGCCTGGGCGCCGGGGCCGGGCTGATCCGCGGTGATCTGCGGCAGATCCGCGGCACCGACGTGATCGCCCGGTCCGGCGGCGTGATCGTCGCGGCGCGCGGCCGCGGACGGTGCCGGCGCTGGCCCGCTACCATGCCCGGCTGCTGGCCGCGGCGGCGTTCGCCGGGGCCGGGCTGGTCACCGGCGGGACCCAGACCGCCCGCAAGAACGTGACCGCCCGGCTGAACTCCTCGCTGGCCGGCGGGGGCGGGCTGCCCCGGCTGGACACCAGCCGGCTCCGCGCGACCTGGCTGCGCGATGTCGCGGACCTGCCCGTCCGGCCACCGCGTTCCTGCACGCGGCCGGGATCAGCTGCTCCCAGCAGCTCGGCGACCTGGTCGCCGGCCTGGAGCTGGCCGGCGAGACGCAGGCGGTGCGGCTGCTTGGCGGCGCCATGCGGCGATGATCCAGCTAGCGGCCTTCGAGGAGATCATCGACGCCTCCGGGGTCGCGCCCCAGGTCGAGGCCATGCTGCCGGCCGGTGTGCGGCGGCGGCAGCTGAGGGTTCGCACCCTGCTGGCCGGGATGTGCCTGACCCAGGCCGACGGGCGGCCCGCGCACCTCACCCGGGTGCACCAGGTGCTGACCAGCCTGCCCGAAGATGACCGGCGGCGGCTCGGCGTGATCGCGGACTGGAAAGGCGGCCCGCACCCGCTGACCTACCGGCAGACCGAACGCACCTTCGGCCTGGTCAACGCGGCCCTCGGCCAACACGCCCCCGACGGGCTGCCCTCGCCGGTGCTGCAGCACATCTGCGATGATCTGCTCGAGGCATCCATCCCGGAGGAGTTCACCGGCGCCAGCAGCTCGCTGGCGGTGGACTGGACGGACCTGGAGTTCTTCTCCCGGCCACCACCGGCCCGGGGCGGGGACTGCGCCGACCCCGAAGCCTGGTGGGGGCACCGCAAGAACAACCTGCTGCGCAGCCAAGACGAGCTGTTCTACGGCTACTACCTGTCCGCCGCGATCATGACGCGCGACGAGCACGGCCCGCCGTCCCCGAATTCGCCCGCCGCGCCACGCTGTCGTCGTGCCGGCATGACCCGGCGCGCGCGTTCGTCCCCGTCCTGACCGCGATGCCCGCCGCCGGGATCCCGCTCGCCGACATCCTCGGCGATTCCGGCTACGCGCACCGCGACGCCGCCGCCTGGGCCATCCCGCTCCGCCAGGCCGGCGCGCAGCTCGTCCAAGACCTCCATCCCCACGACCGCGGCCCCAAGGGCACCCACGACGGCGCCATCATCGCCAACGGATGCCTGTACTGCCCGTGCACGCCCCGGACCCTGCTGGAACTCGGGCCGCTGCCACTCGGCGCCGCCCGCGAGCAAGCCACCGCGCACGACGCGAAAACCGCCGAGCTCGCCCGCTACAAGCTCGGACGCATCACCCGCGACGACGAAGACGGCTACCACCGGGTGCAGTGCCCGGCCGCCGTGAGCAAGATCCGCTGCCCGCTGCGCCCGGCATCGATGACCCTGGACCGGGACCGGCCCGAGATCCTCACACCACCTGAGCACCCCCAGGCCTGCTGCACCCGGCAGACCATCACCGTCCCGCCGGAAGTGAACGCCAAAACCCGGCAGAAGCATGACTACCCCTCAGCGGCCTGGCGCCGCTCCTATGCCCGCCGCACCGGCGCTGAGCGCGGCTTCGCCACTGCCAAGGACCCCGCCACCAACGACATCTCCCGCGGCTGGTGCCGCCTCATGGGCCTAGCCCCCCTCATGCTGTTCACTACCACGCTGCTAATCGCGCGCAACCAGCGGATCTGCGCCGCCTGGAACGCCCGGCAGGAAGAAAACCAGCACCGCGCCGCCAGAGGCCTGCCCCCGAAAACCCGCCGCCGCCGCCGCAAGACCCTCACCGCGCTCGCCGCCGCCACCGGCCCGCCCTAAGCCAGGCAACCGCCCGCCCCCCAGGACAGCACCGCCTCCGGCAGCACCCCGAACCCCACGCCGGCAGCGGCAGCATCCCCGGAAACCAGCCCGGGCCACAACAAAGCAGCCAAGTAAACACGAATCGCACACGACACGGCAGCAGCCAGCGCCCACACCAGAATGTCAGACCCAAACGTGAAAATAGGCCCCACTGAAACGTGAAGACCTCAACGTGTCCGAGGGGGGACTTGAGCACGGAAACCGGTGCGATCTCCCCGGATCGGGGAAATCATGCAATAAGAGTAACACGAGCCGGGCGGACGCACACGGAAGTTCCGCGAAGTGTTCGTTATTTGGTCCGCTACCTGGCCTATGCATGGCCGGCCGACGTGTGGGGTCATCTGCTTCCGCAGGCTGATACACCGCGCTGGCGACGTCGCCGGGCAGGAGGGCGGAGGAGCGCTGCGTTCTATCGCCGCGGGAAGGAGCGCGGCCACCTCAGCGTCCAGCGTGAAGTCATCTCGGCACTTGTCCTTTATTGCGCGCCGGGAGGCGGAAGCAGCAGTTCGGTCTGGTACTCGGGCGCGAGTGCCTTCGACTTGGCGATGAAAGCCGCCTGCGCGTCGGCGTCGAGCGGCGTGGGCGCCTCGGTCCGGGTGGCGACGGGCTGGCCGACCAGCGTGAAGAACTCCTCCTGCCCTGAGGGCGCACACAGGCACAGCAACCGCGACGGCGTGTCCCCGGCGTTGGTGAATGCGTGCGGGGCGTTGGCCGGCACGTTGATGGTCTCGCCGGCGCGGGCCACGAGTGTCTCGCCGCGGAACGTCACCTGGACTTCGCCGTCAAGTACGGTGAACATCTCCTCGAAGTCGTGCCGGTGCGGCGGCGGACCGCCGCCCGGGGGCACATGCATGTCGATGAGCGTGTACTTTCCGGCGGTGTCCTCGCCTGTGACAAGGATCGTGTAGGTGTCGCCGACGAGCCCGATGTGCGGCAGGCTCTGGTCGCGGTCCGGGCGCGCGACAGTGAGTTCGCGTGACAGATCGTCGGGCGGGACGGGCGCGGGCTGGCTGGGCATGGTGTCTCCTCGCGGATCGGCGGATATAGCCCTGCCGGACAGCCCGGCAGGGAGATCTTCCGGTGTGCGGCAGCGCGGCCGATGACCTGCAGGCCATACCTTCCATCTCTTAATCCGGAGGATTTCGTCCGTTTAAAGTGTAGCCTATCCCAATGGGAACCGGAGACGGCATCAATGAGCGCATGGCCATCGCGAGGAAGCGCCGTCCGCGCGAACAGCGCAGCGACGCGGCCCGCAACCACGAGGCCCTCGTCCGCGCCGCGACCGCGGCCGTCCACCGTGAGGGCCCGCACGTGGCCATGGCAACCATCGCAGCAGACGCGGGTGTCGGGATCGGCACGCTCTACCGTCACTTCCGGACCCGCGAGGATCTGCTTAACTTCCTTGCCCATCGTTCCTTCGAGCAGGTGCTCGCGAACGTACAGGCGGCGGAAAGTGACGGCACGACAGCCAGCGACGCGCTGCGGCGCTTCATCGCAGCCGCGATCGCCCAGCGGAACGAACTCGTCGTGCCGCTACATGGCGGGCCGCCGGTCACCGCCCCGGAAACCCTGGCGGTCCGCGACCAGGTCCACCGCGCCGTGCAACGGATCATCAAACGCGGCCGTACCGATGGCACGATCAGCCAGGACGTGACCCCGCGCGATGTCATCGCCTTCGGAGCGATGCTCGCCCAGCCCCGCCAACCCGACCCCGAATGGGACTCGACATGCTGGCGGCTGCTCGCCACCTACCTCAATGGCCTGAGAACGTGCTGATGGCATCCACGACGCCGACCCTGTCTGAGCGCGACGCACGCCGCCTGGGGACGCCGGGCGCCGCGGCTGGAACCCGACCGCGAGAGCCGCTGCGTTGCCTCTCGCACCATTTACAACCGCACCGTGGCCTCGTCGAGACGACGATGAAGCATCGATGCGAGTGTGAGCATATCGAGAGCGTCCCTCCGGGACACTGCCCACAACACCTTCGGCGCGTGGGCTGTTGGATTCCGGAAAGTGCTGAACAACCCCTTGAGCAGAGTTGCAATGCCGGTCTGCTCGGATCGCTCCCAATCGGTGGCCAGGCTGTTGAATACCACACGGGGGCCGGACGAGAGCGAGCATGTTGCGTCCACCAGGGGGCTGCCGTCGCCGCTAACGCCGGTGAGAGTACGGAGCCTGTCAGCAACGCTCTTGGCCGCCTCCAGCACGGCATGAAAGTAGTTCTGCTGCATGAGTTCCGCGCGGCAGAAGGCGAGCACGTCCGGGTGAACACTTCGGCGAGATAGCTCAGCGCGAATGTCGTCTGCGCGCCGCTGAGCCTCGGAGAGCGTAGCCGCTACTCGCGCGCGGTGAAGAATGCCGTCTTGTGCAACCTCGAAGCCTGAGAGGAGCAAGCGTTCGTTGAGCAGTCTGCGGCGCTCCTCGAACTCGGCCGGAGTGCTGAAGCGCACGGGCCTCATTACCTCCGAGATGAGCCGAAGTAGTGGGCCAGGGTGACCCGCAAAGTCTTTTGCGTAGGTGAGCTGCTGTTTGGCCGGTGAGGGCTCACCGAGGCAGTTATCCGGCGGGCGAGGCCGGCGACGGCCCATTTCGCTACTATCCGTAGCTGCCAGGCGGGATAGCCGCAGTATCCCGCTGTTAGCGACCTCACTATTTGACGATCCAGCGGCGGAACTGCATGAAGACGCTTCGGCAAGGCTCAGTGAGCAGCTCGCTCTCCGGCTGCTCGATCTGGCGCCGGTCCTCGCTTGGCGTCCGGTGTAAGTGGCTACCAGGAATCCCGCTGGCGGTCACGAGGAGGGCGCCGTGGCCAATCACAGACAGCGACCGGTTTCTCGGGACACATAAACGGCGGATCAGCTGCCGACTCGGAGCGCCCGGGGGGCGGGATCAGCAGCGGTCGTGAGGACGCGCAGATTAGCCGGTTCGGGACGCGGTTGAGGCAGCGGGCAGGGCTGGAAGTATCTGCATGCTGCTGGCTGGCTGGCTCGGCGGCCGGGCTGAGGGCGCCAGGATTTGACGATGGCACGCAGGCACGAGGCCTCCCACTGCGGACCGAGGGTGAGAGCTTGGTGCTCATCGCGGCTCGTGCCTGCCTGTTCCGCCCCGCCCTGCTGCGCGGGCCGTTAGAGGCGGTCGCCGCTACTGCCCGATCTGCAGCACGATCTTGCCGCGGGTGTGCCGACCTCCGACCCGCGCCAGCGCCTGGCAAACCTGATCCAGCGGCAGCACCTCGACCTGCGGGCGCGGGTTTGCCTGCGCGGCCTGGATCCCCGCGGACGGTCCCGCCGGATCCAGGCCGCGCCTCCGCCGGTTAGTTGGTGGCGTCCTGTTCTCGCTTCGGGTTCCGGGGGTCCTGGTGCAGGCTCGCGATGGCGCCCCGGATGATCATTTCCACGAACTCGGCGTCGATCTGTTCCCGTGAGAACCAGCGGCGGTAGAAGAGCGGCCCGAGCAGGGCGGCGGCGAGGGCGTTGCGGTCCGCTGGCGGGATCTCCCCTCTGATGGCTGCCCGGTCGAGCGCCGCTCTGAGCGGAGGGGCGTGCTCGCGCAGGATTCTGCGGTGGATGTCGGCGAACTCGGGATCATGCTCGGCAGCGTCGACGATCGAGAGCAGGATGGACGACCGCGCGGTGCCCAGCAGCCTGGCGATGTTCGGCAGGATTGCCCTGAGGTCGCCTTCGAGGGAACCGGTGTCAGGCGGCGCTTCCTCACCGTCGGTCATCCGCGAGCAGGCGTCAATCACGAGCGCGGTGCGGTTGGGCCAGTGCCGGTAAATGGTGGTTTTCGCCACCCCCGAACGCCGGGATATGTCGTCGATGGTCAGCTTTCCAAGGCCGGTCTCGGTCAGCAGGTCCAGCGTTGTCGTCAGCACGCGCTCGCGGGAAACCAGGACGCGGGGGTCCAGGGCCGCTGTCCTGCTCACCCCCGATCCCCCGGACGGGGGCGCAGCCCGGCCGTCGTCGGAGCTCTTCGTCGCCATGGGGGCCCTCGCCTTCCGCTATTGACCAGTATCGCTACGCTACTGTACCGTGGCGAAAGTATACCACCCACGAAGGGAAAGCGACCCCATGGACTTCGCCTCGATCCGCATGATTACCGACGATCTCGAGCCGGCGGTCCAGTTCTACGAACGGGTCACTGGTATCCCGGCAGCCCGGCCCGCGCCTGTCTTCGCCGAGCTGCACCTGCCGCCGTGCACCATCGCCTTCGGCCACGCCCAGACGGCCCAGCTGTTCCGCAACGCCGCCCGCCCAGCCGACAACCATGCCCTGGGGGAACCGCTCCATCCTGTTCACCGATCCCGACGGCAACCTCGTCGATCTCTTCACCCCCGTCACCGAGGAAGCCATCAAGAGGTCCAGCAGCTGATAGCGCGAACTTGAACAGCCAGTCGGCAACGACGATCGTCAGCCCCAGCCCGAACCGCTTGCCGGCCGCGCCGGCAACCAGCGAGGCCGAAGAGGGCGGGTTCGAATCGGATTGCCCTCCCCGGGTCCGACTTGGATTGGCATAGCACGAAAGGCATCAACGATGACGACACCTCTCAACGGCAGGCCGGTGAGCCTGGTCACCGGCGCCAACAAGGGAATCGGCCTGGAAACGGTAGGCCGGCTTGTTGGCGCCGGGCACCGCGTGTATCTAGCCGCTCGTGACACGGAGCGTGGTCGCGCTGCCGCGGAGGCAATCGGTGCCCGCTTCGTCCAGCTCGACGTCACGTCCGACGACTCGGTCCGGGGCGCCGCCGGCACCGTCGAGCAAGAAGCGGGGCATCTCGACGTGCTGGTCAATAACGCCGGCATCACCGGACCGGTGCGCGATGTTCACGACTACGAGGGCGACGACATGGCCGCGGTGCTGTTGACCGATGTGGCCGGCTATGTCCGGGTGATCCACGCCTTCCTCGCGCTCCTCGAGCGCTCCTCGGATCCGCGCATCGTCAACGTGAGCAGCGGGCTCGGTTCGTTCGCGCTGGCCCACGACGAGAGCCGGAGCGAGTCGCGTGCCCCCTCACCGCTCTACGCCGCGGCCAAGTCCGCGATCAACATGCTGACCGTCCGCTACGCGCAGCTGCTGCCCGGTATCCGCATCAATGCCGCAGACCCCGGAATGACCGCCACCGACCTCAGCGGCGGACAGGGTCACTCCGTCGAAGACGGCACCGACGCGATCATCGCCTTCGCCCTCGGCGGACCGGGCACACCGACGGGCGCCTATCGCGACCGCGACGGGGACCTTCCCTGGTGATCATCCGGTCTCTTCTCTATCCATCAACCAACTCACCCAGCCGATCTCGAAAGGATCAACCATGTACCTCATCACCGGATCTACTGGCCACATCGGCCGGCCCCTCGTTGAGCAGCTGCACCAGGAAGGCCATGACGTGCGCGCCCTCGTCCGTGACGCCTCTCGCGCCGACCTGCTTCCCGATGGCGTCGACATCGCCGTCGGCAATCTCGACGACGCCGACAGCGTCGCTGCAGCGCTCCGCGGCGTCGACAGCGTGTTCCTTCTCCACGTCGGCGTCGGCACTGCCCAGACGCAGATCATGATCGACGCCGCGCGCTCCGCCGGAGTGAACCGGATCGTGTTGCTCTCCTCGGTCGGCGCCCGATTGATCCCTCTCGCTGGTCTCATGCCTGAATCGTTCGCCGCTCGCGAGGATCTGCTCCGTGCGTCGGGACTCGACGTCACCTACCTGCGGCCAACCTCCCTCATGTCGAACACGCTGTCGTGGGCCGGCGGCATCCGCGAAAACAACCAAGTAGTCGATCCGACCGATCCGGGCGTTCAGGTCCCGGTCGGTCCCGACGACATCGCGCGCGTCGCCGCGCGCGTGCTCACCGAGGACGGCCACATCGGCCACGGTTACATCCTCAACGGGCCGGTGGCGCTCACCGTCCGCGAGCAGGTCGGGATCCTCTCCGATGTCCTCGGACGCACCATCGAGTTCGTCGCCATCACACCCGAGCAGGCCGCGAAGGAGGCCATCGAGCGCGGTACCCCGGTCCAGCTGGCTGGAGCCATGCAGAACCTCAACGAGATGTTCCGTGCACGCCGAGTCGGCCAGGTCGCCGACGACGTCGAGAACCTCACCGGCATCGCGCCAGCGACCTTCCGCGACTGGTGCGAGCGCCACGCCGACGAGTTCCGCTGAGACGCGGCGCACAACGCCCAGGTCGCTTGCAATACCTCAGAGACGGTATCCCAGGACATGGTCGGCAACCATCGCCCGCCTCTGACGACCGCCACGCTCTCAACCGTACACATCGCGTGCGCACCGAACGTTCTGATCTGTTCTACCGATAGGGCGCAGCCGCTCGCTGACGCCGCGCCAGATCGGATCAGGCGCGACCGCAACTCCGCGGTCGGTCACATTCCGTGACCGTGGCGGCCGTATCCAGGCAGTTCCACTGACCACCGACCGTCCACGTCGTTCGTCCTCACTTCGCTACGGGCGCTCCGCCACGGTTCCGGGCCGGACAAGGATACCAGTCACGCAGGCAGCAGCGTGACTCGTCAGAAACCAGAGCTCCGGCCAGCTCCTCCGCCGGGGCGTCGATCAGGGAAGATAGGAGGACGGGCATGGTCTTTCCACGGGTCGGTCCAGGATGGCACCTTCGATCCTGGAAAGCCGTGCCCGTCTGTCAAACCAGGCACCAGACCCATAGCCGACACGGCGGCACGCAAGAGGACTACAGCCTCACCGGGGCGCAAAAGTCAAACTCGCCGGGGCCGTGGGTACGGCGACAGGCGGACGAGAGTGACATTGCCCGGAACCAGAGAACAGATGACCGTGCGGGAATCGGTCGCTCTTGCCACATCGCGGAAAGCGATTCGCGGATGCAGGCAAGGCAGGGTTGAGGGATCTGCCGCCCACTCGGCGGACATGCCGTAAAACGCGCTAGAGGTGAGGCGGATCTGTCGGCGCCGCCGCTCCTGCAGCCACGGGATCACCTCACTGGTTTTGGCGAACGCATAGGGGGCTCCGTAGTCGGGATTCCACAGGTTGAAGGAGGCACCTGTCAGCACCGGCAGGTCCCCTCCGGGGTGGACGAGGTCGAAGTCGAACATCGACTTGTTGTCGGTAGTGTGCAGCTCGCGCAGCGGCACGAACTGCCAGTCTGCGCCGGGTGCGTCCAGCCGCGGATTAGACCTCAGTTTGAGGAACACGCTGAGGCTATCGGCATGAGGGAGGAGGGGGAAAGCTGCGCCGTCGGCCCAGCTTGCAAAGTCGCGTGCGACAAGTTGATGAGGCGGCAGGTTCACCCCGTGGCGGTATTCCGCAAGTGAGAAGTAGGGACCGCGCATGATCACGCGGCCGGCATGTGCCCGGCCCTTGATGATGGAGACAAGCCCGATGGTGTATTGCGGGTGGACGTCCTCGAACATCCAGTGGCGGCTGTTCGACAAGGTTGTTACCTCGTCGAAGGCGCCGTCGTCGAGGATGGTGGCACGCCACTGTGCGGCGGCGCGGCCGGCGAGGATGCCACGAGGCAGGACGATGCCAGCGCGCCCGTCCTGCCGCAGCAGGTGCCAGAACCTCCATGCGAACGCGAGTGAGAGATCGGCGTCAGTCGCGGACCGCAGTCCCGGGAACGGCCCCTTGCCGAGCACGTCCTTGATCATTCCGGTACTGGCGACGTCAGCCTCATATTCGGCAAGTAGGTCCGGGCGCTCCCTTTTGTAACGGGCGATGGCCGTGTTCTTTTCCTTCTGTGGCAGCGAGCGCAGGCCGGGAAATCTCAGCGACCACCATTGGGGCTCTTCGACTTTTACCTTTTCCCAGGGCGGGTTACCGATCAGCGCATCCAAGCCAGGGTTGCCACGAAGGAATACCTCCGGGAACAGGTGGGGCATGTGCGCGGCCTGCAGTACGGTGAGCGTTTCTTGTACATTTTCGCTGTTACCGGCGCTGATAGCGTGCTCCGGGCCAGCTGGCAGCGGGACAATGCCCAGGCGGACACCAACTGCGGCATCAAAGAGAGCTTTCGCGCCAGCAGCCTCCTCCATTGCTTTGGCGTGTGCCCTAGCAGCCTGCTTGACCTCGGCTTTGGTGGCCTCCGCGGTCTGGGCAGCACGCAATAGCTGTACCCTCGCCGCTTCCAGGGCGGCTTTTATCTCATCCGCGAAGAAACTGTCCTGGCCGGGTTTGCGCTGCGGCTCGAGGATGTCGAGGACTTCGTCAATGGTGGCGATGCCGGTGAGGCTGTTGCCGACAACCAGGTTGTGGTCGAGCGCGCTCATCGGCAGACCAGGGACGAAGGTGTGGATCCAGATGCCGAGCCTGGCTAGTTCAACCGCTATCCGGTTCAGGTCAAGGCCATAGATGCAACGGCGGGCGATCTGCCTGCGCAGCAGCGCACCCGTTTCGATCTCCAGGTTCCCTGCATGCTCCCCGAGCGCATCGCGCGCCGCCTGGGCGAGCCTGGTCAGCTCGTCGCTGACCGCTGGGATCGGGTGTTCGGTAAGGAAAGCGGTGAACTTCGCTTCGATCCGGTCGATGGCTGCGACCAGGAAATGCGCGGAGCCCATCGCCGGGTCAGCTGATCGCCTGCCGCAACCCGTTCGAGGCCGCCAGGCGTGCCTGTACCCGCGGCGAGCTGCTGGCCGCCACCGAGGCCGACCTTGAGAAGGTCGCCGCGCAGGTGGCCGCCGGGCGGATCAAGGACCCGGACAAGATCGGGCTGCGGGCCGGGAAGATCATCAACAAGCGCAAGGTGGCCAAGCACTTCATCCTCGACATCGGGGAACGGCGGATCTCCTGGCGCCGCGACCAGGACAGCATCGACGCCGAGGCCGCCACCGACGGGATCTACGTCATCCGCACCCCCGTCCCCGCAGATATCCTGGACGCGTCCGGCGTCGTGGCCGCCTACAAGGACCTGGCGAACCTGGAACGGGACTTCCGGCACATCAAGGCCGACGACCTGGACCTGCGGCCCATCTGGCACCGGCTTGAGGACCGGGTCAGGGCCCACGTGCTGATCTGCACGCTCGCCTGCTACCTGATCTGGCACCTGCGCCGGGCCTGGGCGCCGCTGACCTACACCGACGAGTACCCGCCCGCCCGGGCCAACCCCGTCACCCCTGCCCGCCGCTCAGCCCGCGCCCAGGTCAAAGCCTCCTACCAGCACGATCAGTACGGACACCCCTACCGCAGCTTCCGGGACCTGCTTGACCACCTGGCCACCCTCACCCGCGACACCATCCGCATCGGCGGCCAGCCCGTCGACAAGCTCGTCACCCCGACCACCGTCCAGCGCCGCGCCTTCGACCTGATCGGCGCACCCATACCCCTCACCGTCACGTAGACACCAGCCATCCCCGCCAAGCGGCGAAATCCCAGGCCAGCGCAATGAAAGCAGCTAAGCCAACGTAACTTCGGGTTAGCGCCTAGCCTCAACCCCAGCCAGTCGATGTCTGTAACAGCATTCTCCCATCCAGCCATAACCGACTAAGTCCGGTGTTGCCTGCGTGACCGGTGAGGCCAACGTGACCAGGTGCGGCACCAACTGTCGCCGGGGCGGCCGGAGCTACGTGGCCGGGCCAGGGCGTGATGACGCGCCGGTGCCTGGCGGCCACCGGGGCGTCTGCTCTGAGAGGCCGAGGAGCAGTCGGCCTAGGGGCAGGTGGGCTGGTAGGAGACGGACTGGACGTAGAGGGTCCATTGTGCGGGGGTCAGGCCGCTGCCCGCCGCAGCGCATACGGCGGCCGGCAGGTTGGCCGGGAAGCCGACGTCCCAGAGGCGGGCCGTTCCGTCTGATCCGACGGTGGCGAGCAGGCGGCCGTCCGGGCTGAAGGCCAGCGCGTTGGCGTAATTGTCGCCCAGGTTGATGTCGGCGCCGATCTGCTGCCGGGTGTCGGTATCCCACAGCCGGACCGTCCCGTCGGCGGACGCGGTGGCCAGTATCTGGCCGTCCGGGCTGAACGCCACCGCATTCACGGCCCCGTAACTGGCTGCGGCCAGCGGAGCGCCGATCTGCTGACGGGTAGCCGTATCCCACAGCCGCACCGTCCCGTCGGCGGACGCGGTGGCCAGCAAACTGCCGTCCGGACTGAAGGCGACCGCACTTACCTCGTTACTTGCCGGGTCGCCGACGGCGGGGATGGGGGCGCCGATTTCCCTGTGGGTGGCCACATCCCACAGCCGCAGCCTCCCGTCCCCTCCGACCGTGGCCAGCACGCTGCCGTCCGGGCTGAACGCTACATCCGTGACGGCGCTCGCCGGCACCCTGATGGGCAGGCCGACCTCCCGGTGAGTAGCCACATCCCACAGCCGCACCTGCCCGTTGCTACCCGCGGTGGCCAGCAGGCTGCCGCTCGGGCTGAAGGCCACCGCATCCACGGTGTACCCGAAGGCATCGACAACACCAGCGGGAATCGGCTGTCCGACCTGCCTGTGTGCGACCGTATCCCATAGCCGTATCGTCCCGCCTGCTTCTACGCCCGCCAGGATCCGGCCGTCCGGGCTGAAGGCCAGGTCGAAGACACCTAGGTGGGGGAAGCCGAAAGTGCGGTCGCTGCTGGCTAGGGGTGTGCCGATCTGACGGTGCGTGACTGCATTCCACAATTGCACTATCCCGTCCCACCCCTCGGTCGCAAGAATGCCATCCCGATTGATCGCCACGTCGGCGACCTCGACGGCGCCGCTGGCGGTCCCGACCGGGGCACCGACCTGGCCATAGAAATCTGGACTCCACAGCCGGACCGTGCCATCCTCGCCGGCCGTGGTCAGGTCGTCCCCGTCTGGGCTGAAGACCACCGCATTGACCGCGCCATCGCGGGCCGCGGTAAGCGGTGCGCCGATTTCCTGGAGGGTGGCTACATCCCACAGCCGGGCCGTACCATCACCGCCGGCGGTCGCAAACATGGCGCCGTCCGGACTGAATGCCACCCCATTTACCGCATTGACCGGTGGATCGCTTACCGCAGCGACCGGCGTGCCGATTTCATGGTGCGTCGCCACATCCCACAGCCGCGCCATCCCATCTGACCCGCCGGTAACGAGAATGCCACCACCTGGGCTGAACGCCACGCCGGTCACCCCAGTAATGCCGAAGCTGGTACCGCCGACCGCCGACGCTGAGGGCACGGCGGCCATGGCGGAGCCGATCTGCCGGTGCGTGGCCACATCCCACAGCCGCGCGGTCCCGTCTGACCCGCCGGTGGCCAGCATCCGCCCGTCCGGGCTGAACGCCACCGCCGAGACGCCGCCGGGGGAATTGCCGTTCACCGGTGCGATGACGATAGGCGCCCCGACCTGCTGGTGCATGGCCAGATCCCACAGGCGCACCGTCCCGTTGTCTGCCGCCGCGGCCAGGATCCGGCCGTCCGGGCTGAACGCCACCGAGTCGTCGCTACTGGAGCCTTCACTCCCCGGCACGACGGTGATGATGGCCTCGATCTGCTGGTGCGTGGCCACGTCCCACAGGCGAACCGTCCCGTCGCCACTCGCCGTGGCCAGCAGCTTGCCGTTCGGGCTGAAGGCCACGGCCACCACCTCGACGTCGGCGTTGCCCTGGACGTCCAGGGATGCGCCGATCTGCTGGCGCGTGGCCGCGTCCCACAGGCTCACCGTCCCGTCCCCCTCGGCAACGGCCAGGATCCGGCCGTCCGGGCTGTAGGCCACCGAGGTCACGGAGCCGTTGGGTTCGGGTTCGATGGTGGCGATGTCGCCCTGGGCCAGGACCTCCAGCATGCTGGCGCGGGCGGCGGGCGTAGGCAGGACCGCCCAGGAGGCGGCCGCGAGCTGCGCGGCGGTGACCGGGTCGGTCGCGTCGAGTTGCTCGCTTTCCGCGGCGAGCTGGTCGGAGGCGGCCAGGGTGCGCTGGTAGTTGGCGTTCCTGGCCGCCGCGATGGCCAGGCCCGCGCCGGTCAGCGAGGCGGCCAGCAGGATCAGCAGGGCCACGATGGCCGTCCGGCGCTGGCGGATCCGGCGGCGGTCGGCGCGCTGGCTGGAGTCCAGGAAGTCCGTTTCCGTGCCGCTCAGGGTCGGGTAACGGTCCGCGTCGGTCGCCCAGGTATCGGCCGCGTGCCTTACCGCGGCCAACTGCGTGCCGCGGTACAGGAAGTCGGGCGGCCGGTCCCGGCGCCACGCCTCGGCGTCGTCGGCCAGCTGGCTGTGCAGCACCCAGCTGGCCCGGTCCTCGGCCAGCCACTCGCGCAGCCGGGGCCAGGCGGTCAGCAGGGCATCGTGCGCGATCTCGGCGCCGCCGTCGTTCAGCACGATCAGGCGCCTGGCCGCGAACCGTTCCAGCACCTCATCGGTGCGCGCCTGCCCGCCGCCCGGCAGCCCGTACAGGGCCGTCCGGGTGACCGGCCGACGGGCGGGCTGGGCGTCGCGGCTGGCGGTGATCATGTGCCGCAGGATCTTCCTGGCCAGGCCCTGGCCGGCGGGCGGCAGGCTGTCGTAGGCGGCGTCCGCGCTGGTCCCCACCGCGTCGCTGATGCCGCCCGATTGCCCGTACCCGTGCAGGGTGAGCCGATCGCCGTCACGGTTCTCCCAGGTCAGCAGCATGGCCTGAGACAGCAGGGGCAGCTGGCCGGCGGCGTTGCCGGGGCCCGCGGCGCGCAGGTCACCCAGCACGGTCTCGGTCAGGGCCGTCGAGGTGCAGGCCCGCCGCGGCGGCCGGGCCGGTGATGGCCAGCCGCAGCTCCGAGCTGGTCATCGGCTCGACCATGAACAGCTGGTGGTCCCGGACCGCGGCGGCCAGCTCGGCGAAGCCGCTGCAGCGGTCCAGGAAATCACCCCGGACGGCCAGCACTACCAGCGCCGGCGGCGCGCCAGGGTCGCCGCCCGGATTCGTGGTCATCGCGTGCAGCGCGGTGACGAACCGCGCCTGGCGGCCCGCCTGCCCCGGGTCGGCCTGGTCAGGGTCGGCCTGGTCCGGGCCGGAGCCCAGCGTGAACACCTGCTCGAACTGGTCGACGATGAGCACCAGCCGCGGGTCTCCGGCCGCGGGCGGCCCCGGGTACCGCGCGGCGCTGGCCAGGGCGGCCTGGCGTGCGGCCGCGCGGGCCAGATCCGGGTCCTCGGTGAGCGTGTCTTCCAGGGAGCGCAGGTCAACGCCGCTGACGGCGGCCAGCTGGGTGGCCAGCTCGGTCAGCGGCGCCCTGGTCGGCGTCATGACCAGGCGTGGCCAGCGGGCCGAGCCCTGCACCTGCAGTCCCCGGGCCAGGGCCGGGAGCAAGCCGGCCCGCAGCAGGGATGACTTGCCCGCGCCCGAGGCGCCGCCGACCACGATCAGGCCGCCGCGGCTGGCCTGCTCGGCGGCCAGGATGGCCAGCTCCGTGGTTACCCGCTCGCGGCCGTAGAAGATCTCCTCGTCGGCTTCGCTGAACGGCAGCAGGCCCCGGTAGGGGGATCCCTCCCAGCGTGCGGCGGCCGCGGGGCTGCCGTCACCGGCCCGGGGGCCGGGCCGGGTGAGCCGCTCAATGACGGCCAGGTCCTCCCGGACCCGGCGGATCTCCGCCGACTGGCCGGCGTTCTGCTCGATGATCACCTGGGTGCTCGCGCGCTGCTCGTCCAGGTCCTGCTGGATCCGGGCGGCGGCCGCGGCCACGTCCTTGATCAGGAATCCGAGCTCGGCGAAATCCGAGCCGAGGGCGCCGATCGCGGCGATGAGGTCCGTGCGGAGCCGCTCGTCTCCCGACTCGATAGCCTCCCGCAGCAGGGCGCCGCCCAGGTCGACCTGCCCGAGCACCGTGCCGATCTCGGCGCGCAGCTCGGCCGCCTGCGCTGCCCCGGCGGCCAGCACCTTGCCGATCCCCTCGGCCAGGGCCTGCTCGATCGCCGGCGGCGCGGCCGGATCTTCCGCGTCCGAGCCGCGCAGCCGGTCGATGGCCTTGATGATGACGTCGGTCAGCACGCCGCCGCCGACCGAGGACAGCACGCCGATGCCGGCCACCGCCGCGGCGCCGGTGACCCCGACCGCGATCAGCGGGCAGAACGCGGCCGCGCACAACGCCGACAGTAAAGCGGGCCCGGAAATCCCGCGCAGGTCGTGGCCGGTGCGGCGGATCCACGTCCGCGCGCCGGCCCGCATCAGCCCGGCTTCTGAGGTGTTCTCCTGCGGCCTGGGATCCGCCCCGCCCATGCGGCCCATTCTTCCACTTGTGCTTACCCGGGGCCGGATTACGGCCATTGTTGGACCTGCCGACAGTTCGTTCTGGCTCTCGCTGGGCACGGTCGTCGCTTGTCGCAGGTCAGGGTGGCAAGAAAGCCGTGTCGGCGTGTAGCTCGCAGATCCCTGAATCCGCGTCGGTATTCCAGCACATTCCTCGGCAATCGTGAGCCGGATTCGTGATTGCTGAAGCCGAGGTGCTGCATGGCGCTGGGAGTGGTCGGTGACCTGCGGTCCCCGCGGTCCTCCATGCCCCGGCAGGGTCCGTGGGCGAATGGCCCGTCCCATGCCGGTGGCGGGCCCGGCGGATACCGGACGGTGCTCTACTGTCGGGCTGTGGGCATGGGAGCAGAGACCGAACAGGAGCGCAGCACGCGGCGGCGCCAGCGGACGCTGTTCGACAGCGTCGCCCAGCTCTATGAGGCTTCCCGGCTCGGATATCCGGGCAGCATCGTCGAGCTGGCCGTGGCAACCGCCGGGCTTGGCGCCGGCAGCGCGGTCCTGGAGGTCGGATGCGGCACCGGCCAGCTCACCGAGCGCCTGGCGTGCTTCGGGTTCCGCCTGACGGCCATCGACCTCGGCCCGGCGATGATCACCGCGGCCCGGCGCCGGCTTGCTGGCTCGGCCGTCTTGTTCGAGGTCGCTTCCTTCGAGGACTTCTCGGCGGCCGACGCCTCGTTCGACCTGATCATCTCGGGCACGGCCTTTCACTGGGTCGACCCCGAGGTCCAGTTCCGCAAGCCCGCGCGGCTCCTGCGCCCCGGCGGCTGGCTCGCCCTGCTGGAAACCGGGCAGCGCTACGACGAGCCCTTCCGCGCTGCCCTGCAGGGCATGTGGGCCGCGCGCGGCGGCGACGGCGGTGCCAGGGTAAGGGGACCGCATTTTGCCGACACCAAGGTCATGATGGGCACCGGCTTGTTCCAGACACCCGTCCATCAGACGCACACCCAGCGGATCGTCCGCGCTGCCGAGACCGTCGTCGGCGTGGAGAACACCAGAGCGACCTCGCTGAGCTGGCCAGATGACATCCGGCGGGAATTCACCGAGGAGCTGCGCCACCACCTCCGGTCCCAGACCGAGGTGCAGCTCACGCAGCAGACCTCCCTCACGATGGCCCGCGTCCCGCCCCGTCCCTGCCCCGGCCGGCCCGACGCGCAGAAGACCGGTCGATGAGCGATCGCTATCCAGCACGCACAAGACGCGACCGTGCAGTCCGCCGAACCCGGCACTTAGGCACAGCCCAGACACCTTCACAAATCGCGAACTCCCGCAGGTTAGGAGACCTTCATGATCGAGGGCGGACTCATCGCGGAGAGCCTCCGCGTCGGCACGAACCTGGAGAACCTGACGCTGACCGTCCGCAAGATCAGCAGGTTCCGGCCCGGGGACACCACCGCCGACCAGCCGGACATCTGGACCCTGCTGGACTTCGAAGCAGACGAAGCCGGGGCAGGACCAGCTCGCCCGGGCCTTCGCCGCCGTTCTTGACGAGCCCGGCTGGTATGTGAACTTCCAGTCCCCCACGACCAGCTTCGTCGTATTCCCGGGCCGGATCTTCCGCTACCCGCGAGGCGACAAAGCTGGCCGGGCCGACGCCGAGGCCTACGGCCGCCAGCTCGCCATCCCCGAGCGGCAGCTGGACTGGACGGTGTGAGCCGCCCATAACGACCGAGAGTTCAGCCAACTCACGGTCAACTGCCGCACTCTGAACCTTCAGAAATCGCGAACTCTCCGAGGTCCGCTTACAGGGCCGGGCATGAACAAACCGCCCAGCAGGTATGACATCACCGTACGAGTCGCCAAGGATGACGGCCATCCCGCCGACCCGGCGGCCTTCGCGGTCGCGGCCAGCCGGGCAGCATCCACCATGAACGCAAGCGTGATCAGCGCGCACACGGCACAGGAGATCATCTGCGTTGTCGGCGTGGCCGCGCCAGACCGGCTTTCGGCGGTTGCCGTCGCCCTGGCCGTCGTGGCCGGCGCGCTCAATGCTGAGGATCCGGTCCGGTCACCCAGCCGGTGAGCGGCCGGTGCCCGCGGTCGTGCGGCGGCTCGAAGAACACCGTCTGCCGGAGTTGCTCATGGCAGCTGGTGCACGCGACCCGGACGTGTCCCATGCCGCGGCCGCGCCCGGCCGCCTCCCGGGCCGGCTCGCAGAGGCACGGGGTCCAGCTCACCTGCGCCTTGCCGGGCCACAACTGGTGACCGAACGGGCATGATTCAGGCTTGTTCTCGAACAGAGAAACGGACACCTCAACGATCATGGCCTGACCGGATGCCACGAGTCAATGACCATCGTGACGTGCACGGAGGATCGGTGCCGGGAACCAGGCCCCTGCCGTGTCACAACTCAGCGGGTCCTGGTGCTCTATGGCCGCATGCCGCAGCTGCTGCGACGCTCTTCACCGTGGCTCAACCGCAGCGGAGCCGAGGGAGACCTGAAGGAACTGAACGGCCGGACCCCCGCAAGGCTCACCCGCTACGGCACCAGGGCCCGCAGCACCCGCGCTTGCCGGCGGCACCTACGACCGGATCACGACCGACGTGTGATGCTACGGCTCTGCGGGCCGCCGGAGACCTCTGGCGAGCCCCCACAAAAATCCCACAAGTACGCGTCCCGGACCCGCCCCCACAGGTATCCCACGGACACGACGGCATTCCGCGGCACACCCCGGCACTCCTGTTAAAATAGAGCCGAAAACGTCTCCTGAACAGGCGAAACGCAGGTGCCGCAGGCTGTCAGCCGTACCGGTCGGTGGTGGTGGTCAGGGACAGGATCGAACTGTCGACCTTCCGCTTTTCAGGCGGTCGTCGTTCTGCGGTCAATGAGCCCGCGTCTTAATTCCTAGAATCCCGGCGCCTGCCACGTCCGTGAACGTTCCGCGACGGCTGTCTAGCCTTGGCCGCATGAAAGCGCCAGTTCCATGGGCCGAACATCTCGCCCAAGCACTCCTCCAGGAGCCACTGCCCCGCCGCTGGGCGCACGTCCGAGGCGTCGCCACGCAGGCACGCGGCCTGGCACCTGTTCTCGGCGCTGATGCTGACCTTCTGGAAGCCGCGGCCTGGCTGCACCACATCGGCTACGCGCCCGGCCTGGCCCTGACGGGCCTGCACGCACTCGACGGTGCCCGTTACTTGCGCGACGCCCAGCACGCCGACGCGATGCTGTGCCGGCTGGTCGCCCATCACTCCTACGCCATCGTCGAAGCCGACGAACGCGGGCTTGCCGACGTTCTGAGCCTCGAGCTCGAGCCTGCACCGCACGCGCTTTCCAGCGTGCTGACTTGCTGCGACATTACAACCAGCCCGGACGGCGAGCTCGTCCCGGTCGAAAGGCGACTCGCTGAGATACATCATCGGTACGGCCCCGGGCACCTGGTCAGCCGGTCAATCCAGCGTGCCACGCTGATGATCCGCCGCGCAGTCGAGCAGGTTCACGACCGAGCCGCCCGAACCGCATGAGTCTGCCGACGGACAGGGGCAATGCCCGCGGGGCTCTGAGGCCCGCGCAGGGCAACCCGACTCAGGTACGCAACCTCCGGCTCACATCCGATAGGAGAGGACTTACTGCACTACTGCACTACTGCAGGAGACCCGCGCGGGCAGTTGCGACTTGTCGGAGGCGACTTGTCGGACCGTTAGTCCCCACTAATGTCCCCACTGGCCTTGCTCGTTCTGAGGATTAGGCCTCTGACCTGGAGCCCCGTTACGGAATCGAACCGTAGACCTTCTCCTTACCATAACCACGGCCTCATCCACTGGGCGCATTAGCTGCACAGATAACACGGATAATCGCACCGGCGGCACTGGCCGCACTGGGATTCCCGCCGCGCCGTTCCACGACTCGTTCCACGTCGGAAGTCCCGGTACCCGGTAGTCTCGCTACTGTACGTAACATCCTGGAATTCAGCTTGGCCACCGCCTCGTTATCGAGCAATTACACGTACAAGGATCGTGGACGCGGCACTGTTGTGCTTCCGGGCAGTGACATCGGGGTGGCAGCGGCCTGCGCGGTGGCCTTGCCAGCGGTCGCATCGGTGGTGGTTGGTGTACTTCGGTCGGTACATCGCAGGGCGGAGTTCTAGCTCGGACGGCGCGCGAGCTTCCCGGCTGCGTCCTGTGCTGCTCCTCGGCCTGCTCGGCCAGGGCTGCGAGGCTCCGCCCGCCCGCTAGGGTGGGTGCCGTGGACGGCTACGCTCTGGGTGATTTCTCGGTCTCTCGCCTCGGCTTGGGCGCCATGCAGCTGCCCGGCCCGGGTGTCTGGGGGCCGCCGCGTGACCGCGGCGAGGCGCTGACGGTGCTGCGCCGCGCCGTGGAGCTGGGCGTGGACCACATCGATACCGCGCAGTACTACGGGCCCGACGTCGCCAACGAGCTCATCCGCGAGGCGCTGCACCCCTACCCCGGCAACCTCGCGCTGGTCAGCAAGGTCGGCGCACGCCGCGACCAGGCCGGGGGATGGCTGCCCTACAGCGACCCTGATCAGCTGCGCGCCGGCATCGAGGACAACCTGCGCAGCCTCGGCGTCGAGCAGCTGGCCGTCGTGAACCTGCGGGTGACGGGCGACGAGCCAGACCAGCGGTTCGACGACCAGCTCGCCGCCATGATCCAGGCCCGCGACGATGGCCTGATCGGGGGCGTCGGGCTGAGCAACATCACCCTCGAGCGGCTGCGGCGCGCGCTGGAGCGCACCCCCATCGCGTGCGTGCAGAACCCGCTGAACCTGGCCGACCGCTCCTCGATACCCGTCCTGCAGGAGTGCGCCGCGCGGGACATAGCGTTCGTGCCGTTCTTCCCGCTGGGCTCGGCCTTCGCACCGGACAACCCGGTGCTGGGCCATCCGGCCGTCCGGGCCACCGCCGGACGGCTCGGCGCCACCCCGGCCCAGATCGCGCTCGCCTGGACCCTGGGCCTGGCGCCCAACGTCCTGCTGATACCCGGCACCTCCTCGGTGGCGCACCTGGAGGAGAACCTCGCCGCCGCCGACGTCACGCTCGACGAGCAGGCGCAGCAGGAGCTCACCGCAGCCCTGGGATAAGCACGCCATCAGGCACTCCCCCGCCACATCCGCGCTCGACGAGGGCGTCGCCCTGCCAGCCAGGCCAGGTCTCGGGGCGGACGTTCGCGCGGTGAACACCGCCCCGGGACGCGGCTGCGGCAGCCGCCGGCTTACCGTCGTGCCGCGGCGCTAGCGTGCACGCCCTGACGGGTTCTTGTGCGCACGAGCCGTGGGGTTCGGCGAGTAATGCGCCGTCAGCGGACGTACTCCGGGCGCGGGCTGCCGCGAGTGGGCGGCAGCAGGAGACGACGACAGAATGCAACGAACAACCCGTGATCAATTGGTTGCAATTCGCGCATAACGATGCTCTTATGTTTGTCAAGGGGGATCGGATGGTATTTCGGTAGCCGCTGTTCTGGGGTTGCGGGGTGGTGTTCCGGCCGTTTTTGCTGGGTTGCGGACATTAGGGATGGGCCGCTCCAGGTGGAGCGCAAGCTCTTATCAGGTCACGCCCAGCAGGTCACAGATGAGGCCGGGGACGGCCGGCGAATCGTTAGCAGGCCAGCAGGTTCGCGGCAGCCGAATATCGGGTCAGGCCGTCCCCGGAGCTTTCGGCCGTTAGCCGGCGGCCGGGCGGAGGTGGCGGTAGACCTCGCGGGCGGCGTAACGCTTCAGGCAGCGGATGATCTCCGCCTTGGATTTCCCTTCGGCGGTGCGGCGCTCGGCGTAGGCGCGGGTGGCCGGGTGCGAGCGCAGCCGGGTGAACACGATCCGCCACAGGGCGTGGTTGGCCTGGCGGTCACCGCCGGGGTTGAGCCGGTGGCGGGTGACTTTCCCGGACGACGCGGGGATCGGGGCGACGCCGCACAGGTGCGCCCAGGCGGCCTCGCTCCGCAGCCGCCCGGGATGATCCCCGGCCGCGATGAGCAGCAGCGCCGCGGTGCGCGGGCCGAGCCCGTAAACGGTGAGCAGGCCCGGGGCATGGGCGGTTACCAGCGGGACGATGAGCTCGTCCAGGCGCTCGAGCTGGCCGTCCAGGAACTGCGCGCGCCGCCCCAGCTCCCGCAGCGCGACACGGACGGCGTAGCCGGCGACATCGCCGGGCCGGGGACGCAGGGACGCCAGCCCGGTTACCAGGGCAGCCGGCGTGTGCCGGGCGAACCGGGCTCGCAGGTCATCGGGGCCGGTCAGGATCAGGGCCCTGGCCTGGTTGATCGTCCGGGTGCGCTCTCCCGCGGCGCTGCGCCGGGCGACCATCAGGGCCCGGATCGCCTCCACGGCACCATCCCGGCCTTTCGGCGCGCCGCGGGCCCGGCCGGACTGCGCCGCCCGCGCGGCGCTGAACGCGTCCAGCGGATCGGACTTGCCCTGCCGGCGCCGGTCCTGCCGGTCCGAGCGGTCCACCTCGACGACCCGGATGCCAGCTGCGGTGACATGGCGGGCCAGTCCGGCGCCATAGCTGCCGGTCCCCTCGATGCCGACCAGGGCGACGGTCCCGAACCCGCCCAGCCAGCCCAGCAGGCCGGCGTAGCCAGCCGCGGTGGCCGGGAACTCCCGGACGCCGAGCAGCCCGCCGACGGGATCCAGCGCGGCGGCGACATGGGTATCTGCGTGAGTGTCGACACCGCCGGTAACAGCGGTGCGACAGGTAACGGGGCGTGCTTCTTCTACGATGGTCACAGCCATCCCTTTCTCAGGTTGAGGGATGGCACCGCACCCGCTGGCCCATCGGACCCGTGAACCCCGGCCTCTAGTCCAGGCTGGGCAGATCGGACCGGCGCCGCTGGCAGGTGCCATTAAAACCCTGGGGCCCGGCCGACAGATCGTCTCGCAGGACAGCCCGGACGGCGTCAGCCGAATCGGAGGTCAGGCCGGGACCCAGGCCCCCGACCCTACGCCCGTACCGTACCCGGTCAAAACCAGGGAAGCCAGGCCGGAAGCACTATCCACAGTCTCCCTGCCGAATATTTGCGGCTGATGCTCGGGCTGCGGAAGGTAGCACCTGTGCACAGAAGTTCCAGATCTGTATCCTCCGACAGCCCCGGCCGTTCCATGCGCCATGCCTGACCGTCGGCGGCCGCGTATTTACGGAAGGCTGGTGAAGGGTTCCCGGCTCCCGACGCGCGGGGTGCGCCGGGGTCGCAGTACTGGTCCTTTCTGGGGCCCGGGCACCTCCCAGGCGTCGCGTCTGCTCCGGAGGTCCGCCGGGATGCGGATTGACCGTACGTGCGCGCCGCGTTCCGGCCGGTCGGGGCGTGCGTCGATCCGCGTCCTCGGGAAGTGCCCAGGCTGGGCATCGAGGCGCTGGCCAGGTGGCAGCAGCAGACCGGCGGTTCCCGCCGGGGGCGGCGGGACTGACGCGTCCGTGCCCCACGTGTAACCGATCGCTGGCTGTTGCCGGTCAGCCGATCACGAACTTGGTGGTGTGGGCTGCCGGTCGCCGCTGGCGGCGAACGACAGCGTGCAGGTGCCGCCGGGTACCCGGCGGTCTTGACGTTGAGCTGGTAACCGGGTCCCTGGTCCAGGCCTGGAAGGTGAACGGTTCCGGCCGGCGCCGTCCCCGGCGCTGGGGAGGGTGACAGCGGGCGGCTTGACCCGGTGCCTGACAGTTTCCGGGTCCGGGCCCGATCTGGCCCGCCGGGCAGGTCAGGCGCGGCGCCGTTGCTTGTTAACCGGGTCGCCGGCCTGAGCAGGCGTGCAGGAGCTCGGTGGTGAACCAGACCGACGGGTCGCTGCAGGGGGCGGTGAGCGCCTGATGTTCGCCGCCGGGGGCTTCGGCGGCGCCGTGGGCGAGCCCCCAGCCGCGGATGACGTCGAGGGTCTGCTGCCACCAGCGCGCCCATGGACTTGCTCCGCGGACCACGCTGGCGGTGCTGCGATGGTCGATATCATGCAGGCCGCAGCGCTCAAACAGCGCGGGCAGCTGGCGCCCGAAAAACGGGTCGTAGCCACGGTCGGCCCACCACTCGCCCCCGTCAAAGGCCTGGTGGTAGCCGGCGTACAGCGGATGGGACGGGTCGACCGGCCCGGGCACGCCCCAGTCGCCGTCTTCGTCGATGAGCCAGCCGCCCGGGCGCAGGCACCGCACCATCTGGCGGACCGCTTCGTGCTGCCGGCCCGCCAGCCAGAACAGCACCAGCCGCGCGCAGACGAGGTTGAACGATCCAGGGCCCAGGACATCCACCGGGTCATCCACGATGTTGTGCTGCACCACCTGCAGATTCGGCAGGTCAAGCCGCTCCAGGTACCCGCAGTCGATGTCGGTGGCCACAACCTGGCCAGCCGGGCCCACGCGCTCAGCTAGCCAGACCGCCATGGACCCGCGGCCAGCACCGACCACCAGGCACCGCCAGCCCGGCCGCGCCATCTCCAGCCGGCGGCGAGAGCCGGGATCAAAGAGCTGTTCGAGGAGGTCCAGCCGCTCATCTTCGGCGTGCTCGCGGCCCTTCGCCGCCAGGCGGTAGCCCGGCTCGCTGCCGATAACCCCGCCAGCTGCCACCAGTCCCCCTCCGCTTCCGGGGCTGACCGGACAGGTGCCAGTAGAGGTCGGGGCCGCGGCGCGGGTCATCGGGGTTTCCTTGCTGACGGGAACGTCTGGCCGCTACCTGCCGGCCGCTGCGGGGGCCGGCGGTGAAGGGCGGTGATCCAGGCGCTCGCGGGCCGGGCTAGGTAGTACGCAGGCGCGCTGTTCGGGCGGGCCTGCGGTGTGCTGATGGTTGACGGCATGGTGATGCTCCAGACGAAATAGATGGATGGGTGGTGGTGGGTAACCAGGACGGGGCCTGGCCGGTCATGACCGGCTGATCTGGGCTACAGCCTGGCCCCGCGGGCGGGCCGGGACGGACCTGCCTCGGCAGGCAGGCAGCCAGTCCCAGAGCCAGCCAGTCCCAGAGCCTGGCCGGTGCTACCCCGCGGGGGCGGGGGGACGCGGGCTGGTCATGGCCGGCCCGTTCGTGCGATGCAGGCTGCCGGGGCGCGGTGGTGACCCGCGGGGCTGGGCGGGCACCGGGACCGGCCCGGTGGATCAAGCCGCGCATCACTGTTTCCTTTCCTGTGTCAGGCGGTCAGGCGGGCAGATGCTGCCCCGACCGGGTCCGCTGGCACTGTCCAGCGGATCCCGCGGAGGCGTAGGTCCCGGCGATGAACTCGGGCCTGCGCCTCACCGTAGGCCCGCCGGCGCGGCCGCGAATCAGGGAAACCTGGGAACTTTGCCCGGCGCCCAGCGGGGCGCGGCGCCACGCCGGGCGCCGGGCAAGACAAGCGCGCCAGTGGACGCCGAGCCTGGCGTGCACTTGCAGAGGGGTTGCGCATGCATTGATGATGTTCCGGCCGGCTGTCTCTGTCCCTAGGGGAAACCCCTAGTCCGCCTCCTTAGAAGGCTCAACCGCCACGCGATCTGCTACACGCAGTCATCCGCGGCTTCGGCCCTGCCTGCCAGGACTGTTCGCCCGGGCGGCCCCCGGGACGCGGCTGGGCGATCTGGAAGCCATGAAGGTCCTGGCCGTCGCGCTTGACAGCGGCCCGGAAGATGCCGCGTTCACCACCCGCGTCATCGGCAAGATCTTGGCCGACCACCTGGCTGACACCTAGCGACGGCACGCTACCGGGGAACTGGCACCCGAGCCCGCTGGATACAGCAGCAGCAGAACACCCATTACGGCACGGCACGGGCGGACCACCATGCCACCTCACCTGCCGCACCTAACGGCGGTTATTCCGTGTCAAGCGGGCTGATAGTCGGTAACGAAACGTAACCGGCGCGCCAGATCGGGTGACGAGGCGGTGCCTGCGCGGTGCGGCAGCCTCTGGAGTCAGTGCTGCCAGGCGGCCGCGAAGGTGCGGTTGGACCACGGGATGGGGGTGAGGCGGCCGCCGCCGAGGATACCGGCACTGTGCCCGAGGTTGAAGGAGCCGACGGTGGGGCCGGGCTGGGTGCCGCTGACGATCAGCAGGTGTGCTGACGGGCTGGCCCACAGGACCTGCTGATAGCCGCCGCGGGCCAGTATGTGGTTGAGCGTGCGCAGGGGTGTGCCTGTGTCGGCCGAGAAGGTGACGAGTTTCTGACTGATGCCGCCCATCCGCTGGGTGGCGTCCTGCGTGTCGATCTGGATGACGGCGATGATGACCTGGCCATCGGCGCTGATCATGGCCTGGCGCCAGTAGTTGTCCGACCAGTTGGCCGGGTCGGTGGGTGTCGGTACGACGAGCCGGCTGCTGGCCAGCAGGCTGGTGCCCGCCGCTGCGGTGTCCAGCAGCCGGACTCCGGAGTCCGGCGGGCCTCCAGAGGTGATCAGCGCCAGGGTACGGCCGTCCGCGGTCCACGACAGCGAGCCGTGCACGGCGCCCGGGCCGTACCCGGGACCGACCCGGGGTCCGTCCCACACCCGCTCCGCTCCTGTGGCCATGGTGAAGACGTGCAGCGCGGGTGCCGCGAACGGGCCGGCGGTGACCGCGAGCCTGGCGGCGTCCGGGGCGAGGGCCAGGCCGGTTACCGCCCGGCCCGGCTGCTCCGGGACCGGCAGCGGCGTCAGCTGGGCCCGGCTGGCCGGGAGGCGGCTGGCCGGGTCGATCCGCAGCAGGAAGAACCGGGTCGCCGGGGGCGTCCTCAGCGGCAGCCGCGCGAGTTCTTGCGCAGCCAGAACGAACGTGCGGTTATCAGCAGCCGCGGTAACACCGGTGAACGTGCCGTAGGGACGCGGCACGGTGATCCTCGCCAGCGCAGCCCCGGTAGCCGTGACCCGGACAACCGCCTCGGTCAGCGGCGCATACAGCAGGCCCGGACGGCAGCACTGCCCGTCACCGACCAGCTCAAGAGCGACATAGAACTCCGGGGCGAGCGCTGCGGCGGTCTCCCGCTCAGCTGGCCCGGACCGTTCCCCGGCCACGTTCATGATGTCCTCCCGCGGGCCCGTACCACCGCACCGCCACCGGCCGGGTCCGGCACGCCGAAACTCCCTCCCAGCATCACATGTGCCGCTCGGGTGCGGCCACAGGCCATCGGCCCGGCACAGAACCCGAGGCAGTCCCAGCCCTGCTGGCGCTGCGATAAAAATCCGGTCCCGCTGGCCGGCATTCCGCCTGGAGCACGCGATGCACCACTCCCGCTGGCGGCGGCGGAACACTGCGCCTCAACCGGTACCGAGCCGCAGTTACGAACTGTGATTCTGTCCGCCAGACGTTGAAAGCCTGCCGATTCTTTACGGCTTGATCCTCGCCGCCTGTGCTCGCGCAGCGGATACAGATCTCCCCATTCTGGGCCTTTGTCGCTGGAGGCGGTTAGGTCGCCTTGGCGCTGGGGTGGCCGGTGAGGTCGGCGAGGGTGGCCGCGGCCTCATGCTCGAACGGGGTGGCGTACGGGTCCTGGTAGATGCGCAGCGCTGCGCACAGGCTGACCTCGGCCCGCTCCGGTGCTCCGGCCAGCCTGTCCACCTTGGCCCTGGCCAGCAGTATCTCGGCCTGCAGCGCCGCCCAGCAGATCGGCGACACGAGCGCGGCCGCCTCGTCCAGCAGTGTGTGCGCGGCGGGGAACTGGCCGGCCTGGGCGAGTACCTTGGCGCGGACCGCCCTCCACCGGGCCTGCGCATCGATGTGGGAGATCTTTGGTGCTTAAATTAAGCACGAACATGGAGTAACTTCGGCATTTCACTAGACTGCAATTACGTCGGCACGTCGCCGCCACCTCAGATTCGGTGCTACGATATTTGTCCGGCGATACTGCCAGGTGCGGATGAGATGCTCAAGCTCGAGGGCAGGCCTTGGCTGTTCCAAGTGCTGAATTGCGCCATCGATCCAGCGTAGGAACCTCCTCCAGTCATCGATCAGCGGATACGGAATTGCGGCCATCGCTCGCTGCGGATGACGCATCATCCATTCTGCCTGGCGAACTTGCTGTTCGATGTCTGACCGATCTGTCTTCACCAGGTCCATGAGTTGTGATTGAGTTACAAATGGAGACGATTTGCCCGGCAGTAGTGTAGTGAAGCGAGCCGCTAGGCTCCTAGTCACTTTACCGCGGGGACTTATAGTCACTTTATCTTCCTTTCGCTCATGGCCAGTTGTGCAACTTTCTACGTTGCTGCTTACCTGGCAGCCCAATATTTGACGGCCCGGAAGCTTTCAGTGATTTGATATCAAGGCCACCGTCCTCCCGGATTGCTTAGTGACCTGTGACGGTCTGGCACAGGTGGAAGGCCACCTGCACGACCTTGGTCGTGTAGACATGATTCGCTGGCTCAGGGCCATCCAGGACTTCGCGGCTGCAGCGTCGCCGCACGCGTCGGGCTTGGCGCCGCAGGGCAAGCGCGCAGTCAACTCACGTTCCTGAGACTGAGCAGTCGGCCGGGTGGGACGCTATCCTGCAACCGGCCTTCGCCGCGGACAGCATCGGCGATTGCTCACCGTCACCGCCGGCGGCGCCGTGCGCGCCGCAGGTCCGGGCACTGGCACGCGAATGCCCGCCGTTCAGCGTCGCGACAGCAGATCGCGGACAATCAGCGTGGCGGCAGCCGGTGATCCCTTGACGAAACCGAAGAACGGCCCGAAGTCTTGGGTTGCGGAGAAACCCGTAACGTACAGGCCGTCGAGGCTGGTCTGGAAAGCCTCATCCAGCACGGGGAAGCCGTCGGACAGTTTGACTTCCTCCAAGACGCCCGCGAGGTAGGGGACTTTGGTGAGATCGGCCCGGTAACCAGTGGCGAACACCACGCGGTCGGCACCCAGCCGAACGCCGTCCGCGAGCAGCACCCGTACCTGGCCATCCGGGCGCGGGGTGGCCTCGATGACTTCCGCTCCGGGCCATCGGGTGATCCCCTCCCGGTCCAGCCGGGGAGCCAGCCAGTGTTCCAGGGTTAGCCTGCCCACTTCCCAAAAGCGCTGGGTGATCGCCTTCTGTTCGCCGCCGGGAAGGTTGCGCCAATACCCGCGCACCCTCAGCGTCTGCTCGATGTGGGGATCGACGAATTTCCAGCTGACCCGCTCAAAGCGCGGGATGTCATGACGGTGGACGATGTTGATGTGCGCGGCGCCGTGCTCGCGGATCAACGCCGCCCACTCGTAGGCGCTTTGCCTTCCGCCGATGATCAGGACGCGCGCTCCGGCCATGTCGTCAAAGCGCACCAGGTCGCAGGTATGAGCGGCGCATCCTGGCGGCAGCGTCGACGCCCAGCCGGGAACGTTCGCGTAGTGGCGGATTCCCGGTGCGGCGACCACGGTGTCGGCGCGGATGCGCTCGCCGCTTCGCAGCCCTGCCTCGAACCGCCCATCGTTCTTGGCCAGGCTGCTAACGAAGTCCTCGCGGACCCCGATTCCCTTCGCTGTCTGGAACCAGTCGGCGTAGCCGAGGAAGACGCTGACCGGGATGGGATCGACCTCATCCGGCCGGATCCCGCGCTGTTCAAGGTACGCCTCCAGCGTGTGCACCGCGGACGGGTCGAAGTGCCAGTCAGGCCCCGACCGCAGGAACATGCCCTCGGGCATGTTCTGCCGCCAGAAACCCATGGGCCGGCCCACCACCATGGTCTGGATGCCCCGCTCGCGTGCGAGTGCCGCGGCCGACAGCGCGTAGGGCCCCGCGCCGATGACCAGCAACTGCGTCTGCTTCATCAGTTAGCTCGCTTCCCGTATAGCTCGGATGTGAGCGCTTTCCCGGCCAGCTGTCCAGAAGGGTCACCGCGGATAGCCGGTGGCGATCGCCCGGGGCAGGAGGCAGATAAGCGGTGTGCTCACGCATAGATGATGGTCCCGCCAGCCGTGCCTGTCCCTAGGGAAAACCACTAGTCCCGTCGGCCGTGGCCGCACCGAGGGCTTTCCTAGTCCGGGAGCGGGGGTGGCTTGTGTTGCTCCTGCCTGGCCTTTGCGGCAGGTCCATGTGGTATGCGCCGGTGAACGCTCGAAAATGACCGTCACCTGCTGCTAGGAAGACCGGAGAAGGGTATCTTCACCGGACGGAAGGCGGAGCCGACCGGACTGGCGGACGTGGTGGCCCGGGTGCGGAAAGGTAGTCCTGGCTGGGTCACCATCAAGGCGAGTCAGCGTCGGCAAGACGGCACTGGCAGGGCCTTTCCTGGCAGACTCAGCTGGCCTGACCGCTCTTTGGGCTCTGGTCGGCCCGAGTGAAGCCCATCTGAAGTACGGGATCATCAAGCACCTCGTGCGAGGTGTCGATCGCCGGGTGCTGGCCCGGTACCTCTGCTCCCCCGAGGCGGTGAGGTCTTCTCGGTTCGCGATCGGAGCGCAGGTTGCTGGGAGTCGTCGGCGATCAGCAGAACGTCGGCCTGAGTGTCGTAGGGTGCCGCGAACCGCTGGACTGTACCGCCGCTTTGGCCGCCGGGCGGCACCGGACGTATGCTTCCGCGCGGTCAGCGCCGCCCAGGTAGCTGGCTCAGGCCCGGGCGGGCCGACCGGAGCCGGCGAGCAGGCGGCGCAATTGCTGGCGTCCGTTGAGCCCGAACTTGGCGTAGATATTGCCCAGGTGGTACTCGACGGCCTTGGGCGTGATGAACAACTCGGCGGCTATCTCGGCGTTGGTCATTCCCTGCTCGATCAGGTGGGCGACCTCGGTCTCGCGGTCGGTCATCTCCAGGACGGAGCGCCGTTTGGCGTGCTCCCGACGCAGCCCGCAGGCAGTCAGTTCTTCTTCTGTCCGGGCGATGAATGGCGCGGCCCGCAGGGCCCGGTACAGATCCTCCGCCCGCCGCAGACGCGCGACCGCGCCCTTCCTGTGACCCGTGCGCCGTAGGAGCCGACCATGGGCCAGCAGCAAGCGAGCAATGTACACCGGGCTTTCTGTGCTGGCAGCGTCCTCGCCGCGCTGGTAGATCCGCCGGGCCTCCTCCGGGGCGCCGCGCTGCTCGGCCAGCCACCCGTCCAGCCAGGCCAGGGCCGGCTGCAAGTAGCTGACCTGGCCGTTTTCGGCCCGCATCCGTGCCAAAGCGGTGGCTGCCTGCTCCGGCTGGCCTGAGCCGGCCAAGCCCTCGACTAGCAGCGGTCTCCACAAGACCGCATACATCCGGCTGCGGCCGTCCAGGTCCGCCCCGTCCCGCCAGTATCGGAACGCGCCGACCATTCCCAGGTAGTCGCCCGCCGCCTGGCAGACCAGGGCCCGGGCCATCGCCGCGTACACCTTCTCCTGTCCGTAGTCCAGGCCAGCCGCCGCCTCCTCAGCCAGCCGGGCATGCCGCCCGGCCTCCTCGGCCGCGCCCCGCCCGGCCGGCACGCAGCCCGCCGCCAGGTGCAGCAGCGGCAACTCGTAGCGGCGGGAATGGATCATCGCGGCCGAGAACCCCTGATCGGCGGTGAGCAGCACGTCGTCCCACGCGCCGGCCAGGTACTGGGCCAGCGCCAGGTAAAAATAGGCGCGCAGGCCGAGGGTGAGGGTGGCGCCCTGGCGCGCCAGCTTCAGGCTGGCAGTCAGGTCGCTCACGGCTTGACCCAGGTCGCCGGCCAGAAGGCGAAATACCCCGCGGAACGACAGGCGGTCGACATCGGCCAGGTCGACACGTGCCGGATCAGAATGAAGATGTCCCAGCTCGGCCAGGGCCTCGCGGGGTCCGGCTACTTGGCAGGCGCCGACACCGATCAGAGTACGCGTCTGGCTGGCGGCCGCCGGGTCCAGGCAGCCGGTACCCAGCGCCCACCTCCCGAAGGTCATCACCTTCTCCCCCTCCCCAAGGAGCGTGTAGGTGCCAGCCAGCCGGTTGGCGATCAGGGCGGCCAGCGGCTGGTTGCCCGGGTCGTCCCGCGCCTGCGCCAGCGCCTCCCTGAACAGCCGCTCCGCCTCGACCAGGTGGCCCACAGAGAACGCCATCGTCCCCAGTACACAGCTGCGCAGCGGGGACGCCGCCGACGCCTCCACCGCCTCGCGCAGGGCCAGGCCCCGGGCCTCCTCGGCCAGCATCAGGTGCAGGACCGCGGTCAGCAACCGCCGCTCGCGGTCGACCCGGGCGCGAGAGATCTCAGACGCCCATTGCAGGTGCCTGGCGGCCAGCGCCAGGCGACCGCTGGCCGCCTCACCGCTCGCCAGCCGCTCCAGCTGGGCGCCTAGGGCATCGTCAGGCCGATCCAGAGACGCCACCCGGTGGGCCCACCGACTTGGCTCATCGACTAGAGTGACCGCTCGAGCGTGCAGCTCTCGTCGCCTGTCCGCGGTCATGCCGACATAGATTGCGTCGCGCTGCAGCCCGTGACGGATCCCCACGGGGCGAGTGGGCTCGTCCGCCGACAAATCCGCCAGCCCCGCCCTGATGGCCGGCTCTATCGCTGCGCTTGGCTTCTCGACTCCCGCCGTCCCGCCCAACAGGACCAACGGAACCTGCCCGTTCACGACGGCCAGCATCTCCAACAGTGACCGGGTCGGCGCAGGCAGCGCGGCGAGCTGATCCCCGATGGCCGCCGCCAGCGACGCCGGGACAGCCGCCAGCGACGCCGGGATGGCGACCGTCTCCCGGCCGAGCCGCTCCAAGCCCTCGGTGTCGCTGAGCACCGTCCGCAGGTACAACGTGTGACCCCCGGTGCGGTCATGCAAGCGCCGGACAGCATCTGAGCCCAGCGGCCCGGCTCCCAGCGCGGCGGCCAGGGGCGCCACGTCATCGACGCTCAACCCCGAAAGGAATATCTGTCGGCGCTGCGCCACGCTCAGGAGCATCCGATGAGTGGGTTCGTCCAGCTGATCGCGGTCGCCGCGAACGACCAGGATCGCTGCCACCGCATCCACCGATAGCCGGCGGAACGTGAAGGAGAGGGCTTCTACCGACCGGCGGTCCGCCCACTGCACATCGTCGATCACCAGCACCACCGGGCCGGCGCCCTGCTGATCGCCAATGATTCCCAGCAACTGGGCCCCGACCGCGAACGGTGAAGACTCCACCACGCCGCCCGCGAAGAGCGGGTACCGGGCCAGCACCCGACGATCGACGCCTCTCAAGAGCTGGTCGATGATCCCGTAGTCGAGATCGGCCTCGCTCGGGTCGGCGCGGGCCCAAAGAGCGGTCAGGCCGGTCGAGGATGCCAACGAATGCCTGGCCAGCGCCGTCTTGCCGACGCCGGACTCGCCTTCGATGGTGACCAGCCAGGGCTGGCTTTGCCGCACCAGGGCCACCACGTCCGCCAGTTGGGCCAGTTCCGCCTTCCGTCCGATGAAGACGTCCTCCTCAGGCCCTCCTGCCCGCACAAAGGTCACGATCAAGTTTAGGAGCGTTCCCTGGCACCTGACCACAGGGAACCGTCCTGAAGCCCGGCAGGAGCGACGTGGGCCACCCGACCTCCGGGACTAGGGAAATTCCCTAGGGACGAAAACAGCCTACGGGACCATCATCCATGCATGAGCAAGCCCGTTTATCCGCCTCGTTCGCCGACGATTTTCACCGGCTATCTCCAAGGGAGCGCGGTCAGCGGGGATCAGCTGTGAGGCAGTACATGTGGCTGGCCCGCAGCAAGCCGATCCGGCTTCTCTTGATGGCCTGGGGCGCCTGCTACGCCAGCGACCTGGCGGCATTCACTGCCGCGTCGGTGTACGCCTACCGAACGGGCGGTGCCGGGCTTGTCGGCGTCTTCGGACTGGCCCGGGGGCTGTCCGGCGCGCTCCTGGTACCACTGGTCACCAGCTGGTCTGACCGCGTGCGGCGCGAGCGGCTGCTGATCGCTTCGGTGGTACCGCGGACGCTGCTGCTCGGGGCGGCCGGGGCCGCGATGACCGGTAGCGGGCAAGCTGTCCTCGTCATCGTGCTCGTAGCGGTGGCGTCCGGCCTGGCCAGCGTCTTTCGTCAGGTGCAGGCCGCGCTGCTGCCCTGGCTCGCTCGCACTCCCGACGAGCTGACGGGGGCGAACACAGCCGCCAGCATGGTGCAGTCCGCTGCCATGATCGGCGGCCCGCTGGTCGCCGCAGGACTGCTCGCGGTCGGCACGGCGCAGGACGCCATGCTGGCCGCGTGCGGGCTCGTCGCGTCCGGGGCCGTGCTGCTCACGGGTGTGCGGCCACTGTCATCAGAGGTGCCGCCGCCTGCGGCCCGGCCCGTGAAGCAGCTCAGGCTTGATCTGGCGGCGGGCTGGCAGGCCGGGATCCGGCGGCCAGGTGTACGGGCGCTGGCCATCCCGGCCGCCGCCCAGACGTTCGGCCGCGGAGTGCTCAACGTGCTGACCGTCATCATCGCCCTGGATCTATTCGGCCTGGGCCAGGCCGGCGTCGGCTGGCTCGGCGCGCTGCCCGGCCTGGGAGGCCTGATCGGCGGTCCGCTCGCCCTCCTACTCGTCCGGGACAAGAGGGTGGCCCGCTGCTTCGCCGGCGGGGTCGCGGGCTGGGGAGTGCCGATGATCCTGCTGGCATTCGCCCACGCCCGGTATTGGCCTTTGCTGATGTTCGGATTCATAGGGTTGGCCAACGTCGTCGACGACGCAGGGGTCTACAGCGCTCTGCAGCAGGTGATCCCGCCTCGCTCGACGGGGCGCGCGATGGGGGTGCGACGGGCCGTGCTGCTGCTGTCCATGGGGCTCGGCTCGGCGGTCACGCCGGTGCTGATCCATGCCTGGGGAACCCGCGGCACGCTCCTAGCCACCGGCCTGCTGCTGGTCGTGGTCGCCGCTTCGTCCGTGCCCAGTCTTACGGCCATCGACCGCAAGATCGCAGCCCCCGGCCCCGATTTTGCGTTGCTGCGGCGGGTGCCGTTCTTCGGCTCGCTGCCGTTTGCGATAGTCGAGCACCTGGCCAGCGAACTGCAGTCGGCGACCTACGAGCCCGGGGACGTTATCATCCGGGAAGGGGAGCCCGGCGAACACTTCTACCTCATCGCACATGGTCAGGTCCGTGTCAGCAAGGCTGGCCAGCAGCTCAGCGAGATGGGCCCGGGTGACTGGTTCGGGGAGATCGCCCTGCTGCGACCGATACCCAGGACGGCGACCGTTACCGCGACCACCCGCCTCGAGGTCAGGAACCTGGCTCGGGAGGAGTTCCTGGCCGCCGTAACAGGCAACCCCGAGAGCATGCAGAGTGCGGATGAACTTGTGTCAACCCGGCTCACGGCCGGCCCACCCAGGCAAGTCCGCGTCGGCATGTAGTGATGGGCGCATGCCATCAACAGGTCGAAGAGTTCCATCCCCGCCGGTCTGCCTCTGCGGCGCGCAGATTACTTGGCTATGCGCGGATGACGGCTAACCGGCCAAAGGCTCACAAGTGCGCCGAACGGCGGCAGTGTGCGCGTCGCCGAGATCGAGCGCCGATCACACTGAGTGAGCGGGAGAGGCAAGCCGCCGAGCTGCCCATCGACTCGGCGCGGAAGATGGACAGCTAGCCGTGGCCGTATATACGCGTTCAGAGTCAGTTCGGCGCATCGGGCACGCTCTCAGGGTACTTCGGCGTGGCCGCATCATTCATTCCCTACACCGCGCAGGGGCCGGCTTGCGGTAGGTAGCGATCCGTGAGATTTCCGTATGATCCGTGGCGGCCAGACGTCGGCCGCACACCGAGCCCGGGCCTCGACCGCGCTGTAGCGGCTGGCGTCATCGCTGTCGCGCTGAGCGGCGACCGGGACGAAGACGCCACCTTGGCCGCCGGGCTTAACGGCAGCGAGCCCGGCCCGGTGCTCGACTTCATCTGCAGGCTGAGCGCTGAGACGATGTTCGCCGCCCTGGGCCGCCGCGGCCTGCGTCACGACCGGCCGACATCGCCTGCGTCCAGATCAGCGCGCTAGCCGTCCGCGACAGCGCGTCCCGCGTCGTGGTCGTGCCGGCCTGGCGGCTCCGTCTGCCGCCAACCGGACTGTTACCGCGGGTCACTAAACTCCGGCATAGGCCGGGCTGTCAGCCTCGCGCGCGGCTGCCGCAGCCGGAGCCGGCGGCGTGACGACCGGCGCAGCGACGGCTGCCGCCGCGACCTTGGCGTGCTTTGCCTTGAGCTCGGCGTCCCAGCGTGTGAGCGTATGCCACAGCGGGATCCCTGCCCAGCAGCCAAAGAACAAGACCATCAGCGGGATGCACAGCCAGAACCAGCTCATCGTGTTCCCCTCCTCAGTCGCCATGGCGGCGACTCCGCAGACGAGCATGCCAGCGCGGCCCTCATCCGCCGATTAAGGCATGATTGAGGCCGCTCCGACAACTGCGCGGTGTATGCCACCCAGGCCAGCAACCAGCACCCACCCAAAGGGGCCACGGGCGCCGTCCGCGGTCGCATGCAGAAACGCGCCCATATCAATCATTCGGGTACAGTACGGTCGGCCATACCGATCGGCCGAGTCCGACGACAGATCGGCGGGTCGGCGTGCGTTATCTCCGATAACGTCTCTCACCCAGCGTGATGTCAACCGGTCAGCGCGATCGCTTGTCAACCCGTCAAGCCGATGTCCGCGAGCCGAGCAGGCGGGTAAGCCGGACGCCGAAGTGACGGTCATGGGAGCCAGGTGGGGAGCCATCAGCGGCCGACACGGGGCCACGTGGAACCTGCTGCACCGTTCGATTCCGGCCGTTCGCCAGGAATCTAGCGACGCCTAGCCACATTGGCCGACGTGACGGATCTCGTTCGCATCGAGGCGGCCTCGTCGTCCCTCCAACAGCGTGCGAGGGCCGAAGGGACCGTCGAGACGCCGGGCGGGGTTTATGGCCTGGGCTTGCGCCTGCCGAGGCCCAGGATGCGGGCGGGGATGCCGTGCTCCTGGCAGATCGACAGCAGGCCGGTGCCGTCGATGAGGTGCAGGGGCTTGCCGTTGGCGAACTCCTCGCTGCCAGGGCCGTAGCCGGAGGTGGTGATCATGATGCCCAGGGTGGCTCCCTCGTGCTGCATCGTGCCGTAAAGGTCGCGGACGTGGGTCGGGTAAACGGTCTTCGTGTACAGCTTGGCCTGGACGGCGATCTTCATGGGGGCGACGGGATCGCGCTTGTAGGCCATGCAGTCGATGCCTCCATCGCCGCTGGAGCGGTACTGATCGGTCTCGTAACCCATCTTGGTGAACAGGTTCTGGATGAACGATTCAAACTCTTCCGGGCTCATCTCCAGGAGGTTGGGCCGCTGGTCCAGGGTGGAAATCACGTCGATGGCCTCGATCACGCGCGGGTCTGCCCTGCTGAACGGCATGACCGGCTCGACAGCCTTCAGTTCCTCCGGATGCGGAGAGATGGCCGCGAAGAAGTGCCGTTTGATGGAAGCGGCCGGATCGAAACGTGGCTCAGCGAGCACAAGTTCGTCGAACTTTTCTCTCGTGGCACGCACAGATATCATCGGCGGCCGGATCTTGCGGCCGGTAGCCGGGTCCACGGTGTCGACGTGGCCGTTGAAGACGACCGTGCTGACCATGTCGTCCGGGGTGGCCATGAACACCTCACGGACCGTGCGCACCGCGACCTGGGCGATGACACTGTTATAGAGGCGCTGTGCATCCGCCAGGGGCCGCGCCGGTTCGACTACCTTGCGCGTCTTGATATGCCGGAACGTCTTGTGCTCGGGAACGATGTCGAAGGTCGGCAGAAACCACTCGACGGCGAGCAGCGAGGACTCCGGAACGTATCCGGCGTGCCGCTCGGCGGGGAAGCCTTCCGGGTAGGGGGACCTGTCCAGCACCATCTGCACGTACTTGCTGACGGCAAACCGGTCGTGCTCGCGGAAGCCGGCGGCGAGCTCGCCAATGCGTGCGTTGTGCGCCTCAGCGCTGCGCTTCGCGTCGGCGGCTCTCCTGGTCCAAGCGGCCCGGGTCTCCACGACCTTGCGCTGCCTTCCGGCTTCCTGGCGCTGGTGATCAGCCTGGGCACTAGCGAACGCGCGCTCGGCCTCTTCATATGAAGCCTGGTAACGCTGGCTGCCGCCAAACATCCGCCCCAGCCCGCTTGGCGGCTTGGGCGCGAAGTCTGCCCACCGGGGCGCCGGGATCGGATCCGCCAGAGCCCCCAGATTCAACGGCGGAACGGTCGCGGTGATCTTCAGCGAGTCGAAACTGATACGAGGATCACGAATCAGGGAAGACCGCAGCAGGCTTTCCAGTTCGGTCACCCGCCGCTCGATCGCATCTGTCCTAGCTGCCGCTTCCGCATCGCGTGCCGCCGCCTCCGCGGCTGCACGGTTCTTTTCGGCTTTGCGCTCATCCTGCTCGCGTTCCCGCTGAGCAGCACGTGCGGCAGCAGCCCACTCCCGGTACGAATATGAACCACCTGACGAGCCCGAACCGCGTGCCATCGCTCACTCGCTGACGGTTAGTGCCGGCTTTCTTTTTTGAACGTAACTTCTCGAGGCATTGACTGCAACGTATCCGTGGAAAGCGCTCGCCCGGTGACGGCGGCTCTCGACCTCCCGCCTGCGGCTATAGGGCAAGCTGTGACATCTTCTAGCTTCCTGGGGCCGTTACCGCGATGCCGGGTTCAGTCGGCTCGATGCCTGTTGCTGTCTGTCCAGTTACCTGCCTGCCGAAAGGCCTCGTCGCGCTCGCCGCTGCCAGGTTGGAACATTCACCCTCGGCTGCGGGGGCGTCCTTGAGGACCGCCACGGCGTTCGCCTCCGACTACGCGTTCTGGATCACCATGACCGCGCTGCTCGTCGAGGGCAGCCGTCACCTTCACGGCCTTTCCGGCTACCCGAAGTTCGTGCCCCGGACCATACTCAGCAGAGTAAAGCTCGACGTGCAAGATCGCTGGATGATATCCAGCGACATGTCGAGGACCTGGTCCTGTTGGCCTTGGTGTCGAACTGGTGCCCGGCGGGGACGTCGCCGATGCCAGGCGCATGAGGCATTTCCGGGTTTGCGGGAATCTGGTTCGCTTGTGTTGGTATGTTGCGCGGATGAGGCTATCGCCGATCCTGCCGGTTGGCCTGGCTGTGGCTGCCGTCGCCTTGAGCGCTTCCCTGGGCAATACTGTGGCCGAGCCTGACAAGCGCGGCAATCACGAGGTGGTAGCGTTTCCCCTGTTCGCATTGAAATCCAGCGACCGGATCCTTTCATCTAATAATCATTATTCTCATGAAAGTCATTCTTCTCATGAGAGTCATTTCTCGCATCAATGCCATTTAATTAAGAAATTTTCTCGCACCCTCCACATATCCACAGGCGATCGGTCGGAAATCTGTGGATTTCTCGCTAAGGTTGCCTCGGTTCGGCTGAATGCCTTAGATTGACGCAATGCCGGATGCCGTAGGTGGTGACAGGTCATCTCTGACAGATGCCATTGGGATTGGTACGCTTACGCGGCTGGTTCCGCGTGAGCTGGTGGATGAGGTGATCGCGTCGGCGGGTCGCAAGGAGATCCGCAGGAATAAGCTTCCCGCGCGGGTCATGGTGTATTTCGCCATGGCCTTGGCTCTGTTTTACGGCGACGCTTACGAAGAGGTCATGCGTAAGCTCGCCGAGGGGCTGGATTACATGGGGACGTGGCGCCGTGAATGGGATGTTCCCAGTCCTGGTGCCCTGTGCCTTGCGCGGCAGCGGCTCGGTGCGGAGGTGATGCGGGAGATTTTCGAGCGCGTCGCGGTCCCGTGCGCGATGCGGTCCACGAAGGGCGCGTGGCTGGCCGGACGGCGGTTGATGGCAGTCGACGGCTTCGGCGTAGAGGCTCCTGACAGCGAGGAGAACGCGGCGTATTTCGGCTACGCGGGAAAGAAGGGCCGGAGTGCTTTCCCGTTCGTGCGCATGGCCGCGCTTGCCGAATGCGGGACTCATGCGGTTGTCGGCGCGTCCATAGGGAAGGACGGCGAGGGCGAGGAGACGCTCACCAGGCGCGTTCTCTCCGGCGGGGCCGTCGGGCCCGGAATGCTCGTGCTGGCCGATTCCGGGCTGTACAGCTACGAGAATTTCAGGATGGTAATCGACGCCGGGGCCGACGCGCTTTTCAGGGTGGGCGCGAATGTCGGCCTTCCCCTGCTGGAATGGCTCCCCGACGGCTCCTACCTGTCATTCATCGCTGAGCCGGCGGAGAAGGCGAGGAACTCCTACCGCCTCCGTCGCGGCCTAGCGCATATAACCGACCTGCCCGGGACGTACGTGCGGGCCGTCGATTACGAGGTGGCTGACCGCGGCGACCGCGAGGAGATCATAACGCTGGTCACCAATATCACCGATCCGGAAGAAGTCCCGGCCGCCGCGCTGGCAGCGGCCTATCATGAGCGCTGGGAAGCGGAACTGGTCTTTGATGAGCTTAAGACGCACCAGCGCGGGGCGGCCGCAATTCTCCGGTCACGGAAGCCGGAACTTGTGGAGCAGGAGATATGGGGCCTGCTGCTGACTCATTACGGAATACGGCACCTGATGCGCGAGGCCGCTGACCAGGCCGAACTTGATCCCGACAGGATGTCCTTTATCCGCGCGCTCCGTGTTGTCCGCCGCCAGGTTTCCGGCCAGGCGGCTTTTTCCCCCTCGGAGCCTCGCGGTAGCAACACGGGAAGCAATTGAGGAAATCCTGGAAAGACCCAATCCAGTGCGCCGCGAGCGCACCTGCCCCCGCGCGGTGAAAAGGACGCAGCATACCGCGTTCTCCATGAAACGCCGTGATCAGAAGAACATCAAGCACGACTCCCCGCCGACGATTCGCCTGTTCTATCCGGCAGCTTAATTAAACGGCATTGTGGCCCCGCGGAGTGCGCGGAACTCCTTCGCAAGCCTCTCCCGGAACCTCTTGATGGCCGTGGCGCTCGGCTTGATCAGCAGCTTGCCGTTGGGGTAGAGGCGGAGATTGAATCCGAGGAAATCAAACCCGTCAGTAACGGGGACGATCCGGGTTTTGGCTTCGTTAAAAGCCAGCCCTCTCGGCTCCAGCCACTCGGCCGGCCGTGCCCGGACCTGCTCGGCCTGCTGTCTGGAATGACAGCATACGACCAGGTCATCGGCGTACCTGATAAGCGCCGGGCAGCCGTCCTTCACCGTTCCGGCATGAATGCCGCCCCGGTATCGGACGCCTGCGGCCTCCTCCAGCCCGTGCAATGCGATATTCAACAGCAAAGGCGAAATGATACCGCCCTGGGGAGTTCCCTCCCCGGTCGGCGCGAACCCTTTCCCGGCCTCGAAAATCCCTGCCTTCAGCCACCCGGCGATCATCTCCTTCGCGGGGAAACCGCCGAGCATTTCCAGCAAGTGCCCGTGGCTGATCTTGTCGAATGCGCCTGCCAGATCAGCATCAAGAATCCACACCCGCTTGGATTTCCCGCACAAGGTGCTGAACAACGACTCTATCGCGTCGTGACAGCCGCGACCCGGCCGGAACCCGTAAGAACGGGGCTCGAACCGGGCCTCCCACTCGGGCTCCAGCGCATTACGTACCCGTGCCTGATGACACCGATCCGAGATAACCGGAATTCCGAGCGGCCGCATTTTTGTCTTATCACTGGCTTTCGGTACATACACACGCCGGACCGGGGACGGCCGGTACGAGCCGATGCTGGCGTGCACCTGCACCGCCATCTCGGCCCTGGCCTGGCTGGTCAGCGCGACCTGCCCGTCGATTCCCGCGGTCCTGCGGCCCGTGTTACGCTGCGTCACCTGCCGCACGCTGACTAGCGTATTGCTCCAGCTCCGCAGCGCGAGCTTCTGCAGGTTCCTGGCCAGCGGCCAGTCACCCGCCTGCACCGCCTTGAAGATCCGCCCGCGCAGCCGCCGTACCTGCTCCTCGTGGAACCGCCAGTCCACACGCTCCCAGGCGTCACCATCGAACGAGGGCAGGCCCTCAGGTCCGTTCACCGAAGTGTCCAACGTGCCCGTCAGTTCCGGCATTTACGCTCGCTTCGTCTCAAAGGCTCACCTGCCCACGTCAGCGCCCTTGCGGGCCCGAGCATCAAGCTCGCTATCCGGCCAGTTATACGGGCACCTCCCGGGAGGAGACCCGGCCCTGCGGCACTCGCCTTCCTGCTGCCTTTCGGCCGCCGGCATTTGCTTCCTGGGCACCCTGTCCCGCCAGGGGCTTCCGCCCCTCTTACGATCGGCCTACCGACCGGCCTGCACCTACCCGTGCCTGCCGGGCGGACCCTGGCGAGGTTTCCACGTTCCGCACGCATGAGACCCGGACCGGGCCGGGCGCCCTCTATACCCCGGGGACGGCGGTGTCCACTGGCCGTCGACCTATCCGCGGCCGCCGCCCGCCGCCTCTCAGCGGCCGGTCCCTAGCACCCCGGCACAACGACCCAACCCGGGATGTATCAGTGACGAGGCATCAGCAAGGGTTCCCTGATAGTCGCCCTGTTCCGGCCCTTCCCCTCACCTGTGACCGCCATGGCTGGGACAGCGGCCCTTGGGCTTTCCCGTGAGCTCCGCACCCAGCCGGTCAGGAACCGGCCACGCACGTCACGGCGGGGACAGGTCGAACACAGACCTGTAGCTATGTCACCGGCATCAAGCCGACCTCCTCGACAAGCTCACTCACAACATGCGACCTCGTGTCGCAACAAGTTCTTGATCCGCGACCGCGGCTCCAGCTACACGGCTGCGTTCGACGCGGCCCTCGCCGATGCCGGGATCCGGACCGTGCTGTGCAACGTCCGGACGCCCCGGATGAACGCGATAGCCGAACGCTGGATCGGCGGATGCCGGCGCGAGCTCCTGGACCGAACCCTCATCTGGAACCCGGCCCACCTGCGCCGGATCCTGTGCCAGTACGAAACCCACCATAACCAGCACCGGCCGCACCGCTCCCTGAACTCCGCCGCGCCGCTGAAACCGCTAACCGAACCGGTCGATCTTGAGCGATACCACATCCGGAGACACGCTCGCATCAGTGGCATGATCAACGAATACTGCCTGGTCGCATGACGTGGATAAGGTCCTCGGCACGCACAGTTGCCGGATCGTGCTCACGGAGCGCTGCCGGTACATCATCAATAACCAGGTCGCTGACACCTCGCCGGAGCTATTGCCCGGGTGTGACGCCCCACTGGGCGGCCAGCTGCTCCACCCAGGCGGTGGCGGCGGTCGGCTGGCCTGGTGGCGTCGCGACCACGACGAACTCGGTCACGCCGATCCCGGCGAGCTCGGGGAGTATGTCGGGGCGGCCATCGGCCAGCGCCACGGCCACGCTCAGTTCGCGCAGGCTACGGCCGCGCCGCTGGCACTGGCCGGCCAGTGCCGCGACCCGCTCGGCAACCGCTTTGGCGGGCAGGTTGAAGCCGTACCAGCCGTCCCCGAAGGCCGCCACGCGCCCGAGTGACGCATCGCTGTTGCCCCCGATCACGACCGGGATACGCCGGCCCCGCACCGGCTTGGGGTTGACCCGAACTGATTCGAACCGGGTGAACTCGCCGGTGAACGAGGCGACGTCATCGGCCCACAGCGTGCGCATGGCAGCGACGTACTCCGCCGTACGCTGGCCGCGGCGGGCGAAATTGATACCGAGCGCGGCGAACTCCTCGGCCGACCAGCCGATACCGATACCCAGTGTGAGCCGCCCCCCGGACAGCACGTCGAGCGTCGCAGCCTGCTTGGCTGACACCACCGGATTGTGCTCAGGGAGCAGCAGCACGCCCGTCGCTAGCCCGATGGTCGTGGTCACGGCGGCGATAAAGCTCAGGCCGAGCAGCGGATCCAGCCAGTCGGCCGCGACAGGAACAGCAATCCGGCCGTCAGCCGAGTACGGGTAGCGTGACTTGGGCCGGTCCACCAGCACCACGTGCTCCCCGGCCCACAAGGTGGCGAAACCGGCCGCCTCAGCCGCGATGGCAACCGCCCGGATAACCTCCGGGCGGGCGCCGGTGCCGATGCCCAGCGCGTGCAGCCCAACCCGCATCTGTCCTCCCCGCCGAGCACGACCCGCCAGGGCACCGCGACGGTACCCTCTCATCCTGCCAGGCGGCGGGCGCGGCGCCAGGAAACGCCCGCCCGATCACCCCGCTCCCGAGAGGCTCGCCCCGGATCACGGACCAGCACGCCTACCGCCGGGAGTTCTGCTGCCGGGCACGCCTTGTCCTGGACGCCGCATTGCGCTTCAGGCGGGGCGTCTTCAGTCAGCCCAGGGTGTCCTGCTGAGCTTCTCTTGGATCACCCGGCAACGCCTGTATACCCTGGCCAGATGACGAGGACGCGCCGATCCTGGTACGGCTGCCGCGTTCGGCGGCCGCACCCGGATCACCGATCTGGCCGGTGCCAGCTTGTCCAGGGTCGATGAGGTACGCGCTCAGGCGCTGGAGGTGGCCGGCGGCTGGTCGCCGCCCGGCGCGCCCCGGTCGTGGCGCCTGACCGCCGCGCTGTTCAAGGCGATCGCGGCTGATGACGAGCTTGTGGAGCACCTAGCCGTACTCCCGCCTGACCGGCTGCCTGCGCTGCTGGCCAGCGCGGCCGTTGCCTTCCTGGTGCGGCGTGACCGGCCGGTCCCGCTGGCCGGCTACTTCCCCGAACCCGGCGGGTCCCAGCCGGAGTTCGACAACGGGTTCTTCCCGGAATTCCAGGCGTTCTGCGCGGCGCACCTGCAGGACATCATCGAGGTCTGCCGCGGCCGCCGGTACCAGATGAACGAGGTAGCCAGGTGCACCCAGATCGCCCTGGGCATATCGGCGGCCAGCGGCGAATCCGCCGACCCGGTGGCCCTGGTCGACCTGGGCACCGGGGCCGGGCTGGGGCTGCAGCTGGACCGCTACCGGTACCGGATCGGGACCGGCACCTACGGCCCCGCAGCGGCCGGGTTGAGTCTTGCCTGTGAGGTACGCGGCCCGATCATCCCGCCGCCGGCCGAGCTGCCGCGCATCGCCGCCAGGGTAGGGGTGGACCTTGATCCGGTGAGCCTGGAAGACCCAGCGGCCCGGGCGTGGCTGCAGGCCTGCACGCCACCTGAGGCATCGGCCCTGTCCCGGCTTTCGGCGGCCGTGCACATCGCACGGCGGCATCCGGAGCCGGTCATCGCCGGTGACGTCCTTGACGTGCTCCCTGGCGTGCTGGGCAGCATCCCCCGGCACCAGCGCATCATCGTCGTTGACGCCTACATGGCGGTATTCCTCCCAGAGGACCGGCGGGCCCGGCTGGCAGGCATTCTCGCCCAGGCCGGACGGGACCGTCCGGTGACATGGCTGTCCCTTGACCCGCTCGTCCCGCTAGGCCCCTCGGGCCGCAACAGCGTGCAGGGCCTGCCCCTTCCCCCCGGACTGATCCGCGACTACCAGCACGGCGTCTTTGCCGTGCTGGGCGCCCGCATCTTCGACGGGACCGCCGACCGCGGGCGCCTCCTGGCCCGCGCTCACCCGTCCGGCGGGTGGATCCAATGGCTCAGCGGCGAACCCGCGCCGGGCGGCGACGGCGGCCCTTGAAAACTAGAACTGTCGTAGGGCATGAACGTGCTGGCGAGGGCCACCCGGCGGCTGCCGGAGGGAACGACTTGTCACTCACTCCGCACGCGCCCGGCGGCTGCGGTGAAGGCGATGGTCTGGGTCCACCACGCCGGATCGGCGCACCGGGCCAGGAAGGTGTCGATCAACCGGTCGTCCAGCTTGCCGGAGGCCACCAGCCGAGGGCGCAATTCGGCGACCGTCTGCCGCCAGTACACGGCCCAGGCAGAGCCGCCGTTATAGTGGGCCGTCTCTGCCGTGGCCCCGACCTCTTCTAGCCCGAGCCCGGACAGCATCGCCGGCAGCCGACGGCCGATGAAGTAGTCGATTCCCTGCCCGCGCGACCAGGCCAGCCAGCCGTCCCAGAACGCCCGGACCTCCGGCTCGGCCACACTGACCGGCAAGAAATCCGGCTCGATCAGCAGGACCGCCCCGCCCGGCCGCGCGCTGGCCACCAGATTCACCACAGCAGCCTCAGCGTCGCTGACATGATGCAGCACGGCGCGGGCCGTCACCAGATCAAAGTCCAGCGGCTGGACCGGCCCCGCCACGATGTCGCCCTGGCGAAACTCGAGCCCGGGTACGTCCGCATCAACCAGGGACAGGTCCAGATCCACCGCCACCGCCCGCCCGCCGGGCGCGACCCGCCGGGCCAGCCAGGCCGACACGGACCCGTTCCCGCAGCCGACTTCGAGCGTGCGCGCACCCGGCCCGACGCCCAGCCGCTCAATGTGGCCGCGGTGCATCGGATCGAGCAAGCGCGACATCAGCGCGAGCCGTTCGCGCTCGCCTTCTTGGTGATGATCAAGGACATACTCTGACATGCCCACCAGCCCGCCCCTGGCCCGCGACCTGCCGCGAGCAGGCCCTAAGACCGCCCGCCCAAAACAGCTTACGCCCGGACATGACCACCAGCTGCCCGGAGCACGGCCACGCAGATCACCCATTCAGGGGCGGGAGTAACGCCGGGCCCAGCCGTCCATGATCACAGCGCAGGACGGCAGTTCGCGCGGCTCAGCGATTCAAGGCATGGTCACTGAGTGTGTAGCGCACGCTGCGGAATGGCAAGTATACGGCGGCGCTTGCGTCATCGACGACGCCGCCATGGCGGTCTGGCGGCGTCGCCTCATCGCGGAGGTACAGACTGGCATAACCGGCCCTGCCGCTGTGCTATCGCTGTGGGCTCGCGGGTCTGCGGCCGGCCGGCGGGGTTGGGCCGCCGGCAGCCCGGAACGGTGTGGTCATGCCGCCGCTTCGGGCGGGATCGCTACCTGGCGCACGAGATCCCGGGCAGTCAGCTCGCCGGATTGCCCGGAGTTGACCATGATGGGTGGGTGGGCGACAATCAGCGGGTTTCACCGCCGTCGATGCGTTCGCGGCCGGGCTGGGCCGACCATACCGTATCGCCGCAGGAACTGACGAGGCACAACAGGTTTCTCGAAGGTCGTCTGGGTACCGTCGCGGTAACCATTACGTGAAGGAGTGCCCCCGATGAGTGCAACGCTGCAATTCGACGAGGCGACCTGGCGGCGGGCGGAGGCGACCTACCAGACGCCCGACCTGGTCGAGCAACGCCGCATCGTGCATGCCGCACTCGGCCTGAAGCCGGGCCAGGACGTCCTCGACATCGGGTCGGGACCGGGTTTCCTGGCCTGCGAGATGGCCGAGGCAGTCGGGCCGGGCGGAACGGTACGCGGCATCGACCCGAGCGAGGCCATGCTCTCGGTCGCCCGGCGACGGCGGCCCGCTAGCGGATCGGCGCCGGTCGAGTTCGGACCGGGCCAGGCCACGAAGCTCCCCTTCGCGGATGGCGAGTTCGATGTCGTCACCTCGACCCAGGTATATGAGTACGTCGACGACATCCCGGCCGCACTGGCGGAGGCTTACCGGGTCCTGCGGCCGGGTGGCCGGCTGCTCGTGCTCGACACCGACTGGGAGTCCATCGTCTGGCGGTCCAGCGACGTCGGCCGCATGCGCAAGGTGCTGACCGCGTGGGATGAGCACCTCGCCGACCCGCACCTGCCGCGCCGGCTCGCCGAGCTGCTCACCCAGACCGGTTTCACCGTCATACACCGGTCGGCGATTCCGCTGTTCAACGCCGGGTACGATCCCGGCACCTTCAGTGCGGGACTGATCGGCGTCATTGCGGCCTTCGTCCCGGGCCGCGCGGGCGTGACCGCCGCCGATGCGAACGCCTGGGAGGAGGATCTGGCCAGGCTCGGCGCCGGATACTTCTTCAGCCTCAACCGGTACCTCTTCCTCGCCTCCAGGTAACCCCGCACAAGCGCCGCCTCGAACCCGGGCCCCACCCGCACGCTCCACCGGCGCATCCGGCAGGTCCCCGTCGAAGGCCATCCTCGTGTCGATCCCGCCGGGTCCAGACCTGAGGCGATACAGGCGGTCCGCGATCTCCGGGAAGCCTGCCGTCCGCACCCCGCCGGTAAGATCGGGCAGCCATTCCTCCTCGAGGGTATCGGCCGACTTCTGTTCTTGGGCGATCTCATGGACGAGCACGAACGTGGCCATCGCTCCTCCTTCCAGCCCATCATCTCCGGTCGGCCAGAGTGCATGAGCCTGGAAGCGGCACGATCCCCATGAGCGGACGGCACCAGCCTCGTCTTCATCAGCCCCGATGCCGTTACCCTCCGGGGCTTCGCGCTGCCCGATGTTGCCAGCGGAGTACGAACGTCAGCGTATTGTCAGCCCACCCGTGCGCTTGCCGCCGATGTGACGCAATTACGGTCCAAAGTACGCCTCGGCGTCCTGGCGAATACAGGGCGAAGTTCAGCACTCAGACACGTAGCGGCAGGTCAGGGCAGGTATGAAAGCGGTCTGTAAAACGGTCGGCCCCATGGCCACCGAGCTTGCTGGGGGGCATGGGTCGGGCGCTCTTGGCGATGTTACGCAAAGTAGCAGGACGAGGGGATGGACGCCCTCGGCTGTGGACCGCCGCGCCGGATAATCCCAGCGCAGCGAGTACCGTCAGTGTAATGATCCGTGTCATCTGTGCAGCTATCGGCCGTGGTGCAGGAGGCCGTACTTCTCAAGGACGCAGCTGCCTGGCAGTTCGGGTCAACACGGACTGAGCGTGGCCGGCCCGGTCGTCATGTGGACCGGCCGGTGGTGCGATTCTGGGCGATCGTGGCGCTGGGCAAGTCGTTCCGGACGGCCGTGGAGGTGGACACCAGCGGGAAGACTCTTAGCTCGGGTCGTTGCGTACCCAGACCGAGATATGTGCGGGCTCCAGCGCCCGGTACGCGACAGCGGCCAGGTCGCTGCGGACCTCTTCGAGATCGGCAGCGTCCTGCATCCGGGCGGCAAACGCGGCTATCGTTCCCTCGGCGTCATAGCCGGTCCGGTTGAAGCGCCTGTCCACGATCCGCTGCACGCGGCGGCGCAGCGGATTGACTAGGGCGACACCTGCTAGCGTCGCTACGGCGACAGCCAGCGGCGACTTGTACGACACCACGGAATGCGCCATGGTGACCAGCGCCGCATACACGCCGATCACCAGCCCAGTCACGATGGCGTACGTCAGCGTCCTGGAGATCAGCCGGTCGATCTCGTACAGCCTGTACCTCAGGATTCCCATTCCGATGCTGGCCGGCAGCGCGATGAAGCCTAGGCTGAGAGTGTCGTTGAGCGCGGCCCAAAGCCCTGAGGGGGCGGTCTGGCCTGGGATGCTCAGGCCCGCGCAGATGACGCAGATGGCGGACCCGAACATCAGCCACTTCAGCTGCTGGCGCCGGTTTCCGGACGAGTTCCGGAAGGTGAGCAGCTGGCGGCCAGCGAAGCAGAGCCCGAACGCCAGAATCAGGAGCAGGATGACGTCTTGGATAGCCGCGAACCGGCCCGCAGGATAGTCGACGACTGTCAATCCCCCGTACGCATCGTCGACTCGGATCTGGTGCCCGCCGATCGCATCGACCGCTACGCCGAGCAGCAGGGCAAGGTAACTGCCGCAAAGCAGGCAATAAACCCACACTGCTGATCGCCAGCGCGGCGACGGCAGGCGCCCACCAGGAAAGAGCACGATTACCAGCAGAAACAGTGCCAGCGCCGGTGACCACAGTTGATAGAGCACCAGCCCGAGCGGGCCGAGCGGCAGATCTCGTCCGAGCCGGTAGACCAGCAGTGAGTACACTCCCGCGCCGGTGCTCAGCAAGATGGCCACCGCGATCCCCAGCAGCAGCCAGCCGTTCGGATTGCGCGGCTGTCGCCGGGCGACAAGGACGCCGACCGCCGCGGAAGGTATCGCAATCATGAGCGGCTGCAGCGGATATCCGGGTCTGCGGGCGAGGAAGGACAGTCCCACCAGCGCGGCGGCGAGCAGCAGGATAGTTGCGCCCAGCACGGTTGCGGCCGATGGCCGGCGCCGGGTGATCAGGGCAGTCATCGTCAAGTCTCACTCATTCGCAGCGCGGAAACCTGCGCCGTCCCGGCGCCCTCTGTATCCCGGTCGCCCGCTGCCGGCCGCGACAGGCCCGTCGTCACCGGAAGTACGCTCTGCGTTTGTTGTCATAAGAACCCGCCTGCCTGCCAAGCCATGCATGACCGCCCCAGGGCCATCCGGACCAGTGCCCGCAGTGACCTTGACATGGTCGCTGAGCATGCCCGGATCAGTCCTCGCGCTGATGGCGTCGGGCGAACCCGGCAACCGGCGCGGTGATGGTCTGCAGCAGACTACGCATCATAGAGTTTTGCCAGACATCGGTGACGTTACCCCACTGTCGCCTAGGGTCAACGCACACGGTACGGGCGTGCACCGTCGCGGGCGGCGCGCCGAGGTACCTCGCCAGCGCGGTCAGCGTTTCGACCCAGAACTGATCTTCCTTGCGGTGCCCGCCCATGGCCAGGGCGATTTCGTAGATGGGGTCATTTGCGCGCATCAGTACCTGCGCCTGCACGGTAGTGATATCGCGCGGCCGCTCCGCGGAGAACGTTATCCAGCCCGCGAACATGTGCCCCTGCGGTGTCATCAGCGTGAACGACTCCTCGTCCGCGTAGAGCACGAATACTCCGGTCGACAGCCTCATACCCCCGCCGATGCCCACGTCGAGCAGCGCCACCTCACCGGGGTGGATCCCCTTTAGCGGACCCTCGAACCGGCTCCCCTCCGGCCAGAACTCGGCGAAGTGCTCCTTCCAGGTCGCAATGGCTTCCGTCGGCGAGACTCCTGCGCCGACCTCGATGCTGTAGGTCTTCTGCCACATCTTCCCGAAACCCTGGACCGGTCCAGTGAGGCGCCGGCCGGCCACGTTGGCCCCGCGCGAGCCGCTGCGGGTCACGGTCAGGCGGTCGACCTTAGCTGCCCAGCGCCCACGGTCGCGCGGCGCCGGCCCGGCCGGCGTGGTGCCCGCGCCTCCGTCCGGCCCGCGATTCGCGGCCTGCACGCTCCGCTTGGCCGGCTCGGTCGGGGCGGTGTCCTCAGGCCCCGTACGCTCTGTCATGGCGACCCCGTTAGCTCGCCGTGCCGGTAAGCGCCGTTTGCTCGCTGTCGTAGATCATGATCGCCTCGTCCAGCCGGGTAAGCTCGAAGATCTCCTGATAGTGATCGCTCAGGCCGTAGGCCGCGAGTTCCTTGTGCTGCCGGTTGGCGCGGACCAGCAAGGTCACGAGCATTCCGATGCCGCCACTGTTCATGTATTCAAGACCACCGAAGTTGAGCACAAGCCGCCTAGCGCCCTGCATGATGGCCTTTTCGTACGCCGACATGAGCACCGACTCCGATGCGGCAGTGACATCACCCTCGACATCGATCACAGCAGCAAGGTCGCTGACCTGCCGGACATCCGCCCTCGTCCTTACCTCGCCCATCAGAACCTTCCCGCCGCACCAAGTCTCGATCCGTGCGCAACTGCGGTATTTGGCTTGTCAGCATCGACCATATGACGAACGAGCAACAGTGCCTAGCCGTCGGGCCGCCACCGCGCTCACGTCCGGCGTGACCCCTGCAGTGGCTGAGTATCCAGAGACGGCGGCACCGCGGATGCGCTGGACTCAAGCGGCGGCCCGCCCCTTCTCCGCTACGTGGTCGCGGGCGGCTGATCCTGGCCGGACTGCTGGGTAATCCGGGCCCGCTGGGTCTCGCCCTGCTGTCGGAGTTCCTCGCGGCGCGTCTCGCCCCGCTGCGTGATCGCGGTGTTCAACACGCGGAGACCTTCCCTCGCCGTGAGGCCTGTACCGCTTCAAAACCCGTCGCATGGTGTCTAACCTGCGGATTCATGAGATCAGCTACGCTGCCCGGTAGTACTCGTTGATCACGCCGCCGGGCACCTTCCGCCGCTGAACCGGCAAGTCCAGCGGGGCGCTGCTCTGGTCGTCCTGGTCGGGTGGTCGTTGCCGACGGGACTGGTGAGGCCTGTGCCCGTTGTAATGGCCGACGTATTCGCGGAGGACCGATCGAAGGTGCGGTTCGTCGTAGATCAGCATCCGGTCGGTGCACTCGGACCGCGCGGTGCGCACCCACCGCTCGGCATAACAATTCGCGCGCGGGGTCCGCGGCGGAGCCTTCACTACCGTCACGCCTCGGCGGCGAAGATCTCGTCGAAGGCGCGAGTGAACTTGGCGTCGCGGTCCCGGATGAAGAAGCGGAAGGAGCCGGTCCGGTCGCCGAGGTCCATGACCAGGTGGCGGGCCTGCTGCGCGGTCCAGGCGCCGTCCGGGCAGGCGGTCACGCCGAGGACGTGCACGTGCCGGGTCGCGACCTCCATGACGAACAGTACGTACAGTCGTTTCAGGAAGATCGTGTCCACGTGGAAGAAATCGCGGCCAGCAGCCCTTGCGCCTGAGTGCGCGGGAAACCCCGCCATGATGTGTCCACGTTCCGCGGGGCCGGTTTGCGCCGTCGGGCGCGCAGGATCCGCCGGATGGTCGCGTCGCTGACCTGGTAACCGAGCCGGGACAGCTCGCCGTGCACTCTGCGGTATCCCCAGGCCGGGTTCTCCTGCGCCAGTCGCAGCGCAAGCCCGCGTACCTCCTGGCTGATCCTGGGTCGGCCTGGCCGGCTGGGATACGTCCGCTTGCGCTGGAGTAGCCTGCGGTGCCAGGCCAGTACGGTACCTGGCGTGTCGAGCCGATGGATGCGCAATTCCGCAGGCATCCGCCGGGCCAGCGCCGCCAGGATCGCCCGGTCGGCCCAGTCCAGCTTCGGCCGCGCGACCTGACGCCGCAGCACCGCGACTTCGTGGCGGAGGACCATGATCTCCGCATCCTTGGAACACTGGCTGCGGCCCAGCAGCATCAGCCAGCCAAAGACCCGGATCATGAACAGATAGAGGAGCCGGAGAGGCATAGACCGCGATCTTGCCTCAACCTGCTCATCTGACCGAATCGCAGGTCACATCCCCTCCGTCGAGTTCTGACGCGGTACAGGCATTGGTCCAGACAGCCGACCATGCATTGCGCGAGTGCTCCGTCCGATGACGCATGTGCCGCTCACAGTACGCCCAATTTGGCTCGCCCCAGCGCAGGCGTTCTCATCGCGGCATGAGCGCGCATTCTCCGTTCGGGACTCTATGCATAAATATTCAGGCCAGGCGGCTGCATGTTGGCCGACCGCGGGTCTGCTGGAGTTCCGAAATCGCGAAGCCACCATGTGATAACCGCGCACCGACCCGCCGTTCGGCGCGCCCGCTGCACCCTTGGCGGATACCAGCGGAGGCGCGCAGAACAGGCCGATCTGGTGCGGTCTTCCGCGAGGCCTTGGAGATGACCGGGCATGCATGATACGGCGGGATGCGGATGTCGCTCATCGGCATATTGGCCGTATTTCTTTAGCGAGGACTGTCACGCTCGCCGTGATAGGGAAATCCCTCTTCGCGATGCATCTGGCCAGCTGACCGCTAACTTAAACGGCGCAGCTGTGTACCGCGGGCGGGCGGGAATGAACCGGGCACCGGATCGGTTGTGCCGGGTGGTCGTAGTTGTCTTGTGTGTTCGTGTCACTTGCACGCTCGCGGAAAACGATGTTGCGGGCGCGCCGCTTCAGGGATCTGGGGAAAGTCGCGTCGAGAACCGGCCCGGGTACCGCACAGTGCGGACCCGTATCCAGCCCCTGTGAGGAGCGACATGACACAGGGAACCGTCAAGTGGTTCAACGCGGAGAAGGGCTACGGCTTCATCTCCCGCACCGACGGACCGGAGGTCTTCGTGCACTACTCCGAGATTGACGGCTACGGCTTCCGCAGCCTCGAGGAGAACCAGCACGTGGAGTTCGAGGTAACTCAGGGCCCGAAGGGCCCGCAGGCCACCCGCGTCCGCGCCGCCTGAGCCGCGGGCAGGCCAGGCCTGCCAAGGGATAACAGCCAGGCGTGGGCCCGGCACCTGCTGGTGCCGGGCCCACGTCATGTCCGTCGCGACGGTAGTCGCCGGGCTGCGTGGCCCGGCGGGACGGGACCGGCGGGCGTGCGCGGTCTTCTTGGGCTTCTGCGCCCGCGGTCCCGGCAGGCACTGGAACTCACCGCGGCGGAGTCCTGGCAGCTGCTGGCCAGCGTGTCGCTGGGCCGGATCGTGTTCACCCAGCACGCGATGCCCGCGATCCGGCCGGTCAATCACCTGGTCGACGATCAGGCGATCGTCGTCCGGTCCCATCTCGGGGCCGCGATCGTGGCATATGCGGCAGCCGATGATGGCGTGGTCGTCTGCTATGAGGCCGACGAGCTGGACCCGGTCCGGCATACCGGGTGGAACGTGATCGCGACCGGGGTCGCCCGGCTGGTCCGGGATCCGGACGCGATCACCCGCTATCAGCAGTTGCCGGAGCCGTGGGTGGCCGGCCAGATGGACTATGTGATCGCCATCAGACCGCAGATCATCACCGGGATCCGCCTGGTCGGCTGGTGCCGCTGACCGCCTGCTGTCCTCCAGGACCAGCCACCCGGTCGCTGCCGGCGGCTGTTCCGCCGCCCGGATGGGGCCGGTTGCGGCGCGCGGGCGCGGGTGGCAACCCGGATGCCCAGGGCTCGGCGCCGGGTGCCGTCGCGGCGGGAGCGCACGCTTGTGCCTTGACGTGGTCGGTGACGATGGCGGCGGAGGCGGCCAGCCCGCCGGGTTCTGGCGGACCCGCCTTCGCTGCCCGCGGCCAGCGGCCGGATCAGCCTGCGGAGGCCCGCAGGTCGTCCAGGAGCTCGGCCTGCCCCGATAGCACCCCGGTCAGGATCAGCCGGGCCACGGCCAGCAGTTCGGCCACGTGCGGGCTGGTCAGGGAGTAGCGGACGCTGGAGCCTTCCTTGCGGGAGGTGACCAGGTTGGCGCGGCGCAGCACGGCGAGCTGCTGGGACAGGTGGGCGGGTTCGATGCCTACTTCCGGGAGCATCTCGGCCACGGCATGCTCGCGCTCGCTGAGCAGCTCCAGGATCCGGATCCGGGCCGGGTGGCCCAGCGTCTTGAAGAATTCCGCCTTCAGCTGGTACAGCGGCGTACTCATCCAGCCTCCCTAGCCCCGGCGTCCGCGGTCCGCCTGCGCCGGGCACCGCCTCGCGAGCCCGCTCCCATGCTGATATAAGACTCAGCAATTGATAATGTTAGCAATTAACGATAATGCAAGGAAGAGGCAGCGCCGGAGCGGGTCGGCCCGCATGCCGCGCGGGAGCCGGGGCGCAAGACGCCGGGATCGCCTGCCGGTCATGGGCCAAGGCGCCGCACGCGCGGGCTGTAAGGTATGTGCGCCGTGTCCGAGTATACGGTGAGCGGTTGCGATGTCTCCACCGGGCAGGGACCGGGGGCCGCTCGCGCCCGTGGAAGGCGGCCCGGTGAACGCCGCCGCTCAACCTGCTCCGGAGCTTGCCCTGCCGGGGCTTCCGCCAGGCCGGGCCGGTGTCCCCGGTGCGCTCACCCGCCCCTGGCGGTGCGAGCAGGCGGCGATCCGGCCTTCCCGGCTTGTGCCGCGGCCTGATCGGCCTGCCCGGGCGGGGTGTCCGGGTGCCGCGCGGATGCCGCGCCCGCGCCGCGGGGAACGACCCGCTGCCCCGCAGTGCCTGCGGCGCCTTGCCCGCCTGGGTGCGCGTGCCCGCTCGCGGGCTGGCGCGCCGCGCGGAAGACGGCTATCAGCCACGCTCCCAGCAAGACGAGGACAACCGCGGCCATGACGAGCACCGCGGTAAGCGACATGGACGAACCCGGGTCAGGCAAGAGATTCCCTTCCTGCGCCGCCAGGCCGCGGGGTGCTGGTCACGGTCCCCGCCCGGTACCGGTCACCGGGCCGCCGCGGATCACGCCGTCCTGGCTGTTCTGTTCTGCGTGGTGCGACAATCGCGGACCGGGCTGCTCAAAGGAGTGGCATCCCGCCGCAGACTTGCATAAGTTCTTAACTTGGTAGTTCATAATCTTGACAGCGGCCTACTGTAGCCGGCTCCGCCGGCTACAGCGGCGGCGTGCAGGTGCCAGCGGACCGCGGGAGGTACCAGGTAAGGCAGCGAGGACGCCGGGGATGACACAGGTACCGTCCGGCACGCTGATGCTGGCCGGCCCGCGCATCATGTCGGCCGCAAGCCGCGCGCTGTCAGGCCCAGGAATCTTTCATTGACCGAACGGGCGGTGGTTATGACCGACGACATCAGGCGTTACTCCTACGACGTGGTAGTGATCGGCGCGGGCGGCTCGGGGCTGCGCGCCGCGATCGAGGCGCGGCTGCGCGGGAAGAAGACCGCGGTCATCTCCAAGTCCCTGTTCGGCAAGGCGCACACGGTGATGGCCGAGGGCGGCTGCGCGGCGGCCATGGGCAACGTGAACCCGGCCGACAACTGGCAGGTCCACTTCCGCGACACGATGCGCGGCGGCAAGTTCTTGAACAACTGGCGGATGGCCGAACTGCACGCCAAGGAGGCTCCGGACCGGGTTCTGGGAGCTGGAGGGCTGGGGCGCGGTGTTCGACCGGACCAAGGACGGCAAGATCAGCCAGCGGAACTTCGGCGGGCACGAGTACCCGCGGCTGGCCCACGTCGGCGACCGGACCGGGCTGGAGATGATCCGCACCCTGCAGCAGAAGGTCGTGGCGCTGCAGCAGGCCGACGCGGCCGAGTTCGGTGACCCGGAGGCGATGATCAAGGTCTTCGCGGAGACCACGATCACCCGGCTGCTCACGGACGGTGCAGGCGGCGAGGAGCGTATCGCCGGGGCGTTCGGGTTCTTCCGGGACACCGGCCGGTTCGCCGTGTTCGAGGCGCCCGCGGTGGTGCTGGCCACCGGTGGCATCGGGAAGACGTTCAAGGTCACCAGCAATTCCTGGGAGTACACCGGGGACGGGCATGCGCTGGCGCTGCTGGCCGGGGCGACGCTGCTGAACATGGAGTTCGTGCAGTTCCACCCGACCCACATGGTGTGGCCGCTGTCGGTGGCCGGGCTGCTGGTCACCGAGTCGGTGCGCGGCGACGGCGGGGTGCTGCGCAACTCCGAGGGCAGGCGGTTCATGTTCGGTTACGTGCCGGACGTGTTCCGCCCGATGTACGCCGAGACCGAGGAGGAGGCCGACCGCTGGTATGACGACCAGGCCAGTAACCGGCGCCCGCCCGAGCTGCTGCCCCGGGACGAGGTGGCCCGGTCGATCCGGGCCGAGGTCAAGGCGGGGCGCGGGTCACCGCACGGCGGGGTGTTCCTGGACATCGCGTCCCGGCGGCCGGCTGAGGAGATCTTGCGCAAGCTGCCGTCGATGTACCACCAGTTTAAGGAGCTGGCCGACGTCGACATCACCAGGGAGCCGATGGAGGTCGGCCCGGCCCAGCACTACGTGATGGGCGGGGTCGAGGTGGACGCGGACTCCGGCGCGGCGCTGGTGCCCGGGCTGTTCGCGGCGGGCGAGGTCTCCGGCGGCATGCACGGCTCGAACCGGCTGGGCGGCAACTCGCTCTCGGACCTGCTGGTGTTCGGCCGGCGCGCGGGCGCGGGCGCCGCGGATTACCTGGACGCCATCGCGGCGCGGCCGGCGGTCCCGGCGGCGGCGGTGGCCGAGGCCCGGGCCGAGGCGCTGGCCCCGCTGGGGCGGGCCGGCGGCGCGAACCCCTACACGGTGCACGCCGAGGTGCAGCAGACGATGAGCGACCTGGTCGGCATCATCCGCCGCGAGGAGGAGATCAAGACCGCCCTTACCCGGCTGGACAAGCTGCGCGAGCGCGCGGCGAAGGTCAGCGCGCCGGGCGGCAGCGCCTACAACCCGGGCTGGCACCTGGCCCTGGACCTGCGCAACATCCTGCTCATCGCCGAGTGCGTGGCGCTGGCGGCGCTGGAACGCCAGGAATCACGCGGCGGGCACACCCGCGATGACTACCCGGCCATGTCGCCGGAATGGCGGAAGGTGAACCTGGTCTGCTCGGTGGACGGCGGCGGCCGGGTGATGCTGGGCCGGCAGCCCATCCCGCCGATCCGGCCGGACCTGCTGGCCCTGTTCGACGTGGCCGAGCTGCGCAAGTACATGACCGGCGAGGAGCTGGCCGGGCTGCCCGGCGCCGCCGAGATCTCCGCGGAGGGGACACGCTGACCGGCTACCGGGCTGCGCTGCGGGTCGCGGTGCGCGTCCGGCCGGGCGCCGCGCGCACAGCCGTGGGCGGTCGCCACGGTGACGCCCTGGTCGTCCACGTGACCGCCCGGCCGGCCGGGGGTGCAGCGACCCAGGCTGTTCTGCGGGCGGTGGCAGAGGCGTTCGGCGTGCCGCGGCGAGATGTCACGCTGGTGACCGGCGCGATCAGCCGGGACAAGGTCATCGAGGTAGCGGGGCCGCCGGCACCGCTGGCCCGGCGGCTTGGCGAACTGCTCGGCCCCTGACGCCGCGCCGCCCGGACGCGTACCAGAGGAGCGCGGTCACGGCAGCGGGAACCTCCGCACCGCCCGCGCTTGTGTTGCGAGATTTGTTAATTGCAGAGATAATAGTTCCGTTAGGTCCCTGGGCCGGCCTGGCCCCCGGGCCCGGCCCAGGGCGGAAGAGGCGGCCATGAGAGTGTCCGCAGCCGGGCTGGCGGCCGGCAGGTGCCGCCGGGGCGGCAGGTAAGACGGCCGCGTCGCGGCCTGCCGGTGATACCCGCCCCGGCCGCCGGGGCAACAGCGGGAAGGAGACGGCGTGGCGGAGGAGATCCCGGGGCTGGGCCAGGCCCCGACCCGGCATGGCGGGCTGATCACGTGGGTGGCGCAGATCGCCGCGCTGACCCGGCCCGCCGCCGTGCACTGGTGCGACGGGTCGCAGCGGGAGTGGCAGGACCTGACCGGCCTGCTGGCCGAGCGGGGCACGCTGACCCGGCTCAACCCGGAGCTGCGGCCGGGCAGCTTCGCCGCGTCGTCTGATCCCTCCGATGTGGCCCGGGTGGAGGACCGCACGTTCATCTGCTCCGAGCAGGAGCAGGACGCGGGCCCGACCAACAACTGGATCGCCCCGGCGCAGATGCGCGCCACCTTCGCCAACATGTTCGCCGGCTGTATGACCGGGCGGGTCATGTACGTGGTGCCGTTCTGCATGGGCCCGGTCGGCTCGCCGATCTCCCAGCTGGGCGTGGAGATCACCGACTCGGCCTACGTGGCAGCCTCGATGCAGGTCATGACCCGGACCGGCACGACGGTGCTGGACCGGCTCGGCGGGGACGGGTTCTTCGTCCGCGCCGTCCACTCCGTCGGCGCGCCGCTGGCCCCGGGGCAGGCCGACGTGCCCTGGCCGTGCAACCCGGTCAAGTACATCTCGCACTTCCCCGAGACCCGGGAGATCTGGTCGTTCGGGTCGGGGTACGGGGGCAACGCGCTGCTGGGCAAGAAGTGCTACGCGCTGCGGATCGCCTCGGTGATGGCCCGCGATGAGGGCTGGCTGGCCGAGCACATGCTGATCCTGAAGATCACCCCGCCCCGCAACGGCGGCACCCGGTCGCGGTACATCGCGGCGGCGTTCCCGTCCGGCTGCGGGAAGACCAACCTGGCCATGATGGTGCCCGCGATCGCCGGGTGGCGGGTGGAGACCATCGGTGATGACATCGCCTGGATGCGGTTCGGCCCGGACGGGCGGCTGCGCGCGATCAACCCCGAGGCCGGGTTCTTCGGCATCGCGCCCGGCACCAGCGTGGCCACCAACCCCAACGCGATCACGATGCTGCGCAGCGACACCATCTTCACCAACGTCGCCCGCACCCGCGACGGCGACGTGTGGTGGGAGGGGCTGACCGGGCAGCCCCCGGCCGGCCTGACCGACTGGCAGGGCCGGGACTGGGACCCGGCCTCCGGGCAGCCCGCGGCCCACCCCAACGCCCGGTTCTGCGTGCCGATCGCCCGGTGCCCCTCAGCCGCCCCGGAATGGGAAGACCCGGCCGGGGTGCCGATCTCGGCGATCTTGTTCGGCGGCCGCCGCGCGACCGCCGCGCCGCTGGTGGTCGAGGCCCGCTCCTGGCAGCACGGGGTGTTCCTCGGCGCCTGCATCGCGTCGGAGACGACCGCCGCCGCCGACGGGCAGGTCGGGGAGCTGCGCCGCGACCCGTTCGCGATGCTGCCGTTCTGCGGCTACCACATGGGCGACTACTTCGCCCACTGGCTGTCCATCGGCGCTAGGACACATCCGGCCAACCTGCCGCGGATCTATCACGTCAACTGGTTCCGCAAGAACACGGCGGGCCGGTTCGCCTGGCCGGGCTACGGCGAGAACAGCCGGGTCCTGAAATGGATCTGCCAGCGGCAGTCCGGGCAGGCCGCAGCGGTGCCCACCCCGATCGGCAACCTGCCCGCCCACGGGGCCCTCGACACCAGCGGCCTGCAGATCAGCCAGGCCGACCTGGACGTGCTGCTGTCGGTCGACCCCGCCGCCTGGCAGCAGGAGGCCGAGCTGATCGGCGAACACCTGGCCGCCTTCGGCCGGCGGCTGCCCGCGCAGCTGTGGGAGGAACACGACGCACTGCTGGAGCGGCTGAAGACCGCCCGCTGAGCGCCGGGACCACGGGCGGGAGGAGGCACGCCGGCCGTGACGAGGACGCTGGTGGAACAGGTCATGACCACGCCGGTGGTCACGGCCACCGAGGCGATGCCGTTCCGGGACCTGGCGGCGCTGCTGTACGCCCGCGACATCGGAGCGGTGCCCGTGGTCGCGCCGGACGGCCAGCTCCTCGGCGTGGTATCACGACCTGACCTCATCCCGAAGGCGGCCGGGCTGGCCGCCGCCGCGGGACTGTGCCCGGCGTTCGGGTCGCGGCGCCGGGAGCGCCGCCAGGCCCTGGCGCGCACCGCCAGGGAGCTGATGACCGCCCCCGCCGTCACCGTCGCCCCGCAAGCCACCGTCGAACAGGCGGCGCGCCTCATGCGCCGCCACCGGATCGGGCGGCTGCCGGTCACGTCCCCGCGCACCGGCCTACTGGCCGGCATCGTGACCCGCTCCGACCTGCTGCGCGTCTACCGGCGCCCGGGCAAGGAGATCCGCGCCGAGATCGAAACCGAGGTCCTCTCCCGGGTGCGCGGCGCGGATCCGCGGCGGCTGGCCGTTTCCGTGCGTGACGGCGTGGTGTCGATCTCGGGCCGGGTCGAAGCCAGGTCCGCCGTAGCACGCCTGGTCAGTGCGGTGCTGGCCGTCGAGGGCGTGGTCGGGGTCGACGAGCGACCCGGCTTCGACCTCGATGACCGCTACCCTCCGGTCCCGGTCACCTTCTGACCGCCGGACACGCGCAGCGTCCGTGGTCGGTACGGCCAGGCGGCGTTCCGGTCGTCCGCCTGCCGTGAAACGTGACCGGGCCGGGCGCCCCGCGGACCGTCCGGCCCAGAAGAGGGCGGGCCCCGGTGCGACGGGCCACCTCATCACGGTGGCCCGCGATAAAGGTAAACGGGTTACTCGGCGCCGAACCTCCTGATTTCCTCGGCTTCGGTCTCGGTGAGCTCGCGCGGCACCTCGCCGTGGGCGAGCTTCTCCGCCTGCACGTGGTGCCGGATCTGCTCGACCACCTCGGGGTTGGCCAGCGTGGTGACGTCGCCGACGTCGGCGAAGTTGGACACCGACGCGATGACCCGGCGCATGATCTTGCCGGACCGGGTCTTGGGCATATCGGCGACGATCCAGACGTTCTTCGGCCGCGCGATCTTGCCGATCACCGTCTCGATCGCCTTGCTGACCTTGGCCGCCATCTCCTCGCCCGGCTCGAAGCCCGGCTTGAGCGAGACGTAGACCTCGACCACCCGGCCGCGGATGTCGTCAACCACCGGCACCGCGGCCGCCTCGGCGACCTCCGGGACCGTCAGTGCTGCCGACTCGATCTCCTTGGTGCCCAGGCGGTGTCCGGCCACGTTGATCACGTCGTCGACCCGGCCCAGGATCCGGAAGTACCCGTCGGCCGCCTGCACCGCCCCGTCGTTGGTGAAGTACGGCCAGTCGTGCCAGTCCCTGCTGTCCGGGTTCGTGTTGTACTTCCGGAAATAGGTGGCCAGGAACCGCTCCGGGTCGCCCCAGATCGTCTGGAATTCGCCGGGCCAGGGGTTGCGGATGCAGATGTTGCCCGCCTTGCCGCTGCCCGCCGGCACCTCCTCGCCGTTCTCGTCGTAGATCACCGGATAAATGCCGAGCACGCCCGGGCCGCAGCTGCCCGGCTTCATCGGCTCCAGGCCGGGCAGGGTGCTGCCCAGGAAGCCGCCGTTCTCGGTCTGCCACCAGGTGTCGGTGATGGCCGACTCGCCCTTGCCGACCTCGGTGTAGTACCACCGCCAGACCTCGGGCTCGATCGGCTCGCCGACCGTCGTCATGGTCTTGAAGCGGTAGCCGTACTTGGCCGGCTCGTCAGGGCCGACCTTGCGCAGCATCCGGATCGCGGTGGGCGAGGTGTGGAAGATCCTCACCCCGAGCTTCTCCGCGATCCGCCACGGCCGCCCGCCGTCGGGGTAGTTCGGCACCCCCTCGTAGATGACGGTGGTGGTGCCCAGCGCCAGCGGGCCGTAGACGATGTAGGAGTGGCCGGTGATCCAGCCGATGTCGGCCATGCACCAGTACACGTCGTCCGGGTGGATGTCCTGGTAGTACTTCGACGTGCCGGTCACGTACGCGAGGTAGCCGCCGGTGGAGTGCTGGCAGCCCTTCGGGCGGCCGGTGGTGCCGCTGGTGTACATCAGGAACAGCGGCGCCTCGGCCGGCATTGACACCGGCTCGACGGCCTTCCCGCGATGCTCGGGGAGCAGCTCGTCGACGAAGAAGTCCCGGCCCTCGACCATCGGCGTCTGCGAGGCGTACTGGCCGGGGTGCCGCCGCCAGATCAGCACCTTGTCGACGTCCTGCCCCTCCTTGGCCGCCGTCGCCAGGGCCTCGTCGGCCTTGACCTTGTGGTCGGTCAGCTGCCCGGCGCGGTAGTAGCCGTCCATGGTGATCAGCACGTGGCTGCCCGAGTCGGCGATGCGGCTCCCGCAGGCGGCGCCGCTGAACCCGCCGAACACCTCCGAGTGGATGACGCCCAGCCTCGCGCAGGCCAGCATGGTGACCGGCAGCTCGGCGACCATGGGCAGGTGCAGGGTCACCCGGTCACCGGCCTTCAGGCCGGCGAAGTCACGCAGCAGGGCGGCGAACTCATTCACCTGCCGGTGCAGCTCCGCGTAGCTGACGTGGACGGGCTCGTCGGACTCGAGCTCGGGCACGAAGATGATCGCGGTCTTGTCCGGGCTGGCCGCCGCGTGCCGGTCGACGCAGTTGTACGAGGCGTTCAGCCTGCCGCCGACGAACCACTTGTAGAACGGCGCGGTGCTCGTATCCAGCGTGGTATGCCAGGGCTGGTCCCAGGCCAGCAGGTCGGCGTACTCCCTGAAGCACTCGGGGAACTTGTCCTCGGCGAACCGCTCCCGGATCGCCGGATCTCTGGCGTTAGCCTGCGCGACGAACGCGGGTGGCGGCGGATAATACTCCTCCTCCCGCCAGTGCACCGCGATCTGCGCCTCCGAGACCTCCGCTCCCGGACCCTCCGGGTCCGCGTCTTCGTCTGCCATGACCGTGCCCTCCTGCCTGATGTGCTTCGAACGTGCCGAATGTTGCGCTAATCGTCCCGGAGCAGGCTGGCGCAGACACCGAACTCGCGCAGCGCAGCGCCGGCCGCCGCCTGCCGGGTGAACGCCGCCGTGTCGCCCCGGTTCAGCGAGTCCCAGCACAACCGCTCGATCAGGGCCAGCGACCGCACCGTCACCCAGCCCAGCGCCTGAACCGGCACGGTCTCGGCGGCCTGCCGCAGCGACCACGCATCCCGGCCCGCCGCCTCACTCGTGGCGGCCGCCTGCACCCGCTCCAGCAGCACTGACAGCTCCCCGGCCAGGTACTGCTGGGTCATTTCCACCGCCACCCCGCAGGCTCGTGGCCCCATGCCCGCTCCGCACGGCGGCTCCGGCGCCGGTCCCCGGCGCGATGGCGCGGCAGGCACGAGAATCCCTCGGTCAGCTGCCATGACGGCGCGGTCAGCGGGCAGATTCCCTGGCCCGCGGATGTGGCCGTCTTGCTCAGGTACCCCGATCGCATGGCCCATCACCTCATCGGCGCTTCCATGTGCGCACAACAGTCCGGCACATATCAGCAGCTTAGCAATTGCTGATCTTAGCAATCAGCAGAGCAGGTGGCTAGGTGGCGGCTGGCCGATCCTGCCAGGCGCACTAGAGGCCTGAAGCCATCGATTCAGCAGGCCGGCGCTGCGGCCGGAGACATGATGACCGGTGCCATGCCGGAAACGTGCGACCTGGCTGGTGCCGTCTGACCGCGCGGCCATGCGGCGCCGGCAACAGTGCCGCCGGTGAAGCCGGGCTGGCCGGTCATCCCGTCTCAGCAGTACCGCAGCCGCCGGGAACCCGTGCCGGGGGCGGGCCTCAGCGGCTCTGCTCTCCAGGACGCCGGTGAGCCGGGTCGGCAGCGGCCTGATGGTCAAGGCAGCCGCAGTATGCATGAGCATCCTGTCCAGCCAGGCGACCAGCGCCGAACGGGAGCGGTAGCACCAGCAAGCGCGAAGCGCAGAACAGTTCTCGGCGCAGCCGTCACTGAATTCGTCGACCGTGCGGCAAGGGTACGCAGGACAAGGCGCCAGCCGGCGTCGTTACGGGTATGGGGCGCGGGCGTCGAACAAGGGTATGGACAAGAGCTCCGCTCTTCGTTACTTACCGTCGGCTCACGCCGCAAGGTCGCGAAGTCGTCAGGCACACGGGCACTGCGGTGTCACGTTCTGTCACAGACCTCTGCATGCTTGACGTACCGTATCCGCCGATCTCGGGCGACACCGAGGCCTGACGGCCTGACCGCTGATGGAGCACCGAATCGGATGCTCCGCACGTCCGGGATGGCGGTGCGGGAACGCTCGCAGATGCCGCTGATGGTGTGGCAAATCTCCTTGTGCCCGGGATTAGCGTGCCCGGGATTGGCCGCTGCGCCTTCCTGGGGGAAGTGATTTCAGAGGGCGGGTGCGGAGCGTGCTCGGGCTCAGCGCTGCAGTTCATCCCGTGACCATCGCGCTACGGCACCGCGGCCGCCTTGGGAAACGGTGACCGAGGTCCCGCGGGCGCAGGGCCGAACTGCCCTGCCCTTGGCCGTCCGGCCGGAGAAACAGTGGTCCATGCTCAGGCATCATGCCGGAGTGGGTGGCCTGGCCTGCCGCATCGGGGACCTGCGATTCGGCTGGCCTGCGGAACGCTGTCAATGAGTAGGTCGGCCGGCTGCCGGGCAGCAACGCTGGTAAGGAGGCTGAGTGGATGAGAGCGCGGTCACGGGTCCCCCGTGGCGTGCTGGTCGCCACTGGGGCGGTTGCGCTGGTCGCCGCCGGGATCGCGGGCTACCTGAGCTTCGGCTATCCGCCCTGGGAGGCGGCGGCCATGACCCTGCTGACGCTGACCACAGTCGGGTTTGCGTCCGGCAGTCATCTGTCAACTGGTGTGCTGGTCTTCACCGCCGGGCTGGCCCTCCTCGGCGTCGGCCTGTTCTTCGTCATCCTGGGCCTGGCCGCGACCGCGATCGTGGAAGGCCGGGTGAGCCTGTTTTCGCGGAGCCGCCGGATGCGCCGGCGCCTTGATGAACTACGCGGACACTTCATCGTCTGCGCCTACGGCCGGGTCGGCCGGTCCATCGCCCGGGAGCTGGAGGCCGGCGGCGTGCCGTTCGTCGTCGTGGACAGCAAGGCCGAACTGGAACCGGACCTGGAACGCGACGGGCGGTGCTACCTGATCGGCGATGCGTCGGATGAGGCGGTGCTGCGCGAGGCAGGGATCGAACGAGCCCAGGGGCTGATCTGCGCCGTGGACTCGGACGCCGAGAACGTGTACATCACCATCGTCGCCCGCTCGCTCAGCCCCGATCTGCTCATCGTGGCCCGGGCCGCCCGGGAGCAGTCGGCCGACCGGTTGTACCGGGCGGGCGCCACCCATGTCGTATCACCGTATGTCACCAGTGGAAGGCGGATGGCGAATCTGGCCGTCCGGCCCCATGTGGTGGAGTTCTTCGATCTCGCACGCGCCGACCAGCCCGACCTGCGGCTGGAGGAACTGGCGATCACTGAAGGGTCCCCGCTGGCAGGCCGGAGCCTGCAGGAGCTGCGCGGGCCGGCGGTGCCATTGCTGGTCCGCCACCCCGACGGGCAGCTGATCGCCAACCCCGCCCGCGACCTCCAGCTCCAGGCCGGCGACGTGCTAGTCGTCTTTGGTGAGGTCAGCGACCTGAACCCGCTCGACCGCGACTAGCACACGGGCACTTCAACAGGACCCGTCACCTCTGCCTGATCGCCGCTCACCTCATCGCGCCCGACAGGCCAGCCTGCCGGGCCAGGTGACCCGAAGCCCGGCAACGGCGGCCGGCCGGGGTCGACGAAGCAACCAAGATGCACCAGCTGGGCACGCAGCATTGCGTAGCAATGGGCTCTCCGCCCATACCTGGGCGATCTGTGCGCTCAGCGCCGGATACCGCATCCATGACAGAGCCGCTCGTAATCGGCGTTATACGGGTGATCGAAGATCAGATCACTACCCTTCGGCCGTATAACGCTAGATATACGGGTGATCATCGCTCATTTTTTCGGTCCGATAGGTGGAGATGATCACCCGTATATCACTCGATCTGATTTCCTACCGGAACAGTGGAAAAGGCTGCACACGAGCGCTGATAGGGTCGAACGAACCGTGAGAAAGTATGCATGGCTGTGCATAAAACGCGCGCCTGGTTAACGCTCGCTCATCGGCATGTGCGTAAAGCGCAGAGCAGTGCCCTCAGCCTGACCGCGATCACAACCTGTCCGGCCGGCTGTGCCATGAGCGGCTGCAGGCCGGCCCCCGGCGGCTCTTCCTCGACCTCTCACGCTCACCACGATCAGCAAGTAGCTGGACACCCTCACCCACCGTCAGGCACGGGTCTACCATCACGGCCACAGCCAGATCCCGCCCACCGACGGCTACCCTCAGTAACTGGCGCCCGGGCTCGCGCTGTGCGATGGGAGCTTCGCGTGCAATGAGTGCCAAAGAGCGTCTCTTTCGGCTCGTGCCACGCCGCTCGTTTGATCTGTTCGAAAATTATCCATGACCTGGAGCCCCGTTACGGAATCGAACCGTAGACCTTCTCCTTACCATGGACCTGAGGCCATTCCGCCGGCCAGGGAATGCCCCGAGACGGATCCCGTGCTACCTGCATCTTCATGCCTCAACGAGTCTGGGAGTGCCTCCTAATGTCTGGCCGTTGTCACCACTGCTGGTCCCCACCCGGGCATGCCTTGGGCTAGCCTTGTCGTCATGGGCACCCGGCGCAGGCGCGGAGAAGACGGCATATCTTTCGAACACCGCGGCCCCTGCCGCGACCCGCAACGCCACCGGCACTGCCCGGGGCTGTGGCGCGGCGAGATCACCGTTGGCTACACCGCCGGCAAGCGCCAGCGGCGCAAGGTCAGCGGCACCACCAAGGCCGCCGTAGTCGACAAGCTCAGGAAACTGCACGCGGACCTCGACAAGGGCATCGTCCCGAAGACCGGGTACTCCAACTACACGGTACGCCAGGCCGCCGACGACTGGCTGGCCGACGGGCTGCAGGGCCGGGCGGCCAAGACCATCAAGAAGAACCAGAACGTGCTCGAGCCGATCCTGACCGTCATCGGCGCCCGGAAGCTGCGCGACCTGACAGCAGACGAGGTCCGGCGGGCCCTGGCGGCGATGGCCAGCGACTACTCCAGCGCGGCAGTGACCATGGGGCACCTGGCGCTCAAGCGGGCCATCCGGCACGCCGAAGCCAGCGATCTCCTAAGCCGGAACGTCGCCGCCCTGGTCGATACCCCCAAGGGACGGGAAGGCAGGCCGTCACGGTCGCTGACCCTGGAGCAGGCCCTCGCGGTCATCACCGCAGCCCGGACCCTGCCCGCAATCGAGCTACGGCCCGGCCTGAAGGACGTCCGCCGCCCGGCCGAGCTGATGCACGCCTACATCACGCTGAGCCTGCTGGCCGGGATCCGCACCGAGGAAGCCCGGGCGCTGCGCTGGCAGCACCTGGACCTGGACGGCGACCTGCATGCTGATCCTCCCGTCCCGCCGCACGTGGCGGTGTGGCGATCGGTGCGCGTGCACGGCGAGACCAAGACCGAGCGGTCCCGCCGCACCCTCGCCCTGCCCCGGCTGGCCGTGGCGGCGCTCCGCGGCCTGGCCGAAGCCCAGGCTAAAGAGCGGGCTGCGGCCGGGCAGGCGTGGCAGGACAGCGGGCTGGTGTTCACCAGCCACCTCGGCGCCGCCCTGGATGCCGGGAACGTCCGGAAGATGTTCAAACGCACCTGCGCCGCGGCAGGGATCGGGGACGGCTGGACGCCGCGGGAGCTGCGGACCTCGTTCGTCAGCTTGATGAGCCACCGCGGGGTCTCCATCGAGGAGATCGCTCGCCTGGCCGGGCACGCCTCCACCCGGACAACCGAGGTCGTCTACCGCCGGGAACTGCGCCCGGTGATCACCACCGGCGCCCAGATCATGGACGAAATCTTCGGCCCCGCAGGCTAGGCCTTCACACACCAGGCGGGAAGCCGTCGACAAGCCGTCACGCGCAGCCCGGGTTCCGGGTATCCCCTACGTGGGCGCCGGGCGACGCGGCCTGCTGCGGGCTGAATTTCAGCAGTCGCAGCAGCCGGGAATTCTCGGCCTGTAGCCGCGCCAGTTCGGCCGCGATGTCCTGGGGAATCTCGGTCACGCCGATAACCTATGCGCCCAGTGACAGACCAAGCTGGCTGGGCGGGGTACCAGATGCCTGGGTCGCCCGCGCTGCGGTAGTGCCTGAACAGTCCGAGTTTCAGCTTTCCTGGGACCAGTCCCACTCGGGGCACTCGTCTGCGAGCGACGGCAACGACAGGTGCAGTGACTTCACCTTCCTGTGCACCGTGCGTGCGAGGTCGTCCGCCGCGCCGGGCAGGCCCATCCGGACAAGCAGCATGTCCTCGTCGGTGTCGTCGCGGCATTCGTACAATCCGAGCAGCACGGCGACCGCGATACCGGCGGCCGCCCGCCGGGCACCGCGTTCCTTTCGCCAGGTGAGGTCATCGATGTACGGCTGGAGGACCTCGAGGATCCGTGCCTGCCCGGCATCGACGGACACCGGCCCGCCAGGGCGCAGCGCCCGCAGCCTGGCTGTGATCTCCTCGGCGAGGTCCTGATCGCTTTCCGCGACGAGCAGCGTGGAGGTAATCTCCTCCGCCTCGGCGGCCAGCTCAGGGTGCCGGAGGAGCAACTCGGACAGCAGGACAGATCGCTCGTCATCGGACAGCCGCCGTTCCCAGGGACGCATAAGACCATCATGCCGCCAGGCCGGCTGGCCGCCTTCGCGGATGGCAGGAGACCCGTCCGCGCGTTCGCGTTCCGGCCGCTCTCCGGACCGGCGTGCCTGGCTGGCTGAGCCTTACTACCGGCAAGGTAAGGACGTCCCCGGCGAGCCGTCACCCCACGCCGACCTCAGCCAGGTCAGGTCGGTCACGGCGTTGTGCCGCGCGTCTTTCTGGCGCGTGAACAGCTCGCCGGTCTTCATCAGCACGAGCATGTAGGGCCGCCCCTGCCGCCGGGTCTGGTGCCGCATCGGCAGCTCTGCGGAGTCGATCTGGGTGTGCACGTGCCGCCGCCCGTCCTTGGCCAGCGGCCACTCGAAGCTCCGCCGCGACCGGGAGCCGAGAAATGCCCCCAGCACCTCACACAGGTCGCAGCCGCACCCGGACCATTCGATCGACCAGTCGTCTGCGTCGCGCAGCGGCCGCGCGATGATCGCGCCGAGCCGCCCCGCGCAGTCCCGCGCAACCAGATCGAGCCCCGCCGCCCGCCGCGCGGCCGCGGGCAGCGCGGCCGCCGATCGCAGCGCAGGCATCAGGCACGCCAGCACGTTGTCCCCGGACTCGCGCAGCACCGCCACGATCTCGTCCCGCAGATTGTCGTCGGCCGCCTCCAGCAGCCGCACCAGCGGCGAGCCCAGCATCTGCAACTGTGCCTGGCGGACCTCGGTGCGTCGGGTGGTAGTCCACAACCGCAGCTGGTCACCCATCCAGCGGCAGGCCCCGGCGGCCAGCAGCCGCGCCACGTCCCGAGCCCCGGCGGCCTGCAGCGCCTCGCATAGCCACGGCAGCCTCTCCACCCACTCGTGCCTGCCGGGTTCGATGTGATGCTCGGGCCCGAACCACCCGTCCGCGACCCCGCGCGTCCACTCCTCGCCGTACTGCCCGGCCACCGCGGCCAGCCCGCCCGCGTGCTCCGGCGCGACCGTCTCCACCCGGAACGGCTCCAGCAGCATCGCCGCCGTCCCGGCAGCGCTCAGGCTCGCCGCCACATGCAGCGTCGTATCCAGCAGTCCCGCCTGCGATCCGATCGTCCTCCAGAACGGCGCGAGCGACTCCGCAGCGGTACGAGCCCCTTCCAGGTCTCCGGCCTCGATCCGGGCGTGCAGTTCCGACAGCGCCCACCGCGACCCGGCTTCGGCGCGCGCCGCGAACGCCCGCTCCCGCGGCCACACGACGACCGCGGCCCGGCGGTACCACCGGTCCAGCGTGTTGCCGTAGTTGCCCATGTAGCCCTCGTACTCGGACTGATAGGGCATGAGGTCCGCGCTCGGGGTGGTGGCACATACCTGCGAGTCGGGGACGTACAACGAGATCGGCTCGCCTCCCGTGCCGTCCGGGCTGGTCCACCAGCCGAGGGTAATCTCATCATCGATCAGGTCGTTGAGCTGGTACTCGTCGCTGCTGCCGCCCCGGTCCCGGTAGGCGTCGTCGTCCTCGTCTTCGCCCTGCTCCTCGTAGTAGTCGTAGTCGTCCCACGGATCCTCGTCCGACGGCCAGGCGTCCCAGGTCTCCTTCACCTCGGCGAGCGCCAGCACCGCCTGGCACCCGGCCCGCTCCGCGGCGGCGCGCAGCAGCGTGGCGCGCTCCGCGTCCGCGCCCTTGAGCCGGTTCCAGTTCAGGCCCCGCTCGGTGTACTCGTGGTCCAGCAGGTACACGAGCCGGTTCGGCGGATCGAGGTCCCGGTCTCCGTAGCGCGGGGTAGCCGGCGTGGTGAAGTGCTCGGTCAGGCAGTGCGCTAGCTCGGTGACCGGGCCGGCCGCCTGCGTCGGAGCCTCATCGCCGGAGAGCAAGTTGAACGTGAGCGTCACCCGGTATCCGGACCTGACCGGGGTCACCTCATGCCGGCAGTCGGCATAGAACGCGACGAAGGTCAGCTCCTCCTTCGACGCGCGGTAGGCCTTGCTCTCCCCGGCATGGCCGACGACCAGTTCCCCGCCGGTGTGCGCCGAAGGTAGCGACACCACCAGCGTGCCCACCATCGCATCGTCCTTCTCCGAGTCCTGGTGGGGGAGGAAGAACTGGCCCTTGCCGTACACCAGCATCGAGTGCGGCTCGGCCCGCAGCCGGGTCGCCGACGAGAGCCCCAGCTCGTCCCGGAAATGCTCCAGCGCGCTGTCCATCAGCGCCGTCCAGCCGGGTCCGCCGAGCCTGATCTGATCCGGGGTGATCTCCCAGGTGTCGCGGACCTTGGTGTCGGTCAGTGTCTCCTGCCCGCGCCCGAACATCGCAGGCCGCGCTACCGCGATCAGCTTCTTGGCCTGGGGTGCGCGGACAGGAAGGCTCACTGGCCCGACGCCGGTCACCTCCAGCCGAAGGAAATGCGCGGGGGCCAGCAGTTGAGCGCTGAACGAGCTGCCCGGCTCCGAGTCGCCGAGCAGCCGCGCCAGCCGCTCCCGGGCCGTCTTCGCCATGCGTCCCCTCCCACGCTCGGTTCGTGCATCCTCTGCGGCCCGGCTGTAGCCCGGCCGGCGACTTGCAGGATAGTGGTGATCACGGGCAAGCATCGCCCGAGAACCATGCGCACCTGCGTATTCTCTGATGTTTCCTCAGCGCAGTGGAAGTGGCCGGACCCGGATGCCGGTCGCGGTAATCGCGGCGATCGCGCCGGTCCGGAAGTGCGGCTCGAGGATGTCCAGCTGGTCCACGATGACGCTGGCCAGCTCGGCCGGGCGCAGGCCCATGATCTCCCTTACCAGGATCACCGAAGGCTTGATGGCACGGGCCTGTGCCAGCAGGGCACCGAAATCGGTGTCCGCAGAGACGATGACCCGATCCTCGCTCGCGGCACGGCTCATGACCGCGGAGTCGGGGGCGCGCGCCGCCTCCAGGTCGCGGATGTGCACAGCGTCATGCCCTGATGCGGTCAACAGCCTGGCCAGGCTGGGCGGGAGGTTCTCGTCGACCAGGAATCTCACGCCGGCTCTCGGAGACGGTAAACGTGCACGTTGGCGGAAGCAGCCGCGTACTCCAGAGCCTGCCTGATGTCCTCGCGCTCCAGGTCGGGGTATTCCGCCAGGATCTCATCGAACGTCCAGCCGGCAGCGACCAGCCGCACCACGGTTTCCACCGTAATGCGCAGACCGCGCACAGACGGCTTTCCTTCGAGCTTCTCCGGCTCGACGGTGATCCGGTCGAAGGTCATGCTGCCTCCTCACTCCCGATACTGCCACGTCAGCCCGTTAGAGGCGACCACGGCAGGTCACAGGTCTGGCTGGTCGCGGCCACACTCAGCCTGATCCGTATTCTCCCCTGCCGGGTGGGCTACCACGTACCCTCTTGCGCGATGTACTACGCGCAGCGCGGCCGACGGACGAAGACCACTGGGAGTATCTGCGTACCAGTACTGCCAGCCGTTTACGCCGAACCGTCCTTCGCTCTCGTCGCGGCGGCGGACGGGGCTCAAATCTGTCCCCGTCGTATTCGATCCGGCCGTCGGGAAGGATACGCGCCGTGGCATCGCCGCCGTTACTTGTGCTGACGAGCATGTCGCCGACATCCAGCAGGCCCGCGTCACCAGGGCCACCTGACCGCTCAGTGCAGCGTCGGCAACCTGGCCAGTGGCCCGCCCCAGCCGAACCCTGACACGAGCGTGCTGGTGTCGGTGACGAGCCGCTTCAGCCGCTGCGGCGGGCCGCCCCTCCACCGCCTCGTCGAGGATCGCCGGATCCAGCCCGGCCAGGCTGCACCGAAGCCCATCTGTTCGGCGCCGGGGCCCCCGCCACATGCCCGGCGGCTTTCCCGCGAGCGGCTGCGAACCGGGCCGGACACGATGATCGCCGGCCTGGTGCAGTTCGTGACCCGCGTCGGCTACACCCCCTATCGGGAGTACCGGGTGTGGCAGAACCGGCCCGACGTCCGCTTCCGCAACCTCATCCACGAGACGATGGTCCCTGACCTGCTGCGCATCCGGGACGCCGAGGGCCTGGCGATCGACCCGGTCCCGCTGCAGATCCAGCACTACGGCTACGAGGGTGACCAGCGGCCCAAGCACGAGCGCAACCTGCCGCTGCTGCTGGAGCAGGTGCGGCATGAGCCTCGCCGCGTCTACCTGTGGTGGCACCTGGGCACCGTGCACGCCGGACTCGGGCAGATGGACCAGGCGCGGGCCGCGTTCGAGCACGGCCTGCAGATCGTCCGCGAGGACGGGCTCAAATCGGCCACCGACATCGTCGTGTACTGCGAAGTGGCGTTCCGCCGCGCGCTGGACGGCCAGCCCGTCGAGGACCTGGTCGCCGAGGGCCTCGGCCTGGACCCCGGCTGCCAGCCGCTGCGGGCCGCAGCCCTGGTGGCCGCCCAGCACGAGGGCCGCTGGGACCGGGTGGAAGAGCTGGCCGGCGTCCTGCTGGCAGCGGCCCGGCCGGGCACCGGCGACGGCACCGTGAGCTTCGACGGCGCGTACTGGTCGAGTGTGGCCCTGCAAGCGGTGGCCCAGGGCCGCCGGGAACGCGGCGATGCCACCGGTGCCCTGACCGCGCTCGAAGAACTGGCCCGGCTCGAGCCCGGCAACACGGAGGTCCGCAGTAAGGCCGCCGCCACCCGGGCGGTGATCACGCCGGGACAGTGAGCCATTCACCGCGTTCTGCTCCCCGGTCATCCGTGACCACGGCCCAGGTCGGCCACCTCGGCGGACACCATGACTCATTACCTGGCCGACCAGGAAATCGAGCGCCAACGAACACCTTGCCGCAATACTGGCACTCCCGGCAAGCATGGCTGCCAGCGCGAAGTTGCGCAGGTCAGACGATTCCAGGCGGCGGTCAGCAGGGCCTTGGACTGCAGATTGGCCGATCCCAGCGTGAATGATCGGGGGCACCTGGAGATGGCGCACACCGTGGCTTGCCCGGTGATCGCCCGTACCGAGCTGGACCGGGGCTGGCCGGCCCAGCTCGGTATTGGTGCATGCGGCAATGGTCAAACTGTGCCGTGGCTGGGCATGCCGGACAGATGAACCAGACGCAGACGGTCGTGATCGTGGCGGCTGAGCTCAGGCTGTTCTTGCGGCCAGGCCACCGCGGCGGCCCGATGGCCGGGGCCGTCGACGGGACCTCCTCGCTGGGTCATGTGGTGCAGTCGCTCGGGGTACCGCTGACTGAAGTCGGCCGCCTGTTGGTCAACGGCGAGCCGGCCGCGCCGGGGTACCGGCCCGCCGGCGGAGATGTGGTGGCCGTCGAGGCCGTACCGCGACCGCAGCAGCTGTCGTCGGCGCGTTTTGTGCTCGATGTCCACCTGGGTACGCTGGCGCGCCGGCTGCGACTGGCCGGCGTGGACGCCACCTACGCCAATGACGCCGACGACGATGCCCTCATCGAGCAGGCGAACGCCGAACGCCGGGTCCTGCTCACCCAGGACCGCGGCCTGCTGCGCCGCCGGGTGCTGTGGCTGGGCGCCTACGTGCGGGGCGCGCGCCCTGATGACCAGTTCCGGGACGTGCTGGACCGGTTCAAACCGCCGCTGGCGCCATGGACCCGATGCCCGGCGTGCAACGGGCTGCTGTCCCCGGTCGCCAAGGCAGCCGTGGCCCCCGCGCTGCGTCCCGGTACCTGGCGCACCTACCAGGGCTTCTCCCGCTGCCGCACCTGCGGCCAGGTGTACTGGCACGGCGCTCACAGCAAGCGACTCGAGCAGATCATCGACTCCGCGGTCCGCGCCGCCAGCACTGGCACAAGCGGATAAGAACTCACGGCTGCAGAGTCGGATGATGGCCCGCGGTAATGGCCACGGGTAGCCGGCAACAGACCAGCGCCTGCCTGCGTTGGCATCGCCGGGCGTGGCGCGGTGCGTTCCCATGCACCGGGCGACTCGGGTGCAGTCAGCGGCTCAGGCGGCGGGGCGAGGGTGTGATTGGAGCCGGTGGGCCAGGGCGGTGTGGCGGCGGCCGGCGCCCTTGGTGCGGACGGCGGCGGCCAGGGCGCGGCGGGATCCGGCCAGCACGACCAGCTTCCTGGCCCGGGTGACGCCGGTGTAGAGCAGGTTGCGCTGGAGCATCATCCACGAGCTGGTGGTCAGGGGGATGACGACGGCGGGGTATTCGCTGCCCTGGGAGCGGTGGATGGTGACCGCGTAGGCGTGGGCCAGCTCGTCCAGTTCGTCGAACCCGTAGTCCAGCGATTCGTCCTCGTCAGTGCGGACGGTCATGGTGTGCTCGTCGGGGGAGATGCCGGTGACGACTCCGACGGTGCCGTTGAAGATGCCCGCGGCGCCCTTGTCGTAGTTGTTGCGCAGCTGGGTGACCTTGTCCCCGACCCGGAACACCCGCCCGCCGTAGCGCCGCTCCGGCTGTCCCTCGGCGTACGGGGTCAGGGCCTCCTGGAGCAGCAGGTTCAGGTTCCCGGCGCCGGCCGGGCCGCGGTGCATCGGGCACAGCACCTGCACGTCGCGCCGCGGGTCCAGGCCGAACCGGGCCGGGATCCGCCGCGCCACGATGTCCACGACCAGTTCGGCGGTCTGCCCGGTGTCCTCGCAGCCGAACCAGAAGAAGTCGCCGAAGCCGGTCAGTGCGGGCGTCGAGCCCGCGTTGATCCGGTGCGCGTTGACCACGATGCCGGACTGCTGGGCCTGCCGGAAGATCTTGGTCAGCCGGACCACCGGCAGCGACCCGGCGGCCAGCAGGTCGGCCAGCACCTCCCCGGCGCCGACCGAGGGCAGCTGGTCCACGTCCCCCACCAGCAGCAGGTGCGCGCCGGGCGCGACCGCCCTGATGAGCTTATTGGCCAAGATCACGTCCACCATCGAGGTCTCGTCCACCACCACCAGGTCCGCGTCCAGCGGGTGTTCAGCGTCGAAGGACGGCTCGCCGCCCGGGCGCAGCGCCAGCAGCCGGTGGATGGTGGCCGCCTCGTGGCCGGTCAGCTCGGCGAGCCGCTTGGCCGCCCGGCCGGTCGGCGCGGCCAGCACGACCCTGGCGCCCTTGGCCCGGGCCAGCTCCACCACCGACCGCACGGTGAACGACTTCCCGCAGCCGGGACCGCCGGTCAGCACCGCGACCTTCGACGTCAAGGCCAGGCGCACCGCGTCGGCCTGCTCGGGCGCGAGCTCGGCGCCGGTCCGGTGTGAAAGCCAGGCCAGCGCCTTGTCCCAGTCGGCTCCGGCGAATGCGCTGAGCCGGTCAGCCCGGGCGGCGAGCAGGCGGAGCAGGGCGTGCGCCACGGACCGTTCGGCCTGGTAAAAAGGCGGCAGGTAGACGGCGGGGACCTGCGGTGCGGCCTGCGCCTGGGCGGGCACCGTCTCGCGGACCACCCCCTCGGCCGCGGCCAGCTCGGCCAGGCACGGGCCGATCAGCGCGGCCGGCACCTCCAGGATCTTGGCGGCGTCGGCGATCAGGTTGGGCGCAGGCAGGTAGCAGTGCCCGTCGTCGGCCGCCTCGGACAGCGTGTACGCCAGGCCCGCCTTGATCCGCTCCGGGCTGTCCCGGGCTATCCCGACCGACTGAGCGATGGTGTCGGCGGTCTTGAACCCGATCCCCCACACGTCCGCGGCCAGCCGGTACGGCTCATCGCGGACGATCGAGACCGACGCGTCGCCGTACTTCTTGTAGATCCGCACCGCCAGCGACGTGGAGACCCCGACGCCCTGCAGGAAGATCATCACCTCCTTGATCGCCTTCTGCTCGGCCCAGGCGGCGGCGATCATCGCGGTCCGCTTGGGACCCAGCCCGTCGACCTCGATCAGCCGACCCGGCTCGTCGTCGATGACGTGCATGATGTCGACGCCGAAGTGCGCCACCATCCGCTCGGCCATCACCGGGCCGATGCCCTTGATCAGCCCCGAGCCCAGGTACTTCTGGATCCCGGCGGCCGTGGCGGGCAGCACCGTGGCATAGGACTGCACCTCGAACTGCCGGCCATACCTCGGATGGGACGACCACCGGCCGCGCAGCCGCAAGAACTCCCCCACCTGCGCGCCCAGCAGCGCGCCGACCGCGGTGACCAGCTCCGCCCCGGACCGCTCCGGCGCGATCCGGGCGATCGTGTACCCGGTCTCCGGATTGGCGAACGTCACCCGCTCCAGCACACCGTCCAGGACCGCACCGCCGCCCTGCCCGGCCACCGTCGCTGGCATAAGGACAATCTTCCACCCGGCCGGCCCAGAGCCGGACATTCTTATGTGGCCGCCCGGAATCATGATCCCGACCGGGCGGACCTCTCAGTCAGGCGGGTCGCGGGCGGTCCCGGTAGGGTGACCAGTGACGGACTGTAGTCGCTGACCTTGGATGATCGCGCCCGGCGGCCGGTCCCGGGCCTCCGGCTCCGGGCAGGGCTGCGGTCCGGCGTGCCGGACCGGCGTGCGCGGCCTGGCAGGTAAGGCCCGCCGTGCTCACGGCCTGCTGGTGCTTGCCGTGACCGGCCCCGCGCTCGCTGCCGGCGACACACACGACGGCCCGCGGCGCGCCGAAGGCCGCGCACAGCGGCCGGTTACCTCTTCGGCCTGTTCTTAGCGGCCTTCTTGGGCGGCAGCGACCGCGCATGCCCGACGCCGATGTCCACCCACCGGGAAAGGTCGTCGTCGCTGGCGAGGTCTTCAGGGCTGACGCGCAGCCAGCCGGGCATCTCCCGGCCCTGCATCACCGCGGTGCTGGCCCTGGTTGTAGCCACGAGCTCGCCTGACCGCCCGGGATCGACGTGGACCAGCACGCCGCCCTGGCCGCTGGCGCTGATCGCCATGCGCCCGCCGATGAGGAAGGCCAGTCCGCCGAACATCTTCTTCTCGGTCAGATCAGGGTCGGGGCCGATCAGGTCCCTGATCCGGCCGGCGAGATCGTCATCATAGGCCATGCGGCGATCGTACCGAGCCAGGCGTGGCCCCACGATCCGGCGAACGCCTGCCTCGGTGGCCGCAGGCGCCGCGGCCCTGGGAACCTGCCGCGGGCTGCGGCGCAGTGGTCTCTGGCCAACCGGCACAGGATCATCCAGCGAGCCGGAAACCAGGTCCGTACGTGCACAGCACATCCAGGGATCCGATCGCCAGACTCTGGCCCAGGTAAAACGGTGCTCCCCTGGCATGACGCGGTACATGGCGGGCGCCGCGCCTTCTATGCGGGGTGGCCAGGCCGGCGCGGTGCGGCGCGAGCCCCGGTCACCGCCCGGGACCGTGGATATCTTCCAGTGCGGAAGTCCGTTAGTCCCCACCGGGACATCATGATGATTCGGATTATGCCTCTGACCTGGAGCCCCGTTACGGAATCGAACCGTAGACCTTCTCCTTACCATGGAGACGCTCTACCGACTGAGCTAACGGGGCCTATCTTCACTTGTCTGACCTGGGATCTTTGCCCCTCTGGGCTAACTTCTCAGGTCCCGCACAGCGCTGCCCGAGCATCCAATCTAGCAACGCCATCACACAGGTGCGCCATCCGGCCTAGGAGAGCTTAGCGTACTTCTGCCGTCGCCGCGTCTTCGCTCATGGTCGCGGACCCGAGACCCCGCGCTGCCCCTATCGCGGCATATCTGCGTTAGTCAGGACGCCAAGGACCAGGTAGAGCAGGCGAGCAAGTGACAGCCTTGGCTGAAGGTCCCGTGCGTAACTGACGTCAAGCACTCAGGCGAGATTCCTAGACGCGCATAAGGAAGCGCGGCTACCGGCGCGCAACGACGGTCCGGCGGGAACGACGCAGGCCGAGGACGCCGACGGCCATCAGCAGCAGTCCGGCGGCCAGCGTGGCTAGCCACGGCGCCGATCCGGGCGGATCACGCGGGGCCATTCCGCCGAAGCCCGTGGCGGCACCGCCCACCGGCGGGTCTGAGCTGCCCGCCGCATCGGTCAAGTCGTCCACCTGAAGCCCGGAGGAGCTGTCCAGGACGACGATCGTGTGGACCGAACCGTCCGCCAGCGTGACGGACATAGAGGTTTTCACCCCCGACGCACTGAACACCATGGTCTGCGTACCGGGCTGGACGCTCATGTACGACGTCACAGCGCCGAAGGTCAGCTGCTGGGCGAGGACGCCTCCACCGTAGCTGACCGTAACCTGGTCCTGCTTGAGCGAGGCCTGGATGACCCGGATGAACGCCGATCCCTTCGGCGCGGCCATCTGGTCCCTCAGCACCTCGATCCGCCGGGCCGCGGCGGGCCCGAGGCTGGCCACCGTGTAGTTCGTCCCAGCACTCACCATGAAGTTGGTCGAGACCACGGGAGGGCTCGAGGCCGGGGCGCCGACCGGACGCATCGCCACGCTGTACTGGCCCGCGCTGACGGCCATGTAACTGGAGACGTCGCCGTAGCTCACGTGCCGCAGCACGGTCGCCTGCCCGGAGTTGCCGAAGCCTATGAGGTAGATGTCCACGGCCGGGTTACCGGGGGACAGGTTGGCGCACCGCACCCAACCGGTCGCGGGCGCGACCGCCGCCGAAGCAGCCGGCGCCGCGAGGCAGGTACCGAATCCCAGCAGCGCGATCCCGACGAACAGGGCGAGGATTCTGCGCAGGCTCACGGTCAGCTCCTCCCATCGCCCTGCAGGACACGCGCGTAACTCGGTGAGAAATCTAGCCACCAGCACCGCCCGGGGGAGCCCGGCGCGGCAAGGCTCGGCCTCCACGGCGGCCGTTGCCCGCTCATACCGTCCCGTCACCGTGGATGTCGGGACCAGCAGAGCACATGGGACACACCTGGATCAACCGGAACGCGCGGTTGAGTCGGATGTGTTATGGTCCCGGGCGCCAGACGGCCCCGCAGCGGGCGGCCGGACGGTTCCGCGGCTACGGCGACGCGTCAACCGCTCACGCTAGGGCGACGCCTCAGCCGCTCAGCCGGGCGTACACCACGACGTTGCTCAGGTAGCTGCCGCGGGCGTAGTCGAAGGTGCCGCCGCAGGTGATCAGGCGCAGCTCGGCGTCGGGTACGGGACCGTAGACCGTGGCCGTCGGGAACCGGGCCTTGGCGTACGTCCGGACCGCCGTGACCGTGAAGACAGCCAGCGTTCCGTCGGCGCGCTGCACGTAGATGCGCTCGCCCCGGCGCATGGTGCGCAGCCAGAAGAAGACACCCGGCCCGGAACGGGAGTCGACATGGCCGGCGATGACCGCGGACCCGGTCGCGCCCGGACGCGGGCTATTGGTGTACCAGCCGACCACCGTCGTGCTGCTGGGGACCTGGAGGGTGCCGTTCCGGTTGAGACCCAGGGTCACGATCGGGGCCTTCACCCCGAGGGCGGGAATGGTCAGCCAGACCGGCTTGGGGGCTGGCGCGACGGCCGACAACGAGACCGGCAACAGGGTCCGGCCTGAGGGGACGGCCACCGGTGACGGCCTCGCGGCCAGCCGGGCGGAGGGCGCCGACGAGACATGAGCCATGACCAGGCCGACTGTGCCCGCCCCGGCGGCCAGCAGACCGGCGCTCAGCACGGCGGCCGACAGCAGCCGCGCGTGCGCCCCCCACACCGCCGAAGCCCAGCCGACCACACGCGGGCGCCGGGCGGACAAACCGGGAGGCGGTACACCGAGAGGCGGGCCACCGGAAGGCGGCACACCGGAAGGCAGGTCACCGAGGGGCGACTTATCGGCGGCTGACAAACCGGGGGGCGCCGGCACGCCGGAGGTCTGCGCCTGGGGGGCGTCGGCGGACGAGCGGTGACGCTGGGCCCACAGGCTGATGGTGGTGGCCAGGACCTGCCGCCAGGACGGCTCCGCAGCCGCCACATACGACGTCGCCGGGACGGGAACGGCCTGGTCGGCGTGCACGGGCGGGGCCGCTCGCGGTTTCGCCGGGCTGGTGGAGGGCTCGGCCGGGCCGGCCGGCTTCACCACATCCCAGGCGGGGCCCCACCAGTCGGCGTCAACGTCCCAGGCCGGAGGTTCCGGCTGGGACGTGACCGCGGGCATGGGACAGCAGAGCACACGAGCCGGGCCCATATCAACCGGAATGGCTGGTTGCGCCATCGGCACTACGGTCCGCGACGGACATTTCACGCCGGTCATGATGCGCGTCACGGAACCGATCCGGCCCGCAGATCGTCAGACCTGTGCCGACGCGGTAAAGACGGCAAAGACGCCCGGCCGAGCGTGCGTCGGGCCGGGTCGGCCGTGATCCGGAGGACGGGTGATGCAGACAGGTGATGTATATGTAGCCGGTTAGCGGATATGAGTAGACATACCCATCCGTCCTTGAGTCGCCTCCGAATCCCGAAGAGCACACGGTAACCCTGACGAGCAGCGTAGACAGGCGATCCTTATGCGTTTCGCGCACGTAAGAGTGGCGGCAGTCACCTTGCTGAGCGGGAGTTTCCTGACCCTGGGCCTGCTGGCTGACGCACAGGCGGCCCCGATCGCCACGACAGCGAACACCGACACCGTGTGCCAGGCCCTGCCTGCCTCGAGCACCCCCACGCCCGCGCCGTCACCCTCGCCTCCTACCAGTCCGCCCGGTGATCCGTCGACCGCGTCGTCGCCTTCGGCCCACGCCACCCGCAGCCCCCGCCCAACGGCCTCGCCTTCTCCTTCGCGGTCCCTGCCGTCTCCGTCGCGGTCCGCCCGGCCGTCTCCTTCGTGGGACTCCTCGTGGACATCGTCTTCCCCGCCCAGATCCGGTACGTCCGCCGCCGCCGGCGCGACGGCCGCGACGCTCGATGCCGACGTCGCCACGAGCCCGAGCCCGAGCCCGAGTCCAAGTCCAAGCCCAAGCCCAAGCCCGAGTCCAAGTCCAAGCCCAAGCCCAAGCCCGAGCAGCAGCGGCACCGGCAGCAGCAGCCCCACCAGCAGCCCCAGCAGCAGCAGCAGCCCCGGAAGCAGCAGCACGAGCGCGCCCGCCTCGCCCGAACTATGCGTGAGCGTCCAGCACTCCCAGTCGAGCATCAAGCGCGGCCAGACGGCCACCTACGTGGTGCAGATCTCGACCCAGAACGGATCGGCCTCGGACGTGTCGGTCGCGCTTACCGCGCAGCCGTCGAGCCAGAAGCCCACGTTCAGCAGCGGCTGCGCCTCGGGTAACGGCACCGCCGTGTGCGGCGTCAACTCCGTGACCACCGGCCAGCCGACCAGCCTTAAGGCCCATATCGCGGTCGCGTCGACGGCCACCTCGGTCACCTCGGTGAAGCTGACCGTCACGGCCAGCGTGGTCACCACCGCGACGTGGACCCCGCCGGCGGCGGCCATGACCACCGCCGTCACCGCCGCCGCACCCGCGAAGTCGGCCAAGGCCAAGGCGAAAGCAAAGGCAAAGGCAAAGGCTTCCCCGGCGACCCCGAACCTGGCCGTGCTGCCGCTCGGGCCCATCCCGGCCCTCAACGGCCAGGCGAGCTTGCTCATCGGGGCGGGCAATGCGGCGGGCCTATTCCCGACGATCAATCCGTCGCCCCGAGCCAGCCCCGGACCCACGGCAACGGCGACGGCGACGGCGACGGCGACGGGGACCGCGCAGCCGACCAAGCGCAAGGCCGCGCCGGTCTCCGAGGCATCGCCGGTTTCGCTGGGCACGCCGGTCTTCACCGCTCAGGTGGCGGGCCTGATCGCGCTGGGCCTGGCCATCATGCTCACCGTGACGCGCCTGTCCCTGCGCAGGCGGTCGGGCAAGCCGCGCAGCTAAGGCCCGAAGAAAGGCCCGGAGGCCTTACTTCTTGACCACCAGTTCCAGCGACGGGCGCATCGTACGCATCACGTTCCCCAGCGACGTTGCGTTCATCGTGGGCGAGACGATCTCCCCGAAGCTGTCGTTGTCGAACCAGACGCACATGGCCACCGAGTCCGAGGTCCCGGGCGCTTCCTCGACACAGGCCGCCTGACCGCCCAGGGAACCGGCGCCGACCACCTTGGCCCCCGCGAACTTCTGCGTGAAGCTGGTGATCGAGCTGGCCGGAGCGGCGTTGGCCAGGTGGCCGCCGATGAACATGACGATCTGCTCCGTGCCCCCGGCGGCCGAGTTCCCGGACTCGTATACGGCCGACTGCACGTCGCTGGCCTGCCCGGAACTCATCTTGATGACCTCGGCGCGCAACTCGTTGACCTTGGTCTGCTTCTCCATGTCCACGGTGCGCACGTAGCTGCCGATCTGGGCCGGGGTCACCATACTGTGCGTGGGACCGCTGTGCGACGGGAACTCGAACTTGAGGATCCCGACGATCGCCGCCGCCGCCGCGACCACCACGCCGAGCAGGGCCAGCCAGAGGCGGTGGTCATTGCTGCGGCCCCGGCGGCGGCCGGTCCGCCGACCGCCCCTGCCCCGGCCGCCGCTGTCGCGCCGCGCATCGAAATCGGGGTCCTCGCCGGGGAACAGGCTCGTGTACTCGCCGTCGTTGTCGTCCTCGGCCCAGAACTCCTCGAAGGAGTCCACCTCATCGACATGAGGCTGGGTGGGCCACGACGACGTGATCTCCGGTCCGTCCAGGCCATGACCAGGCCGCACCGACGGGGCGATAACCTGGCTCGCGCCCGAAGCGACGGGCTGGGGCGCGGTGTCCGCCGGGTCCTCGAGCCGCTTGATCGCGGGCGGGGTGAGCACCCCGACCTGCGCGGTCGGAGCACCCAGGTAGCTCTCGCCCGGGAAGGCGGGATCCTGGGGGGCGGCGGGGGTCCGCGGGCGGGTCTCAGGACCGGCGCTCATCCGGGGACCCCGGGGAGCCGAGGGGCCAGGGCCGCCCCGGTCATCCCGGCCCTGGCCGTAGCCGGACCCCTGTGGGTAGCCGCCGGGCTGGCCCAGGCCAGGATTCGAGCCCCAGCCGGGATTCGAGCCCCAGCCCACCTGCTGCCCGTAGCCGGGGCCGCGCGGGTCACCGCGACGCTCGTCCCCGCCGGGAGACTGGGGATACGCGGGCGCGCTGCGGCGCAGTTCCGCGACCCACGAGTCATCGTCGAGCGCCTCGTCGTAGCCGGACCCGACGGGCTCGTCGTAGCGCAACTCGTCGTAGCGCATGCCCTCCAGGCGCGGATCGGGAGCAGGCGGACCGTCGGGACGCGCGCCGCCCCGCGGCTCGTCCAGCCGCGGATGGTCGTACCACTGCTCGGGATAGCCGCCCTGGCGGCCCGACCACGCGGCACCTGCGTCGCGACCGTACCGGGAATCCGCGATCGGCTGCGGGCCGGTGTCCGGGAGCGCCTCCTGCGCGCCGGTCACCGGATAGATGTCAGACGCCGCATAGCCCGGCTGATAGCCGGGGGTCGGCTCGCGGTAGTCGGGGACGCGATACCCGGACCCCCCGCGGTAACCGGAACCGTCGGCGAGCGGAGCCCGCTGGTCCCGGCTATCGCTCGCCCAGCCGCGACCGCTGGACGAGCTTCTCGGCCCGTCGTAGGCGGGATCGGAATAGCCCGGATCGCCGTAGTCATCCATGGCCGACTGTCGGTAGCTGGACCCGCGGCCGGCTCCGTAGCCAGGGTCGACGTGGTCGTACTGGCCCCGGCCGTAGCCCTGAGTGCCGTAGCCGGACTCCAGCAGGCGGCGGGCCTCCGAGTCCAGCTGACGGAACCCGTTGGGCCAGGAGACGTCGGGGCCGAACGGCACGTCGCGCCGCCCGTCGGGGACCTCGTGCGGCTCGCTGCGTCGCCCCGGCCCGTACGGGCCCGGCCCGCTCATGGCGTCATCCCGATAGGGATTCTGCGCGGATGGCCATCCATCGCCGTCATGAGCCGACGAGCCGCTTCTCATATACCGGGTCACTCCCCTGTCTGGAGTACAGCAGGTCAAATGATCACAAGCATCATCGCGACAAAGCAGACACTCTGCTACCTACTTGGATCATTCAGAGTCAGAGGCAGAGGTCCTCGATACCGAAGTCTCACGCTACTGCCCAGCAGCCGTCCCCATGGTGCATTCCGGCCTATACGGCCAGTCGCGTCCTCCGTGTTCTTACTAACTGAGAGTTCGTTACAGCGGAACTACCTGGGCCTCAAGGGATTTTCGCGCCCTTGACGCACCGGACCGTCGGCGTACGATAACCGTATCCTGCCGACGGTATACAATCCGGGAGGCCAGCGCGCCGTGCACCATGAGCTCACCGTCTGGTCCCGCGGGATCATCATGGATAAAGAGGCGCGTGACGTCTCTACCTGCATCGCCACCGCCGCCCGCCAGCTGGGCTACCACGCGGAGAACGTCAGCGACTACGTTGACGACCCGGACCGGACCAACTGCCTGGTCCGCCGGTACGCGCGGTTCGCCGACACCCCGATCCTCGACCGGTTCGTGTACGAGAACCCGCGCCCGGACTGGGTGGTGCTGGTCGAGGAGACGATCATCAAGGCGGTCAACTTCTTCCGCGGCACGCCGGACGGCCGGGGCGTGCTCGTCGTCAACTCCGCCCGCGACCCGCAGTACCTGCTGAAGTTCCTGCCCGCGTCCATGCTGGCCAAGCTGGGCAAGCTCGTCGTGGTGGACGCGACCGGGCTGGCCGAGCAGCGCGGCAGCAGCCCGTGGATGTTCGTCCGGGACCTGTCCGAGCTGGCCTTCGACCGGATGTCCACCGAGGGTGCGGTGGAGCGGCTGGCCATCGGACGGGGCATCGCGGCCCCGCTGATCGGGGCCCTGGTGGCCGCGACCGGCGACCTGCCCGTCGACGCCGTGGCCGAGGTGGTAGCCGACCGCGACGCGATGATCCGCGGGGCCAAGCGGCATACCGTCGTCGAGAACGTCAGGGAGCTCTAATGTCGGTACGCGGCACCCACGTCCCCGCACACCTGAGGCTGCCCATCGCGGGTGTCACCCCGCCGCCGACGGAGAAGGACGGCCAGCGGCTGTTTCCCACCGGAAATTTCCGCTTCTTCCGCCCCGTCTACAAGGACAAGACGCCGCCCTGCAACCACGCCTGTCCCACCGGCGAGCAGATCCAGAAGTACCTGGACTACGTCAAGCATGACCGCTACCTGGACGGCTACGTCACGATCCTGCAGGACAACCCGATGCCGGCTGTCACCGGCCGGGTCTGCTACCACCCGTGCGAGACGGCCTGCAACCGCGCCGCGCACGACGAGCCGATCGGCATCCGCGGGGTGGAACGGTTCCTCGGCGATTTCGGCCTCAACCTGGGCGAGAACCCGGTCAAGCAAGACCTTCTGCCGCTGAACGGCCGGACCGTCGCGATCGTCGGCTCTGGTCCCGGCGGCCTGGCCTGCGCTTACCACCTGCGCCGTCAGGGCTACGCCAGCGTCATCTTCGAGGCCCTCGGCCGGGCGGGCGGGATGCTGCGGGCCGGCATCCCGGCCTGGCACCTGCCCGAGGACGTCATGGAGGCGGAGCTGGCCAAACTGCTCGAGCTGGGCGGCATCGAGATCCGTTGCGGCGTCCGGATCGGCGCCCCCGGCCAGCCCGCCTTGGACGAGCTGGCCAGCCGGTACGACGCGGTGTTCCTGGCCCTCGGCCAGGACGTCGGCCGCCGCCTGAACGTCCCGGGCGCCCAGGCCCGGGGCGTGATCGGGGCCCTGGAGTTCCTGCGCGAGACCGGCCTGCGCCGCCCGGTGCAGATCGGCCGGGACGTGCTGGTCATCGGGGGTGGCAACACCGCCTCCGACGCGGCCCGGTCGGCCGTCAGGCTCGGCGGCGAGCCCGGGGTGCCCGCCCAGGCCACCATTGTCTGCCTCGAAGCCGAGGACGAACTGCTGATCGTGTCCGAGGACCTGGCCCACGCCCAGGACGAGGGCGTGCGGTTCCGGCCGCAGACCGCCCTAGTCGAGGTCCTGGCCGACGGCGAGGGCAACGTCCGCGGCGCGGTGCTGGGCCGGGCCCGCCTGGGCCGGGACCAGGACGGGAACGTCACGCCGCGGCTCATCGACGGTACCGAGACCGAGGTGCCGTGCGACACGATCCTGGTCGCCATCGGCCAGGTGCAGGTCCTGGACTGGCTGCCGGCCGAGGCCACCGAACGCGGGCTGATCCGGGCCGACGAGTATGGCCGCATCCCGCACGGCAGCGGGCGGATCTTCGTCGGCGGCGACGCGATGCGCGGCCCGTCGATGGTGGTAGACGCGCTGGGCGACGGCAAGCGCGCCGCCCGCGACATCGACCGCGTGCTGTCCGCCGAGCCGCTCCGGCCCGACGAGCCGGTCGAGGTCATGCCGTACGAGAAACTGAACACCGCCTACTTCCGGCACGCTCCGCGCACCGAGGCCCCGCTGGCCCCGGCCGGGACCCGCCGCACCAGCCAGGTGACCGAGGTCACCCTGGCCTACAGCCGCGAGCAGGCCCTGGCCGAGGCTGACCGCTGCATGAGCTGCGGCGTCTGTAACGGCTGCGACAACTGCTACATCGTGTGCCCCGACGTCAGCGTGCTGCGCGACGCGCGGCAGAACGGCCACTACTCGATTCGCACGCACTACTGCAAGGGCTGCCTGGTCTGCGTGCAGGAGTGCCCCACCGGCTGCCTGGAGAAGGTCCCCGAGATGGACTTCGACGAGCCCGACGCGGTGGTCCGGATGGAGACCGCCTTCGCCCCGTACGAGGGCGCGCACGCCGAGCAGGCGCCGTTCACCCGCCAGCTCATCGAGGACGCCATCGCCGAATACGACGCAGCAAGATCAAATTCACAATCAATTCATCTGAACGGACGTGGTGACACGCCATGAGAACGGTGCGTGCGGGTGAGGCCGTTTACCTGAACGGACGGGGTGGCACGCCATGAGCACCGTGCACGTCGACCCGGGGCGACCGCCCGGGGGCCCGCCCCGGCTCGGGCCCGCGTTCCGGACCCCGGAGGGGATCAGCTTCCTGCGCGGGCTGGCCGGGACCCGGGTGCGGCAGAACGGCTGCGCGGCGGCCGCGTACGCGGCGCTGTACGCGAACGTGGACGTGATCACGGCCTACCCCATCCGGCCGTACACGGCGATCATGATGAACCTCGCGCAGTTCATCGCGGACGGGATCCTCGACGCCGAGTACATCCACGCGGACGGCGAGCATTCGCAGTTCTCCGCCGCGTTCGGCGCCGGATCGTGCGGCGCCCGGGCCTACACCGGGTCCTCCGGCGTCGGCGTGACCTACGGGTACGAGATGTACTCGATCATCTCCGGGGCCCGCATCCCGATCCAGATGGCGATCGCCGACCGCACCCTCGACCCGCCCGGCGACTTCGGCTCCGAGCACACCGACGCGCTGTGCACCAGGGACATGGGCTGGCTGCTCGGCTGGGCGGCCACCCCGCAGGAGGTCTTCGACAAGTCGCTGATCGCCTACGCGATCGGCGAGGACCCGCGGGTGCTGCTGCCGCAGATGGTGGTGCAGGACGGGTACTTCGTCTCGCACATCGCGGGCCAGGTAGAAATGCCCTCGATCGAGCAGGTCGACGCGTACCTGCCGCCCTACCAGCTGCCGTTCCCGCTGGACCCGCGGCGGCCGGTGTCGCACGGCCCGCAGATCCACCCCGAGCAAGGCCCGCCGCTCCAGCTCGAACGGGCCCGGGCCATGGAGGACGCGATCCCCGTCATCCGGGAGAAGACCGACGAGTTCGCCCGGGTCTTCGGCCGGTCCTATCCGCACTTCGTCGAGTCCTACCTGCTGGACGACGCCGAGATCGCGATCGTGATCTCCGGCGGCCACGCGGTCACCTGCCGGGCCGCGGTCAACCGGCTCCGGGCCGCCGGGGTCAAGATCGGCATGGCCCGGCTGCTGTGGGTCCGGCCGTTCCCGACCGAGGACCTGCGGGCCGCGCTGGGCGGGGTCAAGGCGGTCGGGGTGGTGGAGACCAACCTGGGCCTGGGCGGGGCGAGCTACGGCGGCATCCTGTCCCTGGACGTGACCACCGCGCTGTACCAGATGACCGGCGAGCGCCCGCTCGTCACCTCGTTCATGGCCGGCCTCGGCGGCGAGACCGTACCGATCGCCGAATTCGACTGGATGGCCGGCAAGCTGACCCAGGCGGTCGCCCGCGGCCGCGTCGAGAAGGCCGCCCACTGGGTCGGCTTCGAGGATTGAGAGATACAGCCATGGGACACGAAGTGATCCGGCACCAGCTTCCCCTCTTCGACGAGGACGGGCGCGCGGGCGCCACCGATGACGAGCACGGGCGTGACCTGTACTATCTCCCCGACCTGCCGGAAGAGGATCCGTACGCGGCCGGGCACCGGACCTGCGCGGGCTGCGGGCCGGCCATCCAGTACCGGTGGGTGCTGAAGGCCGCGGGCCAGGACACCGTGGTGGCCGGGCCGACCGGATGCATGTACGTGGCCAACTCGACCTACCTGTGCACGCCGTACACGGTGCCCTGGGCGCACACCCCGATCGCGAGCGGCGGCTCGTTCACCTCCGGCATGGCGGCCGGCTACGAGGCCATGATCCGCAAGGGCCGCTACCCCGGACCGTACCCGAACATCCTGGTCATGGCGGGCGACGGCTCCGCCTCCGACATCGGCCTGGGATCGATCTCCGGCGCGCTGTACCGCAACCACGACGCGCTGTTCATCTGCTACGACAACGAGTGCTACGCCAACACCGGCATCCAGGTCTCGCCGACCACGCCGTACGCGGGGATGACGACGTTCACGCCGTTCGGCAAGGCGATCCCCGAAGGCAAGAAGCTGCCGCCGAAGAACCTGGCCAAAATGATGGCCGAGGGACACCCGCACTGCTACGTGGCCACCACCACCGTGGGCTACCCGGTCGACCTGATGAACAAGACCCGCAAGGGCCTCAACCACGTGGGCGCCGCCTTCTTGCACTGCTACACCCCGTGCCAGAAGGGCTGGGTGTACCAGACCTCGATGACCGTCGAACTCGGCCGCCGGGTGGTCGAGTCCGGGCTCTTTCCGGTCTGGGAGTACGACCCGGCCGAGCGGCAGTACCACTACTTCCACCCGCCGGTCCAGCGGCCGGTCACCGACTACCTGGCCATGCAGGGCCGGTTCGGCCACATGCTCCCCGAGCACGTGGCGACCATGCAGGTGGCGGCGAACCGCAACTGGGAAGCCATCGGCATGGACGTGCCCGCTCCCCTGCGTGACCTGGAGGACCCCGCACGCCACCAGCGCCTGAAGGACGAGGAATACTCGATGCCCCTGAACCGCGGCGTCGGCGCGTGAACGAGTGGCAGGTCCGGTTCGACGGCGGGCACCAGCAGCGGTACCTGACGGACCGCGCCGCGGTGCTCCGGTACGTGCTCGCCGTCGGGCCGCACGCGGCCAGCCCGCAGTTCGAGGTGTACGAGTCCGCACCGGTCCGGCTGGCCGACGGCTCGGACGGCGGCAGGCAGTTCAGCCTGATCGAGGTCATCGACCTCAGCCGACCGGGAGAGGCGGAGCGGCTGCGGGCGGAGCTGAGCCATGACCCCTGAACCGCCCCCAGGCAGGATCATCCCGCTGTTCCCCGGGATCGCGCGGGGGAGCGAGGACCGGCGGACCCTGCTGCGCGCGGCGGTGATCCAGGTCGTGGGGCACCTCGTGGAGCGCGCGGTCCCGCCTGCCCAGCGGGACCCGCTGTTCGACCAGGCCAGGGACTTGCTCGATGAGGCCGGCTGGGGCCTGGACGAACTCGTCGGAGCCGCCCGTCCCGGCCCCGGGCAAGACGAACTGCTGCGGACCCTGGGGCTGATGAGCACCTAACGGAGATCGATGTACCCGTACCAGCTCAAGCTGCCGCTGGCCCCGTACCGGTTCGTCTGGCGGGACGAGGCGGCGGTCGACGCGGAGAAGCACGCCACCGACTCCTACACCGAGGAGCGGTACCGGCACGCCGACGGCACGCACACGGTCATCCGGGAATACCACGCCGACGGGTCGTACCACATCATGTCCGACCGGGGCGAGATCGAGCTCATCGACAACGCGAACGACCCGTACGCCCCGGACCCGGTGAGCGTGGTCAGGCTCCCGTAGGGTGGGTCCGCGGGAAAAATAGAGTGGGTCCGCGGGGAGAAATAAGGCCCGGTGATAGGCCTCCCTGGTCCGCTCGGTGTGCTTGCGGGCCAGCAGCTGGGCCTGCTCCGGGTCGGACGCCTCGATCGCGTCGATCAGCTCGGCGTGCTCGGCCCACGAGCCGTGCCCGCGCTCGGGGGCGACCATGCGGTAGTACCACTGGACCCGGCGGCCCACGATGTCGGCGAGCTCGGCGAGCACCGAGTTGCCCGCGACTACCGCGATCTCGGCGTGGAACAAGTCGTTCGCCGCCACCGCGCGGCTGAGGTCATCGGCCTCGGCCGCCTCCTGCCCCGCGGCGCAGATCTCCCGGAGCGTGGCCACCTGCGCGGGACTCGCGGCCCGCGCCGCGAGCCTGGCCGTCTCGGCCTCGAGCAGCGCGCGCACGTCGAGCAACTCATTGACCTCGGAGCCGGTGGGCACGTGCACGAAGGCACCTTGGCTGGGCCGCAGGTCGACCCAGCCTTCGGCCTCCATGCGGTGCAGCGCCTCACGGATCGGCTGCCTGCTGACCCCGAGCTGCCGGGCCAGATCGGTCTCCACCATGTGCTGACCCGGCGGCAGCTCGCCGCTGACGATCAGGTCGATCAGCGCGTCATAGACCGATTGGCGCAGCGGAACTGGCCGCTGCAACGGGCGGATCACCGCGGTCCGCATCGTTACACCCTGTGTCATCGCGTCCCCCCTCCTGCCCACCTGGACACACCTGGAGTTTATCGGCGACTGTATGCAAAGTGCGATCCCCGAACTCGGGGCGTCCCGGCTCAGCCGATGTCGCGGTGGCGCAGGCCGGCCAGGCCGGCCAGGGACAGGGCCAGCGCCAGTGCGCACAGCCACAGCAGCGGGACGGCGGACACGGTGCCGCCCGGCAGCCGGGGCGAGTGGGTAAACGGTGAGAGGTCCAGGATCCAGTGGGACAGCTGCAGGACCTGGCCGAACAGATTGATCACCACCACCAGGCCCAGCGCGGTCCACGCCCCGGGGACGCAAGCCCGGGGCCGCAAGCCGAACAAGCCGATGGCCACCGCGGCCAGGACTAGCGCGGACGGCAGCTGGCCCATCGCCGCGCCAATCATCCGGACCAGCTCGGGGCCCGCCGACCCGGTCCGCAGCCCGTAGCCCAGGCCGGCCGCCACCCCCGCGACGGCCAGCAGCAGCGCGGCGCCCGCGACCGCCATGGTGATGTAGCTGAGCGCCCAGCGGATCCGGCCCGTCGCCGTGGCCAGGACCGGCTCGGCCAGTCCCCCGGTCTCCTCGGTCCGCAGCCGTAGGACGGCCGACATCGCGTACGCGGCGGCGACCAGGCCGGCCAGCAGCATGAGGGCGGCCAGGTACGCGTTGGTGATGGCCGCCTGGCCGCCGAGCCGGGTGAATTCGTGCTCCAACGCGCTGCTGGTGCCGAAGAGCTGACCGACGCCCTTGGCGGCCGCCCCGCTGGCGGCGAACGTGAACGCGTAGCCGACGGCCCAGCCGAGCAGCGCACCCCGCTGGAGCCGCCAGGCCAGGCCGAAGGGGCCGCGGAGGAACGCGGAGGCCGTGGCGCGCCCCGGCCGGTCGGGCAGCAGCCCGGCGCCCTGATCACGCCGCGCGGCGAGCTCGAAGGCCAGCCCGGTACCGCCCGCGGCCACCGCCAGCGGAAGAGCCAGCACCCACCAGCGCTCGGCGGCGAACGGCTGGGCGAGCTGGATCCAGGCCAGCGGCGAGGCCCACGACAGCCAGGAGGGGCCCGCGGCTCCGGCCGAGTCGCCGACGCCCCGCAGCACGAAGGCGACGCCCAGCACGGCGAGCGCGATCCCGCGGGCGGTGCTCGCGCTCGAGGTGAGCTGAGCCGCTACGGCGGCGACCCCGGTGAACGCCAGCCCGCAGCAGCCGATGCCGAGCGCGAGCGCGGCCGAGCCGGCCGCCGGCAGGCCGACCAGCGGCAGCGCGACGCACAGCAGGGCCGAGACTACGACGAGCGGGGCGGCCGCGGTCGTCAGTGCGGCGACCAGGGCGGCCTGCCGGCCCACGACCGCGGAGCCGACCAGTTCCAGCCGGCCCGCCTCCTCATCCGACCTGGTGTGCCTGATCACCACGAAGATGGCCAGCAGCGCGGCGAAGATGCCGGCCCAGACCCCGTACCGCCAGGTGGTGAGCGCCCCCAGGGAGGAGCCGTCCAGCCTGCCGTACAGGAACCGCAAGGCGGGGTTCGAGCCGCCGGCCGCCGCCAGCGCGGCCCGGCCGGCCGCGCTCGGATACAGCTTCTTGAACGTGTAGGCCGTGCCGGTCACCGCGGCGATGATGACGTAGACGCTGGCCGCCAGCCCGATCCGGTCCCGGCGGACGGCGAGGCGGGCCAGTTCGCCCGTCCCGGTCAGGCCGGTGCCCGCCCGCCCCGGGTGAGCGAGGACCGTCATCTGGGTGCTCCGGCGGTGGTCCGTTCAGATGAATAATGACGCAGGAACAGTTCCTCCAGGGTCGGCGGCCGGCAGGTGAGGGACCGGACGCCGGCCTGGTGCAGGCGGCCCAGCACCGTATCCAGGGCGGCGTGATCGACCTCGCACCGCACGCGCAGGCCGTCGGCGACCAGGTCGTGCACGCCGGGCAGGCCGTCCAGGCTGACCGGGCCGGCCACCTCGGCGTCGACGAAGTCCCTGGTCAGGTGGCGCATCTCGGCCAGGGTGCCGGTCTCCACGGCCCGGCCGTCGCGGATGATCGTGACCCGGTCGGACAGGGCCTCGGCCTCGGCCAGGATGTGGCTGGACAGCAGCACGGTCCGGCCGTGCTGGCGTTCCTCGGTAACGCAGTCCCGGAAGGTGGCCTCCATCAGCGGGTCCAGCCCGGCGGTCGGCTCGTCGAGCAGCAGGAGTTCGGCGTCGCTGGCCAGCGCGGCGATCAGCGCGACCTTCTGCCGGTTGCCCTTGGAGTAGGCCCGGGCCTTCTTGGCCGGGTCCAGGTCGAACCGCTCGGTCAGGGCCTGGCGGCGCTGGGGGTTCAGGCCGCCGCGCAGCCGGCCGAGCAGGTCGATGATCTCCCCGCCGGACAGGCCCGGCCACAGGGTGACGTCGCCGGGCACGTAGGCGAGCCGCCGGTGCAGCTCTACGGCGTCGTGCCAGGGGTCCCCGCCGAGCAGGACCGCCTGGCCGGCGTCGGCCTTGAGCAGGCCGAGCAGGATCCGGATGGTGGTGGTCTTGCCCGCGCCGTTCGGGCCGAGGAAGGCGTGCACCTCACCGGCCCGCACCTCCAGGTCCAGCCCATCCAGCGCCACCGTCAGCCCGAACGACTTACGCAGGGCCCGGATCTCAATCGCGTTCGCCATGGTCTCAGCCTATACAGATTTCACGAAATCATGAAAGTTAGGAATCTGGGTATCGTAGAAGCCGGAGGTGACTCACGATGCCGGATGTTTCGGGCGCTACGCCAGGGCCGGAAGACCCGTTGTTCGGCTACGTCGAGCGGTTCGCCTCCGTCCTGGTCGCGGCGGGCTTCCCGCCCATGCCGGCCAGGGTTTTCGTCGCCCTCCTGGTCACCGACTCCGGCCGGCTCACCGCCGCCGATCTGGCCGGGATCCTGCAGGTCAGCCCGGCCGCGGTATCCGGTGCGGTGCGGTACCTGATCCAGGTCGGCCTGGTGCACAAGGAGCGGGTGCCTGGCTCCCGGCGGGACTACTACCGGATGCCCGATGACGTGTGGAACGACATGTTCAAGCTGCGCGACCAGGTCATGCAGCGCTGGGCGGCCCTGGTTCGGGAGGGCATCGAGCTGCTCGGCCCAGACACGCCGGCCGGCGCGCGGCTGACCGGGCACGCCGCCTTCTTCGAGTTCGTTTCCCGCGAACTGCCCGAGGTCCTCAAGCGCTGGGATGAGTACCAGGCGATGATGGCCGCCGGCCTTAGGCCTGGGGCACCTGCGCATCCGGGAGGGTGAACTCGCCGCCCAGGTAGTCCAGTACCGGGTCGGCGGCTGGATCCGGCTCGCCCTGCTCGGCGATGATCTCGGCGGCGTACGCCTCCGCGTCGTCCTGGGGCTGATAACCCAGCGCCCGGGCCTCGGCCAGCGAAACCCAGCCGCCGCGGGTGTTGGCCGAGACCCCGAAGATGACCCGGAACCCGGGCCGCTCGGCGGTCAGGCACGCCTCGAAGAGCCGGCCCGTGTCGTCCGGGGACAGCCAGGTCGACAGCATCCGCACGTTGGCCGGCCGCGGGAAGCAGGACAGGATGCGCACGCAGATCGCGTCCAGGCCGTACCGGTAGTGGTACATCGCGGCCATGGCCTCGGTAGCCGCCTTGGAGATGCCGTAATAGGTGTCGGGCGCGGGGAAGGCGTAGTCGGGCACGGGGAAAGCCGACCGCGGGGTGAACCCCACCGCGTGGTTGGACGAGGCGAAGATCACCCTGGGCGTCCCGGCCCGGCGGGCCGCCTCGAACGCTCCGTAGCCGCCGTTGATGTTCGTCTCCAGGATGCGCGGCCAGGACGCCTCACCGGGGATCCCGGCCAGGTGGATGACGGCGTCGGCGCCCTGGCAGGCGGCCGTCATCGCGTCCAGGTCGGTCACCGAGGCCCGGATCGCCTCCTCACCCGGTCCGGCGGTCAGCGGGACGACGTCGAGCAGCCGCAGCGTCCGTTCCGGCCGGGCCAGTCTCGGCCGCAGCATGGACCCGATGAGGCCCGCGGCCCCCGTGATGACGACGACCGACACCGGCCTGCCCCCTTGGACGATAGCTGGACGCTCTGCACGCGCGCCGCCCATCCCAGCCTGGTCACAGACGGGTACCAGGTCGCGCACGCACCCTTTTTATCAGCCATTTCGGGCCTTACGCTCAAGGAGCGTTATGCAAAGCGACCCGGTGCAGGTGGACGGCCGGCCACCAGCGCGGGTTTTTGCCTAACGCGAACTTTCGCATAAACAAGGGTTCTCATGCGCTTGACACGGGGTTCGCTGACGCTGCCGCGGATGAATGCTCACCGGCTGGTGATCATCGCGGCGGCCCTCACCACCATTGTCGCCGCGGCCCTGGCCACCGCGCTGGCCACCTTTAGCGGCCAGGCGCTGCCCCGGGCGGTGCGGCACGACCTGGGTCACGCGACCGGGACGTCGCTGTCCATCAGCGGCAGCGTCAACGCCAGCCAGGCCGCCCAGTACAACGCCATCCTGCCCGCGCAGATCAGATCGGCCCTGGGCGGCACGGCGTTCAGCTTTTACCAGGCCGTCTGGTCCGATCCGCTTGATTTCGTGCTCGGCTCGCTGCCCGCCACCCCGGCCACCCCCGCCGCCGGGGCCGGTTCGGGCGCCACCCGCAACATGCCCATCGCCGAGGCCGGCGCGCTGGGCGACATCACCGGCCAGGCGGAACTGGTCTCCGGCCGCTGGCCCGGCGCGGCCGTCCGCGGCCAGCCCGTTCCCGCCGCGCTGCCGGCCACCGCCGCCGCGCTGCTGCACGTGACCGTGGGCGACGTGCTGCGCATGCGGGACGGGATCACCAAGCGCTACGTCGGGTTCGTCGTCACCGGCCTGTACCGGCCCAGGCAGCTCTCCTCGCCGTACTGGAACCTGAGCTTGGTCGCGCCGTCCGGCTCAACCACGGCCAGCGGCTTCACCACCTTCGGCCCGCTCACCGTGCAGCCCGCCGCCTTTGCCGCCGGGCTCCAGGTCAATCAGGGCACCTGGCTGGCCGAGCCGCGGACGGCCAGCATCCCCGCCGACCAGCTCACCGCCGTCGCCGCCAACGTGAACGGTCTGCGATCGACGCTGGCCAACGCCCAGCAGCTCCCGTCCCTCACGCTCACCACCAGCCTGCCCGCCGTGCTGGACGGGATCGCGAGCGACCTGGACGTGGCCCGCTCGCTGCTGGCCATCTGCGCCGTGCTGCTGTTCCTGCTGGCCGCCGCCGCCCTGCTGGCCGCGGCGCGGCTGCTCGCGGGCCAGCGCGAGGGCGAGTCTGCCATGCTGACTGCCCGCGGCGCGAACCGCTGGCAGCTGGTCCGGCTGACCGCGGCCGAGGCCATCCCGCTATGCGTGTTCGCCGCGGCCGCCGGCGGCGTGTTCGGTGTCCTGCTGGCCCGGCTGCTGGTTTCCGGGGGCGGAACCGGGCCGACCGGCAGCGCCTGGCTGGCGGCCGTGGTGGTCGCCGCCGGGGCGGCGGTGATCATGTTGATCCCTGCGCTGAGCACGGTGGCCCCGGGAGCGGCGCGGGCCCGCCGGGGTCGGCAGGCCGCCATCTCCGGGATCAGCCGGGCCGGCGCGGACCTGGCTCTGGTGCTGCTCGCCGTGCTCGCGGGCTGGCAGCTGCGGCATTACTCGGCGGTCTCGGCCGGCGCGAACGGCAACTTCGGCATCGACCCGGTGGTGGTGATCGCACCGGCCCTGGCCCTGGCGGGCGGCACCGTCCTCGCGCTGCGCCTGCTGCCGGCGGGCGGCAAGGCCGGCGACCGGCTGGCCGCCCGCGGCCGAGGGCTGACCGCCGCGCTGGCCAGCTGGCAGATCAGCCGACAGCCGATCCGGCAGGGCGGTGCCGCGCTGCTGATCGTGCTGGCCGTGGCCACCGGGACGCTGGCCCTGTCGCAGCGGCAAAGCTGGACGCGCTCCGATCATGACCAGGCCGCGTTCAGCACGGGCGCGGACGTACGCGTCGACACCAGTCAGCCGCTGTCGGCGGCCCAGGCGGCCGGCGTGGTCTCGTTGCCGGGGGTGCAGCATGCCATGCCGGTCGCGGCGTTCCCGCAGACGGCCACCAACGGCGTGGTCCTCGCGCTGAACTCGGACCAGGCCGCGAACGTGACCCTGCTGCGCGCCGACCAGTCGCCGGTGAACCCGGCCGTGTTGTTCGGGAGGATCGCGCCCACCGGACCGCCCTCGGGCGTGCCGCTGCCCGGCCACGCCGCCCAGGTAAGTCTGGTCGCGCGGGTCGGCCCGGCCTCGCTGGGCCTGGCGCCGGCCACGGTCAACGTGTCCGTCGAGGACGCCGCCCACGAGGTCTTCCAGCTCGACGCCGGCACGCTGCCCGCCGACGGCCGGGACCACACCCTGACCGTCACCCTGAACGACCAGACCGTCGGCCCCGGCGGAGCTGACGCGGCGGGCGCTGCCATCTACCCGCTGCGGCTGATCTCGGTCGGCCTGGATTACACCCTGCCCGCCAAGCGGCCCCACGAGCCGGCCACCTTCACCCTGGACGGGTTCTCCGCCGGGCCGGGAACGACCCAGGTGCCCGGCACCGCGCTGGGCGCCTGGCCGGCCGCGGGCTCATCGGTCGAGTTGGCCGGCGTCCGCCAGACCACCGGCACCGCCGGCCCGTCGGGCATGCCCACCGTCACGGCCAAGGGTGCGTCCGGTACCGCGCTCGCGGTGACCTTCGATCCCGGCTACGGGCTGGCGTCCAGCGGCGTCCCGGGCGAGCCGCCCAGCCCGGTCAGCGGCCAGCTGACCCTGACCGGGACTCCCCCGATCGCCGTGATACCCGGCGTCGCGACTCAGAGCTTCCTGGCCGCGACCAACGCGAACGTCGGATCCGTGGTGCAGGCCGACATCAACGGCGCGGTGCTCAGCGTGAAGATCGTGGGCAAGGTACGGACCTTCCCGACCGTGGCGCTCAGCGGTGGCGCCCTCATCGTGGACCTCGGCCGGCTGCAGGACGTCCTGACCAGCAGCTCGCTAGCGCCCGCCCAGCCGGACCAGTGGTGGCTGGCCACCTCCGGCGGGCCGTCGGCGGTGCCGCCCGGGCTGACGGCCGGGTTGACTAGCGTCCTGCCCCCGGGATCGGACATCACGAGCACGGCGGGGGTAGCGGCCGGGCTGCTGAGCGATCCGCTGTCGACGGTGCCGCAGCAGGCTCTGCTGGTCGTGGCCATCGCGGCGGCGGTGCTGGCCATCACCGGTTTCTGCGTCAGCATCGCGGCCGGCGTGCGCCAGCGTCGCGCGGAGAACGCGCTGCTGGCCGCGCTGGGCGTGCCGCCGGGTTCGGCGGCCGGCCAGCTGTGCCTGGAGAAGCTCATGCTGAGCCTGCCGGCGGCGCTGGCCGGCCTGATCCTGGGCGTGGTGCTCGCCGAGCTGCTGATCCCGGCGATCACGCTCACCTCGTCGGCGACCACGCCGGTGCCGCCGGTGCTCATCCAGTTCGGCTGGGCGCAGGTGCTCCCGCTGGCGCTGGCGGTCGCCGTGCTGCCCGTGCTGGCCGCCGCGCTCACCATCGCCCGGCGTCCGGACGCCGCCGCCGCGCTGCGGGCCGCGGAAGCAGCATGAGCGAACCGCAGGGGCGCGGTGCCGCCTGGACTGAGGAGCGACGAAGGAGCGACGAGGGAAGGCGGTACCTTAAGGCGCCCCGAAGGCGAGCGGAGAACACAGCATGAGCGGGGGTCCGGGGTGAGGCTGGTGCCCGGCCTGAACCGGGCCGTGGGCGCGGCGGCGGGCAGCACGCTCGCGCTGGCCCTGCTGGTCTGCGGCTGCGTGTTCGCCGCGATGGCCGGGCCCGCGCTCAGCCTGCACGCCCGGTCCCAGGCGTTGCACCAGACCACGGCCAAACTTGCGCCCACGGTCACGGCCGTCCAGGTGAACGCGAACTGGTTCATGTTCGTGGACGCGCTGGTCCCCCTCTCGGGGGCCAACCAGACCGTCCCCCAGAGCGACCTGAACCTGACCGGGAAACAGCTGGCCCAGGCCGCGCAGGAGATCAAGACCAGCCTGGCCGGCCTGCCGCTCCCGCTCGCCCCCGGCAGCTGGTACGGCCTGGGCGTGAACCCGGCCGAGGTCGCCTCGGGCGCGGCCCCCAGCGCGGTGCTGAACGGCAAGCCTCCCCGGCTCGAGGTGCTCTACCGCAACCCGCTGGCCAGCAACGCCGAGCTGGTCGCGGGCAGCTACTCGGCTCCCGCCGAGCCGGCCGGAACGGTGGCGGTGGCGGTCACCCCGCAGACGGCGGCCCGGTTCGGGCTGCACCCGGGAAGCCGCGTGACCGTGAGCCTGCCCACCGGCTCGGCCACGCTGGTCGTCACCGCGATCGTCCGGCAGCGGGCGGCAGGTTCCACCTTCTGGACGCAGGATCCGCTCGCGAGCCAGCCCTCGCTCGCCACCCCGCCCAAGAGCAAGCCGTACTGGGCGGGCGGGGTCTTCGCCGATCCCGGTCAGCTGGACGCGATGCAGACCGCGTTCAGCGGCCCGGGCCTGGAGATGTACTGGGAGTTCCCGCTCGCGATCGGCGGCCTGAACGCGGACCAGGTGCAGGGGCTGGCCAACTCCCTCAACCGGGCCACCACGGTCACGCTGGGCCTGACCGGAGCGCTGGAGCCGGGCGCGGACAACCTGAACGTGACCTCGGCGCTGATCCCGGACCTGGCCGTGTTCCTCGCCACCCAGGCTGGCATCGAGACGGTGCTGCTGCTGCTGTCGGCCAGCCTGATCGTCATCGCCGCGGCGGTGATCCTGCTCGCGGCCCGGATGATGGTGACCCGCCGGGACGAGGAACTGGCCATGCTGCGCGCCCGAGGCGGGTCGCTCCGCCAGGTGACGGGCCTGATGGGGCGCGGTGCCGTGGTCGCGGCGGTGCCCGCCGCGGTGGCCGGCGCGGCCATCGCCATCGCCGCGATCCCGGGTGACGCAGCGGCGTCAACGCTGGGCTGGCTGCTGGCCGGGATCACCTTCGCGGTCGCGCTGACCGGGCCCGCGCTGATCGCGGCCTGGCAGTACCGCAAGCCGGCCCCGGCCAGCAACCCGGCCCGGATCCTCACCGCCGAGACTGGCCGGCGCCGGATGGCGTGGCGGCGGCCCGTCGCCGAGATCACGGCGTGCGCGGCCTGCGTGGCCGGGCTGGTCGTCCTGCGCAATCAGGGCCTGCAGGCCGGAGGCCGGGTCAACCTGCTGCTCATGCTGGCGCCGGTGCTGGTGGCGGTGCCGGTGGTGCTGATCATGCTCCGGCTGTACCCGCTGGCCGTACGCGGCCTGCTCCGGCTGTCGGCGCGCAGGACCGGCGCGACCGGCTTCGTGGCGATGTCGGCCGCGGCCCGGTCCTCGCTGACCGGGGTGCTGCCCGCGTTCGCGCTGGTGCTCGCGCTCACCCTGGCCGCCTTCGCCGGGATGGTCAGCAGCGGCATCGCGCGCGGCGAGACCGCCGCGGCCTGGCACAGCACCGGCGCCGATGCGCAGATCATCACCACCCCCGCCTCCGGCCCGATCACCTCCGCCGACCTGAACGCGATCGCGGCGGTCCGCGGCGTTTCGCACGCGACCGCGGTCTGGAACACCACCCTGGTCACGGCGTTCGGACAGCCGGTGACGGTGGCGGGGGTCGATCCGGCCAGCTACTCGGCCGTGGTCGCCAGCACCCCGTTCCCGTCCTTCCCGGCGGCCAAGATCCGCACGGCTCCGGGCGCATCGGCCTTCACGGCCACCGTGCCGGTGCTGGCCTCCCCGGGCGCCGCCGCCGTCCTCGGACACGGGGTGACCCAGCTGACCTCGATCTCCCCGCCGGCCCAGGTCTCGGTCCGGGTCGCGGGCATCGTAACCGGCACTCCCGCCGAACCCGGGGGCGGCACGTTCGTCGTCATGCCGCTGCAGGCCCTGTACGTCCCGGGCGGCCAGTCCCCGGCCAACGTCGTCCTCGTCGCTGGCTCCGGCATCGACGAAAGCCAGCTGTCCGCCGTGGTCAACAAGCTGCTCCCGGAAAGCACGATCACGTTCCGCTCGGCCGTGCTCGCCTCGCTGACCGATTCCCCGCTGCCGCACGGCGCCGCGCTCATCGTCGCGTTCACCCTGGCCGAGGCGGCCGTGCTCGGCCTGCTGATCGTGATCTTCGCCCTGGCGCTGGGGTCGGCGGAGCGCGAGCTGACCCTGGCCCGGCTCACCGTGATGGGCCACGAGCGCGAGACCAGCCTAGTCATGGCCGAGGCGATGCCCGCGGTGCTCGCCGCGGTCGTGGCCGGCGTCGTCTGCGCGCTCGTCCTGCCGCATCTGATCGGCTCGTCCGTCGACCTGTCCGCCTTCACCGGGGCCAGCGCCCCGGTGCTGTTCCAGCCGAACATGATCGCGCTCGGCCTGCCCGCCGCCGCCGTCTTGATCCTCGCCTCGGCGGCGCTGGCCGCCGAGGCGAGGTCGCTGCACCGTCGCGGTATCGCCGGCATTTTGCGGGCAAACTAGTAGGTAGAGGAGACGCACATGGGCAGCATGCCTTCGCCGGAGAGACAGGGCCCGCCGCCACCGGCGGCCGGGGCAGCAGGGCCGTCCCCCCGAGCCAGCATCGCCGACCTGGGCGCGGAATCGGCGCGGCACCACCGGGACTTCGGCGCGGGCTCGCTGATCGTCTGCGACCGGCTGGTGCGCATCTACATCGCGGCCGGGATCGAGGTGCAGGCGCTGCAGGGCCTCGACCTGCTCGTGGATGAGGGCGAGATCGTCGCACTGGTCGGCGCGTCGGGGAGCGGCAAATCCACCCTGATGAACATCCTGGCCGGGCTGGACACGCCCACGGCTGGTTCGGTCCGGGTGGCGGACAACGACCTGGCGGCGATGAACGCCCGGCAGCGGCTGGCCTACCGGCGCCGGGTGGTGGGCTTCATCTGGCAGCAGACCACCCGCAACCTGCTCCCCTACCTGACCGCGCAGCAGAACGTGGAGCTGCCGATGCGGCTGTCCGGCGTCCGGGCCCGGGACCGCCGCGGGCGCGCGGCCGAACTGCTCGAGCTGCTCGGCCTCGGCGACTGCCTGCACCGCAGGCCGGATCAGATGTCCGGCGGCGAGCAGCAGCGGGCCGCCATCGCGGTCGCGCTGACCAACGAGCCCAAGGTGCTGCTCGCCGACGAGCCCACCGGGGAGCTCGACTCCGCGACCGCGGCCGAGGTGTTCAGCGCGCTGCAGAAGGCCAACGTGGAGCTCGGCGTGACCGTGCTGATCGTCACCCACGACCCGGCGGTGTCGTCGGTCGTGCGCCGGGTGGTGGCCATCCGGGACGGCCGGACCAGCACCGAGACCCTGCGGGACACCCTGGCGGGCGACGGTGCGGTGGTGCCGCACGCGGTCGAGTACGCGGTGCTCGACCGGGCCGGACGGCTGCAGTTGCCGCGCGAGATGACCGAACCGCTGGGCATGCGCGGCCTGGTGCGGCTGGAAGCCGAGCCCGACCACATCGGCGTGTGGCCCGGCCAGCAGAGCCCTCGTCCACCACAGAGCCCCGAGGAGTCCCGGTGACCGCCGCGACCGACATGGTGACCGTCGAAGGGGTCACCCGCACCTTCGGCAGCGGCCGTACCGCGGCCCGGGCCCTGCGCGGCGTCTCGTTCACCGTGCAGACCGGCCAGCTGGTCGCCCTGCGCGGCCGGTCGGGATCGGGCAAGACCACGCTGCTGAACATCGTCGGCGGCCTCGACATGCCCGACGAGGGCCGCGTCCGGGTCGGGGACAACGAGGTCACCTCCATGTCCGAACAGGAGCGGATGCGGCTGCGCCGCACCTCGGTGTCGTTCATCTTCCAGTCGTTCGGCCTCATCCCGATCCTGTCGGCCGCGGAAAACGTCGGCGTGCCGCTGCGGATCGCCGGCGTGCCGCCCAGCGAACGGGAGGACCGGGTCCGGCTCATGCTGGATATCGTCGGCCTGGGCGAGCACACCAAGCAGCGGCCGGGCGAGCTGTCCGGCGGCCAGCAGCAGCGGGTCGCGATCGCCCGGGCGCTGGCGGGCAGCCCGCAGGTGCTGCTCGCCGACGAGCCCACCGGCCAGCTGGATTCCGAGACGGGCAAGCAGATCATGCGCCTGCTGCACGCCGTGGTCGGGTCCGAGGGCGTGACCGCCCTGGTCGCCACCCACGACCCGAACCTGATCAGCATCGCCGACTCGGTCCTGGAACTCGAAGACGGCCAGATCAAGGGCAGCGCGTAGGTTCCGGGACGCACCCACTCCGTGAACGTGGCGTTCTCATGGTTCTTCCCGTTACAACGCCACTCTCATCGGTTCCGGGCGCGGCCTGCGGCGGGATGCGGGCGCGATGCGGGCGGGAGGTCAGGTGACGGGGGTGCCGGTGGTGGCGGTGAGTTCGGCGTACAGGGCGGTCAGCTGCTTGGTCACGGGGCCCGGCTGGCCGTCGCCGATGCCGCGGCCGTCGACGGCGACGACGGGGACCAGGCCGCCCATGGTGCCGGTCACGAACGCCTCATCGGCGGTGTAGAGCTGGGGCAAGGTGTAGTCGCCGGTCTGGCAGGCCAGGCCCGCCGCCGCGGCCAGCTCCAGCACCGCGGCCCGGGTAATGCCCGCGGGGCAGGACACGGTGGTTGGCGTGGCCAGCGTCCCGCCGGTGACCAGGAAGAGGTGCGTGGCGTTGGTCTCGGCGATGAAGCCGCGGTGATCGAGCATGACCGCGTTGTCCGCGCCGGCCACGTTGGCCTCGATCTTGGCCAGGATCGAGGGCAGCAGGTTGTTGTGGTGGATCTTGGGGTCCAGGCAGTCCGGCGCGGGGCGGCGCACGCTCGCGGTGACCAGCGTGATGCCGGAGGCGTCGTACACCGGGTCCTTGTACTCGGCCAGCACGATCAGCGTGGGCCCGGCCTGGTTGAGCCGGGGGTCCATGCCGGAGGTGATCTTCACCCCGCGGGTCAGGGTGAGCCTGATGTGCACCCCGTCCCGCATGCCGTTCGCGGCGAGCGTGCGCCGGATCTGCTCGGTGATCTGCTCGGCCGAGGGGATCTGCTCGAACGCGAGCGCCTTGGCCGAGTCCCGCAGCCGGGTCAGGTGCTCGTCCAGGCGGAAGATCCGGCCGGCGGAGAGCCGGAGCCCTTCCCAGAACCGCGTCGCCGCCCTGGACGGCAGAATCGAACGGGCTCACCGCGGCCCGGTCCCGGTGCGAGAGCCGGCCGCCCACGTTGACGATGAGATCCCGGTTGCGCTCATCGTAGGTCTGCAGCACGGTCACCTCCGTGGCTCGAGAGCCGGTACTCCTGCAGCCGCAGGTAGTACGGCAGGCAGCGGTCGGCGAGCGGCTCCAGGCGCGCGGGCAGCGGCTCGGCCGGGGGCCGGTAGGCGGCGAAGCCGGTGGAGGCGTGCACGCTGCCGTACCAGTGGGGCGCCCATACGCCGTCGCTGTCCCGGGGCCCGGGCGGCCAGGACAGCATCCCGGCGTCGAACGGCACGTCCAGGGCCCGGCACAGGGCGCGCAGGATCCCCTCCGGGTCGGTGAGCAGGTCACGGGAATCGACGACCGGCCCGCCGAACCTCTCGAAGATCTCCGCCTGCTGCCGCAGGCCCAGATCGTCCAGGTCCGGCTCGGTGCGCACCCGGGCGTAGGAGGCGAGCAGTTCGCGCGGGTCCCGGATCAGGTGGGCGTGCCGCAGCGGGGCCAGGGCGGCCCGGTCCACCTCGGGCAGCAGGTGATGCGTCATGTGCTTGGCGTAGCCGATGCTCACCCCGGGCGGCAGCGGGGCGCTGGTCAGCCGGGCTAGCACCACCCGCCAGTCGGTGGGCTGGCTCGCGATCACCTCGTCCCGGCCGGGATGGTCGATGCCGGTGCGGTCCAGGTAGAAGGCGTAGAGCGGCTCGTCGGTGACCACCGTGTCCGGCCGGTTCTCCCAGGCCCGCATCAGGGCGGTGGACACGGTCCGCGGCCCCGACCACATCGCGATGCGGGTGCCGCGGCCCGGCCCGGCCGCAGAACTCACAAGGTCACGACGCTGCGCAGCACCTCGCCGCGGCCCATCTTGGCGAAGGCCTCCTCGACCTGGTCCAGGCCGATGGTTTCCGACACGAACTTGTCCAGCGGCAGGCGGCCGGACAGGTGCAGGTCCACCAGCATCGGGAAGTCGCGGCTGGGCAGACAGTCCCCGTACCAGGACGACTTGAGCGCCCCGCCGCGGCCGAACACGTCGAGCAGCGGCAGGTCCAGCCGCATGTCCGGGGTCGGCACGCCCACCAGCACCACGGTCCCGGCCAGGTCGCGGGCGTAGAACGCCTGCTCGTAGGTCTGCGGCCGGCCGATAGCCTCGATCACCACATCCGCGCCGTTGCCTCCGGTCAACTCCCTGATCCGGGCCACGGGATCGGTGTTGCGCGAGTTGATCACGTCCGTGGCGCCGAACTCGCGGGCCCAGTCCAGCTTCCGGTCGTCGACGTCCACCGCGATGATCGTCCTCGCCCCGGCCAGCCGGGCGCCGAGGATCGCCCCGTCGCCCACGCCGCCGCAGCCGATCACCGCCACGCTGTCGCCCCGGGTGACGCCGCCGGTGTTGAGCACCGCGCCGATGCCCGCCATCACGCCGCAGCCGAGCAGCCCAGCGGTCGCGGCCGGGATGGCCGGGTCGACCCTGGTGCACTGCCCGGAGGCGACCAGGGTCTTCTCCGCGAACGCGCCGATGCCTAGCGCCGGGGAGAGCACCGTGCCGTCTTCCAGGGTCATCTTCTGGGTCGCGTTGTGGGTATTGAAGCAGTACCAGGGGCGACCGCGGCTGCAGGCCCGGCACCGGCCGCAGACGGCGCGCCAGTTGAGGATGACAAAGTCGCCGGGCGCGACGTCGGTCACGTCCGGGCCGACGGCCTCGACCACGCCCGCCGCTTCATGCCCGAGCAGGTACGGGAAGTCGTCCCCGATGCCGCCCTCCTTGTAGTGCAGGTCGGTGTGGCACACCCCGCACGCCTGGACCTTGACCAGCGCCTCGCCCGGGCCGGGCTCCGGCACGAGAATCGTCGTGAGCTCCACTGGCTCGCCCTTGCCGCGGGCCACCACGCCCTGAACGCTGATCGTCACGGAAGCACCTTCCCTCTAGTCTGAGTAACCGCCAGGCTCATCATGGGTCACGCGGGGACACCGGGGCTAGCTGAGCCGGTATTCGCCGCGGGCGACGATGACCGCCGACCCGCCCACTAGCACCCGCTCCACCTTGTCCGCCGAACCCTCGGCCCGGGCGTACAGCCGCGACGGCCGGCCGATCTCCTCACCCTGCCGGATCTCGATCTCGTCGCCGAAGCCGATCCGCCCGTGCCGGGCCAGGTGGACGGCCAGCGGCCCGGCCGCGGAGCCCGTGGCCGGGTCCTCCGGCACCCCGTGAAACGGCGCGAACATCCGGGTCTTCCAAGCCGGGCCCTGGCCGGCGAAGGTGCTCACCGCGACCGGGAGGTGGGCCAGCGCGCGCTGGTCCGGCCACAGCCCGGCGACCTCGGCCTCGCTGGCCAGCTCGACGTAGACATGCCGGGGCCCGTTGCGGTACGCCTCGACCGGCAGCCCGGACCGCGGCACGCCGAGCGCGGCCAGCAGCGCGTCGGTGTCCTCGTACGGCTCGGGTACCGGGATGGGCTGCTCCATCCGGCCGAAGGTGATCCGGCCGCGGTTCCGCTCCAGTTCCACGGGTACCAGGCCGGCCCCGGTCTCCAGCGTCAGCGCCGAGGTACCCAGGGCCTCCGCGAGCACGAACGCCGAGCCGAGCACCGGATGCCCGGCGAAGGTCAGTTCGTCCGCCGGCGTGAAGATCCGCACCCGGACGTCCGCGGGATGCTCGGCAGGCAGGAAGAACACCGTCTCGGACAGGTTCAGCTCCCGGGCCGTGCGCTGCATCACGTCGACGCCCAGGCCGCGCCCGTCCGGGAATACGGCGAGCGGATTGCCTTCGAGCGGGGTGCCGGTAAAGACGTCGGCGATGAGGTAACGGCGCCAGCCGGCTCCCGGCTCGTCCGCCCACAGCCGGTCCGTTCCATGAGTGCCTGCCACGCCGTAAGCGTAACGGGCCCCGGTCGGTGCGCCCCTTCCATGCCCCACCTCGGCCGGCGTAGTGCCGCCGCGCGGAGTCGACCGTCATCGCCGTGTACAGCATGGCAATGAGCGGCAGGCCCGGGGCCCGCAGCGGCGACAGCCGGTACAGCCGGAGCATGGGCAGGTAGGTCAGCGACATCAGGACCCAGCCGGCCAGGCCCGCGCCGACCGCGAGCGCCGCCGGCCCGGTCGCCGCCCCGGCGGCGAGCCCGGCGATCGCCCCGGCCGGCGGCAGGACGTAGACGAACGCCAGCCCGGCCACGGTCGCGGCGAGCAGCCAGGGAGAATACCTGAGCTGGAGGTACGCCGACCGGACCACCATCTGCCACAGGTCGGCCAGCCGGGGGTACGGGCGCACGCTCACCACCGCGGTGGACAGCCCGAGCCAGCAGCGCCCGCGCTGGCGCTTGATCATCCGGCCCAGGGCCACGTCGTCGATGCGGGCGCCGCTGATCGGGGCCAGCCCGCCGGATCGCTCCAGGGCCTCGCGGCGCACGAGCATGCAGCCGCCGGCGGCCGCCGCGGTGCGCGACCGGGGCGAGTTCACCCGCCCGAACGGGTACAGCTGGGCGAAGAAGTACACGAACGCGGGGACCACGACCCGCTCCCATCCGGTCGCCGTACGCAGCAGCGCCATCTGCGAGACCAGGTCCCGGTCGTCCCCCTCGGCCGCGCGCACCAGGGCCCGCAGCGCCCCGGTCTCCCAGGCGATGTCGGCGTCGGTGAACAGGACGTACCCCGGCCTGGACCCCGCGACCCCGTCGTGGCCCGCCGCGGCGAGGCCCTGGGCCATGGCCCACACCTTGCCGGCCCAGCCGGGCGGCAGCGGGGCGCCGGCCACCACCCGCAGGGCCCGCCCCGGACGGCCCCGCTGGGCGGGCTGGCCTGGCTGGCCCGGCGGGGGCCCGAATCCGGCCGCGATCTCGGCGGTGCCGTCCGTACTGCAGTCGTCGACCAGGATGACGGTCAGCGCGCCGGGGTAGTCCTGGCCGAGCAGCGTGGGCAGCACGGCCGGCAGCATCGCAGCCTCATTGCGGGCCGGGATGACCGCCGTCACGTCCGGCCACCGGGCCGGCTCGCCTGCGGCCGGAGCCGGAGCCAGGGGCGGAGACGGGGCCGAGGCGGGGGCGGGAAGGGGAGCCGGGAATGCAGGCAGCCGCTGGCCGGTCCGCCAGTACCCGCCGTGGCCGATGACCAGGTAGGCCCAGACGACCGCGGCCGCCGTGCACGCCACACTCAACGCCAGCATCCCGGCAGCCTCTCACAGCCGCGGGCCAGGCGGCGGGGCGGCGGGCCGGGCGGAAACAACGGCGGCGGGGCCGGCGGGCCGGGCGGAAACTAGCACGGCGGGCGAATGGCCCGCCGAACATGACGGCGGCCCGGAAGGCCAGATCATAGCCTTCCGGGCCGCACCTACGGCCCGCATGGGAGGGACTAGGCGACGCGGCGGTAGTCGGCGTCCGCGCGAGCCCGTTCGGGCAGGCGCATGACCGCCGCGGCCTGCGTCGGCCCGGTGTCCGGGTGCCTGCGCACCAGCCACAGCGGGATGCCCACCCACAGGGCAAAGAACAGAACCATCAGCGGGATGTTCAGCAGCAGCCAGGTCATCGTTAGCTCCTCACGTCGTTTTCGGCTTGCTTCTTCACCGTGCCCGACGCAACTCTGAGGACCCGCCGGCCAGCCTCTGCCGCGGTTATGAATCTCAGGCTTCCCTAAGAGCTTCCTCTCAAGGGGACCCTCAGGCGTTTAGGTGCGCCAGCCCATCACGTCGCCGACCACGACGGCGGGCGGCCCGAGCAGGTCGATGAGGTAGTTGCCGAGGATTGAGTTCCTGACCGTCACCGCGACCACGGCCGTCACATGCCAGGCGGCGATCTGCGCGAGCATCCGCGCGTCGTCCACCGCCAGGATGCGCACGAAGCTGGGCGACGCGGGATCCGCGCTGGCCGGCACGCCGCCGGTCAGCGACGCGGGCAGCCCCGCCCCGGACTCGGACCACAGGAAGTTCAGGTAGCGACCCGCCTGCGGGAGGCCGTTGCCGTCGGTGTAGGCGTGCCCGTTCCAGGCCGGGCCCATGAAGTACCCGCCGACCAACGCGGCGGGCTGGCCCGTGTCGGCCTGCCAGCGCAGCGGTTCGGTGAACGTCGACATCGGGACCGGCACCGTGAGCACCGTCGCCGAGGCGGGCAGGTGCAGCGCGGCGAACGCCGCTGACCAGCCGGGCGGCACCTGGATCGCGGCGTCGGCGGGCAGCGGCCGGGGCACGATCGGCAGGACGGCCAGAACGGCGCAGGACATGACCGCCGCAGCCGACCACGGTGCCCACTTCCGGCGGCCGGGAAGGGACAGGGCCAGCCGGGGCAGGAGGCGGCCGAGAATAGACAGGGCGACCGCGGTCAGGGCCAGGGCGGCCGCGTCGACGCAGAAGGCCAGCAGGGCGGCGGCCGCGCCGTCGGCCACGATGGAGAACCGGTCGGGCAGCGCCGCGTCGAGCACGGGCAGGCCCTGCAGCCAGTACCAGGGGAGCTTGATCCAGGCGTGCTCGTGCCCGCTGGCCAGCAGGGTGCCGCCGAGCGAGAACAGGCTGAGCACGGCGCAGGCGACGGCGCAGGCCCGGACGGGCAGCCGCCGCCAGAACCGGATCGTGCCCGCCACCAGCACCGCGATCAGCGGCCAGCCCAGATAGCCCAGGTACTCGGGCAACTGGGCCTGGTACCGCAGCGCCTCGGCCGCGCTGCCCGCGGTGTGGAACAGCATGAACGAGGACGGGACGACGAACCCGGACAGGTCGTTCTTGAAGAAGTCGGTGGTGAACGGGCTGCCGGTCTGGTGCAGCGGGCCGAAGAACTGCACCCACAGCGGGTAGCCGGCGATCACAGTCAGCACGCAGGCCGCGACGCCCAGGCCGCCGGCCAGCGTCCCGATCCGGCCGCGGACCTCCCGTGGCCGGCTGGCCGCCATGACGACCAGCAGCAGGAGCACGGCCAGCCCGGTGCCGAACAGGATCTCCTCGCTGATGAACACCTGCCCGGTGACCAGCAGGCCGAGCCACAAGCCGCCGCGTACGGCGCTCGTGCGCCCGGTCGCCAGCCGCAGCACCGCGTCGGCGATCAGCGGCGGGAGCACGGCGAACTGCAGGTCGTAGTGGCCGATGGACGAGTGCACCAGGGCCGGGGAGAAGCCGTAGACCGCCGCGCCGAGCGCCGCCCCGGCCACGCTGACCTGCCAGCGCCGCAGCACGGCGAACATGACGGTCGCCGACCCGGCGAAGCCCACGGTCAGCAGCACGGTCAGGCTGACCTGCGGGCCGAACAGCAGCGTCACCGGCGCCAGCAGGACCCCGGGCAGCAGCAGAGGCGTGTTCCACATGAGGTTCACGCCCTGCGGCGCGTTCATGGCCGTGGTCACCAGGGCCGGGAGATGGAAGTGCGCGATCGCCGTGGCGTCGTAGCGGAAGAACCAGGCCATCTGGTCGGCGTCGTTGGGGTTCCCCGCGACCGTCCTGGACACCGGGTCCCGCCACAGCAGCAGCGTGACCGCGAGCGCCGCCAGCAGGTAGTACACGGCGGCCAGCGCCACCGTCCCGCGGCCGCTCAGCGGGCGCGCCTGTTCCTCGGCGGCCCGGACCGGGACGGCCGTCGACGCTGCTGTCACGACGCGAGCCTAACGCTGCCAGCCGGGCTGGGCCCAGCACCCGGCCCGGCGTCAGCAAATCGCCACTTTTTACCGGCCGGCTAGGCCTGCGGCTCGGACTGGCCGTCGATGGCGCGGCGGTCGGGCGGGGGGGCCTGGTACTCGCTGGGCATCCCCTTGCGGACCGAGTCGAGGATGGCCAGGCCCTGGCTGACCAGGCCGGCGGCGATCTCGCTGAGGCCGTCGGCCCCGTTGAGCACGCTGACGTTCGCGCCGGCCAGCCCGGCTGCGGCCTCCTTGACGATCAGCGGCAGCTGGTTGATGAGCAGCTGGTCCAGGGCGACGCGGTTGTTCGAGGCGGCGGCCTCGGCCTGGATACGGGTCCGCTCGGCGTCCGCCTTGGCCAGGATCCTGACCCGCTCGGCCTCCGCCTCGGCGGGCTTGATCACCTCGGAGACCAGCTGCTGCTGGCGCAGCTGGGCCTGCTGCTGAGCCAGCTCGGCCTGGGCGTTGATCACCGCGAGCTGGGCATTCGCCTGCGCCAGCGGGCCCGCCTGGGCGGCCTCCGCCTGCGCCCGTTCCACCTCGCCCTTGTACTGCGCCTGGACGACGGAGGTTTCCCGGGCGAACTCGGCCTGCTTGCGCGCCGACGCCTGCTGCGCCTCGGCCGCGGCCTGGTCGGCCTGGGCCTGCGCGATCTTGGCCTGCCGCTGGATGGCGGCGTTGTTCGGCGCGGCCATGGCGGCGATGTAGCCGGCGCCCATGTCGTCGATCGACTGGATCTGCAGCGAGTCCACGGCCAGCCCGATCCTGGCCATCTCGCCCTTGGATCCGTCCAGCACCTCGGTGGCCAGCTTCTGCCGCTCGGTGACGATCTCCTCAACCGTCAGCGAGCCGATGATCGAGCGCAGGTGGCCGGCGAAGATCCGCCCGGTCAGTAGCGACATCTGGTCCTGGTCGGACAGGAACCGCTGTCCGGCGTTGACGATGGATTCCTCGTCGTTGCCGACCTTGAACGCGATCACCGCGCGCACGTTCAGCGAGATGCCCTGGTGGGTCACGCACTGTTCGGCGACCTCGGCTTCCCGCAGGGACAGGGAGAGATAGCGGACCTTGCGGAACACGGGCGTGACGAAGGCGCCGTGGCCGATCACCACCTTGAACGGCTGGCCCTCCTTGCCGCCCCCTCGTCCGGAAATCAGCATGGCCTCGTCAGGGGCCGGAACACGGTAACCAAACATCGTTCATCTCCTAAAGAAGTAAGCCCGGAATGCGCGGACTGTCGCCGAGCACGTCCTCCCACTCGATGACGTCGACCGCCCGCTCTCCGCGTGACTCGATAACCAGGACGGTCGCACCCTTGGGCAGCGGCTTCTCCGACCAGGCCAGGAAGGCCTCGGAACCGCCGCGGATCCTGATGAGCACCTCGCCGGGGCCGTCGGCGCCCCGGGTGGCCACGATGAGGACGCCGATGCGGCCGATCGAGGACTCATCCCTCGCCACCGACAGCCCCCTTTACCCGGAAGTGCCGACCTCCAGCGTAGTCCTGGCGCCGGTGTGCGCATTAACTCAGCGTTAAGCTAGCCGCGTGTTCGTGCCCCGGGTGACCCGGCCCGGATGACCGGGTAACCATGCTCGACGGGGTGACGCCGTTCCCGGCTGAGTTCGCGGCCCGCTACCGGGAGCTGGGCTACTGGCAGGACCAGCCGCTGTTCGACGGGTTCACAGCCGCGCTGGCCGCCTACGCGGACCGGGTGGCGCTGGTGGACGAGGCAGGCCCGGTGACCTACCGGCAGCTCGGCGAGCGCGCGGAGCACCTGGCCCGGGTGCTGCTCGACCACGGGCTCAGGCCGCTGGACCGGATCATCGTCCAGTTGCCGAATACCGCTACCTTCGCCTACCTGTACTTCGCGCTGCAGCGGATCGGGGCCGTCCCGGTGCTGGCCCTGCCCGGGCACCGCAAGCGGGAAATCTCCCAGTTCGCCGAGATAAGCGGAGCCCGGGCGCTGGCGGTCCCGGCCACCGCGCGCGGCTTCGACTTCACCGCGATGGCCGCCGACCTCATGACCAACCGCCCGGACCTGCGGCTCTGCCTTATCCAGGGCCTTGATGAGGCACTGAACGATCCGCAATTCGTGCGCCTAGAAGACCTACTGGAACGCGAGCCCGGGACCAGCCGCGCGGCGCTGGACGAGATCCGCATCGACCCGGACGACCCGGCGCTGTTCCTGCTGTCTGGGGGCACGACCGGGATCCCCAAGCTGATCCCGCGCACGCACAACGACTACCTGTACAACTCCCGGGCCGCCGCGGCGGCGTGCGAGATCGGCCTGGGCGACGTGTTGCTGGACGTGCTGCCGATCGAACACAACCTGCCGCTCGGCTGCCCCGGCCTGCAGGGCTTCCTGCTGTCGGGCGGCACGGTCGTGCTCGGCACCAGCACCCGGCCGCGGGACGTCTTCGAGCTGATCCAGCGGCACCGGGTCACGCATATCCACCTGGTCCCCGCGCTGCTGATCCGGTGGATCGACGACCCGTCGATCGCCGAGTACGACCTGTCCTCGCTGCGGGTGATCCAGAGCGGCGGGCAGCGCCTGCAGCCCGAGGTCCGGCTGCGGGCCGAGCGCGCCCTGCCCGGCTGCTTCATCCAGGAGAACTTCGGCATGGCCGAGGGGCTGATCATGTTCGTCCGGTCCTCCGACCCGCCCGGTGTCCGCCGGGAAACCTGCGGCCGCCCGGCCTCGCCCGGCGACGAGGTGTACCTGGTGGACGAGGACGGGAACATGGTGCCGGACGGCGAGCCGGGCGAGTTGATCGTCCGCGGCCCGTACACGCTGCGCGGCTACTTCCGCGCGTCGGAGCACAACGCCCGGGCGTTCACTCCGGACGGCTTCTACCGCTCCGGCGACCTGCTCAGGAAGATGCCGTCCGGGAACTATGTGGTCGAGGGCCGGGTCAAGGACCTGATCAACCGGGGCGGGGAAAAGATCAGCGCCGAGGAGGTGGAGAACCTCATCCTGGCCCATCCGGCCGTGCTCAACGTGGCCTGCGTGCCCTACCCGGACCCGGTGCTCGGCGAGCGGATGTGCGCCTGCGTGGTCCTGCGCCCCGGCCGGTCGCTGCGCCTGGAGGAGCTCGTGACGTTCCTGGCCGGTTTTGACATCGCGAAGTTCAAGCTGCCGGAGCGCCTGGAGCTGCTCGACGCGCTCCCGCTGTCCGGCTTCGGCAAGGTGTCGAAGAAGGACCTCGCCGCTAGGCTGGCCGCCTCGTGAGGCGCATCGACCTGCACTGCTATCCGGGGACCGACGTGTGGATCGCGTCCCAGGGACCGTACGCGGAGGCGCTCGGGCAGTACTGGGGCAAGCCCTGGATGGCAAGGCCGAGGAGGACGTGGTGGCCGACGTCACCGCGGCCGGGGTCGAGGCGGTCCTGGTCGCCTTCGACATCGAGTCCCTGACCGGCGCCCCGCCGTGCGGGAACGGCTACGTCGCGGCCCTGCGCGACCGGCATCCGGGCACGTTCATCCAGGCGTGGGGGGCGGTGGACCCGCTGAAGGGCGAGGCGGCGATCGCCGACGCGACCGCGGCGGTCCGTGAGCACGGCGTGCTCGGGTTCCACTTCCACCCGATCATGGGGCACTTCGCGGTCGACGAGCCCGCCCTGAACCCGCTGTTCGAGACCATCGCCGGGCTGGGCGTGCCGGTGATGATCGACGTCGGGACGACCGGGATGGGCGCCGGGCTGCCCGGCGGGCTGGGGGCCCGGCTCGAGCATGCCCGGCCGCTGGCCCTGGACAACCTGGCCGCCCGGTTCCCGGCGCTGACCATCATCGCGGCCCACCCGGGCTGGCCGTGGACCGACGAGATGACCGCGGTAGCGCTGCACAAGGGCAACGTGTACTGGGAGCTGTCCGGCTGGGCGCCCAAGTACTTCCCGCCGTCGCTGCGCACCGACATCCGGGGCCGGCTGCGCGAGAAGATCATGTTCGGCAGCGACCACCCCAGCCTGCCGTACGACCGCATCCTGCGGGAATGGGACGAACTCGGTTACGATCAGTCGGTCATGGACCTCGTCTTCCACGCCAACGCGGAACGCGTCCTCGGCCTATAAGCGGCGCGATGGCCACCCTTGATGACGTGCGCCGGATCGCGATGTCGCTGCCGCGCACCACCGAGCACCTGATCGGCGACAACACCAAGTTCCGGGTGGGCCGGCTGGTGTACGCCTCGGTCTCGGCGGACGAGGAACGGCTCGGGTTCGGCTTCCCCAAGGAGGAGCGCGCCGCCCTGGTGGCCAGCGAGCCGGACAAGTTCATGATGCCGCTGCGCGGCGACGAGCGGTACCAGTGGGTCCGGGCCCGGCTGCCGGTGCTGGACGCGACCGAACTGCGCGAGCTGCTCATCGACGCCTGGTGCATGGTGGTGCCCAAGACGATCGCGGCCCGCTACCTGGAGAGCCAGGGCCTGGCGCACTAGGGTGGTGCGATGCCGCTGCGCGCGATCGACTTCCACGTCCACCTGCCCACCCCGGATTGGCTGGACGGCAGCATGGCGGGCTACGTCGAGGCGGCCGAGGCGTACTTCCGCTCGCCGGTCCAGCGGCAGTCGCTGGACGAGCTCGCCGCCCGGTACCGCGGGCTGGGACTGCGGGCGGTCCTGCTGGCCTGGGACGCCGAGACGGCCACCGGGCGGCCCCGGGTGCCGAACGAGACCGTGGCCGCCGCCTGCCGCGATTACCCGGACGTGTTCACCGGGCTGGGGTCGGTCGACCCGCACAAGAGCTCGGCCGTGGCTGAGGTGGCTGAGATCGCGGCCCTGGGGCTGCGCGGGGTCAAGTTCCACCCGTCGCTGCAGGCCTTCGCGCCGGACGACCCGCAGTACTGGCCCATCTTCGCGGCCTGCCAGGAGCACGGCCTGCTGGCCTTGTTCCACACCGGGACCAGCGGGATCGGCGCGCGCCAGCCCGGCGGCCAGGGTGTCCGCATCGACCTGGCGCACCCGCTCAAGCTAGACCCGGTGGCCGCGGCGCACCCGGACCTGACCGTGGTGGCGGCGCACTTCGGCTGGCCCTGGCACCTGGACCTGATCGCGATCGCGCTGCACAAGACCAACGTGTACATCGACATCTCCGGCTGGTCGCCGCGGCGCATCCCGCCCGAGGTCATCCGGGAGCTGCGCGGCCGGCTGTCCGGGCAGTTCCTGTGGGGCAGCGACTATCCGCTCCTCACCCCCGAGCGCGGCCTGGCCGAGTTCGACGAACTCGACCTGCCGGAGGACGTGAAGCGCGCCGTGCTGTACGACAACGCCGCGCGCGTGCTCGGCCTTTAATCCAGGTCCACGACCACCGGCGCGTGGTCGGACGGGGCGTGGCCCTTGCGCGCCTCCCGGTCCACGTAGGCGCCCGCCACCCGGTCGGCCACGGCCTCGCTGGCGTAGACCAGGTCGATACGCATGCCCATGTCCTTGGGGAAAGCCCCGGCGCGGTAGTCCCAGTAGGTGAACGGGTGCGGGCCCTTCATCGGCTTGGGCACGATGTCGCGCAACCCGAGGGCGCGCAGATCGGCCAGAGCCTGCCGTTCCGGCAGGGTGACATGGGTCGAGCCGACGAACACCGCCGGGTCCCACACGTCGGCATCGGTCGGCGCCACGTTGAAGTCGCCCGCCGCGACCAGTTGCGGCTGATGGCTCAGCTCGACCTCGAGGACGGTCCGCAGCGCGGCGTACCAGGCCAGCTTGTAGGCGTAGTGCGCCGAGGACGGCGTGCGCCCGTTGGGTGCGTATAGCGACCAGACCCGGATCCCGCCGCAGGTGGCCCCGACCGCCCGGGCCTCGGGCTTGCGCAGGCCCGGCTCGTCGAGCAGGGTCGGCTCGGCCTCCTCGCCCTCGTAACTGGGCTCGCCGGGAAAACCCAGGCTGACGTCTTCCAGGCCGACGCTGGACAGCAGGGCCACGCCGTTCCACCGGCCCTCGCCGTGCGCCGCCACCTCGTAACCGAGCTCCTCGACCTCGGCCGCCGGGAACAGGGCCGTGGTGGTCTTGATCTCCTGCAGGCAGACGACGTCCGGCTTGGCCGCGTCCAGCCACTCGAGCAGCCGGGGCAGCCGCGCCTTGACCGAGTTCACGTTCCACGTCGCCAACCGCACCCCGATAGCCTGCCACCGCTAGCGCGAGCGTGCCACCGGCGCGCGATAACGCCTCGGAGTCGTAGCGGAAGCCGTCGACGAAGCGGCGGAAGACACCGCCCTCGTGGGCCAGGGGCGGGTCCGGCGGCGGGGCCTCGGGACGCTCGTGACCCTCGGGCTGGTCGTAGTCGGCCCGGGCGATGGCGTCCACGATCTCGGCCTCGTCGAAGTTCTCCGAGCCGGGGATCTGCGGCACGAAGCCCACCAGGTCGCCGTCCAGCAGGACCTCGGCCTCCAGCCCCGTCGTGCCCTCGGCACCCCAGACGGCCTCGCGTCCCTGCCCGGCGGGTACCTGCACCGAGTAGGCGTCGATACCGGACTTCCTCAAATGCGCCGCGATGCCGCGGTCCCGCAGTGCGTCGGTCACCCGACGGGCACGGTTCTCATCCATGCCCGCCAGGTTACTCATTTCCCCGGGCGCTACTGAATCGTGCCGAACATGCCGCAATTCCCTCTCGTGATAGATGCTTGCCTAGAGCTAAATTCGTGAGAGAGGGCGTTTCCGGTGATGAAGCGGGGCGGGAGCATAGATGTCGCTGACCAGCGCACAGCTTCCCGTGCGGCTTACCCCCCTGGTGGGCCGGGAGAGCGAGCTCCACGACATCGTGCAAGCGGTCACCCGGGCCCGCCTGCTCACCCTCACCGGCCCGGGCGGTACCGGAAAGACGCGGCTGGCCCTGGCCGCCGCGCGATCGGCCCGCGAGTCCTTCCCGGCCGGGGTGTGCTGGGTGGAGCTGGCCCAGATCGAGGACCCTGGCATCGTCGCCCCGACCGTGGCCGCCAAGCTGGGCGTGCCCGATACGCCGGGGCAGGACGCTACCGAGGCGGTCGCCGAGTACGTCGGGGAGCATCAGGTGCTGGTCGTGCTGGACAACTGCGAGCACCTGGCCGGGGCGACGGCCCTGCTGACCGAGAACCTGCTGGCCGCCTGCCCGGCGCTGACCGTCATGGCGACCAGCCGCGAGGCCCTCGGCGTCGAGGGCGAACTCAACTGGCAGGTGCCACCGCTCTCGCTGCCGAAGACCGGTACGGCCGTGACCGCGGCGGGGTTGGCCGCGTCGGACGCGGTCAAGCTGTTCGAGCAGCGGGCTCAGCTGGTGCGGCCGTCCTTCCGCGTGACCGACGAGAATGCCGCCGAGGTGGCCTCCATCTGCCAGCGGCTCGACGGCCTGCCGCTGGCCATCGAGCTGGCCGCGGCGCGGATGCGGATCCTGTCCTCGGCTCAGCTGTCCGAGCGGCTGGACGACATCTTCGCCCTCCTGGTCGGCGGCGCGCGCTCCGCGCACCCGCGCCATCAGGCGCTGCGCGCGACGCTGGACTGGAGCCACGACATGCTCGACGCCGAGGAGCGGGCCGTCTTCCGGCGGCTGGCCACCTTCGCCGGCGGCTTCACGCTTGAGGCGGCCGAACGGGTGGCGGCGGGCGGCGACATCAAGCCGGCCTTGATGCTGGAGCTGCTGACCAGGCTGGCGGACAAATCGCTGGTGCGGGTGGAGCACACCCGCGACGACTCGCGCTATCACCTGCTGGTGACGATCCGGGATTACGCGCGGGACCGGCTGGCCGAGGCAGGCGAATCCGACCCGGTGCGGCAGGCTCACCTGGGTTACTTCACCGAGCTGGTGGAGACGGCCGCCGCCCGCATCGACGGCGACGAGGCGGGCGGTAACGGCCTCGAACTCGAACTCGACCGGCTGGACACCGAGCTGCCCAACCTGCGGAAGGCGTATGAATTCGCCGCCGAGACCGATGATCCGGTGGCGGCGCTGCGGATCGCGGGACGGCTGGACCGGTACGCCTACCTGCGCGGCCGTTACCACGAGATCCGGCAGTGGATGGACGCCGCGGTGACCTCCTACCCGGACGCGCCCGCCGAGCTGCGGGCCAAGGTCCTGCTCGGCAGCGGCAGGCTGGCCCTGCTGCAGTGCGACTACGCGCCGGCCGTACGGCGGCTGGAGGCCGCGCTGCGGCTATACCGTGAGCTGGCCGACCCCCGGGGCATCGCCGGCGCGCTGCAGGTGCTCGGCAGCGTGGCCCGGGAGCAGGGCCGGTACGCCCGGTCGGTGGAGTTGCACGCCGAAAGCCTGGCCGTCGCGGAGGCCGCCGGAGACCGCCGGGCGGTAGCCAGCGCGCACGGTTACCTGGCCTTCGTCTCCTGGCTGCAGCGCGACTTCGACCGGGCTATCGCGGAGGCCAGCGCCGCGCTGGCCATGTTCCGCGACCAAGGCGACGTGGAAGGGGCCGCGTGGTCGCTGATCAGCCTGGGCACGGTAGCCCGGTATCAGGGGGAGGCGGAACGCGCGGCCGCGCTGCTGGCCGAGAGCCGGGCGCTGGCCGAGGGCATCGGCTTCCGGGAGGGCATCGCCTGGTGCTGCGAGCAGATCGGCCTGCTCGCGGCGGTCGACGGCGACCCCGCCGCCATCACCCTGCTGCGCCGCAGCCTGGACCTGCACGCCGAGCTGCGGGACCGGTGGCGCATGTCCAGCGTGCTGGAGGACCTGGCGGCGATCGCACTGGCCCTGGGCCAGGCCCGGTCCGCGGCCCGGCTGCTCGGCGCGGCCGAGGCGATCCGGGAGGCGATCGGCACCGTGATCGCCCCGTGCGAGCGGCCCCAGCACCTGCAGTCCGTGGCCGCGGCGCGGGCCGCCCTGGGCGAGGAGGCGTTCGCCGCTGCCCGGCAGCACGGGATGCTCGCCACCACGGACGAGCTGACCGCCGACCTGCCGACGGCCGAGGACGCCGTCCCGGCTCTCGCCGAGCCGGCTCCGGCCGGCGCGGAACAAACCAGGCCAGACCAGGTCAGGGCCGGGCCGCCGGCCGATGGCGAGCCGGCGCAGGCCGAGCCCCAGCACCACGGGGACGCGCAGTCCGGGCAGGCCCGGCCCCGGCCCGCCGCCCGGCAGCGGGCCGCGCAGCAGGCGGCCAGGAAGGCGTCCATCACCGGCACCGCCGGGCCGATGCGGGTCAGGACCCTGGGCAGGGCCATGGTGGAGTTCGGCGACGCGGCGCTGACCGCGGCCGACTGGGGCTACGCCAAGCCCCGGGAACTGATGTTCCTGCTCGTCTCGTCGCCGCCGATGACCAAGGACCAGATCGCGGCCGCCCTGTGGCCGGACCTGTCCCGCCAGCAGCTCGGCAACGCGCTGCACACCGCGCTGCGCGAGCTCCGCCGTGCGGTCGGTGATCCGGGCTGGGTGCTCTACGCGAACGGCCACTACCGGTTCGACCGGTCCCGGCCGCACGAGTGCGACGTGACCGAGTTCGAGGACGCACTGCTGGCCGCGCGCCGGGCCCGGCCGGCCGAGGCCGCCCTGCCGCACCTGCAACGCGCCATCGGCGCCTACGGCGGCGACTTCCTCGACGGCATGTCGGCGGGCGAATGGGCCCTGGTGCGCCGCGACGAGCTGCGCCGGGCCTTCGAGTCCGCGCTGCTCGCCGCGGGCCGGATGCAGACCACAGCCGGCCGCCACCAGGCCGCCTCGGCCCTGTTCCGCCGGGCCGTCGCGCACGAGCCGCTCAACGAGACGGCGCACCGGGAGCTGATGAGCTGCTGGGCTTGCCTGGGCGAGACCGCCCGCGCGGTCCGGCACTACGAGGAGCTGACCGAGCTGCTGCGCGAGCAGGTCGGTGTTCCCCCGGCCGAGGAAACCACCGCGTTGTACCGGCGGCTGACGGCTACTTCCTGAAGGCGCATCCTGACCGCCTGCCTGCGGTCACACCTTCCCCCCGTATTTCCCCCCGTGCCCCCGGTGCCGCCCTGCCACACTCGCTGCACGGCAGATTGAAGGACCGGCAACGGAGGTGACCAAGGTGTCCGATCTGATCAGGCCGCCCGTCGCCCGCAGGCCCGAGGAAGCCCTGGAGCTGGTAGCACAGGCGCTCAGCGACGGGGATCTCGAGGCCGCGCTCGCACAGTACGAGAAGGGTGCCCTGCTGGCGTACTGGCCAGAGGGCACCCCCCGCAGAACCAGCTACGACGGCAACGACGACGTGGGCCAGGCCCTGGCCAGTTTCATGGCGCTGCGGCTACCGCTGTCGGTCCGGATCACCAGCGTGCTGGAAAGCCCCGAGCTGGCCCTGGTGATCTGCGAGCGGCGCGTCGCCGGGACCGGGCCGGATGGCGAGCAGGTCCGGCTGAACGGGCACGGCTGCGCCGTGCTGCGGCCGCAGCCAGACGGCGCGTGGCGGATCGCGGCCGACGCCTGGAGCGTGGGGACAGAGCTTCCCCTTGACCCTCCCGAGATTCCCCCGGCGCCAGCTGGTGATCCTGCCCGCTGTGAGGGACAAGGCGGGCCGCCTCACCACTAAACCCTGAGGCAACACGGACGGGATGCTTGCGCTGCCCTAGCGTGATCCAGCCAGCTGCCGCCGCCCTCCCCCGAGCGGCAGCCCCCGAAGCCGGGGGGCCCGTTTCGGGCCCCCCGGCTTCCACGTTGGCCCGGACAGACGAACCACGGTCCGTTCGATGAAATAATCCTGCCGTGACGGATGCGGAAGGCGGGGCCTTCGAGCTGGGCACCGACGGGCCTATGGTCATCCTGGTCGGCGTGGACGATTCCGTCACGTCGCTGCGGGCCGGGGCGTATGCGGCCGGGCTGGCCCGGCGCCAGGGTGCCCGCCTGGTGGTGGTGTACGTGGAGCAGCCGTCCGCGCTCTACGGCGCCGCGGCCGGCGCGGGCGCGGCCGTGATCGCCGAGCAGGAGCGGGCGTTCAGCGAGACCGCGGCGGACCTGCGGCGGCAGGTCGACGAAGCGGTCGCCGAGCGGGGCGTGCCGACCACGTTCATCGTGGCGGCGGGTGACCCGTACCACGAGCTGCGGCGGGTGGCCGACGAGGTCCGCGCGGACGCCGTGGTCGTCGGCGCCTCCACCAAGGCCGGGCACCGGCTGGTGGGGTCGCTGGCGGTGCGGCTGGTCAAGGCCGGCCGATGGCCGGTCACCGTGGTCCCCTGAGGACAGGAGGGAGCTGCCGTGGGTGTCGCCGTGGTCACCGGGGCCGGTTCCGGGCTGGGCCGGAGCATCGCCCTGGCCCTGCTCGGGGCGGGCTGGCAGGTCGCGCTGGCGGGCCGGCGGCTGGCGCGCTGGCCGAGACCGCGCAGGCCTGGACCGGGCCCGCGGATTCGGCCCTGGCCGTCGCTACGGACGTAACCTCGCCGCCGTCGGTGGCCGCGCTGTTCGAGGCCATCCGGGACCGCTGGGGGCGGCTGGACCTGCTGGTGAATAACGCCGGCGTGTTCGGGCCGGCGGGCCAGCCCGACGAGATCGACCTGGCCGACTGGCAAGCCGTGGTCGAGACCAACCTCACCGGCGCCTTCCTGTGCGCGCAGCACGCGGTGCGGATGATGAAGGCCCAGACCCCGCGCGGCGGCCGGATCATCAACAACGGCTCGATCTCGGCGCACTCGCCGCGGCCCGGCAGCATCTGCTACACGGCCACCAAACACGCGATGACCGGGCTCACCAAGTCCCTGTCCCTGGACGGGCGGGCGTTCGACATCGCGTGCGGGCAGATCGACGTCGGCAACGCGGCGACCGAGATGACCCGGCGCATGAGCCGCGGCGTGCCGCAAGCCGACGGTTCGCTGGCCGTCGAACCGGTCTTCGACGCCCGGCACGTGGCCGACGCCGTGCTGTACATGGCCTCGCTGCCGCTGGACGCGAACGTCCAGTTCCTGACCATTACCGCGACCACGATGCCGTTCATCGGCCGGGGCTGAGGGCGTTGTCGTCCCCGGGCCCGGTCCTGACGGCCGAAGATGATCGTCAACCTCGGGCCAGGCAGCGTTGTGCAGCCTCCCGCGCTGCGGCATGCTGGCGGGGAGGCCGTTACGGCCCGGGACACGCCAGCTGGAGGGCGCCATGACGAGTATCAGTTCCCTGCTGGAGCAGGCCGCCGCCGAACATCCCGAGCACGTCGCGCTCCGCATGGACGACCTGGTACTGAGCTACGCCCAGCTGCGCGAGGCCGCCGGGCGGATGAGCGCGCTGCTCGCCTCCCTCGGCGTCGAGCCCGGTGACCGGGTCGGACTCATGCTGCCGAACGTCCCGGCGTTCCCGATCGCCTTCTACGGCGCGCTGGCCGCCGGGGCCATCGTGGTACCGATGAACCCGCTGCTCAAGAGCCGCGAGGTCAGCTACTACCTGGGCGACTCCGGGGCCAAGGTGGTGGTCGCGTGGCACGCGGCGGCCGGGGAAGCAGCCAAGGGCGCCGCCGACGCCGGGGCCCAGATGATCGCCGCCGAGACGCCGGACCTGAGCGGGCTGCTCGCCGACATCGGTGCGGTTCTGGAGCCGTCTGACCGGGGCGACCTGGACGATGCGGTCATCCTGTACACCTCGGGCACCACCGGACGGCCCAAGGGGGCCGAGCTCACCCACGCCGGGCTGGTCCGCAACGCGGAGGCCTCGCGGAACCTGTTCGGCGTCCGTCCGAGCGACGTGATCATGGGCTGCCTGCCGCTATTCCACGTGTTCGGGCTGACCTGCGGGCTTAACGTGTCGGTCGCCACGGCGGCCACCCTGACCCTGCTGCCCAGGTTCGACCCGGCGAAGGCGCTGGACATCATGCAGCGCGACCAGGTGACGATCTTCGAGGGCGTTCCGACCATGTACGCCGCGATGTTGCATCTGCCGCAGGCAGATCCCGCCCAGGCCGCGACGCTGCGGTTGTGCGCCTCTGGCGGCGCCGCAATGCCGGTGGAGATCCTGCGCGCCTTCGAGGAGAAGTTCGGCTGCATCATCCTGGAGGGCTACGGGCTGTCCGAGACCTCCCCGGTCGCGTCGTTCAATCACCCGGATAAGGTGCGCAAGGCCGGCTCGATCGGCACCCCGATCGAGGGCGTGCAGATGCGGCTCATCGACGACGACTGGAATACCGTGCCGGCCGGGGAGATCGGCGAGATCGCGATCCGCGGTCACAACGTGATGAAGGGCTACTGGAACAAGCCCGAGGCCACCGCCGAGGTAATGAAGGGGGCAGGGGAGGTGGGTGGGGGCTGGTTCCGCACCGGGGACATGGCCAGGGTGGACGAAGACGGCTACTACTTCATCGTGGACCGCAAGAAGGACCTGATCATCCGGGGCGGCTACAACGTCTACCCGCGCGAGATCGAGGAGGTCCTGCATGAGCACCCGGCGGTCGCCGAGGTAGCCGTGATCGGGATCCCGCATCCCGACCTGGGCGAGGAGGTCGGGGCCGCGGTGGCGCTCAAGCCGGGCGCGAGCGCCACACCTGACGAACTGCGCGCGTTCGCCCGGGAACGGGTAGCGGCCTACAAGTACCCGCGGCAGGTCTGGCTGGTGGACGCGCTGCCCAAGGGCCCGACCGGGAAGATCCTGCGCCGCGAGGTACATCCCCCTGAGGAGGCCAATTGAACGACGAGGTCTGGGCCGAGGACGCGGTCGACGCGGCGGGCGGGCTCGACCTGCTGCTGACCGATGCGGCGCTCGGTGTGTGGCGCCGCTTCCGGCCGGACAGCTCGCTGCTGCGGCTGGCCGCCCGGCTGGCCCGCCGGCCGGGGTTCACCGGCGGCGAGGCCGCCCGGCTCGGCATCGAACTCGGCCGCATCGCGGCCGGGCGGTCGGCGGTCGCGGCCAACCCGCGGGACCGGCGCTTCGCCGATCCGGCCTGGACGGACAACCCGTTCCTGCGCCGCAGCGTGCAGGCCTACCTGGCCGCGGCCCGGACAGCCGAGGCGCTGGTGGGCGGCGCCGAGCTCGGCTGGCGCGACGACACGCGGCTGAAGTTCCTGCTCACCAACCTCGTCGCGGCGGCCGCGCCGAGCAACAATCCGCTGCTCAGCCCCGTCGGCTGGAAGGCGGTCATCGATACCGGCGGCGAGAACACGGTCCGCGGCCTGCGCGCATTGGCCGCGGACCTGGCCACCTCACCCCGGGTGCCGTCCATGGTGCCCACCGGGGCCTACGAGGTGGGGAAGGACCTGGCCGTCACGCCGGGCGGCGTGGTCCACGCGACCGAGGCGTTCGAGCTCATCCAGTACCAGCCGGTGACCGATACCGTGCACCGCTACCCGCTGCTCATCGTCCCCCCGATGATCAATAAGTACTACATCGTCGACCTGGCCCCCGGGCGCAGCATGGTTCAGTTCCTGGTGGAGCAGGGGCACGAGGTGTTCGTGATGTCGTGGCGCAATCCCGACGCCCGGCACCGCGACTGGAACCTGGACACCTACGGCGGCGCCCTGATCGAGGCGCTAACCGCGGTGCGGGCCATCAGCGGGGCGGCCAAGGCCAGCCTGTGCGCGCTGTGCTCGGGCGGCATCATGGCGACCATGGTGGCCGCGCACCTGGGCGTCACCGGCCAGCTCGACCAGCTGGCCAGCCTGTGCCTGGGCGTGACCGTGCTGGACCAGTCCCCGCCGGGGGGGTCTGGGCCCGCCGCCACAGGCGGCCAGGACAGCAGGGTCGTCCCCCCTGGCCAACCCAGCCCGGGTACCGCAGGCGCGTTCATCGACCAGACGACCGCGGACGCGGCGATGGCGGTCTCGGCCGCCCGCGGCTACCTGGACGGGCGGACCCTGGCCGAGGTATTCGCCTGGCTCCGGCCGGACGACCTGATCTGGAACTACTGGGTCAACAACTACCTGGCCGGGCGGACGCCCCCGGCCTTCGACATCCTGTACTGGAACGCCGACGTCACCCGGCTGCCCGCCGCGTTGCACCACGACTTCATCCGGCTGGGCCTGGCCAACGCGCTGGTCACGCCCGGCGCGGCGACCATGCTCGGCTCGCCAGTCGACCTGGCCAAGGTCGACCTGGACGCCTACCTCGTGGCGGGCATCACCGATCACCTGTGCCCGTGGGAATCCTGCTACCGGACCACGCAGCTGCTCGGCGGGCCGGTCAGGTTCGTCTTGTCGAACAGCGGGCACATCGCGGCCATGGTCAACCCGCCGACCAACGCCAAGGCCGCGTTCCGGACCGCGCCGACCACGGCGGCGGCCGGAGGCCGAGCCAACCCAGCCGACCCGCACGAGTTCCTGGCCACCGCGTCCACGGTGCCGGGCAGCTGGTGGACGGACTATTCGTCCTGGCTGGCCGAACGCGGCGGCGGCCCGCGCAAGAGCCCGCGCACGCTTGGCCGCAAGGCGTACCCGGTACGCGGCGCCGCGCCGGGCACGTATGTTCACGACCGCTGAGGTGCGCAGCGTCGCCGTCGACGGACGGCAGCTGCGGGTCGCGGTGCGGCCGGCCCGCCGGGGAGTGCGGCTGGACGGCGGGGTCGCGCGGACGCCGCTGCTGCTGATCAACGGGATCGGCGCCAGCCTGGAACTGCTCGAGCCGTTCGTGCGCGAGCTCGACCCGGCGGTAGAGGTCATCAGGTTCGACCCGCCGGGCGTAGGCGGCTCGGCCTCGCCGTCCGGGCCGTACCGGTTCACCGGGCTGTGCGCGCTGATCGCGAGCATGCTGACCCAGCTCGGCTACGGCCAGGTCGACGTGCTCGGCATCTCCTGGGGCGGGAGCGTGGCCCAGCACTTCGCCGCGTTCCAGCGCGCGCGCTGCCGCCGGCTGGTACTGGTCTCGACCGCGACTGGCTCGCTGATGGTGCCGGCCCGCCCGTCGGTGCTCGCGCACCTGGTCACGCCGCGACGGTACCTGGACCGCGGGTATATGGAGCGGGTGGCCGGTTCCATGTACGGCGGCTCAGCGCGGAAGAACCCGGGGCAAATCGCGGCGGCGATGAACAACGGCAACCGGGTCGGCCCGTCGCGCGGGTACCTGTACCAGCTGACCGCGGGCGCGGGCTGGACCAGCGTGGCGTTCCTGCCGCTGCTGCGGCAGCGCACGCTCATCCTGGCCGGCGACGACGACCCGATCATCCCGCTGGCCAACGCCAAGCTGATGAGACTGCTCATCCCGAACGCGCAGCTCCACGTCTACCACGGCGGTCACCTCGGGCTGGTGACCGAGGCGGCCGAGCTGGCGCCGATGGTGGACGCCTTCCTGGCCGCGCCTTATTTCTCTGGAGGTTTGTCATGGCAGGATCTGGCCGGACCGCGCTGACCGACGGCGACTTCTACCTGATCGAACAGACTCTGGATACCGAAGGCCGCCAGCTCCTGCTCCGGGTCAGGGAGTTCATGGAGAAGTCGGTCCAGCCGGTCATCAACCACTACTGGACCCGGGAGGAGTTCCCGTTCGACCTGATGGGCGACTTTCGCCAGCTCGGCATCGCCGGCCAGCTGTACCAGGGCTACGGCTGCCCCGGCGGCGGCTTCCTGCTCGACGGCATGATCGCGATGGAGCTGGCCCGGGTAGACCCGTCCATCGCCACGTTCTTCGGCGTGCACGGCGGCCTGGCCATGGGGTCCATCTACCTGTGCGGGTCGGAGGAGCAGAAGCAGCGCTGGCTGCCCGAGATGGCGCGGATGGAGAAGATCGGCGCGTTCGGCCTGACCGAGCCCGACGTCGGATCCGGCGCGGCGGGCGGGCTGACCACCACCGCGCGGCGCGACGGCAGCGAGTGGGTGCTGGACGGGCAGAAGAAGTGGATCGGCAACGCCACGTTCGCCGACTACGTGATCATCTGGGCCAGATCTCTGGAGGATGACCAGGTCAAGGGCTTCGTCGTGCCCGGGGACACGCCGGGCTTCGAGGCCTCCAAGCAGAAGGACAAGATCGCGCTGCGGGTGGTGCAGAACGCGCACATCACCTTGGACGGGGTGCGGGTGCCCGAGGAGAACCGGCTGCAGCAGGCGAACTCCTTCAAGGACACCGCCAAGGTGCTGCGGATGACCCGGGCCGGGGTGGCCTGGATGGCCACCGGCTGCGCCCGGGGCGCCTACGAGCACGCCCTGGCCTACGCCCGCCAGCGCCAGCAGTTCGGCCGGCCGATCGCCGGGTTCCAGCTGGTCCAGGACCTGCTGGTGCGGATGCTGGCCAACGTCACGTCGTCGGCCTGCCTGTGCGCCCGGCTGTCCGCCCTGCAGCAGGACGGCCTGGCCGAGGACCACCATTCGGCGCTGGCCAAGGCGTTCTGCACGGTCCGGATGCGGGAGGCGGTCGGCTGGGCCCGCGAGCTGCTGGGCGGGAACGGCATCCTGCTGGAGAACCACGTGGGCCGATTCGTGGCCGATTCCGAGGCGATCTACTCCTACGAGGGCACCCGCGAGATCAACACCTTGATCGTCGGCCGCGCCATCACCGGGACCAGCGCATTCGTGTAAGCAGACCGGGGCCGCGCAGCCCGGGCGGTGGCCTTCGCTCTCCATCGCGCCGCAGTCCGGGCACACCTGGTGCGCCCAGCAGGCGGCCTCGCCGCCCTCGTCGGGCCCCGCATCCTGGCGCAGCACCTGGGCCAGGACCTCGGCCTGGCTGATCTCGACGGCCCTGGTCGCGGTGAGCAGGGTCACGGGCCCGGCCGCGGCCAGCGCGCGCAGCCGGCCGAGTTCCTTGCGCTGCGCGCTGCCGGAGAGCTCGTCCAGGTAGCGGCGGCGGAACTCGTCGAACTTGGCCGGGTCGTGCCCGTACCACTTGCGCAGCTCGGTTGACGGTGCGGCGTCCTTGGCCCACTCATCCAGGTGGGCCGCGTCCTTGCGCAGGCCCCGCGGCCAGACCCGGTCGACGAGCACCCGGGCGCCGTCGTCCGGCGACACCGCCTCGTAGACGCGGCGGACCCGGATGTCTGACGGCACGGCGCCCTCCCGGACAGACCTACCGGCGCAACTCTACCCACACGGACTTGCCGGAGTGACCGAGCGGCTCGACCCCCCAACGGCGGGCCAGCGCGGCCACCGCGCCCAGCCCGTGCAGCGGCACGGCGGGCAGCCCCGCGGCGGCCGCGCCGGGCGGCAGCGCGCTCCCGTCGCGCACCGAGATCCGCAGCACGTCCGGGCCCGCCGCGAGGTCCACCGTGAAGCCGGTACCTGCGTGCACCATGGCGTTGGCGGCCAGTTCGGTCACGACCAGGGCGGTGTCATCGGCCAGGTCCGCGGCGCCCAGGCGCCGCACCGCGTCGACCGCGAAATGCCGGGCCGCCGCGGGCGCGTCGCCGGACCAGGCAAAGGTGCGCGTCGCACCCGGCGCTGCGGGGGCAGGCCAGCCGCCGACCACCGAATGGTGCAGCCGGCACACCTCGGCGAACGCCTCCAGGTGGCCGTCGCCGCTCACCAAGCTGGCCGGGTAGCTGCAGAACAGCGAGAACGCGTGCCGCAAGCCGAGAGCGTCCCACCTCTCCTCGAGCTGGACCGCGGCGTTGACCAGCCCGGCCTCCCAGAGCAGCGTGACCATCTCGCCGTAGGCGCGAACCGGGCGACCCTGCTGGCCCGCCCGTCGGATCAGCCCGCCGACCACGCGGTCGAAGGCGTCGCGGTCGAGGCGGCCGCCGGACATGAGCACGCGTATCGTGTCGCTCGCGTCCAGGGCCAGGTAGCTGCCGCTCCGGGCGGCCGCGGCCAGATCCACGCCGGCCTTCCTCAGCCGTCCTTCGAACGCCCGCCGGTGCGCCGCGGTGGCGATGACCACGGCCACCCCATCGCGCTGCAGCGCCGCCAGCAAGTAGCCGGCCACCCGGTCGACCAGTTCCTCCTCGTGACCGTAGAACTGGACGACGTGACCGACATCCAGGGGTTCAGTCCTCGCTACCACCATTCGTCTCCACCGGGTCCACGCACGACGTCAACTCGTGGCATACCTGCCCAGCAATCGCCGTGACATGCGTGCTCTGGCCGCCAGGTCGCGGTCGCGTCGCGGATGAGGCTCTTGCCCGCCCCGACGGCGCCGAGCATACTGTACGCGTGAACAAACGCTCAGTAAACGAGCAGATGATCGGCCCTGCATGCCGCCCGTGCTGACCGACGTCGGCCTGCGCGACGCCGTCGTCATCGTGACCGGCGGTGGCAGCGGAATCGGGGCCGCCACCGCGCGCCAGCTCGGTGCCACCGGCGCCCGAGTCGCCCTGGTCGGACGCCGCGAGGCCCCGCTGAAGGAGGTGGCCGCCCAGATCGCCGAGGATGGCGGCGAGGCTCTGTGCGTGACCGCCGACCTGGCCGACCAGGCCAGCCCCCACCGGATCGTGGACGCCTGCCTGGCCCATTACAGCCGGATCGACGGGCTGGTGAACAACGCGGCGGTGGTGCGGCACATGCCGCTGCGCGAATGGGACGTCGGCCGCTTCGACGAGCACGTCGCGACCAACATCCGGGCGCCATTCTTCCTGATCCAGGCCGCGCTGCCCGCGCTGCTCGACTCGCCGGTCCGATCCGTGGTGAACATCAGCTCGTCGTCGGGCACCTTGCGCCGGGTGGGCCAGTCGGTATACGGGATGACCAAGTCCGCCCTGGACTACCTGACCCAGACCCTGGCCGGTGAACTGGCCCCGCTCGGCGTGCGGGTCAACGGCATCGCACCCGGACCCATCGATACTCCCATCCACGCGACCTGGGCCGAGGACCTGGCCGAGGCCTACCGGTGGCTGGGCAGTCAGGTCCCGCTCGGGCGGATCGGAGCCCCCGAGGAGGTGGCGGTCTGGATCACGTTGCTACTGAGCCCGCTGGCCTCGTTCATGACCGGAGCGGTCATCCCGCTGGACGGAGGCCAGGTCATTGACCGCGAGTGAGGGCAGGGCCACCAACGAGGACCTGCTGCTGCGCGTGGCCTGGTTCTACTACAAGGACGAGCTGACCCAGGATGAGATCGCCCGGCGGCTCTCGGTGTCACGGGCGTCCGTCGGCCGGATGCTGGACCGGGCCCGGAAGGTGGGCCTGGTCTCGATCAACCTCAACGCCGATCACCTCAACGCCTTCGAGGTCAGCAGGCTGCTCCGCCGTACCTTTCACCTGGCCGAGGCGCTGGTCATCCCCGATCACGAAACCGAGCTCGGTGACCACCACGGGCTGAACGCCAGGCTGGGACGGGGCGGCGCCCAGTTCATGAGCACCCATCTGCGGCCGGGCGGAACGCTCGGCATCGGCTGGGGCGAAACGGTGTCCCGGGTCATCGCGTCGACCAACTTCGGCGCCGTCGGCCCGATCCACATGATCTCCCTGACCGGCGGGGTGGACGCGTACCTGCCGGCCTTTCTGTCCTCCAAGGGCGAAGGCGCGGCGGAGGGCGAGATGACGACCGCCACTGTCATCCCGACGCCCATCGTGGCCTCCACGCCCGAGCTGGCGGCGGCGCTGAAGGCTGAACCCGCGATCCAGCAGGTACTCAAGCAGGCCTGCGGCGTTGACCAGGCGATCGTCGGGGTCGGCACGCCGACTGCCGACGCGACCATCGTGGAGATGGGCTACCTGGAGGCCGACGAGGTCCGCACCCTCCGCGACCACGCGGTCGTCGGGGACATCCTCGGCCAGTTCTTCGACGCCTCCGGCCGGGTCGTCAAGCTGCCTATCCACGACCGCCGAATCGGGATCGAGCTCGCCGACCTGGCCCAGATCCCGAAGGTGGTCGGCGTGGCCGGCGGCCTGCACAAGGTGGAGGCCATCCTCGGCGCGCTGCGCGGTGGGTTCCTCGACGTCCTAGTCACGAACGAACTCGCCGCGCTCCGCCTGCTCGAGCTGCAGGGTCAGGCCGCGGACCCGGAACCCTGAGCTAGCCGCGGCCGGCGTGGGTAACCGCGGTCGGGCCCTTGATCTGGCCCGCCCTCCGGATCGATACTGCAAGTACGAGCAGATGTCCAGCTCCTGAGCGGATGCTCCGCCTCGATGAGCCAGCGGCGAGAGGAGGCCGGCTTGTGGCGATCCTCTGGGGACGGCGGTGGACCAGGGAGGCACTGCTCGCCCGGGTCGGCCGGCTGGAGCAGGTCGCCGGGATCCGGCTGGTTGAGGGCGGCGACGGCGCCGAACGGGGCGTGCGGATGCTGCGCTGCGCCACCGGGGCCGGCTTCGACTTCGAGATCCTGGTCGACCGGGGCTTCGACATCGCGGGCGCCTGGGTCGGCGGCAGGCCGCTGGCCTGGTCCTCACCCGTCGGCCTGGTCGGGCCGTGGTACTGCGAGCCCGAGGGCATCGGCTGGTTCCGCGGGTTTCCCGGCGGCCTGGTCTCGACCTGCGGCCTGGACCACACGCTGCTCGGCGGCACCGACGACGCCACCGTGTTCAACTACCCGCACCGGGCCGCCGAGACCTACGGCCTGCACGGCCGGTATACGGGCCTGCCCGCCCGGCTGGCGGGCTATGGCGCCGCGTGGGACGGCGACGACTGCGTGCTGTGGGCCGAGGGCGAGGTCCTGCAGGCAGTGCTGTTCGGCGAGCAACTGCTGCTCCGGCGCCGGGTTGAAGCCGACCTCGGCGGGGTATCGCTGCGGATCACCGACACGGTGACCAACGTCGGCCCGACCCCGTGCCCGCACATGATGCTCTACCACTGCAACGTCGGGTTCCCCGTGGTCGACGCCGGCGCCGAGCTGGTCTACCCGGCAGGCCCGGGTACCTGCGTCAGCGCGGCGAGCAGCTCCGGCTACCGGCAGCTAACCGGGCCCAGCGCCGCCTTCGTGGAGGAGTGCTACGAGCACGACATGCGCGCCGGACCCGACGGCCTGGTCGGCGCGGCCGTGGTCAACCGCGCCCTGGGGCTGGGCGTCTTCCAGCGTTACGGTCGGTCCGCGCTGCCCCGGCACATCACCTGGCGTCAGCTCGGCACCCGCGCTTACGTGGTGGCAATGGAACCGAGCACGAACCGGGACGCGGGGCGCTTCGACGCGCGCGAGCGCGGCGAGCTCATTCACCTCGCGCCGGGCGAGGAGCGGCGCTACCGGCTCGAGGTCGGCGCGCTGATCGGGCCCGACGCCATCGACGCGTTCGCCTACGGTGCGGACGCCCTAGCCGCCGAGGTGCACACCCCGGCATGACCGAGATCATCGCAGGAGGTATCAGATGGCCAGCGGTAACGGCGGCCGCATCGTGCTGCCACCAGTCCCGATGACGATCACGCAAATCGCCGTCGTGGTCGCGGACATGGAGTCCGCCCTGCGCTCCTACACCGAGAACCTCGGCTGGGGGCCGTGGAGCGTGTTCGACTACAAGCCGCCGCTATTGCACGACACGGTGGTGCGCGGCCAGCCGTGCGACTTCCGCATGATCGGCGCCGAGACGAAGGTCGACGGGCTGGGCTTCGAGCTCATCCAGCCGGTCAGCGGCCCGAGCATCTACCAGGAGTTCCTCGACACGCACGGCGAGGGCGTGCAGCATATCGCGTGCATGAAGCACTCGATCGAGGACAGCGAGGCGCTGAAGAAGCACTGGCACGAACGCGGCGCGGAGATCCTCATGGGCGGCCGGATCGGCGCGTCCATCGAGTTCTACTACGTGGACACCTCGCCGCTGCTCAAGTTCGTGCTCGAGTCGGGCAGCGGCCACGCCATCGACCTCGAGCCCACGTACGTCTACCCGTGAGCGTTCCGCGGCCGCTGCGCGTCCTGGTGGTCGGCGATCCGTACATGCCGGTCTCCGCGTACGCCGACGCCCTGGCCGGTCTCAAGAGGCCGGCCCCGACGGCCGGGTCGAGCTGTCCACGATGCAGATCAACGACGTCCGGTTCGCGCCGCCCCGGACGGAGTCCGAGCGCCGGCTGCGGGAGTACGTGGGCGACCCGGCCGAGATCGCGCGGGCCGTCACCGGGCGCCACGTGCTCATAGTGCACGGCGCGCCGGTCACCTCGGAGGTGCTCGACGCCGCCCCGTTGCGCTTGGTCTGCTGTGCCCGCGGCGGCCCGGTAAACGTGGATGTGGCGGCGGCGACGAACCGCGGCATCACGGTGGTGAACACGCCGGGAAAGAACGCCGAGGCCGTGGCCGAGCTGACCATCGCCTTCGCGCTGCTGCTGATCAGGGCCGTGCCGCGGGCCAGCCGCCACCTGATCGACGGAGGCGGCTTCGCGGAGTCGGTGTTCGAGGGGCGCGAGTTCTTCGGGCGGGAGGCGCCCAGCCTGGCCATGGGGCTGGTCGGCCTCGGCCACGTCGGCCGCGAGGTGGCCCGGCGCGCGCGGGCCCTGGGCTTCACCGTGTTCGGGTATGACCCGGAGCCGCCGACCGCGCTGGCCGACGTCGAGCTGGTATCTCTGGACACGCTGCTGGACCGCTCGGACGTCGTCTCGCTGCACGCGCGGCTGACACCGGAGAACCGGCACATGTTCTCGTGGGACACGTTCACCCGGATGCGGCCGGGGTCGTACTTCATCAACACGGCCCGCGAGGCGCTGGTGGACGAGGCGGCCCTGGGCCGGGCGCTGGAGGCGGGCATCCTGGCCGGCGCGGCCCTGGACGTCCTGGAGCGGACGCCACCCGGAGAACAGCACCGGCTGCTGGGCCTGCCGAACGTCATCGTGACCCCGCACATCGGCGGGGCGACGGCCGAGACCCTGGCCCGGGGCGCGCGGCGGGCGGTGGCCGCGGTCGCCGACCTGCTGGCCGGGCGGGTGCCGTCCGATGTGGTGAACCCGCAGGTCCTGCGGGCCGGAAGCCGGGCCCAGAGCAGGACGGAAAGCAGGGTCATATGACCGGCCGCTACCTTCTGGCCATCGACGCCGGCACCGGGAGCTGCCGGGCGGTGCTGTTCACCCAGACCGGCGAGCAGGTCGCCACGGGGCAGCGCGAGTGGACCCACCACGAGCCCGACGGCGTGCCTGGCGGCCAGGACTTCGACGTGCACGCGGGCTGGCGGGCGGTCGCCGACTGTGTCCGGGATGCGTTGCGCGGCGCCGACGCGGCGGGCGGCGACGTCGCGGCGGTCGCGGCCACGAGCATGCGTGAGGGGATGGTCCTGTTCGACCAGGCCGGCCGGGAGATCTGGGCCTGCCCGAACGTGGACAGCCGCGCGTCCGCGGAAGCCGAGGACCTGATTCGCGAGGGGTCCGCCGCGAAGATCTACGCCGAGGCCGGTGACTGGGTGGCCATCACCGCCCCGGCCCGGCTGCGCTGGCTGGCCCGGCACCGGCCCGACATCCTCGGCGCGACCGACCGCCTGGGCATGCTGAGCGACTGGATCGTCTACCGGCTGACCAGCCAGCACGTCACCGAACCCTCGTGCGGCTCGAGTTCGGGCATGTTCACCCTGGCCGACCGGAGCTGGTCGCCGTCCATCAGCGCGCTGTGCGGACTGCCAGCGGCGGCGCTTCCCACGGTCGTCGACCCCGGCACTGTGGTGGGCGAGGTCAGCGCGGCAGCGGCCGAGGCGACCGGGCTGCGGGCCGGCACCGCGGTGGTGGCGGGCGGCGCGGACACCCAGCTGGGGCTGCTCGGGGTCGGCGCGGAACGGGACGAGTACACCGTGGTCGGCGGCACGTTCTGGCAGAACACGGTACTGCTCGGCGACCCTCTGATCGACCCGGAGGCGCGGCTGCGCACGCTGTGCCACGTCACGCCCGGCGAGTGGATGCTGGAAGGCATCGGCTTCTACTGCGGCATGAGCATGCGGTGGTTCCGGGACGCCTTCTGCGCCGACCTGGTCACGCTGGCCCACAGCCGCGGCGCCGACCCGTACGAGCTGATGGAACGGGACGCGGCGGCGGCCCCAGCCGGGGGCGTCGTGGCGATCATGTCCAACGTCATGAACGCCCGGCGTTGGGTGCACGCCAGCCCTTCGTTCCTTCAATTTGACCTGAACGATCCGGCGGCCAGCGGTCGGGGCGCGTGCGTGCGGGCCCTGGAGGAGGCGGCCGCCTATGTGGCCCGCGGGCACCGGGACATCATCGCCGGCCTGATCGGACATGGCTTCGACGAGGCCGTCTTCACCGGCGGGGCGGCCAAGGGACGCCTGTGGCCGCAGATCATGGCCGACGTGCTCGGCGTGCCGGTGCACATCCCGGTGGTGACCGAGAGCAGCGCGCTGGGCGCGGCGATCTGCGCCGGCGTCGGTGCCGGCCTCTATAGCGACCTGACCGGGCCGCGGTCCGGCCTGCGCCGGCGAGCGGCCACCTTCGAACCCGACCGGGCCGCCGCGGCGGTCTACGACCAGCGCTACGCGGCCTGGCGGGAGATCTACCAGCGCGTGCTCGACATCACCGAAGACGGCCTGCTCAACCCGCTCTGGCGAGCCGCGGGCGCCTAGCCGCGCCCGCGGGCGCCGCGGGCCAACCAGTCCCATCCGGCGGAGGGAGAAACCAAGCCATGCCCGACCTCGAGGACCCCACCGAAGGCTCCCGGTTCGCCGCGTCGGTGTCGGCGCGGCCCGAGGCGTTCCCGATCAAGGGCTGCGGCGCGCTCGACTGGGGGATGCAGAGCAGGCTGGCCCGCATCTTCCGGCCCTCGACCCGGCGGACCGTGATGCTGGCGATCGACCACGGCTACTTCCAGGGCCCGACCACGGGCCTGGAACGGGTCGACCTGTCCATCGTCCCGCTGCTGCCGTACGCCGACGCGCTGATGACCACCCGGGGCATGGTCCGCTCGACCATCCCGCCTGCCTCGGGCACGCCCATCGTGCTGCGGGCCAGCGGCGGGCCGAGCGTGCTGCGGGAACTGTCCAACGAGCAGATCGCCGTCGGCATGGAGGACGCGGTCAGGATCAACGCCTGCGCGGTGGCCGTCCAGGTGTTCATCGGCGGCGAATACGAGACCCAGTTGGTGCGGAACATGACCCGGCTCGTCGACGCCGGCCAGCGCTACGGCATCCCGGTGCTGGCGGTCACCGCGGTGGGCAAGGAACTGACCAGGGACGCCCGCTACCTGCGGCTGGCCACGCGGATCTGCGCCGAGCTCGGGGCGCACTTCGTCAAGACCTACTACTGCGAGCCGGACTTCGACACGGTGGCGGCCGCCTGCCCGGTGCCGTTGGTCATGGCCGGCGGGAAGAAGCTGCCCGAACGCGAGGCGCTCGCCATGGCCCACGATGCGATCGAAAGCGGCGCGGCCGGCGTGGACATGGGCCGGAACATCTTCCAGAGCGAGGCCCCGGAGGCGATGATCCGGGCGGTCGGGGCCGTCGTGCACGAAACCATGAAACCCGAAGACGCCTACGACCAGTACATGCGCGGATGAAACGCGATGAGAGGGGGCTCAGATTGGCAGAGCTGACCCGTCCCGCCCCGGTCACGCTGCGGGAATTCGACGAGATCTTCGAGGCGGTCAAGAACTGGGGACGCTGGGGTCCCGAGGACGAGCTCGGCACGCTCAACTACGTCACCCCTGACACGGTGCGGGCGGCGGCCGCGTTGGTCCGGTCCGGACGGCAGGTGACGATGTTGATCCCGCTGAACACGGCGGCGGGCCCGGACAACCCCAGCCCGGTGATCCACCACGTCGTACAGGGGCACGACATCGACATCGGGTCGAGCACCCTGACGTTCGCCACCGATTTCCTCGGCCTGGCGTTCCACGGGGACTGCCACACGCACATGGACGCGCTGTGCCACATCGCCTACCGGGGGCAGGTCTACAACGGCCTGCCGGCGCAGCAGGTCATGACCTCACGAGGCGCCACGGCGCTGGACGTGACCGCGTACTCCGACGGGCTGGTCGGCCGGGGCGTCCTGCTTGACGTACCCAGGTTCCGCGGGGTCGACTGGCTCGAGCCGGGCGAAGCCGTGAACCGCGCCGAACTTGAGGCGGTCGAGAGCGAACAGGGTGTCCGGCTGGGCCAGGGTGACATCCTGCTGTTCCGGACCGGGCATCACCGGCGGAGGCTCGCGCTGGGCGCCTGGAGCAACGACTACCCGCCGGCCGGCGAGGGCAAGGCCGGCCTGCACGTCGACACGATCGGATGGATGCACGAGCGGCGGATCGCCGCGTTCCTGCCCGATGGGGACGGGGAGACGGTCCCCAGCAACGTGGAGGGGATGCTCTACCCGATCCATCCCCTGCAGGTGACCGCGATGGGCATGTTCGCCGCGGACAGCCTGCAGCTCGAGGACGTGGCCGCCGCCTGCACCGAGGAGGGACGCTTCGAGTGCATGGTCGTCGGCCTGCCGCTGCGGCTCCCCGGCGGGACCGGATCGCCCTGGAATCCGATCGCCATCTTCTAGGAAGGAGCGTCATGGAGCGGCGTTTTGAGGGCAAGGTCGCGCTGGTCACCGGCGCGACGACCGGCATCGGGCAGGCGACCGCGGTGCGCCTGGCCGCCGAGGGCGCGATGGTGGCAGTGAACCAGCTGCCCGAGCAGGACCCCGCCGAGACGATGCGGAGAATCGGCGAGGCGGGGGGCCAGGGTTTCCCCGTGGTCGCCGACATGCGTGATCCCGGGCAGGTCACCGCCATGGTGCACGCCGTGGCCGCGCGCGGCGGCCGACTCGACTACGTGGTCTCGAACGCGGCGATCAACCCGTTCATGAAGTGGGATGAGACAACCATCGAGGACTTCAACAACCTGTTCGAGACGAACGTCCGCGGGACCTGGGTGGTCTGCACGGAAGGCGCCAAGCAGATGATCCGGGAGGGGCACGGCGGCGCGATCTGCTGCGTGAGCTCGATTTCCGCGCACGTGGGCGCGCCGGGCCAGTCCGCCTACTGCGGCACCAAGGGCGCCATCAGCATGCTGGCCAAGGCGCTGGGCCGCGATCTGGGTGCGCACGGCATCCGGATGAACGCGGTCGAGCCCGGCTGGGTCAAGACGCCCATGTCCGCACCGCTGATGGACGACCCGGCCGCCCTGGAGTACTACACCGAGCGCGTCGCCCTGCACCGGGGGGGCGAGCCGGAGGAACTCGCGGCCACGATCGCCTTCCTGCTCTCCGACGACGCCAGCTACGTGACCTCCGCGACGTTGCTGGTGGACGCCGGTTTCATCGTGAACGCGGAGCTGTAGCGGTGCAGATCACCCACCGCGCATCCGGCCGGCACCGGCGGAGACCCGGCGCGCGATGACGCAGCGGCTCACCCGGCTCCGGGACGCAGTCAGGCGGCCCCTGACACTCGGCTACCACCCGCTGTACCGCTTCTACCGCGGCGGCTCGCTGACCAGGACCTTCCGGGGGCTTCCGGAGCGGCCGGACGACTGGTGGTCAGAGGACTGGGTGGGCTCCTGCACCCGGGCCGGCAACGACGACCCGGACGGGCGCCCCCAGGGCATGAGCCCGGTCGACCTCCCCGGCATCGGCCCGGTCACGCTCGGTGAGATCATCACGGCCCTGCCCGAGGAGATGGTCGGCGCGCGGTTCGCCGGGCAGTACGGGCCCATCACCGGCGTCCTGGTCAAGCTGCTGTCTCCGGCCGGCCAGGTGCCGCTGCACGCGCATCCGACCCGCGGCTGGGCCCGCCGCCACCTCGGTTCCCCCTTCGGTAAGACAGAGGCGTGGATCCTCCTGGACACCCCGGGCGACGGCGGCGAGCCGGCCTACGCCGGCGTCGGTTTCGTGCCGGGAATCGACCGTGACTGGTTCGCCGACGCGGTGCGCCGGCATGACAACCAGGAGATCCGGGGCACGCTGCACCGGACCGAGGTCCATCCGGGCGAGGTCTACGTGGCGCACGCGGGCGTGCCGCATTACCTCGGGCCGCGGATCTCGTTCATCGAGGTCCAGGAGCCCAGCGACCACATCGTGATCCCGGAGACGGACGGCGCCGACGACGCCGGGGCGACCATGGGCCTGGGCTGGGACCTTGCCCTGGACATGATCGACTACGCCGGCACCGACGCCGCGTCGGCGTTCGCGCAGGCGCGCCAGCAGCCGCGCGCCCTGCGGGTAAGCGGCGCCTCCCGGGAGATCGGCCTGCTGCATGACGACGTGCTGCCGTATTTCGACGCGACGGCGCTGGAGGTAGCAGACGAGATCGACGTCGGCGACGGGCGCTTCTGGATCGCGATCGTGCTATCCGGCTCGGGATCCATCGACGGTGACTTCGGCAGCCAGCCGGTCCGCCGCGGGCAGACATTCGCCGTGCCGGCCAGCCTGCCCGTCCGGGTGCGGGCGGGACGGGAGGCGGTCCGCGTCATCCGCTGCCTCGGGCAGGCCCTGACATGACCAGCACCGCATGACCGGCACCACATGACCATCACGCTTAGGAGGTAGCCGATGCCAGACCCGGCGTGGATCTTGCAAGATGCATACGAGCAGGCCAGGCGCGAGTACGGGGGTGCCATCGGCCAACGGCGCGATGAGCTGATCACTCCCGCGCTGGTCCTCGATATCGATGCGGCGCAGCGCAACATCGACCGGATGGCGGACGAGCTGAAATCGATGAGAAAGGCCGCGATCCGCCCGCACTACAAGACGCACAAGAGCCCGGACCTGGCCCGCCGCCAGCTGCAGGCGGGCGCGGGCGGACTGTCCATGGCCACCGTCTGGGAAGCTGCCGTTCTCGCCGCCGCCGGGATGGACGACCTGTTCGTGGTCAACACCGTGGCCCATCCGGCCAAGCTCCGGCTGCTGGCCGAACTTGCGCGGGACCACCGGATCCTCGTCGCGGTGGACGAGGCACCGAACGCCGCGGCGCTTTCGGCGGCGGCCGTCAGGGCGGGATCGACACTCGGGATCATGGTCGAGGTCGACACCGGCATGGACCGCTGCGGAGTGGATACCGCGCAGGAATGCCTGGCCCTGGCCCGGCGGGTGACGGAACTCCCGGGGCTCCGTTTCGAGGGAATCACCGGTTACGAGGGGCATTGCTCGCTGACATTCGACAACGAATTGCGCCACGAGCGTCAGCGTGAGGCGATGGCGTTCTTCACCGGGGTCGCCGGTCTGCTGGAGGCAAACGGTATTCCATGCCAGATCCGCTCGGCTGGCGGCATCGCCACCTGGAATTGGACGGCGGCCTATCCCGGCCTCACCGAGATTCAGGCCGGTACGTACGTGGTCATGGACAACTTCCACGGCCAGATGGTGCCTGGCTTCGAGCACTCGCTCACGATCCAGGCGACCGTCATCAGCCGCCAGAGCGACAAGGTGATCGTCGACGCCGGTAACAAATCGGTCGCCGATCCCGCCGACGTGACCATCGTCGGCCACGACCTCAAGGTCTCGCGTTTCGATGAGGAGCACGGCATCTTCTCCGCCCCCGCGGGGTCGTCCCTGCGGGTCGGTGACGCCGTGGCGCTGGTGCCCGGGTACTCGCCGAGCACCGTGAACTGGTACGACGCCTACCACGTCGTCCGCGATGAGGTGGTCGTCGACATCTGGCCCATCATCCCGCGCGGCCCCGGCCATCACGGCCTGGCCCGCTAGGCCCGGCTGCGGCCCCCGCGCACGGGCTCTTGCCAAAGGTCAAACCGCAGGTCGATACTCCCAGTAGAGCGGATGGTCAGTCCGTGAGCAAATGCTCTACGGTGGCGGGATCCTGCTTCCGGCAGGTAACGAGAAGGAGACTCACCGTGGCAGTCGAGGATCTCGAGCCCAGCTCAAAAACCATCAAGACGGGGTTGCGGGAGAACGCGATCGGGCTCCCCGGGATATTGATGCAGGGGATCGCGACGATCGCGCCGTCCTTCGCGATCCTCGCATCGTTCGTGTTCATCGTGACCTACGCGGGGCTGTCCACGCCGTGGGCGTTCTTGTTCGGCGGCATCCTGCTGGGCATGCAGGCGCTGAACGCCGCTCAGCTGGCCAAGGTGTTCCCGTCAGCCGGCGGCTGGTACACCTGGATCGCGCGAACCTTCCACCCGCGGGCGGGATTCTTCGCCGGGGTGCTGTTCTCGGTCTGGCTGCCTCCGGTCGGCGTGCTCACTTTGTCGTATCTGTCGGCTACCGTTCTCGAGCCGAGTATCAAGGCGTATTACGGCGTCGACATCAAATGGTGGATCTGGGTCATCGTCGGCATCGCGCTGGTGATCTTCTTCGCCTACCAGGGAATCGCGCTGTCGGAGAAGGCGCTGATCATCACCGGCAGCATCGAGCTCCTGATCATGGTGGCGCTGGCGATCAGCGGCCTGGTGTCGACGGGCCCGGGCGGGTTCAGCTGGGCGCCGCTGAACCCCGGCAACTTCCACCTGTCGACCAACCTGTTCCTCGGCGTGGTGTTCTCGATCTTCGCGTTCAGCGGCTGGGAATCCACCGGCCCGATGGCCGAGGAGAGCAAGAACCCCAAGCGCAACGTGCCGATCGGGCTGGTCGGGTCGGTCGTCATCCTGATGATCTACTTCGTGTTCGTCACCTGGGGATACCTGAACGGCATCGGCGTGCACAAGGTGGGCGCCATCCCCACCGCGGCCGCGTGGCCGGTGGCGACGCTCGCGCAGCGGGTCTGGGCCGGCGCCTGGGTCTTCCTGCTGTTCGCCCTGGTGAACTCGGCGATAGCCGTATCGATCGCCTGCTTCAACGGCGGTACCCGGACCTGGTACGGCATGGGCCGTTCCGGCGTGCTGCCGACCGCGCTGGGGAAGGTGAACCCGAAGCGGAAGACGCCGGTCAACTCGATTCACCTGGAAGTCGCCGTGCAGGTCGTCGGGTTCGTCTGCATCCTGATCTGGGGCGCCACGAACGTGTTCCTCACCTGGGCCAACGCGATCACGATCGGCTTGGTGCTGATGTACGTCCTGGCCAACATCGGGGTGGTGAAGTACTACCTGACCGAGGGCCGAGCCCAGTTCAACCCGATCCTGCACGTGGTCGTGCCGGTGATCGCGACGGCGGCCGGCGTGGTCGTGGTCTGGAAGTCGTACTTCTCGCCGTTCACCAGCAGCGGACCGGTTTACTGGGGCCTGCTGGTGTTCTTCGTCATCCTGGCCATCACGATCGTGGCCCTGATCTACATGCGGGTCACCCACAAGGAGGAGTGGATGGCCAAGGCCCAGCTGGTGTTCGAGCAGTCCGGATCCAGCCACTAGGCGGCAGGCCGTCCAGCCGCGGCGAACCGGCTGGCTTCCGGCTCGTCAGACCGGACCGGCACCCGGGTCCCGGCAGTGCTCTCAATCGGGACCCGGTCGTGACCGCGCAGGAGCACGGCGACGGCGACCGCGGCGACGGCCACGATCCCGGCCGCGATGTACAGGGCCAGGTGCATCCCGTCGGTGAAGGCGGTCCGGGCCTGGGCCGCGGCGGCCCCGCCCAGCCGGGCGGCGACGGCGACCGAGGACCGGGCCGCTCCGGCCTGCGCGGCGGACAGGCCAGTCAGGTGCAAGTGGCTGGCGTAGGCCGCGGTGAGGACACTGGCCAGGACCGCGATGCCCACCGCGCCGCCGGTCTCCCGGGACAGGTCGTTGAGCGCCGATCCGACCCCCTGCTGGGAGGCGGGTAGGGCCGCGGTGATGCCGCTGGTGGCCGGCGGCATGGCCAGGCCCAGGCCGGCGCCCAGCGGGACCAGCCCGGCGGCCAACAGCCAGTAACCGCTGGTCGCGTTCAGCTGGGCCAGGACGACCAGGGCCGCGGCGATGAGGGCCAGCCCGCCGGTGCAGACCGCCCGGGCGCCCAGCCGGGCCGCCAGCGCGGGGGCCAGCCGGGCGGCGGGCTGCATGGCGGCGGCCATAGGCAGCATGCTGAGGGCCGAGACCAGCCCGGAGTCGCCCCGGATGAGCTGCAGGTACTGCAGGACGATGAAGATGAACCCGAACAGGCCGAAGAACTGCACGAACACCGACAGGCTGCCGGCCGCCAGGCCCCGGCGGCCGAATACCCGGGGGTCCAGCATCGGGTGACGGCGGCGCCGCTCCCAGGCCACGAAGCCGGCCAGGACCGCCAGGCCGACGGCGAGCCCGGCCAGCGTGCGCACCGACATCCAGCCCGCCTCGGGCGCCTCGATGATGGAGTACACGAGCGTGACCAGGCCGATCACGGCCAGGACGGCCCCGCTGGCGTCCAGCCGGGGAGCGCCGGGCTCGGCCGACTCGGGCACGAAGCGGACGGTGCCAGCGATGGCAGCGGCGGCCAGCACCACGTTCAGCCCGAACACGGCCGGCCACGACCACACCTGCAGCACGATCCCCGAGGTGAGCAGGCCCAGGACGGCAGCCCCGCCAGCCACCGCGGCCCAGGTGCTGACCGCGCGGGTGCGCTGTTCGCGGGCGAACGTGCCGGTGATGGTGGACAGGGTGGCCGGCATGACCAGCGCCGCGCCGAGGCCCAGGACGGCCCGGAGGCCGATCAGCTCGGCCGCCGAATGCGCGGTCATGGCCACTGCGGAGCCGGTCCCGAAGATCGACAGTCCGGCGATCAGCGTCCGGCGGCGGCCGTAGCGGTCGCCGATGGCCCCCGCGGCCAGCAGCAGCGAGGCGAACACCAGGGAGTAGGCGTCGATGACCCAGGCCAGCTGGGTCTGGGTGGCGTGGGTGGCCCGGGCGATGTCGGGCAGGGCCACGTTCAGGGACGACATGGCCGCCACCACCGCGGCGAGGGCCAGGCAGACGACCGCGGTCACGGCGCCGGGGCGCGCGGCCTGCGCGGCCCGGGACCGGGCGGGAAGGTTGATCGCTGAGCTCATCTCAGGCTCCTGACTACGGAAGATTTATGTTCTAGAACGATATTATATATCTATGGAACGTCAATCAATAGCTTGATATGATGCTCTCATGAGGAACCCACCGCAGGAACGGCCGACCGCGGGTACCGAGGAGCAGGCGCTCCGGCGGCTGCCCGGGGCGGCTGAGGCCGAGCCGCCCCGGGCCCGTCGGGTCAGCCGGCAGAAGGAAGCGGGCGAGGTCACCCGGCGCGAGACCCGCAGGCGGCTGCTCGCCGCCGCGAAGGCTGAGTTCGCCGAGCGGGGCTACACGGCGGCCACCGTGATCCGCATCGCCGAGCGGGCCGACGTCTCGGTGCAGACCCTGTACTCCAACTGGGGCAACAAGCGGAACCTGCTGCGCGCCGTGATGGAGAACTCGGTCACCGGCGACGACGACCTGCCGCTGGTGCCCGGGCAGCCCCCGGCCGTCTTCGCCGACATCCCCGCGCGAGAGGACACCGACCCCGGCCGGCTGCTGGCCCACTTCAGCCACCAGTACCGGCTGCTGGCCGAACGATCCGCGGTCGGCTGGCAGACGTACCGGGACGGCGCCGCTGTCGACCCTGACATCGCCGCGGACTGGCGGCACCTCAACGACATGCGCCGACAGGCGATCCGCGCCATGATCACCCGGGTGCCCGCCACGGCGCTGCGCTCCGGGCTCACCCCCGCCGAAGCCGGCGACACCGCCTGGGTCATCGCCAGCCCCGATACTCACGACCAGCTGGTGCGCCAGGCGGGCTACAGCTACGACCAGCTGGAGGCCTGGGTCCGCGGCACGCTGAGCGCGGCGCTGCTGTCTGGCGGCTGACGCCGCGGGGCTGTCTGGCGGCTGACGCCGCGGGGCTGTCTGGCGGCTGACGCCGCGGGGCTGTCTGGCGGCTGAGGCCACGGGGCTGTCTGGCGGCTGAGGCCACGGGGCGGCGCTAGCGGCTGACGGCGCGGGGCTGTCTGGCGGCTGAGGCCACGGGGCTGTCTGGCGGCTGAGGCCACGGGGCGGCGCTAGCGGCTGACGGCGCGGGCGGCGCTGGGGCGTGTCTCGTGGATCTCGGCGGGCCGTGTTCTGCTACCTAGGTAGACATTCTTTTCTCTACTTATATAGAGTTCCTGTCGTGAAGCTACGCCGCGAGTTCTCGCCGCAGACGCTGTCGGTCCTGGCCACCCTGTGCGAGCAGCCGTCGCGATGGCAGCACGGCTATGCGCTGGCCAGCACGACGGGCCTGAAGTCCGGGACGCTGTACCCGATCCTGATCCGGTTGTCTGATCGAGGGCTGGTCGAGGCGTGCTGGCAGGAGGAACCGCAGCCGGGCCGTCCGCCTCGGCACCTGTACCGGCTAACGGCCGACGGGCTGGCCAGCGCGGCGGGGGCGCTGGCCACCATGGCGCAGCAGCAGCCGTCCGGACGGCCGGCGGCCGCGGGCTCGAGGGACGCGAGGGCTCCGAGCGGGCAGGGCGTGAGGCAGCCGAGCGGGCATGGGGTAGCGGTGCCCGCGGCGCGATGAGCTGGCTGAGCCGCGCCGGGGCGCGGCTGATGCCGGCCGGGTGCAGGGAGTGGGCCGAGGCGGTCTGGGCCGAGGCGCAGGAGGTGCCGCCAGGCTTGGCCGCGGCTTGCCTGGCGGGCGGGCGGGGTGCGGCTGATAGTGAGGGAGGGACAGATGGTGCGCAGGATCGGCACGCTACTGCTGTTCACGGCGGCGGCCGGGGCGGCCGCCTGGGGCGCCTGGCCGGGCTCGGCGAGCCATGCCGCCATGGTCCGGGCCGACATCATCGGTGCGGTGCTGCTGCTGGCCGGCCTGCCGCTGCTGTCCCGCTGGCTGCTCGGGCCGCCTGGCAACCGGATGGCCCGGTGGCTCCGGGCCGGCTGTTACGCCGCGAACCTGGCCCTGATGCCAGCCTGGGCTGCCATCGGGCTGTTCCTGGGCTCGGTGCCGCGAGGAGGTCACGACCTGCACACCTTCCATGCCTTCCAGGGTCCTGGGGTCCCGGGCACTTGGGTCGGCGATGCTCATCCGAAGAATGCGGTGTGGCTCTTGATCATCACCGCCTGCGGCTTGGCGGCCATTCTTGCGCTGACCGCACGGCGCACCCGGGTGGCCCCTGCTACGCTCGCCATCGGCGCCGGTGCGGGCTTGGTACTGGGTGGCGCCATGTTCGCGGTGGACCCGCTCGGGTTCGACAAGTACGTGACCGCGCCGTGGCTGCACGGAACCATGACCGACACGGTTCCAGCCGGCTTGGCGCAGTGGCTGGTGGCCCTGTGCTGGGTCCTGCTGTTCGGCGCGCCGCTGGCCGCGGGCCTCCTGGCCGGGCGGCGCTGCCGCGAGCCGGGCACCCCCGAACAGGTATCCGGCTCCCGGGCCTGGCAGGGCGTGGCCGCGGGGCTGGTATCCAACGGCGTCGGCGCCCTGTTCGTCACCGTTCTCGGCACCGGCACGACCGCGCTGCTGGTCAGGTCGGCCCGGGTGCGGGGCCTGCTGTACCACGGGCAGCACCTGACGGCCTTCACGGTCTACGGCCGTGAGCTGTTCGCGAGCCAGTCCGCGGACCGTTATCTTCTCATGTGCCTTGCCTTCCCGGTCATCGGGGCAGTGATGGGCGTGCTCGGCGCGGGGGTGGTCAACGGGCTGGCCAGCCCGCAGCCGGACGGCGGGCGCCCGCCGGGCCCCCCGGGCCCGCCGGGGCCCGTGCTGCTGCCGGATCCACCCGATGGCGGCCGCCTGGCCGAGGCGGGAGCCGACCAGGACAGGCTGCCCGGCCGATACGGCGACGGCGAGGGCGACCAGGGTCCGCGCGGACTGGTCGGTGCCGGGCTCGGGCGTCTCCCGTAGCTCACGGGACCGGGTCGCGCAGCCAGATCCGGATCGAGGCGTGGTCGACGGTGCCCCGGTACATGGACTCGCGCTGATCTACACCAGCTGGGCACCCAAGATCCACGGGACACGCCCTAGCCGCCTAGTGTTTCGCGGTAGCGCCAGGCGAGCCGGAGCAGGGCGGCCCCGGCCGCCTGCACCGGCTCGCCGGTGACGGTGCGGTCGATGACGTGGGCGGCGAACTCGCGCGCGGCCAGGATGCGCCCCTCGGCGTTGCGCTGCGGGTTCACGCCGAACCAAGCGTCGAACACGTCGCTGTCGATTACCGCCACGGTGAGCAGGTCAGTGGCGTAAGTCAGCGGGTCAGTGCCCAGACCCAGGCACCAGACGCGGACCTGGCCGCAGCGTAGGGTGTCGGTCAGCTGCCGGGCGAATGGCCAGGAATCGTAGTCCACGGGCGCGCGGTCGCTGGCGTAGTCCTCCCAACGCCCGCCGAGCTCCTCGGCGAACTCGCGGATCATGCACCGCCACAGCGAGAAGTCGTGCCGCCGGTTCCAGAGCGCCTCGCCGGACGGCTGGAACACGCCCACCGGGACCACCTGGTACAGCCCGCCGGCGTGGCCTACCCGGGCCGGGTCCCGCCAATGCAGCGGGAACGAGGCGCGGCCCGTCCTTCGGTCCAGCCGCAGGGTCAGCGTGCTGATGGCCAGGTTGGCCGGGCGGCGCCGCAGGTCGCACGGGTCGGCGAAGCGCTCTCGCAGGCCAGCCGGACGCGGGCCGGGCGCCTGCCCGCCCCGGTGCGCGGCGGCGTACTCGTGGGCGGCCGCTTCGCCGGTGTCGATGCCGTCGAAATAACGGCCGTCGGCGAACGCCAGCCGCGGGGCGGCGGAGGCGAGGTCCGCCTCGGTCAGCCGATAGGTGGCGCGGTTCTCGAACACCAGCGGGGCCGCCAACTCGCCCATCGCCTCGGAGTAGCGGCGGTAACGCGTCCCGTCGGCCCGCTGCGGCAGGAGGCACGGCGGCGCCTCGAGCTCAGCTCCGGCCGGGATTTCCGGGTCGGCGTCGGTCAGCTCCAGGCCGATGTCCTGGAGCGGGATCGGGACGGGCGGCAGCCACCCGGGCGCGGCCAGCAGCGGGGTGCCAGCCACCCGGCGGTCCGGCGGGTAGTCCTCGGCGGCGTCGACGGCCAGCTCGTAGCGGTGCTCGGTGAGGTAGGCACGGACCGCGAGCCAGCCGCGCTCGCTGGCCGTCAGCCTACGAGCGGTCATCACTTCCCTCATGATGGTGAACAGTTTGAGTCAAATAGCGCCCAAAACTGTACATGATCATGGTTCAGGGCCAGGGCGGGCTCGGGCAGGGGGTTGGGACGCTAAAGGCCGAGGCGGCGGGAGAGGTCGGAGGCCAGGATCCCGGCCGGGTCGAGCTCGGCGCGCAGCTTCCTGAACTCGGCCATCCGCGGGTACATCTCGGCCAGCACGTCAGCCGGCACCCGCGAGTCCTTGGCCAGGTACACCCGGCCGCCCGCCTCCACCACCAGCCGGTCAAGCGACCCGAGCAGCCCGGCCAGGCCGGGCGTGCGGGCCGGGAAGTCCAGGGCGAGCGTCCAGCCGGCTATCGGGAACGAGAGCAGCCCCTCGTCGCCCGCGCCGAAGCGCTTGAGCACGGTCACGAAGGACGGCGCGCGCGCCTGGCTGACCAGCTCGAACGACCGGCGCACGGCGGCCTCGGCGCCGAACGGCACCACGTACTGGTACTGCCGGAACCCGCCCGGGCCGTAGATCCGGTTCCAGTCCCTGATCCCGTCCAGCGGATGGAAGAACGGGCCGATGGCCTGGATCTCGCCGGTACGCGAGCGGGGAGCCTTGCGGTACCACACCGCGTTGGCCAGGGCCACCGTGTAGCGGTTGATCAGCCCGGGCGGGAACCCGGGCGGGACGCCCAGCCGGGTGCCGGGGCGGAACGCGAACGGGTCTTCGGCGTCGGCCGGGGACAGGTCGGCCGGCTCGGCGAAGTCGCCGCTGGTGATCACCGAACGGCCCAGGCTCCCGCCCCGGGCCAGGCTGTCCGACCAGGCCACCGTGTAGCCGTACCGGCGGTCGTGCTCGGCCAGCACGGCCATGGTCTGGTCGATGTCGGCGGTGCGCACGGTGTCCACCCGGACCCGAGAGGTGGTGACCCGCTTCAGCTGAACCGTGGCCCGCGCGATGAGCCCGGTCAGGCCCATGCCGCCGGCCGTGGCCCAGAACAGGGACGGATCGGACTGCTCGGTCACCGTGCGCGCCTCACCGCCGGGCAGCACAATCTCGAACGACCGCACGTGCCGAGCGAAGCTGCCCGCCACGTGGTGGTTCTTGCCGTGCACGTCGGCGGCGATGGCACCGCCCACGGTCACCTGCCTGGTTCCCGGCGACACCGGCACGAACCAACCGGCGGGCAGCCCGGCCACCATCAGCTGTTCCAGGCTGACGCCGGCCTCGCAGGTCACCAGGCCCGTCGCGGGATCCAGGTCGATGATCCGGTTCAGCCTCGCGGTCGAGATCACCACGCCGCCGTCGCACTGCGCGGCGTTGTTATAGCTGCGGCCGAGGCCGCGGGCAATCACGCCGCGGGCCGCGATGCCCTGCGCCAGCACCTCGGCGGCGCTCGCGACGGTGGCCGGGGAGGCCAACTCGGCGGATGACGACGAGACCCGGCCCCAGCCGGCGAGCCGGACGGTGCGGCCTGGCATGGTCAGGGATCCTACCTCTGGTCGTGACACCACGGTCCGTTCCGTTCTATTTAAAGATCTTCGGCCGAACGGGCCGTGGTTCGTGCCCCTACGCCAGCCATCAGCGGGCCGGGGTCATGATCGCGATCGTCTGCGCCGCGGGACAGGCCGGCCCGATACTAGACCGGTGATCGGTGCCGCGTTCGGCGTCACGCTGGCCAGCGCTCAGGGGGGCGATGAGACGGCCTTCGCGTGCCTGTTCCGCGACATCCAGCCCACGCTGCTGCGGTACCTGCACGTGATCACGCCGGAGGCGGAGGACGTAGCCGGAGATACCTGGCTGCAGGTGGTCAAGGGCCTGCCGCGCTTCCGCGGTGGTGAGGAGGCGTTCCGGGCCTGGCTGTTCACCATCGCCCGGCACCGGGCCGTGGACGCGGGCCGGTCCCGGTCCCGCCGCCCCGACGTGCCGCTGACCCTGGCCGCGGTAGCGGAGCAGCCGCTGGCCCCGGACGCGGCCGAGCTGGCGCTGGAGGCGATCTCCACGCGGTCGGTCATGGTGCTGATCAAGTCGCTGCCCCGCGAGCACGCCGAGATCATCATGCTCCGGGTGGTGGCCGGGCTGGAGGCCGCCGACGTGGCCCGAATCGTCGGCAAGACCCCGGGCGCGGTCCGGGTGACCGCGCACCGGGCCCTGCGCCGGCTCGCTGACCTGGCCGAACGGGCGGGTGTAACACATTGAACGAGCCGGACGCTATGCAGGGCGAGATGCCTGGGTTCCCCTTCCCCGGCCGGCCCGGCGGCGAGCACGACGAGCCGCTGCTGGACATGATCATCGCCCGACGCGCCCTCCCCCCCGACGCGCCGCAGGAGATGCATGACCTGGCGCGTATGCTCGCCGCCTTGGCCGGGCCGGGAGAACCCGGGGAGCTGGCCAGGGAGGCGGCAGTGCGGGCTGCCTTCCGCCGGGCCGCCTCTCCGGTCGGCGTCTCACCCGCTGCCCGGCGACGCATACGGCACCGACGGCCCCGGCGGTCTCGGGCATCCCGTTCCCGAGCCAGGCTGGCCACGGCGCTGGTCGCCACAGTGGCCGGGCTGGGCAGCATCCTCGCGGCCTACACGGACTTGCTGCCCAGCCCCATTCAGCAGGTGGCCCACGTCGCCGTGGCGGCGCCGGCCCCACATCGCACCGGCTCGCTACCGTCCACCACGACATCGCGAGCGCGACACACTCATGCCACGCTCCAGCCGACCAGCCGCCCGGGCCCCCGACCTAGCCACTCGGCCGGTACCGCTCAGCGCCCCGGCCAGACGCCGACGGCGCGCCTCACGCCATTCTCGCTACCACCGGGTCACGGCACCTGCAGCCCCGCTCCACGGCACTCGCCGGTTCCGTCGCCGACGGCATCGGACCGTCCCTGGCCGGCGCTCACCTGGTCCCCGCAGCAGTCCTGCGCGAGCATCGTCACCTGGCCCTCGGGTTAGCCCACCCTGCGTCCGCACACTCCCTGACCTAAGCTCAGATCGACGACCGAGGCGTAGATCGCCGAGACCTTGCGGGTGCCGACGGCACTGCCCCAGGTCATGCTGATATCGCCGTCGGGTAGCGAAGCGATGCCGAAGGTGTCTCCGGGCCAGATTCTGACGTTGCCGTCGGCGGCGGACACCTTGACCGCGGGGCCGAGCCAGCCGCGCCGGATGGAGAACGGACGCAGGTAGGTGGCGTACCCCGGCCCGGTGCCGCTGGTCTGCCAGGCGACGTAGGCGACGCCCGCATGGCCGCCGGCCGACTCGACGATGTGCGGGGCCTGGTCTTGGTCCGGCGTGACCTCCTCGACCTCCGAGCTGTTCCCCGGGCAGCCGGCGCTGATGGCGGTCATCGCTGTGATCCGCGGCGCGGCGGGCGGGGCCGGTGTCGCCGGGTTCGCCGTGGCGCTTCCAGGCGTGCTGGTGCAGGCCGACCCGGCGGTCAGGGTCAGGACCGTCAGCGCGGCCCCGAGCGCCGTGCGGCGGAGCGGGCGAATGAGCATCTCGAATGCACGATAACCCTGGCGCGGGAAAACTCGCCAAGGCCATCCATCTCCTGCAGATTTGCGGAGCCAACCGCGCGTTGGGCCGCTTCAGCCGTAACGTTCCCGGAACGGCGCGGGCGTAGCATGCGGTGCGTGGGTGAGTTGCAGCCACCGCCCAGGCCAGCGGCCTGGATCGGCAGCGGGGAATCCGGATGAGAGCCCGGACGGCCGGGCTGGTGGCCGGGTGTGTCGCGGCGGGATCACTGGCGCTGATGGCCGGCGGCTTGATCCTGGCCTATGTGGACCGGCATCTGGTCCCGGCCAGCGTGACCTACTGGGATTTCTCCGATGTCTTCGGGGACGTGGTGAACCTGGCCATCCCGGTGGGGGGTTTCGTCCTGGCCTCGCGGCGGCCTGGGAACCGGATGGGGTGGCTGGCCCTCGCGGCGGGTCTGACGCTGGGCCTGCGCAGCTTCGCCGACACGTACGAGCAGCGCGCGCTGATCGCGGCGCCGGGGTCCTGGCCGGCCGGGCCGGCGGCGCTCTGGGTGTCCGAGTGGATCTGGCTTATCTCCCTCGCCCTGGCTGCTTTCCTGTTCCTGCTCTTCCCGACCGGGCGACTGCGCTCGCGGCGGTGGCGGCCCGCCGCGTGGTTCGTGGGCGCTGTTTTCGCGCTGAGCACGGCCGCGGTGATGGCCGGTGCGGCCCGGGAGTGGGCGCACCCGTCCGCGTCCTTCGGCCAGCTGGTGAGCCCGCCGGCGCTGGCCGCGATGGTCATCGGTTTCCTGGCCGCGCTGGTGGTCAGCGGCTCGGCGATCGTGGTCAGGTTCGCCCGGTCGACCGGTGAGGAGCGGCTGCAGCTGAAGTGGTTCGCGGCGGCCGCGGTGCTGGTGGTCGCCACCTTCATCGCGCTGATCTTGACGAACTCGAACTCGGCGGTCGCGGCGATCCTGAGCAACCTGGCGTTCCTGAGCCTTGATGCGGCCATCACCGTGGCGGTCCTGAAGTACCGGCTGTACGAGATCGACCGGATCATCAGCCGGACGCTGGCCTACACGATCGTCACCGGCCTGCTGGTCGGGCTGTACGCTGGCCTGGTCTTGCTCGCGACGGAGGTGCTGTCGTTTTCCTCCTCGGTGGCGGTGGCCGCCTCGACCCTGGCCGCGGCGGCGCTGTTCAGCCCGCTCCGCAGGCGCGTGCAGCGGGCCGTGGACCGCAGGTTCAACCGGGCCCGCTATGACGCCGACCAGATGGTGACCGCGTTCGCCGCCCGGCTCAAGGACGCCGTCGACCTGGACGCCGTACAAGGCGACCTGGCCAGCCTGGTCCAACGAGCGCTGGAGCCCGCCCATCTCTCACTGTGGGTGAACAACGGCAGGCAGGCTCCCGGGACCGGTTTCCCCTCGTCGTCCCGGGAGCCGTGGGCGTGAGCGAGCTGGTGCCACACCGCGGGTCACCGGGAGTGGCCCGCCGGGGCGGCACTGGGCGTTATTCGTTAAGCGCTACTTCTCGACGTAAAAGAGGCGCTTGTTGACGAATTCGTCGACGCCGAGGGGGCCTAGCTCGCGGCCGAAGCCGGAGCGCTTGGTGCCGCCGAACGGCAGGTCCGCGCCCTCGCCTGCCGGAGTGTTGACGTTGGCCATGCCGACCTCCAACTGCTCGGCGACATTGATGGCCCGCTCCTCGTCGGTCGACCAGACCGCGCCGCCCAGGCCGAAGTCCACTACGTTGGCGAGCTGGACCGCCTCGTCGTCGGTGCTGACCTTGTAGACGACGGCGACCGGGCCGAACAGCTCCTCGCGGTAGGCCCGCATTTCCGGGGTCACGCCGGTGAGCACGGCCGGGGCGAAGAAAGCGCCCTTACCGTCGTCGAGCGTGCCGCCGACGTGCAGCGTGGCGCCCTTCGATACCGCGTCCTGGACCTGGACGAGGAGGTTCTCCGCTGCCTTACGGGAGACCATCGGGCTGTAGGAGCGCGGGGAGTCATCGCCTGGCTGGCGCGGTGACATCGTGGCGGCCCGCTTGACCAGGGCGGCCACGAAGTCGTCGTAGATGTCGTCCATGACGATCATCCGCTTGTTGGAGTTGCAGGCCTGGCCGACGTTCTCCATCCGGGTGACCCAGGCGGTCTTAGCTGCGTCCTCGACGTTGTCGGTGTCGAGGATGATGTACGGGTCGGAGCCGCCAAGCTCAAGGACGACCTTCTTCAGGTTGTGGCCGGCCGTCTCGGCGACTACGGTGCCGGCCCGCTCGGAGCCGGTCAGCGACACGCCGTGCAGCCGCGGGTCGGCGATCATCGCGGCGACCTGTTCGTGGGTCGCGAAGAGGTTGACGTACACGCCGTCCGGCACGCCCGCGTCCTTCATGATCTGCGCTATCGCCAGGGCCGAGGTGGGGCAGTTTTCTGCGTGCTTGAGTATGACGGTGTTACCGACGATCAGGTTGGGCGCGGCGAACCTGGCCACCTGGTAATACGGGTAGTTCCACGGCATCACGCCGAGTACCGGGCCGACGGGCCGGTACTCGATGCGCGCGGTGTCATGGCCGGGCAGCGGCTTGTCGGCGATGAGCCCGGGGCCGTTGTCGGCGTAGTAGTTGAAGATGTCGGTGCAGAACTCGGCCTCGCCGACGGCCTGCGCGGGCCGCTTGCCCATCTCCTTCGTGATGAGCGCGGCCAGGTCGGCGGCGCGCTCGGTGAACAGCTCGGCGATCCGCTTCACGACCGCGGCGCGCTCGGCGACCGGGCGCAGCTTCCATGCCGCGAACGCCTCGGTCGCGGCGGCGAGCGCCTCCGCTACCTCCGCGTCCGTGGCGAAGGGGAAGGTCTCGGTCACCTCGCCGGTCGCCGGGTCGGTCACCTGATAAGGCGGGGTCTGCGTCATATCTGCTCCCGGTGTCACTGCGGTAAAGGGTCTAATGAGACACGCTACGGAACCAAGCTTCCTAGCCCAAGACCCATCCCCCCCGTAGTGGGACTGGCATGTAGGCCCGGATGATCATGAGCGGTATGCGCGGCCGGTCTCCGGCCCGGTGGCCTCGCCGGTTCAGGCAGCCGAGGCCAGCAGGGTGCCTTGATCGACCCGTGCTCCTCATCCAGGTTGGCGCCTGACGTCCGGTGCCTGATGCCACGCTATACTCGCACCAGAAAACTAGCAAATATTTTCCGGAATAAGGTAACCTGTCTGTGTGGCGAGCTGGACCTTCCTGACGTATCATGCCCGGGTTCTCCTGCTCGTCGCCCATGACCCCGCGGCGCGCCTGCGCGACATCGCAGCCAGCCTGAACATCACCGAACGCAGCGCCTTCGGCATCCTCACCGACCTGGTTGCGGCCGGCTACGTGGTCAAGGAGAAGAACGGCCGTCGTAACCGCTACCACGTGCAGGCGCACCTCCCGCTGCCAGAACCGGACGGGCGCGAACGCACCGTCGGGGCAATCCTGGCCCTGCTGACCGGCACCGACGCGCCCCCGACCTGACAAGATTCCCGCGCGCCGGCGAAAGGATCCGCACGTTACGTGACCGAACCCGACGGCGGGCAGGCCGTCCGCGCGCGTCCGGGTTCTGGGCTATCGTGGTTGTGCGTTCCCGCGCGAGGCCGTGGCGGACGCTCAGCCACTGCTCGGGACGTCGGCGGGCACGCGAGGCCGCTTCAGCCAGCCTCCGGATGCTCATGAAGCCCTCCTTTATCCCGGCACCACCGTTCCGGCACCTTCAGCGGCTGACCGATACCGTTGGCGTGGTCGAGCGCGCCGACGGGATCATGCCCCGGTACGGACAGGGCTATCGCGTCGATGACGTTGCCCGCGGCCTGGTCGTGGTGTGCCGCGAGCCGTCGCCCTCTGCTGAGCTGATCACCCTGGGCCGCCGCTACCTTTACTTCCTCACCCAGGCTCAGGCGAAAGACGGGAAGTTCCGCAGCCGGCTGGGTGTCGACCGCCGCTGGCACGGCCCGGCCGAAGCCCAAGATGCCTGGGGCCGGTCGCTGTGGGCCCTGGGCACCGCCGCGGCCCGCGGTCCCACCGCGGGGATCCGCCAGGAGGCCCGGGCCCTGTTCGACGCGAGCGCAGCGGTAGGTTCTCCCTACCCCCATGCCATGGCGTTCGCGTCGCTCGGCGCCGCCGAGATACTCGGGCGGTGGCCCGGCGATACCGGCGCGCTGGCGCTGCTCGCCGTCGCCGGCACCGTCATCGGCGCGCCGGCCGCCGATGCGGCGTGGCCGTGGCCGGCCCCGCGGCTCAGCTACGTGAACGCGGCTATCGCCGAGGCCGTCATCGCGGCCGGGGAGAAACTCGGCCGCGATCATGTCCTGCGGAATGGCCTGCGCATGCTCGCCTGGCTGCTGGCCGGCGAGACCCGCAACGGCCACCTGTCCGTGGTCCCGGCCGGGGGCTGGGGCCGCGGCGAGGACCGCCCCTCTTTCGACCAGCACCCCGGCGAGGTGGCGGCGCTCGCGGACGCCTGCGCGCGGGCGGCGGCGGTCACCGGCGACACCACCTGGCTGACCGGCGTGGCCATGAGCGTGACCTGGCTGCTCGGCGACAACGACGCCCGGATCCCGATGCTCGATGAGCGAACAGGCGGGTGCAGCGACGCCCTCAGCCGCGCCAGCCGCAGCCGCAACCAGGGCGCGGAGTCGACGCTGGCGATGATCTCCGTACTCCAGCAGGGCCGCCTCCTGGACGCGGCCGCCGCTCGGTGACCAACTCTCGGGGTCCGGGGCGTGCTGTATCGTCAGAGGCACAAACAGCAGGGCGTTGCCGTATCGGCACGCCGGTCGTGTCTCGCTCAAGTGAGCGGACTGGTTCCCACGGATGTGGAGGCCTCGACAATGCGGCCGCCTGATCCTGAAGGGATCCTTTGACCATCCTGCCCCACGAGAAGTCGGGCACTGGCCCGGCGCGGCACGACGCCCGCGGGCTTCCCGCCACCTTCGACTCACTCGGCGTTCCGGCGCCACTCGTCGCGGTGCTGGCCGCGGCCGACATCACCGCGCCGTTTCCGATTCAGGCGGCCGTGCTGCCCGACGCCCTCGCCGGGCATGACATTCTCGGGCAAGGCCGCACCGGTTCCGGTAAGACGCTCGGATACTCGCTCCCGCTCGTCGCGCGACTGGCCGACGGCTACACCATGGCCTGCCGTCCACGCGGCCTGGTACTCCTGCCGACGCGCGAACTTGCCAGCCAGGTCGAGGAGGTACTGCAGCCGCTGGCCCGGGCCATGGGCCTCAGCGTCACGACGGTCTTCGGCGGCGTCGCACAGCGATCCCAAGTGGCCGCACTGCAGGACCGCGCTGATGTTGTCGTCGCCTGTCCGGGGCGGCTCGCGGACCTTATCGAGCAGGGCCACTGCCATCTGGGTGACGTCGAGGTCACCGTGCTCGACGAGGCGGACCACATGGCCGACCTGGGGTTCCTGCCGGTGGTCCGGCGCCTCCTCGAGGCCACGCCGCCGGAGGGCCAGCGGATGCTGTTCTCGGCGACACTCGACAACGCGGTCAATGTCCTGGTGCGGCGCTTCCTGAACGAGCCCGCGCGGCACGCCGTAGACTCGGCCGCGTCGCCCGCCCAGATCAGCCATCACCTGCTCACCGTTAGCCCCGAGGACCGGCTGGCCGTGGTCTGCGCCCTGGCGGGCGGCCGTAACCGGGCGCTGGTCTTCACCCGGACCAGGCACGGCGCGCATAAGCTCGCCCGGCAGCTGGCCGAGGCGGGAGTACCGGCCGGCGAACTGCACAGCGACCTGCCGCAAAGCGCTCGCACGCAGAACCTGGCCTCGTTCTCCTCCGGCGCGGTCCGCGTCATGGTCGCGACCGACATCGCCGCGCGCGGCATCCATGTCGACGGCATCGACCTGATCATCCACGCGGATCCGCCGGCCGAGCACAAGGCCTACGTGCACCGGGCCGGGCGCACCGCCCGGGCGGGCGCCGATGGCGTGGTGATCACCCTGCAGACCCCGGCCCAGAGCAGCGAGGTAAGCCGGCTCATGCGCCGCGCGGGCGTGGCCCCCCAGGCCGTGACGGCCGGCCCGCATTCCCCGGTACTCCGGTCCATTGCCGGGCCACCCGCCGAGCGGGTCGTGCCACGTCCGCAGCACCGCGGCGAGGGCCAGGCTTTGGTGGCGGCCAGCGCCACCGGACCGGGCGCGGCCGCGGTGTCCCGCATGTCCGGCGGCTACCGCGGACGGCGCAGGCCCTGACTGTAAGGGGCGACGCGATCCGGTCACGGACCCTGCCGCCGGCGGGCTCGGCCGGATGGCCCGACGGGACCGGGGCGGCCCACGATGAGCTACCCCGGTCCCTGTCCGGCCGTGCCGGTCAGATCATGTGGACCTCTTCGGCCTGTGGCCCCTTGACGCCCTGACCGGAGGTGAACTCGACCCGTTGGTTTTCCTGCCGGCCGCGGGCTCGATGCCTGCCGGACCGGGAAGGGCACACGGCTGACGGCCGCGGCGCGACAGGCGGGTCTCCGCGCTGAGGGCACCGTGGGCAGCATCTAGGCGGCACGGCTGTGGTGCGCTACACGTCACTGGCCTGGATTCCCCCTCGGATCGGCATTCCCCTCCCCCCGGCGCTGGTCCTCGATCACGGAGGCGACGTGCCGGACGCACACCTCGAATGCGAGCGCGTCCTCCTCGTACATACCGCGCAGCTGGCCCATGAATGTGACCATGTGCCGTACGGTCTGCTCCGGCAGGCCCTGCACGCCGATGAACTTCCCGTCGCCGGCCTCGGCGAAGCCGGGGATCGCACCCGGCTCGATTCCGTAAAAGTCACTCATTGTCGTCCTCCGGATGCCCTTCAGCCTTGGGCGCGCTCATCCAGCCGCCCGGTGCTGGCAAGACACCACGGTTTAAGGACAGTAAATTATCTTTCCCCGTCGGTTCACCGTTCCTTCGATCGGCGCCGTTCCGGCCTGCTCTGCTGCGTATAACGAAAAACTCCGGACCCTGCCGCGCAGCCACTAATGTTTCGCGAGTGCAACTGCCGGGGTCCGGAGCAACGTTATTCACTTCACTACATTTTCCTCATCGTCAGGTACCGCCGCACATCCGGCAGCGATTTGACCGCCACCAGCCCAAGCGCCGCCGCGGTGGCTGCCATGGTGACCGTCGTGACGTATCCGATTGTTCGCATCATTTTCCTCCTGCTCATCCGCGGGTCCGCGACAGCGGCCCGCGACATCGATGTCCCCCACCCCGGAGCAGGCATTGAGCTCAACCCCCCGCCGCCGGGCCTGCCGCCTGCCTGCGGCAGGCGTTCTTACCTGGCTGCCGTCCTCGGCAACGGCGGCCGATGAGGATGCCAGCCTGGGCATTACCGCGTGCAAGAGAGCCGTCATATCACGCGGATAAATAGCCACCGCTCCCGCGGCCAACTGGTGACAGCGCCGGAGGACCGACCCTGTCGGGCGATAATGTGCATCGTCTTCGCCGCGCTCCGGTATTCGGGCCAGCGCGGCCTCATTGACGAGGACGTCATAGACGACATGCTCGGCCGGCGACGGATCGCCACGAGTTAGCAGCGCGTGCCGGTACAGCGCGGCGGCGTAACGGCGGTAAAGGTCGGCGTCCTGGCCGCGGGCTGACCTGGCCGCCACAAAGGCACGAACCGCCTCGGTCTTACCCGATCCCAGCATCGAAAGCTCCGAGCATCTCGGCGGCGCCGCAATCGGCAAGCGCCATCAACCACCGAGGTCTGGAGCGGTAACCCGACATTATCATGGGCGAGATCCCGGACGCGATCGTCGCGGTCGCGGAGGGACCCGGCGCAACCGGTGAGGAGTGGCCGCATACTGGAAGGGTGACGTCAGCCCGCGCCGCGTCCCGGCGCTTCTTGCCCACTAGTCCCTTCGGCCCCCCATCCGTCGCTCCGCCTGAGCAGTTCGCCGTGCAGGATCAGGTTACCCACGATACGTACGGCCTCGGCCGGGTCATCGGCGTCGAGGTTGACACCGCCCTGCTGGTGAATTTCGGTTCGCGCCGTGTACGGATCATGACGCCTTGCGCCAAGCTGACCAAACTCTGACACCGCCATAGACACTCGGCGGACGGCACCGCGCGCCCAGGTGCTGCCGCCGGGCCGTCCGGCCTGCGGCCGAGTACAGCCGGATTCGCGTGTGGCAGCCGGCCTCGTGCGTCGAGCGGACCTCCCGGTCATGTCGTCACCGCTCTCGGTAGAACTCCCCGGCGCCTGATACCCCTTTATTCAACGGGGCGGTCTTCGGCTGTGCTGGTGACGAGGTCGGCGGCGCAGTCGCGGAGCTTGCGGTGGGTGGTCTGGGAGAGCCGGGTGAGCAGTTCGAAGGCCTGCTCAGGGGTGCAGTGCTGCTGGGCGACGAGGATGCCCTTGGCCTGCTCGATGACGGCGCGGGTTTCCATCGCCCGCCGCATGTCCTCAGCCAGCGTGGCAGTGCTCTGGTAGAGGCGGGCGTTGGCGATGGCAACGGCGGCGTACCCGGCGAAGGTCCGGGCCAGCTCGATGGCGTCCCGGTCGAATATGGCGGGCTGGATGGCGTAGATATTGAGTGCGCCGAGGACGGCTTCCTGGAGAGGCAGCGCCACCGACAGGGAGGAATGCACCCCGGCGGCGAGGGCTTGGCGGGCGAATGCCGGCCAGCGGGTCTCTGCCGCCATGTCAGGGACGGTGACGGCCCCGGCCGACTGGGCGACCTCGAGGCAGGGGCCGAAACCGTTCTGGTACTGCGTCTCGTCCAGGTCCAGGGCCAGCTGACCGGCGAAAGCCGCAGTGAAGGCGCGGTCGGACTCGATCAGGGTGACCGAGGCGCCGGCCACGCCGGGCAGCGTCTGCCTGGCCAGCTCCGCTACCCGGCCGAGGACAGCCTGCAGGTCACTTTCACCCAGCTTCATCCGGCCGAGCTCGGCGAAGGCCACAAGCGGGTCAAGTGGTGTTCTGGTGATGATGGCTCCATCGTGCTAGACCACCGCCAGGGAATCTGCCAGCTCAGCACGTGGCGGTTACAGGGTCGGCACCCCAGCGGGGGGGTGCTGCACGACCGTGACAGCGGCCGGGACCGGCGCCGTGCCGTTCGCAGGCGCTGGCTCGCTGCCTCCAGGAGGCGACAGCCACAGGACCCCAGCCTATCCGCCCTAGTCCCGTAACGGTTATTCTGGCCGTGGGCCAGCAGCGCGCCCGACAGCTGAGCACGCTCTGCTGGAGGGCGCTATGACCCAGCCCGCGCGTCCAGACCCCGCGCGCACCCCGTCCCTGAATCACCGTGTACGCCCTGGCTCGGCTCCTTCGGGTGCCTGTGGCCCGGCCCAGTTCCCGGTCGGCACCCTGGCCCTCCACATCGGCACCCTGCCTCTGCGCTGGACCTGGCCTGCGCAGGGGTGGTCCGGGCCGCCCGCGGCCCAGCGCGCCCGCCCCTCCGGCTCGCGGACATGACCCGGGTATGCCCGGGCCAGTCGGGCAGGCGTGCGGAGCTTCCGCTGGCAGGGGTCGCCCGGCGGCATGTGCGCCGGGTGGTGGGCTCGGCGACGTGGCCGAGGCGCCCGCGCCACCCGGTTCCGGGGTGGGCGGTGGTCTCGGCCGGCCTGACGCCTGTCTTGGCGACCGGGGGCTGGCTGGTCGCTGACGCGGTCCAGCCGGCCTCCTACAGCCCGATCCGGAAGACGGTCAGCGTGTTGGCTGGCCACGCCGGAACCGATCGGTGGATCATGACGGCGGCCTTGTTCCTGGTGGGCGGGTGTCAGCTCGTGACCGCCGCGGGCCTGGCCGGCGTGGGGGTTCCTGCCCGCATCCTGCTCGCCGTGGCGGGCCTGTCCAGCATCGGCATCGCCGCAAATCCCGAACCCGCTCGTGGCTCGACTCCGCAGCACCTCGCCTGGACTTCGCTCGGCGCGGTCGCACTCGCGGTCTGGCCTGCCTTCGTCGCCCGACGCGCGCCGCCGCGGCCGCTGATCCTGAGCAGCTACGGCCGGGCCGTCGTGATTGCCGTGTTCGTTGCCCTGCTCGGCTGGCTCGTCATCGAAACCCAGGGCGGCAGTGACCTGGGCCTGGCTGAGCGCGTGTTCCTATCGACCGAGACCTGCTGGCCGTTCATCGTCGCCATCGCCCTGTGGCAAACCACGGGCTGACCAGTCCGACCAGGCCCGGCTCACCATTTCCGGGTGCGCCTCGGTGTGGTGCGGGCGGGCGGGTCGTTTCCAGCGCCGCCATCACGTTGCGTGGTCGCCTCGCCGGGCCCCATCGTCAGCGCCAGGTCCGGACCCGGCGGACTCATGTCTGCGGGCTGACCGGCGTCGGCGGGCTTGGCGTGAATAAGTGCTGGTGCGTGCCGCCATACCAGGCAGGCGATCGCGCCGAGGGGGATGGGGGGCAGGTAGGTGACGGCCCGGTAGAGCAGCACGGCGGCTGTCACCTGTGCACTGGCCCGGTGGCCGGCGCCGACGGCCAGGATGGCGATCAGTCCGAGTTCGGTGATGCCGAGGCCGCCGGGGGTAATGGGCAGCACCGTCAGCAGCCGGACGAACGCGAACGCCGCCAGGGAGGTCTGCCAGGGTACCTGGGCCTGGGACAGGCCGACGCCGCGCAGGCAGGCCAGCAGGACCAGCCACAAGGTGAGATTGCTCGCGGCCGTGGCGGCGGTGATCCACCAGCCGCGCGCGGCGATCCGGGCGCCGGCCCGGTCGCGGAAGCTGAGCAGTGATCCGGGGAGGTCGAAGGACGCTGGCCGGCGTGCCACCCGGCAGGCGATAGCGAGCGCGGGCTGCAGCGCGCGGCCCGCGCCGAGCGCGAACGACTCGCTGTGCATGAGGAGGCCGAGCCCGGCGGCCAGGGCGGCGAGCAAGGCCAGGCCCACCGCCGCGGCCGCGATCAGGCCGGCCCGGCTGGCTGGCCGTCGCCAGGACCAGCAGGGCCAGGACCGGCAGGCCCAGGCGGGCGAAGACATTCCAGATTCCCGACACCAGGGTGTACAGCACGTACTCAGCGGTGCTGACGCCCCAGCTGGAGAGCATCGCCCAGCTGACCCCCATGGCTAGGGCCCCGCCGGCCGGCAGGGTGCTCGCCACCGCGTTGGAGCCGAGGTTGACCACGGCCGCCTCGCGCAGCCGTATCGATGGCAGCACCGAGCAGATCATGATCCAGGTCGAGACCATGCTGGCCGCGGCGGCCGCGGCGACGAGCAGCGCCTGGTCCCACGTCATCGCGGCCATGCTGGCCCACACGCTGCGGTACGACGCGAAATGCGGGACGGCGAACCCGAAGATGGCCGCGACCAGGACAACCGACCCCGCGTTACGGAAGATCTCCCGGCCGGATCGCGGCCGCGGCCGCCCCGGACCCGTAATAGCGGCGGCTGGCGGTCCGGCAATGACCGTCACCGGGCATCTGCCGGGTCAAGCTCCCCGCGCAAGCCAACGACGGCATGGCCGTCGCATTCCCCGGTATTCAGATCCACGCCGGGCATAAGGACGCCTTCCTGCTTTGAGCAGCAAGGCGGGGTCTTGACCCAGCGGCTGGTTCACCAGTTCCGGCACCCACACTACGCCGAGCACCCGCCCGTGTCGTATCCCGGCCGGGGGACGCCCTTGACCGAACGCGCCATGGTGCCACCGATCTGGTAGGGCTGGAGGCCTGCGGGGAAGGGTTGTCATGCCGGTTCAGGCAATGAACCGCGCTATCGCGACGTACTGGCAGGCCGCGGCAGCGCAGACGTAGGCATGAAAGACCTCGTGGTAACCGAGCACCGACGGGTAAGGGTTGGGCCAGCGACGATGGTAGGAAAGCGCTCCGGCGGTGTAGAGCAGGCCACCGGCGAGCATCAGTGCCGCGGGCGCGACGCCAGCATGGATCCATACCCACGGCAGCGCAAGGCCGGCTGCCCAGCCCAGCCCGACGAACGTCGCGCCGACCAGGAGCTCTGGTGCGTCCATCCACGTCAAGTGGATCGCAGCCGCGGTAAGTGTCAGCGTCCACATCGCGATCAGGCAGGCCAGCCCGAAGGTGCCGGGTGTATCCAGGAGGAAAGCGGGAGTCGCCGTGCCGGCGATGAGGAAGAAGATCATCGCGTGATCCAGGCGCTGCAGGCGCCGCCGCCAGGTATCAGTCCAGGTACCGCGGTGATACAGCGCGCTGATCCCGAACAGCGCGCTCACGCTGGCTGAGTAGACCGCTACAGCGATAATCTGCGCGGCCCCGTGCGCGCGGGCCAGCAGCAGCGGGCCGAGTACCAGCGACGCCCCGAAGCAGAGCAGGTGCAGCCAGCCACGAAGGACGGGCTTGACGTAGTAGACGCCGCGCCGGGCGTCGTAAAGCGGCTCTGCCGCCGGGGAATTCGTGACCGTCACCGTCGGCCTCCATCTCGTGTCGAGTCTCCGGATAGACCGGGCGGGTACAGGTAGGCATGTGGATCAGAATCGTAGGAGGGGGATGGCGCTGAGTACAGACATGATGGCTGAGAGTCTCGCGTGTACAACGGGCGGTCGGCTGAGGTAGCCCGGTGCGCCCAGGCTGGCTGACCTCCTCGGCGAGGAGAATCCGCGGATGGAGCACATGCTCGACAGGCAAGCCGCCGCTACGCACGGGGCGAGCTGCCACCGCGCGAGCTGATCCTGCTGATCCGCTTCTATGGTCGGCCTTCCCGTTCAGGTCGCAATGATTAGTCAGAATGGCGGCAGGCGGCTGCTCCAGCGTCGCCAAGGTGATGGACGATCTGGCGGAATGACTCGACGAAGCTTTCTTCGCAGTAACCGAGATCGGTCGCTACGCAGAAGTCCCTGACGAGGCCCTGGACCCGCCGCAGATTGGGCCGGGGCATCGACTCGAATAGGTGGTGCTCGATCTGGTAGTTAAGGCCGCCGAGCATGAAGGTGGTAAACCGGCCGCCCTTGATATTCCGGGCCGTGACCACCTGGCGGCGGGCGAAGCCGGCCGCCGTTGCGGATTCGATGAGCGGCATCCCCTTGTGGTTGGGCGCAAAACTGATGCCCAGGTACAGCGAGAAGACCGCCTGCTGGACGGCGACGAAAGCGAGCGCCTTGAGCGGGGAGAGCACCCACAGCACCACCGTCAGGTACAGCGCGGCATGCAGCACGATGAGAGAGGCTTCAACCGCAGAGGCGCGGTCTCGTCGCCGCGCAAGCTGCTTGATCCCGAGTACGTGCATGCCGACACTTCGCAGCAGCATGAGCGGGAAGAAGAGCGGCGCCTGCCAGCGTGCCAGCCACGACGCGAGAGAGCCCCGCCCGTTTCCCGGCCCGCCAGACGAGACCAGAGCGACTCCTTCGCCGATATCGGGGTCGCGGCCCAGCTCGTTGGGATGCGCATGGTGAGCGCTGTGCTTGGGAACCCACCAGCCGAAGCTCAACCCGATGAGCGCGTTCCCCACGACGAGGCCGAGCAGGCGATTGCGCCGGCGTGCGCCGAAGACCTGGTTGTGCCCCGCGTCATGGCCGATGAAGCCCAGCTGGGTGAACATCATCCCCACCAACGGGGCGACGGCCAGGGCCGCCCACGAGTTGCCGACCCTGACGAACAGGGCCCATCCGGCGAAGAAGGCGACGATCGTCAGGGTGATCTTCACCCGGTAGTAGCCTGGCCTGCGATCGAGCAGGCCCATCGCCCGCACCTGCAGCGCCAGCGCACGGAAGCCAGCCGTCGAAGGATCGACGGCAGCAGGCAACCCGTCTGCAGCTGCGGCGCGGCCGGACGGCGGGGCAAGAAAGCCGGGTGCAGTTCCCATTGTCGCTCTGTCCTCCCGGGCGTCGGCCGAGCACAACGCTCGGGCTTACGTCGCCAGGGTCTGGAGCAACAAGGCCGCGGCCAGGGCCTACTCGCCACGACCGCACCTGCTCTACGGTACCTCGACTAGATGCCCCGCAAGGCCCACGCCAGGCCAGGTTTCCTGAGCCCGTTATGCAAGCTGGATGGCCACCACATGCAGTCAATAGTCACCATCAGTCAGAGGAGCGATTCGACGCCCCGCTCCTCCTGCGGGACGCGGGCGGCTATATGCCCTAACCACTGCTACACATCGACGCACGGCGACACGCTCTGGTACACGACGGAACAAGAAGTAACGGCCCGCGGGGCCGCGTTTCCGCAGCTAGCGGGCCGTTTCGCTGGTGGTGGCAGGTCCTGGGTTCGAACCAGGGTAGGCTTAGCCGACGGTTTTACAGACCGCTCCCTTTGGCCACTCGGGCAACCTGCCGTGCCGTCCGCGCCGGGCGGCATCGCAAGAATAGCCCAAGAGGCGGCGAGACGGTAAACCGGCGCCCACTTCGGGTCCGCCGAGTTTGATCGGCCGCCGGCGCGTTCGGCGTGACGGCCCGCGGCTGGCCCGTCTAGCCTGGGAGCCGTGGCATCACAAGAGTCTTCCTTTGACATCGTGTCGAAGATCGACCGCCAGGAAGTTGACAACGCGCTCAACCAGGCGGCCAAAGAGATCGGCACACGGTTCGACTTCCGCGGCGTCGGCGCGTCCATCGCCTGGTCCGGCGATCACGCCGTGGACATCCGCGCCAACAGCGAGGAGCGCGCCAAGGCCGTACTTGACGTGTTCAAGGACAAACTGGTCAAGCGGGGCGTGTCGCTCAAGACCCTGGACCCGACCGACCCCAGGCTGTCCGGGAAGGAATACCGGATGGCGGTCGCCCTCAAGGAGGGCATCAGCCAGGACAACGCCAAGAAGCTGTCGAAGATCATCCGGGACGAGGGGCCGAAGGGCGTCCGGGCCCAGGTGCAGGGCGAGGAACTACGCGTCTCGGCCAAGAAGAAGGATGACCTGCAGGCCGTCATCGCGCTGCTGAAGGGCAAGGAGTTCGACTTCGCGCTCCAGTTCGTCAACTACCGCTAGCCGTCCCGCCGCCACCGCACGGGCGCAGTGAAACCCTGGTTTCACTGTGCTAGGGCGTGGTGAAACCCCGGTTTCATCGCGTTCGCGACCGCGGGGCGGTGCTCGGCGACGGGGACGGGACGGACGGGACGGGACAGGCGCGCCCGGGGCGGGATGAGAGAGCGTCAGCGGCGGTAGCCGGCCAAGGCTTCTAGGCGACGGATCCGCTCGCCCGTGGGCGGATGGGTGCCGAACAGCCGGGCGAACCCTTCGACCGGAAACGGGCTAGCGATCATGAGGTGACCGACTGAGCTCAGCCGCGCGTCAGGGGCCAGCGCCAGCTCCGCGGTACCGCGCTCGATCTTGCGCAGGGCGCTGGCCAGGGCCGCCGGGTCGCCGGCCAGCAGAGCGCCCGCCGCGTCGGCCCGGTACTCAAGTGACCGGGTCGCCGACAGTCGGATGACGAGCGCGGCGACCGGCCCGAGCACCAGCATCAGCCCGGTCTCGACCAGGCCGAGGCCAGCCGCGGCGGGGCCCGGCCCGGGCGGGGCGCCGGGCCCGGCCGGCGAGGATGCGCCGGCTCCGGCGCGCGCGGGCCTGAACCTGGCCAGGCCGGCCGGGAACGTGATGACGGTGGCCAGGCCGGCCGACATCGTGGCGGGCAGGATGTCCCGGCTGGACACGTGGGCGAGCTCGTGCCCGAGCACGCCGCGCAACTCGGTCTCGTCGAGCGAGGCCAGCAGGCCCTCCGTACAGCAGATCGCGGCGGTGCGGGGGTTACGGCCCACAGTGAACGAGTTCGGCTGCTCGGCCGGGGACAGGAAGAGCCGCGGCACCGGCAGCCGGGCGCCCTTGCTCAACTCTCGCACCAGGCGGTAGAGCTCGGGATGCTCGACCTCGCTCACCGGCCGGGCCAGCATCGCGGACAGGGCCAGCCGGTCGCAGTAGGTGCCGACGGCCGTCAGCACCAGGCCGGCGACCACCACGCCAATGATGGCGCCGGTGCCGCCCGCGACCGCGGCGCCGATGCCGGCGCAGACGGCGATCAGCGGGGTCACGGCGGCGACGAGCCGGGCGGTCGCGCCGGTCAGCCCCGCAGCCCGCCGCCGCCGGTCAGCGCGCACAGCCATGCACCTCCCGGGGATCCCGCATTCGGCCAGCCTGCCATGATGACACCGTCTCGTCGGTATGTGACCCGAGTCGGCGCCGCTAGGCCAGGCACGTTATCCACAAACCTGGCCGCGGGTTCTTCCCGGAATCTGTCACAAACTACATCGGTCCCGCCAGATCGCCACGGGCCTGGGAATATCAACGGGCAGATGAACGTTGCTGGGCCCGTTCGGGCGTAAGATTTGTTCCGTCCTAACTCATGCCCCAGGCCGTGGGGTGGTGCTGCGAGAACGTTTCGGCCGCGGCATGCCGAGGAGGTCTTCCAACTGTGACCAAGCAGGTCCAGCAGCTCGATCACGTCATTATCAGGTTCGCCGGCGACTCCGGTGACGGCATGCAGCTCGCCGGAGACAGGTTCACCCAGGAGACGGCGATCTTCGGGAACGACCTGTCCACGATGCCGAATTTCCCGGCGGAAATCCGGGCTCCGGCGGGCACTCTCGCAGGCGTGTCGAGTTTCCAGCTGCAATTCGCCGATCACGATATCCTCACGCCGGGTGACGCCCCGGACGTGCTCATCGTGATGAACCCGGCCGCCCTGAAGGCCAACATCAAGGACCTGCCGCGAGGCGGCGACCTGATCGTCAACACCGACGAGCTCACCAAGCGCAACCTAACCAAGGTCGGTTACGAAGTGAGCCCGCTCGAGGACGGCTCGCTTGAGCAGTACCACGTGCACGCCGTGCCGATCACCTCCTTGACGGTCAAAGCCCTGGAGTCGTTCGACATCACCCGCAAGGACGCCGAGCGGGCCAAGAACATGTTCGCGCTCGGCATGCTCTCCTGGCTGTACGACCGGCCCGCGGACGGCACGCTCAGCTTCCTCAAGGCCAAGTTCGCGAGCAAGCCCGAGATCATGGCCGCGAACGTGGCCGCCTTCCAGGCCGGCTGGAACTTCGGCGAGACGACCGAGGCATTCTCCGTCCGGTACGCGGTCAAGCCGGCGCCGCTGACCCCGGGCACGTACCGGAACATCAGCGGGAACACGGCGCTGGCCTACGGGCTCATCGCGGCGTCGCAACTGGCCGGGCTGCCGCTGTTCCTGGGCTCCTACCCGATCACGCCAGCCTCAGACATCCTGCACGAGCTGGCCAAGCACAAGCGCTTCGGGGTCCGCACGTTCCAGGCCGAGGACGAGATCGCCGCCGTCGGCGCGGCGCTGGGTGCCTCCTTCGGCGGCTCGCTGAGCGTGACCAGCACGTCCGGACCGGGGATGCTGCTCAAGGCCGAAACCATCGGCCTGGCCGTGTCGGTCGAGTTGCCGCTGATCGTCTGCGATATCCAGCGGGCCGGGCCGTCCACCGGGATGCCGACCAAGACCGAGCAGGCGGATCTGCTGCAGGCGATGTTCGGCCGCAACGGCGAGTCGCCCGTGCCGATCGTCGCTCCGGCCAGCCCGGCGGACTGCTTCAACGCGGCGATCGAGTCGGCCCGGATCGCGGTGAAGTACCGGACCCCAGTGATCCTGCTCTCCGACGGTTACCTGGCCAACGGCTCGGAACCGTGGCGGATCCCGGACATCGCCAGCCTGCCCGACCTGGCCCAGGAGTTCGCGTTCGCGGCGCCCGGCTCGGGCGATGCGGCCGACGGCGAGTTCGAGCCGTTCCGGCGGGACCCGGTGACCCTGGCCCGGCCGTGGGCGGTGCCGGGCACCCCGGGCCTGGAGCACCGGATCGGCGGCATCGAGAAGGCGGACATCACCGGGGACATCTCCTACGATCCCGACAACCACGACCGGATGGTCCGGCTGCGCCAGGCGAAGATCGACGGCATCGCGGCGGACATCGAGCAGCTGGCCGTCGACGACCCGGACGGCCGCGCGCGCGTCCTCGTCCTCGGCTGGGGGTCGACGTTCGGCTCCATCGGCGCGGCCGTGCGGCGTGCCCGGCATGCCGGGCACGCCGTGGCCCAGGCGCACCTGCGGCACCTCAATCCGTTCCCGCCGAACCTGGGCGAGGTACTCCGCCGCTACGACAAGGTTCTGGTCCCCGAAATCAACCTCGGCCAACTCGCCCTGCTGCTGCGCGGGCGTTACCTGGTCGACGTGATCTCCTACAACCGGGTCCGCGGCCTGCCGTTCCAGGCCGCCGAGCTCGCCGGCGTGATCGAGGATGTGATCGGCCATGCCTGAAATAAAAGGCACTGAGACGAACGGCCGCGGCCCGCAGGCCGGGCCGACAGCCGGCGGCGCCGGAGATGAGCCCGGAGATGAGCAGGGCCACCGGCTGGCCTCGCTGACCCTGGTGCCGAAAGCCACGGTCCGTTCAGCGACAAAAGATTTTAAATCCGATCAGGAGGTGCGGTGGTGCCCCGGGTGCGGGGACTACGCCATCCTGGCCGCGTTCCAGGCGTTCCTGCCCGAGCTGGAGGTACCGCGCGAGAACGTGGTCGTCATCTCCGGCATCGGCTGCTCGTCGCGGCTGCCGTACTACGTGGATACCTACGGCATGCATTCAATCCACGGCCGCGCGCCGGCCATCGCCACCGGGCTCGCAGCGTCCCGGCCCGACCTTTCGGTCTGGGTCATCACGGGCGACGGCGACGCGCTGTCGATCGGCGGCAACCACCTGATCCATGCGCTGCGCCGCAACGTCAACATCAAGATCCTGCTGTTCAACAACCGGATCTACGGGCTGACCAAGGGCCAGTACTCTCCCACCTCCGAACAGGGCAAGGTCACCAAGTCCACCCCGTTCGGGTCCCTGGACCACCCGTTCAACCCGGTCTCCCTGGCCCTCGGGGCCGACGCGAGCTTCGTGGCGCGGACGATCGACTCGGACCGCAAGCACCTGACCTCGGTGCTGCGGGCCGCCGCGGACCACCAGGGCGCCGCGTTCATCGAGATCTACCAGAACTGTCCCATCTTCAACGACGACGCCTTCGAGCCGCTGAAGGAGCCGGCCTCGGCGGGCGAGCGGCTGATCCGGCTGGAGCACGGGGCGCCGGTCCGGTTCGGGCCGGGGGGATCCCGGGGCTTGCGGTTCGGCCATCACGGTGAGCTTGAGGCCGTCGAGGCCGAGGGCACCGATCCCGGCACGCTGATCACCCACGACGCGCACCGCGCCGACCCGTCCTACGCGTTCGCGCTGTCCCGGCTGGATTCGGCGGACTTCCGGCACACCCCGGTCGGGGTGTTCCGACAGGTCGAGCAGTCGAGCTACGACCAGCTGATGGCCGAGCAGCTCGCGGCGGCCCAGGCCCGCAGCGGCCCGGGTGACCTGGGGGCCCTACTGGCCGGCCACGACACCTGGGAAGTCCGCTAGCGGCTGGCCCGCCGCTGAACAGCTCAGCCGAGCGGAGGATCAGATGCTTGTCTTGTTTCTACTGCTGGTCATCGCGGCGATGGCGCTGGGCATCCTCGGCATTGTCGTGAAGGGCCTGCTGTACCTGCTGTTCACCGGCATTGGCGTGCTCCTCGTCGCCTTCTTCCTAGGCGCCCTGTGGATGCGGCGGCGAAGCGCGCGAAGGCGTCACGCCCGGTAATTCCTTGTGGCCGCCCTTGCTCACCGGAGCTGCACGCCATTACCTAACTATGCCTGGTCCGTGCTGGTAGCGGCCTGATCCGCGGTGCTAGTGGCCTGGTCCGTGCTGGTAGCGGCCTGATCCGTGCTAGCGGTGGCCTGGTCCGCGGTAGCGGTGGCCTGATCCGTGCTAGCGGTGGCCTGATCCGTGCTAGCGGTGGCCTGGTCCGCGGTAGCGGTGGCCTGGTCCGCGGTAGCGGTGGCCTGGTCCGCGGTGGCGGCGGCGTGGGCTTCCTCGAGATGCTCGTCGGAAATATCGTGAGTCTCCGCGACCCCACCTAGTTCGGTGAGCTTGTCCGCGACGAACTTGGCTTCGGAAACGGGAGCCAGCACGCCGACGGCCGCTTTGCCTCCCTGCAACTCGCCGCCGATCCGCTCGCGGTCGGCTGGGTCGATGCCCAGGCCCTTGTGGTGAAGCGCGCCGAGCAGCCCGCCGCCGACCAGGCCGACGACGAGGCCGATCGGGGTGAGCAGCGCCAGGACCAGGCCGATACCGATACCCAGGCCCACGCTGCGCTTGCCCACCTTATGGGTCTTGACCTTGCCCTTCTCGTCCAGGGCCAAGACGCCGATGGCGTCATGGTGCGCCACTCCCGAATTCTTCAGAGCCTCGGCCGCCGTATCGGCTGATGCCTCATCGTTGAAGATCGCCAAAACCAACGTCTTGTTCGCCATCGCATTCTCCTGTTCTAGTTCAGCCGGTCCGTTTCTCCACGAAGTCGCACAGCGCGAGGAACGCGGCCCGGGCCGGTACGTCGGGTAGCGCCATGAGGTCGTTCCTGGCGCCCTGGGCCCAGCTCAGCACGTCCGCACGGGCTTCGGCCAGCGCGGGATGGGCACGCAGCAGGGCCAGCGCCTCGGTCAGCGGCGCCTCCTCGGTCAGGTCCGCCTCGGTGAGCAGCCACCGCAGCCGCTGGTCTGCGTCGGGCCGACCCGCCGCCTGGGCGGCCGGAGGCACGGCCGAGCGCAGCGCGTACAGGACCGGCAGGGTATGCACGCCCTGGCGCAGGTCGGTGCCGGGTGTCTTGCCCGACTGCGCCGAGTCGCTTGCGATGTCGATCACGTCGTCCGACAGCTGCCAGGCCACGCCGATCTGCTCGCAGGCCACCGCGATCCGGTCCGCGACCTCGGCGGGAGCGCCGGAGAACAGGGCGCCGAACTGCCCCGAGGTGGCGATCAGCGATCCGGTCTTCTCCGTGATCACGTGCATGTAGTGCTCGAGTGGATCCTGGCCAGGGCGGGGGCCGATGGTTTCGGCCAGCTGCCCGGCGACCAGCCGGCCGAAGGTCTCGGCCTGGATCCTGACCGCCTCCGGGCCGAGATCAGCCAGAATGCGGGAGGCCTCCGCGAACAGGAAGTCCCCGGTCAAGATGGCGACCGAGTTGCTCCACCGGGAGTTGACCGAGGGCAGGCCGCGGCGCACCTCGGCCTCGTCCATGACGTCGTCGTGGAACAGCGTGGCCAGGTGAGTCAGCTCGATGGCCACCGCAGCCTGGATGGCCCGCGGATCCTTCGGATCGCCGAATTGCGCGGCCAGCAGGACCAGCAGGGCCCGGAACCGCTTGCCGCCCGCCGCGATGGAGTGCCTGGAGGCCTCGGTGAACAGCTCGTTGTAGGGATGCGCCGTCTCCATCAGCGACGCCTCGACCCGGGCCAGGTCGTCAAGAACCTCCGCCTCCAGGGCGGAGTCCGGGAAATCTACCGGAACTGCGGTGATCACACACTCTCCAGGTCATCGGCACGCGCGAACGCCTCGAATTTTCGAGTATGCCCTATCATCCCGGGGGGGCGACCCCCCGGACCCCCCGCATGCCCGCTGCGGTGCTCGCCGTAGTATCGCGCCGCCGGGGGCCCGTCGGGCCCCGCGGGCGGCGCGATGGGCCCCGCGATCAACTCACGAACAACGAATTCGCCGCATGGTTGGCCAGACTCAGGAGCGGTTCGGGCACGATGCCGAATACGATCGTCGCCGCCACGCCGAGGCCCACGGCCGCGCCGGTGAACACGTTCGGCACTACCACCTCAGGCCCGTCGGGCACCGGGTCGCTGAAGAACATCAGCACGATCACGCGGACGTAGAAGAACGCGGCGATCGCGCTGCTCAAGACGCCGACGATCACCAGTGCCGTCTCGCCGGACCCGATCGCGGCCTGGAAGACGGCGAACTTCCCGATGAAGCCGCTGGTCAGCGGGATCCCGGCGAAGGCCAGCAGGAACAGCGCGAAGATACCCGCCACCACCGGCGAGCGCCGGCCCAGGCCCGCCCAGCGGGACAGGTGGCCGGCCTCCCCGCCCGTGTCCCGCACCAGGGTGATGACCGCGAACGCACCTACCGTCGTCAGCCCGTAGGTGGCCAGGTAGAACAGGCTGCTGGACAGCCCCGCCGTGCTGACCGCGATGACCGCGGTCAGCACGAACCCGGCATGCGCGATCGAGGAGTAGGCCAGCAGCCGCTTCACGTCCGTCTGGGTAACAGCGATGACCGCGCCCACGACCATGGTCAGGACCGCGATCACCCACATCGCCGGGCGCCAGTCCCAGGTCAGGTTGCCGAACGCGACGTAGAAGACGCGCAGCAGCGCGCCGAAGGCCGAGACCACCGTGCAGGACGCCATCAGCGCGGTGATCGGCGTCGGCGCGCCCTGGTATACGTCGGGTTTCCAGCCCTGGAACGGCACCGCCCCGATCTTGAACAACAGCCCGGTCCCGGTCAGCGCGATCCCGGCGTACAGCAGGGTGGCGTTGGAGGTGTTGCTGGCCGCCGCCGACGCGATGGCCGACAGCGAGACCGAGCCGGAGAACCCATAGAGCATCGCGATGCCGAACAGGAAGAAGGCCGAGGAGAACGCGCCGAGCAGGAAGTACTTCATGGCCGCTTCGTGCGACAGCAGCCGACGGCGCCGGGCCAGCCCGCACAGCAGGTACAGAGGCAGCGACAGCACCTCGAGCGCGACGAACATGGTGAGCAGGTCGTTGGCCGCCGGGAACAGCAGCATCCCGCCCACCGCGAACAGGGTCAGCGGGAAGATCTCGGTGTGCATGGCCCCAGCGCCCAGGCCCTCGCGCTCCTCCGGGCTACCGGGCGGCGCGGCGGCCTGGGCCGCGAACGGGCTGTTGCTGGTGTCGGCGATGAGCAGCACGCTGACGAAGGCCAGGACCAGGATCGTGCCCTGGATGAACAGGGTGGGGCGGTCCACCGCGACCGCGCCGACCGCGGCGACGTGGCCGGGGCTGCCGTGGTCGAAGATCGGGTAGGACGCGATGACGATGGTCCACACGAACGCGACGAGCAGCGAGACCAGGCTGATCGCCAGCTGGATGCCGCGGCGCAGCGGGCGGGGCGCGAAGGCCTCGACGAGGACGCCGGCCACCGCCGCGCCGAACACCACCAGCATCGGAGCGAGCTGGCTCCACTCGAAGTGCGGCATCGGGATCGCGCCGCTGGTCGACGCGCTGCCAACCGATGCGGCGAGCGCCGTAGGGAGAACCCCGGTCACGGTACGGTTCCCTTCTGCACGGCGGTGGTATAGACCGCGGTGGTGGCGTACCCGGGCGCGGGATGCGCGGGCACCGGGTCGGTCTCGTGCACCTGCGCCATCGTCACGCGCACAGCGGGGTTGATGATGTTGAGCACCGGCTGGGGATAGACCCCGACGAAGATGATCGCCGCGATCAGCGGCGAGACGGCCAGCAGCTCACGCGGCCTGATATCCGCCATGCCGGCCACCCGGTCCCGGACCGGCCCGCCCGCCACGCGCTGGTACATCCACAAGATGTAGACCGCGGCCAGGATGATGTTCGCCGTGGCGAACACCGCCGCCACCTTGTACCGGGAGAAGGTGCCGAGCAGGACCAGGAACTCGCTGACGAAGCTGGACAGCCCCGGCAGCGAGAGCCCGGCCAGGCCGGAGATCAGGAACAGCCCGGCCAGCAGCGGCGCGGTCTGCTGCACGCCGCCGAAATCCTCGATCCGGTCCGACCCGCGGCGGATGATCAGGAATCCGGCCACGATGAACAGCGCGCCGGTGACGAACGCGTGGTTGACCATGTACAGGGTCGCGCCGGACACCCCCTGGCTGGTCATCACGAAGATGCCCAGCGTGATCAGCCCGAAGTGGGAGATGGACACGTAGCCCAGCAGCCGCTTCAGGCCGGCCTGGCCGATCGCCACGATCGCCCCGTACAACGTCGCGATCACCGCCAGCGTGATCACCAGCGGGGTGAAGTACCTGGCCCCGGCCGGGAACAGCTCCCAGCAGTACCGGAGCATGCCGAACGTGCCGACCTTGTCCATCGTGCCGAGCATCAGCACGGCCGCGCCGGGCTGCGCCGAGTCGGCCGCGTCCGGCAGCCAGGTGTGGAACGGCCACAGCGGCGCCTTGATCGCGAACGCGATGAAGAACCCGAGGAACAGCCACTTCTGCACGGTCGAGCTGAGCGGCACGTGGATCAGCACGTTGAACAGGAACGTGCCGTGGTGTCCGGTGAGGGCGCTGTGAGTGGAGTACACGTACAGCGCGATGACCGCGACCAGCATGAGCAGGCCGCCGAGCAGGCTGTAGAGCAGGAACTTGACCGCCGCGTACTGCCGCTTCCCGACCCCGTAGCTGCCGATCAAGAAGTACATCGGCACCAGCATGGCCTCGAAGAACACGTAGAACAGGAAGACGTCGGTGGCCGCGAAGACGCCGATCAGCATCGTCTCGAGCGTCAGCATCAGCGCGAAGTACGTCTTGACGCTGTGCCGCGGGGGGGTCTGGGGGGGTCGTCCCCCCGAGGCGGCGCTGCCGACGTCGGCTTCGTTCCACGCGGCCAGGATCACCACCGGCACCAGTACCGCGGTCATGGCGATGAGGACCAGCGCGATGCCGTCCACGCCCACCGCGTAGTGCACCCCGAACGCCGGGATCCACGAGTAGACCTCGGTGAACTGGTAGTTCGGGCCGCCGACCTGGAACTTGACCGCGATGATGAGCACCACGACGAGCGCGGCCACCGAGAAGGCCAGGGCGAGCATCTTGGCCAGCGCGTCACGTGCTCGCCGGTCAGCCTCGGCGCGGTCGGCGGGCAGGCCGGGGATCAGCGAGATCACCAGCGCGCCGGCCAGCGGGAGCGCGCCCGCTATCGTCAGCCAGGGAAAGCCGTTCATCTAGAGTCTCACCGCCAGGAGCAGGGCGACCACGACCACGGCGCCGAAGAACATGGACAGTGCGTAGGAGCGCACGAACCCGGTTTGCAGGCGGCGCCAGCGGCCCGATGTCCCGCCCACCAGCGCGGCCAGGGAGTTGACCAGGCCGTCCACGCCGCGGTTGTCGAAGTACACCGACAGCCTGGTCAGCCACTGGCCGGGACGCATCAGGACCGACTCGTTGAACGCGTCGCCGTACAGGTCCTTGCGGGCCGCGACGACCAGGGGGTTCCCGTGCGGCGCGGTCTCGGGCACCGGAACCCGCCCGTACATGACCCAGCCCAGGGCGATGCCGGCCAGAGCCAGCAGCAACGCTACGCCGCCTGCGACGGTGAAGAACCCATGCGATTCCGGCGGCACCCCGACGACCGGGGCGAGGAACTTCTCCAGCCGGTCGTTGATGATGAGGAACCCGCCCGCGCCGACCGAGCCGATCGCGATCACGATCATCGGCCAGGTCATCACCGGCGGTGATTCGTGCGGATGCGCCTCGGCCTTCCAGCGCCGCTGCCCGTGCCAGGTCATGAGCATCATCCGGGTCATGTAGAACGCGGTGAGGCCGGCGCCGATCAGCGCGCAGATGCCGAGGATCCAGCCGCCCGCGCCGTGCTCGGTGAAGTCGCCCTCGATGATGGGGTCCTTGGCGAAGAACCCGGAGAACGGCGGGATGCCGGCGATGGCCAGGTAGGCCAGGCCGAACGTGACGTAGGTGACCGGCAGGGCGCGGGCCAGCGCCCCGTACCTGCGCATGTCCTGTTCGTCGTCCATGCCGTGGATCACCGAGCCGGCCCCGAGGAACAGCCCGGCCTTGTAGAAGCCGTGGCTGAGCAGGAGCGCGATCGAGAACACGTACCCTTCGGGTCCGAGGCCGGCGCCGAGCGTCATGTAGCCGATCTGGCTCATGGTGGATCCGGCCAGCGACTTCTTGATGTCGTCCCGGGCCGAGGCGATGATGCCGCCGAACAGCAGGGTGACCGTGCCGACGATGGCGATCGCGATCCGCGCGTTCGGCGCGACCGCGAGGATCGGGTTGGACCGCACCAGCAGGTAGACCCCGGCGGTGACCATCGTGGCCGCGTGGATCAGCGCCGACACGGGGGTGGGGCCTTCCATCGCGTCCAGCAGCCAGGATTGCAGCGGCACCTGCGCGGACTTCCCGCACGCGCCGAGGAGCAGCAGGAAGCCGAGCGCGGTGGCCACCCCGCTCCCGCCGGACGGGACCTGGCCGAACACCCCGGTGAAGGACACCGTCCCGAACGCGCTGAACATCAGGAAGATGGCTATGGTGAGGCCGGCGTCGCCAACCCGGTTGACCACGAACGCCTTCTTCGCCGCCACCGCCGCCGAGTTCCGTTCCTGCCAGAACCCGATCAGCAGGTAGGAGGCCAGGCCGACGCCCTCCCACCCGACGTAGAGCACCAGGTAGTTGTCGGCCAGCACGAGCAGCAGCATGGACGCGAGGAACAGGTCCATGTAGCCGAAGAACTTCCGCCGGTTGGGGTCGTGCGCCATGTAGCCGACCGAGTAGATGATGATCAGCGACCCGACCCCGGTGATCAGCAGCACGAAGCAGATCGACAGCGGGTCGATCAGCAGGTTTACGTTGGCCTGGAAGTGCCCCACCAGGATGTACGTGTACAGGTGCTGGTCCTGTTCCCGGTTGGTGTCACCGAGCAGGCTGAAGAAGGCGATCACGCCGTAGACGAACGCGGCGACCGGCATTACACACCCGAGCAGGTGCCCCCACCGGTCGGTGCGCCGGCCACCGATCAGCAGGACCACCGCGCCGAAGAGCGGGAAAGCGAGCAGCAGCCACGACAGCTTCAGCGCCCCGGTGGCCGGCACGGTGGTCAGCGCCTGGGCACGAACGACGTCCGCGAGGGCCGTGCCAGTCAAGGTCGTCATCCCCTCAGTGCTATCGGGAGCGCGCGCGTCGGCAAGCCGCCGCGCGGCCGCTCAGTACTTGAGCAGGTTAGCGTCGTCCACCGACGCGGACCTGCGGGCCCGGTAGATCGCCATCAGGATGGCGAGGCCGACTACAACTTCGGCCGCGGCCACCACCATGACAAAGAACGCGATAACCTGCCCGTCCAGGTTGCCGTGCAGGCGGGCGAAGGCGACGAAGGCCAGGTTGCACGCGTTCAGCATCAGCTCAATGCACATGAACACCACGATGGCGTTGCGCCGGACGAGCACGCCGACCCCGCCGATCACGAACAGGATCACCGACAGCGCGACGTAGTGCACCGGGCTCATGAGTCGGCCCTCCCGGACCCGGTGATCTCCCGTTCGCCGCCATTGGCCGTGACCTGCACTGTTTCTTCTGGCGGAACGAATCGTGGTGATTCAGTCGGGTCACGCGGAGACAGCGCCGAGCTGACCGACGACTCGGAGGTACTGCCGTCCGGCAGCAGCGCGGGCCGGTCGGCGGCGTCGTGCAGCGCGTAGACGCCGGGTGACGGGTCCGGTGCGAGCTGACCGCTGGCCAGCCGTCGCGCCGCCAGCTCCCGCTGCGACGGCCGGGGCGTGGCGCGCTCGCGGTGTGCGAGCACCATCGCGCCGACCGCCGCGGTGATCAACAGCGCGCCGGTGATCTCGAACGGGAACACGTAGGTGGTGAAGATCAGCTGCGCGATCCCGGTCAGGTTGTTCACGCTGTTCGCCGCGGTCTGCGGCGGGGCCGGCCCGATGGCCGCGTGCCCGATGACCAGAGCGAGCAGCACGAACAGGCCGATCGCGGCCAGGCCCGCGGCCAGCCGCTGCCCCTTGATGGTCTCCACGATCGAGTCCGACGAGCTGATGCCGATGAGCATGAGCACGAACAGGAACAGCATGAGGACCGCGCCGGTGTACACGATGATCTGCACAAAGGCCAGGAACGGCGCGCCCTCCATGGCGTAGAAGGTGGCCAGGCAGAGCATCACCACGGCGAGCATGATGGCGCAGTGCACCGCCCGCCGGACCAGGATCATGGCCAGCGCGGCGCCCACCGCGCCGACGGCGAGGATCCAGAAGATGGTCTCCTCGGCGACGAAGTTGGTGTTGGTGCCGGCCGCGAGGACTCCGCTCACGTGAGCTCCCCCCGTCTTCACCCTGCTCCGGCTCGTCTGCCTCGCGGACCTCGCGCGGGGCCCAGGACAGCGAGGCGTCCGGGGATCCGGCGAACACCGCCGGGCCCGACGGCCCGCCCGGCCCGGCCATGCCGGGCGCGCGGGGGCCGACGGTCAGGCCGGCCGCGCCGAGACGGTAGTAGTCCTTCTCGTCGTCACCGAGCCGCATCGGATGCGGCGGGGCCTCCATGCCCGCGACCAGCGGCACGAGCAGCTGCTCCTTGGTCCAGATCAGGTTTTCCCGGCTGTCGTCGGCGATCTCGTACTCGTTGGTCATGGTCAGCGCGCGCGTCGGGCAGGCCTCGATGCACATGCCGCACAGGATGCAGCGCAGGTAGTTGATCTGGTAGACGTAGCCGTAGCGCTCGCCGGGGGAGAACCGGTCCTCGGGCGTGTTGTCCCGGCCCTCGACGTAGATGGCGTCGGCCGGGCACGCCCAGGCGCACAGCTCGCAGCCGATGCATTTCTCCAGCCCGTCCGGCCACCGGTTGAGCTGGTGGTGCCCGTGGAACCGCGGCGCGGTGGGCTTTTTGACCTCGGGATACTCAATGGTCTCGACCTTCCGGAACATCTCCGTGAAGGTGACCCCGAAGCCCTTGATCGGGTTGAGGAAATCAAGCACCTGTGACCTCCCGGGTGGAGGTTTCCTGGTCGAGGCCGACGCCGTGGTAGTGCGGCAGGTCGAGCGGCGGCACCGGGAAGGAGCCTGCGCCCATGGGCACATCCCGGCCGGCCTCGCTGGCACTGGCGGAGTCCGCGGCGGCGTACCGGGCGGCCCGCTGCTGGGCGGCGGTGTCCCACATCGAGGCCAGGACGATGATGACTACCAGGACCACGCCGCCCACCACGTACGGGATCGTGTCGTGCGTGTCCTGCCGCCACGAGCGCACGGTAGCGGTCAGCAGGATCCAGACGATGGAGACCGGAATGAGGATCTTCCAGCCGATCGCCATCAGCTGGTCGTACCGGACCCGGGGCAGGGTCCCGCGCAGCCAGATGTAGCAGAACAGCAGGATGAAGACCTTGATCAGGAACCACAGCACCGGCCACCAGCCGACGTTCGCGCCCGACCACAGCGAGATCGGCCACGGCGCCCGCCAGCCGCCCAGGAACAGCGTGGTGGCCAGCGCGGCGACGGTCGTCATGTTGATGTACTCGGCCAGGTAGAACATCGCGAACTTCATCGACGAGTACTCGGTGTGGTAGCCAGCCACCAGCTCGCCCTCGCCCTCGGGCAGGTCGAACGGCAGCCGGTTGGTCTCGCCGACCATGGTGAACAGGTAGATCACGAACGAGACGATCAGCGGCCCGCAGTACCAGACGTGCTGCTGGGCGGTCACGATCGCGGTGGTCGACAGCGAGCCGGCGTACAGGAAAACGGCCACGAAGGCCAGGCCCATAGCGATCTCGTAGCTGATCACCTGGGCGGCCGAACGGAGCGCGCCGAGCAGCGAGTACGGCGACCCCGAGGCCCAGCCGGCCAGCACGATCCCGTACACGCCGATCGAGCTCATGGCCAGCACCAGCAGCACCGCCACCGGCAGATCGGCGAGCTGCAGCGGGGTGTAGTGGTGGAAGATCGAGACTTCCGGGCCGACCGGGATGATCGAGAATCCGATGAAGGCCACCGCCGCCGAGAGGATCGGCGCGGCTATAAATATCAGCCTGTCCGCGGTAGTGGGAATAATGTCTTCCTTCAGCGGCAGCTTGAGCGCGTCCGCGATCGGCTGCAGCAGGCCGAAGGGCCCGGCCCGGTTCGGACCGGGCCGGTTCTGCATCCGGCCGATGACGCGTCGTTCCGCCCAGATCATGAACATGGTCGTGAGCAGCAGGAAGATGAAGACGGCCGCGACCTTCAGCAGGACCATCCACCAGATCAGCGGGTAGAAGTCGAGCAGCGTCGGCTCTGATGGCGGGGCCGAGGCGGCCAGCAGGTGCGGCAGCGCGATCTGGACCGTCATTCCGGCCTCCTCAGCGTGACCATGGCGCCGTGGCTGGCGCCGAGCTCGGCGCCGATAGTGGCTCCCCCGGGCAGGCCTGCCGCCGGGAGCCAGACCACGTGATCGGCCATCGGCACGATCTCGGCGGGGACGGTCACCGAGCCACGGCCGGTAGCCACGGTCACCTTATCGCCGTCGGCTACGCCCGCTTCGGCCGCGGTCGCCGCGGACATCCGGGCCATGGCCGGCCGCGCGGTGCCGGCCAGCGACGGCTCGCCGTCCTGCATGCGTCCGCTGTCCAGCAACTGGTGCCAGCTCGCGAGCCGGACGTCGAGCACGCCCGACCCGTCGATACCGTGGGCCGGCGGACCGCCGGCCCAGGCTGTCGTCACCGCCGGCGGCTCGGGCCGGGTGCCGCGCCAGCTGCCGAGCGCGGCGAGCTCGGCGCGCGCGGCCGCCGCGTCGGGCAGGCCCAGGTGCACGTCCATCTGGTCGGCGATCGCGCCGAGCACGTACAGGTCGGTGCGGACCTCCGGGACCTTCAGGGCCTCGGCGAACGTGCCGCCGCGCCCTTCCCAGTTCACGAACGTCCCGGCCTTCTCGGCCACGGCGGCGACCGGGAATACCACGTCGGCGCGGTCGGTGACCGCGCTGGCCCGCAGCTCGAGGCTGACCACGAACGGCGTCATCTCGATCGCGCTCAGTGCGGCCTGCGGATCGGGCAGGTCGGCCGGGTCCACCCCGGCCACCACCAGGGCACCGAGTTCGCCTGCGGCCGCGGCGGCGAGGATCGCCGTCGTGTCACGTCCCGGCGTGCCGGGCAGCGAGCCGCGGCCCCAGATCCTGGCCACCTCGGCCCGGGCCGCGGCGTCGGCGACCGGGCGGCCGATGGGCAGCAGCCCGGGCAGGGCGCCCGCCTCGACCGCACCCCGCTCGCCCGCGCGGCGCGGCACCCAGGCGAGCCGGGCCCCCGCGGCGAACGCGAGCCTGGCCGCGGCGGCCAGCGCACCCGGCACCGCGGCGAGCCGCTCGCCGACGAGGATCACCGCGCCTGGTGCCCTCAGCGCCTCACCCGCCTCGCGCGACGCCTGATCGTCGCCGCCGGCCGAACCGCCCGCGGTGAGCGTGGTGAGCGCGGCAGCCTCGTCTCCGGGCGGGGTGACCAGCAGCTCGCCGGACAACTTGGCCAGCCCGGGGCTGGGCAGCGCCGCGACGGAGAACACGCGCAGATGGTGGCGCCGCACCGCTTTACGGAGCCGCAGGAAGACGATCGGCGACTCATCTTCCGGCTCGAACCCGGCCAGCAGCACGGCAGGTGCCTGCTCCAGGTCGGCGTAGCTGACCGCGATGTCCCGCCCGGCCACGCAGGCCGCCAGGAACTGCTCCTCCTCAGCCGAGTGCGGCCGGGCCCGCATGTCCACGTCGTTGGTGTCCAGGGCGACCCGGGCGAACTTGGCGTAGGCGTAGGCGTCCTCCAGGGTGAGTCGCCCGCCGGCGAGCACGCCGGCGCCGCGCGGCCGCTCATGGTCCGCGTCGCGCGCCGCGGTCAGGCCGGCCGCGGCCACCGCCAGGGCGTGCGGCCAGGACGTCGGGACCAGCACCCCGCCGGCGTCCCTGACCAGCGGAGTGGTCAGCCGGTCGGGCTGGGTGGCGTAGGTGAAGGCCCAGCGGCCCTTGTCGCAGTTCCACTCCTCGTTGACGGCGGGCTCCTCGCCTGCCAGCCGGCGCAGCACCCGCCCGCGCCGGATGTCGGTGCGCTGATGGCACCCCGCGGCGCAGTGCTCGCACACGCTCGGCACCGACACCAGGTCGAACGGCCGGGACCGGAACCGGTAGGCCGTGCCGGTCAGCGCGCCGACCGGGCAGACTTGTACGGTGTTGCCGGAGAAATAGGAGTTGAACGGCTTACCGTCGGCGGTGCCGATCATCTGGGCCGGGCCGCGCCCGATGAACTCGATGAACGGGTCTCCCGCGATTTCCTCTGACGTCCGGACGCACCGGGTGCACGAGATGCACCGCTCGCGGTCCAGCAGCACTCCGGTGGAGATGGCAACCGGCTTGTCGAAGGTCCGCTTTGCGTAGGTGAACCGGGTCTCGCCCCGGCCGTTGGACATGGCCTGGTTCTGCAGCGGGCACTCGCCGCCCTTGTCGCACATCGGGCAGTCCAGCGGGTGGTTGATGAGCAGGAACTCCATCACGCCTTGCTGCGCCTTGTCCGCGACGGCCGAGGTGAGCTGGGTCCGCACCACCATGCCCTCGGAGCACGCGGTGATACACGACGCCATCGGCTTGACCTGGCCCTCGACCTCGACCAGGCACTGGCGGCAGGCGCCGATCGGGTCGAGCAGCGGGTGGTCGCAGAACCGCGGGATCTGGATGCCGAGCAGTTCCGCGGCCCGGATGATCAGCGTGCCCTTCGGGACCTCGATCTCGAACCCGTCGATGGTGACGGTCACCGTGTCCCGGGTGGTCTGCACGGTCATAGTGCACCCCAGACCGTGGTAACCGCCGGGTCGAAGGGACAGCCGCCTTCCTTCTGGTGCTGCAGGAACTCGTCCCTGAAGTAGCGGACCGCCGAGGTGACCGGGGGCGTCGCGCTGTCGCCGAGCGCGCAGAACGCGCGGCCGGTGATGTTGTCGCAGACGTCCAGGAGTTTCTCGACGTCGTCCTCGGTGCCCTGGCCGTGCTCCAGCTGGTCCAGGAGGCGGACCATCCAGAACGTGCCCTCCCGGCACGGCGTGCATTTCCCGCACGATTCGTGCTGGTAGAACTCGGTCCAGCGGAGCACGGCGCCGACCACGCAGGTGGTCTCGTCGAAGATCTGCACCGACCTGGTGCCGAGCGCGGACCCGGCCGCGGCGACCGACTCGAAATCCAGCGGCACGTCCAGGTGCTGGTCGGTGAGGATCCCCGCCGACGAGCCGCCGGCGGTCCAGAACTTGAGCCGGTGCCCGCCCCGCATCCCGCCGGACAGCTCGAGCAGTTCGCGCAGCGCGATGCCCAGCGGAGCCTCGTACGTGCCTGGGGTGGTTACGTGACCGGAGAGGTTGAAGATCCCGACTCCCTTTGACTTCTCCGTACCCATGCTTGCGAACCAGTCGGCGCCGTTCAGCACGATCGACGGCACGCTGGCGATGGACTCCACGTTGTTCACGTTCGTCGGGAGGGCGTACACCCCCGCCACGGCCGGGAACGGCGGCTTGTTTCGCGGCAGCCCGCGCTTACCCTCCAGCGAGTCCAGCAGTGCGGTCTCCTCGCCGCAGATGTAGGCGCCGGCCCCGGCGTGCACGATGACGTCCAGGTTGAACCCGGAGCCGAGAATGTCGCGGCCCAGGTAACCGGCCGCGTACGCCTCTTGTACAGCGTGCCGCATCCGCCGGATCACGTGCAGGACCTCGCCGCGGACGTAGATGAACGCATGGCTGGCGCCGATCGCGTACGCGGCGATGGCCGCGCCCTCGATGAGCGTGTGCGGGGTGGCCATCATCAGCGGGACGTCCTTGCAGGCGCCCGGTTCGGATTCGTCCGCGTTGACCACCAGGTAGTGCGGCTTGTCGTCGCCTTTCGGCAGGAAGCCCCACTTCACGCCGGTCGGGAAGCCGGCCCCGCCGCGACCGCGCAGCCCGGAGTTCCGCACCGTCGCGATGACCTCCTCGCGCGGCATGCCGAGCGCCTTCGGCAGGGCCTGCCAGCCGCCCGCCCGCCGGTACCCGTCGAGGGTGAAGATGTCGGGCTGGTCCCAATGCGCGGTCAGCACCGGGGTCAGGGTGTCGGTCACCGCGGCTCCTTCGCGTGGTCGCCCGCCGGGCCCGGCTCAGGCGCGGTCCAGCCGTGCTCCTGGGCGACCTTGAGGCCGAACACGTCGGCCGGGCCCGCGGCCGGGCCTTCGGTGGCCAGATCGTCGTTGAAGCCGGCCAGGATCCGGGCCGCCTCGCGCCAGGTGACCAGCCGCCCCGGGCCCCGGGTCGGGGTGACCGGGTTCCCGGCGCGCAGGTCGTCGGCGAGCTGGCGAGCCGAGGCCGGAGTCATGTTGTCGAAGAACTCCCAGTTCACCATCATGACCGGCGCGTACACGCAGGCCGCGTTGCACTCGATGTGCTCGAGGCTGACCTGGCCGTCGGGCGTGGTCTCGTCGTCGGCCAAGCCGAGGTGCTCGTGCAGCTCGGCGAGGATCTGGTTGCCGCCCAGGAGCCCGCACACCGTGTTCGTGCACACGCCGACGTGATACTGGCCCACCGGGCGGCGCTTGTACATGGTGTAGAAGCTGACCACCCCGGTGACCTCGGCCTCGGCCAGCCCGAGCTTGCTCGCGCAGTACTCGATGCCGTCCTCGGAGACATAGCCTTCCTCAGACTGGACGAGGTGCAGCAGCGGCAGCAGCGCCGACCTCGAGCCCGGGTACAGGCCGATGATCTGCGTCGCGTCCGCGTCGAGGCGGGCGCGTACCTGATCGCTGAACGGCATTACCGGTCCACGCCTCCCATCACGGGATCTATGCTCGCGATCGCGGGGATGAGGTCGGCCACGAAGCCGCCCTCGCACACCGCGGCGACCGCCTGCAGGTGCACGAAGGACGGGTCGCGCAGATGCACCCGGTACGGCCGGGTCCCGCCGTCGCTCACCACGTGCGCGGCCAGCTCGCCGCGGGGGGACTCGATGGTCGCGTAGGCCTGTCCGGCAGGCACCCGGAACCCCTCGGTAATCAGCTTGAAGTGGTGGATGAGCGCCTCCATGGACTGGCCCATGATGTGCGCGATGTGCTGCGGCGACGGGCCGAGGCCGTCGGGCCCGAGGGACAGCTGAGCCGGCCAGCCGATCTTGGCGTCCCGGATCATCACCGGATCGGAGTCGACCGAGCTGCGGGCAGCGAGCCGGTCGACGCACTGCCGGATGATCTTCAGCGACTCATCGATTTCGTCCATCCGGATGAGGTACCGGCCGTACGCGTCGCACGTGTCCCTGACGGGCACGTCGAAGTCATAGGTTTCGTAGCCGCAATACGGCTGGGACTTGCGCAGGTCCCAGGGCAGTCCGGTCGCCCGCAGCATGGGACCGGTCACGCCGAGGGCCATGCAGCCCTGCAGGTCCAGGTAGGCGATGCCCTTGTTCCGGCCGATGAAGATCGGGTTCGCGTCGATCAGCGTGTGCAGCTGATGCATCAGCTGCGGGGTCTCGTCGAGGAACACCCGGATGGCCTCGAGCGCGCCGGGCGGCAGGTCCTGCGCCACCCCGCCGGGCCTGATGAACGCGTGGTTCATCCGCAGGCCGGTGATCAGCTCCAGCAGGTCCAGGCTGCGTTCCCGCAGCCGCGCGCCTTGGGTGTAGATCGTGGTCGCGCCCAGTTCCAGGCCCATCGGGGCGATCCCGCCCAGGTGCGAGGAGATCCGGTTGAGCTCCATCATCAGGACCCGGATGATCTGCGCGCGCTCGGGTATCCGGTCCTCGATGCCGAGCAGGCGTTCGATCGCGAGGCAGTAGGCGGACTCGTTGAAGATCGGCATCAGGTAGTCCGCCCTGGTGCAGAACGTGACGCCCTGGGTCCAGGTCCGGTACTCCATGTTCTTCTCGATGCCGGTGTGCAGGTACCCGATGGCCGGCCGCACCTCGGCCACCGTCTCGCCTTCCAGCGTCAGGACCAGCCGGAGCACGCCGTGGGTGGACGGGTGCTGCGGGCCCATGTTGATCACGATCCGCTCGCCGCTCTGGAAGTCCCCGGCCTCGTTCGCGGCGGCGACGATCTCGTCCCAGTCCTCGCCGGAGACCGTGTAGACGCGGCCCTCGGCGGCTTCGGCGTCACTCGCGCCGGCCGCCGCGTGCGGCATCTGCCCAGCCGTCATGAGTAGTGCCTCCGCTCGTCCGGCGCGGGGATCTTGGCGCCGCGGTATTCGACCGGGATGCCGCCGAGCGGATAGTCCTTGCGCTGCGGGTGGCCCTTCCAGTCGTCCGGCATCTCGATCCTGGTCAGCGCCGGATGCCCGTCGAAGACGATGCCGAAGAAATCCCAGGTCTCCCGCTCGTGCCAGTTGCACGTCGGATACACACCGACCAGTGACGGAACGTGCGGGTCGGCGTCTGGCGCGCTGACCTCCAGCCGCAGCCGACGGTTGTGCGTGATGGACAGCATGTGGTACACCGCGTGCAGTTCGCGTCCGGTGTCTTCCGGGTAGTGCACGCCGGAAACCCCACTGCACAGCTCGAACCGGAGCGCCGGGTCGTCGCGCAGCTTCGCGGCCACCTCGAGCAGTCGCTCCCGGCGGACGTAGAAGGTGATCTCGCCCCGGTCCACCACCACGCGCTCGATGGCCTCGGGGAGGCCGAGTGAGTCAGCGACCTCGTCGAAGTAGGAGCCGTACGGGCGCTCGCTCTGCAGCGGGGGCGCCTTGTGCACCCTGAGCAACCCGTAGCCGGAAGTGTCCGGGGTGCCCTGCACGCCGAACATGCCCTGGCGGATGACCGGCGCGTTCAGCCGCTCCTCGCCGAGCCGGGCGGGCAGGTTGCCATCCGCCTCATCGGGTGCGTCCGGGGGCTGGTCGGGTCCGCTCACAGGTCAGCCTCGGTCGGCTCGGCCAGGTGCAGCGGCCGCAGGCCGAGCCGCGCGTTCTCCAGTTCGGTGATCTCGCGGTCCCGGTTCTTGCCGAGCTTCATGTTCATGATCTTGTCGTGCAGCTTGAGGATCGCGTCGAGCAGCATCTCCGGGCGGGGCGGGCAGCCGGGCAGGTAGATGTCGACCGGGATGATGTGATCCACGCCCTGCACGATCGCGTAGTTGTTGAACATGCCGCCGCTGGAGGCGCATACGCCCATCGAGATGACCCATTTCGGGTCGGACATCTGGTCGTAGATCTGCCTGGTCACCGGCGCCATCTTCTGGCTGAGCCGCCCGGCCACGATCATCAGGTCGGCCTGCCGCGGGGTGTTGGACGCCCGCTCCATGCCGAACCGGGCCAGGTCGTGCTTGGGCGAGCCGGTCTGGAACAGCTCGATGGCGCAGCAGGCCAGGCCGAACGTGGCCGGCCACACCGAACGGGCCCGGGCCCAGCCAGCCGCTTTCTCCACCGAGGTCAGCAGCACACCGCTCGGCAGCTTCTCCTCTATACCCATGGCTAATCCCACTCCAGGCCGCCGCGCCGCCAGACGTACGCGTAGGCGACGAGCACGGTTATCACGAAGGTCACCATCTCGATCAGACCGAAGGTGCCGAGCTTGTTGAAGGTGACCGCCCAGGGATACAGGAAAATGATCTCGATGTCGAACACGATGAACAACATCGCGGTCAGGTAGTACTTAACCGGGATCTTGCCCCCGCCCGGCGGATGGGGCGTCGGCTCGATGCCGCACTCATAGCTTTCCAGCTTGGCCCGGTTCCACCGTTTCGGCCCGGCGATGGCGCCGAAGGTGACGGAGAAGACGGCAAAGCCCAGGGCCAGCACAGCCAGCACGAAGATGGGAACGTACAGCCTCATCGATGTCTCCTCCCTCCATGGGCCAGATGCCAACCCCTTATCCTAGGGACATCCGGCATGACCCCTCACTTAGGGTAAGGTGCGAGCTTGGATAGGCCGTTGACCAGCCGGTCTGCCGCATCCCCGCGCGGATCGGTCAGGTTGGCGAGCAGCTTGAGCGCGAACCCCATCAGGGCCGGCCGGGACATGCTGTGCTTGGTCGCGAACCGCATCAGGCCTGGCCGGCCGATCGCCTTCACGAACACCCGGCCCGCGGCGTAGTAGCCGCCGTAGGCGTCGGCCAGCGCGCGCGGGTAGCCAGCCAGGACCCGTTCAGTCTCAGACCGCCGCGCCCGGGCCAGGGCCTGCGTGACGGTCCGGGCCAGGATCTCCCCCGACTCCATGGCGTAGGCGATCCCCTCGCCGTTGAACGGGTTCACCATGCCGCCGGCGTCGCCGACCAGCAGCAGCCCCTGGTAGTAGTGCGGGGTGCGGTTGAAGCCCATTGGCAGCGCCGCGCCCCGGATCGGCTGGGTCCGGTTCTCCTCGGTGAAGCCCCACTCGGCCGGCATGCCCGCTAGCCACTTGCGCAGCATGGCGTGATAGTCGGTGTGGCCGAACGCGCCGCTGGTGTTCATCAGGCCCAGGCCCACGTTGGACGTCCCGTCGCCCATGCCGAAGATCCAGCCGTAGCCCGGCAGCAGCTGGTCGCCGTCCCACAGGTCCAGCCAGGACTCCAGGTAGTCGTCGTCATGCCGGGGACTCTGGTAGTAGGTCCGCACTGCGACGCCGAGTGGCCGGTCGTCCCGCTTGCGCAGCCCCATGGCCACCGACAAACGCGAGGAGTTGCCGTCCGCCGCCACGATGACCCGCGCCCGGTAGGCGCGCTCACCGTCGGCATCAGCGGGCTTGGCCACGACTCCGGTGATACGCCCGGTGCGGTCGTCGAGGACCGGGCCGGTCACGGTGACGCCCTCTAGCAGCCGTGCGCCGGCCTGCTGGGCCCGGTGGGCCAGCATCTGGTCCAGGTCGGTCCGGGGCCGGACCAGGCCGTACCCCGGATAGCTGGACAGCTCGGGCCAGGGCAGTTCCATCCGCTTACCCGCGCCGACGACCCGCAGGCCCTTGTTGCGGATCCAGCCGTCCTGCTCGCTGACGCTGATGCCCATGGCCACCAGCGCCTTGACCCCGCGCGGGGTCAGGCCGTCCCCGCACACCTTTTCCCGCGGGAACCTGGACTTTTCCAGCAGCAGGACGTCGAGCCCGGCCTGCGCCAGGTAATAGGCGGTCGTCGCGCCGGCCGGGCCGGCGCCGACCACGATGACATCAGCTTGATCGCCGGGCCGGCCGGCGCGGGCTCCGTTGCCGGTCTGGGTGGCGGGGGGAACGTGCTCGGTCACGGATTAGATCCTGAACGTCTTGTGAACCGCTTCACAAATTCTTGGCCTCCAGTTTAGACCCCGATGGGCGCGGCCATACGTCGGGTCAGCTTTGCCGACCGCCCGCCTCCGGCGCGCGCCGGGCGACGTGCACCGCGACCACGCCCAGGCTCAGGTCGCGCCAGCGCACCGCTGACCAGCCGGCCGCCTCGATCACGCCGGCCAGCTCACGCTGAGCCGGCCAGTCCGCGATCGATTCGGCGAGGTAGGTGTAGGCCTCCGGGTTGCGGGCCGTCCGCCGCGCGAGGGCCGGGAGAACATCGGTCAGGTAACGCCGGTACAGCATATCGAGCGGGGCGATCGTGATCGTGCTGAACTCGCACACCACCAGGCGGCCGCCGGGCCGGGTCACCCGGAGCATCTCGGCCAGCGCCGCGGCCGCGCTGGCCACGTTGCGCAGCCCGAAGGAGATCGTCACCGCGTCGAATGCCTCGTCCCGGAACGGGAGCCGCAGCGCGTCCCCGGCCACCCAACCTAGGCGCCCGGCTTCGCGCTGCTCGCGGCCAGCCAGCCGGGAGTGGCCGGCCCGGAGCATGCCCAGGGAGAAGTCGCAGGCCACGCAGTCGGCGCCGGTAGCCGTGAACGTCAGCGACGAGGTGCCGGTCCCGGCCGCCAGGTCGAGCACGCGGTTACCGAGCCCGGCGCCGGTAATCCGGGCCACGGCCCGCCGCCACAGCCGGACCTGGCCCGCCGACAGGATGTCGTTCAGCAGGTCATAGCGTTCGGCGATGCCATCGAACATCGCCGCGACATCCCCCGGTTGCTTGTCCAGATCGGCGCGAGTCACGCTCCCACCTTACGGGGAACTGTGCTGGCCACGGGGGCACGACCCCCCCTGGCGCCCCTGCTACAACAACGCAGGACGCTGCCATTCCTCGCCGAGGACGTGCTCGGCCAGGAAGGCGAAGACGGTCTCGTACCAGATCCGCGCGTTGCCCGGGGTGAGGATCCAGTGGTTCTCGTCCGGGAAGTACAGGAACTTGGCCTGCACCCCGTACCGGGACAGGTCCCACCACAGCCGCAGCGCTTCTGACACCGGCACCCGGTAGTCCTTGTTGCCGTGGATGACGAGCATCGGCGTCCGGATCTGCTCGATGTGCCGGTGCGGCGAGTTCGCCTCGTACATCTCGGGCTGGGTGAGCGGGTCCCCGAACTGCGGCCGCCAGAACATCGGGTGGTCCGTGGTGCCGAACATCTGGTCCAGCACCCACAGCCCGGCGTGGCTCACGATGGCCTTGAAGCGGTCGGTGTGGCCGGCCATCCAGTTGGCCATGTAGCCGCCGTAGGAGCCGCCCATCATGCCGACCCGGTCCGCGTCGATGTCGGCGCGGGCCAGTACGGGCTCGGTCACGGCCATGATGTCGGCGAACGGGCGGGTGCCCCAGTCGTGGTAGCCGCGCGCGATGAACTCCTGCCCGTAGCCGGTGGACAGCGCCGGATCCGGCAGCAACACGGCGTAGCCGCGGGCCGCCATCAGCCACGGGTTCCACCGCCAGGACCAGGCGTTCCAGCTGCTCATCGGGCCGCCGTGCACCCACAGCAGCAACGGCGCCGGGTGGTCGGCCGGCGCGGTCTCCGGCAGCACGAGCCAGCCCCGGATGGGCTGACCGTCGTCGGCGACGGCCTCGACTTCGGTCAGCCGGCCCGGCACGGCCAGCGGAACGCCGGGGCTGTCCAGGGCCACCGGCGCGGCCGCGTTCGTCAGATCGATCCGGACCGGGGTCGGCGGCGAGTCCACCGCCGACCGCAGCGCGTACAGGTACCGGCCGTCCGGCGCCGGGTTCAGGTCGGTGTACGCGCCGTCATCACCGGTCACGCGGGTGACCTCGCCGGTCGGCAGGTCAACGCGAAACACCGGCCGCCGGCCGCGGTCGTCGGCGGCGAAGTACACGGTGCGGGAATCGTGCGACCAGGCAGGCCCGGCGGGCCACTGGTCCAGGCCGGGCAGCAGGTCGCGGCCGACGTCGCCCGCTTCGCCTGCGCCGTTGACGCCGAGCATGACCAGGGTGACATCGAGCGGGCGTTCCGGGGTGGTCTGGGTTTCCCGGTGGCAGACGATCAGCTGACCGTCGGGCGAGACGCGCGGCCCGGAGAAATTGTACTCCGGCGCGCTGAGCAGCACCCGGCGCTTCCCGCTGGCGACGTCGATCATCACCAGCTCGGCGTATGACTGCCCGGCAGGATGCCACAGCTGCCATCCGGTGATCACCGAGGTGCCGTCCGGAGTCAACTCGAACGCCTCATCGTCGAGCGCACGGCCCGGCTCGGGGGTCAGGTCACGCAGCCCGGCGAACTCCTCCGCCGGCCCGGCTGCCTCCTGGATCTGGTCTGGGTCGACGGCGAACAACCGCACCTGGTCCGGGCCGAGGTCGTGATCCCAGAACCTGATCGGCGCCGACTCGTGCAAGATGGCGGTCACCCCGGCGTCGCCGCGCTCCTTCCGCAACCTGGCGTCGTCCGCGGCACTGTTCCCGTCCGCGGCGCCGTCGCGTCCGGCCGCCGGCAGCAGCGGCGAGGCCAGCACCACTACCCCGGCGTCCCGGGCCACCTCGGCGGCCGTGACCCCGCCAGGCGCAGTGGCGATGACCCTGGCTTCCCCGCCTCCCGAGGGAAGCAGCCACAGGGCCGTGACATCCCCGCGGTCCTTGCTGGCCGGGTCCGCGCCGGGATCCGGTCGTTTGGACGTGAACAGCAGCGAGCCGTCCGGCAGGAACCGCGGGTTGGCCTCGCCCTCGGCGGACCGGGTCAGCCGCCGCGGCGGGCCGCCCTGGGTATCGATCCGCCACAGGCTGGTCAGGTACTTCTTCCCGTCCGAGCCCAGCGTCTGCACCGCCGCCGCCAGCCAGCTCCCGTCCGGCGCCAGCTGCAGGGCCGCCACCCGCGGGATCGCAACAAAGTCGGCCAGGTCATGGAACGGGGTGGCGGTCCGGCTGCCTTCGACGGGCGATTCAGCGCTCACAGTTACTCCCCATTACCTCGATAAGCCGCGATTCAGACCATACCCACCACGATGCGCCGTCTCCCGCTCGTCTGCTAGGCACCTCGGGCGCGCCGCCGACAACCGGTGAACGCCACTCTCTGATGGGAAGAGCCATCAGAGCGTCACGTTCACCGGTTGGCTAAGCCTAACCCGTGAGGCGTAAGGGTCGGACGGGGCCGTAGTGACCGGTGCGCTTTCTCTAACAGGCCTCGGTGATCATGGCGGCTTCTCTAGCTGGCCTCGGTGATCATGGCGGCGCCAACCGTGGCGTTGGTGGCCTCGTCGATCAGGATGAGGCCGCCGGTGGTCCGGTTCCTGGCGTAGGGATCACAGAAGATGGGCTGAGTCAGGCGCAGCCGGACCCGGCCGACCTCGTTCAGGCTGAGCTGAGTGGCGGCTTCGTCGCGGTGCAGGGTGTTCACGTCGATCCGGTAGTGCAGGTCGGTGACGATGGCTTTCACCGTGCGCGAGGTGTGCTTGACGACCAGCCGGCTGCGCCGGGTCAGGACCTGGTTGGATGACATCCAGCACAGCATGGCCTCGACGTCCTGCGCGACGGCGGGCCGGTTGTGCGGGCGGCAGATCATGTCGCCCCGGGAGATGTCCACGTCGTGGTCGAGCAGCAGCGTCACCGACATGGGCGAGAACGCCTCGGCGATGGCCACGCCGGCCGCCTCGACCCCGCGGATCTTGGTGGTGAAGCCGGACGGCAGGTGCATCACCTCGTCGCCCGGCTTGAGCACGCCGCCTGCCACCTGGCCGGCGTAGCCGCGGTAGTCATGCAGCGCCGCATCGGTGGCGGCGTGCGGCCGGATGACGTACTGCACCGGGAACCGGACGTCGATCAGGTTGCGGTCCGAGGCGATGTGCACGTGCTCGAGGTGGTGCAGCAGCGAGGGGCCGTCGTACCAGGGCATGTTGGCCGACCGGTCCACCACGTTGTCCCCGTGCAAGGCGGAGATCGGCACGAAGGCCAGGTCGCCGATGTCCAGCCGGGCCGCGAACGCCGAGAACTCCTCGCAGATGCGCTCGAACACATCGGCCCGGTAGTCGACGAGGTCCATCTTGTTCACCGCGAGCACCATGTGCGGCACCCGCAGCAGCGTGGTCAGGAACGCGTGCCGGCGGGACTGCTCGGTCAGGCCGTTACGCGCGTCGACCAGCACCACGGCGAGGTCGGCCGTTGACGCGCCGGTGACCATGTTGCGCGTGTACTGGATGTGGCCCGGGGTGTCGGCGATGATGAACTTCCGCCGGGGCGTCGCGAAGTACCGGTAGGCCACGTCGATGGTGATGCCCTGTTCCCGCTCGGCCCGCAGCCCGTCGGTGAGCAGGGCCAGGTTGGTGTAGTCCTCGCCCCGGTCCCGGCTGGTCCGCTCGACCGCCTCGAGCTGGTCGGCGAAGATCGACTTGGAGTCGTAGAGCAGCCGCCCGATCAGCGTCGACTTGCCGTCATCCACCGATCCGGCCGTCGCGAACCGCAGAATATCCATTCGGGGGGCTAGGGGGGTCGTCCCCCCGGAGCTAGCAGAGCCCATCAGAAATACCCCTCGCGCTTGCGGTCTTCCATCGCGGCCTCGCTGGTCCGGTCGTCGGCCCGGGTCTGGCCTCGTTCGGTGATCCGGGTCGCGGCCACCTCGGCGATCACCTCGGCCACCGTCACCGCCGAGGACGGGACGGCCCCGGTGCAGGTCATATCGCCCACGGTCCGGTAACGGACGGTCGCGGTAAATAGCGGCTCGTCCTCGCCCCTGACCATGTACGGGTTGTCGGCCAGCAGCAGCCCGTCCCGCTCGAAGACCGGCCGTTCGTGCGAAAAGTAGATGCCGGGCAGGTCCAGCTCTTCCCGCTCGATGTAGGCCCAGACGTCGAGTTCGGTCCAGTTGGACAGCGGGAACACCCTGATGTGCTCGCCGCGGCGGATCCTGGTGTTGTACAGGTTCCACAGCTCAGGCCGCTGGTTCTTCGGATCCCACTGGCCGAACTCGTCCCGGAACGAGAACACCCGCTCCTTGGCCCGCGCCTTCTCCTCGTCCCGGCGCGCACCGCCGAACAGCGCGTCGAACCGGTGCTCCTCGATGGCGTCCAGCAGGGTCACCGTCTGCAGCCGGTTCCGGCTGGCGTGCCGGCCGGTCTCCTCGACCGCCCGCCCGGCGTCGATGGATTCCTGCACGGACGCGACGACGAGTCGCACGCCGAGCTCGGCCACCCGGCGATCGCGGAACTCGAGCACCTCAGGGAAGTTGTGCCCGGTGTCCACGTGCATGACCGGGAACGGCATCCTGGCCGGCCAGAAGGCCTTCTCCGCCAGCGCCAGCATGACGATGGAGTCCTTGCCCCCGGAGAACAGCAGCGCCGGGCGCTCGAACTCCGCGGCGACCTCCCGCATCACGTGGATCGCCTCAGCTTCGACAATGTCAAGCTGGGACAGTTGGTAATCAGGGCGCATTGGTGACTTCCCGGATCGCTTGCAGGAGCGTGCCCGCGAGCGCGGGCCGACAGACCAGGATATCCGGCATCAGCAGGTTCACCTGGTTGTAGGCCAGCGGCGACCCGTCGATGCGCGACGCATGGTATCCGGCGGCCCGCGCCACGGCAACGGGCGCGGCGGTATCCCATTCGTAGAACCCGCCCGCGTGCACGTACGCGTCGGCCTGGCCGCTGACCACGGCGGCCACCTTAGCTCCGGCTGAGCCCATCGGCACCAGTTCCGCCTCAATTAGATCGGAAATATCCTGAACGAGCCGTGGTGCGCGCGTCCGGCTAACCACGATCCGTACCCGGGCGTCCGTCTCGGGCCCGGGCCGCAGCCCGGCGGGGGCGGCCGTGGACAGGACCTGGCCCTGGGCCGGGAGCGCCACCGCGCCCGCGGTCAGCTCGCCGGTCACGGCCGAGCCGGTTCGCTGCCACAGCGCCACGTGGACGGCCCAGTCGGTGCGGCCCGGCTCCCCGAACTCCCTGGTCCCGTCCAGCGGGTCGACGATCCAGACTCGGCTCGCGGTCAGTCGCGCCGGGTTGTCGGCGCCCTCCTCCGACAGGACGACGTTGCCGGGACGGCGGGCCGCGAGCGCCGCGGTCAGGAACTCGTGTGACTGCCGGTCGCCGGCCTTGCGCAGCAGGTCCGGATCGCCGCCGCGCGCCCGCAGGTCGAGCAGCCGCCGCCCCGCCTCGGCGGCCAGGTCCCGGGCCAGCGTCTGATCGTCTGTGCTGCTCATTGGGCCGACTCCTCGGCGTGGTAGACGTTCTGCGCCGCGGCCAGGCCCTGGATGACCAGCGCCTCCGTGGCATCCGCGCAGCGGTCGATCAGGAACGGTAGGTCCTTGCGCTCGGCCGCGCTGAAGTCGCGCAGCACGAACACGGCCGGATCCATCCGGCCCGGGGGCCGGCCGATACCGAACCTGACCCGATAGAAGTCACGCGTGCCGAGCGCCTGGGTGATCGAGCGGAGCCCGTTGTGGCCGTTGTCACCGCCGCCGAGCTTCAGCCGGACCGCGCCGAACGGGATGTCCAGCTCATCATGGATGACGACGAGCCGCTCGGGCGGGACCTTGTAGAACGCGGTCAGGGCCGCGACCGGCCGGCCGGACAGGTTCATATAGGAGCGCGGCCAGGCCAGGGTGACGGGCACCCCGGCCAGCGAGCCCTCGGCGATGTCGTTGCCGGACCGGTGTGCCTTGAAGCGTGCCCCGACCCGCTCGGCGAGCAGGCCGGTCACCATGCGGCCGACGTTGTGCCGGTTGCCCGCGTACTCCGGTCCCGGGTTGCCCAGGCCGACGACGATCCAGCGTTCCCCGGTCAGCCGGCCTGCTCCCCTTCGCGGGCCGGGGTCGCGTCAGCCACCGCCTCCGGCACCTCGGCCGCCTCGGCGGCCTCTTCCTCTTCGGGCGCTTCGGCCGTCCGCGCGATGACGGCCAGGACCAGCGTCTCCGGGTCGACCTGCAGGCTGACGCCAGGCGGCAGCTTCAGGTCGCTAGCGTGCACCGACTGGCCGACCTGCATGTCCGTCACGTCGACGTCGATGCCCTGCGGGATATTGGTCGCATCGGCCTCCAGCGGGATCTGTATGAGCTGCTGGTTGAGCATGCCGTCGTCAGCGGTGGAGATCTGGCCGGTCACCCGGACCGGAATCTCGACCGTGACCTTCTCGCCCCGCCGGACCAGGATCAGGTCGACATGCTCGAGGACGCCCTTGATCGGATCGCGCTGCACCGCCTTCGGCAGCGCGATCTCGCTGCCCTTCCCCAGGCCGTCCAGGTACAGGAGCACGTTCGGCGTCTTCAGCGCGAGCATCAGCTCGTGCCCGGGCAGTTTCAGGTGGCGGGTCTCCGTGCCGTGTCCGTACAGCACAGCGGGTACCAGGCCCGCGTGGCGGATGCGGCGGGCGGCGCCCTTGCCGAACTCCTCACGAGTCTGGGCGGTGATGTGGACCTCGGGCACGGCGTTATCTCCTCAACTCAACCTGCGATGCGGGTTCGAAGTGTAGCCGACAAACACGCCGCGTGCGGATACGGTCCCCGCCCTCTCGGAATGCCGCAAAGTAAGTAAGTCGCGTTTGGGCGATCTGGTTTGATCGGTACCGTGTCCGGCTTCGACGATCCCGCCTTCCTGGGCGATACCTGGGCGCGGGCCTATGCCGACCTGACGTTCGGTCCGGACCCAGCGCCGACGGTGGAGTTCCTGGCCACGCTGGCCGACGGCAGGGGGCGAGTGCTCGAGCTCGGCATCGGCGGCGGGCGGGTGGCCCTGCCGCTGGCCCGCCGTGGGATCCCGGTCGAGGGCATCGAGGCGTCACAGGTGGTGCTCGACCGGCTGCGGACGATGCCGGGAGGCGAGTCGATCCCAGTCACCCTGGCAGACATGGCCGATCTGCCGCTGGGCGGGCCGTTTCACCTGGTATACGCGGTGTGGAACGGATTGTTCCACTTGCCGAGCCAAGCCCGCCAGGTCGACTGCTTCCGTAATGTGGCGCGCGTGCTGGCTCCGGGCGGAGCGTTCGTGATCGAGTGTTTCGTGCCTGCTCCGGCGCTATGGCAGCGCGAGGTCGAGGTGAACACCCTCGCCGAGGACTCGGCGTCGATGACGCTGACCCGCCACGATCCGGTCGCGCAGCGAATCTTCACCCAGCGGATCACGTTTCGGGACGGTCGCAGGGTTCGCATGTTTCCGGTAGCGATGCGTTACTGCTGGCCCAGCGAGCTCGACCTTATGGCGGAACTGGCCGGTCTCAGGCTCCGCGAGCGCTACGCCGACTGGAGCCGCACACCGTTCGGCCCCGAGAGCCGCGGGCACGTCTCGGCATACGAGAGGTCCGACACGTAGGAAAGCCCGCAACGGAAGCAGGCGCACGCTTCCGCCGCGGGCTCGGCAAAGCTCAGGGGTGTGGTCTGTCCTCGGGCTCGAGGGTTTCCTCGTCGTCCTCGTCGTCCTCGTCGTCCTCTTCCGGCTCCGTCTCGGTGGCGTCGAGCCGGTAGAGTTCGTCAAGCTCGTCCGCGCCGGGCGACAGTTCCTCGGCTACGGCTGCATTCCCCATGGTGACCCTCTCGTTTCCTCAGCCCCCGAAGGAAGTGCGGGGGAGACGCGCAGCATCGTATCGGTCCAGCATGATCGTTACCGGAATCTCAAGAAATGCCGGATCCGCCCTGCTCGGCGCGGACCTCGGCCGCGTCGGCGCTATCGCCGAGTTCCTCGAAGAGAATCGCAGCTTTGGTCCACGACTCGTTTGCCTCGGCCGCCAGCCCGTTGCGGGCCAACGCGCGGCCGAGAAACCTCAACGTGACTGCCTGCCGCTGCCTGTTGCCCGAGTCTTGGTGGCTGGTCAGCGCCTGCCGGAAGCAATCCAGAGCCTTGGCGTCCCGGCCCGACGACAGGTAACAGCACCCCAGCCAGTGCAGAGCGTAACCGACGCCGTCCGCGTCACCGATCTCGGTGGAGGCTTCCCGGGCCTGCAGCAGGCAGTCGATGGCCTCGTCGGCGCGGTCAAGGCCGAGCAGCACATCCCCCAGGTTGACAAGGGCGATGCTCTCGCCGAACCGGTCGCCCACCTTCCTGTTCAGGTCCAGGGCGCGCCACAAGAGGTCAAGAGCAGCATCCGCGCGCCCTAGCCGCAGATAGGCGTCGGCGAGGTTGTTCGCGGCCTGCGCCTCGCCCATCCGGTCGCCGACTTCCCGCCGGATCTCAACCGACCGCTCGAGGTGGCCGATGCCCTCGGGATCCCGAGTTGCGCAAAGGGCATCGCCGAGATTGTTCAGCACCCATGCCTCACCCCGGCGATCACAAGCCAGGCGGGCACTCTCCATCGCGATGCGGTGAGTAGCGATGCAGTCCGCCCAGTTGCCGCGGCTATTGAAGATCTGGAACAGCGGAGCCGGCAGCCGCCACGCAATATCATGGAGGCCGGCTTGAGCGGCCTGGCGGGTGGCGGCGACGATGTTAGCGCGCTCGCCGTCGTACCATTCCAGGGCGCCCTCCGCGGTGCCGAAGCTAAGTGGGGCCAGGTCATCCGGGGCGGCGGCGAGCGGCATGTTGTAGCGGTGCGCGGAGACGGCCGTAGCGGCGGCATCGGCGGTGCGCACGTACCAGCGGAGCAGTCGGCCAATCGCGGCGTCGCGGTCTGGCTCGGACAGGTCAGCCACGGCCCGTTCGGACGAATAAACGCGAAGCAGGTCGTGGAACTTGTACCGGTCCGGGGAGGTCGACTCCAGCAGGTGCGCGTCCACGAGGGCCTCGAGCGCGTCACTGGCGAGATCCTCCGGAGTGCCGAACAGCGCGGCGGCCGCCGCGGGGGCGATGGAGGATCCGTGCCACAGGCCGAGCATGCGGAAGGCGTCGGCTAGGGCGATGCCGCCGGGCGGGGCGCTGGTGGGCAGACTGGCGAAGCTGACCTGGAAGCTGGCGCGGACGGCCAGGTCTCCGACCCTCAGCTCGTCCAGCCGCCGGTGCTCGTCCCGGAGTCGGTTCGCCATGGCGCTGGATCGTCCAGCCGCTGCGCGTGGCCAACCGGGCCGCGCAGATCCTGATGGCCAGCGGCAGGCCGGCGCAGGCCAGCAGCAGTTCGGCGGTGGCCTCGGGTTCGGCCGCCGCGCGCTTGTCGCCCACCACCCGGGTGAACAGGATCAGCGCGTCGTCGTCGTCGAGTACGTTGAGGTCGACCATCCTGGTACTGGCCAGGTCGGGCATCCGGCTGCGGGTCGTGATCAGGATCGCGCAGGACGCGGCACCGGGAAGTAGCGGCCTGACCTGGGCGGCATCACGCGCGTTGTCGAGCACGATGAGCATCCGGCGCTCGGCCATGACGGTGCGGTACCGCGCCGCGCGCTCATCGTCCTCGGCCGGGATGTCTCGCCCGTCCACGCCGAGATCGCGCAGGAACCTGGCCAGCACGTCGGCGGGCGGGAGTGGGTGCGCGGTCGCGCCGAGCAGGTCGACGTAGAACTGGCCGTCGGGGAAGCTGGCGCGGACCCTGTGCGCCGCGTGCACGGCCAGGGAGGTCTTGCCGAGCCCGCCGGAGCCCGCGACCAGCGCGATAGGGACCGCTCCGGAGTCGTCCGCGCCGGCGCTGGACAGCAGGTCGCACAGATGCATCACCTGTTCGCCGCGACCGGTGAAGTCGGCGACGTCCGCCGGCAGCTGGGCCGGGACCGGCACTAGTCGCGGGATCCCGGCTTCCGTGCGGGCGGCGGACTCCGCCGGCCTGGAACTGGCCGTGACCGTGACGGCCGATATGCTGCCCGGCGCATCGCCGCCTGCCCGGGCGAGCTTGTCGTCGTTGGCCAGCATGTCGGCATAGAGCTGGCGCAGCTCGGCACCGGGATCGACGCCGAGCTCGTCGGCGATGGCGGTGCGCGCCTGCCCGTAGGCATCGAGCGCCTCGGCGTGGCGGCCCGCGCCGTCCAGGGCCTGCATGAGCAGCAGCCACAAACCCTCGCGGAGCGGATGGTCCGCCAGGAGCCTGCGCAGCTCCGGGATGACCTGGGCGTGGCTGCCGCAGGCCAGCTCGGCCTTGATCCGGAGCTCAGCGGCGTCCAGGCGGAGCTCGGCCAGCCGTTCGGCTTCGGTCTCGACCAGCGTCGTGGCCGGGACGTCGGCCAGCGGGCTGCCGTGCCATAGCGCGAGCGCCTCGGCCAGCTGGGCCGCCGCTTGCTCCGGGTCCCCCGCGGTGTACGCGCGCCGGCCCTCGCGCACCAGGGCCTCGAACACCTGGGTGTCGGTATCCTGAGCCGCCAGGCGCAGCAGATAGCCCGGCGCGCGGGTGACCAATAGGGTGCTGTCGGTGTCACCCAGGAGTCGGCGCAGCCGCAGCACGTAGATGCTGATGAGGTTGCCCGCCTTGGCCGGCGGCGTGTCCCCCCAGACCTCGTTGATCAGGACGTCAGCGGGAACGATCTGCCCGGCGTTGATCAGCAGGGCGGCCAAGACGGAACGCCACTTCGGCGCTCCGATCCCCCGCCAGTCCTCTCCGTCCCGGATCTCCAGGGGGCCTAGCAGCCGGAACCTCATCATTACCTGGGATCACTCGCCTCCGGCTGGTCAGAACTCGGGCGTCAGGGGTTTCACTTAATCATGGCTTAAGACAGACGTAAACCTCCTGCCCGAGCATGACCGTATCGCCTCGGCGACGAGGACCCGTTGACCCCACGGCGAACTAGCCACGCCGGACGGCCACGGGGGCGCCGTCCGCGGTGTCTAGAACGCCCGCTCGCCTAGCGGGGTGGGTGCGGCGGGAAGCGGTCCTGGCCCTGGCTGGGGAGGGAGGGACCGGCCTAGCGGCCAGGACCGCCCGAGACCGCCGGCACCGCGGGGGGTGCCGGGGGGTTAGTCCTCCGCGGGGGGACGGGTTCGTCCCCCCGCGGAGGTGCCAGGGGGGTTCGTCCCCGTGGGGGCACAGCGGGGGGTGCCAGGGGGGTCGTCCCCCCGTGGGGGCACAGCGGGGGGTGCCAGGGGGGTCGTCCCCCCGTGGGAGTATGGCCGTCGTCCTCGCGCCTCTGGCGGGGGCGGGGACGACGGTCGCCACGGGGGTCAGGTCTGGCCGTCGAACAGGCTGGTGACGGACCCGTCGCTGAATACCTCGCTGATCGCGCGGGCCAGCAGCGGCGCAATCGACAGCACCGTGAGCTTGTCGAATTGCTTCTCCTGCGGCACCGGCAGCGTGTTGGTGATGATGATCTCGCTGATCCGGGAGTTCTTCAGGATGTCTACCGCCGCGCCGGACAGGACCCCGTGCGTGGCGGTGGCGATGACCTGGGCCGCACCCTGGTGGAACAGGGCCTCGGCGGCCTTGGCGATCGTCGCCCCGGTGTCGATCATGTCGTCCACCAGGATGCAGGTACGACCCGCCACCTGGCCGACCACCTCGAACATCCTGACCTGATTGGCCACGTCCGGGTCGCGCCGCTTGTGGATGATGGCCAGCGGGCAGCCCAGCCGGTCCGTCCACCGTTCGCAGACCCGGACCCGGCCGGCGTCAGGCGCGACCACGGTGACCTGGCTGACGTCGAGCTTCCTCTCGATGTAGGTGGCCAGGATGGACAGCGCGAACAAGTGGTCGACCGGACCGTCGAAGAAACCCTGGATCTGCGCGGTATGCAGATCGACCGCCATCAGCCGGTCAGCCCCGGCCGTGGCGAATAGGTCGGCCATGAGCCGGGCCGAGATCGGCTCGCGGCCGCGATTCTTCTTGTCCTGCCGCGCATAGCCGAAGAACGGGGCCACCACCGTGATGCGCCTGGCCGACGCCCGCTTGAGGGCATCGACCATGATGAGCTGCTCCATGATCCATTCGTTGATGGGCGAGGTGTGGCTCTGCAGGACGAACACGTCGCAGCCGCGGACCGAATCGAGGAACCGCACGAAGATCTCGCCGTTGGCGAAGTCGAAGAGCTTGGAGGGCGTCGGTTCGATGCCCAGGCACGCGGCCACCTCCTCGGCCAGCTCGGGGAACGCCCGGCCGGAGACGATCATCAGCTTCTTCGCGCCCGCCGGCATCATGTCACTCACCGTCCCTTCTCGCCCTCGTGGTCCCCAGCGGGTCCGCGGGGCGGTGGCTCCGCGGACGCCGCCTCGGCGGCCCGGCGGGCCTGTGCCGCGGCCGGCATCCCCGGGCGCCGCCGCTCCACCCAGCCTTCCGAGTTGTGCTGCCTGCCGCGGGCGACGCCGAGCGCGCCCGCCGGGACGTCTTCGGTGATCACCGACCCGGCTGCGGTGTACGCGCCCTCCCCGATGGTCACGGGGGCGACCAGGATCGTGTCGCTGCCGGTGAAGGCGTCCGCGCCGACCGTGGTGCGATGCTTGGCCACCCCGTCGTAGTTGGAGAAGATCGTCGCCGCTCCGATGTTGGCGCGTTCGCCGATGTCGGCGTCCCCGACGTAGGACAGGTGCGGGACCTTCGCTCCCGCGCCGACCACGGAGTTCTTCAGCTCGACGTGGCAGCCGATGTGCGCGCCGGCGCCGATCCGGGTCCCGGGCCGCAGGTAGGCGTACGGCCCCACGGTGGCATCCGGCCCGATCTCGGCCCGCACGCAGACCGCGTAGACCACCGCGGCACGGTCCGCGACCGTGGTGTCCCGGAGCTGGCAGCCCGGTCCGATCGTCACGTCCGCGCCGATCACGGTGTGGCCTTCGAGCTGGGTGTACGGTCCGATCTCGGTGTCCTGGCCGATCGTCACGTCAACGTCGATCCAGGTGGCCGCAGGGTCGACGATCGTCACCCCGGCCCGCATCCAGTCCTCGAGCAGGCGGCTGTTGTACGCGCGGCGGACCTGGGCCAGCTGGATCCGGTCGTTCACGCCCTGGATCTCGCCCGGATCGGCAGCCAGGATCGCGCCGACCGGGTGGCCGTCTCCGCGCAGGATCGCCACCACATCGGTGAGGTACTCCTGGCCCTGCGCATTGCCGGTCGCCACCCGCTTGATCGCGTCAGCGAGGAGCGCGCCGTCAAACGCGTAGCAGCCGGAATTGACCTCATCGATGGCCCGCTGCTCCGGCGTCGCGTCGGCGTACTCGACGATCTCGACCAGCGCGCCGCGGCCGTCCCTGACGATCCGGCCGAAATCGGCCGGGCCCGGCCGGGCGGTCAGCACCGTGACGGCGTTGCCGGCCGCGGCGTGCTCCCGGACGAGCGCGGCGAGCGTCTGGCCCCGGAGCAGGGGCATGTCGCCGTAGGTCACCAGCACCACGCCGGGCATGACGCCGAGGGCCTCGATCACTATGCGCACCGCGTGGCCGGTGCCGGCCTGGCGGTCCTGCACGACGACGGCCGCGGCCGGTGCGTACCGCACGGCCTCGGCACCGACCTGCTCCCGGCCGTGCCCGGCGACGACCACCATGTGCTGCGGATCGAGCTCGCCGGCCGCCGCGAGCACGTGCCCGAGCATGCTGCGACCGCACAGGGGATGCAGCACCTTGGGAATCCGCGATTTCATCCGTGTGCCCTCGCCTGCGGCGAGGACTATGACAGCGACCGGGCGAGGTTCGCTCACGCGGCACGTCTCCTCGGGTAGCGCCAACATCTGCGTTCCGGGGCTTCGGAAATATCGCCCAGACTCAGGACCGGGGACGGCAGGCGAACGTGTTCACCTATCCCTCATGCGCAGGATACCGTCCGGTTGCCATGCCCGCAGACCCAAGGGCTGACCGCCGGACCAGGCCCGCGCCCTGAGTCCAGGTCCTAGCTTAGGGCGGGCTCGGGGGAAAAACGGCCAGTCGCGCTCACCGGGGGTCAGCCCAGCTTCTTTCCGCCCGGCTCGGTGATCGCGGTCGACTGCCCGTTGGCTCGCGCCTGGTCGCGCGTCCCGTCGGTAGCGGTGTCCGGAACGACCAGCTCACTTGGCTCCAGGCCGCCGTCTGCCGCCACCGCGGCCAGCTCGCCGCCGAGCGTCTCGGCGGCGGCGGCCGGCCGCCTGACCGGTCCGGTCAGCAGCGAGGCGATCGCGGCGCCCACGTTGGCCGCGATCGCGAACGCGAAGGCCACCCCGAGGCCGTCCTTGAACGGGGCGGTAATCAGCTGCGGGAAGAACCGGCGCCCGGTGACGTAGGCGGCGCGCGCGCTCGGCAGGTGCGTCAGCAGCGGACCGAGCAGCTGCTTCATCGGGTTGTAGCCGAGGAAGGCCGCGAACAGCACGCCGATCGGCGGCAGGTGGCTGATGGTGTGCGCGGCCGCCGCCGGGATGCCCTGCGCGATCAGGCCGCTGGACAGGGACGAGGGCAGCTTGCTGGACAGCCCGGCCACCATCAGCGAGAAGAAGATCCCGATCGACAGCACGAACGCGGTGTTCATGAACGTGGCGATCATGCCGGCCGCCGCGCCGCGCTGGTTGGCCGGGACGGCGTTCATCATCTCGGCCCGGTTCGGCGCGGCGAACACGCCCGAGCCGAACCCGTTGAGCACCACGATCAGCGCGAACACCCAGTAAGGGAAGTTCACCGGCAGGAAGAGCAGGAGGACGAAGCTGAGCGCGGTGAGCAGCGCCCCGCCCGTGGTGAACCCCTTGGCGCCGAACCGGTCGGACAGCACGCCGGCCAGCGGGGCGGAGATCAGGAAGCCAAAGGTCAGCGGCAGCAGGTAGATGCCCGCCCACAGCGGGGTCTGGTTGAAGCTGTACCCGTGCAGCGGCAGCCAGATCCCCTGCAGCCAGATGATCAGCATGAACTGCATGCCGCCGCGGCCGAGCGCCATCAGCAGGTTGGCTACGTTACCCAAGGCGAAGGCCCGGATCTTGAACAACGACAGCCGGAACAGCGGCTCGGCCACCCGGGTCTCCACGAAGCCGAAGATGACCAGCGCCGCCACACCGCCGAAGATGGCGCCGAGCACCCACGGGTTGGTCCAGCCCATCGGGTGCCCGCCGTAGGGCAGCAGGCCGTAGGTGATACCCACCAAGATCGCGATCAGCCCGACGGCGAACAAGATGTTGCCCCACCAGTCGATCCGCGCCGGGCGGCGCACGCCGATGTCCTTCAGCATGAAGTACGCCCAGACGGTGCCGAACACCCCGACCGGCACCGAGACCAGGAATATGAGGTGCCAGTTGATCGGCCCGAGCAGGCCGCCGAGGATCAGCCCCACGAACGAGCCGGCGATGGCCGCGATCGAGTTCATGCCCAGCGCGGTGCCGCGCTGGTTGGCCGGGAAGGCGTCGGTGAGGATCGCGGTGGAGTTGGCGAACAGGAACGCGCCGCCGATGCCCTGCACGATGCGCCAGATGATGAGCCACAGGGCCGCGGCGGTGCCGTGCATCCAGGTGGCGGCGAGGAAAATCGAGGCCACGGTGAAGATCGCGAATCCCATGTTGTACATCCGCACCCGGCCGAACATGTCGCCCAGCCGCCCGAACGACACCACCAGCACCGCGGACACCACCAGGAAGCCCATGAACATCCACAGCAGGTAGCTGGTGTTGCCGGGGCTCAGCGGGTTGAGCCCGATCCCGCGGAAGATGTCGGGCAGCGCGATCAGCACGATGGACTGGTTGATGGTGGCCATCAGCACGCCCAGCGTGGTGTTCGACAGCGCGATCCACTTGTAGTTCGGCCCGACCGCCACGCCACCGCTGCCGCTCGCTGGCACGCTCGTCACGCCGGAATTGGCCGTCATTGCCGGTAGCCCCCAAGAGGTGGTTCAGGACCAGCGGATCACTTGCTTCGCATTAACTAAGTAAATTATAAGCCCAAATCCGTGAGCCGACCGGCGGGTCCCCGGCTCAACCCCGCTCTGCCCGGCCGCGAGCATAGCAGCACGTCGCGATGCGGACCGGACGGCGGGCGGCGAGCGGTGGGGCCCCCAGGAGTCTGCCGATACCGCCGCCGGATCCCGGCCGGTATCGTGGAACCGCGCTCACGGTTAGGTTCCGTAACGCGCTGCGGTAACAGTCCGGCGTAGGGTAATTGGCAGCCCACCAGCCTTTGAAGCTGGGTCGTCCTGGTTCGAGTCCAGGCGCCGGAACTTTGTCTGATTTATATCGTGCCTCCTGGCCATAACCGCCGAAGCGGTGCCGACCAGGCGCGGCGTCGAGCTGACGCCGGGACACATCCCGCACGGCCCGGCCGACCGGCCTACCGCCGGTCAACGCATGGGGACGCGGCATCAGGGTAGGCAAGCGCGGAACGCTGACCGACGACACCATCGGCCCGACGTGACGAGAGCGATACGAACCGTCATTCATCTCGGATACTGAGACGCCCAACGCGGCCCGCAGCCGAAATTTAGGGGTCCATTTGCAGAAATTCACCGGCGAAGTGTTGCCTAACCTACGGTTTCGTAGGCTACGGTTACGTAAGCGTACAAACGCTCCGGCCGTTCTGCCTGTACCAAGAGGAGCACGATGACCACTTCCCCCGATACCGTGCGGTCCGCCGCTGTCACGGACCAGACGATCGCATCCCCGTCCGGCGGGGCCATCGGGGGAATCACCAGAACCCGGCTACGCACGCCCAGACCGGACCTCGACGACGAGCCGACCTCGTTGGCTCAGCGCTTCCTGGTCGGGCTGTTCGTCGCCGTCCCGCTGGTGGCCCTGGTGGCCGCCATCCCGCTGCTCTGGGGCTGGGGCCTGGGCTGGCACGACGTCGTCATCGCGCTGGTCTTCTACTGGGTATCCGGGCTCGGCATTACAGTCGGCTACCACAGGTACTTCACGCACGGCTCGTTCAAGGCCAAGACCGGGCTGCGGGTCGGGCTGGCCATCGCGGGCAGCCTGGCCATCGAGGGGCCGGTCATCACGTGGGTGTCCGACCACCGCCGGCACCACAAGTACAGCGACCGGGAAGGTGACCCGCACTCGCCGTGGCGATACGGGGACGACTTGAAGGCGCTGACCAAGGGCCTGCTGTACGCGCACGTGGGCTGGCTCTTCGACCCCAACAAAACCTCGCAGGAGAAGTTCTCCCCCGACCTGCTCGCGGACCAGCGGATCCGGCGGGTGGATCGCTGGTTCCCGGCGCTGGTGGCGATCTCGCTGCTGCTCCCCGCGCTGATCGGCGGGCTATGGGGGATGTCCTGGCACGGCGCGCTGACCGCCTTCTTCTGGGCCAGCCTGGTGCGCATCGCGCTGCTGCACCATGTCACCTGGTCGATCAACTCCATCTGCCACACCTTCGGCAGCGAGGAGTTCGAGGTGCGCGACAAGTCACGCAACGTCGCCTGGCTGGCCATCGCGTCCTTCGGCGAGTCCTGGCACAACCTGCACCACGCCGACCCGACGTGCGCCCGCCACGGCGCGCTGAAGGGCCAGCTCGACCCGAGCGCGCGTGTCATCTGGGCGCTGGAGAAGCTGGGCTGGGCCTACGACGTCCGCTGGCCGGACGAGGAACGGCTCACCGCCAAGCGCCCCGCCACCGCCACGCGGAAACTCGGCTCGATGACGCGGCGCGCCATCGGTTCCCCGAGCCAAAACCGCCGGGTTCCTGGCGCCGCGGCCACGGAACCGCAATGATGACCCGGTGAACGCCCAGCCGCCAAGATCCGGCCGCAAGCGGATGACCGGAAAGGAACGGCGGGAGCAACTGCTCGACATCGGGCGGCGACTGTTCGCCGAGCGCGGGTTCGAGGGAACCTCGATCGAGGAGATCGCCGCCCAGGCGGGCGTGTCCAAGCCCGTGGTGTACGAGCATTTCGGCGGCAAGGAAGGGCTCTACGCGGTTGTGGTCGACCGCGAGGTCGAGCGGCTGCTGACGATGGCCACCTCGCTCCTGGACGGCGCCCGCACCCGGGACAAGTTCGAGGCCGCGGCGGTGAGCCTGCTCCGGTACATCGACGACAACGCCGACGGGTTCCGCATCCTGGTCCGGGACTCCAACCCCGGATCGGGCACCGGCACCTACGGCACGCTGCTGAGCGACATCGCTGGCCAGGTGGAGTACATCCTGGCCGATTACCTGGTCTCCCGCAGCCACGACCCCAAGCTGGCCCCGCTGTACGCACAGATGCTGGTCGGCATGGTGGCGTTCACCGGTCAGTGGTGGCTGGACGCCCGCAAGCCCAAGCTGGAAGAGGTCGCCGCCAACCTGATCGACCTGGCCTGGAACGGCCTGTCCCACCTGGACGCGAACGGCAGCCGGTAACACTACCGGGGCGGCTCCGGGCGCCAGCGTGACGGTGCCCGCGCCGGCCGCCGCGGTCGGCAGGCCCGCGGCCGACCAGGCGCGGATCCCGCCGATCACGTCGGTCGCCCGGCGCAGGCCCAGGTCGTGCAGGGCCACCGCGGCCAGGCTTGAGGTGTATCCGTCCACGCAGAAGACGATGATCCGGTGGTCGTAGCCGGTGACCCAGGGCAGCCGGGCGTCACAACCGGGATCCAGGCGCCACTCCAGGTGGTTCCGCTCCACGATGACTGAGCCGGGTATCTCGCCGCCCGTCGCCCGCTGCGCGGCGGGCCGGATGTCCACGAGGACCGCGCCCTCGGCCTGTTCCCGGAACGCTTCGCGCGGCGTCAGCCGGTGCAGCCGGCCGCGGGCGGCCGCGAGGATCTCGTCGATGCCGAGGGCGCCCGGCGGCCGGGTCGTCACCATGCCGCGGGCCCCTCGGTGCCGAGCTTCGTCAGCCCGCCCGGGGTGAGCTCATACCGCGTCATCTGCGGGATCGGCGGCGAGTACGCGTGCACGCTGACCGCGACCGAGGCAGCCGTCGCGTTGCGCAAATCGTGGATGTAACGGGGCCCGAACGCCCGTGCCCCGCCGGCCCCGACCGGCTTGGCCAGCACCTGTCCCGTGGTCACGGCCCCGGTGACCCGACGCTCCATCAGGGTGCCCCAGACCACCGCGAACGCGCCGGCCGACCCGCCGTGATCGTGGAAGCCGGTGGCCTGCCCGGGCAGCCAGCTGATCACCCAGATCTCATGGCTGTCATCGAGGTGGATCCGTTCGTACCAGCGGCCGACCGGATTCAGCCGGACCCGGGTCAGCCACTCCGCCGGGCTCGCCGCCAGGCGCCGCACCACATCGGCTAGCTGCCGTGCGCCGAGTAGCCGGCCAGGAACGGTGGCGGGGGACGTTGGCCGGATCATCGTGCTCATATTTCTCTCCTCACGTCTTTCAGAACTGGCGGCGGGAACGCCAGTGAGAACCGGGTGAACTAAGAGGCCTACCGGGCGGGCGGGATTCACGCAGGCCGGAGGGCAGAACGAACCTGACCAGTCAGCGCGAGCCGACCGGACACCACTGGATGTGAAGCACCAGCGGATAGGCGCCGGTGAGAACGCGGTGACGGCAAGGCACTGATCGGAGGGGCAGGTCACGGCGCATGTCGTGATCCTGCCAGAGTTTTCCTATTAACTCAATAGGAAAAGCCAGGTTATTTGGTTCGGTGGGCGACGGCGAACACCCGGCGGAACGGGAAGACGGTGCCGAACGAACTCGGCGGATACGCCGCGCGAACCCGCGCGCCGTAGTCGGCCAGGAAGTCCGCGGCCCGGTCGGCGTCCAGCACGTCCAGGACCGGACGCAATCCCGTGCCCTTGTACCACTCGAGCACCGGATCCTCGCCCTCCAGGATGTGCACGTACGTCGTCTCCCAGGCGTCGACCTGGAAGCCGGCTCCGGCCAGCAGTTCCGCATAGTCGGCCGGATCGGCCGACTGCCGGTTCAGCTCCATGCCCCGCAGCAGCGGACGCCACCGGGCCGAGGCCACCAGCTCACGAAGGATCGCGTGCGACGGCTGATCGAAGTTTCCCGGGACCTGGAATGCCAGCCAGCCGTCGTCGGCCAGCCAGTCCGCCCAGCGGACCAGCAGCTCGCGATGGCCGGGCACCCACTGCAGCACCGCGTTGGAGATAATCACGTCGGGCAGGCTCTGCGGCTCCCAGTGCCGCACATCATCGAGCATGACAGACAGCCCGGGCGCGTGGTTGGTCAGTACGGGCCCGGACCCGGTGGACCGCAGCGCGTCCGCTGAGACCAGCTTCCGCGCCGCCTCGATCATCTGCGGCGAGCTGTCCACGCCGCACACGGCGGCGGTCGGCCAGCGCTCCGCGAGCAGGACCGTCAGATTCCCCGGGCCACAGCCCATATCGACCACGTACTCGGGCAGCTCAGCTCCGACCCTGGCGAGCAGGTCGAAGAACGGCCTAGCGCGCTCGCCTCCAAACCTCAGGTACTGGGTCGCGTCCCACATGGTGGTCCCTAATCCTTCTCCAATACTGAGCGACAGATGCCCGTCGATCCCCTTGTACCGGACCAGCATTCTTGACGTCAAGAGATACGCTCTAGAAATGGCCCAACGCGCCGGTTCCGGTACGGAGGACGATACCGAGGCCGAGATCCTCGAGGTGCCCGTATTGCGGGACGAGGTGGATGACCTGGTGGCCGCGTGGCGAGCGCAGCGGCCGGACCTCGACGTAGAGCCGATGCAGGTGCTCAGCCGGATCTCCCGGCTGGCCCGGCATCTGGACATCGCGCGGCGCGCCGCGTTTGCCGACCACGGCCTGGAGACGTGGGAGTTCGACGTGCTCTCGGCGCTGCGCAGGCAGGGGCCGCCGTTCCAGCTGACGCCGGGCGCGCTGCTCCGCGCCACCCTGGTCACCTCCGGCACCATGACCAACCGGATCGACCGGCTAGCCGAGGCGGGCCTGGTCCACCGGGAGCCCGATCCCCGGGATAAGCGGGGCGTACTGGTCACGCTCACCGAGCAGGGCGTCGCGCGGGCCGACGCGGCGCTAGCCGACCTGCTGGGCCGCGAGCGCGCGCTGCTGGCGGACCTGGACCGCGGCGAGCGCCAGCACCTGGCCGACCTGATGCGCCTCCTGCTGGCGCCGTTTGATGCTGAGTTACTTTCCCTATTCGAACTCGGCGGCGATGGTCAGCCAGCGGTCTTCTAGATCCGACTTCTCCTTCTGGACCGCGCGGAGTTCGGCGCCCAGCGAGGTGAGCTTCTCGTAGTCGGTGGCGTTCGCGGCCAGCGCTTCGGTCAGCTCGGTCTCGCGGACCGCAAGCCGGTCGAGCTGGCGTTCCAGCCGCTGGAGCTCCTTGCGTGCGGTCCGCTCTTCGGCCGCCGATGACCTTGGCGCGGCGGGCGCCGCCCGGACCGGCTGCGGGCCGCCTGAGGACCCCGCACGGGCGGTCCGGACCCGGTCCAGGTACTCATCGACACCGCCGCCCAGGAAAGACAGCCCGCCGTCGCCGAGCAGCGCCACGACGTGCTCGGTCACCCGCTCCAGGAAGTACCGGTCGTGGCTGACCACCACCAGCGTGCCCGGCCACCCGTCAAGCAGGTCCTCGAACTCGGTGAGCGTCTCGATGTCCAGGTCGTTGGTCGGCTCGTCGAGGAGCAGCACGTTGGGCTCGGCCATGAGCAGCCTGAGCATCTGCACCCGGCGCCGCTCACCGCCGGACAGGTCGCCGACCCGGGTCCACTGCCGCTCCGCGGTGAAGCCGAGCCGCTCCAGGAGCTGTCCGGCGGAAAGCTCGCGGTCCCCCACTCCAACCCGCAGCCGGATCTCTTCGACCGCTTCGCGAACCCGCTGCCCGGGGTCGAGCTCGGCGAGCTCCTGGGACAGGTGAGCCAGCCGGACGGTCTTACCCCGCACGACCGACCCCTCGGCCGCCAGCGCGGGCCCGGTCGTCCCGGCCAGCAGGTTGAGCAGGGACGTCTTGCCGCTGCCATTGACTCCGGCGACCCCCACCCGGTCGCCCGGCCCGAGCTGCCAGGTCACGTGCTCCAGCAGCGGGCGCTGGCCGCCGTCCGCGCGCACCGTCAGCGACACATCGTCCAGCTCGATGACGGTCTTGCCCAGCCGGGCGGTGGCCAGCCTGGTCAGCTCCACGCTGTCCCGGGCCGGCGGCTCGGCCGCGATGAGCGCGTTGGCCGCCTCGACCCGGAACTTCGCCTTGGTGGTCCGGGCCCGGGCTCCGCGCTGCAGCCAGGCGAGTTCCTTGCGGGCCAGGTTGCGGCGCCGACGTTCGGCGGCTTCCTCGCCGCGTTCCCGTTCGGCCTGCGCGAGCACATAGGCGGAGTAGCCGCCCTCGGCGGAGTGGATCTGGCCGCGGTCCACCTCCCAGGTGCGCTCGCACACGGTGTCCAGCAGCCACCGGTCGTGACTGACCACGATGACCGCGGAGCCTCGGTCACGCAGGTGCCGGCCGAGCCAGTCGATGGCCTCGATGTCCAGGTGATTGGTCGGCTCGTCGAGCAGCAGCACGTCGCGCTCGGCGACCAGCAGGGCGGCGAGTCCCACCCGGCGCCGCTCGCCGCCGGACAGCGGCCCCGCCGCGACGTCGAGGCCGATGCCGGGAAGCAGCTCGGCCATGATCGCGCGGGCCCGGGGATCGGCCTCCCACCGGGCCGACCCGGCGACCTGGCCGCCGCGGCCGAACACGATCTCGCCCACCGTGCCGGTCAGCTGGTCCTGCTGCGGCAGGTAGCCGATCCGCAGGCCCGCCGCCCGGGCGACCCGGCCCTCGTCCGGCACGGCCGTCCCGGCCAGCAGCGCGAGCAGCGTGGACTTGCCGGCGCCGTTGCGGCCGACCACGCCGATCCGGTCCCCGGCCGAGACCCCGAGCGAGACGCTGTTGAGCAGCGTGCGGTGCGCGTAGGCCTTGGCCGCCTTCTCCAGGCTGATCAGGTTCATTTAGCGACGGAGACGACGGCGGCACCCGGCGCCGGGCCGCTGACCCGGGCCACCGACCGGCACACCCCGGCCCCGGACAGGGACACGGCCAGTTCCAGGGCGCGCTCCGAGCTGGCCGCGAGGAACACGCAGGTCGGGCCGGAGCCAGCCACCAGCGCGCCCAGCGCGCCGAGCTCGAGGCCCGCGGTCAGCGTCTTGCGCAGCGCCGGGAACAAAGACAGCGCGGCCGGCTGCAGGTCATTGCTCAGCTGCTGGCCTACCCGGCTGGCGTCCCCGGAGCGCAGCGCGGACATAAGCGCGGCATCCAGTGTTGCCTCGGGGGGAATATCCCCCCCAGACCCCCCCCGCGCCTGGGGGGAAACCTTTTCCCCCAGACCCCCTCGGCCCCCCCGGCCCCGCAGCCGGTCCAGGGCCGCGTAGACGGCGGGCGTGGACAGCTGGCCGTCGGCGAAGGCCAGCACCCAGTGATACTGCGTCGCCGGAGCCAGCGCGGGCGTCAGTTGCTCGCCGCGGCCGCGGCCGACCGCGGTCCCGCCCAGCAGCGCGAAGGCCACGTCGCTGCCCACCGTGGCGGCGATCTCGGCGAGCCGCTGCTGGCTGAGACCGCCGGCCCACAGCTCGTTGCAGGCGACCAGGGCCGCCGCCGCGTCCGCGCTGCCGCCCGCCAGCCCGGCCGCGACCGGAATCCGCTTGGCGATGGTGACGTGGACGCTCCCGGGTCCGGTCCCGCGGTCCCGGATCGCCGTGCGGAGCGCCGCGGCCGCGCGTAGCGCCAGGTTGTCCTGGTCGGCGGGTACCCGGTCCGCGCCCTCGCCCGTGACCGTGACCCCGTCGCGGCGGGCTGGCTCCACCCGGACCTGGTCGTACAGCGAGACGGCATGGAAAACGGTCACCAGATCGTGGTAGCCGTCGGCCCGCGGCGGACCCACCGCGAGCTGGAGATTGAGTTTGGCGGGCACCCGCACCGTCACGCCGGTCACGATGATGTGATGGTACGCGCCGCGGCCAGGCGCGCGAACTCCGCCACGCTCAGCGCCTCCCCCCGCGCGCCCGGGTCGATCCCGGCCGCCCGGAGCAGCCGTTCCGCCTCGGGAGCCGACCCGGCCCAGCCGGCCAGCGCCGCGCGCAGCGTCTTGCGCCGCTGGCCGAACGCGGCATCGACCAGCGCGAACACCTCCTCGCGGGCCGCGGCCCCGGACGGCGGGTCGTGCCGGGTGAACGCGACCAGCCGCGAGTCCACGTTGGGCACCGGCCAGAACACGGTGCGCGGCACCATCCCGGCCGGGCGGGCCGCGGCATACCAGGCCACCTTCACCGACGGCGCGCCGTACACCCGGGACCCGGGGGCAGCGCACATCCGGTCCGCCACCTCCGCCTGTACCATGACCAGCCCGCGGGCCAGTGACGGCAGGGCGGCCAGCAGGTGCAGCAGCACCGGGACGGCCACGTTGTACGGCAGGTTCGCGACCAGCATCGAGGGCGGCGCCGGGAGGTCACGCTCACCGATACGCAGGGCGTCGGCGTTGAGCACGGTGACCCGATCGGCCAGCGCCGGGGCCCGGTCAGCCAGCGTCAGCGGCAGCTCGTCCGCGAGCACCCGGTCGATCTCGACCGCCAGGATGCGGCCGGCCCCGGCCTCGAGCAGGGCCAGCGTGAGCGAGCCGAGCCCCGGCCCGACCTCCAGCACCACGTCGCCCGGGTCTGGCGCCGCCAGGGCCGCGATCCGCCGCACCGTGCCCTGCTCGATGACGAAGTTCTGGCCCAGCCGCTTGGACGGCCGCACCCCCAGCCGCCCGGCGATCTCCCTGACATCCCCAGGAGTGAGCAAACGCACCACCGTCACCACCCGCAGCGGGTACCGGTTCCGCCGACGCGGCACCGATGGAACATCGGTGCCGTCACAGCAGCACCGATGGAACATTGGTGTCGCTGCAGGCGGCGGGGAGCGGGCGGAGGCGGGAACATAACGGGGACCGGACGATGGCGGCGGTGGGAGGCATGGGTTACCAGGGGCCGAAGGTGCGCTCCGCGGTGGCGGTAACCGTGTCGCAGAGGTCGGCCAGGTCGAGGCCTTGGACTTCGGCCAGGCAGCGCAGGGTGTAGGCGGTCTGTGCGGGCTCGTTGGGCCGGCCGCGGTTCGGCACCGGGGTCAGATACGGGGCGTCGGTCTCGGCCAGCAGGAGATCCGGCGGGGCGGCCGCAGCGGCGTCGCGCAGCGGCTGGGCGGCGGCGAAGGTCACGTTCCCCGCGAACGACATCACGTAGCCGGCCTCGGCGCACTGCTTGACCATGGGCACGTCGCCGGAGAAACAGTGGAATACCACCCGCGGCGGCGGGCCCTCCTCCGCCAGGATGCGCAGGATGTCGGCGTGCGCCTCCCGGTCGTGGATCATCAGCGCCTTGCCGGTGCGCTTGGCGATCTTGATGTGCTCGCGGAACCACCAGCGCTGCACGTCGGGGGCGGCGTGGTCGCGGTAGTAGTCCAGGCCCGTCTCGCCGATCGCCACCACCCGGGGCTGGGTGGTGAGCGCTTCGATGTCGGCCAGCGCCGTCTCGGGGACGCCCTCGGTGTCGTTGGGGTGGATGGCGACGGCGGCGTAGACGCCGTCGTGCTGGCCGGCGCAGCGCGCCGACCAGCGGGAAGACTCCAGCGTGGTGCCGACCGTGACCACGCGGACGATGCCGGCGGCGCGGGCGGCGGCCAGGACGTCGGGCACGGGGAGGTCGATCATGTCCAGGTGCGTGTGGCTGTCCAGCGCCGGCCTGGGGAGCGGAGGGGGTGGAGCCGGGGCGGTCACCACGGCCCGTTCAGGCACATCATCGTCATACGGCCCCTAGCCGGGCCAGTTCCTCGTCCACCACCGAGGTGTCCAGCTTGGTGAACAGGGGCTTGGGGATGGCCAGCGGGGTACCGGGGCGCAGCGGCGCGGACGCCCAGCGGGCGGCGCCGTCGTACCGGCCGGTGATGATCGGGTAGGAGGGCCCGCCGTCCTCGTCGACCTCCGCGACGTGCGGCATGTCCGACCAGGTGCCCGTGCCGCCCAGCATCTCGTATACCTGCTGGGACGAGCGGGGCAGGAACGGGGTGAGCAGCGTCTTGGCGTCGTCGACGAGCTGCAGGGCCACGTGCAGCACGGTGCGCATCCGGTCCGGGTCCGATTCGCGCAACTGCCACGGCGCCTGCTCGGAGAAGTACTTGTTGGCCTCAGCCACCGTGCGCATGGCCTCGGTGATGGCGAACTTGAACCGAGACCGGCCCAGGTGCTCGCCGACCGTGCCGAAGGCCTGCCGGGACCGGGCCAGCAGGTCCTGGTCGAGGTCGGTCAGCGCTCCCGCCTCAGGGATCACGCCGATGTTGCGGGCCGCGAACGAGACCGACCGGTTGACCAGGTTGCCCCAGGTGGCGACCAGCTCGTCGTTGTTGCGGCGGACGAACTCGCTCCAGGTGAAATCGGTGTCCTGGTTCTCCGGGCCGGCGATGGCCACGTAGTAGCGCAGCGCGTCCACGTCGTAGCGGGCCAGGAAGTCCCGGACGTAGATGACCACGGCGCGGGAGGAGGAGAACTTGCGGCCCTCCATGGTCAGGTACTCGCTGGAGACCACCTCGGTCGGCAGGTTCAGCGTGCCGAGCGGACCGGGCTCCCCGCCCCGGGCGCCGAGCCCGCTGTAGCCGAGCAGCATGGCCGGCCAGATCTCGGCGTGGAAGACGATGTTGTCCTTGCCCATGAAGTAGTACGCCTCGGTGCCCGGGTCGTTCCACCAGGCCCGCCAGGCGTCCGGGTCGCCGCTGCGCCGGGCCCACTCGATCGAGGCGGACAGGTACCCGATCACCGCGTCGAACCAGACGTAGATCCGCTTGTCCGGCCGGTCCCGCCAGCCGTCCAGCGGCACCGGGACGCCCCAGTCCAGATCCCTGGTGATGGCCCGGGGCTGCAGGTCATCGAGCAGGTTGAGGGAGAACTTGAGCACGTTCGGCCGCCAGTGGCCCGCCTTGGCCTGCAGCCAGCTGCCCAGAACCTCGGCGAACGCGGGCAGGTCGAGGAAGTAGTGCTCGGTCTCCACGAAGACCGGCGTCTCGCCGTTGATCTTGGACCGGGGGTTAATCAGGTCGGCCGGGTCGAGCTGGTTGCCGCAGTTGTCGCACTGGTCGCCGCGCGCGCTGGGGTACCCGCAGATCGGGCAGGTGCCCTCGATGTAACGGTCGGGCAGCGTGCGGCCGGTGGACGGCGAGATCGCGCCGAGGGTGACCTTGGGGAAGATGTAGCCGTTCTTGAGCAGGCCGAGGAACATCTCCTGGGTGACCGCGTAGTGGTTGCGCGTGGTGGTCCGGGTGAACAGGTCGTAGGTCATGCCCAGGCTGGTCAGGTCTTCGACGATGACCCGGTTGTACCGGTCGGCCAGCGTCCGGGCCGAGACGCCCTCGGCGTCGGCCTGCACCTGGATCGGCGTGCCGTGCTCGTCAGTACCGCTCACCATCAGCACCCGGTGACCCGCCATCCGCTGATACCGGCTGAACATGTCGCAGGGCAGCGCGAAACCGGAGACGTGCCCGATGTGACGCGGGCCGTTCGCGTAAGGCCAGGCCGGAGCGGACAGGATGGTGCGCATGGGCTAAAGCCTAGGGTGGGTTTGGGGGGAAGACAGCGCAGCCGCCGGCTGCTCATGGTGATTTACCGTCGCGGTGCTGGTCAGGGGGGACGACCCTGCTGATTCTGCCGCCTCCGGCGACGGGCCTTCTCCCCCCCGCTCCGGGACGGACGGTACTGAGGCGGTCACCGGGTGGCGCGTGTGCTTGATGCCGAGGATGGACAGGAAGAACGTTCCCAGGATCACCTGGCAGCTGACGATCAGCGCGGTGACGGAGGGGATCATCAGGCGCAGCGAGTGCTCGTAGTTCAGGTGGCTGAACTTCTGGCCGTTCCAGTACAGCACCGAGGTAATCAGCCCGGCCAGACCCGCCAGACCGATCGCAGCGCCCAGCAGCAGCCCGCGTTCCAGGCTCAGCTTCTCCAGCAGGCGCTGGACCTTCGGCTCCTCCGGCAAGAAGCCCTCCGAGCCCGCGTAGACCTGGGTAAACAGCCAGAAAAGCACCGACTGGAAGCCGATCACCACCATCGCCGAGGCCGCGACCAGCGTGTCCACGTCGAAGGTCACCGCGCCGACCGTGACCGGGTGCGGCACCACGATCGCGCCGATGACCAGGCCCGCGGTCAGCAGCACCAGGCCGGGCAGGAAGAACAGCCAGCGCGGGGCGAACAGCAGCAGGAACCGCAGGTGCCGCCAGCCGTCCCGCCAGGTGTGCAGGTGCGGCGGCCGGCTCCGGCCGTCCTTGGCCAGCGTGGTGGGCACCTCGGTCACGTGCTGGCCGTACAGCGCCGCCTTGACCACCAACTCGCTGGCGAACTCCATCCCGGTGGCCTGCAGATTGAGCGCCATCACGCTGTCCCGGTTGAACCCGCGCAGCCCGCAGTGGAAGTCGCCGATCTTGCTGTCGAAGAACAGGCGGCCGATGAAGCTCAGGACCGGATTGCCCAAGTAGCGGTGCAGCGGCGGCATCGCGCCCGGCGCGATCCCGCCGGCGAACCGGTTGCCCATGACCAGGTCCGCGCCCTTGCGCAACTCGTCGACGAACGGCATCAGGTTGGTGAAGTCGTAGCTGTCGTCGGCATCGCCCATGATGATGTACTTGCCCTGGGCCGCCATGATGCCGCCCATCAGGGCGTTGCCGTAGCCCTTGTCGGCCACCGGGACGACCCGGGCTCCTGCCTTGGTAGCCAGCGCCTGGCTCCCGTCAGTGCTGCCGTTGTCGGCGACCAGGACTTCACCGCTGATACCGCTCTCGGCCAGAAAACCGGTAGCCTTGCGGACGCACGTCGCCACGGTCTCCGCCTCGTTGAGGCAGGGCATGACCACGGTCAGCTCCACGTTGTCGTCTCCTTATCGGTCCTTTGGGTCAGCGAATCCGGCCGCTTTGGGCCAGTCCCGGTCGCGCATCGTATTACCGTAGGCGAGGGAACGCTCAGAACCGGCCGCTAGTTCAATGTCAGGGATGTCAGCCCAGCACAGGAGGGTTACGGGTTGAGGGTAGTGCCTGAGGCCGCCTCGCGTGCGCCATCGGCGCGGCAAGACGGATCCGACCGTCCGGCAGATTCCCGCCTGCAACGGGCTCGCGGGCTGGCCGCCCGCACGTGGTCCGGGCACCGGCTGTTCATCCTCGTGCTCATTCCGGCCGTGCTGCTGCGCGCGGACGCCGAGCTCGGGTACCGGTGGCAGGCCTGGTTCAACGACTCGTTCCTGTACGTGCAGGACACGGTTCACTTCAACCTGGACCCGACCAGGGTGTCCGGGTACTCGGTCTTCCTCAAGATCCTGGAACCGATCCACAGCTATGCCATTGTAACGATCCTGCAACATCTGATGGGCCTGTCGGTGGCCGTCATGATCTACGCGCTGGCCAGGCACCGTTTCGGCGCCGCCGCCTGGCTGGCCACGCTGGCTACCGTACCGGTGCTCTACGACGGGTACGAGATCGAGCTCGAGCACCTGATCCTGTCCGACGTGCCGTTCCTGTTCGTGATCATGCTGGCCACCACGCTGCTGCTGTGGGACCCGTCGGGGCCGTCCATCAGGCGCAGCGCGGTCATCGGCCTGCTGCTGGGCCTGAGCATCGTGCTGCGCTCGCTGGGGGAGCCGGTGCTCGCGCTGTTCGTCGTCTACATGATCATCAGGCGATTCAACTGGCGGAAGATCATGGCCACCCTCGCGGTGGGCCTGGTGCCCGTCCTGGCCTACGCCGGGGTGTTTGACCTGGAGCACGGCCAGTTCGCGATGAGCGACACCGGCGTGTACTTGTACGCACGGGTGATGACCTTCGCCGAATGTCCCAAGATGCACGTGCCCGTCGACGAACTGTGGCTGTGCACCGTGCAGGCGCCGGACCAGCGGGTGCTCGCGCAGAACTTCATCTGGAGGTCCACCGCGCATACACCGCTGGACCGCTACCAGGCGCCGGTGTTCTCCCCGGAGGTCAACAAGCTGGCGGAGAACTTCGCGATCCGCGCCATCGAGGCGCAGCCGCTGGACTACGCCAAGGCCGTCGCCGCCGACACCTGGCGGGTGTTCGACTGGAACCGGCAGGTGTTCCCGAACGCGCAGACCTACGACGAGTACGAGTTCCTGGCCCAGGCACCGCCGATCCCGACCTGGGACAACAACGCCAGCCTCGGCCGGTACCGTTCCTACGCGGCCGCGTACGTGCAGGGCAACCCGGAGACCCAGCTGGTCAACCCGTACGCGGTGATCATCAGGGACTACCAGAAGTACGTGTGGCTGCCCGGGACGATCTACGGGCTCATCCTGCTGACCGGGCTGGGCGGCATCGTCCTGGCCTGGCGGCGGCTGGGCGGCGAGGCGCTGCTGCCGTGGGCGATATCGCTGGCCCTGATCGCCGGGCCGGCCGCGACCGCCGAGTTCGACTACCGGTACGTGCTGCCGGCCGTGCCGTTCGCGTGCCTGGCGGCGGTCATCGCGTTCAGCCCCGGCACCGCGGGCGGCGCCTGGGCCAGGCGGCTAGCGGACGCGGTGCGACGGACGGTCGGTGGGAGCGCCGGGAGCACCGGGAGCACCGGGAGCGCCGGGACCACTGCCGCTACCGAGACCGCCAAGCCCACCGGGACCGGCCGGGCCACCGGGAACGGCCGGGTCTCCGCGGTGGCGGGCGGCACGCCGGCCGAGGCCGGCGACGACGAGCGTGATCTCGCCACGGACGGCGCCTGAGCCGGCCCAGGCGGCCAGCTCGGCCAGGGAGCCCCGGCGGATCTCCTCGTGGGTCTTGGTGAGCTCACGGCAGGCCACGGCCTGCCGGTCCGCGCCGTGCGAGGCCGCGAGCTCGGTCAGCGTGTCCGCCAGCCTGCGGCCGGATTCGAAGTAGACCTGGGTGCGGCGATCGTCGGCCAGTTCGGCGAAGCGCCGCTGGCGCTCACCGGGCCGCCGGGGCGGAAACCCCTCGAAGCAGAACCGGTCGGTAGGCAGCCCGGAGACGGCCAGCGCGGTCGTCACCGCGGACGGCCCGGGCAGCGCCGTGACCTTGATGCCCGCGGCCGCGGCGGCGGCCACGAGCCGGTAGCCCGGATCACTGATCCCGGGGGTACCCGCGTCGGTGACGAGCAGCACATCCCGGCCGGCCTGCAGATCGCTCAGCAGGCCGGGGGTCCGGCGGGCCTCCACCGCGTCGTAGTAAGAGACAATGCGCGCCCGCAGCTCGACGCCCAGGCTGGCCGCGAGCCAGCGCACGCGCCGGGTGTCCTCGGCCGCGATGACCGTGGCCCGGCCGAGTTCGGCCGCAAGCCGGGGTGAGGCGTCCTCGGCCCGGCCGATCGGCACCGCGGCCAGCGTCAGCACCCCCGCCTGCTCCTCGTCCCGTTCGGCCATGAGGAGCATTCTCTACTACCGACTCAGGTGGCCGGACTCAGCGGGCACCAGTAGCATGGGCGCCGATGATGGGTACCGAGGCCGACGTCGCCACGCCTGCTACCGATGAGGCCAGCCGGCTGGCGCTGCTGCGCGCCCGGCTGGCCGCCCCGATGCCGGACGACCGGCCGTGGGGGTGGCTCGGACCGCTGCTCGTCACCGCGTTCGGCGCGTGGCTGCGTTTCGACCGGCTGCAGGTGCCGCGGGCCCTGATCTTCGACGAGACCTACTACGCCAAGGACGCGTGGAGCATCCTGCAGCACGGGGTCGAGTGGAACTACGTCACCAGTCCCACCAACCCGAACCTTGCCAACCAGATGATCATCGCCGGGCACACCACCGGCCTGTTCGCGCGGTGCACCGGCGCCGGCTGCGGGGAGTACGTGGTGCAGCCCGAGGTAGGCAAGCTGCTCATCGCGGTCGGCGAGTGGCTGTTCGGACTGAACTCGTTCGGCTGGCGGTTCTCCAGCGCCGTGTTCGGGTCGCTGGCCATCCTGCTGATCTGCCGCATCGCCCGCCGGATGACCCGGTCCACCCTGCTCGGCTGCCTGGCCGGGCTGCTGATGTCCCTGGACGGCCTGGAGTTCGTGCTGTCCAGGACCGGCATCCTGGACATCTTCCTGATGTTCTTCGTGCTGGCCGCGTTCGGCTGCCTGGTGATCGACCGGGACCAATCCCGGGCCAAGCTGGCCGAAAGGGTGGCCCGCGGCACGGGCGGCGAGGCCGGCCCGCGGCTCGGCCTGCGCAAGTGGCAGGTGGCCTGCGGGATCCTCCTCGGCCTGGCGGTCGGGACCAAGTGGATCGCGGCCTGGTACATCGTCGGGTTCGCCTGCTTGTTCATCGCGTGGGAGATCGGCGCCCGCCGGGCCGCCGGGCTGCGGGCGTTCGTCCGCGGCGCGTTCCGCGAGGCCCTGTGGATGCCGCTCACGTTCATCGTGATCCCACTGGTCGTCTACGTCGCCACCTGGAGCAACTGGCTGCTGACCAGTACCGGCTACTACCGGAACTACGGCCAGACGCACGGCGTGACCACCCCGGTCATCTCCGCCCTGTACTCGCTGTACGAGTACCACCTGGCGGCGATCGGCTTCGGGCTGGGTCTGAGCGCGAGGCATCCCTACCAGTCGCAGCCCTGGGACTGGCTGCTGATCACCAGGCCGGTCGCCTTCTTCTACGAGTCCTACTCCGGGCCGGTCGCCGGGGCCTCGCACTACTGCCCGGCCAAGGGCTGCACCGGCGCGTCGTGGTCGCAGGAGGTCCTGGCCCTCGGGACCCCGGCCATCTGGTGGGGGTCCATGCTGGCCCTGCTGTTCTGCCTGGGCTGGTGGCTGCTGCACCGGGACTGGCGGGCCGGCGCGGTGCTGCTGGGCGTGATCGCGGGCTGGGGACCTTGGTTCCCGCTGGTGAACCGGACCAAGTTCTACTACTACGCGCTGGAATTCGAGCCGTTCCTGATCTTGTCCATCGTGTTGTGCCTGGGCCTGATCCTCGGGCCCGCCACAGCCAGCGTGCGGCGCCGCTCCATCGGCGCCGGGGTGGTCGGCGCCTACCTACTGTGCGTCCTGATTATGTTCTGGTACTTCTACCCGGTCCTGGCCGCCAAGGTCATCCCGTACCCGGACTGGCTGAGCCACATGTGGTACCGGATAGGCCACGGCTGGATCTGAGGTCCTGAGGCGGCTCTCAGCTTCCCTTCAGCCTGCTCCTGAACGGCCCGGTGCATAATGGTTAACGACGGGGCGCACTAGTCACGGGGGCCAGTGGCGTGATTTCCGTAACACGGGGTACGTTTCGGGGTCCCCAATGCGTCTATATACAGTGAGATGACGATCACCGGAGCAAACCATGAGCCGAGCCGAACACTCTAGCGAAGATCGCGCCCGATTTGAGCGCGATGTCGTCCCGCAGCTTGGCCAGCTGTACCCGGCAGCGCTCCGGATGACCAGGAATCCCACCGACGCTGAGGATCTTGTCCAGGAGACGTCAGCCAAGGCGTACGCGGCGTTCGGCCAGTTCACCCCCGGTACGAACCTGCGGGCCTGGCTGAACCGGATCCTGACCACCACGTTCATCAACGTGTACCGCAAGCGGCGCCGGGAGCCGCAGCAAGCGCTCGGCGGTGACCTGGCCGAATGGCAGATGTCCGCCGACCGGCTGGCGCCGCCGGTGCCGTCCGCGGAGGCCGAGGCGCTCGACCGGACCACCGACTCGGACCTGCTGCGCGCCCTGCGTGAGCTGCCCGGCGAGTTCCGCACGGCGGTGTACCTGGCCGATATCGAGGGCTACCCGTACCGGGAGATCGCCGAGATCATGGGCACACCGGTCGGGACGGTCATGTCACGGCTGCACCGCGGCCGCCGGAAGATCCGCGAGCAGCTCCTGGCCAGCGGGCTAGGCCCGGCCGCCGCCGAGTCCTAACCCGCCGCCGAGTCCTAACCCACGCTTCTAGCCCACCGGGGGGGATTCCCAGCCCAGGGCGACCGGGTCGTAGACGCGCTCCACGTAGATCTGGTGCCAGAGCGAGAACACGACCAGCAGCCACACCTGCCGCCAGGTCACCTCGGGGTCACCGGCCCGGAAGCGGCGCAGGATGTCGGTGGCGGCCCCCTTGTTCAGCCACTGGCCGGTCTGCGCGGTGCGGACCACCTGCTCGGCGAAGCCGTACAGGCCGCCGCTCAGCCAGGGCCCGAGTGGTACCGGGAAGCCCAGCTTGGCGCGTTCCGCGGCGGTCTGTGGCAGCAGGTCGCCGACCGCCTCCCGAAGCGCGAACTTGGTCCTGCCCGCGGCGGTCTTCTCCACCCGGGCCAGCCGGGTGGCCACCGCGAGCACCTCGCGGTCTAGGAACGGCGTGCGGAGCTCCAGGCCGTGCGCCATGGCCATCCGGTCCGCCTTGACCAGGATGTCGCCCGGCAGCCAGGTGTTGACGTCGACCAGCTGCATGGTCGCGACGTCGTCCAGGCTGGCCTCGGCGGCCTGACGGTAGACCGGGTCGGTCACGTCGAACTCGCTGGCGGTGCCGCCCCGGACCAGCATCCGGGCCTCGTCGGCGCCGAACACGTACGCGTTGCCGATGTAACGTCGCGCCAGCGGCGTCGAGGTCCGGCTGAGCAGGCCCTTCCCCCGCCTGCCGGTCGGCAGCTCGGCGGCGACCCGGCCGATCGTGGCCCGGCCCCAGCCCGGTAGCGCCTTGCCGGCCCGCACCACCCCGGGCTGGTAGTAGACGCCGTATCCGCCGAACAGCTCGTCTGCCCCCTCGCCGGACAGCACCACTTTGACGTGCTTGCGGGCCTCGCGGGCCGCGAACCACAGCGGGACCGCCGCCGCGTCGGCCATCGGGTCATCCAGGTGCCAGACGATCCTGGGCAGGCAGGCGACGAATTCGTCCGGGCTGATGACATACGGGACCGACTTAACGCCGAGTGCCGTCGCCGTCGCCATGGCCAGGTCGATCTCGCTGTAGCCCTCGCGCTCGAAGCCGACGGTAAAGGTCAGCAGGCCGGGGACCGATTCAGCGGCGAGCGCGCAGAGCGTGGCCGAGTCCACGCCGCCGGATAGGAATGCGCCGACCGGCACGTCGCTGCGCAGGTGCACGGCGACCGAATCGCGCAGCGCGGTCAGGATCTTCTCCGGCGCGGCCGACGAGGGGGACCTGGCCGGCCGGAACTCGGGCCGCCAGTACCGGAACACGTCGACCCGGCCGCCGGGGCGGGCGATCAGCACGTGCCCCGGCGGTAGCGACCGCGCGGGCGGCACCAGCGTGGCCGGAGCCGGCACGTACTGGAAGGACAGATACCGGCGCAGCGCGTCCGGGTCGATCGCGCTCACCTCGCCCGAGTCGGCCAGGGCCTTGCGCTCGGAGGCGAACCGCAGCTGCGGCCCGGCCCTGCGGCCGCCGGCGGTCAGCGCGTAGAAGAACGGCTTGATGCCGAACGGGTCGCGCGCGCAGAACAGCTCCCGGGTGCGCCGGTCCCAGATCGCGAAGGCGTACATGCCCCGCAGCTGCCGGACGACGTCGCGGCCGAGCCAGGCATACATCTCGATCAGGACCTCGGCTCCCGACCTGGTGCGCAGCTCCACCCCGCGGGCCGTGAGGCGTTGGGCCAGCTCGACGTAGTTGTAGATCTCGCCGTCGAAGACCATCACGTAGCGGCCATCGGCCGAGTACATCGGCTGGCGGCCGCCCGGCGACAGGTCGATGACGGCCAGCCGCTTGAAGGCCAGGGCCAGATCCGGGTCGGCGAAGAACCCCTCGTCGTCGGGACCGCGATGGGCGACGCGCAGGGCGGCACGGCCCACCCACTCGGTGTCGGGGCCTGCTCCGTCTGCCAGCGCCAGGCAGCCGGTCATTCCGCCCATGCGTGCCGTCCAACGGTCGGGGATACGGTAAGCGCCCCGACCAGCCTACTGTTCCTCTTCAGAGGCGACTTCATTGGTCAACGCTGGCCTCATCAGTCATCGCCGGTGGCCGCACGGCCCCAGAACGGGGCGCCGGGCCGAGTACCGGCCGCGGGGAATTATTCATCGCCGATATCGACCAGGCTCTCGCGCAGTTCGGTGATCAGTGGATCGTCATCGGGCAGGATGCGCTCCAATCGGTCGAGCGTGTTGCGCAGTAGCGCGCGGGCGTCGCCATACCGGCCCAGCCGGCGGTACACCCGGGCCAGTTCCGCGCGGCTGCGCAGCGTATCAGGGTGACGCGGGCCGAGCACCCGCTCGAAGCCGGCCCGGGCCTGCTCGCAGACCTGCTCCGCCGCCGCGGTCTTGCCGGTCCTCTGATAGGCGGCGCCAAGGCTGTTCCGTACCCTGATGGTATCCAGGTGATCGGGCCCAAGGACGCGTTCCCGGTCAGCCACCACCCGCTTGTAGGCCGATAGTGCCTCTTTCGTGCGGCCGCTGGTCAGGTAGGAATCGGCCAGGCCCTGACGCGTGGTCATCGTCTGCGGGTGGCGGGGCCCCTGGGTGCGCTCCCGGTCGGCGAGCGTGCGCCGGTACAGGGCGATCGCATCCGAGTGCCGATCCGCAGCCAGGTAGGCGGCGGCGAGCTCGTCCCGCGCGCCGAGCGTGTCGGGATGCCCGGGCCCGCAGACGTGCTCGAACTCGGCGATCACGCGCTCGAGGACGGCGATCGAGCGCTGGAGCTGGAGTGCCCCGACAAGAGCGTGGCCCAGGCGGCGCCGCGCTTCGATCACATCGTGGTGATCCGGCCCGAGCCTGTGGACCTCGATGTCGAGCAGCCACTCAAACCACGGGACGGCGTTGTCGGCGCATCCGGCCGCCAAGTAAGCCTCGGCCAGCCGCCGACCGGCCACTATCGTATCCGGATGCCCCGCACCGAGCAGCCGCTCACTGGTCATGACCAGGTCGCGCCAATGGTCCACCGCGGGGCCGGTCAGCTGGGCCTGGTCCAGGCTCGCCCCGGCCCGGAACAGCACCGGATGGCAGCCGCTGGCCCACAGCAGGTCTCCGGCGACCTGCCTCAGGGCCGCCGTGCAGGACCGCAGGCCGGAGGCGGGCCAGCCGGGCAGTTCCGGTTCCGGCCAGGCCTGGAGCAGCGCGTCCGCGGCCGACCGGGCCGCCTGATCCGGCATGCCTTCCGGCATCGCGGCTCGCAGCGCCGCTTGCAGAACGGGGCTGATCCGGATCGTCGGCGGTGCCGTCGCCGGTTCGACACTCAGCAGGCCGACGCCTTTCAGGGCCGCCAGCGCGGCGCGGGCTAGCTCACTGCCCGCCGGGGCTTCGCGGTCGCCAGCGAAGTAGCCGCCTGCCGCCGGGGCGGTGAGGACGGTTTCGGGAATTCCGTGCCCATCCAGCAGCGCGGCCAGCGCCAGCAGCCACTGGGCAGGCCCGCCCGGGGCGAGCCGATCGGCGTGCTCGAACGACAATGTCCACGTCACCGCGCTAGCCGACGGCACGCCAGACGAATCGGTCAACTGCTCCCGCCTGTGGACAAAATAACCACGGTAGTCGTGGCACGACATCGCGAAGCTGGCGATCACCGCACTGGCCTGGGCCAGCGCGACCGGCTCGCAGCCCAGGTCGCGGACCAGCTCGATCGCGCCGATCCTCTGGCCCGGGTCGGCCGACAGCCGCCACATCAGGTAGGTGAGGGCCTCGCGCGAGTTGAACAGCCCGACCGGCAGGACCCGCACGCCGCCGGGGACGGCCGCGGCGTCGGCCGAGGTCACCAGGATCCGGCCAGCCGGGCCGGCCACAGGCCGTCCAGGTCCGCCGGGTCGGCCAGGTCATCGAGTACCACCAGCCACGAACGCCTGGTCTCGCCCAGCCAGCTGAGGAACTGGGCTGCGACTGACTCGCAGCTGCTCATCTGGTCCCGGCCGGTCGCGGCGGCCATCGCCGCGGCGTAGCCAGACAGCACCGAGGCCCGACTCGTGGCCTGGATCCAAACCAGCAGATCCACCCCGCGTGACTGCCACAGCGACTCGGCAAAGGCCGCGGCGAGCTGGGTCTTGCCCGACGACCTCAGCCAGTCCCGCGCAGCGCGAATCGCCGCCGGACCGGGGCCAACCGCCGGGGGCGCCGCCCGATCTGGGACCAGCGCGACCACGGCTCCGGGCGGCAGCGCGGCCGCCAGGTCGGGAGCCGTCTCCAGCCGGGAGGTGAAACCGTCGGCCAGCGCGGGGACCGTCCCGGACCGGACCGGCCAGGGCGGCTCGGCGAGGGGAGCTGGCCCGGCCTCATGGGCGGCACCGACGCCGGCTAGCCGGGCGGGAGATGCCATATCACTTTCTCCGGCTGGCCCGGCTGGTTCCCTCTTCACGTGCGCCGCCGCGCTAGCCCGGCTCACAGTTCTTCCAAGTCAGGGATGCGCACGAGGGTGGCCCGGGTGAGGGTTTGCCTGCGGAAGAAGGCGGGGGCGGTGACGCGCATGAAGACGAAGCCGATCATGCCGGCCAGCGCGGCCAGCGCGGCGATGAGGAAGCTCCCGCCGATCTGCCAGTGCAGGCCGGGTACCGTCCATTTGGTGTAGCTATTGGACGCCACCCAGTCGCTTTGCAGGCTGTAGAGTCCAGCCGCGTACATGATCAGGCCGCCGGACACCGGCAGGATGCCGCGCATCCATAGATTGCGGGCACTGCTGGTCAGCGTGGACCTGTAAAACCAGACGCAGGAGAAGGCGGTCAGCCCGTAGTAGAAGGCGATGTAGAGCCCGATCGCGGTAACGGCGTCGGCGATCGGGTTACCGCCGGAGATGAAGTTCAGCGGGATGTACAGCGCGACCGAAACGGCTCCCATCACGATCGTGGAGACCGTCGGGGTCAGGTACCGGGGATCGATCTTGGCAAACGGCTGGGGCAGCGCCCCGTAGGCAGCCATGGACAGCGTGGTGCGGGCGGTCGGCAGGATCGTCGTCTGGGTGGATGCGGCGGCCGAACTCAGCACCATCAAGATCAGCAGCCGGGACAAGACCAGGCCGAGCCCAGAGGTCCCGAAGATCGCGCTCCCGGTCACCGACAGCACGTCGAACTGGTGCGCCGGGTTCGTCAGCCCGATGCCCTTGCTGCTGATCCCGGCGAACGACTGCACCGCGAAGATGACGATCGCGTAGGTGATGAGCAGCAGGACCGTCGAGATGATGCCGGCCCGGCCCGGCGTCCTGGACTTGTCCAGTGTCTCCTCGTTCACCGACAATGCAGTGTCCCAGCCCCAGTAGATGAACAGCATCAAGATGATCCCGGACACGAAGGCCGAGACGGGCAGGTGCGACGGCGACAGCCAGCTCAGGCTCGGGTGCAGCGCCCCTGGCGGCGGGTGGCTGCCGAAGGCCCGGACCAGTGCCGTGACCGACATCACCATCAGCATGACGACTTCGATGGACAGCAGCACCTTCTGAAAGCTGGCCGAGACCTCGATGCCGCGGTAGCAGATGTAGGTCATCGCGACGATCCACAAGATGCCCACCAGCAGCACCCAGCCGCCGGAGGCGTCGGCTCCGATCGCGCTGGTCGGTCCCTGGAACAAGAAAAATACGTACTGTCCGGCCACCTGGGCCAGGCTGGCCATAACCAGGACGTCGGCCGCCACGACACCCCAGCCGCCGGCCCAGCCAGTCTTCGGCCCGAAGGCCCGGGTCGCCCAGATGAACGTGGTCCCGCAGTCGGGGTCGGCCTTGTTCAACTCGCTGAAGCCGATCGAGCACAGCAGCATGGGCACGAACGCCAGCACGGCGACCAGCGGGGACTTCAGCCCGACGGCGGCCACCACGAAGAACAGCGTCGCGGCCAGGCTGTAGGCCGGTGCCGTCGACGCGACTCCCATGACCACGCTGGACACCAGGCCGAGGGCGCCCTTCTTGAGGCCTTTGTCCCTGGACTCCACTGGCTGCAGGCCGGGCGTAAACACGGCCATGACCCCACCCCTCCAGAAATAAACCCGATCGTGCCGCGGGGACACGTGGACGCTGAACCGCCGTCGGCGAGGTTTCAGGGTAACCCCGGGTCGCGACCGAACGCGCCGAAATCGGGTTTCACCAGGCCAGCGCGCGGAATCTGCACTCGGATGGCCTCAATCCCATCGCTGCAGCCCCAGCTGTCTCCTGAAGCACATGGCGGTCTGAGAATAACCGGACACTGCCCGTCATAACTTGGGCTGGAACCTGATCCCGCCATCGAAGCGGACGACCTCGGCGTTCATGTAGTCGTTGTCGATCAGGCTCAGGACCAGGTGACCGAACTCATCCGGCCGTCCCATGCGCTTGGGGAAGACGACCGGGGCCACCAGTCGGGCCTTGAACTCCCCGGAGTTGTCGCTGAACCCATAGATCGGGGTGTCGATGATGCCGGGGCAGATGGTGTTCACCCGCACCCCGATGACGGACAGGTCCCGCGCGGCGGGCACCGTCATCCCGATGATGCCGCCCTTGGACGCGGAATAGGCGATCTGGCCGGTCTGCCCCTCGATGCCCGCCACCGAGGAGGTGTTGATGATGACGCCGCGCTGCCCGTCGGCGTCGGCAGGCTCCGTCCTGGCCATGGCCGCGGCCGCGATACGCATGAGGTTGAAGGTACCGATCAGGTTGACGTTGATGACCCGCTGGTAGCTGGCCAGGTCATGCGGGGTGCCGTCCCGCCCGACCGTCCGCGCCGCCCAGCCGATGCCCGCGCAGCTGACCGCGACCCGCAGCGGAGCCCCGGTGCCGGCCGCGGTGGCCACCGCGGCCTGGACCGACGCCTCGTCGGCCACGTCGGTGCGCGCGAACAAGCCGCCGGTCTCGCTGGCCACCCGCTTGCCGCTGTCCTCGTTCAGGTCGGCGATGACGACCGTGGCGCCTGCCGCGGCCAGCGCCCGCGCGGTAGCCTCGCCGAGCCCGCTCGCGCCGCCGGAGACGATCGCCGCAGTACCGTTCACGTCCATGGCGGGAGCATACCCGGCACGGGCCCGCGAGCCCTCGGCGGTGTACGGGTCCCGGCCCGGCCGCGCGCACCCTGGGCCATTTCGAGATATATCTTCTTATTGCCATGCAGGTGAGCTAGGGTCAGACCATGAGGAAGCTGCACGGTAACCCGTGGGCGATCCTGGTCGTGGTGTCGCTGGGGTTCTTCATGACGCTGCTGGACCTGACGATCGTCAACATCGCGATCCCCAACATGATCGACAAGCTGCACGCGTCCCTCGACGACGTGCTGTGGGTGCTCAACGCCTACGCCCTCGTGCTCGCGGTCCTGGTCATCACGGCCGGACGGCTGGGCGACCTGATCGGGACGCGCACCATGTTCGTCTACGGGATCACGGTGTTCACCGCGGCGTCGGCCGCGTGCGGCTTCGCGCCGGGACCGGGCTGGCTCATCGCGTTCCGCGCGGTCCAGGGGTGTGGCGCGGCCATGCTGATGCCGCAGACGCTGGCCATCGTCACCATGACGTTCCCGCCGGAACGGCGCGGCGCCGCGTTCGGCATCTGGGGTGCGGTGGCGGGCTTGGCCACCGTCGCCGGCCCGACCCTCGGCGGGCTGCTCGTCACCGCCTTCGACTGGCGCTGGATCTTCTTCGTGAACCTGCCGATCGGCATCGCGGTGCTCGCGCTGACCTTCGTCATCATCCCCGACCTGAAACCCGGCCGCCGGCACCAGCTCGACTTCCTCGGCGTGGCGCTGGCCAGCGGGGCCCTCCTCGCCATCTGCTACGGGCTGGTCGAAGGGCAGCGCTACAACTGGGGGACGATCACCGGGTTCATCTCCATCCCGCTGATCATCGGCGTCGGCGTCGTGCTCCTGTTCGCGTTCCTGCTGGAGGAGAAGCTGCGCCAGAGCGGCGAGCCCCTCATCCCGTTCACGCTGTTCCGGAACAGGAACTTCACGCTGATGAACTGGGTCTCGTTCACGCTGTCCATCGGCATGCTCGGCATCTTCTTGCCGTTGACCATCTACCTGCAGTCCGCGCTCGGCTTCTCCGCGCTCAAGGCCGGCCTGACCCTGGCGCCCGCCTCGCTGGTCATGATCATGGTCGCGCCGTTCCTGGGCCGGCTGACAGACAAGATCGGCGGCAAGTACATCCTGATGAGCGGGCTCAGCCTGTTCGCCATCGGGATGGGCTGGGTGGTGCTGATCGCGACGCCGACCTCGACCTGGCAGGACTTCCTGGCGCCGTTGATCGTGGCCGGCCTCGGCATGGGCGGCACGTTCGCGCCGCTGACCACGGTCGCCATGCGCCAGGTGGACCCGCGGATGGCCGGGGCGGCTTCGGGCATGCTCAACACCGTCCGGCAGGTGGGCTCGGTCATCGGAACCGCCACGGTCGGCGCGCTGCTGGAGAACCGGCTGGTGGCCTCGCTGACCAGTGAGGCCACCAGCCGTTCGGCGGGTCTGCCGGCGCAGGTGCGCGGGCCATTCATCAGCGGATTCCACCAGGCCGCCGCCAGCGGCCTGCTGACCGGCAGCCCGGCGAACTCCGGCCCGGCCAGCTCGTCCAGCGTGCCGCCCGCACTGGCCGCGGAGCTGCACCGGCTGGCCGCCGAGGTGTTCACCTACGGCTACGTGACCGCGATGCGCTGGACCATGGTGCTGCCCATCGCCGTGATAGCCCTGGCCGCGGTCAGCTGCCTGGCGATCAAGCGAGAAGGCGGCGCGGACCGGACCACGGCGCAGGGCCCGGAAAACGCTCAGATGGCCGGGACCATCAGCTCGTCCGGCTCATCCGGCCAGAGCCCGGGCAGCGCGTCGGGCACGGTGTCGTAAGGGGCCGACTCGAACGGGAAGCGGTCCGCGAACACCGGCTCCAGGTCGGTCAGCCAGGTCGCCGCCGGGTCGAACCGGGCGAAGAACGGAGTCCCCACCAGGCGCGGGTCGCGAGCCTGGATCATGCGCAGGACGAAGACCCGCAGGCCGGCCACCTCGGTCACCCCGTCCACGCATACCTTGCCGGGGGTGGCCGACATCGACGGGCCGCGGACCGTCCGGCCCAAACCGGAAACGCCCTGGTAGGCATCGCGGAAGATGTCGTAGCCACGGGCCAGCGGCACCGCGAAGTAGTCCTGCGGCCCGGTGTCCCGCTCCACGAACATGTAGTACGGGATCATGCCCTGGCGCACCTGCATCCGCCACATGGCGCGCCAGGTTCCCGGGTCGTCGTTGATCGACCTGATCAGCGGTGCCTGGGTGCGGATCACCGCGCCGGTGCCCCTGATCCGGCGTACCGCGGCGGCCAGTACGGATGGTTCCAGTTCACGCGGATGAGAGAAGTGCGCCATCAGCGCGAGCGTCCGGCCCGAATCGACCACCTCGCCGAATAGCCGCAGCGTCGCGTCGGCGTCGGGGTCGGTGACGAACCGCTGCGGCCAGTACGACAGCGACTTGGTGCCGATCCTGATCGACTCCAGCTGGTCCAGGCGCGGGTCGAGCAGCGGCTCGAGGTAGCGCCGCAGCACCGGCTCGCCCATGATCATCGGGTCCCCGCCGGTGATCAGGACGCTGGTCACCTCCGGGTGCGCACGGAGGTAGGCGATCAGCGTGCCGATGTCGTCCGTGGCCATCTTCAGGTCCGGCTCATCCACGAACTGGGCCCACCGAAAGCAGTAGGTGCAGTACGCATGACAGGTCTGGCCCTGCCGGGGGAAAAACAGCACGGTCTCCGGGTACTTGTGCTGCAGGCCGGGCAGCGGCCTGCCGTGCAGGCGCGGCGCGTTCAGCAGCAACTGCCCGGCCGGATGGGGGTTGAGCCGCATCCGGATCTCGTGCGCGGCGGCGCGCAGGCCCGCTTCGGGCGCCCCGCCGCTGATCATGTCCGCGAGCCGCCGCACGTCGGCGGCGGGCAGCATGTCCGGCTGGGGGAAAACAAGGCGGTAGATCGGGTCGTCCGGGGCCGCATCCCAGTCGATCAGGTTCTCGATGACATAGGAATTCGTCCGGAACGGGAGCACCGTCGCCACGGCCCGTACGGCCAGCCGTTCGTCCGGGGTCAGGCCGGCCCGCGTCGCGAGCATGTCGAGGTGTTTCGCCGAGTAAGCATGGAACCCGCGGCCAGCTCTGCCCTCTTTCGGCCGGGTCGACGGGATGACTTGCTGGATGTCTGTCACGCGCCTTCTCCCTCGTCGTGCGCGCGGCATGGCCGAAGGCACGCTCCGCGCGCATAGCCCTGATGACACCCCGCTCCCCAGCGGTCCCCCCGGCCTGGCCTTGCCCCCGGTAGCTGCACGGCCAGAACTGCTTCCACCCTAATTAACGCCGCCGCGGCCTTGAGCGTTCCGATTCTCCATCCGCCTTTCTCCCGCCGAGTCAATTATCACGCTTCGCGGGAAGTATTCGACGGAATCCCAGGAACTTCTAACCGCTTGCTTTTAATTCGGCGCATTCTGCGCATGCGTCGCCGTACAATGCGCGGGGCAGCGGCGGTGATCGTCCGTAGGCTCGCTCCGTCCGGCTGGCGGCCGCGACCCTTAGGGGCCGTGCCCGGCCGGGTTGCTGGCCGGGGCCATAATGGGCCCACTACCTAGGCCCTGTTCGCTGAAGGAAACGAAGGATGAGGCGTCATCCCCGGCCGGAACCCCCTCGGGTGACCCGCTGAGTACGGCAGCGGACGGCCCGGAGCGGCGGCCTGCGGCCCGGCCAGATGAGGGCGGCGCCCATAACCGGGCCGAGGGCGGCGTCGATAACCGGGCCGACGGCCGGGCCGAGAGCGCGGCCGAGGGCAGCAGCCCGCGCGACGCGAAAGCGGCCGACCTGGCCCGTACCGGCCGCACGATGACCGGCCCGGTGCTCGCCGTCGACGCCATGGGCGGCGATCATGCCCCCGACGAGATCGTCGCGGGCGCGCTCGCCGCCCAGCGTGAGCACGGCATCCGGATCCTGCTGACCGGGCCGGCCGCGCGCCTTCGGCAGGCGCTGGCCAAGCTGGACGCGAACCTGGGCGAGCTCAGCATCGTGCCCGCCGAGGACAACCTGACCATGGACGAGGGCGCGCTGGCCAGCCTGCGGCGGCCACGGTCGAGCGTGGCCGTGGCCTGCCAGCTGGTCCGGCGCGGCGAGGCGGCCGCGGTGGTGTCGGCCGGGCCGACCGGCGGCGTGGTGGCCACCGCGAGGCTGCGGCTGCGGTCGCTGCCCGACGTGCCGCGGCCGGGGCTGGCCGTGGTGCTGCCGACCCGGCCCGGCCGGACCGTGCTCATCGACGCCGGGGCCACCGCCGACCCCAAGCCGGAGATGCTCGTGCAGTTCGGCCAGCTCGGCGTGGCCTACGCGCAGCTCGCGCTCGGGGTCAGCGCCCCCCGGGTCGGGTTGCTCACCATCGGGTCCGAACCCGGCAAGGGAAACAAGTTCACCCGGCGGGCGCACGAGCTGCTGGCCGCCGACCCACCGCACGGCGCGCTCCCGCTGGCCTTCGTCGGCAACGTGGAGGGCGGTGACCTGCTGGCCGGCGAGGTCGACGTGATCGTGACCGACGGTTTTACCGGGAACGTCGCGCTGAAGACGCTGGAGGGCTCGGTCCGGTTCGTCGCGGCCGAGCTGCGGGCCGCGGTGACCGCGACGCGGATGGCCCGGTTCGGCGCCTTCCTGCAGCGCCGTGGCCTGCGTGAGCTGGCCACCCGGCTGGACGCGGAGAGCTACGGCGGAGCCGTCCTGCTCGGCCTGGGCGGAACGGTGGTCATCGCCCACGGCGCCAGCACGGCCCGCGCCATCACCTCCGCCTGCCTGCTCGCGGCCGACCTGGCCCGCGGCGAGATCACCGAGAAGATCACCCAGCGGCTCAGCCCCGGCCGGACGGTGAGCCGCGCCGGGCATTTCCTCCGCCGCCCGTTATCGAGTTAACCGCAGCCGTCGGTCGCCGATACCCTGTTGGCTCCTGGGGGGACGACCCCCCAGACCCCCCGCATCGATACCCTGCTGGCTCCTGGGGGGACGACCCCCCAGACCCCCCGCATAGATACTCTGGAGCCATGGCCGATCCGCAGCAGGTTCTCGCCCAACGGGTGCGCGATGCCATCTCGGCGTCGTTCGGTCCGGACCTCGGCGACGCCGACCCGCTGATCCGGCCCTCCTCGTTCGCGGACTTCCAGGCCAACGTGGCGCTCCCGCTCGGCAAGCGGCTGGGCCGCCCGCCACGCGAGGTGGCGGGGGAACTGGCCGGCCACCTCGAGGTGTCCGACGTGTGCGAGCCGCCGGAGGTCAGCGGGCCGGGCTTCATCAACTTCCGGCTGCGCGACGACTGGATCGCCGCCCAGGCCTCGCGCATGCTCGATGATCCCCGGCTGGGGCTGGAGCCCGCGGCCTCGCCGCAGACGGTGGTGGTGGAGTACTCCTCCCCCAACATCGCCAAGGAGATGCACGTCGGGCACCTGCGCACCACTATCGTCGGGGACGCCATCGCACGCGTGCTGGAGTTCGCCGGCCACCACGTGATCAGGGACAATCACGTCGGCGACTGGGGGACCCCGTTCGGCATGCTGATCGAGCACCTGATCGACGTGGGCGAGGATTCGGCCGAGGCGGACCTGCTGCGCACCGACCCGAACGCCTTCTACCAGGCGGCCCGGCGCACGTTCGACTCCGACCCGGTCTTCGCCGAGCGGGCCAGGAACCGGGTGGTGGAACTGCAGGGCGGCGACCCGGCCACGCTGAAGCTCTGGCACGAGCTCGTCGAGATGTCCAAGGACTACCTGCATCGCATCTACGGTCGCCTGGGCGTCACGCTCACCGACGCGGACATCAGGGGCGAGAGCTTCTACAACGACCTGCTGGCCGACACCGCAGCCGTCCTGGAGGAAAAGGGCCTCGCGGTGTACAGCGACGGCGCGCTGTGCGTCTTCCCGCCCGGCTTCACCGGCCGCGAGGGCAGGCCGCTGCCGGTCATCATCCGCAAGCGCGACGGCGGCTACAACTACTCCACCACGGACCTGGCCACCATCCGGTACCGGATCGACGCGCTGGGTTGCGACCGCGCGATCTACGTGGTCGGCTCGGACCAGACCCTGCACTTCCAGATGGTCTTCGCGGTGGCCCGGGAGGCGGGCTGGATCCCGGTGGGCGCCAGCTTCGAGCATGCGCAGATCGGCCTGGTGCTCGGCACCGACGGCAACCGGCTGCGCACCAGGTCCGGCGATAACGTGCAGCTCAGCGAGCTGCTGCAGGAAGCCGTCGACCGCGCCCGCGGCATCTTGGACGAGCTGGAGGCGCCGGCCCGGTTCGAGCCGGCCGAGCTGGACGCGACCGCCGAGGCAGTCGGCATCGGGGCGGTCAAGTACGCCGACCTGTCCACCGCCCGGGAGAGCGCCTACGTGTTCGACTGGGCCCGGATGATCTCGTTCCGCGGCAACACCGGCCCGTACCTGCAGTACGCGACCGCGCGGATCCGGTCGATCTTCCGCCGGGCCGGCGCTGAAGCCGACCCGGACATCCGCGGATCCCAGGTGGCGGTCACCGCCCCGCCTGAGCGGGCACTGGCGTTGCGGCTGCTCGATTTCGGCGCCGTCGTCACCGGTGTCAGCGAGACCGCCGAGCCGCACCGGCTGTGCGCGTACCTGTTCGACGTGGCCAGCCTGTTCACCACGTTCTACGAGGAATGCCCGGTGCTGAAGGCCGAGCCGCAGTCCCTGCGGGCGCGCAGGCTGGCGCTGTGCGCTCTGACGCTGCGCGTGCTCACCGCGGGTCTCGACCTGCTCGGGGTGCCGGTTCCCGAGCAGATGTAACCGAGCGCTGAACTCCGGCCCGGTACCGCACCACGACCACGGTCCGCATCCGGCCAGCCTGTGCAGCCGCGAACGTACTAATTACGTGAACCCCGAATCCGGGCGCGGGCCCGGCGGGCCGGGGCACCCTCGGACGCATGGACACCAACGGGCTGTACCCATCCCAGTGGCCCGCCCCGTCAGACCTGGACGCGCGAAGCGGGCGCGGCGTCCACCGAAGGAGGCATTCATGATGGCCCGCAATCGGCGCTACGGGAGGGGCCGCACCGCGGTCCTGAGGACCCGGGCCGGCATCGCGACCGCGGTCGTGCTGAGCAGCGGCGCGATCGCCGCCGTGGCGATCGCCGCCAGCAGCCACTCCGCCGGGATCGCCGCGGCGCCGGCCGCCCACTCCGCCACGTTCGGCCACGAGGGCACCATGCTCAGCACCGCGCTGACCGAATGGAACACCTCCCAGCAGGGCACCTACTCCCAGCTGGCCCACATGACCTCGATCCGGGGCTTCAGCCAGGCCTCGCACCACGGCAAGATGCTGGCCATCCAGCGCGGCATCGTGGTGCTGGCCACGAACCAGTTCATCCTCTTGCAGTCCGCGAACGGATCGCTGCACCTGTGGCTGACCTCGGCCGGGACAAAGTTCCAGAACGTCTCGAGCACGACGGCGGGCACCGCGGCGCTGACCGCGAGCACCGCCGCAACACAGCAGGCCATGCAGTCGGGCAACATGATCCCGGCGACCACGCTGCTCGCCGGGAGCCCGGTCACCGCCGCGACCATGCTGACGCCGTCGCCCATGGCGCAGACGGTCACCGTCCAGGTGGCCAACACCGACCTCACCGTGACGGTCACGGTGACCCGGAGCACCGCGACGGTGAACCAGACCGCGACCATGCCGGCGAACGCCATGCCGGCCCCGATGGCGAGCACCTTCACCATGAACGCGTGGCTGGCCGCGAACTCGCTGGCCCGCGGTGACCTGGCTGTCATCGTCGGGACGCGCTCGCACTGGACGCTGCACGCTCAGCTGGTCCTGTTCACGCCGCTCAGCACCAGCGCCGTCGGCGGGACCACCGGTACCACGCTGGGCCGCCATCAGGCGGCCACGCCCACCACGACACCCGCACACTGGTGAGCCGGGCCGCTCAGCCGGTCCCGGTGCAGGCCCCGGAGTACCCGCGCCCCGCGCGGGTACTCCGGGGCGTTCCCGCAGGCACTGGCGATCACGGGCCCGGCCGGCCGGGCCCGCTCCGCTCCGGCGACCTAGTGCTCGACGAGGAACGCTGGACGGTCCACCGGGCCGGAACGCCCGTGGACCTGTCGCCGACCGAGTTCCGGCTGCTGGCCTGCCTGATGCGGCACCAGGGCACGGTCGTGTCCAAGACCCAGCTGCTGCGCACCGTGTGGGGCTGGGGTTACACCGGCCAGGCGCAGGTCGTCGAGACGTACGTGAGTTATCTGCGGCGCAAGCTCGGCCGGCTCGGCCCTCCGCTCATCCACACCTGCCGCGGCGCCGGCTACGTGCTGCGCCGGTCTGACCGCGGGCCAGAGGTCCCCTGATCAAGGGCGGGCCGGTCAGACCCGCTCGATGATCGTCGCGTTGGCCTGCCCGCCGCCCTCGCACATGGTCTGCAGGCCGAACCGGCCGCCGGTGCGCTCGAGTTCGTGCACGAGCTTGGTCATCAAGATCGCGCCCGTGGCCCCGAGCGGATGGCCGAGCGCGATGGCCCCGCCGTTGGGGTTGGTCCGCTCCAGCGGCGCCCCGAGCTCATCGGACCAGGCCAGCACGACCGGCGCGAACGCCTCGTTGACCTCGAACACGTCGATATCCGCGACCGTCATCCCGGCCTTGGCCAGGACCTTCCTGGTCGCGCTGATCGGCCCGGTCAGCATGATGACCGGGTTGGCGCCGACCACGGTCAGCGCGTGCACCCGGGCCCGCGGGGTCAGGCCGTAGCGGTCCAGCGCCGCCTGGGACGCGATCAGCAGCGCGCCCGCCCCGTCGGAGATCTGGGAGGCGACCGCGGCGGTGATCTCCCAGCCCTCGCGCAGCGGAGCCAGCCCGGCCATCTTCTCCAGCGATGTGTCCCGGCGCGGGCCCTCGTCCTGGCTGAGGCCGGCCAGCGGCGCGATCTCCCGCTCGAACCGGCCTTCGTCGATGGCCCGGACCGCCCGCTGGTGGCTCTCCAGCGAGAACTCCTCGAGCTGGCTCCGCTTGAGGTCCCACTGCTCGCACATCAGCTGCGCACCGCGGAACTGGGAGATCTCCTGGTCGCCGTAGCGCTCCCGCCAGCCCTGTCCCCACGGGAGCGGCATGCCCGCCTTGGCCGGCAAGGCCACGGTCGAGCCCATGGTGACCACGCTCATGCTCTCCACCCCGGCGGCGACCACCAGGTCTTGCGTGCCGGACATCACGGCCTGAGCGGCGAAATGGACGGCCTGCTGGGAGGACCCGCACTGCCGGTCGACGGTGACGCCCGGCACGCTCTCCGGCAGGCCCGCCGACAGCCAGGCGTTCCTGGCGATATCGAAGGTCTGCGGGCCGATCTGCGAGACGCAGCCCATGATCACGTCGTCTACCGCGCCGGGGTCGATCCCGGTCCGGTCGATCAGCGCTCGCAAGGCGTGAGCGCCGAGGTCGACCGGGTGGACCCCGGCCAGCGCGCCGTTCCGCTTGCCGATCGCGGTGCGCACCGCACCGGCTATGAACGCCTCCGCCATCGTGGCCTCCGCATGCCCGATCGCCCTTCCGGCCCGGCGGGCCAGAATCAGGTCTCCTGTTCACCGTACCTCGCCGGAGCCGTGAGAGCCCTACGTGTCTTGACCGTCTCGCGCCGTGCGCGCGGGTATCGTAGGCTCGGAGCGGGTGCGCACCAAACCGCGGGTACAGGAGGCGGCCATGTCGTCCGGGCTCATCTTGCTGATCCTCATCGGCGCCCTGGTGGCGTTTGCCTATACGCGCCTGCGCGGCAAGATGAAGCTGAGCGTCTCGGGCAAGAACTGGATCGCGCCGATCGTCATCGTGGGCATTGTCGCGCTCATGCTGTGGGCCTCGCACATCGGCAGCGGCCACTAGGCCTCGGTTCAAGCGCGGTCAGGACTTATACGGGCCGGTAGCCGCTGCGGGGTATTTCGAACCAGACCGCTTTGCCGTCGGTCGTGGGCCTGGATCCCCACCGGGTCGCGAGCTGTTCGACCAGGTACAGGCCGCGCCCGCCCTCATCCGTTTCCGCGGCCGTCCGGATCCGGGGCAGCCGCAGGTCGGGGTCGAACACCTCGACCCATACCGAGTTCGCCCCCCGCCGCAGGCGCAGCGCGAACTCCCGCCCGCTAGCGCGGTGAGCCCCGGGCGCCGTGCCGTCCCAGCCGGGCACCGGCAAGGTGGCTGCCCGGGCGGGGGCCGCGGTCGCCGTCCGGCCCGGAGCCGCCCGCCGGCCCTGCGGACGGGCGGGTACCGGTTCGGCGGCTCGCGGGGCGACGATGGGGGCCGTCATGAGCACCGGGTCGAGGTCGAAATCAAGGCCCTGGTCCGGGCTCGGCGTGATCGACGCGTGCAGCACGGCGTTGGTGACCACCTCCGAGACCAGCAGGCAGGCCAGGTCGATCTGCTCGGCGTCCATGCCCCACGACCTGAAGGTCTGGGCGGCCAACCGCCTGGCCTCGGACACCATGATCGGCTCGGCGGGAAACGAGCGCTGGATCGAGGCGAGCTCGGCGGGTGAGGACCTGACCACCAGGATGGCCATGTCGTCGTCGATGTCCCCCGGTACGGCGAACTCGGCCGCGGTGGCCACGGCGTCGGCATCCCCGCTGGCCGCCGCGGCCCGGACCGCCTGCTCCAGCATCTCGACCGCTTCGGCCTCGGTGTAATGCCCGGAGCCGTCGGCGCGCGTCCGGCGGTCGGTCAGGCCGTCGGTGAAGAAGACCAGGATCGCCCCGGGCGGCACGAGGATCGTCTGCTCCTTGTAGGTGGGCAGCCCGCGGATCCCCTTGCCGCGCACGCCGAGCAGGACGCCCTTGTGCCGGAACTCCAGCTGCCGGGACCGGCCGCCGCTGATCACGAGCGGGGCGTCGTGGCCGGCGTTGGCGAAGGTCAGCTCCCGTGACCACGGGTCGTAGGTCATGTAGATGCAGCTGGCCGTGGGCGGATCGCCGGCCAGCGGGACGCCGGCTTCGTCGGCGGGCGCGAGGGAGCGGCACCAGTCGTCGAGCTTGCGCATGATGTCGGCCGGGGACTTCTCGTCCTGCGCGAACGCCCGCACCGCCGCGCGGAGCTGGCCCATGATCGCCGCGGCCCGGGCGCCCCGGCCCTCCACATCGCCGATGACGATGCCGACCCGCCCGGCGGCCACCGGGATGATGTCGTACCAGTCGCCGCCGACCTGCGTCTGGATGCCCTGGCCCTGCGCTTCCAGTGGCTTGGCCGGCACGTAGCGGCAGGCCACCTCGAGGCCGTCCAGGTCCGGGATCATCTGCGGGAGCAGGCTCTTCTGGAAGGCCAGGGCGGTCTGCCGCTCGGTCTCGAAGAGCATCGAGTTGTCGATCGCGATGGCCACCCGGCTGGCGATCGCGCCGATCAGGTCGCGGTCGAGCGCGTCGTAGTTGCGCTCCTCGCGATCGGTCAGCCGGGACAGGGCCAGGCTCATCACGCCGAGCAGCTCGCCCCGGGCGTACAGCGGCGCGGCGACCACCGAGGTGAGTCCGGCCGCGTGGGCGGCCGCCATGCTCGCCGCGCTCGGCGCCGGGTAGGGATCGATATCCAGGTCGGTCACGACGATCGTGTCCAGGCGGGCCATCGCCTGCTGGCAGAAGTGGCCGTCCGGGTAGTGGATCTGCTCGCCCACCTGAGCCCAGGTCCCCGGCGGCGGCACCCAGTTGCGGGCGTGCCGCATGACCCGGCGGAACAGCTGGCCGCCTTGGAACAGATCGATGAAGCAGTGATCGGCGAACTGCGGGACCAGCGTCTCGGCTACGTGCTTTAGTGTGGTCCCGATCTCCAGCGAGCCGGCCAGCCGCTCGCCCACCCGCTCCAGCAGGGCGATCCGGTCCTGCTGGGACTGGCCGTCCCGTTTGCTCGCCTCGCGGGCCAGGATCACCATCCCGTCGATGTGGCCGCCCGGATGACGCAACGGCACGGCCAGGGCTCGCATGAGCGCGTGTGACCCGTCGCCCCGGGCGGCTTCGAAGGTCCCCTCCCAGGACCGGCCGCGCAGTATCTGCCCGGCGATGTCTCTCATCTTGTGCCGGTCATCCGCGGAGAACAGGCCGACCGACAGGAGCGAGGAGCCGGTCAGCCGACTCAGGTCGTCCGGGATCCGGAACAGCCGGGCCGCGTACTCGTTGAGAAACAGGACATGGCCCAGCCGGTCGGCCACCAGGACCCCGATGTCGGCCTGGCCGAGCACCATGTCCGCCGGGAGGTGCGCGTCGAAGGCGGCCTCACCCCCGCTCGTCATGCCTGCGCCCCTGGGACACAAAAATGTGCGCGGCGATCGGGCCGGGGAGTTCGGTGGAGACGGCGTCCGAGTCATCAGCAGTCACGCGCACACCATCGTCGTCCGCCATGAGTATCACCTCGCGTCCGGGTTGTATCCCGGCGCGCTTGAGTTTAAGCATCAGATCCAGATCGCTCTGAATTTGCTCGCCAATTCGCCGGATGACCACTCGCGCGCTGTCCGCGGATGCGACCTTGGTCAGCGCCTCACCCGTCTCGCTCGTGTCCGCGCGCATCTTCTCCTGCGCCTGGTCCGGCAGCCCCAGCTCGGCCAGGCCGGGGATGAGATTGCCGTGCGGGCACCGGACCGGGTAGCCGAGCAATTCGACCAGGCGGCGCTCGACGCTCTCGGAGATCACGTGTTCCCAGCGGCACGCCTCGATGTGCACTTCCTCCCAGGGCAGCTTGATGACCCCGACCAGCAGGCATTCGGCCAGCCGGTGCTTGCGCATCACGCGGGTGGCGAGCGTCCGGCCGGTGTCGCTCAGCGAGAGCTGCCGGTCGCCGAGGACGTGCAGCAGGCCGTCCCGCTCCATCCTCGCCACCGTCTGGCTGACGGTCGGGCCGGTCTGGCCCAGCCGCTCGGCGATGCGGGCGCGCAGCGGGGTAACGCCCTCCTCCTCAAGCTCGAAGATGGTACGGAGGTACATCTCCGTGGTGTCGATGAGCCCATGGGCGGTCAACGTCTCATCCTCCTGCCTGTGATGCTATGCCGGAGAACCCAATGCCTTGGGAAAAATGCCTAGGGGGAAAGGCGCTCGATGATCCAGGCGTCGCCGTGGCGCCGGTAGCGCAGCCGGTCATGCAGCCGGTAGCGGCCCGACTGCCAGAACTCGACCGTTTCGGGGATGAGCAGGTACCCGCCCCAGAAGTCGGGCATGGGAACCTCGGCCGGCGGCGGCCAGCGCTGCTCCAGTTCCTCGACGCGCCGGTCAAGGTCCGCACGGGAGCCGATGACCTGCGACTGCCTGCTGGCCCAGGCGCCGATCTGCGATCCCCGGGCCCTGGACCTGAAGTACGGCTCGCTGCTGGCCTGCGACATCATGCTCACGCTGCCTTCGGCGGTCACCTGGCGGCCCAGGGCGTACCAGGGGAAGACGGCACATGCCCTCGGATGGGCCTGCAGGTCCTGGCCCTTGCGTGAGGTCCGGTTGGTATAGAACGTGAAGCCTTCGGCACCGTGCGCCTTCAGCAGCACGGTCCTGGCTCGCGGGCGGCCCTCCGCGGAGGTGGTGGCGAGCACCATCGCGGTCGGCTCGGGGATGCCCCGCTCCTGGGCCTGCGCCATCCAGCCGGCGAACTGCGTCATCGGGTCGCCGGCCATCGTGCCCTCGGACAGGGTGTCCAGGCCGGGATCACGCGGTGTGGTGTCCATGGGAACTGATCCTGACAGAAGCAGGCCGGCGCCCCCCGCATGCGCTTGGGGGTCTTATGGTTCTCATGGGGTCTTACGGGTCCGGCCCGGCGCACGACGCCACGCGCCGCCCTGACGTCCGCGGAGAAGGAGAAGAAGAGAGGAACGCCGATGTCGGATTTCAAGCCGGGGCTTGAGGGTGTCATCGCCTTCGAGACCGAAATCGCGGAGCCTGACAAAGAGGGCGGCGCGCTCCGGTACCGGGGAGTCGACATTGAGGAACTCGTCGGCCATGTTTCGTACGGCCATGTCTGGGGCCTCCTGGTCGACAATAAGTTCGCGCCCGGGCTGCCGCCCGCCGAGCCCTATCCCATCCCCGTCCATTCCGGCGACATCCGGGTCGACGTGCAGAGCGCCCTGGCCATGCTCGCGCCCGCCTGGGGGCTGCGCCCGCTCCTGGACATCAGCGACGAGCAGGCCCGCGACGACCTGGCCCGGGCCTCGGTCATGGCCCTGTCGTTCGTGGCCCAGGCGGCGCGGGGGATCGGGCTGCCCATGGTCCCGCAGCGCCGGGTGGACGAGGCGGCCACCATCACCGAGCGGTTCATGATCCGCTGGCGCGGCGAGCCCGATCCGCGGCACGTCAGGGCGGTCGACTCGTACTGGACGTCGGCGGCCGAGCACGGCATGAACGCGTCTACCTTCACCGCGCGGGTCATCGCGTCGACCGGGGCCGACGTGGCCGCCGCCCTGTCCGGGGCGGTCGGCGCGATGTCCGGGCCGCTGCACGGCGGCGCGCCGGCCCGGGTCCTGGGCATGATCGAGGGGGTCGAACGGACCGGGGACGCCCCGCAGTACGTCAGGTCCGTGCTGGACCGCGGCGAACGGCTGATGGGGTTCGGGCACCGGGTGTACCGGGCCGAGGATCCCCGCGCCCGGGTGCTGCGTCGCACGGCCAAGGAACTCGGCGCACCGCGCTACGAGGTGGCGCTGGCCCTGGAGACCGCCGCGCTGGCCGAGCTGCGGGCCCGGCGCCCGGACCGGGTGCTCGAGACCAACGTGGAGTTCTGGGCGGCCATCGTGCTGGACTTCGCGGGGGTGCCGGCGCACATGTTCACCTCGATGTTCACCTGCGCGCGGACGGCGGGCTGGGCGGCGCACATCCTGGAGCAGAAGCAGACCGGGCGGCTGGTCCGGCCGTCCGCGCGCTACATCGGTCCCGCGTCGCGCCCGGTCCGCGATGTGCCCGGCGCCGCGGAGGTGCTCGACCGCCAGGTCTTAGCACCGGCGCGTCGGTAGGCTGCGGTGATGAGCGATCTGGTGATCCCGGCCGGGCTCAAGCCGAGGGACGGCAGGTTCGGCAGCGGTCCGGCCAAGATCCGGCCCGAGCAGCTGGCCGCGCTGGCCAGCTGGGGCCGCACCTACCTCGGCACGTCGCACCGCCAGGCGCCGGTCAGGTCCCTGGTGCGCCGGATCCGCACCGGGCTGGCTGAGCTGTTCGGCCTGCCCGGCGACTATATGGTCGTGCTCGGCAACGGGGGCACCAGCGCCTTCTGGGACGTGGCCGCGTACGGGCTGGTCCGGCAGCATTCGCAGCACCTGAGCTTCGGTGAGTTCTCGGCCAGGTTCGCCGCCATCGCCGGGCGGGCCCCGTGGCTGTCCGCCCCGACCGTCGTGGAGTCCGCGCCCGGGACACACCCGGCCCCCTGGCCGGAGCCCGGGGCCGACGCGTACGCGCTGACCCACAACGAGACCTCGACCGGCGTAGCCATGCCGGTGCGCCGCGTGCCCGGCGCCGACCCGGGAGCACTGGTCCTGGTCGACGCGACGAGCGCCGCGGCGGGCCTGGCCGTGCAGGCCGCGGAGTTCGACGTGTACTACTTCGCCCCGCAGAAGGGCCTGGGCTCCGACGGCGGGCTGTGGATCGCGCTGATGTCGCCGGCGGCGGCCGAGCGGGCGGGTGAGATTGCCGCGAGCGGGCGGTACATTCCCGACTTCCTCTCGCTGCGGGTGGCGCTGGAGAACGCGGCCCGGGACCAGACGTATAACACGCCCGCGGTGGCGACCTTGTTCCTGCTGGCGGACCAGGTTGACTGGATGCTCGCCCAGGGCGGCCTGGAATGGACCACGGCCCGTACCGGGCAATCGGCGGCCATCCTGTACGCGTGGGCGGAGCAGGCGCCCTACGCGGATCCGTTCGTCGCCGATCCCGCGCAGCGCTCGCCGGTGGTCGGCACCATCGACCTGGCCGATGGACTGTCCGCCGACGCGGTAGCGGCAGCGCTGCGGGCGAACGGAATCGTGGACACGGAGTCCTATCGGAAGCTGGGCCGGAACCAGCTGCGCATCGGCATGTTCCCCGCGATCGATCCCGCGGACGTGGAGGCCCTCACCGCCTGCATCGACTACGTGGTCACCCGCATCGCCGGATAAGCCTATAGCCTGCAGGCGAGACACGATCCGAGGTGGGCACATGGGTAACGAGGCGCACGGGGCGGGGCTGCTCGGCGAGCACGCTCGGTCCGAGCGCACCGGTTTAGTCCGCCGGACGCCCTCCGAAACCAGGACGCCGGTACGATCCGATGCCGCGCCGGGTGAGCTGATGCGGCTGTTCGTGGCCATCGCCCCGCCCCCGGACGTGTTCGATGAGCTCGACGCCCTGGCCGGGCCGCTCCGGCCCGGACGACCCGACCTGCGCTGGACCAGCCGGGATGCCTGGCATGTGACGCTGGCCTTCCTCGGTCAGGTCGACGAGGCCGCCGCGACCCGGCTGCGGCCGCGCCTGGAGCGGGCCGCACACCGTCATCACGCGTTCCGGCTCGCGTTCAGCGGCGCGGGCGCCTTCCCCGCCGCGACGCGGGCCAACGTGCTCTGGAGCGGCTTGTCCGGCGACCGCCGGGCGCTGGCGCACCTGGCCGAGTCCGTGGCCGCGGGCGCGAGCCGCGCGGGGGCTACCCCGCCCGACAAGGGCCGGCGGTTCCAGCCCCACCTGACCCTCGCGCGCTGCCGGACGCCCGCCGACGTCACCGAGCTCGTCGCCGCGCTGGCCGCCTACCAGGGCCGGCCATGGACCGCGGACCGCATCCACCTGGTCCGCAGCCGCCTGGGCGCGACCGAGCAGCCTCGCTACGCCACGCTCGGGAGCTGGCCGCTGCGGCCCCCGGACCTCGACCTATGAGGACTGGCTGAGCTTTTCCAGGATCGGCACCGCCGCCCGCAGCGTGGCCCGTTCCTCGGCGGTGAGCTCGGCCAGCCGCCGGGCCAGCCACGCGTCCTTCCTGCGCCGCACGCGCTGCACCACCGCCCGGCCTTCCTCGGTGACGGTCAAGATGACCTGCCGCCGGTCGGTCGGGTGCGGTGACCGGAGCACCAGGCTGCGCTCCTCCAGGACGGCGATGACGCGGGTCATGGACGGCGGCTGAACCTTCTCGTGCTCGGCCAGCTCACCAGGGGTCATGGCCTGGTGGACCTCCAGGGCCGACAAGGCGGCCAGCTGGGTCTCCGACAGTACGGCCTCGGTCAGGCCCGAAACCGCGCGCTGGGCCCGCAGGCGCCGGGCCAGCCGGCTCACCGAGATCCGCAGCGCGGTGGCCAGCCCGGCATCGGTCCTGGTCTGGGTCACTGTCATGATGGTCAACCTCATCGGCCTGTGCGGGCGTGGATTAAGTACATCACGCCGGCCGGCCGCACGCACCAGGCCAGGCGCGCCCCTTCCTGGAGCAGACTTTAGACCTGGACGTGAAACAGCTCAATCCACACGACATGTATATTCGGTTTCGGTTACCTATTAACGGGGACTCCGAGCCTTGCCCTCGTAAAATCAACGCTCGGCACTATATCCGGCTTTAGGCCGTAGTGAGAGTTTCCCGGCCCTTTGGTCATATCGGGCGCCTTGGCAATGATTATCCCGGCGCTATTTTCAGCGCGGGCGCGGCCCGCGGAATTTAGCCGGCGACCAGAGCGGCGACCGCCCGCGGCCGGCTCGTAGCCTGGAGGGGTGAACGAACCCCGTAGGCCGACGCCGCCGCCGCCGCTCGAGGCGAACGACCGGCTGGTCACCCTCACCGGCACCGCCGGGTGGGCGGTGGCGCTGATCGTGCTGCTCATCGTCCGCCACAGCCTGCCGGCGGGTGACCGGTGGTGGGTCTGGACCTGCGCGGTTGGACTGGCGATGGGGCTGTTCGCCCTGTGGTACGTGCCCAGGTTCAAGCGGGCCCGGGCCCGGGCGGCGGCGCGCCGGGCGGCGCAAGCAGATCAGGGGGCTCAGTCGGCCCCGCGGGACAACGGCTCGAACACCGTCTCCTCGACCGATACGCCCGGCAAGTCGACCATGTTGTAGCCGAACTCGTCGATGACGGGCGAGAGGGCGCGGGCGGTCGCCGGCCAGATGACCGACTCCGAGTGCGCTCCGCAGCCGTGGTCGGCCGAGACGACCCGGCCGTCGTCGGGCGCGTACGCGTTCGCGCAGGCCCCGAACAGCCGGCCGAGCTCGCCGCTCAGCGGAACGAAGAAGCCGCAGCTGACGCACTGCGCGGGGGCCGCGTGGGCCAGTGGTGACCGCGGGCCGTGCTCGCTGGAGTACCAGCGCGCCGAGGCGCTCTCGCGGCCGACGGCCGAGAGCACGCGGGACCGCCCGGGTGCGGGCAGCTCGGCGGGCTCGGACGGGCCCTGTTCATCTCCGGGGTCCTCGCCCTGTTCATCTCCGGCGCCGTACCAGTCGACCACGGCGTCGTCGCCTTCCAGCGTCACCAGCGGGACGAGTCGCTCATCGTCGGGCGGGGCAGGCAGCAGGTCGCCGACCCCCAGATCGCCCGGCCGCAGCCGGTCGTGCCACGGCACCCAGGGCGGCGCGAGCAGCGCGAAGGTCCCGGGCAGCAGCACCGTCTCGCTGACCGTGACCAGCTTGGACCGGGGCGCGCGGCCGACCGTCACCGCCCACCGCCACCCGGCGTAGGCCGGGTCCTCGCAGCCGAAGAGGTGGGTCACGGTGCGTTCGCCCTCGGCGAGCACTTCGAGGTCCGGCCCACCTGGTCGGGTCCCGCGATCTCCGCGACGGCGGCCCGCGCCAGGTCGACGGCCTCGGCGCAGGCCTGATCAGGTTCTTTGCTGCGGGTGCGAGTTGAGCTCACGGTCACCGATCTCACTGTCATGAACGCGGCGGGCATGGTTACCTGTCGGTTGCGGCGATAGCGGCTCGCCGCAGTGGCGGCTACCAACAATACTGGGTACATGTGGATGTCCGAGGCGGTGCGCCGAACCGGGAGCGCCGCCCGCGCCACGACCGGCGCGGTCAGAACCGGCACCCGCAGGACCGGCGGCCTGGTGCACCGGGTGACCAGCGCCTCGGGAGCGGGCCGGACTGGGCTGTCCACGCTCATCGAGCTGACTGCCGCCAGCGGCGCCGGCGACGCCTTCGTCATCGTGGCGCTGGCCGGGACGATCTTCTTCAACACCTCCGTAGACCAGGCCCGGGGCAAGGTGGTGCTGTTCCTGCTCGTCACCATGGCCCCGTTCGCGGTGCTCGCGCCGTTCATCGGGCCGGCCCTGGACCGCGTGCAGCAGGGCCGTAAGTACCTGCTGGCCGGCACGCTGCTGGCCCGCGGCCTGCTGTGCTACGCCATGTCGGCCGCGGTCAGCAACCCGATCACGCTGCTGCCCGCCGCGTTCGGCGTGCTCGTGCTGCAGAAGGCCTACGGCGTGGTCCGCGCGTCGGTCGCGCCGCGGCTGCTGCCTGAGCAGATCACCCTGGTCGCCGCCAACGCGCGGTCGCAGCTGATCGCGGTGATCGCGGCCACCATCGCCGCGGCGGTGGCCGAAGGCGTCCAGGTGACCGGGGGCGCCGCCTGGGTGCTCCGGGTGGGCATGGTGGTCTACCTCGGCGCCATGATCCTCGCGCTGCGGCTGCCCGACCAGGTGGATACCCCGCCGGCTCCCGAGGCCGCCACGGCCGCGCCGCCCCCGGCCGCCGACGGCCGGCCACCGCGGGGGCCTGACCGCCGGACCCCGCCACGGCCCGATTATCTGCCGAACGGACCGGAGCGATACGCCCGCGGAGGCGACAGCGATCCGTGGCACGGCTCGGGGGAGGAGTACGCCGACCAGACGATCCCGCATGACGAACCCGCCGCGGCCCTCCCGCCCGGGTCCCGGGCGGCCAACGGGTCCAGGGCCGCGACCGGCTCGGGGCGATGGCGGACGCTGGGCCGGGTGGGTCCGATCGTCGCCGAGGCGATGACCGGCAACGCGGTACTGCGTGCCTTCTCCGGCTACACGTTCTTCTTCTTCGCGTTCCTGCTGCAGACCGAGCGCCTGGGCGTCTCCAAGCACTTCGCGCTGGCCGTTCTCGCGGTCGCCGTCGCGGGGGGCAGCATTTTCGCGATGGCCGTCGGGTCCTTGCTCCGCTCCCGGGCCCCGCAGCTGATCATGTTCGCCGTGCTCACCGTGGCGCCGGTGGTCGCGGCCGTCTCCGCCTGGTTCTTCGGCCTGGTGGCGGTGATCGCCGTAGCGTTCGCCGCCATCCTGTGCGCCAGCCTGGCCAAGCTGGCGCAGGACTCGATCGTGCAGCGCGAGATCGGCGACGAGATCCGGTCCTCGACCTTCGCGGTGTCCGAGACCGTGAACCAGGTGGCCAACGTGGCCGGCGGCCTGGCCGGGGTGCTCGTGTCGATCCTCAACAACGGTCAGGCGGGCCTGGCCATCGCGGCCGCGCTGCTGACCGCCGCGCTGGTCATCCTCGTCGCGCGGCGCCGGCGCCGGGTCCTGGCCGAGCAGCTGCGCGCCGAAGAGACCCGGCCCGCCCGGCCCCGGACCCGCCGCTCGTAAGGTAAGGACGCGCGCAGCGCCTCGGCCGGCGGCGCCCGCCGGAGGCCTGGAGGTATCAGTGTGGCTGCCCGGTTACGCCGGATGACCTAGTCAGGGCTCGATGTCGTCGGCGACGGCGCGGAGCACGGCGGCGATCTTCTTCGCGTCGTCGGGATACTTGCCGCGGCGGTACGTCGTCGACACGTCATCGAGCAGCTTGATCAGGTCCTCGACGAGAACGATCATTTCGTCCGGCTTCTTGCGGGCCTGCTTGGTGGCCGCGACGGTCGGCGGCGGCTCGAGGATCCGCACCTGGAGCGCCTGCGCCCCCCGGCGTCCCTCGGCCACCCCGAACTCCACCCGCTGCCCCTGCCGCAGCGCGGTCGTCCCCGAGGGCAGTGCCGATGAATGCACGAAGACCTCGCCGCCGTCGTCGCGGGCGAGGAAGCCATACCCCTTGTCGGAGTCGTACCACTTGACCTTGCCGGTAGGCACGCGCAGAACCTCACGTTGAGAGAGCTAACAACAACCAGCGATCAGGTGACCGGCAGGATGCTATGGGCAGTTCTAAGGCTATCGGTCCGGGACGCCGGATCGCAGCTTCGTTTGCCGCAGGCCGCTTCGCCCCGCCGGCGCGACCGCGGTTCCCGAGACCGCACTGGCCGTGTACCCAGCGCGGGCGCCAGGAAACCCGAAGCCAACGGCCCGGGGGAAAACCCCGGGCCGTTGGCCTGCCGTGACTTCTTGGCTCAGAAGTCCATGTCGCCGCCGCCGCCTGGCATGGCGGGGGCCTTGTCCTTCTCCGGCTTCTCCGCGATCACGGCCTCAGTGGTGAGGAACAGGCCCGCGATCGAGGCTGCGTTCTGCAGCGCCGAGCGGGTGACCTTCGCGGGGTCGATGATCCCGGCCTTGAACATGTCGACGTACTCGCCGTTCGAGGCGTCGAGGCCATGACCCGCGGAAAGGGTCTTGACCTTCTCGACCACCACGCCGCCCTCGAGGCCGGCGTTCACCGCGATCTGCTTGAGCGGCTCCTCCACCGAGCGGCGCACGATCTGCGCGCCGGTGGCCTCGTCGCCGGTCAGGTCCAGCTTGTCGAAGGCGCTCCGGCCCGCCTGGAGCAGGGCCACGCCGCCACCGGCGACGACGCCCTCCTCGACCGCGGCCTTGGCGTTGCGCACCGCGTCTTCGATGCGGTGCTTGCGCTCCTTCAGCTCGACCTCGGTGGCCGCCCCGGCCTTGATGACCGCGACGCCGCCGGCCAGCTTGGCCAGCCGCTCCTGCAGCTTCTCCCGGTCGTAGTCGGAGTCGGTGTTGTCGATCTCGGTGCGGATCTGGTTGACCCGGCCCGAGATCTGGTCCGCGTCCCCGGCGCCGTCCACGATCGTGGTCTCGTCCTTGGTGACCACGACCTTGCGAGCCCGGCCGAGCACGTCCAGGTCCACGTTGTCCAGCTTGAGGCCGACTTCCTCGCTGATGACCTGGCCACCGGTCAGGATGGCGATGTCACCGAGCATGGCCTTGCGGCGGTCGCCGAAGCCGGGGGCCTTGACCGCCACCGACTTGAACAGGCCGCGCATCTTGTTCACCACCAGGGTCGCCAGGGCCTCGCCCTCGACGTCCTCGGCGATGATGACCAGCGACTTGCCGGACTGCACCACCTTGTCCAGCAGCGGGAGCAGGTCCTTGTTCGCCGAGATCTTGGAGTTCACCACCAAGATGTACGGGTCCTCCAGGACCGCCTCGAGCCGCTCGGGGTCGGTGACGAAGTACGGGGCGATGTATCCCTTGTCGAACCGCATGCCCTCGGTGAGCTCAAGCTCCAGGCCGAAGGTGTTGGACTCCTCGACGGTGATGACGCCTTCCTTGCCGACCTTGTCCATCGCCTCGGCGATCATCTCGCCGATCGCGGTGTCCCCGGCCGAGATGGACGCGGTGGAGGCGATCTGCTCCTTGGTCTCCACGTCCTTGGCCTGCTTGGACAGCTCCTCGCTGATCCGCTCGACGGCCGCCTCGATGCCCTTCTTCAGGGACATCGGGTTGGCGCCCGCCGCTACGTTGCGCAGGCCCTCGCGCACCAGCGCCTGGGCTAGTACGGTGGCCGTCGTGGTGCCGTCACCGGCCACATCGTCGGTCTTCTTTGCTACTTCCTTGACCAGCTCGGCGCCGATCTTCTCCCACGGGTCCTCGAGCTCGATCTCCTTGGCGATGGACACGCCATCGTTGGTGATCGTGGGTGCGCCCCACTTCTTCTCGAGTACCACGTTCCGGCCCTTGGGGCCGAGGGTTACCTTCACGGCGTCGGCGAGCTGGTTCATACCGCGTTCGAGGCCGCGCCGGGCTTCCTCGTCAAACGCGATCATCTTCGCTGCCATAGGCTCCAGTCCTCCGTGGCGTATGCGCGGATCGAGCCGACGCCCGCGACGGCCGACACCCCTCGGCGGACAATCCCTTCCTGCCCGCGAGGTCGTGCCTCATCGCCCGATCCCGCCATCATGCTGGCACTCACCCTAGGAGAGTGCCAGCACCATGTTTAGCACTCTCATGGTGAGAGTGCAAACCATCGCGTGGCCTGCGGTGAGGGCCGACGGCCTCCCAGCCGCGCGATACTACGGCGAGAACCGCAGCGGGAAGCGGGGGGTTCCAGGGGGGTCGCCCCCCTGGGCCAACACAGCCCCCTGGACTAGCAGGGCCCGGCCCCGGGTGGGGCCGGGCCGCCAGCTGAACCCCGGCAGATCAGTGGCCCCGGGAAAACCCCGGGGCCACCGGCGAACCTACGAGACTACGACGACCTTGTTGGCCTGCGCGCCCCGGTCGCTCTGCGTGATCTCGAACTCGACCCGCTGCCCCTCTTCGAGGGTGCGGTAGCCATCCGACTGGATAGCCGAGAAGTGGACGAAGACGTCCTTGCCACCGTCGACGGCGATGAAGCCGTATCCCTTGTCCGGGTTGAACCACTTGACGGTGCCCTGAGCCATTCCAAACAACTCCCTAACTGCGCTCGGGCCTCGAGCCCCGCCCTTGTCACCGCGGAACCCGTCGATCGCGAACCGGTGAGAGCGGCTACGTGCCTTGCGCGCGAACCCCGTCCCGTCCGACGGCGACCGGAACTGACCTTACCCTGTACTGAGGGCGTCTGACGCCACTTACCCCCCAATCACGCCATCTGGCTCAGGTCAGCCGCGCCGGCCGGGACATTCTCCGAGGTCTGCGGCGCGCGCCGCCGGCCACCGCGGGGATGAAGGAAACCCGCGCGCCCGCGGTGTAGGAGCGCAGGATGGTCGGGATACCAACCAGCACCCTGTTCATATCCGGCTCGAGACCGCCTCCTGGAAGGCCTCGAGGGTCGGCCTGATCGAGGCGGGCACATCCACCGCCCCGGTGATCGCGTCCAGCGTCTTCAGCCCGTCGCCCGAGTTGATGATCACCGTCTCGGCCCCGGGGTCGAGTTGGCCGGCCGCCAGCAGCTTGCGCAGGACGCCGACCGTGACGCCGCCGGCGGTCTCGCCGAAGATGCCTTCGGTCGAGGCCAGCAGCCGCATCGAGTCGACGATCTCGTCGTCGCTGACGTCGGCGATCGCGCCGCCGGTGCGCCGCACCACGTCCAGCGCGTACGGCCCGTCCGCCGGGTTGCCGATGGCCAGCGACTTGGCGATCGTGGCCGGCCGGACCGGGCGCACCACGTCGTACCCGGCCGCGAACGCGGCCGAGACCGGCGCGCAGCCGGTCGCCTGGGCCCCGAACACGCGCCACGGGGCCTCCGGGACCAGGCCGAGTGAGGTCAGCTCGCCGAATCCCTTGTCCACCTTGACCAGCTGCGCGCCGGAGGCGATCGGCACCACGACCTGCTCCGGTAGCCGCCAGCCGAGCTGCTCGGCGATCTCGAAGCCGAGGGTCTTGGAGCCCTCGGCGTAGTAGGGCCGGACGTTCACGTTGACGAACGCCCAGTCCTCGTGCTCGCCGGCCAGTTCGGACGCGAGCCGGTTCACGTCGTCGTAGGTGCCGTCCACGGTGATGAACGTGCCGCCGTACACCGACGTGAGCAGGATCTTCTGCTGCTCCAGGTCGGCGGGCACGAGCACCACGGACCGGATGCCCGCCCGGGCCGCCGCGGCGGCAACCGCGTTGGCCAGGTTGCCGGTCGACGGGCAGGCCAGCACCTTGAAGCCGAGTTCGGTGGCGGCGGCGAGGGCCACCGCGACCACCCGGTCCTTGAACGAGTGCGTCGGGTTGTCCCGGTCATCCTTGATCCAGAGCCTGCGCATGCCCAGCGCGTGGGCCAGGTTGTCGGCGCGGATCAGCCGGGTGTAGCCGGGCTGCATGGTGGGCCGGTCCGCGATGTCCGGCGGTACCGGGAGCAGCGGCGCGTACCGCCACATGTTCGGCGGGCCGGCCTTGATCGCGGACCGATCCAGCCGCGGGTAGTCGTAACCGACCTCGAGCGGGCCGAAGCACTCGCCGCACGCGTACAGCGCGCCGAGCGGGTAGACCTGGCCGCATTCGCGGCAGGACAGCCCGGTGGCATGGCCGAACCCGGAAGCTGCGTTAGTCGTGCGTGTGGTTGCTGTCGTCACCGGCGAGGGCTTCCTTCCCCATCTTTCCCAGCGGTCGCCTTGACCGCAGGCCGGACTTGGCACCATGTCACGCGCCTCGCCACCCGAAATGGGCATAGATACGCGATAGGTTGCCGGGGCTTCGCAGGGCCGATCCCTCCACCCCTCTAGATGAGCGTTATTCAGTTGTGTCCCAACTGAGATAAGCGTATCAGCCCTGCGCCGCACCGGCCCGGGGCCTGGATTGACCTCGCGGGGCACTAACCTCCCGGACTATGAAGAAACGGGTTCTGGTCGCGTCCAATCGCGGGCCGGTGTCGTACCAGTTCGGTGCGGACGGCACGCTGACCGGCCAGCGCGGCGGGGGCGGCCTGGTCGCCGGGGTGGCCGAGGGCCTGGCGGCGATGGCGCCGGAGGCCGAGGTCAGCTGGATCTGCGCGGCGCTCAGCGACGCGGACCGCGTGGCCGCACACCTGCGGCCCGCCTACCCCGAGGAGCCCGGTACCGTCCCGGTACGGATGCTCGACATCGCGCCGGACATCTTCGACCGGGCCTACAACAACGTGGCCAACTCCATCTTGTGGTTTGTCCAGCACCTGCTGTTCGACACTCCGAACCAGCCCCGGTTCGGCCACGAGTTCCGCCGGGACTGGGCCGCCTATCTGGCCTACAACGAGGCTTTCGCCGACGCGATGGCGGACGAGGCGGCGGAGGGCAGCGCGCCCTCGTCCGGCGTCCGGGCGCTAATCCAGGATTACCACCTCAGCCTGGTACCGCGGCTGCTGAGGAACAGGCTCGGCGGGGCCTACGCCGACGCCGGCATCGCGCACTTCTCGCACACGCCCTGGGCGCCGCCCGACTACTACCGGATGCTGCCTGCCGAGGTCGCCGAGGCCGTGCTCGACGGCATGCTCGGCGCCGATCACGTCGGCTTTCACGCCGGGCGGTGGGCCGACGCGTTCCTCGACTGCTGTGCGGCGATCCTGGGCGCGCAGGTGAGCCGGGCCGGCGACGACGGCGCCGGCCCGGCCGGGCGGGTCGTCTACCGCGGGCACGTCACCGAGGTGGCCGTACATCCGCTGGGCGTGGACGCGCCGGCCCTGCGCGCCCGGGCCCGGGCCGACGATGTGCGGGCGTACGTCACCGCGCTCGGCCAGGCGGCCGGGGACCGGAAGCTGATCGTCCGGGTCGACCGGACCGAGCCGTCCAAGAACATCGTGCGCGGCCTGACCGCGTACCGCGAACTGCTCGCCACCCGGCCCGAGTGGCGCGGCCGGGTGGTCCATCTGGCCTTCGCCTATCCGTCCCGGTCGGCCGTGCCCGAGTACCGCGCCTACACCGAGCAGGTGCGGCAGATCGCGGCGGAGATCACCGCGGAGTTCCGCACGCCGGACTGGAATCCGCTGATCCTCGAGGTGAGGGACGACTACCCCCGGTCGCTCGCCGCCTGCACGGTGGCCGACGTGCTGTTGGTGAACCCGATCAGGGACGGCATGAACCTGGTGGCGCAGGAAGGCCCGGTACTGTCCGAACGTGGTTGCGCGCTGGTGCTGTCCCGTGAGGCGGGCGCGGCCGCGACCCTGGACGGCGACGCGCTGCTGGTTAACCCGTACGACGTCAGCGAGACCGCCGCGGCCCTGCACCAGGCGCTGGCCATGCCGGACGCCGAGCGCCGCCGCCGGACCGATGCCCTGGCCGCGACCGCCGCGGCTAGCCCGCCCGCCCGCTGGCTCGGGGATCAGGTGGCTTCGCTGGACCGCTAGCCGCGCTCAGCACCCCAGTTCGGCCGCGATCGCGGCCAGCAGCGCCACGATCCCCTCCGGTCCCTCCACCACCAGGTCGGCTGTGGCCGCGACCTGCGGGGCCTCGGTGCTGGCGCTGGCTACGGCACAGCCCGGGACTCCGTCCGCGCGCAACGCCCGCACAGCGGCGAACGCGGGCAGGTCGCCGAGATCGTCACCGCAGAACAGGACCGTACCCGCGGCGCGCTCGCGGGCCAGGCTGGTCAGCGCGACGCCCTTGTCCGCGTCCGGCGACCGCAGCTCGATCACCATCCGGCCGGGTTCGGCGGCCAGTCCGAGCCGTTCGGCCAGATCGCCCAGGGGGCCCCGGAGCCGGCCCAGGGCCGCGTCCGGGTCGGCCGTGCGGCGGGTGTGCACGGCCAGCGCATGTCCCTTGTCCTCGACCCAGGTGCCGTCCGGGGCGCCCGCCTGGCTGAGCACGCCGGGCATCTCCTGGCGGGCAGCCTGTACCGCGGGCGGCGAGCCCGGCCCGATCAGCGCACCGTCCTGCCAGCGCTGGCCACCGTAGTGACCGAGCACGATGAGGCCGGGGATAGCGTCGAGCCCGCCGTAGGCGACCGCGTCCGCGGCGGGCCGGCCGGTGATGACCGCGACCGTGCCGACCGCCCCGGCCAGCCGCTTCAGCGCGGGCACCGCCCCGGGGAGCGCGCGCGCGGCCCGGGGGTCGGCCACGATCGGCGCCAGCGTGCCATCGAAGTCCGTGGCGATCAGCGCGTGCCGCGGGCCGGTGAGCAGCGCGTCCAGCCCGGCCTGCCCCTCGGGGGTGGCCGATCTCGGCAGCTGGGTCACGCGGGCCGGCCCTTCGAGCGGGGCGAGCGGATGCGCTGCCGCCGGGCCCGCTGGGCGCGCAGGCGCTTGACCAGCGCCGGATCGAAGGCGAGCGCCTCAGGCCGGTCGATCAGCTCGTTGAGCAGCTGGTAGTACCGGGTGACCGGGAGGTCGAGCACCTCGGCGATGGCCTGTTCCTTGACGCCCGGAGACCGCCAGCCGCGCCGCTCGAACGCGAGGATGCGCATGTCGCGTTCGGACAACCCGGACATGCGACCTCCTCGCGCCAGCATCCGGTTCACCCCAACGTACCTTGCCTGCGCGGGGCTGTACCTCGGCCTGACGCCGACGTACGCTCACCGCCGTGACCCGTTTTCGCCACCTCAGCTTCCTCACCGACTACGGGCTCGACGACGGATTCGTCGCCGCCTGCCACGGCGTGGCCGCCCGGATCGCCCCGCACGCCAGCATCATCGATGTGACCCACCTGATCCCGCCCGGCGACGTCAGGCGCGGCGCCGCCGTGCTGGCCCAGACCGTGCCCTACCTGCCGCCGGCCGTGCACGTGGCGGTGGTCGATCCGGGCGTCGGCACGGCCCGGCGCGGCGTCGCGGTGGCGGCGGGAGACTCGGTGTTCGTCGGCCCCGATAACGGCCTGCTGTCATGGGCCGTGACCGCCTCGGGCGGCGCGGCACGCGCCTTCAGCCTGACCAACCGCGACCTCTGGCTCGCCAGCGTCGCGGCGACCTTTCACGGCCGCGATATCTTCATGCCGGTCGCCGCGCATCTGGCCGACGGTACGGAACTGGCCGCGACCGGCACAGAAATCGACGTCGCAGATCTGGTCACGCTGCCCGTCCCGGAAAGGACGATCCGCGATTCCGTCGCGGCGGGCGAGGTTCTGACCGTGGACCGATTCGGTAATGTCCAGCTCACGATTACCGCCGCCGACGCGGCCGAAATCGGCCTCAAGCCAGGTGCGACCGCGCTCGTCCGTTGCGGCCGCCACCAGCTGATCATCTCTTACCGGGATATGTTCGGCGCCGTTGCTCCGGGCGAGCTTGTCGCCTATATCGATAGCGCCGGGCTGGTCTCCATCGCGGTGAACGGCGGAGACGCGGCCCAGCGGCTGGGCCTGCCGCCCGGTGCGCGGGTATCGATTGCCACGGCATCGCCAACAATTCCTCCATGACGCATTCCGCCTAGGCCGGGTGCGTGGCACGATTACATAGGCCGGCCGAGCATCGCTACCACAGGCCAGACCCGTACTTCTCGGCCAGGCTCGAGGAGAAATCTGACCAAGGTGTCACACCGAATGCTCCGCGGCACTTTGCTGCCGTTCACCACAGGGCTAGCGGCGGTGCTGACGGTGCTGGGCGTCCTGGGGCTCGCGCCTGCTATCGCCACCGCCAGTTCGACCGCGGGACACGCTAATGCCCGCGATCAGGAATGGTGGCTGGCCGACCTGCGGGTAACGCAGGCGTGGCAGAAGTCCGAAGGATCCGGGATTACCGTGGCGGTCCTCGGCACCGGGGTGGACGCGGAATACCCAGGGCTGGCTGGCTCGGTGATCACCGGGCCCGACTACACCGGCTCGGGCCGGGGCCCGGGCAGCCCTTACTGGGGTGTCGAAGGCACGGCTGTGGCGGGCATCATCGCCGCCCACGCGCGCGACTGGGGCCTGGTCGGCGTCGCGCCCGGGGCGAAGATCCTCTCCGTCCGGGTGACGCTGGAATTCAATGATCCGCTGGCCTCGGACCAGGCCATCAGCCGACGCCTGCCGGACGCGATCGCCGCCGGCATCAGGTACGCGACCGATCATGGCGCTCGGATCATCGACCTGCCGCTCGATCCTGGGACGCTAGGCCTGACCAGCACCGGCGATCCGGTCGCGGCGGGCGGCAGCCCGGCCGAGCGGTCCGCGATCGCCTACGCGCTGAGCAAGGGGGTCGTTCTGGTGGCGCCCTCCGGTGACGACGGCATGGGGTCGGGAATCGTGAACTACCCGGCCGCCTACCCGGGCGTCATCGCGGTGGGGGCCATCGGCCGCACCGGGCAGCTCGCCTCGTTCAGCAGCAGGCAGTCCTACACGTCGCTGACGGCCCCGGGGGTCAGCCTAGTGGCGGCGGCCCAGCCGTACGGGGTCGACACGATCAGCTCCACGAGTACGGCCAGCGGCATCGTGGCGGGCGTGGCGGCCCTGGTCTTGTCCAGGTTCCCGCATCTCACCGTGGCCCAGGTGACCCAGGTGCTGCTGGAGAGCACCGCTACCACGGCGGCCGGCACCAGCCTGCCGCCGCTGCCGACCCGGTCGCCGGGCGGAGCCGGCTACGGCACCGTAGACGCGATCCGGGCGCTGAACCTCGCCGCCTTCATCACCGCCGCGGAACAGCCGCGTCAGCCTGCGCCGGTCACCTCATCGGCTAAGCCCGCCCGGCCGACGGTGGCCGCACCGCGTCGGGCGGCCGCCAGCACGCTGGCCGGGTCCGTGCTGCGGGACGCGGTGGCCGCGGTGTGCGCGCTGATCATCTTGCTCGTCGTGGCCTTGCTGGTCGTGCGCTTCCGGCGGGATCGCGGGGGGGCCAGGGGGGTCGTCCCCCCGCGGCAACAGAGCGACCGGGGCGGGACGGCTGACCGGGCGCGGACCCGAGGGCAGCACGAGAACCGCAGGCCGGATCGCGGGTCCGCGGCGGCCGACGGTCATACGACGGCGACCGACGGCGCCGGGGCGGCTCGCTGGCCGCGTCCGCCCGCCGCGCCCGGATGGGCTTCGCCCGCGGGCTGGCAAGGAGGCGGCATCGGTGAGATCAGGCCTGCCCTGGACGGATCGTCCCGCCCGGCCGTGGCTCCGATGCCGAGATCTTCTCCCGGCTACCGGGCCGGCCGGGGTGCGGGCCGGGCGGACGGGGATCCCGGCCCGCCGTGGGCGCCCGCGCCCGAACCCCAGCGCCTGATCGGCCCGCTCCCGGTAGCCTCGCTGGGACTGCCTCCGCTGGAGCCGGGCCGGGGCATCCGGCTGCCCGGGGACATGGCGGCACCGCCCGGCGCGATGACGGATCCCTCGCCGCCGGTCGGCTTCGACCTGACCACCCCGCCCGCGGATTTCGACCTGTCCATGCCGGCCTTCGGCCTGACGCGGCCCGCGTCCGAGGCCGCACCGCCCCCGGTCAAGGCCGCACTGCCTGACTTCGAGGCGGCACTGCCTGACTTCGAGGCGGCACCGCCTGCGTCCGACGCGCCCACGACCACGCCCGAGGCGCCGACGACCGCGCCCGAAGCGGCGGCGCCGCCCGCCGAGGCTTCGCCGACCAGGCAGAGCCTCGGATTCGCGGCGGCTCCGGTTCCGGCCGACTATGCCGCATCCCCCGCCGGTCCGGGCCCGGAGACGGCCGTGGCCGCCGACCCCAGCTATATCTGGGATCTGGCGGCCACGGATGTCTTCCCCGCCGCCGAGGGCGCGGTCCCGCAGGACGAGGCCCCCGACGCAGGCCAGAGTTGAGGCCCTGTCTTTCCCCCGGACCCACCCTAGGCGGCGGCGGGCACGGAGACCGGCTCGGCGGCCGAGGACCCGGCGGCGGGTTCCAGCGCCAGCCGCAGCACCTCGCGGACATCGCCGACCGGATGCACCTCGAGCTTGTCGAGCACCTCGGCCGGAACATCGTCGAGATCCGGCTCGTTCCGCTGCGGGATCAGCACGGTGGTGATCCCGGCCCGGTGCGCGGCCAGCAGCTTCTGCTTGACCCCGCCGATGGGCAGCACCCGCCCGGTGAGGGACACCTCGCCGGTCATGGCCACGTCGGAGCGAACCGGCCGGCCAGACAGCAGCGACGCGAGCGCGGTGGTCATCGTGACGCCCGCACTCGGGCCGTCCTTCGGCACCGCGCCGGCCGGCACGTGCACGTGCACGCCGCGGTCCTTCAGCTCGCGGACCGGGAGCTCGAGCTCCTCGCCGTGCGAACGCAGGTAGGACAGCGCGATCCGGGCCGACTCCTTCATCACGTCGCCGAGCTGACCGGTCAGCGTGACGCCGGTCTCGCCGGTCTCCCGGCCAGCCAGGGACGCCTCGATGAACAGGACATCCCCGCCCGCGCCGGTCACCGCCAGGCCGGTGGCCACACCGGGCACGGCGGTCCGGCGGTCGGGCGCGGCCAGGCTGGTCTCCGGCGTGAACCGCGGCCGGCCGAGATAGTCCTTCAGCTCGCCCGCGCCCACGCTGACCGGCAGGGTGACGTCGCCCAGGGCCACGCGCGCCGCGACCTTGCGCAGGATGCGCGCGATGGACCGCTCCAGCGACCGCACCCCGGCCTCGCGGGTGTACTCACCCGCGATCAGCCGCAGCGCATCCTCGCCGACCGACACCTCGTCGGTGTTCAGCCCGGCCTTGGACAGCTGCCGGGGCAGCAGGTGGTCCCGTGCGATCAGGACCTTCTCGTCCTCGGTGTACCCGTCGAGCTGGACCAGCTCCATCCGGTCCAGCAGCGGGCTGGGGATCTGATCGAGGACGTTGGCCGTGGCCAGGAACACCACGTCGGACAGGTCGAGCTCGACCTCGAGGTAATGGTCGCGGAATGTGTGGTTCTGCGCTGGGTCCAGCACCTCGAGCAGCGCCGAGGCAGGGTCGCCCCGGTAGTCCGAGCCGATCTTGTCCACCTCGTCCAGCAGCACGACCGGGTTCATCGAGCCGGCCTCGCGGATGGCGCGGACGATCCGGCCGGGCAGCGCGCCGACGTAGGTACGCCGGTGCCCGCGGATTTCCGCCTCGTCCCGGACGCCGCCCAGGGACACCCGGACGAACTTGCGGTCCATGGCCCGGGCCACCGACTCGCCGAGTGAGGTCTTACCGACACCCGGCGGGCCGACCAGCGCGAGCACGGCGCCGGAACGCCGTCCACCGACGATGCCCAGGCCCCGGTCCGCGCGGCGCTTGCGCACAGCCAGGTACTCGATGATCCGCTCCTTGACGTCATCCAGCCCGGTGTGGTCCTCGTCCAGGACCTGCCGCGCGCCGGCGATGTCGTAGGCGTCCTCGGTCCGCTCGTTCCACGGGATGTCGAGCACGGTGTCCAGCCAGGTGCGGATCCAGCCGACCTCGGGTGAGGCGTCGTTGGTCCGCTCCAGCTTGTCGACCTCCTTCAGCGCGGCGGTCTTGACCGCCTCCGGAAGGTCGGCCGCTTCCACCCGGGCCCGATAGTCGTCTTCCTCGGTGGCCGCGTCGCCGTTCAGGTCGGCGAGTTCCTTGCGGACCGCGGCGAGCTGCTGGCGCAGCAGGAATTCCTTCTGCTGCTTCTCCATGCCCTCCGAGACGTCCTTTCGGATGGACTCGGCCACTTCCATCTCGGCCAGCTGGTCCTTGGCCCAGCCGTTGACGAGCTCCAGGCGCTGAACCAGGTCTGCGGTCTCGAGCAGCTGCAGCTTCTGCACGGTCGAGAGGTAGCTCGAGTAGCCCGCGCGGTCCGCGATCGAAGACGCGTCGGTGAGCTGCTGTATCGCGTCGATAACCTGCCAGGCACCGCGCTGCTGCAGCATGCTGGTGACCAGGGACTTGTACTGCTGGGCCAGCTCGTCAGCCTTGGGCCCGCGGTTCGTGTCCTCGATCACCGTTCCCTCGACCCACAGCGCAGCGCCGGGGCCGGTGGTGCCTGAGCCGATCTTGACCCGGGAGATGCCGCGGACCACCGCGCCGGGCTGCCCACCGGGCAGGCGTCCGACCTGCTCCACGACGGCGAGCGTGCCCACCCCGGCCAGCCCGCGGTCGGGCAGGCGCGGCACGAGCAGGACGCGCGCCGGGACCTCCGAACGCACGCCAGGAACCTGCCGGGAAGGCATCCGGGCCGCGTCGATCGCGGCGCCGACCTCCGGCTGTGAGGTCTCCAGCGGCACAACCATCCCGGGCAGGACCACTTCGTCATCGAGTGGCAGCACCGGCAGGGTGAGGGTTTCACTCATTTCTGAGCCTCCAAAGCTTGAGTCACTTACACTCAAGAAAGAAGAGCCCGCACAAATTTCCGCTGGGCGTTCGCTCGCAGCGATCAGCTGCGGACGCCAGTCTCCAGGCCCGCGAGCAGTGCCGATCCATCCCGGGCCACTGCCGCGCGGCACCGTCCGAGGACCGCCAGCGCCGCCACGTAGCCGGGCGCGGTGTCCAGGTCGAACAGCGACACGGCCTGCGGATCCTGCGGGTAGGGCCACGCCACCAGGCGGGGCGCGGCCGGGTCCGTGGCCACCACGACATCCCCGAACCGAACCCGCAGCCCGTCGCCCTTCGCTTTGGTCACGGCTTCCTTCCGGGTCCACGCGACGAGGAACGCGCGCGCCCGGCCGGACGGGGGCACCGCGGCCAGCGCGGCCCGCTCCTCGTCGGCGAGCACCATCCGGGCGAGCGCATCCGGGTCACCGCCGCCCACCTCGTGCGGGCGCCCCTCCAGCTGCTCGACGTCCACGCCGACCGGAGTTGCCGCCACCGCCACGGCCACCAGGTCTCCGGAGTGAGCCACGGAGAACTCAAGGCCGCCTTGCCGCACCGCCGGCTTGCCGTGCGGCCGGCCGCACTGACGGCAGGTCCGGTCGAAGCTCACCTCGACCGGCCGCTGTCCGGTGCAGGCCGCGATCACCGTCTTGGCCAGCCCGCAGCCGACGAGGAAGCGCTCGCGGTCCGCGTCGCGCCGGTAGGCCGCCCAGCGCTCCCGCTCGGCGTGGTCGAGCAGGGCCAGCAGGCTCGGCGCGGCATCCTGACGGCGCGCCCACCAGACCTCGGCCGTCGCGTCCGCCGGGGTCCTCGAGGCCGCCTGGCCCGCCGCTTCCGTCACCCAGCCAGCCTAAGCGAGGGTCTGGTAGATGACCGGATGCTCGTCGTGCCGGGTTGGGCGCCGGTCGTTCAGCCGGGTGGCGTGGCCTGGGCCGAGCTGAGGAACATGCGCCGGTAGTAGTTGCGAATCCAGTCGCGCACCTGACCGGGGGTCAGGCCTCGTTCCCGATGGCGACAGCTCCGCGGTCGTGAGGCACGCGATATCCGCCATTAGGGACGCTTCTAGCGGGCGGGGTATCTTCAGTTCGAGCCGCGCCGAACACGTCGTTCTGGCTGCCTCTGCCGCCGCCCTGGCGCCCGGTCGGGCGCGGTGTCATGGTGATACGGGAGCGGCTGGCGAACCCTGCCTGAACGCCGGACGGCGCGCCGAGGAGGACCGATGGCGAGGCTGGACGCCCTGCTGGGCGGGCTCGGCGGTCTTCGGCGAAATCGCCGATCGGACTCAAGGGCCCGGGGGGCGAAGTGAGGATAACTGAGCGTGGCGGGGCGGGGTTGCCCGCGTCTGGCTACATCGGTAGGCGCCCAGTGTTGCGTGCCGCTTGCGCTCTATGTCTCGGACTTGCTGTGTTGTAGGCGGTGCGGGCGATGGCGGGCGAGTTGCTTGAGCGCGAGGCCGAGCGGGCGGTGCTGGCCTCGGCGGTCGGGCGGGTGGCGACCGGTGACGGCGGAGGGCTGGTGCTGGTGCTCGGCGAGGCGGGGATCGGTAAGACCGCGCTGCTGACTGTCGTGGGTGTGTTCGCGCGGGCGGCCGGCATCCGGACGTTTCGCGCTGCGGGGGCGCCGCTCGAGCGTGACTTTGGCTACGGGGTGGTGCGCCAGTTGCTCGAGGGGGAGCTGCGTTCGCGCTCGTCGGAGGAGCGCGCGCGGCTACTGGGCGGTGCGAGCGCGCCGGCGGCTGCCGTGTTCGGCCTGCCTGACCGCGAGGCGCCGCTGCTGGTAGGGGGAGACCGGTCGGTGGCGGTGCGTCACGCGCTGATGCTGCTGGTGGGGGAGCTGGCGCGCGAGCGTCCGGTGGCGCTGGTCGTCGATGATCTGCACTGGGCCGATAGGGCGTCGGCACGCTGGCTCGCGCATCTGGCTCGGCGGGTTGACGAGTTGCCGGCGTTGATCGTGGCCGCGGCACGGACGGGCGAGCCGGGCGATGAGGATACGGTGCTCGCCGAGCTTGCTGCCGGGCCGGGCGCGCGGGTGCTGAGGCCCGGCGCGCTGAGCGCGGATGCGGTCACTGCGCTCGCGAGCGGCATGCTCAATCAGGTCACGGTTGAATTTGCCTCGGCCTGCCACGAGCTGACCGCGGGCAACCCGCTGCTGGCCGGCGAGCTGTTGCGGGCGGCACGCGAGGTGGGGCTGGCAGGCACGGCCGAGGAGACGTCCCGGTTGCAGGCGCTCGGTGCCGGACGGATTACCGACTGGGTGATGCGGCGCCTGGGCCGTATGCCGACCGGCGCGCGCGACCTGGCGAGCGCTGTCGCGGTACTCGGATCTGCGCGAGTGGCGGACGCGGCGGCGCTGGCCGGACTACCGCCGCGCGACGCCGAGCCAGCCGCAGACGAGCTGATCGAGACGGGAATTTTGCGCCGGGAGCTGCCACTTGGCTTCGCGCATCCTCTCTTGCGCGCCGCGGTCGAGGCCGACATGCCACCGGCTCGCCGTGACCGCGCGCATCGCCGCGCCGCCGAGCTGCTGGCGGCCGACCCGGCGCGCGCCGACGAGGCGGCCGTCCACCTGTTGCACACCGAGCCGGCCGGGAGCCTGTGGGTGGAGGAGGCGCTGTGCGCGGCGGGGGAGCGGGCGCTTGCGCGCGGCGCCCCGAGCGCGGCGCTGGTGCTGCTCGGGCGGGCGCTGGAGGAGCCGGCAGCGGGGCGGCGAGGCGCTGTGCTGGCGGCGCTGGGGCGCGCGGAGCGGCATGCCGGGCGCACCGGGGACGCGGTGCGACACCTGCGCGAGGCGATCGGGCTGGCACCCGCGGCCGAGCGCGATGAGCTGGCGCGCGAACTGGCGCTCGCGCTGTTCTACCACAACCGCCCCGAGGAGGCGGCGGGCGTGCTGGAGGCGGCGATCGCGGGCTTGGAGGGCCCGGCTGAGCAGGTGCGCGAGCGGCGGCTGCGGCTGGAGGCGGACTTCGCGATCGTCTCGTTCGCGCACGCGCGCCTGATCGACCACGGGATCGCGCGGCTGGACCGGGCGGCGGCTGAATTGCGAGGCGACACGGCGGCCGAGCGGGCCCTGCTGGCGCTGCGCGCATACCGGTGCTGCTGGTCGGTGAGCCACAGCGCCGAGGAGGTGGTCGGTGAGCTCGAACGGCTGCTGCGGAGGGGCGATCTGCTGGATGACCTGACGCCCGACAGCGCGCTGTACTCGTGGGTTGCGCTGGTGTTCTGGTACGCCGAGCGCGTGCCGCGGGCGCTGGAGCTGCTAGATGCGGGTGAGCGGCGCGCCAGGGCCCGGGGCGCGGTGCCGCTGCTTGCCATGGTGCTGAACGCGCGCTCACGGATCCTGGCCTCAGTGGGCGAGCTCGAGCGGGCGCACGAGGTCGTGCGCGAGGTGACCGAGCTCGACCTGGAGGGCCCGGTCCGCTACGGGGTGCCGACGGTCGCCGGGGTGCTGGTGATGCCGCTGGTCGAGCTGCGGCGGCTGGAGGAGGCCCGGCTGGAGCTGGAGCGCCACGAGCCGCGCGAGGGGTACATCGGGCCGATCGGGTCGTTGCACGCAGCCAGGATGGCGCTCCATCTGGCCGAGGGCCGGACCGAGCGGGCGGTGGCCGACGCCGAGGAGCTGCTCGAGCGGCTGCGCGGCCGCCGGCACGGCGGCCTGCGGCTGAAGGACGCGGCCGCCGAGACGCTCCTGGTCGCCGGGCAGCGCGAGCGCGCGGCGGCGGTCGCCGCGGAGGGGCTCGAGGCGGCCGAGCGCTGGGGGGCGCCCGGCACGATCGCGCCGTTCCGGCGAGTGCTGGGATTGGCCCAGCGGGATGAGCGGCACCTGCGGGCCGCGGTCGCGCTCAGCCAGAGCGGCCCCTTCCGGCCGGAGGCCGCGCGGTGCCTGCTCGCGCTCGGCGCGCACCTGCGCCGCGCCGGGCGCCGCGCCGAGGCGCGCGAGCCGCTGCGCCGGGCGCTGGACCTGGCGGGCCAGATCGGCGCCCGCCCGCTGCAGAGCCAGGCCGAGACCGAGCTGCGGGCATGCGGCGCGCGCCCGCGGTCGCTGGCCTACACCGGCGTGGAGAGCCTCACGCCGAGCGAGCGCAGGGTCGCGGAGCTGGTCGCCGCCGGACGATCCAACCCGGAGGTCGCCCAGGCGCTGTTCGTGTCCCGTGCCACGGTCGAGACGCACCTGCGCAGCGTCTTCCGCAAGCTCGACGTCACGTCACGAGATCAGCTCGGGCCACTGCTGTCCGAGTCCGCGGACCGGAAAGCTCATTGAGGGTCAATGAGGCGAAGCAGCGGCCGCAGCGATGATCCTCGACGCATGACAGCGACAGCCGCGCACGCCGTATCCCCGGCGGGCCAGACGACCATCCCGGCGGTACCCGACACTCTCGCGCTCGCCTTCCAGGCGAGCGTCGCCCGGGTCCCCGACCGGGTCGCGCTGCGCACGCCGGGCGACGGCGAGCGCCTGACCTGGGCGCAGTACGGCGCAGCAGCCGAGCGGCTGGCCGCCGCGTTCGCGGGTCTGGGGGTGCGCCGCGGCGATCGCGTCGCCTTGTGGTCGCACAACCGGCCGGAACTGGCGATCGCCGCCGTGGCGGCCGCGCACCTCGGGGCGGCGGTCGTCGCGCCGCATGTCGCCGCACCTGCCGCGGCCGTCGCGCATCTGCTGTCCGACAGCGAGCCGCGGGTGCTCGCGGTCGAAAGCCGGCTCGAGTACCGCCTTCAGACCCTCGGCCACGCGGTCCCTCAGATGGTGACGCTGGACAGCGCCAAAGGGCGGCTGCCCGCCCTGAGCGAGGTGGACGCTCCGGCCGGGTTCTCATTCGAGGAGCGCTGGCGCTCAGTGCAAGCGGACGACCCGGTGGCGATCCTGTACACCTCGGGCACGACCGGCGTGCCGAAGGGGATCGAGTGGGCCAACCGCAACGCGCTGTTGGTGGCCGGGAGCCTGCCCGGCACCCGGCACCACCTGCCCGACCCCGTCAGCGAGGTGTCCTACCTGCCGTTCGCGCACGTGTTCGACCGTTCGCTCCACTGGCGCGCGAGCTTGCGCGCAGCCACGCTGACCTTCTGCGCCGAACCATCGCAGCTGCACGAGGTACTGCTCGACGCGCGCCCGACATTCCTGGGCGGCCCGCCGAGGATCTGGCAGGAGCTGAAGGCCGCGCTGGAGGCCACGCTGGATGAGATCGAGCAGGCGGCCGTCGACGCCGGGATCGCGCGCGTCCGGGCGCTGCTGGCCGGAGGCCCCCCGCCTGAGGTGAGCCCGGAGCGGGAACGAGCGCTGGCCGGGCTGCGCGCCCGGTTCGGGCTTGACCGCCTCGACTGCGCGCTGACCGCGGCTGCACCCTGCCCGCTGGCGGTGCACGAGTTCATGCACGGCCTCGGGCTGCCGTTCGGCGAGTTCTGGGGGATGAGCGAGATCGGAGTCGCCACGATGACCGGTCCCGGCGTGCGCGATATCGGCACGGTCGGCCGACCCGTGCCCGGATACGAGGTGAAGGTCGCAGCAGAAGCCGGGGGGGCCGGCGAGGTGCTGGTGCGCACCGGGATGGCGAGCCGCGGCTACCGCAACCGTCCTGAGGAGACGGCGGCGATGTTCGCGGCCGACGGCTGGATCCGCACCGGGGATCTTGGCCGGCTCGACGAGCGGGAGCGGCTGCAGATCGTGGGACGGCTCAAGGAGGTGATCATCACCAGCGACGGGCACAACACCGCACCGGCGCCGATCGAGTCCGAGCTCGCCGGCGCCTGCCCCCTGGTCGCCCAGGCATGTATCGTCGGCGACGGCGGCCCATACCTGGCCATGCTGATTACTCTGCGTGACCCCGGGCGTGCCGCCGACCCCGACACCTGCCAGAGGGTTGCCGACGCGCTCGCTGACCTCAACGCGAGGCTTGACCCGCGCGAGCGGATCCAGCGCCACGAGATCCTTCCCGCCCGCTGGCAGCCTGGCGACGAGCTGACCGACACGCTCAAGCTCCGCCGGCAGCGGATCGCCGCGAAGTACGCCGCGCAGATCACATCGCTCTACGCATAGCAGACATGTCCGACGCCAGTCCAAACTAGCGGCCAAGGACCGGCAGTCCGGGCCCGCCACAGGCCCGGCCGGCGATTGCAGGAGGAATCTGAAATGGCAGCCGCAATCAAGACCGCCAAGATCCCGGCTAGTCTCCAGCAAACGCTGGGCCGGGTGCACGCGGCAACCGTGGCTATAGGACAGGGTGACCCCGAGCCGTACATGCGGGTGTGGTCACGAGCGGACGACGTGAGCGTGTTCGGTGCCTGGGGCCCCTGCAAGCAGGGCTGGGACAAACTCGGCCGGACATTCCGCTGGGTCGCTACCCGGTTCGGGGGCGGTGACCTGCGCTGCGAGGACGTCATCGTCAACGTCAGCGGTGATCTCGCCTACACGGCCGGCTATGAGCGGGGCACGATGGTGGTGGACGGGGGCGATCCGCAGCCGATGACCATCCGCGTGACCCACATCTACCGAAAGGAAGGCGGCGAATGGTGCCTGGTTCACCGCCACGGAGACTTCGCGCCCATCGATGAAAGCGCCGGGAAGCTGGATTGACAGCCGCGGATGAGACAGAGCTGGCGGGGGCACACCCCGCACCGGGCGGCTACGTGCACGCGAACGCGGCTTTCGACGATGAGCTGGGCCGACTGCGCCTGTTGGAGGCGCGCTACGACTCCGGCACCTTCCGTCGGCTGTGCACGTTCGGCCCGCTGGCCGGGGCCCGTTGCCTAGAGGTGGGTGCCGGAGCTGGCTCGGTGGCCCGCTGGCTGGCCGCCCAGGCCGGACCCTCTGGCCAGGTCGTAGCCACCGACACCAACCCTCGTTTTCTCGCCGATGCAGAAAAGGCGGGGGTGGAGGTCCGCCGCCACGACATCCTGGCCGACCCGCTTGAGCCCGGACGTTACGACCTAGCGCATTGCCGTGCCCTGCTGTTCCATCTCGCCGACCCGCGGCAAGCCGTCCGCAACATGGCGGCAGCGGTCCGGCCCGGCGGCTGGCTCCTCATCGAAGACGCCGACTACATCTCGCTCGTCGCGGCCGACCCGGCTCACCCGCGAGCGGCCCGCTTCGACCAGATCACCCGGACGCTATCGACGTTCTTCGCAGCATCGGGGACCCTGGACCCCTATCTTGGCCGGCGCCTACCCTCGCTGATCACCGCCGCCGGGCTGGCTGAAACGGGATCCGAAGCAATCGCCTGCTACCGGCAGGGCGGCAGCGGGGAGGCCGAGCTGCTACGCCGCTCACTGGAACGGATGGGCCCCATGGCCCTGAGCAGCGGCATGGCCAGCCAGAAGGAGTTTGACGAGGTGGCCGCGGCCACAGCCGACCCGTCCTTCAGCTTCCTGGACGCGCTAAGCATCGCCGTCTGGGGCCGGGTTCCCCGCTCAGGGTCCTCGCAGTAGCGTGACAGGAACGCGGGCCGGCTTCTAGGCCACCGGCGAGCGCCTGCCGAACGCTCACTTGCCCCCACTCCGGCGCTCGGCCCAGCAGGGTTGCCTCGACGGAATCGCTTTCTGCCTTGGCCTCTGCGGCCCCCAGCACTTCCTGAGCGATGAAGATCGGCGCAGGCTCCGGCGATCGGCGACTTCCCGGTCTGACCAGCACGATCATGCTCGTTTGCGGCTGGTGACATGTTTCTTACCGGCACGAACTCCGCAAGTTCAGCCGGACTGAGGGTTCCTCGCGCTGAACTCACGGGGTTAGCGGGTGTCAGGGCCGGAAGCACGGCGGGTTCGACTTAACTCGGCGGTCCGCGGCGGCCTGGCACCACCCTCGGCCGGATTCACAACACGCTCAAGAACACCGAAGGCACCCCCGCCCTGACGATCCGCGCCACTACGGCCCGCGGCGACATCACCGCCCGCAGACTAGGAGCAGAACCGCGAGGCGGGCTACTCGACTTCCTTGAGGATGCGCTGAAGGGAGTCCATCTGCGCCTGCATGTGGTCCAGCTGGGCGGTTACCTCGCCTAGCTTGAGGTCGGCGTGCTCCTGAGCGGTGACGGCCAGGTCGCTGAGACGGCGGTACTCCTCGGCCAGCAGCCGGTACTGCTCGCCGCCGGTCAGCTCGTGCCTTACCCCGCGCGCGGCGCTGAGGTGCCGGGAGGCGGCGACGACACACAGGACGACCACGCCGCCGAGCGCAACCATGAACAGCCAGTTATGTTCATTCTGGGCGTCGGCGGTCCTCCCCACCAGCACCATCATGGCGAGGGTGATGAGCACAATGCTCACGGGGACGATGGCCCTCTCCGCTGCGGTCCGCTTGCTCATCGCAGCTCGGCCTCCAGTTCGCCTTTGACACTGAGTGACCGCGTGGCTGTCATGATCGTCTCCGGTGTCAGGTGGAACGCAAAGGGCGTCACCTCGTAATACTTCATGGCCTTCCCGTCCTCTGAGACCTCGATATCGGCGCGGACCAGGCCGGCCGCGTCCAGCTTGCGCAGGTGGACCTGCAGCAGCGCACGGCTGATGCCAAGCTCGCGGGCCAGCCGGCTGACGTAATTGCGCTCTTCCGCCAGGGCGGCCACCACCCGCAGCCGATGCGGGTTAGCGAGCGTCCCCAGCACCTGCAGCAGTTCGTTCCCGCTGACATCCCGCACCGGTGCATCCTCCTAGCATCTGCAAGTCAAAGTTAGCAGGTACTAGGAGGTGGCGTCAATGTGACGCGGCAGACGGCCGCTGGGTATCCGCGTGAGCACGACCAGGGGCAGATCGCCTAGTGCCGCGGCGGCCAGCCGCTGGTCGGCCGCCGTCAGTCGCTTGCTGGACCGGAACTCCCGGATGATCGACCGCCGGTCAGCGCCGTTGCGGGCCGTGCGGGGAACGCTGAGGAGCAGCGGGACGGTCAGCGCCTCGAGCAGCCTGGCCGTCCACAGCGCCCGGCTGCTCGCCAACACGACAAGATAACCAGCGACGGCCCGAAAGAGGTGACGCCATGTAACCGCACCCGGGAGCCACACGTCACGCTGCGCGGCAGCGCCGCCACCCGGCGGAAAACCGCGACCGTAATACCAGTTGATCCACGCCATCGGGGTGCCGTCACTAATGCTGGCCGCGGTCTCGATGTGGCCGGTGAAGTCGTCGCGGTGCAGGAAGGCGGCGTGGCTGATGATCAGCCCTGCTGCGGCCTCGTCGGGGTTGGATGCCCGCGGCTGCGGCGCGCAGCGCGACGCTGAGCTGGCTGGTCACTCGCGTTCTCCTCGGTCGTCGTGCCGGGTGTCGTCCTCCGGGCCGGGCGGCTCGGCCAGGAGGTCGCGGGCGATGCGTGCGTATTGGCTGGCGAGGCGCTCGGAGATGCCGAACAGCAGGGACAGGTGCAGCGGGTCGGGCCGCCCGGTCAGCGCCTCGTGCAGGATCCGGTCGCGGCGGATGCGCTCGACGCTGACGCCGTGGGGCTTGAGATGGAAGTCGAGGTAGCCCCTAGTGACAGGGCCGTCCCCGAGGGCGGTCTTCTCCGAGATCAGGACGTGCCGGTTGGGGGTGTGCGGCCAGGTCGCGCGGCGGTAGTCAAGCCAGGCCCGCAGTGCCTGGTGACTGAGGTCGCCGAGCCGCTGGGAGTGGCCCGCGACGGTGATACGCCTGTTGGGCAGGTCCAGGTCGTCCAGGGTGAGCGCCTGGATGGCCTCCCAGCGGGCAGCGGGCACGGCGGCCAGGGCGACGATCATCCGCTGCCCCGGGAGGGTGATCGCCTGCTTGACGGCCCGGATCTCGTTGTCGGTCATCGGCAGCACGATGGGCTCAGGCACAGCAGCGCTCAGCCGCCAGGCGGGGTTGGCGAAGACCCTCCCGTGCTTCCTGGCGAACCGGAACAGCGACCGGACCGCCGAGATCGTGGTGCGGAGCGGGTGCCCGCGAAGTTCCTCCAGTCCCGCCCGGATGTCGTCGGCGGTGACCTCCCGGAGATGGCCGCGGCTGGCTGACCACCGGCCGATCAGCGGCTCCACCGCAGTGCAGTAGACGTAGATGGTGGTGGCGGACCTGGGCCGGGACCGGGCATCGCCGTCGAGCAGCACCAGCAGCCAGTCCCTGATGGTCGCGGCGAAGCCCGGCGGCAGCTCTGCGGTGCGCCGGTCGACCCAGGCCCGGACCGCAGGGACGGTGTTGTCATTCGAGCAGGCCGAGCCCGGCGAGAATCTCGGCGACGCGCGGGGCTGAGGTATGGCGCAGTGTCACGGCGCGGATCTCGGTGAGCGTGACACGCTCGCCGGCGCCGGCCGTCGAGCAGCACGGCCAGGCCGTCGATCGCGCACCGGGTGGTCGACGACGACCAGCCGTTGGCCTCGCCGAGTTGCCTGGCGCGCTCGGCGGCCGCGCGCAGCAGCGGGATGTCCGACGTGAGCGCCGGGTGCTGCCAGCGCGGCGGCACCTCGATCCCGTTCTTGCGGCGGTAGTCGGAAGCCCGCGCGCTGCAGCTGTTGCTGCAGTAGACACGGTCCCGCCGACTCCCGGGCAGGGAGCGGATTGCCGCAGCGGAGGCAGTTCACCTGGGCGGCAGCGACCTTCCGTCACGCGCCCGCGGGGTGACCGCCCGGCCCGCAGCGGCGGCTGGCTGCTCAGCGCTGTCCGGTGCCGGCTGCGGGACCTTGCCCGGCTCGGGTAGCAGCAGTTCGCCAACCTCGCAGCCGAGGACGGCGCAGATGACGTCCAGCTCGTCGAGCCGGATGGTGTTCGGGTTGCCGGACCACAGGCCCGACATCTTCCCGGCGCTGATCACCATGCCGCGGGCGGCGAGCATCTTCTGCAGCTCGCTGGCCTTCCAGATGCCGCGGTTGGCGGCGGCCAGCCGGAGGTTCCACTTCACGGGGCGAGTCCTTTCCATCGGTCGGCGGCGCGCTGCTGGCCGGCGACCCAGGCGTCCTCGACGTGGGTGGCGTGGACGTGGACGTAGCGGACGGTGATCCCTGTCCAGGAATGACCTAGTAGCTCCTGGATGGCGAACAGGGTCATCCCGGACTGGTAGAGCTGCGAGGCGCAGAAGTGCCGAAGGACGTGCGGGGTGAGCTTGCCCGTACCATACGGGCAGGTGGCGGCTGGCGGCCTCGGCCAGCGACCGGCGGAACACGTCATCGGTCGCCCGCGCGGAGGAGCCGTCCCGAGTCTTGCGCTCGGACGGGAACAGCGGGGCGCCGGGCCGCTCGTGGTCGTCGCCGAACTGGCCCCACACGTCCCCGATGAACCAGCGCAGGTTCCGGCCGGCGCCGTTGATCAGCGGCACCAGCCGCGGCTTGGGCCCCTGCGGCGGGATCCCTTGCCGTGGCGGACGTTCAGCTTGCCGAACCGGCCCAGGTCCCACCGCACGTCGTCCAGGTCCAGCATGCGGACCTCGTTGACCCGCAGCCCGACGTCGGCCTGCAGCCGGGCGGCGGCGTAGTTCCGGGCGGCGGGGGCGAACTTCCGGCAGGTCGCCAGTTCCTCGCGCCACCCGGCGAACAGCCGCTCGACCTCCGCCTCGGACGGCGGGACCCGCAGCTGCGGCTCCACCGAAGCCGCGGCCGGTTCATCTCATCCAGCGGGCACTCGGCCACCCGGACCGTCAGGTTGTAGATCTCGGCCTTGTGCCGCAGCTCCAGGAACTGGAAGAAGACCGCCAGCGTCGCCGCCCGCCCGGTGCGCGTCGACGGCCTCGCGTCCCGCAGCACCCGGCCGAAGTACGCGTCCGCGTCCTCCGGACGCATCTCCCACAGCGGCCGGCCGAACCACTCGCGGATCAGGTCCAGGTGCCCGGCGTCGTTGCGGATCGTGCTGTCGGCCAGCCCCGCCGACGCTCGCGCCAGCACGAACCCCGGCAGCACGTCGGTCTCGAAGGCCTCGATCTCCTCCGCGGTCGACGGTGCCCGCAGCTCCCGCATGTCACGCACCAGCGCCAGCGCCAACCCCGCACCCCCTGTCTTCACCCTGCGTCGCAAGCTATCACTGGAGGCGACAGGATTTCACGGAGACTGAAGAAATGACATCGGATCGTGTCGGGTGGATCGGCGGGGCTGCAAGCCTTACGCCAGGCCCGATCGGGACAGCGGGACGCTAGCGGCTAACGGTCGAACTCGACGACTGTTGCGTACCCCCTTACCGCCCGCCTGGACGAACCTGACTTCATGGGCTGCGGCTTCGCGCACATCGGCGCCTGGGGGCGCCGCAACGATACCTCGTCCGCGTGAGCCGGGACTCACGCTGCGGTGGCGGGCGGGGGGCTGTGGCTGTGCAGGATCTTGGTGCCGTCGGGGCTGCGGGCGGTGGTGCTGCCGTCGGGGTGCAAGGCGACGGTCCAGCCCTGCTGGTGGATGGCCACCTGGTGGTGGAAGAAGCAGTACAGCGCGCAGCCGGCCACGCTGGTGGTGCCGCCGTCGGCCAGGTGGGTCACGTGATGCACTTCGCAGGCTGAGGCGGGCTGGTCGCAGCCGCCGGCCCAGCGGCAGTGCTGGTCGCGCAGGATGACCGCGCGGCGGATCGCGGCCGGGATCTCGGCGCTGTGCCCGACGTCCAGCGGCAGCGACGGCCCGGCCAGCCGGGCGCCCAGCAGCCGGGTCCGCAAGAAGCTGGCCAGCCCGCCGGGGCCGGAGACCAGGTCGACGGCCGTGCCGATGATGGCGTGCCGGAGCATCTCCAGGGCCTCGGGCGTGGGCGGCCGCAGGCCAGCGCGGTCGGCGGGGCTTGGACCGCTCGCCGAGCCAAGGCCCTGCTCGACCGGCTCCTCGGGTTGACCTGGTGGGCTGGACGGGTCCTCGGTTAGCCCGGGCGGCGTCGGGTCTGGTTCTGGCATGCAGTGGCAGCCGTGGCCGGCGTACTGCAGGCACAAGTCGACCAGGTCATCCAGGGCGCCCGGGTCGATGCCGCCGGTGACGACCGGGATGACTGCGGCGTCGCAGGCCACCGCGCGGGCGGGCTTGCCGTTCAGCCAGGCGGCGCCGTCGCTGCCGGTCTGCGAGGCAGCGGCGCGGCGGGCGGTCCACCGCACGGCCATCTCCCCGATCCACTCCCGGGCCAGCGCCGACCCGTCATCGAGGGCCCGCAGCTCGGCCAGGGTGACGTGCGCCCACACCCGCACCGGCTGCCCGGCCCGCTCCGGCAGCAGGCCGGCCGCGACCAGGCGGCGCATCGCGTCCTGCAGCGCATCGTGATACCGCTGGTCCTTGGTCCGGGTGTCCTCCGCACCCGCCGGCGCGGACAGGGCCTCCAGCACCGCGGTCACCACCGCGGCGCACTCCGGGGTGAGGTCCCCGGCGATGACGCCCGCACCCTGGAAGGTGGTCTCCACCCGCAGCCGCCGGTCCTCGACGTCCGGTTCCAGGTCGCCGTCGTCCTCTGGGAGGGACCGGGCGTAGATCTCCGCGGCCAGAGCGGCCAGGTCCGGTTTATGCGCCCCGGCCCGGGCCGCAGCGATCAGGATCTCATCGGCGGTCTCGCGGCAGTCGGCGGGAAGCTTGTCGGTCCAGTAGCAGATGATGCGGGCCATGGACTCCGACAGCACGGTTGCCTCGGCCAGCGCCGCCACCACCTGCGGATGCGCGATCGCCCGGCTGGCCCAGCGCAGGTGCCCGCGGGCGGCGCCTTTCGTGACGCGCGTGTGGTGGATCAGCCAGGAGGTGGGGCTGTAGTCCGCGTCGGCCGAGTAGCCCTGCCCCGCGGTGAACGCGGCCAGGATCCGGGCCCGGGCCGCGGTGGACATCGCGTCGGCCTGCTCCAGGGTCTGCAGGCATTCGGCCTGCGCCTGGGCGGCCAGGGCCGTGGGGTCGGCGTCGGCCAGGAAGCGCAGCCCGGCCAGGACCATGGTCATCGCCTCGGCGATGCTGGCCGGAGCCTGGGCAGCGCTCATGTGAGCCGTCACCTCCCTGGACGGGTCGCGGGCGAACCGGATCGCGCTCTGCTGGCGTGCGCAGGGATGTCGGGGGGGCGTGTCGCCCAGGCTCTAGAGGCCAGGAAGATCTTTTGATCTTTAGTTCGAGACTAGCAGACCATACTGACATTTCCTTGAAACGACACGCGAAAAGGTGACGATCCAGCCGTGGCAGGAGCAGGCGCTGCGCCGAGGGGCCGGTCCGGCCGATCCCGCAGCGGCTCGATGCTTGACCCCGTTCACTGCGAGGGGGTGGCGCGTCCCGGTCAACCGTCGTCACCCGATTTGCGCGATCGGGTTCACGATGCCGCCCGCCAGTCGGTCAGGTGTGATACATCCGACGTATGACTGAGCAATCGACCGAATTTGCCGGGCTGGCGGCGCTGGTCACCGGGGGCGCTTCCGGGATTGGGCTGGCCACCGCCGGGCTGCTGGCGGCCCGCGGCGCGCGGGTAGCCGTGCTCGACCGGGTCAGGCCCGAGGCCGCCGAGGATGAAGGCATCTACCCGGTCCTCGCCGACGTGACGGACGACGCCACGGTCCGGGCCGGCGTAGCGCAAGCCGGTCAGGCCCTCGGTGGCCTGGACATCCTGGTGAACAACGCGGGTATCGGGGCGGCCGGCACGGTCGAGGACAACGACGACGACGAGTGGCACCGGGTGCTGGATGTGAACGTGCTGGGCATCGTCCGCACCACCAGGGCCGCCCTGCCGCTGTTGCGCCAGGCGGTGCGCGAGCGCGGCCAGGCGGCCGTCGTGAACACCTGCTCGATCGCGGGCACGGCGGGTCTGCCGCAGCGGGCCCTGTACTGCGCGAGCAAAGGCGCGGTCTACGCGCTCACGCTGGCCATGGCGGCCGACCACGTGGCCGAGGGGATCAGGGTCAACTGCGTCAACCCGGGTACGGCCGATACGCCATGGGTGAGCCGACTGCTCGACGCCGCACCCGACCCGCAGGCCGAACGGGCCGCGCTCACCGCGCGTCAGCCCATGGGCCGTCTGGTCACCGCGAACGAGGTTGCCGCGGCCATCGCCTACCTGGCCAGTCCGCTGGCCGGGGCCACCACCGGAACGGCGCTCGCGGTCGACGGGGGCATGAGCGGGCTGCGGGTTAGGCCTTCGGGCCAGGGCGCCCGCTAGCCACTGGATTAGGTGGTCGCGGACGGGTTATACAGTCGAAAGCGTCCGCCTGCGCGGTGTGCCTCACCCCCCCCAGGCCGCCGTGCCGGGCGTCCGGAGTCGGCAGCCGGGCCCGTGAGCGGCCCGGCTGCCGACCGCCGTCGGACGCGGGTCGTGCGTGCTGCACGTGATCCGCCATGCCCCCCCGGCACCCTGCCCGAGCAAGTTAACTCTGCGTCGGCCTGCGTCTGTTTGGTATCGGTAATTTTGCTTAGCTGATACGGTGCGTTGGGGTGGATCGTGACCATTTCCGGCGGCGCGCTGCGCCAGCTCAGCGACGGGCTCGCGGAACTGTACGCGCCCGGCGGGCTGGACTATGCCGCCCGGGTGGTCAACGTGGCGAACCGGCTCGTCCCCGCCGATTCGTGTTCCTACAACCACATCGGCGGCGGCCCCTGGCTGGTGACCTGGCTAGTCGAGCCCGCCGACGCCTTCCCCGACGGCGGCCAGCTGCTCCAGCAGCATCTGCACGAGCATCCCGTTCTCGCCTACGTTAGGGCCACCAGGGACGGCCGGGCCCGGCGGATCTCAGACTTCCTCAGCGACCGCCAGTTCCGCTCCCTCGGCCTCTACCACGACTTCTATCGCCGGCGCGGAGTCGACTACCAGACGACGATCATGATGCCCGCCCCCGGCGGCGGTCTGATCGCCGTCGCGCTGAACCGGCAGCGCCACGACTTTTCCGCCGAGGACCTCACGCTTTTTGATCTCCTGCGGATCCACGTCAGGCAGGCAGCGGCCATCGCGCTGCTGACCCAGCCCGCGCCCGCCGCGGAACCAGATGCCGCAGCGAACCCGCTGCTGACCCCGCGTCAGGCCCACATCCTCCAGCTCGTCGCCGACGGCCAATCCGACCGTGGTATCGCCCGGACCCTGGGCATCAGCACCCGCACCGTACAGGCCCACCTGCAGCACGCCTACCGGACCCTCGACGTCACCTCCCGTACCGAGGCCGTCGCTCACCTCCGGGCCCTGGAGGCTACGACCGGACTCAGCCGGTCTGGACCCCGCGTTCGATCGTGACCGCGGCCGTATAGCCGCCGCTGGCGATGGGCTTGCGCACCTCGAGGCGGAGCCAGGTCACCGGGTGACCGGCGAGCAGCCGTTCGGCGACGCGCTCGGCCGCGGTCTCGATGAGCCGGAACCGGCCGTCCTGCACGACGGAGGCGATGGTCCGCGCGACCGCGGAGTAGTCGAGCGCATCCGCGAGCTCATCGTGCCGCGCGGCCGCTCGGACATCGGCGGCCAGCTCCACGGTGAAGACGAGCGTCTGGGTGATCTCGCGTTCCCAGTCGTGCACGCCGATGACCGCCTGGACGCTCAGGTCCCGGACCGATACGAGGTCCATTCCGGTACGCTCAGGCGACGTAGGGTTCGGCGCCGTCCTCGCTGATCATCGGGCGGCCCGCGACGGCCCAGCCGGTCATGCCGTCGGCCACGTTGATCGCGTTCAGGCCGCCGCCGACCAGCGCCTGGGCCGCGTACGCCGACCGGTTGCCACTGCGGCAGATGACGTAAACCTCACGGTCGCGCGGCAGCTCGTCGGCGTGTACGCCGAGCTCGCGGAGCCGTATGTGCACCGCCTCGGGCGCGTGCCCGGCCGCCCACTCATCGTCTTCGCGCACGTCCAGCAGGAACGCGCCGGCGGGCAGATCCGTCGACAGCACTTCCGGCACCGTCACGGGCTGGTTCATCTTGGCCTCCTCGGATAAGCCCCGCCGCCACAGGCGGCCAAGGAAGCACTGTACCCGCAGGCGCGCGCGGCGGGCCTGCGGGTACAGCCGTCCGGTCAGCTTTCCGCGCCGGCCGGCACCGGGAGCGGTGCCGGCCGGTCCTCCTCCTTGATCCCGTACCGGGCGTACAGGCGGCGCAGCGGCCGCGGGGCCCACCAGTTGGCCCGGCCGAGCAGCCGCATCGTGGCCGGTACCAGCAGGACCCGGACCACCGTCGCGTCCACCAGCAGCGCGACGATCATGCCGACGCCCATCAGCTTGATGAACGCGATGCCGGACGCAGAGAACGCGCCGACCACGATGATGAGGAGCAGCGCCAGGCTGGTGATCAGGCCGCCGGTCCGCTGCAGGCCTGCCGCGACCGCGACGGTGTTGTCGCCGGTCTGGTCGTACCGCTCCCGGATCCGGGACAGCAGGAACACCTCGTAGTCCATGGACAGACCGAAGATGATGGCCAGCATCAGGATCGGCATCGTCGGGTCGATGGCGCCGGTCGGCGTGAACCGCAGCAGCCCGGACAGGTGGCCCCACTGGAAGATCCACACCACGACGCCGAACGTCGCGCCCAGCGACAGCACGTTCATCACGATCGCCTTCAGCGGCAGGACCACCGAGCCGAACGCCAGGAACAGCAGCACGAACGTCGACAGGCAGACCAGCAACGCCATCCAGGGCAGGGTCGAGCCGAGGCTGGCCAGTTCGTCGACCAGCCCGGCCGTGGTCCCGCCGACCAGCACGGCGGTCCCGGGCGGCGGGGTCAGGGCCCGGATCTGCGTCACGATCTGCCGGGCGGCCGACGACACGGGGCCGGCGTGTAGCCGACGTCGACCCGGATGGTGTCGCCCCTGGCCCCGGTGACCTGGGCGCCGGTGACGCCGGGGATGGCGTCGATCTGGTGCAGGTAGGAGGCCAACGCCGGGCCGCCCGCGGAAGCGCCCGCCCCGGTGATGAGCGCCTCGATCGGGTCGGTCGAGTTGACCGGGAATTGGCTGTCCAGCGCCTCGGAGACCTGCCTGACCGTCGAGGCGGCGGGCAGGGTCCTCGCGTCCGTGCCGCCCCAGGAGATGCGCAGGAACGGCGCGGCCAGGGCGAGCAGCGCGATCGTGATCACGGTGACGTAAACCAGTGGCCTGCGCATGACGCTGCGGGCCAGCCGGTACCAGGCGCCGCTCGACTCGTCCTTCGGAGGCCGCCGGACCGAGCGGCGGATCCGCAGCGCGTTGACTCGGTGGCCGAGAACGGCCAGCAGCGCGGGCAGCACGATGAGCGCGGCCAGCACGTCCACCGCGACCGTGGCTACCCCGCCGTATCCCATCGAGCGCAGGAAGTCCTCGGGGAACAGCATCAGGCTGGTCAGGGCGACCGCGACCGTGACCCCGGATATGGCCACCGTCCGGCCCGCGGTCGCGACGGTCCGCGCCACGGCCTGTTCTACCGTCGGCTGGCGGTGCAGTTCCTCCCGGAACCGGGTGACCATGAACAGCCCGTAGTCGATGCCGAGGCCCAGACCGAGGATGGTGGTGATGTTCACCGCGTAGAGGGACACCGTGGTGACCGTGGTGAGCAGCCGCAGCACGGTGAACGAGCCGAGGATGGCCAGGCCGCCGATCGCCACCGGGAGGGACGCCGCGGCCAGGCTGCCGAAGATCACCAGCAGCAGGATCAGCAGGACCGGCATCGAGAAGCCCTCGGCCTTGGCGATGTCGGAGGTGACCTCGTTGTTGACCGCGACCTCCAGAGCCACGTTCCCGCCAACCTTGGCCGTCACCCCGTCGGTGGCCAGGCTGGGCGGGATCAGGTCGTTCTTGATCGCGTCGTAGGTCGTGTGCCGCGCGGCGTCATCGGCCCCGGTGAGCTGGAGCACCGCGTAGGTGGAGTGCCGGTCGGTGCTGACCAGGCGGGGCGATCCGCTAGACCAGTACGTCGTCACCGTGGCCACGTCGGCGCGCGGCAGGCTGCTCAGCGCCGTCGTGACCGCTTGCCGGTAGGCCGGGTCGGCGACGGTCATGGTGGCGCTGTGGTACAGCACCACGACATCGGCGTCGTTCCGACCGAAGACTTGATCGGCCACGTTGGCCTCGTGCTGGCTTTGGCTGGCCGGCGGGGTGAAGTTGTCGCCGGACGACAGCTTGCCGAACACGCCGGTCCCCCATAGCCCGGCGAAGGCCACGAACAGCAGCGTGATGGCCAGCGTGAGCCGGCGCCGACGGAACAGGGCCCGTCCCCATGCTTCGAACATAGCTGCCTCCCGAGCTATGCACGTCACTTGATAACTCAAGTAAACGATGTAAGCTGATTACGACGCTAACTTTGCATACGACGTTCACTCCCGTCAAGTGGGTTTAGCACTGTCAATTGGGTTAGCATCGACCCACCGTTTATCGTTACGGTCCGGGCCGGCGAGGGTACCTGACGGTTAGACCGGGCCAGGGAGGCAGCTGTGACACAGACGGCAGAGGCCGGGACGACGCCGGGTGCCGGGCACCCGCCGTCCCGTCGCGATCGGCTGCGCGCGGCGACCTCGGAGGAGATCATCCAGACCGCGCGCCGACTGCTCGTGCAGAGCGGCCCGGAGGCGGTCACGCTGCGGGCCATCGCCCGCGAGATGGGGATGACCGCGCCGGGGCTGTACCGGTACTTCGACAGCCACGAGGAGCTGCTCCGGCACGTCTGCGCCGACATCTTCACCGAGCTGGGCGAGGGTATCCGCCAGGCCATCGAGGCCGACGCCGTGCCCGCGGGCGCGGCGGACCAGGTGACGGCGAAGCTCACGGTCAAGATGGTCGCGGCCTGCCGCGAGTTCCGCCGCTGGTCGCTGAGCCATCAGGCCGAGTTCGGCCTGCTGTTCGGCGTCCCGCTGCCGGGCCTGGACGACGGACGGTACGACATCGCCGACGAATGCGCGCTGGCCTTCGCCGGCACGTTCTTCACGCTCTTCCTCGAGCTGTGGACCAGGGTGCCGTTCCCGGTGCCGGGCGCCGCGGACATCGACCCCGGCCTGCGCGACCAGCTCGGCCGCTATCGCGACCTGCTGGGCAGCGACATACCGGTCGGCGCGGTGCTCACCTTCCTGCGCTGCTGGACGGTGCTGTACGGGGCGGTGGCCATGGAGGTGTTCGGCCACATGCGGTTCGCGCTGTCCGATCCGGCGCCCATGTTCGAGATCACCCTGGGCGACCTGGCCGCCCTGATCGGCCTGCGCTACCCGCTGCCGGCCTAGAGCAGGCGCGGTGCCCGGCGCGCGGCCTGATCCGGCGGCTGGCGCAGCGCGGCGAGGGCGGCGGCGCCGAACGCGGCGGCGGCCAGCAGCTCGATGTGCGCGCGGCCGGACGCCTCCGGCTGGATCCGCCGGTGAAACTGATCCACCGCCCGCGGCCACGGCGACCTGCCAAACCACAGCTTGGCGGGCTTGTCGATATCGGGCAGCGCGGCTCCGATCATGCCCGCCAGCACGGCAGGCCGGCGTTCGGCCGGGGCCAGCGCCGCGATGGTCCCCATCGCGGCCAGGCTGATCAGCCCGTCGGGCACCGCCACCTGGAGGAACCGGCGGATGCTGCCCCAGTTGCCCCAGTGCGGTACCGCGTCGAGCACGAAATGCGAGGCCACGCCGGCCGGGAAGGCCGGCACCGGGTGACGGGCCAGGGCGCCGATCAGCGCGCCGGACAGGACATGGTTGGTCAGCAGCACGCCTATCA